>NZ_JAKUCN010000003.1 GCF_022808595.1 Microvirga solisilvae
TGGTCGTACAAATCTCCGCCCGGAGCCCCGAACTCGCCCTGGTCGAACACCGCCGTGTCGGGGGCCGCCTCCTCCTCGTCGGCGGTCACCGCCTCAAGATATTGCGGACGGCCCTGGCGCTTCAGATGCGCCACCACATGCTCCACTTCCTCGTCCGAGCAGAACGGCCCGTGCACGCGCGTGATCCGCCCGCCGCCGGCCATGTACAGCATGTCGCCCTGGCCCAGAAGCTGCTCCGCTCCCATCTCGCCGAGAATGGTGCGAGAGTCGATCTTCGAGGTCACCTGGAACGAGATGCGGGTCGGGAAGTTCGCCTTGATCGTGCCGGTGATCACGTCCACGCTTGGGCGTTGCGTCGCCAGGATCACATGGATGCCCGCCGCTCTGGCCATCTGCGCCAGACGCTGGATCGCCCCTTCGATCTCCTTGCCCGCCACCATCATCAGGTCAGCCATCTCGTCGACGATCACCACGATGTAAGGCAACGGCTCGAGATCCATCACCTCGTCCTCGTACACCGCCTCGCCGGTCTCGCGGTCGAAGCCGGTCTGCACCGTGCGGGTGATGGTCTCGCCCCTGGCCTTGGCCTCGGAGACGCGGGCGTTGAAGCCGTCGATGTTGCGCACCCCGAGCTTGGACATCTTGCGATAGCGGTCCTCCATCTCGCGCACCGCCCATTTCAAGGCGATCACCGCCTTCTTCGGGTCGGTGACGACCGGGGTGAGCAGATGCGGGATGCCGTCATAGACCGAGAGCTCGAGCATCTTCGGGTCGACCATGATCAGGCGGCACTCGGCCGGGGTCATGCGGTAGACCAGGGACAGGATCATGGTGTTGATCGCCACCGACTTGCCCGAGCCGGTGGTGCCGGCGACTCGCGCAGGTAGACGGTCTCGCGCTTGTGGTTGGGCAGCTCGATGCCGATGGCGTTGCGACCCTGGACCACGGCGACGCGGGCCGAGACCGCGCTCATCGAGCGGGCGATGTCGTCCGCCAGCGAGATCACCCGCGACGACTTCGTTCCAGGCGCAGGCTCCAGCTCATACAACGTCACTACAGGGCCGGGGCTCACCTTGGTGATCGCACCGCGCACGCCGAAATCCTCCAATGTGCCTTCGAGCAGATTGGCGTTCTGCTCCAGTGCTTCCGCCGAGATGAGCGGCGCGGATGATTTCTTCGGCTCGGCCAGCAGGCTCAGCTGCGGCAGCTGATAATTCTCTTCGTCGAGCAGCGAGGGCTGTGCCTCGCGGGCCATGCGCTTGCCGGGCTTCGGCGCCGTGGGCACGGGCCCGACGCGGGCCGAGACAGGCTCCGGCCGCATGGCGGCACGGGGCACGGCCTGCGGCACGGGCTCATCGTCATAAGCATCGTCTTCGTCGTCATAGGCCGGAGCGGGCGCGGTCCGCGACGGACGGGCCGAAGGCGCGTCGAGTACGGGCTCGCGGCGCACCGCTCCGTCGCGGCCCGAGCGGCGAGGAGCGGGGGCGGCTTCGTATTCCTCGTCCTCGACGGGCGCATGACGGCGCTCGCTCCAGCGGCGCGCGGCGGCGCGAAGACTCATCGCCCCATGGGCGAGGGCCCCCAGGGATACGATGCCCCAGCCGGGCTCGTCGTGGCTGCCATCGTCGGGATCGTCCAGATCGGCGATCTGGCGGCGCTTTGCCGGACGGGGACGCTCTTCCTCCTCCGGCTCGTCGTAGTGATGGTCCTCGTTGGGGCTGATGCCGCAGGCGGCGGTTAGGCACAGGATCGCGATGCCCGCGAAGAGGAAGCCGAGAACGGCGCTGGCCGAGCCGCTGGAGAGGCCGGTGACGGCCTTGGCACCGGTGAGAATCGCATCTCCCGCGACGCCGCCGAGGCCTGTCGGGAGCGGCCAGCGATCGGTGGCGGGCATGGCGCTCGCAAGCGCGGTGGCCGCGCTCGCCCCCATGACCCAGAGGACGAATCGCAGCTGCAGGCGGCCGAGCTCACCCGATTTCATGAGGCGCCAGCCCCACAGCGCCAGAGGCAGCACCGCCGCGATGGCGCCAAGGCCCAGAAGCTGCATCAGAAGGTCCGCCACGATGGCGCCGGGCCAGCCGAGCATGTTGCGGACGGGAATATCGGTGGCGTTGTTGAGGCTCGGATCATCAACCGACCAGGTGGCGAGCGCCACCGCCACCGCACCGGCGGCGGCAACGAGGCACAGGCCGGTCAATTCCTGCGTCCGGCGGGCGATAAAAGCCCGCAACGCGCTGAAAAGGCCGTCATAGGCGGAAGAGGAGGAACGGCGGGCCGAACGCATCAAACCACTCTGAAAAACGGATAAAGACAGACGAACATGCCGGGAGTTTAGAGGGGGCGGGTTAAGGGGCTATTAACCGTGTCGGGGCTTCTGCGCAGTTGACGCGAAGGTCCGGAAGGAGGAGTGTCCCGGCCATGACGCGCAAGGACACCATTTCCGGCTGGAAGCGCGCCGCTCTCGCGGCGCTGGTGGCCTATGCGCTCGTGCTGCAGACGGTCCTGGTTTCCTTGAGCGGCGCGGCCCATGCGGCTGAAGCAGCCGGGCCCCAGGGCATCCTCTGCCTTCAAGACGGACAGGCCCGGCCCGATCACGATCCGGCCAAGGCCCATGACGGGCTGTGCTGCATCCTCAGCTGCCATCATGCAGGAACGGGCGGTCCGCTTTCCGAAGCTGTTTCCCTGGAACAGCCGCTTGCCGTCGTGCTCATTGCGCACGGGCCTGTCGTCTCTTCGCATTCACCCGTTACCTCGACCATTCTTCCTGTCGGATCGCGCGCCCCGCCGCGCCTCGGCTGATTGCTTCTCGTCGATCACCCGAATTCTCACAGGACATGTCTCATGTTGTCGTCTCGTATCCGCGGTGCGCTGGTCGCAGCCGCTTTCACCGCCATTTCCGCGCCTGCTTTCGCCCATGTCTCGTTCGAGACGGCGCAGGCCACTCCGAACTCCACCTACAAGGCCATCTTGCGCATTCCTCACGGCTGTGACGGACAGCCGACGCTGAAAGTGCGCGTGCGCATTCCCGAGGGCGTCGTCGCGGTGAAGCCGATGCCGAAAGCAGGCTGGAAGCTCGAGACCACGAAAGGCGCTTACGTGCGCGCCTATCAGGTGCATGGAGAAACCGTCTCCGAAGGGATCACCGACATCGTCTGGACCGGTTCGCTCGACGATGCCTTCTATGACGAGTTCGTGTTCCAGGCGCGCTTCACCGATGCGTTTCAGCCCGGCGCGACGGTGTATTTCCCCGTGGTGCAGGAATGCGAAAAAGGCACCGAGGAATGGGTGCAGGTTCCCGCCGCCGGAGAGGATCCGCACAAGCTCGCCATGCCCGCGCCGGGCGTGAAGATCGCAGCCGCTGCGAATGCCGCGCCAGCCGCGCAGAAGATCGGTGCGCTCACCATCGAGCAGCCCTGGTCGCGCGCCACGCCTGCCGGTGCGAAAGTGGGCGGCGGCTATGTGCGCATCACCAACACCGGAACGGAGACGGATCGCCTGATCGGCGGCTCGTTCCCCAATGCATCGCGCGTCGAGGTGCATGAGATGAAGTTGGAAAACGACGTCATGCGCATGAAGCAGGTTGCGGGCGGGCTCGAGATCAAGCCCGGAGCCACTGTGGAACTGAAGCCCGGCAGCTATCATCTCATGTTCATGGATCTGAAGACGCCGCTCGCCGAAGGCCAGAGCGTGAAGGGCACGCTCGTGTTCGAGAAGGCCGGAACGGTGAATGTGGAATACACCGTGCGCGGCATGGGCGGCGCTCCTGCCGCCGCCGAGCACAAGCATTAAGGGAGAGAACGGATGGCCTTCAAACGCTCGCTTCTCATTCCGCTCGTGGTGTTTCTCGCAGGACTCGGCATTCTGCTCACCACGGCTTTGTTCATCTTCCAGCCCGCGACGCAGCAAGCTCTCGGAAAGGTGCCGATCGGTGGGCCGTTCCGCCTGACATCGCACGAAGGCAAGCCGTTCACCGATGCTGATTTGAAGGGCAAGCCCTTCGCCGTGTTCTTTGGCTTCACCCATTGCCCGGAAGTGTGCCCGACCACGCTCTACGATCTCACGCAGGATCTGGAATCGTTAGGGAAGGATTCGGACAAGCTGCGTGTGGCGTTCATCAGCGTCGATCCCGAACAGGATACGCCGGAGCTGATGAAGACCTATCTGTCATCCTTCGATCCGCGCATCGTCGGTTTGACGGGCACGAACGAGGAAATCGCAGCGGTGGCGAAGGCCTACAAGATCTATTACCGCAAGGTGCCCACCGACAGCGGCTACACCATGGATCACTCGGCCACGATCTTCCTGATGGACAGCAAGGGCGACTTCTACGGCACGTCGAATTTCCAGGAGACGGCCGAGATCAGACGCAAGAAGCTTCAGCAGCTGATCAAGAACGGGTGATCTTTCGCAAGCGTCATCCCGGGGCTGCGTCAGCAGAACCCGGGATCGCATGACAAGAATGGCGCCTTCTCCTGAAGACGATCCCGGATCTTCGCTATGCTTCGTCCGGGATGACGCGATTTGAATGATCATAAGAAAAGCCCCGGCCTTGCGGTCGGGGCTTTTCCTTTTTGAGCCTCTGGAAGGCTTCGTTGCGCATCGGGCATTTCGCCCGATGCGATTTTATTTGGCTTAGTAGTTGTAGGCGCGCTCGCCGTGGGCTGCGAGGTCGAGACCTTCGCGCTCGGCATCCTGGGTGACGCGCAGGCCCGTGATCAGGTCGACGATCTTGAAGAGCACCACGGAGCCGATGCCGGTCCACACCAGGGTGATGACGACGGCGATGATCTGCGTCCACACCTGGCCGCCGATGCTGTACTCGCCGACGCCGTAGCCGCCGAGCGAGGGAGCGGCCACGATGCCCGTGCCGATGGCGCCGATGATGCCGCCGATGCCGTGGATGCCGAACACGTCGAGCGCGTCGTCATAGCCGAGAGCATTCTTGAGCGAAGTCACCGCGAAGTAGCAGGCCGCACCGGCCACGAGGCCGAGCACGATGGAGCCCATCGGGCCGGAAAGACCGGCAGCCGGCGTGATGGCGACGAGGCCTGCAACGGCGCCCGATGCGATGCCGAGCAGCGAGGCCTTGCCCTTGCCGATGGCTTCGACGCCCATCCAGGCAAGGCCGGCAGCGGCCGGAGCGAGGATGGTGTTCAAGAGCGCGAGAGCGGCACCGCCCGTGGCCTCTAAGTTCGAGCCGGCATTGAAGCCGAACCAACCCACCCACAGAAGGCAGGCGCCGACGAAGGTGAGGGTGAGCGAGTGCGGCGCCATCAGGTCGCGGCCATAGCCGATGCGCTTGCCGACAAGGAGAGCGCCGACGAGGCCGGCAACGCCCGAGTTGATGTGCACCACCGTGCCGCCCGCGAAGTCGAGAGCGCCGAGGCCGAAGAGATAGCCCTCGGAGAACCACACCATGTGCGCGATCGGCAGATAGATGAAGGTGAACCACAGGGCGGTGAAGAGCATCACGGCCGAGAACTTGATGCGTTCGGCGAAGGCGCCGACGATCAGGGCGGGCGTGATGCACGCGAAGGTCAGCTGGAAGGCAACGAAGGTGAATTCCGGAATCGCGACGCCTTTGGTGAAGGTGTCGGCGGTGGTTTCACCGGTCACGCCGGCCAGGAACACCTTCGAGAAGCCGCCGATGATGGCGCCGAGCGTGCCTTCGCCGCCGGAGGTGAAAGCGAGCGAGTAGCCGTAGAACACCCAGAGGATGGCGACGAGGGAGAATACCGCGAAGACCTGCATGAGAACGGAGAGCATGTTCTTGGTGCGCACGAGGCCGCCATAGAACAGCGCGAGGCCCGGAATCGTCATGAGGATCACGAGGATCGTCGAGATGAGCATCCAGGTGGTGTCACCCTTGTTGACGGTGGGGGCGGCGTCTTGCGCCAAAGCGGGTTCAAGAGCCGCAAGGCTCACAGCGAGCGCGCCGAGCGCGGGAAAGATGGAACGGAACTTCATCGGATCGGAACTCCGGAAAACCAGTGAGAAGGATTAAAGGGCGTCGGAATCGGTCTCGCCCGTGCGGATGCGGACCGCTTTCTCGAGCGAGGTGACGAAGATCTTGCCGTCGCCGATCTGGCCCGTGCGGGCAGCGGCCGTGATCGCGTCGATCACCTTCGGCACAAGGTCGGACGCTACGGCGACCTCGATCTTGAGCTTCGGCAGGAAGCTCACGGCGTATTCGGCGCCACGATAGATTTCCGTATGGCCCTTCTGCCGGCCGTATCCCTTCACCTCGGTCACGGTGAGGCCGTGCACGCCCAGAGCGGTGAGCGCGTCACGCACCTCCTCCAGCTTGAACGGCTTGATGACCGCCATCACGATTTTCATGGGTCTTGCCCCCTTTGAGACGCTGACCCGAACCTTCGGGCCATGGTTTCCAACTGAACCCGCCTGCTCGGGCGGTGTCGGGAAGGGGATATGCAAGGAACGTGCCAAGCCTGTCTAAGCAGGAGGCAACACCCCTGCCTCTTTCATAGGCAGGGGTGGGTTGGCCAGAAAACGTCCTGTTTGATTAATTTTTAAGCAGCTGCCTTCCTAGGCAGAACGGTCGCGGATCAAGCCTTCCTGGGCGACCGAGGCAACGAGCGTGCCGTCCTGCCTGAAGATCAGGCCGCGGGAGAAGCCACGGGCGCTCGAAGCGTTGGGCGTGTCCTGTGCGTAGAGCAGCCATTCATCGGCGCGGAAGGGACGGTGGAACCACATGGCGTGGTCGAGGCTCGCTCCCTGGATGGTCGGATCGAAGACGGTGCGGCCATGGGGAATGAGCGACGTGTCGAGGAGCGTCATGTCGGAGGCGTAGGCGAGGACGGATTGGTGGATCGCCGGATCGTCGGGCAGGCTGCCCGTGGTCTTGATCCACACATGGAAACGCGGCTCGCCTGGATCGCGCGAGGTGTAGCGGGTAAGCTCCACGGGGCGAATCTCCAGCGGGCGCTCGCGCTCGTAATAGGTGCGCATGGGCTCCGGCATCTTGAGCAGCAGGCCGCCCTTCACCTCTTCCTCGGAGGGAAGCTCATCGGGGCCCGGCACCTTCGGCATCTCGGCCTGATGCTCGAAGCCGCCTTCATCCACCTGGAACGAGGCCGACATGGCGAAGATCGCCTGGCCGTGCTGGGTCGCCACCACGCGGCGGGTCGCGAAGCTCTTGCCGTCGCGGATGCGGTCCACGTCGTAGATGATCGGGATCTTGGGATCGCCCGGCAGCATGAAATAGCAATGGAGCGAGTGGGGATGGCGTCCGTCCACCGTGCGGGTGGCGGCGACCAGCGACTGGCCGATCACCTGTCCGCCGAAGACCCGTTGCCAGCCGCTCTTCGGGCTCTGGCCGCGAAACAGGTTCACCTCGAGCTGTTCGAGGTCGAGAATGGAAAGCAGGTCTGTCACGGCGCGGGACATGGATCGGTCATCCTCATCAAAAGAAGCGTCATCCATCGGCGAGCGGCGCACGAACGTCAAGCTTGACGCTGGTCAATGGATCGCTGAAACCCAACGTATAGGGTTCGATCAAGTTGGCCTCCAAGTTGGCCTTAGGGAGACGATGATGGGTGCAGCAGGCATGGAGCGGTCGCGCATCGTGATTGCAGGCGGCGGATTGGCCGGCCTGTCCCTGTCGCTTGCCCTCAAGCGCGCGCTGGCGGACGGCGTCGACGTGGTGATGTGCGATCCGGCGCTCACCCGCGATCCCCATGGCGACCGGCGCTCCTATGCCATCGCTGCTGCCGCCAAGCGGATGTTCCAGGCGCTCGGCATCTGGGACCGGGTCGCCGACAAGGCCCAGCCCATACTCGACATGGTGATCACCGATTCGAGCCTGCAGGATCCCGTGCGCCCCACTTATCTCACCTTCGAGGGGGCCGTGGAGGGCGAAGTCTTTGCCCATATGGTGACGGCCGGCGATCTGACAGCGCTTCTGCTCGAGGCATGCAAGGATGCCGGCGTGACCTTGAGGCCGGAGGGGGTGAAGGGCTTCTCCGTGCAAGGCTCGCGCACCGATGTGGTGATGACGGGCGGCGAGACGATTTCCGCCGCTCTGCTCGTGGCCGCCGATGGCGCGCGCTCGCGCCTGCGCGAACAGGCGGGAATAGGCTGGATCTTCTGGCCCTATCATCAGTCCGGCATCGTCGCGACGATCTCCCACGAGCGCGATCACGAGGGTAGGGCGGTGGAGCATTTCCTGCCGGCCGGCCCCTTCGCCATCCTGCCCCTGAAGGCCGAGGTCCGTCCCGACGGCACTGTTCAGCACCGTTCCTCCATCGTCTGGAGCGAGCGCAGCGCGAACGTGCCCGCATTGCTTGAATCCCATCCGGAGGATCTTCTGACGGAACTCGAAAAGCGTTTCGGTCTCCAGCTCGGCAAGATCGCCTTCGAGACCAAGCCGCAGGCCTATCCGCTCGCTTTCGGCGTGGCGCGCTCCTTCGTGGCCGAGCGCCTGGCCCTGCTGGGCGACGCGGCGCATCTCATCCATCCCATTGCGGGCCAAGGGCTCAATCTCGGCCTGCACGACGTGGCGGTCCTGGCGGAGATCATCACCGATGCCATGCGCCTGGGTCAGGATCCCGGCGGCGCCGATGTGCTCATGCAATACGAGCACGCCCGCCGGGCGGACATCACCGCCATGGGGATCGTCACGGATGGGTTGAACCGGCTATTCTCGAACGATGTCCTGCCGGTTCGCCTGATCCGCGATTTCGGCCTGGGACTGGTCGACCGGATGCCGGGCCTGAAGCGCTTCTTCATCCGCGAGGCGGCGGGCTTGAGCCGTCCCGAAGCGCCACGGCTTCTGAAAGGCGAAGCTCTTTGAGAAGAGGATCAGGTTCGCGCGGACCGAATCCTTACGGCAGGCCTTAGCGGAAGCTCACCCTTCATGCCCCATTAACTGTCTTCCCAGGTCGGGAAGCGACAGTTTCTTCTTACGAGACCTGGATCTCAGCAGGCCAGCCACCGCAAATTTGCAAAGGTG
Organism: Microvirga solisilvae; assembly: GCF_022808595.1. Lineage (GTDB taxonomy): Bacteria > Pseudomonadota > Alphaproteobacteria > Rhizobiales > Beijerinckiaceae > Microvirga > Microvirga solisilvae. Next base: position 8,972 of record NZ_JAKUCN010000003.1, read on the forward strand.
TGGCGAAAATATGCAGCAGAGGCCCTTCCGCTATCATATGAAATAACATATCAAATACCGTCCCTTTCATATGATTCCGGAATATCGCGATGCCCGTGTTCTACGATCCGTCGAGCCCTCCCCCGGCCGGACAAGTCAACCTCACCACCAACGACATCACGTATTTCGGCGTGTCGGTCACGAATCTTACCGCAGGGCAGGATGCGATCCATGCTTCGGGCATTCAGGACATCAACATCCTTCCCGGCAGCACGATTCGCGGTGAGAATGACGCCATCGAGTTCACGTCGACGGGCACAACGGCCAATGCAAACAAGGTCTTCAACACGGGCGGCCTGATCTGGGGCGGCACGGGTGCCGGCATCAACTTCTCTGCGGGCGGTGAAGGCCAGGTGATGAACCAGGGCTCGATCATGGGCGAGACGGGCATCAAGATGTCCGGCACCGGCCGTCTTGAGGTCTACAACTCCGGCATGATCAGCACCACGGGCAAGGCCGTGATCGGCGGCGGCGGCAATGACCGGGTTGTGAATACCGGCATCATCCGCACCACCACACCCGGAGGCGTCGCCATCGACCTTGGTGCGGGCGACGACATCTATGATGGCGCCGGCGGCAGCGTGATCGGCAAGATCGTGCTCGGCAGCGGCAACGACAAGGCCTATGGCAGCTCCGGGTCGGAAACCTTCTCCGGCGGCGCGGGCAACGACACCATCGATGGCGGCGCCGGTGTCGATACGGTCGATTATTCCGATGCCACCAGCGACATTACCGTGGATCTGAGAACCACGACCCAGCAAAACATCGGCGGCGGACATAACAGCGACACGCTGACCAACATCGAAAACATCGTCGGCGGTCAGCACAACGATTCCATCACAGGCAGCGCTGCCGACAACCTTCTCGAGGGCGGCCTTGGCGCCGACACACTCGATGGCGGCCAGGGCAACGACACGCTCGATGGCGGCGACGGCGAAGACACCGTCACCTATTTTGGTTCGAATGCAGTCAAGGTCGATCTGAACGAAACTGGACCCCAAAACACTTCAGGCTCGGGTATGGATGTCCTGAAGAACATTGAAAACGTCCAAGGCGGCAGCAATGCCGATACGATCAGCGGCAGCAATGGCAACAACAAGCTGCATGGCTGGAGCGGCGCTGACGTTCTCGATGGCCGTGAAGGCAACGACACCCTGGACGGCGGCGAAGGCGCCGACAGCCTCATCGGCGGCATCGGCCTCGACAAGCTGATCGGCGGCAACGGCAACGACACTCTCTGGGGCGGCGATGGCAGCGACATCCTGGAAGGCGGCGCCGGCAACGACATGGCCGTATTCTCGGGCTCCAGGGACAGTTACACCATCAGCGTGACGACCGGCGACGAGGACACCAGCTACACGGTCACGCACAAGATTCCGGATCCGGATGACGCGACCCATACCATCGAAGGAGCGGGTGGCACCGACATGCTCAAGGGCATCCGTGTGCTCAAATTCACCGGCGCCACCGACGCCACGACCGACGATGTTCTCTACGCGCTCACCAATTCCGCCGTTCCGACCAATCTGAGCCTGTCGATGGCATCGAACAGTTGGGTCAACAGCAGTGGCGTCAAGGAGAATGCAACCAAGGATACGGCGGTCGCAACGCTAGCCGCGACGGACGCCGATGGCGATGCGCTGACCTATACCTTACAGGATAACCCGTACTTCAAGCTCGATGAAGACGGTCGCACCATCCGCGTCAAGGAAGACGGAAAGCTGAATTTCGAGTCTCTCACGAGCGGCGTTTCATTCGCCTTCACGCTCAAGATCACAGTGACCGACGGCATCAAGAATCTCAACGATGGCGCCATGGTGGGCACCGCCACGCGGGATTTTGTGCTCAATCTCATCAATGACATGACCGAGACCGCAAATGTCGTTCGCTATGGGACGAATGCCAGCCAGCAGGTCGTTGGCGAATATGGCAACGATCGCGTCTATGGCCGTGGCGGCAATGACAGTGTTTTTGGCCGCAAAGGCAACGACATGCTCTACGGCGATGACGGCAACGATTATGTCCTGGGCGGCGATGGAAGCAGCGGTGCTGGGCTGATCGGCACAGGGAACGATACGCTCTATGGCGGTAACGGCAACGACACGCTGTTTGGTGGTGACGGCAACGATCTGCTCTACGGCGGCAACGGTAAGGATGCGCTGTACGGCGGGGCCGGGTACGATACGTTCATTTTTGATGTGCGTCCCAATGTGAGGACAAATCTGGACAACATCGCCGATTTCAATCCACGCTACGACACGATCAAATTGTCCTCCGCAGCCTTCAAGATCTCCAAGGGCACTTTGAAGAGCGGTGCGTTCGTCGTAGGCAATGCCTTCAAGCAATCAGACGACCGTATCCTCTATCTCAAGTCGCAGGGCGCGCTCTTCTACGATCCGGATGGTTCGGGCAAGGCCGCTGCAATCCAGTTCGCGAGCATCACCAAGAATCTGGCTTTGACCTACAAAGACTTCATCATCTTCTAAGGAAGTCCCAAAAGAAAAGGCCCGGCTCACATCTGTGCCGGGCCTTCGACTATGAAGGGCTGGAGGAAACTCCAGCCTATTCTATTGGTACGGCGCTTACTTCTTGGCGCGCTCGACGGCCTCCATGATGAGGCGGCGTGCTTCCGCAGCATCGCCCCAGCGGATGATCTTGGCCCACTTGCCGGGTTCCAGATCCTTGTAGTGCTCGAAGAAATGCTCGATCTGCTTCAAGGTGATCTCGGGCAGGTCCTTGTAGTTCTGCACCCGGTCATAGCGCTGGGTGAGCTTGCTGGACGGAACAGCAATGATCTTCTCATCCTGGCCGCCATCATCCTCCATCACGAGAACGCCGACGGGACGCACGTTCATGACGGCGCCGGGCGCGATGGCGCGGGTGTTGGCAACCAGCACGTCGCATGGGTCGCCGTCGCCCGACAGGGTGTGGGGGATGAAGCCGTAGTTTCCGGGGTAACGCATGGCGGTGTACAGGAAGCGGTCGACGAAGAGGGCACCCGACTCCTTGTCCATCTCGTATTTGATGGGCTCGCCGCCGAGCGGCACTTCGATGACGACGTTCACGTCCTCAGGCGGGTTCTTTCCAATCGGGATCGCATCAAGGCGCATAGAACTGTTCTCCGGAACAAGGCTTGAGGCATTGGCTGGGTGAAGACGGTTCTGTTTCACCCACCAATGCAGCAAAATGAAGCCCTCGGGCCTTGGGAGGCTCCTGGAGGCTTTGGCGCTTCCTAGCCGGAGAGAGCTCGCGCAACAAGAACCAAAAAGCGGTTTTCAGCGAAAGAGATAGGCCACTTTAGCCAGAGGAGTGCCGCCGATGCGCTCCTGCACATGGGCGACGCTGCGTCCGCCGAGCCCCTCGTAGAAGGCGCAGGCCCGCTCGTTCTCCGCGAGCGCCCACACCGCCACACGCGACATGTCCGCATGGCGCAGGTCGTTCAGAACGGCCTTGAACAGGCGTCGGCCGAGCCCGATGCCCTGGTATTCGGGCAGGAGATAGATCTCGTCGATCTCCCCGTCTGCCGGCAGCGACCGGTCCCGGCAACGGCCGTAAGAAGCGTAACCCGCGATGCCCTGTCCGATATCGAGCACCACCAACGGACGTCCCCGGGTGACCGTGGAGCGCCACCAGTGCTCGCCACGCCGGGCGAACATCTTGTCGAGCGTTATGCCGGGAATTATGCCGAGATAGGCTTCGCGCCAGGCGGCGTCGAACACCTTCGAGAGGGCCGGAGCATCGTCCGGCTTGGCGTGGCGGATACTGACGAGAAGGTCGCTCATGGTTTCGGCAAAGGCTTGAGAGGCAATGAAAAGAGCTTCGCAGGATCATGGTTAACGAGCCGTTAACGGACGCGAAACAGGGCCTAGCCAAGCGCAGGTTCTTTAAGCAAAAAGAGGGACATGGATCACGAGCCAAAACGACGCATGCCGGGAGACTTCCAGGCAAGGGGCATCACGCCAACAGGCCAGGCGGAATGATGGCTATGGGAAACAACGTGTTGGATCTTATCTCCGTAGAGCAGATCCCCGACCAGAATGCAGCGCTTGGACTTGCTGCAAGATATGCGGCGGCACGCCAGCCCTTTGGCTCCTATCGAGCCGACCGGCTTATAGGGTCGATCGCGGGACAGGTTCAGCGTGGGCATTATGGGTTTGCCATCCGAGCCGGCATCATCGCCGGCTATGTCGGTTGGGCCCTTTGCGAGCCTGCAACCGCAAGAGAGTGGATCGAAGGCGGGCGAGTGCCCACGCCGGATCAATGCAACCAAGGCGATATGGTGGTTGTGCTCATGGTCATTGCCGACGACCCGCAGGTTCTGCGGCGGCTGCACGCCTATCTGCGAACGAATAATCCCGGCAGAGACTACATCGGGCGTCGTGCGCAGCGGCCCGGCGATCCCGTGCGTCGCGGACGAATCGGCTTGAAGACTCACGCCGCATCATAGGTCAGACGCCGCTTCCCGGTTCGTTTATCGACGCTTCTCAAGTTTAGTCCTCAATTGAGGAAGGCTTATCCTTCAAAGCCAAGGTCGATGCGGTTGCGATCACGATAAGTTTTTTGCGCTAACGGAAATTTATAATATATCGGCTTCAAGCGACGCTACGGAATATCGTTTCAGAAAAGAAATTCTTTGAAGCCGCTAAGGGGAAAATTGATGGCTCTCATGACTTTGACCATTGCCGAGTATTTTGCGCTCACCGAGGCTCCTCCTGCCGGAACCCAGATTGCCATCGTCGACGTTTCGACGAATATCAGCGCCTTGAGCCCGGTTCAGATCGCCGGCATGGCTGCAAGCGGCGTCATTTCCTTCGACGCCACGGATGATGTGCTGCGGTTGACCCTTACCCAGCTCGATGCACTGAACGGCATCAAGCTGACAGCCGCCGACAAGGTCGCGCTCGTCGATACCGATGCAGTCATGGAGGGGCTGACGACCAAGCCGCAGCTGGTCGAGCTTGTGGCCAAGGGAGTCGATATCCTTAGCGCTTCTGATGGAACGTTCCGGATAACTGGCGGTATAGCCACCATCATCGCGACCGCGCCGGAAGCCAATCTGAGTTTCGATGACGCCGATCTCGTAACACTGGAAGCCGACACAAAGTTGGGCATCGGAGTCCTTCCAGAGCACATCCCCATCCTGTCGACCAAAGGCCTGGATGTGATCGATTCCACCACCAACAAGATCGGTGGAGTCAACATATGGGGACAAAGTGTCTTCGATGTCGAAATAGCTCTTGCTCTCGCCGACTCGAGAATCCGTTTCGCAGCCGACGATGTCGTGACCTTGATGGATACCAGCTCGAACTTTGCGGGCCTCACCGCCGAGAACCTGATCGCGTTCGGAAACAAGGGTATCGATGCGCTCGATGCCATGGACGACAAGCTGACCCTGTCCCTCGACCAATTCAGGGCGCTGGGCACGATCGCCCTGACTGCCGGTGATCACGTCACCCTGGATCTCAGCGCGCTCGAACTCTCGACTCTGAGCAATGCCGAGATCGCCGCGGTTGCCGGAAAAGGCATCGATACCGTCGCTCTCAGCACTTCCGGGCAATCACTGTCGTCGCTCAGTGCTGCCAGCATGGCGGGATTGGCGGCCCGGGGCGTGAACCTCATCAACGCCACAGACAACGTCCTGTCTCTGTCGCTGGCTCAGTACAATGCCATGGGTGCCATGGCGCTGAGCGCGGAGGATGCGGTCACTCTTTCCGTCACCAATGCGGAGCTGAATGCTCTCACGGACCCACAGATTGCTGAGGCAGAAGCCAAGGGTGTCGACCGGCTGACATTGAGAGATACGAGCACGGTTCTGGGGGGCCTTACGGCCGAACAGGTGACGGCTCTCTCGGCAAGAGGCATCGATGTGCTGGATGCGATCGACAACAAGCTCACACTCTCGTTGGCCCAGTACAACGCATTGGGGACACTACAGCTGTCCTCCGATGATGTCGTGACAATCTCCGCCAATGCCAATGCGGCCCTCACCAAGGGCGGCCACCATCTGATCCTGACCGGCACCGCCATCCGCGGCACCGGCAACAGCCTCAACAACACGATCACGGGCAATCTCTACGCAAACATCATCGATGGCGGCAAAGGCATCGACCGCATGCAGGGCGGAGCCGGCAATGACACGTATTACGTTGATAACTCTCGAGACGTTGTGGTGGAAAGCTCCAGCGGCGGCACTGCGGATCATGTCGTTACCTATGCCAGTTATACGCTCGCGAATTATGTCGAAAACCTCACGGCGGCCGGCTCCTCTGCGATCAGCCTGACCGGCAACACGCTCGCCAATGTGATCAAGGGCAATGCTGCCGCCAACACGATCAATGGCGGCTTTGGCAACGACAAGCTGTATGGTGGCAAGGGCAAAGATATCTTTGTGTTCAACACGGCGCTGAGCGCCTCGAAGAACAAGGATCTGATCCTCGACTGGGTGACGAAGGACGACACGATCAAGTTGGAGAACGCGATCTTCAAGGCGCTGAAGAAGACGGGCACGCTCAGCAAGTCGTTCTTTACCGTCGGCGCTAAGGCAGCCGATAAGGACGACTATATCGGCTACAACAAGCTGACCGGCGACGTTTGGTACGATGCCAACGCCAACAAGTCGGGCGGTCAGATCGTCTTCGCCAATGTCGGCAAGAACAAAGGCCTCACCCACGCCGATTTCATCGTATTCTGAAGAAGTCTGCTGAGTTCAGCGGAAAATGCCACCGCTGAACTCAATCCGTCTCGCGACGCTGCTCATATCGCGGATGTGCAGGCTGTGCTGCGCGCTTATTTCCTTCGAAAATCAGAGATTTTGAGCTTGCCTCAACCGTCGAGCCTCGTCCTCACGGAGCCTCACGCAGAGATGAAGCGGCGCAGATTGTCGCAAACAGCTTTGTGAACGAGTGCATAGACCAAGCACTGTTTACCGAACGTTATCACGTCATTAAAACAATGCACGCGGCGAATCCCCTAAGCGAGATCGTCCCGAGATCAGTATTAAAAGGAATTGCTCATGGCTACGCCCGTTCTCTGGGGTTCCCAGTTTCAGATCAACACCACCGGTGCCGGTTTTCAGACGATACCGAAGGTTGTCACGCTTCCCAATGGAACATCAGTCGTGATCTGGCGGGATATTCAGGGCAGTGCAGAAACCGGGGTTACCGAGAGCATACGAGGTCAGATCCTGAACGCGGATGGGACCAAGCAAGGCGGGGAATTCACTGTCAATTCGACCACCGGCGGCACGAAATTCAGCCCTTCGATTGCGGTCCTGAACGATGGGCGCTTCGTTGTGGCCTGGACCGATGGCAGCGGAGCAGGCGGAGAGCAGGGCCTCGGCATTCGCGCCCGCGTCTTCAAGATGGATGGCACTCCTGTCGATTATGACTTCCGGGTGAATGGCAGCGCTGCAGATCCAGCGGCGATGGATCAGGTCGCTCCCTCGGTCACCGCTTTGGCGAATGGGGGATTCGCCATTTCTTATACGGATTATTTCAACGGGGATGGCTCCGGTCGCGGGATCAAGTCGCAGACCTACAATGCCAGCTTGGAAAAGATCCGAGACGAGGTTTACGTCAATGGAACGACGGCCGGGAACCAATCGGGCTCCATTAGTCTTGGGCTGAAAAATGGGCGCCAGGTCATCATTTATGCAGACGAGAGCAATAGCCCCGATGATGCGTCCCCTTATACCGTGAGAGCGCGGATCATCGACGCCGAAGGCAGACCGACTCCAGGTGTAGACGATTTCGTTGTGCCCAGTTCCAGAGATGCCAAGCTGCAGCCCTCGGCAACGCTGCTCAAGGATGGCCGCTTCGTCGTTGTCTGGGAGCATATCGGTAATCGGACCGGCGATGGCTCGGAAATGTGCGTCAAGGCCCAGATCTTCAACGAAGACGGTACACCCTCTGGTGGGGAGTTCGTCGTCAACACGACGACGGCCGGGCGGCAAATGCTGCCCGTCGTTGCTGCAACAGCGGATGGCGGCTTCGCGGTTACATTCTTGGATAACTCGGCTGGCGTCGCAGAAAAACTGGACCTTCGAATGACCACATTCGATGCCCATGGCACGCGTTCAGGTCCCGATACAATCATCGCTACGGTTAAGAACGGTCCTTTCAAAGGCGGCCTCACAACAATGGCCGATGGCCGTTTGATGGCCACTTGGCAAAGCCAGGAAGCCGACGGCGATTTGAACGTTTGGGGCCAGATCGTCGACCCTCGTAGCGGGCCTGTGGTTTACAACGGAACGGCCGGAAACGACCAGTATGGTGGCACGAGATGGAACGACGTGCTTAGAGGCGCCGGAGGCAACGACCGGCTGATCGGTGACGCCGGCAACGATGTTCTCGACGGCGGGACCGGCAATGACGTGATGAACGGTGGCGTCGGCAACGATACCTATTACGTGGACAGCGCGCTCGACAGCATCATCGATTCCTCGGGCGTCGATACGGTCGTAACCTACATCAGCTATACCCTGGCGAGTTTCCTCGAGAACCTCACTGCTTCAGGCTCCTCGGCTATCAGCCTGGCCGGCAATGGCGCGAGCAACGTGATCACCGGCAATGCCGCCGCCAATACGATCAAGGCCTATGGCGGCAATGACAAGATAAATGGCGGCTATGGCAACGATAAGCTCTATGGCGGCACGGGGCGCGACATCTTCGTGTTCAACACAGCCCTGCACAGCTCGCGCAACAAGGACTGGATCTACGACTTCGTAGCGAAGGACGATACGATCTACCTGGAGAACGCGATCTTCAAGGCGCTGAAGAAGACGGGCACGCTCAGCAAGTCGTTCTTTACCGTCGGCGCTAAGGCAGCCGATAAGGACGACTATATCGGCTACAACAAGCTGACCGGCGACGTTTGGTACGATGCCAACGCCAACAAGTCGGGTGGGCAATATTTCTTTGCCAATGTCGGCAAGAACAAGGGTCTCACCGCCGCAGACTTCGTCGTGATTTAACGAAAAGTCCGGGCGAGATCATCTCGTCCGGGCTTAGAATGCAAAACGCCCGCTCCTCATGTGAAGAGCGGGCGTTTTTGTTTATTGGCTTACGCAGCCCTTAGGCCGCGAGCTGGCGCAGCACGTAGTGCAGGATGCCGCCGTTGCGGAAGTATTCGACTTCCTCGAGCGTATCGATGCGGCAGAGCACGGGAACGCGCTTCACCGAGCCGTCGGCGTAGGTGATTTCCATGTCCGTGATCTGGCGCGGCTTCAGGTCGCCGGCGAGGCCCTTGAGGGTGATGGTTTCATCGCCCTTCAGGCCAAGCGACGCCCAGGAGGTGTCGCCCTGGAACACGTAAGGCGCAACGCCCATGCCGACGAGGTTCGAACGGTGGATGCGCTCGAAGCTCTCGGCGATCACGGCGCGCACGCCGAGGAGGTTCGTGCCCTTGGCCGCCCAGTCGCGGGACGAGCCGGTGCCGTATTCCTTGCCTGCGAGGATGACGAGCGGAACGCCCTCGTCCTTGTAGCGCATGGCGGCATCGTAGATGAACATCCGCTCGCCGGAGGGCTGGTGGATGGTGTAGCCGCCTTCGACCACGTTGCCAGCATCGTCCTTCACCATCTGGTTCTTGATGCGGATATTGGCGAAGGTGCCGCGCATCATGACCTCGTGGTTGCCGCGACGGGTGCCGTACTGGTTGAAGTCGGCAACGCGCACCTGATGCGACTGTAGGTATTCACCGGCCGGCGAAGCGGCGCGAATGTTGCCTGCGGGCGAGATGTGGTCGGTGGTGATCGAGTCCTGGAAGAGGCCGAGGATGCGCGCGTTCACGATGTCCGTGACGGGCTTCGGCTCCTTGGTCATGCCCTCGAAGTAAGGCGGGTTCTGCACATAGGTCGAACCCATGTCCCACTCGTAGGTCAGGCCCGGCTCGAAGGTCACCTTCTTCCAGTTGGCGTCACCGGCGAACACGTCGGAATAGCGGGTCTTGAACAGCTCGCTCGTGATCGTGCGGTCGATGAACTCCTGCACCTCGGCCGAGGACGGCCAGATGTCCTTGAGGTACACCGGTTTGCCGTCCGAACCCGTGCCGAGCGGATCCTTCGTGAGGTCCACCAGCATGGAGCCGGCGAGAGCGTAGGCCACCACCAGCGGAGGCGAGGCGAGGTAGTTCGCGCGCACGTCCGGGTTCACGCGGCCTTCGAAGTTGCGGTTGCCCGAGAGCACCGATACGGCCACGAGGTCATTGTCGTTGATCGCCTTCGACACATTCTCCGGCAGGGGACCCGAGTTGCCGATGCAGGTGGTGCAGCCGAAGCCGACGAGGTTGAAGCCCAGCGCATCCAGGTCGCCCTGGAGGCCTGCCTTCTTGAAGTATTCCTCGACGATCTGCGATCCGGGCGCGAGCGAGGTCTTCACCCACGGCTTGGACTTCAGGCCCTTGGCGACGGCGTTGCGGGCGAGAAGGCCCGCGCCGATCATCACGCTCGGGTTCGAGGTGTTGGTGCACGACGTGATCGCCGCGATCACCACATCGCCGTGGCCGAGATCGAAGTTGGAATCCTCGACCTTGAAGCGCTGGCTGATGTCGCCGGCCTTGCGGAATTCCTTCTCCATGGCGCCGAGGAATTCGGGCTTGGAGGTGTCGAGGGTCACGCGGTCCTGCGGACGCTTGGGACCTGCGAGCGAGGGAACCACGTCGCCGAGGTCGAGCTCGAGGGTGTCGGTGAAGACCGGGTCGGCCATGTCGGGGTTAAGCCACATGCCCTGCGCCTTGGCGTAAGCCTCGACGAGAGCCACGCGCTCATCCGTGCGGCTGGTGGTGCGCAGGTAATCGATGGTCTTCTGGTCGACGGGGAAGAAGCCGCAGGTGGCGCCGTATTCGGGAGCCATGTTGCCGATGGTCGAACGGTCGGCAACCGACATGTCGGTGAGGCCGGGGCCGTAGAATTCCACGAACTTGCCGACCACGCCCTTCTTGCGCAGCATCTGGGTGACGGTGAGCACGAGGTCGGTCGCGGTCACGCCTTCCTTCAGCTTGCCCGTGAGCTTGAAGCCGATGACTTCGGGGATGAGCATGGAAACCGGCTGGCCGAGCATGGCGGCCTCGGCCTCGATGCCGCCCACGCCCCATCCGAGAACGGCAAGGCCGTTGACCATGGTGGTGTGCGAATCGGTGCCGACGAGGGTGTCCGGATAGGCCACTTCCTCACCCGTGGCGACATCCTTGCGGGTCCACACGGTCTGGGACAGGAATTCCAGGTTCACCTGGTGGCAGATGCCGGTGCCGGGGGGAACGACCGAGAAGTTCTCGAATGCGGTCTGGCCCCACTTGAGGAAGCGGTAGCGCTCGCCGTTGCGCTGGTATTCCAGCTCCACGTTGCGGTCGAAGGCCTTCGGGGTGCCGAACTCGTCCACGATCACCGAGTGGTCGATGACCAGATCCACGGGCACGAGCGGGTTGATCTTGCGCGGGTCGCCGCCGAGGTTCTTCATGGCGTCGCGCATGGCGGCGAGGTCGACCACGGCGGGAACGCCGGTGAAGTCCTGCATCAGCACGCGGGCGGGACGATAGGCGATTTCCTTCTCGTCCTTGCCCTTGTTGTTCAGCCATGCGGCCACGGCCTCGATGTCGGCCTTGGTGACCGTGCGGCCGTCCTCGTAGCGGAGCAGGTTCTCGAGCAGCACCTTCATGGAGAAGGGAAGCTTGGAGGCACCCGTCAGGCCGTTTTTCTCGGCCTCGACGAGGGAGTAATAGGTGTAGGTCTTGTCGCCGACTTTAAGGGTCTGGCGGGCATTGAAGCTGTTATTGAGCGTCACGGCGAATCCTCGCGTGCATTGGGTTACGAACGAACAGTTTGTTCGGCCGAAGGCGCGAAATGCGCGCGCCGCTCCGGGGGCGCCCGGACAGGGGATAAGCGCGCGAGGCGGATTGGACGCCTTGGCGCGCGGCGCAGCCAGGGGTGCTATAGATCATTTCGAACCGTCCGGCTACACGGTTTAGAACCATTCTGGGGTGCAAAGAGGGCAGGGGTCTCACAGTTTGCGTCTGAGCGTTAACAATTTGGCCTGCGAGCGGGGCGGCCGCCGGATCTTCGAGGGGGTGTCTTTCACCCTTCAGGCCGGTGAAGCGCTTGTGATTACCGGCCGCAACGGGGCCGGCAAATCGACCCTGCTGGAGCTTCTGGCCGGGCGCCTCCATCCCGCCAGCGGCAAAATCCTCTGGGAGGGCGCGGGCGAGCGCACCCTGTCCGAAAGCCTCCACTACGTGGGCCATCGCGATGCCCTCAAGAGCGCGCTGACCGCCCAGGAAAATCTGGATTTCGCCCGCGATTTCCTCGGAAACCCCGCGCTTTCAGCCAGAGGGGCCCTTGAAGCCGTCGGCCTCGCCCATGCAGCCCGCCTGCCGGTGGGCTATCTCTCGGCGGGGCAGCGGCACCGGGTGGCGCTCGCCCGTCTCCTCGTGGCCCACCGACCCCTCTGGCTCCTCGACGAGCCGACCTCGGCGCTGGACACCACCTCTCAGGAGACCCTGCGAGAGCTTCTGGAGAATCATCGAGCGCAAGGTGGCATGATCGCCGCCACGACCCACTCGCCCCTGTTCCTGTCCGCACCGAAGGAAATCAGGATCGAGCGTGCCCAAGCGTCTCTCTCGCATCAGGGAGACGGAGAATGATCCGCTCCTTCCGTGCGCTCCTGATCCGTGACCTGAAGCTCGCCGCCCGCGTCGGCGGCTCCGGCGTCATGGGCCTCATCTTCTTCCTGATGATCGTGACCCTGATTCCCTTCGCCCTCGGTCCCGATCTCAATCTCCTATCGCGGATCGGCCCGGCGATTCTCTGGATCGCTGCCCTGCTCGCGACCCTCATCGGCCTCGACCGCCTGTTCCAGGCGGATCAGGAGGATGGCTCCCTCGACATCCTGCGTCTCTCGCCTGCGCCTCTTGAGCTGATCGTGCTCGCCAAGGTCGTAGCCTATTGGCTTACGACGGCTTTGCCACTCGCCATCGCGACGCCGCTCTTCGGCCTACTCGTTGCGCTCTCGCCGGAGGGTATGCTCGCCATGGTGGCGACGCTTCTGGTCGGCACGCCCGCGCTCACATTCATCGGCGCGGTCGGCGCGGCGCTCACCGCGAGCTTGCGGCGCGGCGGGCTGATCCTCGCGATCTTGGTGCTGCCCTTCATGATCCCGACGCTGATCTTCGGCGTCTCGGCGGCCAATGCGGCCGTGGGTGGGACCGTGCCGTTCGCGACGCCATTCCTCATCCTCGTCGCGCTGTCGCTCATTGCCGCTGTTGTCGGCACAGTGGGCGCTGCGGCAGCCCTGCGGTCGGGAGAATAAGAAACGATGAGCGGACGTCTCGTATTGCGCATGCGCCGCTCTTTGGAAGAGCCGGTGCCGCAGCCGGTCTGGCCGCAGGGTATTCGCCTCGTACCGTTCGTGCCTGAGGAGCATGCGCAGAAGGTTCACGCGCTTCTCGTCAAAGCCTATGCCCGGGGCGGTGGCTATGTGGAACCACTCGGCATCTGGTGGCCGAGTCTGCAGGACGATTCGGAATACGACCCGGCGCTCTGCTTCATTGCCACGAACGAGAGCGCCGATGTGGTCGGGGTCGCGCAATGCTGGACCAGCGCTTTCATCAAGGACTTAGCGGTCGATCCCGCCTGCCGCGGGCAAGGCCTGGGTTCAGCGCTGCTGCTGGAAGCCTTTCGCGTATTCAAGTCGCGCGGGGAATCCTTCGTCGATCTCAAGGTGCAGGCGGATAATCCGTCAGGCGCCGTGCGCCTCTATCAGGCTCACGGATTCGAAGAGATCGAACGCTATCGCCTGGCTTAAGGCCTCAAGTTGATCCCGAAGGCCTGCTCAATGGCGGCTTTGCCCTCGCGCTCCACACGGTAGGTTGCGCGGTAGAGGCCGGGCGGAAAGCCGCCCGGTGGCGGCCTGAAGCCTGCGAACATCATCCATTGCGCCTTGTCGCGGTCGAGCGGTGGAGCCTTGTTCTGCGCCATCGCTTTTCCGTTCGGGTCGAACACGGTCAGAATCTGCACGTCGCCGCCTTTGAGGCCGATGGCGCGCACATAGGCCACGAGGGCAGGGGAGGCGGTGGTCGGGATATTCCGCTCCGCCGTGCCCGCTTCGATGGCTTCCATGCTTACAGGCCCTGGGGCGAAGCCCTTGTTCAGTACGCTGCCCGCCTGATAGGCGAGCTGCGGCCTTAAGGTCTCTTCCCACAGCATGGAAGTGCCTCGGGAATCGCAGGATTTGGTGGGTGGACCCGAGACGAAGGGATCGACCACCTTGTCGTCCTTGCGAAGAGTGAAGTGGAGGTGCGGAAACTCGGTCGCGCCGGACAGGCCGATCTGTCCGATCTTGTCGCCCGCCTTCAGCATATCGCCCGATTTCACGCGAAGACTGCCTTTGGCCATGTGGCAATATTGGGTCTGCCAGCCATTGCCGTGATCAACGAGAGCACCGTTGCCGCATTCGACATTTTCGACACTTTCAGGGCCTCGGCCGGTGATGGAAACATCTTCCATGCCGTCGCGGGTGCGCAGAACCGTGCCGTCAGCGGCGGCCACCACATCGACCCCGGCCTTCATGGCGGCGGTGGTCGGCACGCGGATATCCGTGCCGTTATGCCCGTCATAGGTCATAGTCCCGCAGCGATAATCGGCGATGCCTGACTCCCTGATGTGATCCACGTAATGCTGGACGAAGCAGGTGCGCCCGACCTCGCAGGCCACGGGCAGGCGAAGCGAGATCTCCTGCGCATGAGCGGTCCCGAAAAGGCCGAAGACGACGAGGCTGAAGGCCGGAAGGCGCATGGCTTGCTCCGCAACAAAGATGCAGGAACCATACCCTCTCCCGTGGCGATTGAAAGGCAGGGCCAACATCGGTCCGTTTAAGGACAATACCGGAGTGCCGCTCCGCGCCCTTCGCCGCTAAAAGAACCGCGATCCTGGCGAAATCGTTATTCGGCGTGAAATGCACTCTTCGTTGCAGGCGCGCGCAAGGGCCGCTACATCGTGCGTATGATCCGTGAGCTTGCCAATCCCACCCGCTTCATGAGCCTCAGCGGCACCCTTCTGCCCTGGGTCACGGGCCTGGCCGTGCTGCTGCTTGGCATCGGCCTCTACATGGTCTGGTTCGTCGCGCCCGCCGATTACCAGCAGGGCGAGACCGTGAAGATCATGTATATCCACGTGCCGGCGGCCTGGCTGTCCCTGTTCTTCTATATGATCATGGCGAGCTCGGCCTTGGGCACTCTCGTGTGGCGCCATCCCCTGGCGGATGTGTCGCAGAAGGCGGCAGCGCCCATCGGTGCGGCTTTCACCCTGATCTGCCTCGTCACCGGCTCGCTCTGGGGCAAGCCCATGTGGGGCACCTATTGGCAATGGGATGCGCGGCTCACCTCCATGCTGGTGATGCTGCTCATCTATCTCGGCATTCTAGCGCTCTGGCGCGCCATCGAGGAGCCGAACCGCGCCGCGCGCGCCGTGTCGATCCTCACCCTCGTCGGCGCGGTGAACGTGCCGATCGTGAAATTCTCCGTCGATTGGTGGAACACCCTGCACCAGCCGGCCTCCGTGTTCCGGCTCGGCGGGCCGACGATCCACACCTCCATGCTCGTGCCGCTGCTGATCATGGCCGTGGCCTTCACCATCATCGGCGTGGGCTTACACCTGTCGGGCATGCGCACGGAAATCCTGCGCCGCCGGGTGCGCACGCTGACGATTCTTGAGGCCGAGCGCCTCGACGCACAGGCCGCCTGATGACGCACACGTTCTTCATCGCCTTTTCCTACATCCTCACGGCTCTGGTGATCGCAGGCCTCGTTGTGCGCGCCGTCATCGATCATCGCGCGCAGCTGCGCGCGCTTGCCGAACTCGAATCGCGCGGCGTCGGACGGAGGTCGCGCCGTGGCTGAGGCAAGTGCGCCGCGCTCGCGGCTGATCTTCATCCTGCCGGGCGTCGTTTTCCTCGTTCTGGCGATCCTGTTCTTCGTGCAGCTCACCTCGGGCCGCAACCCGGCGGAGCTTCCCTCGGTACTCCTCAATAAGCCGGTGCCCGTCTTCAATCTCGCGCCGCTCGAGGGTCTGATGGCCGACGGCAAACCCGTGCCGGGTTTCTCCAATGAGAGCCTGAAGGGCCGCGTCACCATCGTGAATGTCTTCGCGTCCTGGTGCGCACCCTGCCGCCAGGAGCATCCACTCCTCGTGGAACTCGCGAAGGATCCGTCCGTGCGGCTCGTCGGCATCAACCAGAAGGACAATCCCGACAATGCCCGCCGCTTCCTCGGCGCGCTCGGCAATCCCTATGCCGCTGTCGGCGTCGACCCGAACGGCCGTGCCTCCATCGACTGGGGCGTCTACGGCGTGCCGGAAACCTTCATCGTGGGCCCCGACGGCACGATCCGCCACAAGCATATCGGCCCGCTGACGCCTGAGAACCTCGAAGGCTTTAAAGAGAAACTGCGCCAAATCCCGCGCGCTTGAGACGGTTGATCGCGACATCCAACGCCGAGAGAAAGGCTGAGCGATCTTTCTGAGAGAACGGTTTCGGCCCGCCTGTGACATCGCCCATGGCGCGCAGGTCTTCCATGAGATTGCGCGTGGCGAGCGCCATGCCGATGGAGGCTTCCGTGAATGGCTTGCCCGTGGGGCCGATCACGTCCGCGCCTGCGCTCACGCAGCGATGGGCCAGCGGAATGTCGGCGGTGATCACGATGGCGCCGCGCCCGGCCCGCTCGGCGATCCAATCGTCCGCCGCATCGAAACCGGAACTCACCACCACGCGTTCGATCAACGGGCTTTGCGGAACATTGAGAAAGGCATTCGCCACTACGAAAACCTTCACCCGGTGGCGCTCGGCGACCTTATAGACCTCGTTCTTCACCGGGCAGGCATCAGCATCAACATAAATAGCGATGGCTTGAGAGGTCTCGGTCATGAGCCATTTATTCCTTCAGCGGCAATCTTTGGCCTGAATTGACGCGCAAAGCTGTCCGTCGGGCCCGTACCATCGATAAACTTGAAACCGGACGAAAAGAACCCCGTGGATCGCTCCTCCCGTCTTCAATCCGCCTGGACCTCCTTCCGCAACCGGCGGCGGTCGCGGGAATTGAGCGATGTCACGTCCCGGCTGATCCGCGAGGCGGATACGGGGGCCTTGCAGCGCGCCGGCATGGTGCGTGTGGTCGTTGCCGGGATCATGCTCGTCTCGGTCCTGCTCGTGACCTATGGGATCGAACTTGAGAACCGCATGGCGCTCAAGCAGATCGCGGCAGCGGAGCTGACGCTGGCGCTGTTCGGCGCCTCGGGCTGGCTGAGCGCGTGGTTGGCCTCGAAGCGCATCGCGGTCGCGCAGCTTCCCGTCTTCACAGCCGTGCTCGATGCGCTTCTGGTGCTCGGCAACCTGGCCTATTCCCATTGGGGTTTGGGCGTTCCCGGCGGGTTGTTCGCGGTCTTTCCGGTCACCTGGGTGGTTCCCATCACGCTCGCCGCGGTCGCCATCCATTATCAGCCGCGCCTGCAGATCCTCGTGGCGATGATCTATGTGGCAGGCCTGTCGTTTCTCGCCTTCGGCGGCGATGCGCTGACGCCGGACGAGCGGCGGGAGGACCTGTCCCAGATCAACGCCGTGTTCTCGGAACAGGCGAATCTGGTTCGCCTCGCCATGATCCTGTCGCTGGCGTTGATCCTCATTCTCGTGGCGCGCCAGGGCCGTGTTCTGCTGGAGCGGGCCGTGCGCGAAACCACCATGCGCGTCAATCTCACCCGCTATCTGCCGCGGGAGCTCGCGCCCGTTCTCACCGAGCAGGCCTTCGCATCCTTGCGGCAGGGGCGGCGCGCCCGCGTCACGGTCATGTTCGTGGACATGCGTGCTTCCACATCGTTCGGCGAGATCATGGACCCAGGCCAGCTTGCCATCTTCATCACCTCGTTCCGCCGCCGCGTGTTGCGCGCCGCGAGCCGCCATGGCGGCGTCATCGACAAGTTCACGGGCGACGGCGCGCTCATCCTGTTCGGCGTGCCGGGTGCGGGCGAAGACGATGCGAGGCGCGCGCTCGCCTGTGGACGAACGCTGCTGCGCCTGATCGAGCGCTGGAACGTCAAGCGCCAGTTCGATCCGCCGGTGCGTGTGGGCATCGGCATTCACACGGGCGAAGTATTCTGCGGCGTGGTGGGGGATGAGAGCCGCCTCGAGTTCACCGTGGTCGGCGAGACGGTGAACATCGCCTCGCGGATCGAGCAGGCGACCAAGAATACGGATTGCGAGCTGCTCGCCTCGGCCGAAACGGTTCAGGAGGCAGGCGAGCAGGAGCTCTGGGTCGCGGTGACGCACGAGCCCTTGCCCGGCGTCACCCGCAATATGGTGTTGATGAAGCCGGTTTAAGCCTCTTCCGCCTTCTTCACCTCATGGCGCAGGATCAACGGCGTCTGCGCGAGGGCGAAGGCGATTGTGATCGGCATGATGCCGAAAACCTTGAAGCTCACCCAGAAATCCGTGGTCTGCGTGCGCCACACGATCTCGTTGATGGCGGCAAGCACGAAGAAGAAGATTGCCCAGCGAAGTGTCAGCTTGTGCCAGCCCTCCTCGTCGAGCTCGAACACGCTGTCGAGGACGATCTGGAGCAGGGGCTTGCGGAAATAGAAGCCGCCGAGAAGGATCGCGCCGAACATCGTGTTCACGATGGTGGGTTTGAGCTTGATGAAGGTCTCGTCCTGCAGGAACAGGGTCAACCCGCCGAATACCACCACCACGATTCCTGAGACCAGCGGCATGATGGGCAGCTTGCGCAGCAGCGAATAGGATACGCCGAGCGCGATCAAGGTGGCGCCGATGAAGAGCGCGGTCGCCACGAAGATGCGCTGGCTTTCCGCGAAGCCGAACCGGTCCGCATAGGCATTGGCGATGAAGAACAAGGCCAGCGGCCCCATTTCGAGGGCGAGCTTGAGAAGAGGCGGAAGGCGCTTTTCGCCGGTCATGGTTTCATCGGTCATGCGGTTGCTTCTAACCCGGCAATGGCTTTGGCGAAATCCCCTGCGGTGAAAGGCTCAAGGTCCTCCACCCCTTCGCCGACGCCGATGAAATGGACGGGCAGGCCGAATTTGGCAGCAAGCGCCACCAGAATGCCGCCGCGCGCCGTGCCGTCGAGCTTGGTCATCACGAGACCCGTCACGCCCGCGGCCTTCTGGAACAGCTCCACCTGGCTCACGGCGTTCTGGCCCACGGTCGCGTCGAGCACGAGGAGCGTGGCATGCGGTGCGCTCTCGTCGAACTTCCTGATCACGCGCACGATCTTTTCGAGCTCGGCCATGAGGCCGGCCTTGTTCTGCAGGCGGCCCGCCGTGTCGATGAGCAGCACATCCGTGCCGTTGGCCTTGGCCTCCTGGAGCGCGTCGAAGGCCAGGCCCGCCGCATCCGCGCCCTGCTCGCGGGCGAGAACCGGCGCGCCGACCCGTTCGCCCCACACTTTCAGCTGCTCGATGGCGGCGGCGCGGAAGGTGTCACCTGCGGCGAGCATCACCTTCAGGCCCTGTTGGCGGAATTTCTGGGAGAGCTTGCCGATGGTGGTGGTCTTGCCGGCGCCATTCACGCCGACCATGAGGATCACGAAAGGCTTCTTGGAGCGATCGACCTCGAGCGCCTTCGCCACGGGCGAGAGAGCCTTCTCCACTTCGCTCGCGAGAATGGTCTTCACCTCCTGCGGCGAGATCTCCTTGTTGTAGCGCCCGGCCGAGATCGCCTCCGTGATGCGCATGGCGGTCGGCACGCCGAGATCGGCCTGGATCAGCGCGTCCTCCAGCTCTTCCAGGGTCGTCGCGTCGAGCTTGCGCTTGGTGAAGAGGCCGGTGACGCTGTCGGAGAGCGAGGTCGAGGTGCGGCGCATCCCCTCCGTCAGGCGCTGCCACCAGCCTCTCGGCTGGGCAGAGGCCGGCGGAACCACCTCGGCGGGAGCAGGCTCGGACACGGGAATGTCCGCGGCAGTGATGTCGGGGCGCAGTTGAGGCCCAGCCTCGGTGAGGATTTGCGGCAGCGGCTCCTGCGGGCTGGTTCCCTCCGGCTCAAGGCCTTCCACGGGCTGCAGATCGGCTCCGGCAAGCTCAGGCGCCGTCTTGTTCTCCTCGGGCGTGTCGGGCGAGGCCGTGGTAACCGTCGGCGGAGCAGCCGTGAGATCATCCGCACCGGTCGCGGGCGGAGAGGGCATGGCCTCCGGCTCGCCGCCGGCCTGCGGCGTCTGAGGGGCAACCTCCGCTTCCTTGCGCCCGAAAAGGCGGGAGAGGAATCCGGGCTTGTTTTCGGCCATGCGCTGCTTGCCTCGTGAATGCTGGTGCTTGATTTAACGCGTCTGCCTCGATAGCCGAGGCAGCATGAATGCGGAAGAGATAGTCACTCGTTTGCTGTATCGCGATGCCCTGATGCTCGTGATCGACAAGCCTGCCGGTCTGCCGGTGCATCCCGGCCCCAAGGGCGGGGAGACCTTGTTTCATCACCTGGACGCTCTGCGCTTCGGCCTGCCGAGGCGTCCGGAAGCGGCGCATCGTCTGGACAAGGACACCTCCGGCTGCCTCGTGCTCGGCCGCCACCCGAAGGCGATTGCCCGTCTCAACGAACTTTTCCGCAAGAACGAGGTCGACAAGGTCTATTGGGCCGTGGTCGAGGGCGGGCCTCATGACGACGAGGGCGAGATTGATCTGCCGCTTGCGCCGAAATCGCCCGATCGCGGCTGGTGGATGAAGGTCGATCCCAAGGGCCAGCCATCCCTGACGAAGTGGAAAGTGCTCGGGCGCTCCACCTCCCCCTTGAGGGGGGAGGTCGCGCCACAGGCGCGGGAGGGGGTGGGAAACTCCGCATCTGCCAGTGTCGCGCCACCACCCCACCCCGGATCGCTGACGCACTCCGACCCTCCCCCACCCATGTCGGGTGTTCCCGACATGGGCAGTCATGAGCGGATCTCGGGAAAACCCGAGATCCGTGGGGAGGGTGAAGGACGCTTCACCCTTCTCGAACTGCGCCCCATTACAGGCCGTACCCATCAGCTGCGTGTCCATTGCGCCGCCATGAATTTCCCGATCCTGGGCGATCCGATCTACGGCACCGCTCCGCGTTTTCATGGTCCGGGGCTGCATCTCCATGCCCGCAACATCACGATACCGCTTTATCCGAAGAAGGATCCGATCGTGGTGGAGGCACCGGTGCCGGAGCATATGCGCGAGCGGGTGAAGCTTTGTGGCGTCATCCCGGACGGCGCAGCCGATCCGGGATCGTCTGCAGAATAGAGCGCCATACTCGTCACGCGATCCCGGATCTTCGATGCGCTTCGTCCGGGATGACGCTGCTTTTAAGCCGCCAGCAGATCCTTGCCGTCATGCCCCGCAATCGTGGTCGACACGATGGTGCCCTGCGTCACCTCGCCTGCGAAGCGTACGAGAGTAAAGCCTTCCGTGCGACCGACCTGGTTGGCTTCGATCAGCACGTTGCGCTGTGCGCCCACCTCTTTGTCGAGATGTTTCAGCAAAGCGGCTTCGCCCTTCTCGCGCAGGCGGCGAGCACGGTCCTTCACCACGTCACGCGACACTTGAGGCATGCGCGCGGCGGGCGTGCCGGGGCGGGGTGAGAAGGGAAAGACGTGGAGATGGGTGAGGCTGCACTCCTCGACGATGTCGAGGGAGCGCGCGAACATCTCTTCGGTTTCCGTCGGGAAGCCTGCGATGATGTCGGCGCCGAAGACCATGTCGGGGCGAAGGCGCTTCACCTGCTCGCAGAAGGCAATCGCGTCGTCGCGCAGGTGGCGGCGCTTCATGCGCTTGAGGATCATGTCGTCGCCTGCCTGCAGCGAGAGATGCAGATGCGGCATCAGACGGCTTTCGCTGGCGATGACATCGAGCAGGTCGTCATCGGCTTCCACCGAGTCGATGGAGGAGATGCGAAGGCGCTCCAGCTCCGGCACATGGCGTAAGATGCTTTTTACCAGCGAGCCGAGCTTCGGCTCTCCGGGCAGGTCCTTGCCGTAGCTCGTGATGTCGACGCCGGTGAGCACCACTTCGCGCGAGCCGTGTTCCACGAGGGTGCGCACTTGGCTGACCACTGCGCCCATGGGCACGGAGCGGGAATTTCCGCGGCCATACGGAATGATACAGAAGGTGCAGCGGTGATCGCAGCCGTTCTGCACCTGCAGGAAGCCGCGCGTGTGACCGCGCAGGCCGTCGATCAGGTGCATGGCGGTTTCCTTCACCGCCATGATGTCGTTGACGAGAACTTTTTCCGTGAGGCCCACGCCGAAATCACGCATAGCGCTCCAGGTTTCGGCCTTCATCTTCTCGTGGTTGCCGAGAACCTGGGAAACCTCCGGCATGGAAGCGAATGTCTCGGGCTCCACCTGCGCGGCGCAGCCCGTCACGATGATGCGGGCATCGGGCTTCTCGCGGGCAATTCTGCGGATCGACTGACGCGCCTGGCGCGTCGCCTCGGATGTCACCGCGCAGGTATTGACGATGATGACCTCGCCGAGTCCCGCATCCTCCGCGTGGCGCTGCATGGCCTCGGATTCATAGATGTTGAGGCGGCATCCGAAGGTGACGACCTCGACGCTCATCAGGCCGCTCCCGCGAACAGGGCAGGGGAGAAGAAACCTTCGTGCTCGAGCTGCGTCTCGCCGGTCATGAGCACGTGATCGTCACCCTCGCGCCATTCGATCACAAGGTCGCCGCCAGGAAGCGAGATCGTGGCCTTGCGGTTCGTCAAACCTTTGCGAGCGCCCGCCACCACGGTGGCGCAGGCCGCAGAACCGCAGGCGAGGGTCGCGCCCGCTCCGCGCTCCCAGACGCGGAGGATGACGTGGCCCGGGCTGACGACCTGAGCAAAGGAGATGTTGGCGCGTTCCGGAAAAACCGGGTCGTGCTCGAAGCGCGAGCCCACAGCCGCGAGATCGTAGACTTGCGCATTCTCGACCCAGAAGATCGCATGCGGGTTGCCCATGCTCACAGCCGAAGGGTTCTGCAGTTCCGGATGGTCCGGAATGCGCGTCTCGACCCGGATCGCGCGGGTATCCGGCTCGAGATCGCGCAAGGGAATCTCGTTCCAGGCCAGGCGCGGCGGGCCCATATCCACGGTAAACACCGTGTCGGAGACGCGTGTCACGGGCAGAAGGCCGGCCTTGGTTTCGAGGGTCAGGCCCTCATAGGCCGGGCGGCTCATCTGCGGATCGGCGAGCATGGCCCAGGCCACGCAGCGGGTGCCGTTGCCGCAGGCGCCGGATTCCGAACCGTCCGTGTTGTAGATGCGCATGAAGGCGTCCGTGCCGGGCGAGACCGGGTCGTGCAGCACCATCAGCTGGTCGAAATGCGAGCGCGGATCAGCCGCGATGGCGCGTGCCTCAGCCGGGCTCACCACATGGGGGGAGCCGCGCAGGTCCAGCACGGTGATCTCGTTGCCGAGACCGTTCATCTTGAGGAAACGGTGGTTCGATAAGGCGCTCATGGGCCGTATATGGCTCAAAATGCGGAAAATCGCGAGAGGGGCTTTAACCCTGCTTCCATCCGTCCTCCACAGAAGGGCTGCAATCCCTCGCGACGGAACCAAAAGCCCCTTATGCTCCCGCTCGTCACCCTCTCGTGATTCGAGGCTCAAGGCACTCTCCCATGCGGCTGCGCTCTTCCCCTCTCGTTCTTCTGCTTGCCCTGTGCTCAAGCGTGGTTGTCGCGCAGACACCCCCTCCGATCAGTCCTGCTCCGGCAAGCCCCGCGCCTGTGCAAACGGCTCCCGCCCCGGCAGCACCTTCGGAGCCCGCAACGCCTCCGGCATCGACTCCGCAAGCCGATCCGGCTCCTGCTGCCCAATCCCCTGCAGCCCCGGCAACGCCTGAGACGCCCGCCCAGCCGCCGCAGCCTGCGACCGCACAGCCCGCGCCGAGTACGCCTGCGCCCGTGACCCCGGTGCCTGCCGAGCAGACGGCGCGGACCACGCTCTTTCCTAATCCGAACGATCCGACCGGCGTGGAAGAAGGCGTGCTCACTGCCAAGCCCACGGTCATGTTCACCGGCACGAGCACCTGGGACGAAGCCTTCACCAGCCTCAAGAATGCGATGAGCAAGCTCGATGGCGAGCTGAAGAAGGCGGGTATCGCGCCTGCAGGCCGCCCGATCGCGATCTTCGTCGACACCGACGACAACGGCTTCAAGTTCGAGGCCATGATCCCGATCGCGCAGGCACCCGAGGGCAAGACCGAGCTGACCCCCGAGGTCAAGTTCGGCAAGACGCCGGAGGGCAAGGCCTTCCGCTTCGTGCACAAGGATGCCTATGACGAGATCGACGGCACCTACGAGACGATCACTGCCTATCTCGACATCAAGGAAATCGTCGCCAAGGACGCCTTCATCGAGGAATATGTGAGCGATTTCACGGATGCGCAGGACACCAATTTCGAGGTGAACATCTACGTGCAGCCGAAGTGACGGACCTCTGGACCCGTCACTCTGTTGCGAATAGTTTCCCGCGATGAGTCGAGCCTTTGTCGGCTCACACCTTTGACGGGAAACATCATGCGAAAAGCCGTTTCGTCAGCAATAGCCCTTCTGATCCTCGCAGAAGCGCTTGCCGCCGGTTCCGCCGCGCGGGCCGAAACAGGATGCCATGAAAGCTCCGATTATCTCGTCGTCGAGCGGAGCCGGGACGATGGGTTCGCGGATTTCCTCGTGCGGAAAAAGACGGCTTCCTCCACCCGGATCGCATGCGCCTTCTCGCCCCAGCCGAAGGATTTCAGGCCGAAGGAAAGCAAGCCCTACGGCTTTTCGTTCGTGGCCTTGAGCGGGCGCCATCTGGCACTCGAGATCAGCGACACCAATGGAACGCAGGTGCCGCGGGTCAGGATCTACGATCTCGACAAGCAGTCCGTCCTTCAGGACATCGAGGATGTCTTCGAGATCGGTGAAGAGGCCTCGGAGAAAGGGTTCGATTTCTGGGTCGGCTCAAAGACCGAGCCGACCAAGGAAAACTGCCCCGATTACGCGGAAGAGATTGGCGCAGAATCCTCCGAGAGCCAGATCGTCCTTCTGCAAAAGGCGACATTCGACTTCGCCTCCCTGAAAGTCGTCGACAGCACGGAGATGAAATGCGTGAGCTGGGCGGACTGAATCGCATCGCTCTCTTCGATCTCGACGGGACGCTGACGGACCCGAAGACGGGCATCACCCGCTGCATTCAGTATGCTCTCGACCGGCTGGGACGCCCCGTGCCTGACACGGAAGAGCTGACCTGGATGATCGGCCCACCTTTGCTCGCAAGCTTCACGAAGCTTCTGGGCGATGCGGAGGAGGCGGTCGAGGCCTTGCGGCTCTACCGCGAGCGCTTCAGCGAGGTCGGACTGTTCGAGAACGAGGTCTATCCCGGGATTCCTGCTGTTCTCGAAACCCTGCAGAAGGCCGATCTTCGCCTCTTTGTCGCGACCTCCAAGCCTCATGTCTACGCGCGGCGCATTATCGAGCATTTCGGCCTGACGCGGTTCTTTCAAGAAATTTACGGCTCCGAGCTCGACAACCGCAATGCCGACAAGCGTGATCTCATCCGACACATTCTCGATCAAGAACGCTTCGATCCGGCCCAGGCCGTCATGATCGGCGACCGGGAGCACGATGCTATCGGTGCGCGGGCCAACGGCATCGCCAGCATCGGCGTGACCTGGGGCTACGGATCACGCCAGGAGCTTCTGGAATCCGGGGTGGCCTGCCTTGTGGATCGGCCCAGTGATCTCGTGGAGCAGATTCCGACCCTTACGCCCACCATGGCTCATCCTGCTGCCAGGGCTTGAGAGGCATTCAAGCAGCGCCCAGCCATTTCAATGGAAATATCATGCTGAAATTACTCTCGCCCGCAGCGATCCTTTTAGTGCTGGTCGAAATAGTTTCGCCCGCTTTCGCCGAGGCACCCAAACCTTCAGTGGCCAAAAGAGTTGGAACTGCCGTGGCCAAGAAAGCCGCGTCCATTTTCAGCAAGAATGGCCGGGTAAGCTGTCATTCGAATTCCGATTATCTTGTTGTGACGGAGACACGGGATGACGGGTTTGAGCGCATCCTCGTGAGAAAAGCGGTTCTCTCGGCCAAGAAACCTCTCTGCGTCTTCCAGACCGGACCTGAGGATTGGGTGCTTGACGAGCCCGCCCCAGCCGGTTTGAACGTCGTCGCGTTGAGTGGACATTCACTTGCGCTCAAGATCTTCGATCCGAATGATATTCATCTGCCGCGTGTGCAGATCCTGGATTTGAAAGAGCGGAAGGTCGCGCAGGAAATTCCGGGGATTTTCGAGATGGACATGTCCGATGTTTCCCCATCAGGATTTGTCTTCTGGCGCGATACCGGCCTCCCGGTGACCAGGGACAATTGCCCGGAATATGCCGATCAGGCCGAGGACGAAGATTCCGCGATAGGTGTTCCTCGCGTGCTCCGGAAATCGACCTTCAGCTTCGCATCGCAAAAGATCACCGAGGCGACGGAGACCTGGTGTCTGCTCGACGTGGACTGACGGGGTTGCACCTCGTCAAAGGGACAGGCTCGACGCGCTCCACGCCTCGCCCGGCCGCAAGGGCTTGAACCGCTCCGGTGCAATCTCCGCCGCCTGCAACGCCGTCGCCAGCTCCACCGGTGGTTCGTCGACACCCTCGTTGGTCAGGCGGAACGTGCCCCAATGATGGCCGAGCGCTTGCTGCGGCTCGATGATGTTGAACACCTTCACCGCATCCTCCGGGTTCATGTGCTGCGGCTCCATGAACCAGCGCGGCTCGTAGGCCCCTATGGGCAGATGTGCGAGGCGGATCGCGCCGAAGCGCTCGCGCACCGCATGAAAGATCTTGCCGTCGCCGAAACCCGTATCGCCGATGTGGTAGATCGTGCCCTCAGGGGTGGTGAGGACGAAGGCGCACCACAGCGCCATGCGCCGGTCGTTGATGCCGCGCGCGGACCAGTGGTAGGCAGGCTCCACATGCACGGTGACGCCGCGTCCAATATCGACCGAACCGCCCCAGTCCCGCGTCTCGACGGAGATGTCCGGGTGCGCGGCGTTGATGACCGCATCGTTGCCCAGCGGCGCGATGACGCGCGGCTTATGCGTCTGCCAGAGGCGGCCTAAGGTTTCGATGTCGAGATGGTCGTAATGGTTATGAGTGATCAGCACCGCATGGATCGGCGGCAGATCCTCGAAACGGATACCAGGCGCATTGACCCGCTTCGGCCCTGAGAACGAGACCGGGCTCGCCCGTTCCGAGAAGACCGGATCGGTGAGAATGTTGAGCCCCGCTACCTGGATCAGGAAGGAGGCATGGCCGATGAGCACCGCGCGCAGGCCTGCCACTTCAGCCGGGGGCTTATCCTGAAAAGGGCTGGGAAAGCTCTCGGGCCAGTCCTTGCGCCCGCCACCGAGCTGCCAGCGCAGCAATTCGGCAAAACCTTTGTCCTGCGGCTGATTGGGCGAAAAGAACCGGACCCCGTCGAAATGGTCGCTCACGGGACCCTGGTAATAGCGGTTCGTGGCGCGGGCGGCAGCCATCCAGCCGAAGATACCGGTGGCGGCGACGGCAGGAAAACCTAAGGCTTTGAGGAGAGTGCGGCGGTTCATCGGGGTCTTTTCTGCAAGCGGAGCCTTTAAGCATGGTGATGGCCGGTTTGACAGGCAAGACCCGGAAAGCTGAGGCTTTTCCGCTCTTTTCTTGACTCTGCGCCCCCTTTCCTCTATCGCCTGACCGCAAATCTGTAGAGCGAGCCCTTATGAGCCGCCGACCAGCCCGAGAGGCTGGAGGTCAACGTCCGACAGCGCGATGCGCCCTCGGGCGCGCTTTCATTTGGGTTTCGCGTTGGGAATGGTGACGGATGTCGAAAGACACATTGCGCATCGAGGACGCGGTCAACGAGACCTGCCCGTGGTCGGGAAAGCCGATCACGGCGGATTCGCTCACCCTCTATCGCGGCGAGGTGGTCGGCTTCTGCAATCCCGGCTGCCGCGATAAGTTCGAGGCGGCGATCAACCAGTTTGAAAAGGCCATCGCGGATCGCGATGTACCACTCATTGCAAAAGGAATTGAGTGATCATGTTCGAAGGCCTTTCCGATAAACTTTCCAACATCCTGAACACCCTCACGCGCCGCGGCGCGCTGACGGAAGAGGATGTGAACGCCGCCCTTCGCGAAGTCCGCCGCGCGCTGCTTGAGGCCGACGTGGCGCTCGAAGTCGTGCGTTCCTTCACGGACAAGGTGCGCGCCCGCGCGGTCGGTGCGGAAGTCATCAAGTCGGTCTCCCCCGGCCAGCAGGTGGTGAAGATCGTCCACGACCAGCTCGTGGAAATGCTGGGCTCGGACGCGGAGGTCATCAGCCTCAACGCGGTTCCGCCCGTCGGCATCCTGATGGTCGGCCTGCAGGGTTCGGGTAAGACGACCACCACCGCCAAGATTGCCAAGCGCCTCACCGATCGCGAGAACCGCAAGGTTCTCATGGCCTCGCTCGATACGCGCCGTCCGGCGGCGATGGAGCAGCTCGCCGTGCTCGGCAAGCAGGTGGGCGTGGATACGCTTCCCATCGTGGCGGGCCAGTCGGCGGTGCAGATCGCGCAGCGCGCCATGGAGGCTGCGCGCCTCGGCGGTTACGACGTGGTGATGCTCGACACCGCGGGCCGCGTCACTGTGGACGAGGCGCTGATGGTGGAAGCAGCCGATGTGCGCGCCGCCACCAACCCGCACGAGGTTCTGCTCGTCGCCGATGCGCTTACCGGTCAGGACGCGGTCAACACCGCGCGCGCCTTCGACGAGCGCCTCGGCGTCACCGGCATCGTGCTGACCCGTATGGACGGTGATGCGCGCGGCGGTGCCTCGCTGTCGATGCGCGCCGTCACCGGCAAGCCGATCAAGCTCATCGGTACGGGCGAAAAGGTCGATGCGCTGGAGGAATTCCATCCAAGCCGCGTCGCCAACCGCATCCTCGGCATGGGCGACATCGTCTCGCTGGTCGAGAAGGCCGCCGAAAACTTCGATGCCGCGCAGGCCCAGCGCATGGCCGAGAAGATGCGCAAGGGCAAGTTCGACCTGGAAGATCTGCGCGATCAGCTCTCCCAGATGGAAAAGCTCGGTGGTCTTGGTGGTCTCATGGGCATGCTGCCCGGCGTCGCCAAGATGAAGTCACAGCTCGAGAACGCCAATCTTGATGACCGAGTCATCAAGCGCCAGCGCGCCATCATCGATTCCATGACGCCCGCCGAGCGCCGCAATCCGGATATCCTGAAGGCCTCGCGCAAGAAGCGCATTGCTGCCGGTGCCGGCGCGAAGGTCGAGGAGATCAACAAGCTCCTCAAGATGCACCGCCAGATGGCCGACATGATGAAGATGATGGGCGGCGGCAAAGGCAAGGGCATGGCCGGCCAGCTCGGCAAGATGTTCGGTCTCGGCGGCGGTATGCCCCAGCCGACGCCGGAGCAGATCGAGGCGCTGCAGAAGCAGATGGGCGGCAAGCTCCCCGATTTCCCGGGCACGGGTGCGGGCGGCCTTCCGCCCATGCCGAAGGGTGTTCCCGGCCTACCGGGCCTTGGACCGAAGATGCCGGGTCTGCCCGGCATCGGCGGGTTCCCGTTCGGGAAGAAGAAGTAAGCGACGATGTCAGCTGTGATGCACCATACGAGCGAAGCGAGCGCTGAATTGCAGCGCCTGCGCGACTCCATCGACAATCTCGATGCGGTGCTCGTTCACACGCTGGCAGAGCGTTTCAAATACACGCAGAAAGTAGGCGAGCTCAAAGCACAGCACAGCCTGCCGCCTGCCGATCCCATCCGCGAGGCAACGCAGATCAAACGTCTGCGCTCCCTTGCAGAGACTGCGAAGCTCGATCCCGACTTCGCTGAAAAGTTCTTGGCCTTCATCGTCAAGGAAGTCATCCGCCATCATGAAGCGATCAGCACGGCTGGCGGTCTGAAAAACTAGAAGCTACTTAGGAGAAAACCATGTCCCTCAAGATCCGTCTTACCCGTGGTGGTGCGAAGAAGCGTCCCTACTACCGCATCGTTGTTGCCGACTCGCGCTCCCCGCGCGATGGCCGTTTCATCGAGAAGGTCGGCACCTACGACCCGATGAAGCCGAAGGATGACGCGACCCGCGTGACCCTCGAGATCGAGAAGATCAAGGCTTGGCTCGCCAAGGGCGCCCAGCCGACCGACCGCGTCCTGCGCTTCCTCGATGCCGCTGGCCTCCTGAAGCGTACGGCCCGCAACAACCCGCAGAAGGCTGTCCCGGGCAAGAAGGCGACCGAGCGCGCTGAAGCCAAGGCCGCTTCGGCTGGCGAAGGCGAGGCTGCCTAAGCACTATGACAAGGGAGCGCAACCCATCCTCCCCTCGAGCGGGAGGGTCGACGCTGCGTGAGCAGCGGCGGGGTGGGGTGGAAACACCGCATTCTGCTGGGTCGCGCTCCCACCCCACCCCGGACCTGCGGTCCGACCCTCCCCCGCGCAAGTCGGATGCTTCCGATTTGCGCCAGGATAAGCGGATATCGGGAACACCCGATATCCGGGGGGAGGATGGCCGCTCAGCTCTGGGAGAAAGAAACGACTTCATCCTCATTGGCGAGTTCGGCCGCTCGCACGGCCTCAAAGGCGAGGTGCGGCTGAAATCCCATACCGGCGATCCGCAGGCGATTGCCGATTACAAGCCGCTCGTTGCTTCCAACGGCAAAACCTATTCCCTCAAGAATGTCCGTCGGGCTCCCGGCGGCGCGCCCGATATTCTGATCGCGGTGGTCGACGGCGTGACGACGCGCGAGGCCTCCGAGGTGCTCAACCGCGTGCAGCTCTACGTGGAGCGCGACAAGCTTCCGCCGCCTGACGAGGAAGACGAATTCCTGCTCGCCGATCTGATCGGGCTGAGTGTTCACAACGAAGCCGGCGAAACCATCGGCACCATTATGGCCGTGCCCAATTACGGTGGCGGCGACCTTCTCGAAATCGCGCCCGTGCAAAAAGGCCCGACCGCGTTGCTCCCGTTCACGAAGGCTTTCGTCCCAACTGTCGATATCGCGGGGAAGCGCGTGATCGCAGCAATCCCGGATGATCTCTTCGAGATTGGAAAGCCCGAACCCGGCGAGGATCGCGCGTGAGTTTTTCCGCCACCATCCTCACGCTTTATCCCGAAATGTTTCCAGGTCCGCTCGGCATCTCGCTGGCGGGCGATGCGCTGTCTCGCGGCGTGTGGTCGTTGGAAGCGAAGAACATCCGCGATCACGGCCTCGGCCGTCATCGCACCGTTGACGATACACCTGCGGGCGGCGGCCCCGGCATGGTGCTCCGCTGCGATGTGCTCGGCGCTGCCATCGACGCCGCGGCTCCGGCTGACGACCCGCGCCCGAAATTGCTCATGAGCCCGCGCGGTAAGCCTCTCACTCAGTCATATGCTCGCGAACTCGCGGCCGGTCCCGGTGTGATCATCGTCTGCGGTCGGTTCGAGGGCGTGGACGAACGCGTCATCGAGGCGCGCGGACTCCAGGAAGTGTCCATCGGTGATTACGTGCTCTCCGGCGGCGAGATGGCGGCGATGATCGTGCTCGATGCCTGCGTGCGCCTGCTCCTCGGCGTCATGGGCAAGGAAGCCTCCGGCACCGAGGAGAGCTTCGAGACGAACCGCCTCGAATACCCGCATTACACGCGCCCCCGCGAATGGGAGGGCCGCACCATTCCCGAGGTTCTGCTCAACGGCAACCACGCCCACATTGAACGCTGGCGGCGCGAGGAATCCGAGCGGATCACGCGCGAGAGAAGACCGGATCTGTTGGAGCGCTAAGCTACCTTCAGCGTTCAAAGTTCTCTTCGAGCTTCGCGCCGAAGGTTCTGAGATATTTCATTCCTGTATCGCACATCACCGTGACGATGGTGGCTTGAGGACCGAGACGTTCGGCAAGGCGCAAGGCCGCAATCACGTTGGCGCCTGTCGACGTTCCGGCAAACAGGCCTTCCTCCCGCGCCAGCCGAAAGGCCATCGCCGTCGCGTCCTCGGTCGAGACCCGCTCAATGTCGTCGGCGATGCTCCGCTGCCAGAGCGGCACCACATAGCCCGCGCCGATGCCGTCGATCTTGTGCGCGCCCGAAGGACCGCCCGAGAGAACCGCGGATTCGGCGGGCTCGACGGCGACAATCGCGATGCGCTCATCATAGCGGCGCAAACCTTCGGCGACGCCGCGAAGGGAGGCTGCCGTGCCCACGCTCTGCACGAAGCCGTCGATCCGCCCATTGGTTTGAGCCCAGATCTCATCCGCCATCCTGTGATAGGCCGCCAGCTGATCCCGGTTCTTCATCTGGTCGGTCCAGAAAGCGCCGGTGTCTTGGGCAATGATGTCGGCGGCCGCGATCATGTCCTTGGTGAGCTTTTCCGTCATGCGTCCTGAATCGCTCGGGATCACCTGGAGTGTCGCGCCCAGGATCTTCATGTGATCGAGCTTCTCACGGGCAAACGCATCCGACGTGACGATGTGGAGCGGATACCCTTTCACCGCGCAGACGAGAGACAGGGAGACGCCGGTGCTGCCGCCGGTATACTCGACCACGGATCCGCTCGCGGCCAAGCGTCCATCCGCCTCCGCCGCTTCGATCATGGCAAGGGCCATGCGATCCTTCATGCTGCCGGTGGGGTTCTCGTTTTCGAGCTTCAGGAAGATGCGGGCACCGCTTGACGGCACGATCTTTCGTAAGGCCAGCAGGGAAGTATTGCCGATACGATCGAGGATGCTCTGCTGCGTGTCTTTCATGGCTTGCGCTTCCCGTGGATGATGCTCAACGATCCTTCGTTAAGGACGTACGGCGGCCCTGTCAGGTCCAAAATCTGGACTTCTCCGGCGGGACGCCCCGTGATAGCCCAAAAGCATGTCGAGCTATGGCCAGTTCTGTTCCGTTGCGCGTGCCCACGAAGTCATCGGCGGGCGCTGGACCTTGCTCATCGTGCGAGAGCTTCTCTGCGGCAGCCGGCGCTTCAACGACATCCGACGCGGCCTTCCGCGCATCTCCCGCACCATGCTCTCGGAACGATTGCAGGAACTGGCCCGTGCGGGAGCCGTCACACGCATCGAGGGTGGGCAAGGTCCGGAATACGAGCTGACCGAAGCAGGCCGGGAGCTGATGTCCCTGGTCAGCGCCCTCGGCACCTGGGGGCAAAGATGGCTGCCACGGCATTCCGAGGCCGAGGATCTCGATCTTGAACCCCTGCTCATGGACATGCGGCGGCGTGTCCGGCACGCGGCTCTGCCGAAGGACCCTTTGGTCCTGCGCTTCGAGATCGAGGGATACCGGCAGCCGCATTTCCTGCTCTTGAAAGTAGCAGAAACCGCTTTGTGTACGCAGAATCCCGGCTTCCCGGAGCCGATCTGCGTGCGCGCCCGCCTGTCCGCCCTGGCGGCGTGGTGGCGGGGCGATATGGGTTTCTCCGAGGCTCAGCGGTCGGGCATGAGGTTGGAAGGGCCAAAGGACCTCGTCAGGGCGTTTCCCGGCTGGTTCGACCGGTACCTGTTCGCCGCCATAGCCCCAGCGGCCACGGAATGAGCATCATAGGCTCGGGCTGCGCTCGACAACCCCCCAAAACTCCTGTATAGGCGCGGCCTTAACTTAAAACAGGACGCCGAAATCCAGCTGGCTTGGGGATACCTAAGACCATGCAACGGCAGGAGTAAGACATGAACATCATTCAGCAGCTCGAGAAAGAGCAGATCGAGAAGCTCGGCAAGACCATTCCCGACTTCCAGCCCGGCGATACCGTGATCGTCAACGTGAAGGTCAAGGAAGGCGAGCGTAGCCGCGTGCAGGCCTATGAAGGCGTCTGCATCGCCCGTTCCGGCGGCGGCATCCAGGAGAGCTTCACGGTCCGCAAGATTTCCTACGGTGAGGGCGTGGAGCGCGTGTTCCCGGTCTATTCGCCGAACGTCGAGTCCATCAAGGTCGTGCGCCGCGGTGCCGTCCGTCGCGCCAAGCTGTACTACCTGCGCGACCGTCGCGGTAAGTCGGCTCGTATCGCCGAGCGCGCTGAGCGCCGCGAAGCCGCCGAGTAAGGCTCGCCTTACATTCCAGTTTCGAAAAGCGCGGCTTTCAAGCCGCGCTTTTTGTTTATGGGATCAGCCAGCTGATTAACCCGACAAGAAGAATTTTATTGCGCATTTCGGCCGATCAGCTATGCGATCCTTTCAAGGCACTGCGCGCTCAGGGCATCTTTTCTTGCCTTCCGCGTGCCGTTAAAAACTGAAGACCTTTTCACTGTTGGAAGACACCCATGGCCAAAGCCCGTACCCTCTATGACAAGATCTGGGACGACCACGTCGTCGATCAGCAGGCTGACGGGACGTGCCTTCTCTATATCGACCGCCACCTTGTTCATGAGGTGACCAGCCCCCAGG
The DNA here is from genome assembly GCF_022808595.1 of Microvirga solisilvae. GTDB lineage: Bacteria > Pseudomonadota > Alphaproteobacteria > Rhizobiales > Beijerinckiaceae > Microvirga > Microvirga solisilvae. Next base: position 43,359 of record NZ_JAKUCN010000003.1, read on the forward strand.
CCTTCGAGGGCCTGCGCGTGGCCGGTCGCAAGGTGCGCCAGCCGCACAAGACGCTGGCCGTGGTGGATCATAACGTGCCTACCTCCGACCGTTCGCACGGCATCGAGGATCCCGAATCCGCCACCCAGGTGGCGACGCTCGCGCAGAACGCCAAGGATTTCGGCGTCGAGTATTATAACGAGCTCGATACCCGTCAGGGCATCGTCCACGTGGTGGGCCCGGAGCAGGGCTTCACCCTGCCGGGCATGACCATCGTCTGCGGCGACAGCCACACCTCGACCCACGGCGCCTTCGGTTCGCTCGCCCATGGCATCGGCACGTCCGAGGTCGAGCATGTGCTCGCCACGCAGACACTGATCCAGAAGAAGGCGAAGAACTTCCGCGTCACCGTCGACGGCAAGCTGCCCGCCGGCGTCACCGCGAAGGACATCATTCTCTCGATCATCGGCGAGACCGGCACCGCCGGCGGCACCGGCCACGTGATGGAATATGCGGGCGAGGCCATCCGCGCGCTCTCCATGGAAGGCCGCATGACGGTCTGCAACATGGCGATCGAGGGCGGCGCCCGCGCCGGCATGATCGCGCCCGACGAGAAGACCTATGCCTATCTGAAGGATCGCCCCAAGTCGCCGAAGGGCGAGGCCTGGGATGCGGCCGTGCGCTATTGGGACTCCCTGCGCACGGATGAAGGCGCGTTCTTCGACACTGAACTTAAGCTCGATGCCGCCAATCTTCCGCCCATCGTTACCTGGGGCACGTCTCCCGAGGACGTGATCTCGGTCGCTGGCATCGTTCCGAATCCGGATGACATTCAGGACGAAAACAAGCGCGTCTCCAAATGGCGTGCGCTTGAATATATGGGCCTGAAGCCCGGCACGAAGATCACCGACATCACGCTCGACCGCGTGTTCATCGGCTCCTGCACCAACGGCCGTATCGAAGACCTGCGCGCGGTAGCGAAGGTGGTCGAGGGCAAGCAGGTGCATCAAGCGGTCAACGCCATGATCGTGCCCGGTTCCGGCATCGTGAAGATGCAGGCCGAGGCCGAAGGTCTCGACAAGATCTTCAAGGCGGCTGGCTTCGACTGGCGCGAGCCCGGCTGCTCCATGTGCCTGGCCATGAACGCGGATCGTCTTGCTCCCGGCGAGCGCTGCGCATCGACCTCGAACCGCAACTTCGAAGGCCGTCAGGGCTTCAAGGGCCGCACGCATCTCGTCTCGCCCGCCATGGCGGCGGCGGCCGCGATCGCGGGCCGCTTCGTCGATATCCGAACCTGGGCGTAACAAAGTTTTCAGTGAACACGACGACAATGAGACGGCGGCTCCAAGCGGGCCGCCGTCTTTGCATGGGCTGAGGGAATGCCGTGGATAATGGGCAGATGCACCGCACATTCGAGTGGGTGACTGCGGCATGCATCGCCGTCGTCGGCCTCATAGGGCTTTTCCTAGGTTGGCCCGTCGTTTTCCCGCTCGATGACGCGTATATCACGCTCCATAACGCACGCGTTCTTCATGAAGGTGCAGACCCGAATTTTGGTGTGCCGGCCTTAATCGGTGCGACAAGCCCAGTGCATCTTGCTTTCGTCGCCTGGCTCGGCTTCTTCATCGATCTTCCGCTCGCCAGCTATCTTCTCAACCTCGGAGCCGCCATTCTCTACGGTATCGGGCTTGCGCGCTTAGCCCTGCAGCTGCAACCACCACGCTGGGTTGCCGTGGGAATTGTCGGCTTGGGCCTGCTCGCCGCCGAAGCGCCTTACCATCTGTTCAATGGACTTGAGACCGGTCTCGCCATGGCTGCTGTCACCTGGGCTCTGGTTCTGTCGCTCTGCGGCTCGCGCATTCTTTTGCCGCTTCTCTGCGGCACGATGCCCTTCATACGGCCTGAACTCGCGGTTTTGTCGGGCGCTCTCCTGACATGGCGCGCCTGGAAACAGCGCCGTATGCTGGATCGCATCCTTATCGACATTGTGCTTGCCACGCTTGCCGCTATGCCCTGGTTGATGTGGTCTTGGATAGCGACTGGATCCGTGGTGCCGCTGACTGCATCTGCCAAGCGTGCGTTCTTCGCGGAGCAAGCCAATCCGTTGCAACACAAGCTGGCGGTTGCGCTCACTTTGACGGCCAGTTCAGGAATCGGCGCGTTTTTGTTCGCGTCGCCGTTCATGAAGCGGGTGCCGGTGGCTCTTCCCGCCTTGCTCTCCTTAGCGGCGATTTTTCTCACTTACGCCGTGACCTTTCCAGGCGGCTTGTTTCATAACCATTATCGCTATCTCTACCCGCTTCTGCCTTTCGGCCTGTTGGGCTGGACCATCGCTGCGCGGGATAGCGCAGTCTTGCGTTTGGCTTTTGGTGCAATGGCCGTGGTCTATATCGCTATCGGTTTTCAGAGATGGCCGCATGTGGTGGAAGGACGCCAGTTGACGAGAGAACTCGACGCGGCGGCACAATGGTCCAGGGAGCACTTGAGACCAGAGGCGCGTATTCTCATTCATGACGCCGGATATTTCGCCTGGGCTACGCCCTTTTCCCTGTTCGATATTGTCGGCCTCAAAACCCCAAGCTCCATAGAAGATCACCGGCGCTGGACGTTACCGAGCCAAGGAAAGAACCGAGATGAAGCCGTGAGTGAGATCGCCAAGCGCCATCGCGTCACGCATGCTGTCATTCTCAAGGATGAGTTCTGGGGAGATCTGGCCGACAACCTGCGCCGTCGCGGGTGGGGATTGCGCCCCCTTCGTGATCCGCCGGGTCGAGGCTATGGGATCTATGAGCTGACCCCTCCGGCATCATAGCCCGAGTGCGAAAAGCGGCGGCCTTGTGGGCCACCGCCTTTTTTACGCTTATGAGCGGAAGCGCTTAGTCCACATAGACCCGGCGGCCACCTGCCACGACCTGACGGCAGACCTCGACGGGACGGCGCACCACGACACCGCTGGGACGCATGCGCTCACGATATTCCGTGCGGCACACGGTGCGGGTGCGTGCCGGGCGAACGTAGCGGCGTTCGACGACGCGTTCGCGATAGGCCGGACGCTGCTGCGTCACGTGAACGCCACCGGGGCCGATATGAACACCGACGCCTTGAGCGGAGGCCGTACCGGCGCCAAGAACCGTCAGCCCAGCTAAAGCCAGGATACCAAGAATTTTACGCATTGTTGCCTCACCAAGAGTTAGCTATTCGGGGCTGTTAACGGCTGAGCATGGCAGGCGTTCCGTTGGCTTGAACCCGAAACGGCGCTTATGGTTGAGCAGTGTTTAACCCTTGAAGGAGCCTTTCCATGAACGAGCAGGAGCGCGAACGCGAAAGCCGCGAGGCCCTGGAACGGGTCCGTCGCGATTCTGAGACCGCCGGATCGTCGGCGCTCGCCCGCATGAGCCGTCAGGCGCAGGATCATTTTGCGGCACGCGATGCCGAGGGCGCATCGGATGGGGGCGAAACCGATCCCATCGAGCTCTGGGGCCGACGCATCGGGCGCGGGCTGTCGCTGGTGGGCGTCGTCATCCTCGGCTTGTGGCTTCTGATTCAGCTCGGCATTCTCTGACCCCATGACCGATTGGGCCTCTCTTCACGCTCCCACGCTGGCCGACATCGAAGCGATTGCGGAGAAATCCTACGCGGGCTTGCCTGCGGAATTCCGCGCGCTCTGCGAGGGCGTCGTCATCCGCGTCGAGGACTTCCCCGACGACGAGACCCTGCGCGAGATGGAATGCGAGACGCCTTTCGATCTGCTGGGCCTCTTTCGCGGCATCGGTCTCGCGCAAGGCGGCGCGATGATGCAGACGGGCCAGTTTCCCAACATGGTCTGGCTCTACCGCCGCCCGATCCTCGATTACTGGGCCGAGCACGAGGAGAGCCTCGGGCATCTCGTCACCCATGTGCTGGTCCACGAGATCGGCCACCATTTCGGCCTCTCGGACGAGGACATGGAAGCCATCGAGGCTGCGGCCTCTTAAGCTCATAAGTTGCGCGAAAGAGCGGGCGAACGAAAAAATCTTGCCGCCCGCGACCATCGTGAGGCTGGTCCTGTCGCCAAGCCTTTGATATGAGGCAGCCTGACGACTGAAGGAAGTTGACGACCATGGACAAGTTCACCGTGCTGGAAAGCGTCGCGGCGCCGCTGCGGATCATCAATATCGATACCGATATGATCATCCCCAAGCAGTACCTGAAGACCATCAAGCGCACCGGCTTGGGCAAGGGTCTCTTCTCGGAGATGCGCTATCGCGAGGACGGTTCGGAGAATCCGGATTTCGTGCTCAACCAGCCCGCCTATAAGAACGCCAAGATCCTGATCGCCGGCGACAATTTCGGCTGTGGCTCCTCGCGTGAGCATGCGCCCTGGGCGCTGCTCGATTTCGGCATCCGCTGCGTGATCTCCACGAGCTTCGCCGACATCTTCTATAACAACTGCTTCCAGAACGGCATTCTGCCGATCAAGGTCTCCCCGGAAGATCTCGAAAAGCTGTTCGACGATGCGAGCCGCGGTGCCAACGCCACGCTCACCATCGATCTCGAAGCGCAGGAAATCCGTGGTCCCGACGGCGGCAAGATCACCTTCGACATCGATGCGTTCAAGAAGCATTGCATGCTCAACGGCCTCGACGGCATCGGGCTGACCATGGAGAAGGCTTCCGCCATCGACAGCTTCGAGAAGAAGCTCTCCGAGCGCGCCTGGGCTTGAGCTCTTTCGCCTGCCTATCCTTGAACCCTCTGTCTTCATCCTGAGGAGGCGCGTGAGCGCCGTCTCGAAGGATGTTTCGGTGCGCTCTGGAGCCTCCTTCGAGACGCAGCCTCACGGCTGCTCCTCAGGATGAGGGCGGAGGGTGGTCGAGCGATGGTTGCTGTCCAGGAATTGGCACGTCTGTGAGATGTCAAAGAGCGGGCAAAGGCGTGGGGGAGCATCCTCGCGGCGTGGATGGCCCGAGGGTATGGGGTGAGGGAGGCGCGAGAGGCCGTCCGGTTCGCTTGTGATTGTGAGAAGAACCTGACGGCCCCTCGCGCACGGTTCTTTTAGGCGTTCATCGTGTCTTGCAACGATGGGCCTCCCGGCCCGGCTTGCGAGACCGAACCAGGACCGTTCCCGGCTCCGACACATGCGACGCCTCGCGAGCGCGCCCCTCATCGAGCTAGGACACCCCCCATATAGCCAAGGTTAGGACCAAAGTCAAGAACAAAAGATGAACATATCACACAGGGCGTCATCCCGGACGGCGTGAGCCGAGCCGGGATCGTGAGCAGGATATGGCGCTGGAATACCTCTCCCGGGCGGGAGAGGTCGGAGCGCAGCTCCGGGTGAGGGTTGTGCCCTTTCCGGATATGGCATTCCCTCACCCCTGCCCCTCTCCCACCCGGGAGAGGGGAAACCAACGCCATACGCGTCATGCGATCCCGGGTTCTGCTCCGCAGCCCCGGGATGACACGCCTTGTCCCCCGTCGTAGCCAGGCCTGTTCCGGTCATTTACATCTTCAGGAACCCACAGCGCCATCGTCCAACCAATGCCGCTTGCAATAACCACCCACGATGAGACGATCAGCTCCATCGCATCCCAGGAATGAACGATGACAACAGGCAAGCCTCGGGTTCTCAACCGCGCCGATTGGGCGACCCATCCCGATCTCTTCTGGAAGGGCCAGGTGGAAGGCCACACGCTAGGCACCGGCGCGACCGTGCTTTTCTACACGACCGAGGAAGTCGGCGGCGGGCCGAAATGGCATGTCCATCCCTATGACGAGATCTTCATCATCCGCGAGGGGCGGGCGCTGTTCACCGTCGGTGACGAGCGCTTCGAATGCGAGACCGGGCAAGTGGTGTTCGGGCCGGCGAACATCCCGCACAAATTCGTCAATCTCGGCCCAGGCCGCCTCGAGACCACCGACATTCATGTCAGCGATCGGTGGATTCAGACGAACCTGCCGGATCCTGAACTCGGCTGAGGCGAGATTGCCCTCTCAAAACCTCCGCCCTCATCCTGAGGAGCAGCCAGAGGCTGCGTCTCGAAGGAGGTTCGAGTGTGCGCTGGAGCCTCCTTCGAGACGGATTGCTTATGCAATCCTCCTCAGGATGAGGACAGAGAAACCTCAAGGAGGAGAGGTTGGCGGCTGGCTATAACGAGTGCGTGAGCACCCGCCCCGTTTCCATAAGATTAACCAAATTGCCTGCAAGGTCGCCGGCATGAAACGCATCATCGTTCCCGCGCTCCTCAGCCTCGTTGCCATGGCGACGGCCGCACCGGCCTCCGCCCAAGCCGATTTCCGTTCGTGCCTGTCGAGCCTTCGCTCCCAGGCCGCCGCCAAGGGCATTTCCGGCCAGGCTTTCGACGCCGCGACCAGCGGCATCGCGCCGGATCTCGCGATCCTCGACCTCATGAGCAACCAGCCGGAGTTCAAGACGCCGATCTGGGACTATCTCGCGGCTCTGGTGGACGATGAGCGTGTGCAGGACGGCAAGACTGCCATGCGCCAATGGGGCCAGGCGCTGGCCTCGGCGGAAGCGCGCTTCGGTGTCGATCGCCACGCAATCGCGGGCGTGTGGGGCGTGGAATCGAATTTCGGCAAGGATATCGGCGGGCGGCCTCTGGTGCAGTCGCTGACGACGCTCGTCTGCTACGCGCCGCGCCGCAACGACTACTTCAAGGGCGAGCTGATGGCGACGCTCAAGATCGTGCAGGATGGGGACATCAACCCCGCGAACTTGCGCGGCTCCTGGGCGGGCGCTTTTGGTCACACGCAGTTCATGCCCTCCACCTTCCAGCGTCTTGCTGTCGACGGTGATGGCGACGGGCGACGCGACATCATGAATTCCGTGCCGGATGCGGTGCATTCGACCGCGAACTTCCTGAAGAAAGCCGGTTGGACGAACGGTCTGCCCTGGGGCTACGAAGTGCGCCTGCCGGCGAACTTCAACGCGAACCTCGCGGGCCGAAAGAACAAGAAGCCGCTGACCACATGGGCCGCCATGGGCGTGACCCGTCTCGACGGACGTCCGCTACAGGGCAATTATCCCGCGGGCATTCTTATTCCCGCCGGGATCAACGGCCCCGCCTTCGTCGTCACGAAGAATTTCGACGCGGTCTATTCGTACAACGCAGCTGAATCCTACGGCCTTGCCATCGCGCTTCTCGGCGACAGGCTCAAAGGTCTGCCTGGCATCCGCACCGCGTGGCCGACCGACGATCCGCCGCTCTCGCGCGCCCAGCGCCGCGAGCTGCAGCAGCTTCTTACCGCGCGCGGCTACGATGTGGGCGAGCCCGACGGCAAGATCGGCTCGAAGACTCGCGAAGCCATCAAGGACGTGGAGCGCCGCATCGGTCTCGAGCCGCGCGGACGTCCTGGCGGCAAGGTGCTCGAAGCACTGCGGGGATAATCCGTCGTGACGGATGATTCGTAATGTCTTGGAGCACCCTGCTTCTCTTCATTCCCGCATGCTTCGCGCTGAACATGGCATTCGGGCCCAACAATCTGTTGTCCCTCACATACGGATTGCAGGAGGGCGTGCGGGTTGCCGTGATGGCCTCATCGGGCCGTCTCGTGGCGTTCGCCATCATGATCGCGCTCACCGCGCTCGGCGTCGGTGCCGTGCTCGCCGCATCCGAGATGGCCTTCACAGTGCTGAAATGGCTGGGCGCAGCTTATCTGGTGTGGATCGGCATCAAGATTCTGCGCGGCAGCGCATCCATTGACACGCCATCGGCATCGGCCGGTGAGCGGCCCCTGAAGGCGCTGGCGATGCAGGAATTCTGGACCGCTATTGGCAATCCGAAGGCGATCCTGATCTTCACCGCCTTCCTTCCGCAATTCATCGAGCCCGGTTCCTACTGGCTGGGCTTTGCCATTGTGGGCGCGATCTTCCTCGTCTTCGAGGTCGTCTCGGTTTTTCTCTACGCGACGCTCGGGCATCGGCTCAATCGCCTGTCGCGCAACAGGAACGTATTCGGCTGGCTGAACAGGCTCTCGGGCCTGACCATGATCGGCTTCGGTGTCGCCCTGTTACTGACGAGGCGGCCGGGTTGAAACGGATCCGTCGAATCGCGTCGTTTCGAGCAGAACGCGAGCCTTAGAAGTCTGTCACTTCCATGGTCTTTCGGCATCTCACAGCCGAGAGATGATCAGGTTCGTTCCATGTGAGCCGTAAAGTGTGCGCCGAAGCACACGACAGAATGCCGCAAGCCGAATTACAGCCTCCGGCCTATCGACAGTTCTTTATCCAGGCTAGTATTACGCTACGTTATAGCATCAGCAAGATCGTGATCTGAGAAAGCCTCCTATGACCAACTACGTCTACACCGTCGCCAACCAGCCCGCACCGAAGACCGCCGCCGATGATCACGGGGTCAATCTAGGAAACTTTGACAGTCTCTATCTTGGTGAAGGGGCGATCATTCAGGCGAGCGGAACGGGGGCTCACGGGGTCAATGTAACCAACAACTCCGAAATTACGATCATGGGTTCCGTGATCGCCAATGGGCCAGGATCAGCAGGGCGGGGGGTCATGCTAAATGGCTCGAGTTCCAACGTCTATATCGGAAAAACCGGCTCGCTTTATGGGGCAGTGGCCTCGGTTTATATCGATGGAACTGGGCAGAATGTGATCCACAATGACGGCACGCTCAGGAGCGATAACTTCGGCATTTTTGCCAAGAGCAGCGGAAACAAAATCATCAATACAGGAACGATCAGCGGTATTACTGGCATCTCCAGTGATGGCGCAATCGAAGTCATCAATACTGGTGTCATTGCAGCCAGTAGCTGGGCGTTGATATCGTCCAATGGCAACGACAAGATCATCAATCGTGGTTCGATCATGGGCGGCTCCATCTATCTGGGAGGGGGCAACGATCTGTATGACAGCCGGGATGGCAAGTATTCGGGGCAGGTGATTCTTGGTCTCGGTGACGATACGGCTTACGGCGGGAGCGGCGACGAACGCTTCGTCTCGGAAGGCGGCAGCAAGTTCATCGATGGCGGCGGCGGCATCGACACGCTGGAGTTTTGGAGAGGCGGCAACCTCACCATCAACCTGAACATCACAGGCCTACAGATCACCGATGGCCAACAGTTCTCGATCCGGAACGTCGAAAATATCATTGCCTGGGATGGAAAAGATCTGCTGATCGGCAATGGCGCAGACAATTTTCTGTATGGTGTAACCGGCAACGATACGCTCGAAGGCGGGCTCGGCGACGATATTCTCAATGGCGGCAATCATGTGGATACCGCTCAATATAGCGGCTCTGCCGCTGCCGTTGTCGATCTTTCCATCGCAGGCCCCCAGCATACAGGCGGCTACGGCTTCGATACCCTGATCGATATCGAGAACCTCTCCGGCGGCTCGGGTGCAGATTATTTCACGGGCAATGCCGGCGCCAACATTCTCTCCGGCAATGGCGGAAACGATGTACTCAGAGGCGGCGATGGCGATGATACGCTGAATGGCGGGGCCGGGATCGATACCGCCGTCTATGCCAGTGCGGTCAGTGTCAATCTCACATCCGGAATCGCCACAACCCTGGCGGAAGGCAAGGACACGCTCATCGGCATCGAAAACATCTCCGGTAGCGGTGCAAGCGATACGTTGACCGGCAACACCGGAGTGAACACCCTGAGAGGCAACGCCGGCAATGACATGATCAACGGCGGCAAGGGCAACGATATTCTCTATGGCGGTGCAGGCAAGGACTCGTTCGTGTTCAACACCGCACCGAGCAGCGCCAACAAGGACCTGATCAAGGACTGGGTAGCGAAGGACGACACGATCCGCCTGGAGAACGCGGTCTTCAAGGCGCTGACGAAAACGGGCACCTTGAGCAAATCGTTCTTCGTGCTGGGCGCGAAGGCGCTCGATGGCAACGACTTCGTCGGTTACAACAAGACCACCGGCGATCTCTGGTACGATTCCAACGGCAACAAGTCCGGCGGTCAGGTGAGCTTTGCCAATATCGGCAAGAACAAGGCCTTCTCCCATCTCGACGTCATCATCTTCTAGGCGCTGAGAAGTCGCCATTGGGCATTGGTTATCGCTCAATGGCGACTTGCGGGAGATGGCGGTTGGGGGTTTAGTGCGCGCATGCTCATTGCCCTCCTCACCGACATTCACGGCAATCGCGAGGCCTTTTCCGCGGTTCTGGCCCATGCGCGCGCGCTGAGCGTCGACCGGTTCATCCTGCTTGGCGATTATGTCGGCTATGGCGCGGATCCCGCCTGGGTGGTCGATACGGTCCGCACGCTCGTCGACGAGGGCGCCGTCGCGCTCATGGGCAATCACGACGACGCCATCGACGGCTCCGACGAGGACATGAACCCGATTGCGCGCGAGGCGATCCGCTGGACGCGCGGGCAGCTCGGCATGGAGCAGCGCGCTTTCCTGGCTGATCTGCCTCTCATCCATGAAGAGGGCAACGTTCTCTACGTGCATGCCAACGGCTTCGCGCCGCGGGGCTGGCACTACATCACCGACGTGATCGAGGCGACACGCCATTTCAGCCGGATCGAGGCGCACATCACCTTCTGCGGCCACGTGCATGTGCCCATGCTCTACCACATGAGCACCACGGCGAAGGTGGGCTCGTTCTCGCCCGTCTCGGACAACGAAATCCCACTGCTTCCCACCCGGACATGGCTTGCCGTGATCGGCGCGGTGGGGCAGCCGCGCGACAGTGTTCCAGCCGCGAACTATGCCGTTTACGACACGGCGCAGCAGAGCCTGCGCTATTTCCGCGTGCCCTATGACAACATGACGGCGGCGCGCAAGGTGCGCGAGGCGGGCCTGCCCGACATCCTCGCCCAGCGCCTCGAAGAGGGCCGCTGAGCATGCGGCTTCGCCTCGAACCCGGCATGGTGATCGACGGCTTCACGCTCGTCGAGCATTTGAACACCGGCGGCATGGCGCAGATCTGGTCGGTGACGCGCGAGGGAGACGAAACGGCTGAAAAAGAGAGCATCGGATCGATCCCGAAACCGGGATCCACTTTCGGGTCCGATGCTCTGGTGATGAAGTTCCCGATGCTCATCGACAGCGACGATCCGATTCCCATCGTCTGCTTCGAGACCGAGCAGATGATCATGCCGCGCCTGTCGGGCCGGCACGTGCCCCGCTTCATTGCTGCGGGCCCGCTCGATCCGCAGGCCTATATCGTGATGGAGCGCATCCAGGGACAGTCGCTGAAAGCGCGCCTGAAGGATGTGCCGCTGCCCTGGCAGGAAGTGGTGGCCATCGGCGCGAAGGTGGCGCGCGCCCTGCACGAACTGCATCTGCAGAAGGTCATTCATCTCGACGTGAAGCCGAGCAACATCATGTTTCGCGAGACCGGCGAGGCGGTGCTCGTCGATTTCGGCTTCTCACGGCACGAGCAATTGCCCGATCTTTTAGCGGAGGAATTCCGCGAGCCCTTCGGCACCACGCCCTACATGGCGCCGGAGCAGGTGCTGGAGGACCGCGCCGATCCACGCAGCGATCTCTTCGCCCTCGGCGTGATGCTGTATTTCTTCGTCACCGGCGAGCGCCCCTTCGGCACGCCCAAGGGCGGCCAGATCCGTCGCCGCCTGTGGCGCGATCCGGTCCCGCCGCGCGCCCTCAATCCCGAATGCCCGCCCTGGCTGCAGGAGATCATCCTGCGCTGCCTGGAGGTCGACCCGAACGACCGCTACGCGACCGCCGCGCAGCTCGCGCTCGATCTTGAACATCCGGAGCAGGTGAGGCTTACCGAGCGGGCCCAGCGCCTTGAGCGCGACAGCGGATTGCAGACCTTCCGCCGCTGGCTGAAGGCGCGCAACGCCAAGCCGCTCGAGACGCCCAATATCGTCGGCCAGCTCTCCCGCGCCCCGATCGTTCTCGCCGCCATCGATCTCTCCCCCGGCAACGAGGATCTGGTGGAGGCGCAGCGCGTGCTCATCGAACGCATCCTGTCCACTGACAGCCAAGCGCGCCTCTCCTGCGTGAACGTGCTCAAGCTCTCGCGCATCGCCGTCGACGTTCTGGAGGACGAAGAGGGCAGAAGCCTCCACGTGCAGCGGCTCGTTCAGCTCAAGCATTGGGGAGCGGCCCTCGACGTTCCGAAGGAGCGGGTCACCTACAGCGTGCTGGAGGCAACCGATCCCGCTGCCGCCATCATCGATTACGCGCGCCACAACCATGTGGACCATATCGTCATCGGCGCCCGGGCCGCCTCGGCGCTCCGGCGCTATCTCGGCAGCGTCTCGTCGCAGGTGGTGGCCGAGGCGCCTTGTTCGGTGACGGTGGTGCGCGCACCCCGGGAAAAGCCCGAAATTCCATAGCCGCATGCCCGTCAAACGTGCTTGCCGGGCAGATCCAGCCGGCGCGAAATTCCGATCGCTTGAAGGAAGGCTTCGTCGTGGCTGACGACCAGAATGGCGCCGTCATAGGCGCGCAGTCCGGCTTCCACGGCCTCGATCGACTCGATATCCAAGTGGTTCGTCGGTTCGTCGAGGATGAGGAAAGGCGGCGGGGTCGATCCGCCGAGCACGCAGGCGAGCCCCGCGCGCAGCAATTGCCCGCCGCTCAAGGTCGACACGAGCTGCAGCGCCGCATCGGCCCGGAACATGAAACGCGCCAGGGCCGCGCGGCAGGCATTTTCACCGGCCTCAGGATTGATGCGCCGGAAATTATCACGGATCGACAGCGCAGGATCGAGAAGGCTGACCTTCTGATCGAACATCGCCCAATCGGCCATGACCCGAACGCTTCCGCTCCAGGGCTGTAATTGACCCGTAATAAGCGAAAGCAGCGTGGTCTTGCCGGACCCGTTGGGCCCGACTACGGCGATGCGCTCCGGCCCGGTGATCGACAGGGACAGATCACGCAGGATCGGCTTTTCAATATCGTAGCCGATGCTGGCATCCTCGATCACGAGAACGGTCCTGCCGGGCGGCAGATGCGTCGGCGGGAGAACCACGGAGAAGGGTTGCAGGATTTCGATGCGCCCCCGCGCCAATGTCGCTGCCTCTAGAGCCTGCGCGCGCCGCCGCTCGGCGAGGCGTGCATTCTCGCCGCCCGTGTCCTCGCTGCGATCCTTGCGGGCGCCCATGAGAATGCGCGGCATGTCGCCCTTGTCTTTCTTGCGCTGGCCCGCGCGATCCTTGCGCGCCTTTCTCTCCGCCGTTTCCTGAGCCCTCCGGTCGACCTCGGCAACCTGCTTCTCCGCATCCGCCAGATCGCGTCGGGCTGCAGCAAGCTCCAGGGCCTTGCGTTCCCGATATCGGCTCCAGTTGCCGCCGTAGCGCGCGGCGCCGAGCGAGGTCAGCTCGACGATGGCATCCATGGTGTCCAGCAGCTCGCGGTCGTGACTGACGACGACGGCGCCACCCCGCCATTGAGCGAGAAGGTCGATCACGGCCTTGCGTCCCTCCCGGTCGAGATTGTTCGTTGGTTCGTCGAGGAGCATGAAATCAGGCTCTGCGAAGATGAGCGCGGCAAGCCGCGCCCGCGTGCTTTGCCCTCCGGACAGGGCCGTCAGAGGGGTATCAAACTCCGCATCGAGACCGACACGGGCAAGGGCCGAGGCGACACGCGTTCCAAGCGTCCAATCGGCATTGATCAGATCCTCGGCGGAAGCTTCGCCGCTCTCGGCACGCTGCAGAAGGAGCATCGCCGCGCGGATGCCGAACAGATCCGCGATAGTCTCGTCAGGATTGGCCTGAACCGCTTGGCGGAGAACGCTGAAGGTGCCGTTGAGCGTAATGGAGCCGGCATGCGGGGCAATCTCACCGGAGATCAGCCTGAGAAGCGTGGTCTTTCCCGTGCCGTTGCGGCCGACGAGGCCCGACCGTTCGGGGCCGAAGGTCAGATCGAGATCGGAGAAGAGGGCACGACCGTCAGGCGTGGACCATGAGAGACGGGAGAGAGTGATCGAGGCAGACATGGCAATGGATGTTCCTGGTGGCAAGGCAAATGGGCGTTGCTGTCAGGTTGAAATCCATTGATGCTCACATCCTCTTGAAACGGACGCTCTCCGGCGTCGAGGCCAGATATACGCAGTCATCTCCTGCTCCGCAACTTGCTGTCGAACTTGTGGCAGACAGGATGATATTGCTAAGTTCGATCCGATTGAGTGGGATATCGTATGACACGCAGGCTTCTATCCACCGGCTCCCCCATGGAGAAAGCCTATGGCTATTCCCGTGCGGTCGTTCAGGGCCCATGGGTCTTCATGGCTGGAACGACGGGTTATGATTATTCAGCCATGACCATGCCGCAGGATGTGGCAGAGCAAACCCGCAATTGCTGGAAGACCATCGAGAGATACCTGAAGGAAGCTGGATCCGGCCTTCAGGACCTTGTCCGTGTCACCTACTACGCGACGGACGCGCAGGATGCCGAGGCGATCCTCGGTGTTTGCGGGGAAGTGTTGGGCGATATTCGTCCCGCCGCGACCTTCCTTGTGGTCAAAAGCCTCCTCCTTCCTGAGATGAAGATCGAGATCGAGGTCACGGCTCTCAAGCCCTCCGTCTAACGGCCAACGCGACAAACGCTTGCCAAGCGGCGGATTCGGCTTTTTAAGAGCCCTGGATTTATCAGCTCACGACAGGGACCTTCCCATGGCAACGCACAAGCTTCTCCTTCTCCCCGGCGACGGCATCGGTCCGGAGGTCATGCGTGAGGTCGAGAAGATCGTAGGCTGGTTCCGCAAGCGGGGTGTCGGCTTCGAGACCGAGACGGATCTCGTCGGCGGCTCGGCCTATGACGCCCATGGCAAGGCCATCTCGGAAGAGGCCATGGGTCTTGCTCAAGATGCCGACGCGGTGCTCTTCGGTGCGGTCGGCGGCCCGAAATGGGACGGCGTCCCTTACGATGTGCGCCCCGAAGCCGGCCTGCTGCGCCTGCGCAAGGATCTCGGCCTCTTCGCCAATCTTCGTCCCGCTATCTGCTATCCGGCGCTGGCTGACGCCTCCTCGCTCAAGCGCGAGATCGTCGAGGGCCTCGACATCGTGATCGTGCGCGAGCTTACCGGCGGCGTCTATTTCGGCGAGCCGAAGGAGTTGGTGACGCTGGAGAACGGCCAGCAGCGCGCCGTCGACACGCAGGTCTACACGACCGGTGAGATCGAGCGCATCGCCCGCGTCGCCTTCGACCTCGCCAAGAAGCGCCGCAACAAGGTGTCCTCGTCCGAGAAGATGAACGTGATGAAGACTGGCGTTCTGTGGCGCCAGGTCGTGTCGCGCATCGGCAAGGCGGAATTCGCGGATGTGGAACTCGAGCACGTGCTCGCCGACAACTGTGCCATGCAGCTCGTGCGCAATCCGAAGCAGTTCGACGTGATCGTCACCGACAACCTGTTCGGCGACATTCTCTCCGACATCGCCGCCATGCTCACCGGCTCGCTCGGCATGCTGCCTTCCGCATCGCTCGGCGCGGAAGATGCAAAGACCGGAAAGCGCAAGGCGCTTTATGAGCCGGTGCACGGTTCCGCTCCCGACATCGCGGGCAAGGGCCTTGCCAACCCGATCGCCATGATCGGCTCCTTCGGCATGGCGCTTCGCTATTCCTTCGGCCTGCTCGACGAGGCGGATCGTCTGGAGAAGGCGATTGCCAATGTTCTCGCTTCCGGCACGCGCACGAAGGACATCGCGGCTCCCGGCGCGAATGCGGTCGGCACGCAGGATGTGGGCGATGCCATCGTGAAGGAGCTGGACGCTCTGTCGTAAGGCTTCACAAGCTCATGAAAAAAGCCCCGGAGCGATCCGGGGCTTTTGCAATCTGGGCTTTTGTTCGTGAAAGCTGTTTACCGGATCGAGCCCGTTGCCTCGACATCGACGCCGAAGGTCGGGAAGGGATTGCGGGCGCCGACAAAAGGTCCGCCGATGGGATCGGGCAGGGTGCCTTCGCCGAAGCGATCACGCTGATGGCCCCAGGGCGGATTGGTCATGTAGGACAGCTGGCCCTGCGTGGCGTAACGGTTGAGCGAGCCGACAGGCGCAACGGGTCCCGGATCGAGGAAGCTGCGCGGCTGGACGCGGAAGGTGAGGGGACGATCCTGAGCCTGCGCCTCGGCTGCCACGGAGAAGGCACCGAGAGCTGCAACCATGCTCAGGCCAACAAGAGTGTAGCGGCGCATTTTGCAAACCTCCAGGATTGGCGCCAGCAGGTTCGCCGGGCCGTCGTGAATGAATTCAAAGGCTGTCAGAACAAGCCAGGCCTGCCTAAATTGGTTCCTTCACATTGTCGGGTTCACCTTAAGAGTAAGAGCAGACATTCATGCAGGATCGACGCAACGCGCTGGACCCGTTTGGGAAGGATCGCCTGACAGTTTTGGGCGAAACGCCGCTCGTGGCCGAGACGCCTGAAGCGCTTCTCGATGACGAGACCACGCCGATTGCGCGCTTCTTCATCCGCAACAACGGCCTGTTGCCTCGGCGGGTGGACAATCCCGATGCGTGGCGCGTCATCATCGATGGCGAAGTGGAGCACCCGCTCGATCTGACCGTTGCCGATCTCAAGAGTCGCTTTCCGGTAAAGACCTTTCGCATGGTGCTCGAATGCGGCGGCAACGGGCGCTCTTTCTTCGAGCCAAAAGCCGAGGGCAATCCCTGGACGAATGGCGGCGCCGGATGCGCGGAATGGACGGGCGTATCTTTGCGCGATGTCCTGCAGGCTGCGGGTTTGAAAAGCACGGCGCTTTTCACCGGTCATTTCGGGGCGGACCCGGACAAGACCGGAAGCATGGAACAGCAGGCCATGTCGCGGGGCATGCCGATGGCGAAGGCGCTCGAAGAGCACACTCTTCTCGTCTGGGCCATGAACGGCGAGCCGCTGCCGTTCATCCATGGCGGGCCGTTGCGCCTCATCGTGCCGGGCTGGCCCGGCTCGCTCAGCCAGAAATGGCTGACGCGGATCTGGATCCGCGACCGGGAGCATGACGGTCCAGGCATGACCGGGTTGTCCTATCGCATTCCGGTCCACCCGATCCCGCCGGGCTCTGACGCCAAGAACGTGGAGTTGCGGATTCTGGAATCGATGCCGGTGCGCAGCATCGTCACGGCGCCGGCCCATGAAACCCGGTACGAGAGCGGTACGCGCTCCATCACCGTGCGGGGCGCGGCCTGGGCGGGAGATGATGCGGTGGCGCGTGTGGATTGCTCCATCGATGGCGGCGCGACCTGGGTGCTGGCGCAGATGACGCCGCCGCGCAACCGCTATGATTGGGTGCGCTGGAGCGCGACACTCGCTCTGCCCGGAGACGGCGCTTACGAGATCATCGCCCGCGCAACCGATTCACAGGGACGGGTGCAACCATTGCAGGCGACCAACTGGAACCCGAACGGCTACGGCTGCAATGTCGTGCACCGCGTGGCGGTCAGGGTCGACCCGGCGTCCTGACGCCGATCGAAGCGGTGCGGGCGGCGGCTCCGCAGGCATCCGTCCTGTTGCGCTCGGAGCGCGCGAAAAGGGCCTTCAGACTCGGGCTGCCCGCGCCGTTGAGCATCACGCCGTCGATGAAGCAGGCGAGCTGCGCATCGTCGATGGCCTCGGCCTGCGTATCGCAGAGCCAGCCCTGGAAGCCGAAGCCGGAATCGTGATCTTTGAAGCGGAAGGTCTGGCAATCCTGCTCGCTCTTGCCGACGAGGCTCATGGCGGCGACCTCGACCGGACCGAACTTGGTGACGATCATCCGGCTCTGCGCATTGCGCGAGACCGCCAGCCCCGCATCGGCCGCGCGGCGCACGATGTCGACGAAGAAGCTGCGGGAGGGTTCGGACGAACCTTGAATCAGCGTGAGCCGCGCATGGCGCGCCTCGCCGAAACGGCCGAGGGACAGGGTGTCCTCGCGCGCGCCGCTCGTGTGCTGCCGCGCCTCGCTGCTTGCGGTGCCGAAGGTTTTATCAATGGCGTAAAGGGCGGGACCGGAGGCAACCGCATTCCAGACAGGAGCGGGCGCGATCAGCACGGAGGAGGGCACGCCCGTGCGCGCAACGACCTTGGCCTCGTCGCCCTTCTGCCGGGCGAAATAGACCAGGCCCGCGATCATGAGCGAGGACATGAGGATCAGGCGGATCCACCGCACCGGCTTCCTGCGTGCACGACGGGCCGGACGTTCGTCGAAGAACGCCTCGTCATCGTCCCATGCGGAATAACCGGCTCGTGCCATCACGCTCCACCACGCCCGTCAATTGGGCTGTCATGCCCATGTTCTAGCGTAGCACTGGCCAAGCCTCGAAAGGTTTTGCTAAGCAAGGTGAACGGAACGTTACCGCTCTCACGCCGAAAGCACCTCCATGGTTCAGCCCGTCATCCGCCTAGCCACCATCGAGGATGCGCCGGAGGTGGCGGAGCTGGTCCGCGCCGTGGACCTTCACTATGCAGGCCCCGAGGTGGCAAAGCCCCTTGCGCCGACGCTGGCCATGGTCGAGCAGACCATGCGGGAGGGGGAGGGCACGCGCTTCGCGCTGGCCTTCATCAATGGGCAGGCCGTGGGGCTCGCCTGCTTTGCCCTGTTGCGGCCCGGTTTCCGGCTGACAGGCCTGCTTTTCCTGAAGGAACTCTTCGTCACACAGGATGCGCGCGGAAAGGCCGTGGGTGCGGCGCTGCTGCGCTGGCTTGCCGATTATGCGCGCGAACGCGGCGCGACACGCATCGATCTCACGACTGAGGGCAGCAATACGGGCGCGCAGGCCTTCTACGAGCGCCTCGGGGCGGAGCGGATGAACAAGGTCTTCTACCGGTTCAATCTCTCGACCGATGTCCTGACCGGCGATTGAATGCCCGGATCAGCAAGAGAATGCTTGACGCGAGCGAACCTTTGGTGTGTTGGTGAAGTTATCGAGGTCCGAGCTGGACCTGCGAATGGACGAAGGCAAATGGCGCTGCTCACTTACACGACGAGCAAAACGAAAACCGCCACGACGACCGTCAAAACGACGGTCGAATAAGCCTCGTCGTCCCCGGTTCTCTCTCCCCACGGGGCGAGAGGCGACACCCGAATAGGGTTTTAGAAGTTTTCCCGGGGAGAACGACAACAGGAGAAGTCCAATGGGTTACAAGATCGCCGTCGTGGGTGCGACCGGCAATGTGGGCCGCGAGATGCTGAGCATCCTGGCCGAGCGCGCTTTCCCGGCCGATGAGGTGGTGGCGCTGGCCTCCCGCCGCAGCCAAGGCTCGGAAGTGTCCTATGGCGACAAGACCCTGAAGACGAAGACGCTCGATACGTATGATTTCTCCGACGTCGATCTCTGCCTCATGTCGGCTGGTGGCGAGGTATCGAAGGAATGGTCGCCCAAGATCGCGGCGCAAGGCGCGGTGGTGATCGATAATTCCTCCGCCTGGCGCTACGATGCAGACGTGCCGCTGGTGGTGCCGGAGGTGAATGCCGAGGCGCTCCGCGAGATCAAGAAGGGCATCGTCGCGAACCCCAATTGCTCCACCGCGCAGCTCGTCGTGGCTTTGAAGCCGCTCCATGACGCCGCCACCATCAAGCGCGTGGTCGTCGCCACCTACCAGTCGGTTTCCGGCGCGGGCAAGGACGGCATGGACGAGCTCGACCGCCAGACCAAGGCGCTCTACTCCCTGCAGGACGTGCAGGAAAAGAAGTTCCCCAAGCGCATCGCCTTCAACCTGATTCCGCAGATCGACGTGTTCATGGAAGACGGGTTCACGAAGGAAGAGTGGAAGATGACGGCCGAGACGAAGAAGATTCTCGACCCGAAGATCAAGCTCACCGCAACTTGCGTGCGCGTGCCGGTTTTCATCAGCCATTCGGAAGCGGTGAACGTGGAATTCGAGAAGCCGATCACGGCGGACGAGGCCCGCAACATCCTGCGTTCGTCGCCCGGCATCATGGTGGTCGATAAGCGCGAGCCCGGCGGCTATATCACGCCCCACGAGGCGGCTGGCGAGGACGCCACCTACATCTCCCGCATCCGCGAGGACATCACCGTCGAGAACGGCCTGTCCTTCTGGTGCGTCTCCGACAACCTGCGCAAGGGCGCGGCGCTCAACGCGATCCAGATCGCCGAGGCTATGATCAACCGTGGCCTGCTGAAGGCGAAGAAGCAGGCGGCATAAGTTTTATCGGTCTCTCTCTTCGGAAAGGCGGCTCTCAAGCCGCCTTTTTTATTGCCAAGTTCCACCAAAAGGCGCACAGGCGATCTTGAGAACATTGTTTCATCGAGATACGCCCATGGCCATCCGCACCCTCCGCATCGCAGCCCTTTCCCTCATCCTCGGTCTTGCCGCACCGCTCGCGGCCCAAGCCCAGCAGAATACCTCCATCGTCGAGCAGCAGCAGGCGGCCTGGGCCAAGGCGCAGAAGGTGGCCAAGGAAGGCCCTGTCTCGGTGCCGCTGGCAGGCCAGGTCGATTTCAAGCTGCCCGCCGAGTTCGTTTTCATTCCGCAGCCCGAGGCCGGGGAGCTTCTGCGCTCGTTCGGCAATACGCCGGGCTCCGACATGCTCGGCATGGTCGTGCCTGCGGGCGACGAGAATTGGATCGCCACGATCCGCTTCGTGAAGTCGGGCTTCATCAAGGACGACGATGCCAAGAACTGGAACGTGGACGAGCTGCTCGAGAGCCTGCGCCAGGGCACCGAAGAGGATAACAAGGATCGCGCCGCCCGCGGCTTCGCGGAGATGGAAGTGAAGGGCTGGGTGGAGAAGCCGAGCTATCAGGCCGATACCCATCGCCTCGTCTGGTCGGCGCTCGCCATGGACAAGGGCGGTAAGGAAGAAGACGCCAGCGTCAACTACAACACTTATGTGCTGGGCCGCGAAGGCTATGTGAGCCTCAACTTCATCACCACGCCGGGCCAGATCGAAGCCGAGAAGAAACTCGCGCAGCAACTCCTGGCGTCGGTTTCCTATGTGAGCGGCAAGGCATATGCCGATTTCAATCCCTCCACCGACCACGTGGCGGAATACGGCCTCGCGGCCCTCGTCGCAGGTGCTGCGGCCAAGAAGTTCGGCCTCTTCGCGGTGATCGCAGCCTTCTTCGCGAAATTCGCCAAAGTGATCCTGGTCGGTGTCGTCGCTCTCGGCGGCGCGGTGTTCAACCTGTTCCGGCGCAAAACGTCTTAAGGCTCTTCATCATGAAGCTGCTCCTTCTCCTTTTCGCGGGCCTCAAGTTCGGCAAGCTCTTCACCACTGGCGGCACCATGTTGGTGTCGGTGGTGGCCTATGCCTGGATCTTCGGCTGGTGGTACGCGGTCGGCTTCGTCGGTCTCCTCTTCATCCATGAGATGGGCCACTACGCCGCCGCGCGGCAGCGGGGGCTCGATGTCGGCGCGCCGACCTTCATTCCGTTCCTCGGTGCCTGGATCACCATGAAGGACATGCCCGCCGATGTGGAGACGGAAGCGCATGTGGCCATCGCCGGTCCGTTCCTGGGTTCGATCGCGGCTTTCGGCGTCTATTTCTGGGCGCTCCAGACCGACAGCCGGTTGCTGCTCGCGATCTCCTATTCCGGCTTCTTCCTGAACCTGTTCAACCTGCTCCCCGTCTCGCCGCTCGACGGCGGACGCATCACGGCGATCATTTCTCCGCGCGTCTGGCTGCTTGGTGCACCGCTGATGGTGGCTCTGCTCTTCTATCGCCCGAGCCCGGCCTTGTTCATCGTCGCGCTTCTGGCAGCACCCCAGGTGTGGAAGGCCTGGAATTACGATCCGAACGCGGAAGAAAACCGCGCGTATTACGATGTGCCCAACAAGGTGCGGGTGGAATACGGCCTGATTTATCTCGGCCTCACGGCCGTTCTCGCGATCATGACCTATCATGTTCACGAGATGCTGACGTCCGGACGTCCGTTCTAAGAGACAAGGCCGGCGTCACGCCGGCCTTGTCGGCTGCGATGAGACAACGCGTTCTTCGGCCGTTGCCTTCAGCGGCGCGTCGATGGTGCATACGACACCGGTCGGCGCGAAATCGATCTTCGCTTCTCCTGCCAGAGGTCCCTGGGCGAGACTGCGCTCGATGAGGCGAGTCCCGAACCCGCGACGGGTCGGTGGCGTGACGGGAGGCCCGCCTTTTTCTTCCCACTTCAGAAGGATATGAGGCGCTCCCCGCGTATGATCCACGCGCCAGCTGATTTCGACCTTGCCTGTCTCTTTCGATAAAGCTCCATACTTCACCGCATTGGTTGCAAGTTCCTGGAGCGCCATGGCCAAAGCAAGTGTCGTGTTGGGCGGAAGTCTCACATTCTCTCCCTCGCAATGAATGCGAGAATGGCCGGAAGCCTGGAACGGCTGCATGGCATGCGCGACGACTTCGTCGATCCATGCTCCTTCCCAATTCTCCCGCGTCAGCACGTCGTGGGCCCGTGAGAGGGCGAACAGACGGGACTCGATGGCTTCCTGGGCGGCTTGTGTCGATGCCGCCGTGCGCAGAGTCTGAGAGGCGATGGATTGCACGGTCGCCAGCGTATTCTTGACCCGATGGTTCAGCTCATTGACCAGAAGGCGCTGGTGCTCCTCCGAACGCACTCGTTCGGTGACATCGCTGCCCTCGGCGAAGATGCCTGTAACCTGTCCGTGCCCATCTTTGATCGGCTGGAAGACAAAGTCGAGGAAGCGTTGCTCCGGCTCCCTTGAGGGATCGCGCTGGAGATAAACCGAGATGCCGCGACCGACGTAAGTCTCCTGTGTCCGGTAGACATGATCGAGCAGCTTGTCGAAGCCCTGGGAACCAATCTCGGGCAGGGCTTCGACAAGCGGCTTGCCGATGATCTCGCGGCGACCGACCAACTGGTAATAGGCCTCATTCACGAGCTCGAACACATGATCGAGGCCATTCCAGAGCACCATGAAGCCCGGAGCCTGGTGGAAGAGTTCGCGCAGTCGGTCCTTTTCCGCGACGATCCGGCGCTCCGCCTGAACGCGCTCCGTCGTTTCCACAACGATGGCGAGCACGCCGCCCGGTTTTCCTGTCTCGTCGATGACGGGGCTGTAATCCAGGTTCATCCAGACCTGTTCGGGAACGTTGTTGCGGTAGAGCGTGAGTTCCTGATCCTGGTAGGAGAGGGTACCTCCCGCCATGCCGACGCGCATCACGTTGGCGTTGAAATCGGCGACCTCCGCCCAGCCTTCCAGAACCTTCGAGCCGAGGAGGCGCGGATGCCGGCCCCCGGCAAACACGGTGTAGGCATCGTTGTAGATCATGATGCCGTCAGGTCCCCACAGAAGAACCATGGGAATCGGCGAGCGAAGCATGATGCTGATGGTGGTCCTCAAACTTTGAGGCCAAAAATCCATGGGTCCGATGGACGTACTGCCCCAGTCGAAGCTCTTCATGAGCGTCGACATCTCCCCGCCGCCTGCAAGAAAATCGGCAGGTGCGGTTCTGAGGTTATCGTGCATGGGCGCCAGCCCATGCAGGCGAGACGTTCTTGTGTAATTCGAAATCGAGATGCTCCGGCGGCAGGTTCGGGATGATCATCAATGTCATGTCGTTGCGCGTCGGTGACGGCATCGACCTGAGAAGCCCCGGATCGGCTGCCTGAAGATAAGTTCGGATATAGACAACACGCTTACCACGACAATTGTCTCCTCAGCTGTCACTTTTAGTCGAACGCGGGAGACAGCAGCGGGTTCTCGGCAGCATGTCGGTTGTCAGACTTTCCCGATCTCCCTGGGCCACAGGCTCGGAGCTTTCTTTCGGTTCGGGGGAACCGCCGGGTCGGAGGATTGGCTGGAGGATTCCTGACCAAGAGGGATCTCGAAGGAAATGTGGCAATGCCCGTTCCCATCGAAATGGATGCGCGTGCCGTACTCGGCCAGAATATCCTGGACGATGCTGAGGCCGAGCCCGCTCGAGGCCGGGTCGTTTCGCGATGGAACGCCCCTTTCGGGCAAACCGCCTTCGGTGTTTCCCGAAAAGCCGGGACCATCGTCCTCGACGATGATGCGGGCCATGCCGCCCACCCGTTCAACGCGAATGGTGACGGAAGACCGGGCCCATTTCCTGGCATTGTCGAGAAGATTGCCCATGACCTCTCCGAAATCATGGGGGTCCATGGCGATTCCCAGATCGGCGGGAAGCTCCGTGCGCCAGATGAGCTGATCGCCCCTGGGCATGTGCTGCATCAATCTTAAGATGCGGGCGATGGTCTCGTCCGCATGCGCATGATCGCCATGACCGACCGAGGCGCCGCTGGTTCGTGCGCGGGCCACCTCACGCTCGATATGGGCCGACAGCAGCTCGAGCTGTTCCTGCATCCGCGCAGCCGCATCCTTCAAGCCCGCCTGTTCGAGACGCCGGACTTCTCCTCCCAGAATGGTCAGGGGAGTCTTCAGCCCATGGGCGAGAGCGCCGGCGCGGTCTCGCGCCTTGCGCACGAGGTTTTCCTGGCGGTCGAGAAGCTTGTTGATGCTGTCGACGAGTGGCGCGACTTCGTCGGGAAAGCGTTTGGTCATGCGCCGGATCTGCCCGGTCTGCACCGCGTTCAATTCCTGTCCCACCGCTCGCAGCGGACGAAGACCGAGCCAGAGCTGCAGCCATGCGAACAGCACGAGCACAATCGCAATGGGAATGAGAACGCGGGTTACGTCCCATCCGAAGGCCTGCCGCAGTTCGACGATCTGCTTGTGATCGAGAGCGACCGCAAGGCTTAAGGTGCGGGAATCGTCCGCCCCGCCGATGGTGACGTTTCGCTCGACGACATAAAGCTCCGCGCCATCAGGTCCTTCGACTTCATAGGCCTTCTCGCCATCGGAATTCTGACGCGGGTCGGCCGCAGGCAGATCGGTGTCCCAGAGCGAGCGCGACCGCATGATGGGACGCCCCTGTTCCGAGACCTGCCAATACGCGCCTCCGTAAGGCTGATGATAGCGCGGGTCGGTCAGCCTGTGGCTGAGACCGGCTTCGCCTTCCGCTCCGAGCGCTGCGGCAAGCGCCGTCCAGCGGATATTGAGATCCTGCTCCACGTAGCGCAGCACCTGCCGCTCGAAGAACACCACGAGCGATGCCCCGGCGACTCCGATCGTTGCGACGATGGACATGATGGCGACAGCCAGCAGCCGCAGACGGATGGAGTTTCCTGTCATGATGACGATGACTCCATGATGTAGCCGTGGCCGCGGCGGGTTCCGATCGTGTCCGAACCGATCTTGCGCCGGAGACGGGCGACAAGGGCCTCGACGGCATTGCTCTCGGGTTCGGCCGTTCCGTAGACGTGCTCCACGAGTTCGCTTTGCGGCACGACGCGATTGCGGTTATGCGCCAGGTACCGCAGCAGCCGGAATTCCAGGGGCGAGAGTTCGACGGCCCTGCCGTTGATCATCACCCTGAGGCTTCGCGTGTCGATGCGCAGCGCCCCGATCTCGATGAGCGGCGTGACATGACGTCCGACGCGGCGCAGCAGGGCAGCGAGACGCGCAAGAAGCTCCTCCATCTCGAAGGGCTTGGTCAGGTAATCGTCGGCGCCCGCATCGATCCCCTCGACCCGCTGGAGCCAGGAGCCCCGCGCCGTCAGAACCAGGATGGGGACGATGCTGTCCTCTTCCCGCAAGCGCCGCACGATGGACAGGCCGTCAAGCTTGGGCAGGCCGAGATCGAGGATGACGGCGTCGTAATCCTCGGTCGAGGCGCGAAACCAGCCTTCTTCTCCATCATGGGCGATGTCCACCACATAGCCGGTTCGGGACAGGGCGCTCTCGATATCCGCGGCAATGGCCCGTTCGTCCTCGATGAGAAGAACTCGCATCAGCGCCTCCTGATCTGAAGGATGCGGTTGGCGCGGGCATCGACGACAACCTCGAAGTAGCGCCGATCCCGGGTCAGGACGAGAAATTCGTATTGCCATCCGCCGCTCCGGGTTCGATGCAGATCGACCTCCAGAACCTGTCCCGGCACTGCCTTGGAAACGGTTGGGAGAACGACGCCTAAGCCCAGGGCCCAACCATGGGACACGGCATCGCGGGCGCTCTCGGAGGAGGTGCTGCCCCAGCCGGACCAGCCTTGCGCATCATCGCCGCCTCGGCCTCGTCCCCGTCCGCTCTCGCCGTCGTCACCTCCGCGCCCCCGGCCTCTGCCGCCATCATCGTTTCTGTCGTCGGAATCCCGGCCATCGCCGCGATTGTCGCCGCGCCCGCCGTCATCGCCGCCGCCCCGGCCGCTGTTGTCGCCACCTCCACCGCCGCTGTCGCCACCGCCGTCCTTGGCGAATGCAACGCTCGGCCAGGAGCCCGTCACGGTTGCCGAGACCAGCAGGCAGGAGAACAGAACAATGACATAACGCCGGATCATGAGCCCTTCCAAAGCTCTCCAGCATAGCACGCCCAGGCTGATATTTCGCTGACGGCCCCCGTCAGGTTCGCATGCCGCATCCTGGCTAGTCTTCCTCCGCATCGGCGCAGCTCCACCGCGCCATGGATGAAGGAGAGAGACGATGTTGAAGCAGCTCAAGAACGGATCAAGCCTTTTGGTGCTCAGTGCGGTCCTGATGTCGTTGGCGGCGAGCGTTCCTGCCGTGATCGCCGATGCGGCCCTGTCGCCGGCCATGGCAAGGGGCGGGGATAGCGACAATGACGGGGGCCGTGGAGGCCGCGGAGGTGACGACCGTGGTGGCGACGACCGAGGTGGTGACAGCCGGGGTGGTCGTGGCGGCGATGATCGCGGTGGTGACAGCCGGGGTGGCCGGGGCAGCGATGATCGAGGCGGTGATGACCGGGGCGGTCGCGGAGGCGATGACCGTGGCGGCGACAACAGGGGCGGACGTGGCAGTGACGACAGGAGCGGGCGCTCGTCCGATGACGATGGCGGCCGGGGTCGTGGCAGGGGTCGCGGCGGCGATGACCGGACCCAGGTCGGGACTCAGACTGACGACCGCACGAGAACCCAAACCCAGAGCCGGACACGGACGCGCGGTGCCGACGATGTCGCCGTCAGGCGTCTCCGCGCCGGCGCGGATGCGGCCTTCGACGATAATGGGGGGCGGGTTCCCCGCGACAGGCGCTTCGAGCCCGGTGACGACCGCAGGCTGAACGGCCAGTAAAAGAGGCTCATGACGCTCAGCTGCGGAGATCTTCACTCCGCAGCTGAGGCTTTGATGTCGGCTTATGGCTCGACTTGACGCGCGGCAAACATCGACACGCGTTCGGGCATGTCGTCGACCACCGGCTTGAACTCGCCGGTTTCGGGATCACGCACCAGCAGCACGCCGGTCGCGACGCCGAAATAAGCGCCGTGCAGCTGCAGCTTGCCGCGCTCCACCAGAATGCGCACGCAAGGAAACGTCATCAGGTTCTTCAGGCTGTTCTCGATGGCGGCGAGTTCGAGACGCGGCAGATATTCTTCCAGATTGCCGCCGTGAGGGCCGAGGCGCTCGCCCGCCGGCTTGATCAGGTTCATCCAGCGGCCGATGAAATCGCCCGGCGAGAGCGGCGCGGTATCGTCGGCAAAGGCGCGCACGCCGCCGCAGCGGGCATGGCCCAGCACGACGATGTGCTTCACGCGAAGCGCCTGCACGGCGAATTCGAGCGCCGCCGAGGTGCCGTGGTAATCACCGCCGGTCTCGAAGGGCGGCACGAGGTTCGCCACGTTGCGCACCACGAACAATTCGCCCGGGCTCGCATCGAAAATCACTTCCGGCGAGACGCGGCTGTCACAGCAGCCGATCACCATTGTTTCAGGCGATTGGCCTTTCTCGGCCAGGGCCTCGAAGCGGCTCTTCTCGCGCGGGAGACGATCGTTGACGAAGGAGCGATAGCCATCGGTCAGGCGCTGGGGAAACATGGGTGGTTCCTCGTTGTCAGTGCGTCAGTTCAGTGAGCTTCTGGAGTTCGACATTGGCTCCGCAGAGGAGCACGCCGATCCGCTCGTTGGGTTCAGGCTTATAAGCCCCTGAGAGCAAAGCCGCCAGAGCCGCCGCGCCACCGGGCTCGGAGGCAATGCGGTGCTCGCGCCAGAGCATTCTCTGCGCCTCGCGGATGGCCTCGTCGGTAACCAGGGCCACGTGGTCGACGGTTTTCGAGCAGATCGAATGGACGAGCTCGCCCGTATTCCGGGCACCGAGGGAATCGGCTGCCACCGAATCCACGTCCACATCGACCGATTTTCCGGCCTGGAGGGCGGCATGCAGGGCCCGCGAGCCCTCCGGCTCCACGCCCACCACCTTCACGCGGCCCGCCCACCAGCTCGCAATGCCGCTGATGAGCCCGCCGCCGCCCACAGCCACGAGCACGGTGTCGAGATCGGGCGCGTCCTGCTCCCATTCGAGCCCCACCGTGCCCTGGCCCGTGATGGTGCTCTCGGCGGCGAAGGGGTGGATGCGCAGCGCGCCGGTCTCGGCCACATAGCGGTCGCAAGCCTCTTGAGCATCCGCATAGCGCGCGCCGCCGATCACCACCTCCGCCCCATGGGAGCGGATGACGGCGACCTTCGCCGGGCTCGAGATTTCGGGAACGAAGATGCGGGCCTTCACGCCGACCTGCTTTGCCGCATAGGCCACCGCCGCGCCGTGATTGCCGCCGGAAGCCGCCGCCACGCCCGCATCGGGAAAGGCGTTCGACAGAAGCGTGTTGAAGGCGCCGCGTGTCTTGAAGGAGCCCGCATGCTGCAGGAATTCGAGTTTCAGGCTGACCAGGCCTGGATGGCCGAAGGCCCCGGCCAGGTTCATCACCGGCGTGCGGCGGATATGGGGGGCGATCCGGACATGGGCCTCTTCGATGGCAGCGCGAGTGATGGTCATGGGGGATCTTTCAGGCGTTCTTTTGAGCGTCCAGATGGCGACCGGCAGGTCGTGGGCGTCGCGGCCTGGCGGGTCGGGAAAGGATTGGCCCCCACCTGTCGCGAGATCGAGCGCCACGGTCAACCCCGCAAGCGCATCGAGCAGGTCGTCCGCCGCTGCTCCCCGCGGGGGCCGGGAGTCGATGAGATGGGTGGCCAGGAGCCCCGACTGCTTCAGAAGGCCTCGGCGCAGACGCATGCCGGGTTCGTAGGGGACGCTCTTCACCTTCTTGGGTTGGTCGAGCGCTCGGGAACCGTTCAGCGCCCAGAAGGCGAGTTCGGGGTGAACCTCGAACACCTTGTC
This sequence comes from Microvirga solisilvae, assembly GCF_022808595.1. GTDB lineage: Bacteria > Pseudomonadota > Alphaproteobacteria > Rhizobiales > Beijerinckiaceae > Microvirga > Microvirga solisilvae. The sequence goes on from NZ_JAKUCN010000003.1 coordinate 72,321, forward strand.
CGCCAGTTCGGGGCGCGCCAGCAGCAGCGCATCGATCTCGCGGATCTTCGGGAAGATGCCGAAGCCCTGGCGCGAGACCTTGCGCGGCGGGTCGGAGGTGGCGAGCGCAAGTTTACAGGCCTCGCCGTAATCCTCCGCATAGACCGCCTGGCGCGAGGGGATGGAGAAAATGGAGGATTGGCGCTGGCCGAGGAGCGGGCGGATGAGCTGTTCGGGCACGCGGCCCGAGCCTTCAATGCGCTCCGGCAGGCCGATCGGCATATCGACGGCAATGATCGCGGGCTTTTCCGGCGCATCGGCGATGGCGGCGAGTGTCGGGGCGACGACGATCCGCGCGGATGCAGGATTGCCGACTTCCATCAGCGCCGCGATCCACCCAGCCCGGCAGCCATCCACGCCCGCAACCCACGTCATTCGCTTCTCCTTTGCACGATCCCAGGGGGCTGATTAAAACCGAATGCGTGTCTGAGGAACCATCATGATCGCAATCCGTCCCCGCCGCAGCGCCCTCTATATGCCGGGTTCCAATGCCCGCGCATTGGAGAAGGCGAAGACGCTTTCCGCCGACGTGGTGATCCTCGATCTCGAGGACGCGGTCGCACCCGATCTGAAGGCCGAGGCGCGGGATGCGGTCTGCGCCGCCGTGAAGACCGGCGGCTACGGCGGGCGGGAACTCGTGATCCGCATCAACGGCCTCAACACAACCTGGGGCGAGGCTGATCTTGAGGCAGCGGCCTCGGCTGGCCCCGATGCGATCCTTCTTCCCAAAGTCTCGTCACCCGACGATGTACTGGCAGCGGGCCAGCGCCTCCATGCGCTCGGCGCGCCGGAGATGATGCGCGTGTGGGCGATGATCGAGACGCCGCTCGCGATTTTGCAGGCGAAAGAGATTGCCGCCGTGGCGCAGGACGCAACCTCGCGCTTGGCCTGCTTCGTCATGGGCACGAATGATCTCGCGAAGGATACGCGTGCTCGTCTTAAGCAAGGACGTGTAGCGATGATGCCCTGGCTCATGACGGCGCTTGCGGCTGCGCGTGCTTACGGCATCGACATTCTCGACGGTGTCTATAACGAGCTTTCGGACGAAGCAGGTTTTCACGCCGAATGCCTTCAGGGCCGCGATTGCGGCTTCGACGGCAAGACGCTGATTCATCCGAACCAGATCGCGGTTGCGAATGAGGTATTCGCGCCGTCACGCGACGAGATCGAGAAAGCACGCGACATCGCCGCGCTCTTCGATCTGCCGGAGAACGCGGGCAAAGGCGCGATCAGCCACAACGGCCGCATGGTCGAGCGGCTTCATGCGGAGATGGCGAAGCACACATTGGCGCTGGCCGAGGCGATTGAAAATCGCTCGTGATGTCTAGGTGGTCATCCCGGACGGCGTAAGCCGAGCCGGGATCGCGAGCAGAATGAAGTTGAGAGCCTCAGGATGTCATCCCCGCGCAGGCGGGGATCCATAACCACGGCGGTTGGATGGAATGCCACTGCGGCAATCGCCTGCTTCGTTCTGTAAGCCGAGCGGATATGGATTCCCGCCTTCGCGGGAATGACAGTGGTGGCTCATGCGCCAGTCTCGTTCAACGATCCCGGGTTCTGCTGCGCAGCCCCGGGATGACGCCATTCTTTTCCTCAATCCGTCAGCTGGCGCGCCTCTTCCGGCAGCATGATCGGGATGCCGTCGCGGATCGGGTAGGCGAGTTTCGCGCGGCGGCTGACGAGTTCCTGGCGGGCGGAATCGTATTCCAGCGTTTCCTTGGTGAGTGGGCAGACGAGAAGCTCCAGGAGCTTCGGGTCGATGCGCGTGGCTTCCACGGGCTGGGGCGCGTCCGACGGGATGGACGGGGTCGTCTCTGGGGTCATGTTTTACAAATCCTATTGCAACGTCGAGTCGGAGCTGACACCGCCACGGGCCAGCTCGATTTCGGTGAGCGCGATGAGAACTTCCGCGCGGGTTTTCAAATCGGGTGCTTCGAGCAGCGCCTGCTTCTCGCGCACGCCGAAGGGGCTCATCATGCAAAGTGCGTTCACGAGCGCCTCGTTCGGCGCTTCCTCGATGCCGCGCCAATCCACCTTCACATGCGCCGCATCCACGAAATCGCGCAGGGCCTTCACGACGCCTTCGCGGTCGACGTCATTCTCGCCCGCCCGGGCGATGAAGTCGCTCGTGAAAGGCTCGAAACTCACGCGGCAGCGACGGAAGAGATCGATGGCCGGAAGCTCCTCCTCCACGCGAAAGCGCGAGATGCCGATGAGTGTGATGAGATAGCGCCCGTCGCCGGTTTCCGCGAATTGTGTGATGCGTCCCACGCAGCCGACGGAATAGATCTTGGGAATGGTCGTATCCGGATCGCTGTCGGCGTCCGTCTGGATCATGCCGATCACGCGGTCGGTCTTCAGCGCATGATCCACCATGGCGAGATAGCGCGGCTCGAAGATGTTGAGCGGAATCTGCCCGCGCGGCAGAAGAAGCGCGCCGGGGAGAGGAAAGACGGGGATGACCGATGGGCAATCCTCAGGCCCCCGGTATGCCGCGTTCATTCCCATTCCGATCTCCCGCCCATTCCTATCTCCCCGCTGCGTCGCGACGGATCAGGCGAACAAGAGCGAGGAAAGCTTCCGCCGCCCCGCAATCGTCATCTCGTCCATCGGACCCCAGGCCTCGAAAAACTGGACGAGCTGCTTGCGCGCGCCGTCGTCGTTCCAATTGCGGTCGCGGCGAACGATTTCAAGGAGGTGAGCCACCGCTTCCTCGCGGTTTCCGCGTGCATTGAGGGCAATTGCGAGATCGAAGCGTGCCTGATGATCGAGCGGATCGGTTTCGACCTTGCGCTGAAGCTCGACTGTGTCGCCGAGCGAGCCCGCCTGCTCTGCGAGTTCCACGGCAGCGCGCGCGCCAGCCATCGCCGGATCGTTCGCCTTCGCCTCGGGCGCCATGGCGAGGAAGCGCTTCGCGCCTTCGAGATCGCCCACTTCCACGTGAAGCTTCACGAGGGCGGCGAGCGCCACGGTGTTCTCGGGCTCCTGCGAGAGGACAGCGGCATAGAGTTCCGCCGCGCCGCCCATGTCGCCCGCAGCCAAAAGCTGATCGGCCTCCGCCAGAATCTCTTCCGTCGCGCCGGGACCGAGCGGGCCGACAAGGCGCTCGATGAAGCCTTTCAGCTGGCTTTCCGGCAGCGCGCCCATGAAGCCGTCCACCGGCTGGCCGCGCTGGAAGGCGAAGACGGCGGGGATCGACTGCACGCCGAGCTGGCCCGCGATCTGCGGATGCTCGTCGATGTTCATCTTCACGAGCTTCACCTTGCCGCCGGCGGCCTTCACCACCTTTTCGAGAACGGGGGTGAGCTGCTTGCAGGGACCGCACCAGGGCGCCCAGAAATCGACCAGCACCGGCTGATTCATCGACTCGGCCAGCACGTCCTGGCGGAAATCGGCCGTCGTGGTGTCCTTTATCAGATTATCGGACGCCATTCCGGGGGTGGGGGTATCGGTCAACATGCGATCCTCGAAGGGTGATCGTGGGAAGGGGCTTTTCGCCTAGATGGGAGCTCAACCGTTATCCGGCAATTCCGCAGGCGGCTCCGGCAGGCGAAGAATCAGCGGATCATGGCCTGTGGCGCGCAGGAATTTCACCAGATCCTCCCGGGAGACGCCGGTGGTCATGGAATTGACCAGCGGATGGAAGTTCACCCGCTCGTGCTCCATGAGATTGGCGTCGAGCACCATGGTCACCCGGCCTTCCGTGTCATTCACCACGGCAAAGGCCGTCACCGAGCCCGGCTCGACCCCGAGCATTTCCTTCAGCTGCTCGGCGGAGCCGAAGGAGAGGCGGCCCGAGGCTCCGAGAACCTCGTGCGTCCGCTTCAGATCGATGGCGGTGTCGTGCTTGGCGGAAATCAGGAAGTAGCGCCCCTTCTTGTCCTTCACGAAGAGATTCTTGGAATGGGCGCCGGGAACGCTTTCCTTGACCGATTTCGATTCGGCCACCGTGAAGACCGGCTCGTGCTCCACGGTCTCGGAGGGAATGCCGAGCGCATCCAGGCGCTCCAGGAGTTCTTTCGGGGAGAGATGGGGCAAGGTGCGGGGACTCCAGCGTGCCCCAGGCTTCTACCCAGCCCGGCAACGGGGCTCAAGCGCCGCGTCAAAAAGATTGGCGAAGACCCCTTGCAATGTGAGTCGTTTTGGGGCAAATCAGCGGCCTCGAAACGATGCCTAGCGCATCGCGGAGCGGTGCGGGTGTAGCTCAGGGGTAGAGCACAACCTTGCCAAGGTTGGGGTCGAGGGTTCGAATCCCTTCGCCCGCTCCAATTTCTCTCAAAATTCGAGAGCCTTACGAAGGCCCGCCGTCAGGCGGGCTTTTCGTTTTTGCGGCCATCGCTCGGAGCGGATAAGGTCACAACCTTCCTCCGGTCCCGATCCGCTCAACCCATGCTCGTCATCAAAGAAGTCTTCGCTGCAGGCTACCGCTCCTTGAGGCATATCCGCTTCCCGGTCGAGCCCCTGTCCGTGTTCGTGGGCGCCAATGGTACGGGCAAGACGAACCTCTACCGCTCGCTTCAGCTCCTACAATCGGCCGCCGCCGGCACGCTCGCGCACGACCTTGCCGCCGAGGGTGGTTTCGATTCCGTCTTTTGGGCGGGCACGCGCAATCCGAAGGAGCCGGTCAGGGTCAAGCTGGGCGTTCGCCTGTCGGGAGAGGGCGCTGGCGGTTACAACCTCGAATACGCGGTCGAGACGGGGCTGGTGAAGTCGGCCGGCGGCGTCATTTGGGGAGCAGGTTTTCTCCTGGAGCCGCAGATCAAGGCTGAGACGCTCGTCTACGAGGCTCCTCGGCGCTCGAAAAAACTCCTCGACCGGCAGGGCCCGCATGGTCATTGCCTCGACGAGGAGGGATTGAAACGTCCGCTGGGCGGCGAGATCCTGCCCTCGGAGACCGCTTTGAATTCCTTACAGGATGCAGCCGCTTTTCCCGATCTGCATCTGGCCCGGCGCACCATGCTGGAATGGCGGTTCTTTCACGATTTCCGCACCGATGCCCGCTCGTCCCTGCGCCAGCCCTGCCTTGCGGTGACATCGCCGACGCTCGCCTCCGACGGTTCGAACCTGGCGGCGGTCTTCGCGACATTGGCCCATATCCGTCAGGACACCGTCGATCTCGACCAAGCCTTCGACGATGCGTTTCCCGGCGCGCGGCTCGTCATTCCCGAACCCGACCGTTTCGCCAGTTTCGGCGTGGTCTTTCCCGATTACCCGAAGCGCATCTTCCAGCCCTCCGAGTTGTCGGACGGCACGTTGCATTTCCTGGCGCTCGCCGGTGCGCTCCTGTCCTATCGTCTTCCGCCCTTCATTGCCCTGAACGAACCTGAGGCGAGCCTGCATCCCGATCTGCTCGAACCGCTCGCGCGCATGATCGTCTCCGCGTCCAGGCGAACGCAGGTCTGGCTCGTGACCCATTCCGAGCCGCTGGCCGAGGCGATCACGCGGAATAGCGGCGTCTCGCCGCGGCGGGTCATCAAGCGAAAGGGCGAAACCTGGATCGACGGCCTTCGCCTGAGCGGGGATTTCGCGGAAGAGGAAGATGAGGACGCATGAGCGCTTATGCGCCTTCCGTCTCATGGCACCGGCTTGTACCCTCTGATAACGCTTGAACGCTGTTAGCCCGGCGCCACTCTGTAACGACACGGGCGAATTTGGGAGGATACGATGGTCGATGCACGGCATCTTGCAACCTTGCAGGAACTCGAACGCAAGGTGCTCTGGCTTGCGACCTGGACGATCCACAACGCCAATCACCTGCGCCCCAACGAGGACGGGTTGAAGATCGGCGGCCATCAGGCGTCCTCGGCCTCGCTCTCCACCATTCTCACCGCACTCTATTTCTCGGCCCTGCGGCCGGAGGATCGCGTGGCGGTGAAGCCTCATGCGAGCCCGATCTTCCACGCGATCCAGTATCTCTTCGGCAACCAGACCCGCGAGAAGCTGGAAAACTTCCGTGGCTACAAGGGCGCGCAATCCTATCCCTCCCGCACCAAGGACGTGGACGACGTGGATTTCTCCACGGGCTCGGTCGGCCTCGGCGTTGCGCAGACGCTGTTCTCGAGCCTCGTGCAGGATTACGTGAAGGCCCATGGTTGGGCAAAGGATCTGCCCGAAGGCCGCATGATCTCGCTCGTGGGCGATGCGGAGATGGACGAGGGCAACATCTTCGAGGCCCTGCTCGAAGGCTGGAAACACGGCGTGCGCAACACGTGGTGGATCGTCGATTACAATCGCCAGAGCCTCGACGCCGTGATCCGCGAAGGCTTGTGGGAGCGCTTCGAGGCCCTGTTCCGCAATTTCGGCTGGGAGGTGGTGATCCTGAAATACGGATCGCTCATGCAGGAGGCATTCGCCGAGCCCGGCGGCGAGAAGCTTAAAAATTGGATCGATACCTGTCCGAACCAACTCTATTCCGCGCTCACCTTCCAGGGCGGTGCTGCCTGGCGTAAGCGCCTGCTCGACGATCTCGGCGATCAGGGCCCCGTCACGCGCCTCATCGAGAAGCGTTCGGATGAAGAACTGGCGCGGCTCATGTCGAATCTCGGAGGACACGACCTACCGAGCCTGCTCGACGCCTTCGAGAAGGCGCGCCAGCACGACAAGCCGGTCTGCTTCATCGCCTATACCATCAAGGGCTTCGGCCTGCCGCTCGCCGGCCACAAGGACAACCATTCCGGCCTGTTGACGCCGACGCAGATGGAGGCGTGGCGCGCCACCCAAGGCGTACGCACGGGTCATGAATGGGACAAGTTCGAAGGCGTGAAAATCGCGCAGAGCGAGCTTGAGGATTTCCTGCAAAAGGTGCCCTTCGTGCAGAAGGGGCGCCGTCGTTATTTGGCGCCGACCGTGCCGGTGCCCGAAAAGCTTTCGTTCCCGGCCAATCCCTCCATGTCCACGCAGCAGGGCTTCGGGCTCATCCTCAACGAATTGGCGCGCTCCGATCAGGCGTTGGCAGATCGCATCGTGACGACCGCGCCGGACGTGACGGTCTCCACCAATCTCGGCGCCTGGGTGAACCGGCGCGGATTGTTCGCGCGCAACAGCATGGTCGATACCTTCAAGAAAGAGCGCATTCCCTCGACCTATAATTGGGAGTTCTCGCCGAAGGGTCAGCATCTCGAACTCGGCATCGCGGAGATGAATCTGTTCATCGTGCTCTCCGCGCTCGGCCTCTCGCATTCGATCTTCGGCGAGCGGCTGCTTCCCATCGGCACGCTCTACGATCCGTTCATCTATCGCGGCGCGGATGCGCTCAATTACGCCTGCTATCAGGATGCGCGTTTCATGATCGTCGCCACGCCTTCCGGCGTGACGCTGGCTCCCGAAGGCGGCGCGCATCAATCCATCGGCACGCCGCTTGTAGGCCTAGCGCAGGATGGCCTGGCATCCTTCGAGCCTGCCTTCGTCGACGAGCTTGCCGTCATCATGCGCTGGGCCTTCGATTACATGCAGCGCAATGGCGAAGGCGAGCCCAACGAACGCACGTGGCTGCGCGACGAAACCGGCGGATCGGTTTATCTGCGTCTCTCGACCCGCAGCCTGGAACAGCCGCAGCGCGAAATGACGCCTGAGCTGGCCGACGAGATCATGGCGGGTGCTTATTGGCTGCGCAAGCCCGGCCCGAACGCCCAGGTCGTCGTCGCCTATACGGGTGCTGTCGCGCCGGAAGCCATCGAGGCGGTGGGCCTCATGGCCGAGGACCGGCGCGATATCGGCCTGCTCGCCATCACCTCGGCGGACCGTCTCAATGCGGGCTGGACGGCGGCGCAGCGCGCCCGCGAACGCGGCCTCGTCCATGCGCGCTCGCATGTGGAGCGTTTGCTCGGCGACGTGCCGCCTCATTGCGGACTGGTGACGGTGATCGACGGCCATCCGGCGACGCTGGCCTGGATGGGCTCCGTCATGGGCCATCGCACCCGATCGCTCGGCGTGGAGCATTTCGGCCAGACCGGCACGATCAAGGATCTCTACCGGCATTTCGGCATCGATGCGCAGGGCATCATCGCGGCTGCCGAGATGATCGCGCCCGGCAAGCCCATGCGGTATTTGAAGGCGGTGTGACGTCTCCGGCTCGAGAAGGACTTGTCACCCTCTGGCCTCATCCTGAGGAGCCTGCGCAGCAGGCGTCTCGAAGGAGGATCCAGTGTTCTCTGGAGACGCCCTCGCCCTTCGAGACGCTACCCTCCTCAGGATTAGGGCTTTGGTGGTCTTAAGCCTGCCCCGCCTTCAGTGCCACGGTGGCGACGCCTGCGCCGATCAGCAGGCTGCCGCCGGCCTTGTTGATGAGGCCGATGGTGCGCGGGTTGCGGATGGCGTCCCGCGCCCGCGAGGCGATGAGCGCGTAGGTGAGGACGTTCGCGAAGGCCAGGACCAGGAAGGTCGCGGCGCAGACGCTCACCTGCGGCAGGAAGGGCAGTTTCGGGTCGATGAATTGCGGCAGGAAAGCCACGAAGAACACGAGGCCCTTCGGGTTGAGCGCCGTCACGAGCCAGGCATGGCCGAGCATCTTCAAGGCGGATGCGGCATCCTTGCGGGGCGTAACGTCGAGTGAACCGCCCGCGCGCCAGAGCTTGATGCCGAGCCAGACGATATAGGCGGCGCCAACCCATTTGAGGATCGTGAAGATTGTCGCCGAGGCGGCGAGCAGGGCGCCGAGGCCCACCAGGGAGAGGGTCATGGCGGTGAAATCGCCGAGAGCCACGCCGATGGCCATGGGCAGGGCTGTACGCCAACCCTGGCCGAGCGCGTAGGACACGACCAGCAGAATGGTCGGTCCCGGAATGATGAGCAGCACGGCAGCGGCAGCGGTAAAGGCGAGCCAAGTTTCGAACGGCATGGCTGTTTTCCTCCCAGGAGATGGGAACTCAGCCACAGAAACTCGGGCCTGTCGAGTATACGGCCGAGCTTGCCGGAAGCGGTGGGGCAGGGCCGTTTTGCCGGAAGAGTTTGCCGCTGGCGGGCCTTGCGTGGTAACTCGCGGCCATCACGACGAGAGTTTTAAGCACGACATGGCCCGCAAAAGCCTTTTCACAGGCGATACCCTTCCCTTGATCAAGCGCCTCTGGCGCGACTGGATGCGCCCGCATGCCAGGACGCTGATGGCCGTGCTCGTGCTCGTGGCCCTGGTCGCCGGTGCGACGGGACTTTATCCGGTTCTGATCAAGGCGGCGTTCGATGCCTTCGACACGAAGGACGTGACGGCGATCTATCTCGCGCCGCTCTTCGTGATCGCTGTGACCTCCGTGAAGGGCTTCTCCCTGCTGGCGCTGACGGTTCTCACCAACAAGGTGGTGACGCGCATCGAAGCCGACATGCAGACGAAGCTCTACGGTCATCTGATCGAAGCCGATCTCGCCCAGATCGGGCGTGAGAGCCCTGCCGCGCTGACGCAACGTTTCACCACCGATTTCACCTTCATCAAGGAGGCGCTGACCCGTCTCTCCACCGTTTTCCTGCGCGAGATCACCACCGTGATCGCGCTGGTGGCGGCGATGATCTGGATCGATCCGATGATGGCCCTGGTGGCGGGCATCACCGTGCCGTTCTTCGCCTATCCGGTGGAAAAGATCGGCCGCAAGCTGCGCCGCGTCGCGTCCTCCATGCAGGAGCAGACGGGCCAGATGGCTGGCCTCATCACGGAGAGTCTTGCCGGCACGCGCATCGCCAAGACCTATCGGCTGGAAGGTTATCTCAAGGCCAAGGCGGCGAGCACGTTCGATGAGATCCGTAAGCTTCGCATGAAGGGCGCGAATGCGCGCGGTCGACTCGATCCGCTGCTCGAAGTCGGCGGCGGCATCGCGGTCGCCGCCGTGCTCGTGCTGATCGGTCAGCGCATTCTCTCGCAGAGCAGCACGGTGGGCGATTTCACCGGCTTCGTCAGCGCGTTGCTGCTCGCGGCCCAGCCCATCCGCGCGCTCGGCAATCTGCACGCCATCGTGCAGGAGGCGGCGGCCGCCTTGCAGCGCACCTTCGCCATCATGGACGAGGCGCCGAAGATCCAGGACAAGCCCGACGCCAAACCGCTCGCGCTCAAGGGCGGCGAGGTGCGCTTTGCCGATCTCACCTTCTCCTACAATGGCGAAGGCGTGGCGGTGAGCCATATCGACCTCGTGGCGGAAGCCGGCCGCACCACGGCGCTTGTCGGCCGCTCCGGTTCGGGCAAATCGACGCTGCTCTCCCTCGTGCCGCGTCTCTACGACGTGACCGGCGGCGCGATCCTCATCGACGGACAGGACATCCGCGACGTGACGCTCTCAAGCCTGCGCCAAGCCATTGCGGTGGTGAGCCAGGACGTGGTGCTCTTCGACGACACGATCCGCGCCAACATCGCCTTCGGCCGCTCAGGTGCATCGGATGCAGAGATCGTGGAAGCGGCAAAGGCCGCTGCCGCGCATGATTTCATCATGAAGCAGCCGGAAGGCTACGACACCATCGTCGGACCTGCCGGCGGGCGTCTGTCGGGTGGCGAGCGCCAGCGCGTGTCGCTGGCCCGCGCCTTCCTGAAGAACGCGCCGATCCTGCTGCTGGATGAGGCGACCAGCGCCCTCGATTCGGAATCCGAGCGTCTGGTGCAGGATGCGATCCGCAAACTCATGAAGGGCCGCACGACTCTCGTGATCGCGCATCGCCTCTCGACGGTGCGCGACGCGGACACGATCGTGGTGATGGAGACTGGCCGCATCGTGGAGATGGGTTCGCACGAGGCATTGATCGCGAAGGCGGGCGCTTATGCGCGGCTACACCGTTTGCAGCTGTCGGATGACTCGGAGCCCAGCCTTTCCGTTTTACCTTAAGCTCCCCGCAGCCTCACCCTGAGGAGCGAGCTTGCTCGCGTCTCGAAGGGCGAGGCGTCTCCAGAGAGCACTGGAACCTCCTTCGAGACGCCGCTTCGCGGCTCCTCAGGATGAGGGCAGAGGGTTACGATTCTTCTGAAGAGGAATGTCTTTTCGATAATCTTTGAAGCGCATCGAAGTCGCCGTTGATCAGTGCTTCTTTCTTCGCTCGAGACCAGCCTTTGACCTGTTGTTCATAGGCAATCGCATCTGTGATGTTTTCAAAGTGAGCTGAATAAACAAGTTCTATAGGGCGGCGCCTGGCTGTGTAGCCACCAAAGAGGCCTTGGTTGTGCTGGCTGATCCGTGTTTCCAGATCGTCGGATCGGCTTATCCCTGTATAGTAACTGCCATCCGCGCAGTGAAGAATGTAGAACCAGCAACCCGTCATAACGAAGCGATTGAGCCTACTCCCGCCGCATGATCCGATCGACGAGCAGGTTCGACCAGAAGCCGGGACGGAATTCCTGCTCCAGGGTCTTGGAATCGTAAGAAGTTTCGAGCCAGGTCAGAAAGGGAACGCCCTTCGCCTCGCCCTCGCGGCGATACATGTCGAAGAAGGCGTCCAGGATGCCCGTCTTCGAGAAGCGGAAATGGCCGTAGCGCATGTGGAGCTGTTTCTGCGCCTCGTCCATGCTCTCGCCCTCATGGACGATGAGGTAGAGGGCCGCCATGAAGCCGGCCCGGTCCGCGCCCGACTTGCAATGCATCACGGCCGGATATTCCACGTTCTCGAAGAAGTCCTTGGCCTTGAGCAGCGTCTTGCGATCCGGCGCGCCGCGGGAGCGGACGATGAATTCGGTGAGATGGATGCCGAGCCGCTCGCAGGTTTCCTTCTGAAGCTGCCAGGAGCCATGCTCGCGCCCGCCGCGCAGGTTGATGATGGTGCGGACACCTTCCTTGGCGAGCGCCTCGATCTGGTGCGGTGCGGGCTGGGCCGCGCGCCAGAGACGCTCGGACACCCTGTGCTTGTTCAGATAGATGAGCCGGAACACCCCATGGTCGACCAGCAGCATGTTGGCCCAGGCGCGCAGGCGGCCGAACGCTCCCTCGATGGGCCTGTTCCATCGGGCGATACGGGCCATGCGGCGGGCCCGGCGGACGGCAGGTTTGCGGAACCTGTTGAGCACGGCGATCCAGTCTTAAGAAGCGTCTGAAAGCAATATCCCAAGTCCCGGGGGCTTGAGGCCGGCTCTTATTGACCATGGAAGCCGATTAATCAATCAGCCTGCTCTTAACCTTTGCCGCAGGTTCCGCACCTGTGCGACACCCGCGAGATGGCTGAAATGCAACCAATCGGTTGCCGCTGCGGTCCCTGTCGTGTAAGGGGAGCGTTCCAATACAACCCTCCTTGACGATAAGAGCGGCTGGGATCTGGGCCTGAGAGGCTCCGGCGGCTGCGGAATCGTTAAGATCCAAGCATTTCAGGAGAGCGGCGTCATGTCGTCCACCTTCGAGACCGTCGCCGGCATCATTTCGGAAACCGCCGACATCCCGCGCGACCAGATCACCCCCGAGAGCCACGCCATCGAGGATCTGGGCATCGACTCGCTCGCCTTCCTCGACATCGCGTTTGCCATCGACAAGGCCTTCGGGATCAAGCTGCCCCTCGAGCAGTGGACCCAGGAAGTGAACGAGGGCAAGGCTCCGGCCGAGGAATACTTCGTTCTGAAGAACCTCGTTTCGCGCATCGACGCGCTCGTGGCCGCAAAGCAGGCCTAAAAACAACAACTTACCCGGCGGACAGGCTTGATTAAGCCTGTCCGGAGAGGCGATCCATCAAGCCCCGCCTCATGGATTTCCTTCCTGTTCCGTCCGCCGGGGGCCACATGGTACGGGACCAGGATGCGCCTCGAATATTTTGAAATGATCGATCAGGTGACGAGCTTCGACCGCGAGACCAAGCGGATCGAGGTTCGCTCCGTTGTGCCCCAGGAAAGCCCCGTCTTCGAGGGCCATTTCCCCGGCCACCCCCTCGTCCCCGGCGTTCTTCTCACCGAGACCATGGCCCAGGCTTCCGGCTATCTGGTGCTGGGCCTCATGGGCTTCACCCACATGCCGTTCCTGATGGCTGTCGACAAGGCGCGCTTCCGCACCTTCGTGGGCCCCGGCACGGTTCTCACGGTCCAGGCGCAGCTGGAACACGAAGGCTCGGGCTATGCGGTGACGAAGGCCAAGATCCTGGCCGAGGGCAAGCCGATCTGCGATGCTGAGCTGCGGTTCAGGATCATGCCCTTCCCGGAAGGCATGGACGGCCAGATGCGCGCGCAGGCCAAGCGCATCGGCCTGGAGGAGGCGCTCAATGCGTGACGTCGTCATCACCGGAATCGGCATCGTCTCCTGCGCGGGAGAGGGGCTGGACGTGCATCTCTCCGCACTCTCCGGCGCTCCCAATACGGATTCTGAGACCTTCGCACCGTTCCCCGTTCATCCGGTCGCGGCGCTTGAATGGGACCGCCAGATTCCGAAGAAATCCGACCAGCGGCAGATGGAAGCCTGGCAGAAGCTCGGTTGCTATGCGGCGGGCCTTGCTCTCGACTCGGCAGGCGTGAAAGAGGATGCGGAACTCAAAGGCCGCATGCAGCTCATCGTGTCGGCAGGCGGCGGCGAGCGCGATTACGCGGTCGACGGACAGATCCTCTCGGGCCTTCGCAATGCTGAGAACCCGGGCGTGTTTTTGAACGAGCGGCTGATGGGGGACTTACGCCCCACGCTCTTCCTCGCGCAGCTCTCCAATCTGCTCGCAGGCAACATCTCCATCGTGCATGGCGTCACGGGCGGTTCGCGCACCTTCATGGGCGAAGAATCGAGCGGCGTGGATGCGATCCGCATCGCACGTGAGCGCATCGCGTCCGGCCAGGACGACATCTTCCTCGTCGGCGGCGCTTATAACGCCGAGCGTCCCGACGTGCTCTTGATCTACGAAATGGGCGGCTTCCTCTGGAAGAAGCCCTATCAGCCTGTTGGATCGCGCGCCTCTGACGGCGGCGGCATGATCCTCGGCTCTGCTGCGTGCTTCCTCGTTCTCGAATCCCGCGAGCATGCGGAGAAGCGCGGCGCAAAGGCGCTTGCCGCGATTGCAGGCGTTGCATCCGATCGTTCGCGCCGCGAGCCCGGCAGCATCGAGAAGGCGCTGCATGGTCTGTCCAAGGATCTCAGCGGCAAGCCCGACGTAGTGATCTCCGGCGCTACCGGCGTGAAGGGCATCACGGATGAAGAACAGGCCGCGCTGAAGGACATTGCACCCGGTGCTCCCGTTCATGCGACCGGCGACGTGATCGGCCATGCCATGGAAGCACAGGCGCCCGCCGGCGTCGCGCTGGCAGCGGGCCTGATCGCCAGCAACAAAGCATCGGATGCGCTTGTCACCTCCGTCGGCCATTGGCGCGGCGAAGGCGCATTGCGCATCATCAAGGCTTGAGGAGAACGGCATGGCGCTTCGCGACAAACAGGGCCGTCCGCTCGTTGCCGTCACCGGCATGGGCGTGGTCACCTCTCTCGGTCAGGGCAAGGATGCCACTTGGGCCGCTTTGACGGCGGGCAAATCCGGCATTCACCGCATCAACCGCTTCCCGACGGAAGGCCTGCGCACCACGATTGCGGGCACCATCGACTTCATCGACGTGGAGCCCTTCTGCGCGCCGATGCTCTCCGAGCGTCTGGCGATGCTGGCTGCAGAAGAAGCGGTCGGCCAGTCGGGTCTCGCGCAGACCGCATTTCCCGGCGCGCTCTTCATCGCCGTGCCGCCGGTCGAGATGGAATGGCCGCAGCGCGAAGCGCTCGCCAAAGCTTCCGGCCAGGATGGCGACGTCACCTACAAGGACTTGCTGAAGGCTGCGGCCACGGGCGAGTTCAAGAAATGGCACGATCTCTTCATCTTCGGCACGGTTGCTGATCGCGTCGCCGACAAGTTCGGCACGAAGGGCTCGCCGATTTCGCTCTCCACCGCCTGCTCGTCGGGCGCCACCGCGATCCAGCTCGGCGTCGAGGCGATCCGGCGTGGCGAGACGGATGCGGCGCTCTGCATCGGCACCGACGGCTCGGTGAATCCGGAATCGCTCATCCGCTTCTCGCTGCTCTCGGCGCTCTCGACGCAGAACGAGAATCCGGAAGGCGCATCGAAGCCGTTCTCGAAGAACCGCGATGGTTTCGTGATGGGCGAGGGTGGTGCCGCACTCGTGCTCGAAAATGCCGAGAGCGCGAAGGCGCGCGGCGCAAAGATCCTCGGCTATGTGCTCGGCTGCGGCGAGAAGGGCGACAACTTCCACCGCACGCGCTCCTCACCCGATGGTTCGCCCGCGATCGCGGCGCTTAAAGAAGCCCTCGACGACGCGGGCGTGACGCCCGACGATATCGACTACATCAATGCGCACGGCACCTCGACGCCCGAGAACGACAAGATGGAAGCCATGAGCTGCACCGCCGTGCTCGGCGAGCGCATGGCGACACTTCCGATCTCGTCGAACAAGTCGATGATCGGCCACACGCTCACGGCTGCCGGCGCAGTGGAGGCGGTGATGTCGCTGCTCACGCTCTCGACGGGCCGCATTCCGCCGACGATCAATTATCAGGTGCCCGATCCCGCGATCCCGCTCGATGTGGTGCCGAATGTCGCGCGCGATGCGGATGTGAAATACGTGCTCTCGAATTCCTTCGGTTTCGGCGGCCAGAACACCTGCCTCGTCTTCGGGGCCGAGCCCAAGGGGGCTTAAAATCATGACACGCGTGTTGGTGACGGGCGGCGGCAAGGGCGTCGGCGCGGCAATCGTCCGGGCTCTGGTGGCTGCAGGCCACGACGTGGACTTCACCTATCGCTCGTCCGGCGATGCCGCGAAGGCTCTCGCCGATGATCTGATGCAGGCGAACCCGGGCCGCACCATCAAGGCGCATGAGATCGACCTTGCCGACAAGGCGGCGCTGGATTCCTTCTGCGAGATGCTGGAGGGCGAGAGCTTCTTTGGCTTCGTTCATAATGCGGGCCAGCCCTACGACGCGCTCGCCGCCATGATGCAGCAGGACAAGGCCGAAGCCGCCATGCAGGTGAACTTCTGGTCGCTCACGCGCATCGCGAAGTCGCTCATGCGCGGCATGGTCCGCGCCAAGGCGGGCCGCATCGTCGCCATCGGCTCGGTGGCGGCGCTCCAGGGCAATCCCGGCAACGCGGCCTATGCCGCGTCGAAAGGCGCTCTCATCTCCTATTGCCGCACGCTTTCCGTCGAGACCGCCAAGCGCAACGTCACCGTCAACGTGATCGCGCCGGGCTTTATCGACACCGACATGATGGCACCCTACGCCGCCTTCCTGCTCAGCGAACCCGCCGCCTACATCACCGGCGCGGTGCTGCCCATCGATGGTGGCCTCACATCCATGCTGGGCGTGCATCGGTAGACTTAAAAGATATACGACAATTGGTATCGAAGGGTTGAGAGCCGCAATCAATCACAAATCATTGCTTCCTATTGAAGATACAGTGGTTGTGGATTGCTGCGTGATGAGTCCGAAATGCTCACTCAGAATGGGCTGACGACTCGCAATAATGAATGCTAGATTCGCCCAAAAGTTGCAGTGCCTGGGGGCGAAATTTGAGAACCAGTAAGATTTCTGAAGCTGACGCACTCACGCTGTCGAATCGTTCAGAGGATCACTTTTTTGATCGGAAAGCGGCCAAGATTTCAGGTAAGAAGCTGCAAAAAATCGTTGTAGCTTTTGCTAACGCTGACGGCGGCGAAGTCGTAGTTGGCATTGCTGATGACGGAGATGAACCGAATCCGGCAAACCGCTGGCAGGGTCTTGGGACAGTTGAAGATTACAACGGGCTTCTACAGGCTTTATTCAGCCTCAACCCAGCCGTCGACGTCCGTTACGAGTTCCTAGAGTGCGATACCAAGCCGGGTTATGTACTTCGAATGTTTGTTGAGCGCGGAGCTGACGTAAATAAGACAGATGACGGCAGTGTCTACCAACGTTTTGGGGCTCAATCATTACCTTTGAATACCCCTCAGAAAGTTAACGAACTTGCGTTCGCTAAAGGTGCTCAGTCATTCGAGAATATGAAAGTTTCTGGCCTTCCACCAGAAGTCGTCGTCGATTCTAATGAAATTAGAGAATTTTTGCGGGGGTATTCTCCAGCAACAGATCCTCTCGACTTTGTTGTTAATCAACATTTAGTAGATTTGCGTGATTGGACGCCCTCAGTTGCTGGTATTCTGCTCTTTGCAAACAACCCGCCCGTAGTAATGCCTCGAAAGTGTAGCGTTCGCATTTCGCGGTATGAAACCCGTGAGGATGAGCCAGAACGCGATCACCTAAAAGAGTCCTACATCATTGAAGGGCCTCTATATAAGCTCATCCATGCATCCGTTGATAAGATTACTGAAATTCTATCAGGTCTGAAACAATGGACTGAAGAAGGTATGAAAGAAATTAAGTATCCTCCTGAGGCTATATGGGAGGTATTTGTTAATGCTGTCATTCATCGTGATTATTCTATTTCTGATGATGTTCAGGTTTTAATATTCAATGACCGGGTTGAAATCTCAAGTCCCGGGCGACTTCCTGGATATGTAAAGGTCGACAATATTTTAGATGCTCGATTTTCACGTAATTCAAAAATCGTCCGATGTCTTGCACGTTATCCAGTGCCTCCAAACAAAGATATGGGCGAGGGATTGAACACCGTTTTCCAAAAAATGAAGGAGTGGAAGCTTAAACCCCCTCAGATTCAAGAAGATGGGAACTACGTCAAGGTTGTAATTCGTCATGCCCCTCTTGCTCTGCCAACTGAGGCGATCATGAACTTCCTTGCTCATCATGAAGAAATCACAAATGCGCAGGCGCGGGAGCTAACCGGCATCAAATCTGAGAACTTGGTCAAGGTCGAGTTCTATAAGCTCCGCGATCAGGGGCTAATTGAGCGCGTACCTGGTAAACAGGCATCAGCCTCTGCTTGGCGAAAGGTCGCAGCGAAGCCAGAAGGTGTGTAGGTAGCGTAAGTCTTCTCAAAGGCTCATTTGTTTTACTCTCCGCTCTTAGACATGGCCTTGGATCTTGCCATTCCCTGGCTTGCCCTTTAACTCGCCGAAACCAAATTTCTCCGTTGCTGCCGCGCCTTATGCTGTCGGCGGTGACGTCATCAGGATTGTTGTCCATGCGCTCCCTTCAGCTTTTCGGCGACCGTGACATTCGCATCACCGAGATCGATGCTCCCCCGCCGCCCGCCGCGGGCGAAGTGCAGGTGCGGATCAAGGCGCTGGGGCTGAACTATCTCGATGTCTGGGGCTTTCGCGGCATGGCGTTTGCCAAGCGCAAGATGCCGCAGGCGGTGGGTGTCGAGGCTGCGGGCGAGATCGCGGCGGTGGGCGAGGGCGTGTCCCGGTTCAAGGTCGGCGATCCGGTGACCATGTACGGGGCCGAGACCTGCGGCCATTGCAGCGCCTGCCGCAAGGGCTGGGACAATCTCTGCGAGAACGTCGCCGGCATCATGGGCTTCCATATCGACGGCTTCGCCCGCGAGTTGATCAACCGTCCCGAGCGCCTCGTGATCCCGGTGCCGAAGGGTGTCTCCTTCGAGCAGGCGGCCTGCGCGCCCATCGGTTTCGGCACGGTGCAGCACATGCTCTTCGACAACGCGAAGCTGGAGCCCGGTGAGTCGATCCTCGTCCATGCGGGCGGCTCCGGCATCGGCACGGCGGCGATCAAGATGGCGAAGGCCATCGGCTGCACGGTCTATACGACGGTGGGCGACGACGAGAAGGGCGAGAAGGCGAAGGCCCTCGGCGCCGATTACGTCGTCAACTACCGCAAGGAGCGCTTCGAGGGCGAGGTGCGCCTGCTCACCAAGCGCAAGGGCGTGGACGTGGTGTTCGAGCATGTGGGCGCGGAGACCTGGAACGGCAGCTTGCTCTGCCTCAAGCGCGGCGGACGCCTTGTCACCTGCGGCTCCACCTCGGGCGTTTCCACCACCATGAACCTGATGCAGCTCTTCCAGCAGCAATACCGGATCTTCGGCTCCTTCGGCTGCCGGATCGAGAATATCAGCCAGTCCCTGGAGAAGATGGCGGGCGGCATGAGCCCGGTCATCGACTCGGTGTTCCCGCTCGACGACTTCCAGAAGGGTCTGGAGCGGCTGGAGGGCCGCAAGGTCTTCGGCAAGGTCATCGTGACCTTCTAAGCCCCCTGATACGGGCCACCTTTCAACCATAGGTCTTGACGAAACGGGCTCCACGCGAAAAACACGCGGGAAGCCCTTTTCCTTTTCCATCCGGATTTCCTGAACGTGCAGCAGACCAACCGCCCCCGCAGCCTTCTTTCGCGTCTGTCCGAGACGGTGATGGTCGGCGTCGTGCGTGGCGTGTTCGCCTTCTCGCGGACCCTCGGTCCGGAGCGCTCGGGTGCATTCGGCGCTGCACTTGCCCGCACCTTCGGGCCGCTGCTCAAGGCGCATAAGACGGCGCTTGCCAATATCCGCGCTGCCTATCCTGAAAAGTCGGAAGCCGAAGTGAAGGCCATTGCGCGCGGGGCCTGGGACAATCTCGGCCGCACGGGCGGGGAATATCCGCATCTTGGCCGCCTGTTCGATTTCGACCCCGACAGCACCGTTCCCGGCCGTACGGAGGTCGACGGCATCGACCACTTCCTGGCCCTGCGCGACGACGGCAAGCCCGGCATCGTGTTCTCCGCCCATCTCGCCAATTGGGAATTGCCCGCCATCTGCGCGGCGCGGTTCGGTCTAGATACCACGGCGGTGTTCCGCGCGCCCAACGATCCGGCGATCGCCCGCGTGCTGCATGAGATCCGCAGCGAGACCATGGGCAATCTCGAAGCCGCCCGCCAGGGCGCGGCCTTCGCCATGCAGGGTGCGCTGGAAAAGAACGGGCATCTCGGCATGCTCATCGACCAGCATTTCACCCGGGGTGTGCTGGTGGATTTCATGGGCCGCAAGGCGCTGGTGAACCCGATCCTCGGCAAGTTCGCCCGGAATTTCGACTGCCCGGTCCATGGCGTGCGGGTGATCCGCCTGCCCAACCACCGCTTCCGGCTCCAGCTGACGCCCGCGCTCGACCTTCCGCGTGATCCCGACGGGCAGATCAACGTCCAGGGTGCCATGCAGGCCATGACCTCGGTCGTGGAGGAATGGGTGCGCGAATATCCGGAGCAATGGCTCTGGATGCACCGTCGATGGCGTGTTCCCGCCGGAGCCCAGACGAACGTTCAAGGTAAAGTGAGTTCCCATTGAGCCGCCCCTGGTGTTTCATGGCAGGCATCATGGCGTCTCGATTGAAACTTCTTCTGGCGGCCACGGGCTTTGCCGTTTTCATGCAACCTGCTCTGGCGGAGCCGCCGCGCGCGGTGGTGGAGCTCTTCACCAGCCAAGGCTGCTCCAACTGCCCGCCCGCCGATGCGCTGCTGGTCGAGTATTCGAAGCAACCCGATATCGTGGCGCTCTCCTTCCCCGTGAATTACTGGGATTATCTCGGCTGGAAGGATACGCTGGCCCATGCCGATTTCACGACGCGGCAGAAGGAATACGCCCACGGTCGCAACGACCGTCAGGTCTTCACGCCGCAGATGATCGTGAACGGCAAGAAATCATGCATCGGCTCTGACAAGGCGCAGATCGAAAACGCCATTCAGATGACCTTGAAGGGCCGCACCAAGCTGCCCGTGGACATCGCCGTCAGCGAAGAGAACGGCAAGGTCGCCATCTCCGTGACGGAAGTGGCCGAGCCTGTGCGGCGCGACGCGCTCGTGTGGGTTCTGCCAGTGATGCGCTCCCAGACCGTCCCCATCGAGCGCGGCGAGAACAAGGGCAAGACGGTGACCTACGCCAATGTGGTGCGCGGCCTCAAGCGCGTCGGCGAATGGACCGGCGGCTCCGCCCGCTTCGAGGTGCCGGTGGAAACCGCCCGCAGTGGCGCTGACGGTTATGTGGTGCTGCTTCAGACCGCGCAGGACGACAGGCCGAGCGTGATCCTGGGCGCCGCCAAGAGCAGCGGCCTTTAAGCCTTACAAAAGTACGACCTTGTTCGGCAGCTCGTTGCTGTCGTTGGCCTGCGGCGGCGCGTGCTCGGCCAGGATGGCGCCCGCGCGCTGCACGGCCTGGACCAGCCCGTCGCCGGCCTTGTCCTGACGGATCGCGTCGATCAGCTCCGCGATGATGGCTTCCCACGCAGCCGGGCCTGCCCGGTCGGCGATGCCGATATCAGCGATGATCTCGGCATAATGTTCGGCCGCCGCCACGTAGATCAGCACGCCTGTACGTCCTTGGGTGCGCGAGAGGCCGTGGCTCGCGAATTCCCGCAAGGCTGCTTCATGCGCCCGCGCTCGCTTGATGCCGCCCGGAATGAGGGCGAGATGAATCGCGGGCCAAGCGAGGACGGCGTTGAGCACGACGGCAACAGTGAGCTGGATCAGGAAGATCCGCGTCGGTCCGAGCTCCGTGAACCAGATCAGCGGCCATGCCGTCAGAAGGGCCACGAAGAGGCCCAAGGCGACCGGGATGGCGTGATAGGTATCCGCCTGGCGCGCGACAACGACGACGATCTCGCCTGCGGTCGTCTTTTCCGCCTCGTGAATGGCCGTTGAGAGCCGGTTTTGGTCCTGTTCCGAAATCATCTACCAGCTCCCCGATGCCCCGCCGCCGCCGGACGATCCGCCGCCGCCCGAAAAACCTCCGCCCGAGCTTCTGCCGCTCGACCAACCGCTGCTTCTTCCAGATCCGCTGCCTGTGGATATGATCCAAGGACTGGAGCCGCGCTGGCTCCGGACGCCTGACCCGCCACCGCGCAGGCCGCGATAAACCTGAAAGATGACGAAGGCGATGATCAGGAAGGTGATGACCGCATCCATGTTCGACGATGGATCCTCCCGCACCTCGGCCTTGCGCTGCCATTGCTCCGCATCGCCCGTGAGGATCGAGAGAATGGCATCGACACCCGCATCGATGCCGCCGACGAAGTTGCCCTTCTGGAATTGCGGTGCGATGGCCGTGGTGATGATCACCTTCGAGAGCGCATCGGTGAGTGCGCCCTCCAATCCATAACCGACCTCGATGCGCAGCTTGCGATCGTTGGGCGCGACGAGCAGCAGCACGCCGTTGTTGTTCTTCTTCTGCCCGAGCTGCCAAGCGCGGAACAAGCGGTTGGCGTAATCCTCGACGCTCGTTCCTTCGAGGGAGGAAACGGTTGCGACCACCACCTGATCGGACGTCTTGTCCTCATAAGCCTTCAGCTTCGCGTCGAGCGCAGCGCGCTCTTCGGGCTTGAGGATATTCGCCTGGTCGACGACGCGGCCAGTGAGGGCGGGGAAAGTTTGAGCAAGAACAGGAGTGAAGAATAGGCTCGCAGCAAGCAGAGCGAGGAAACCCCACGTGAGCCGAGGCTGCGCGACAGCTGCCCCTTTATTCCAGGCCATCACCATTACCATCTCCCAGAAGCTCCGCCGCCGCCGGAGGAGCCACCGCCGCCGGAGAAGCTGCTTCTGCTGCTTCCAAAGCTGCCGCCGCCCGATCCTCTGCGGCCGCTGCGGCTGACCGACTTGAGCAACCAATGTTTGGGTCCGAAGATCGCGGTCAGCAGAACGAAGATGCCATTGATGCAGATCGCGCCGAAGATGATGACGAAGAAGGGGTCGAAGCCGAACCAGAGCTTCTTGGGAGCAGGGCGAAAGATGCCTTGCTCCGTCACCTGCTCGACGACAGTGGGATCGCGCAGGACCGGGCGCACCCCATCCGGTGTGATGATATGCGCGCTGATGTCGGCTTTGCCCGTCAGGACATCCAGGATGGAGCTAAGGCCTCCATCGATGCCGTCCGCGTAGCGCCCCTGCTTGAACCTGGGCGTGATCACATTCGCGATGATGAGCTTGGCGAAGGCATCCGTCAGGGTTCCTTCCAGGCCGTACCCCACCTCGATGCGTATCTCGCGTTCCTTGGGCGCAATCAGCAGCAGCACACCGTTGTTTTTATCCTGCTGCCCGAGCTTCCAGCTTCGAAAAAGCCGGTTGGCGTAATCCTCGATGCTGACGCCTTCCAGAGACGGTACCGTGGCTAGCACAACCTGATTGGTGGTGCTCTCCTCATGCGCCTTGAGCCTTGCCTCAAACGTGGCTCGCTTATTCGGCGTCAGCAGGTTGGCCGCATCGACCACGCGCCCTGTAAGCGGTGGGAAGTTTTGGGCATGGGCGGCAAGGGGGGCAGCGACCACCAGAAAGGTCAGGAGCAGCGCCGCTATAGAGGCGAGCTTCCTCCACCCTCCGCAAAAGGAGGGAATGCGCGCTGCCCCCGTCATGCGCTTAGAACTTCACTGCGGGCGGTTTGTCGGAGCCGGCAGTGGCGGTGAACGTTTCCATGGGCTTGGCGTCAGGATAAACGACGGCCGCGATCCAGCGGCCCGGGATCGTGCGCAGCTCCGTATTGTAGGCCTGAACGGAGGCGATGTAGTCGCGACGCGCCACGGCGATGCGGTTTTCCGTGCCCTCCAGCTGCGATTGCAGCGCCAGGAAGTTGGCGTTGGACTTCAGCTCGGGATAGCGCTCCACGGTGGCGAGCAGGCGGCCGAGCGCGCCGGAGAGCTGGCCCTGCGCTTCCTGAAACTGGCGGAATTTTTCGGGGTCGTTCACCGTGGAGGCATCCACCTGCACCTGCGTGGCGCGGGCACGGGCTTCCGTGACTTGGATAAGGACCTCGCGCTCCTGCTGGGCGAAGCCCTTCACGGTCTCGACGAGGTTGGGGATCAGGTCGGTGCGGCGCTGGTACTGGTTCTGCACCTCGCTCCAGGCGGCCTTGGCCTGCTCCTCGAGGGTCGGCACGTTGTTGATCCCGCAGGCGGATAGGCCGACGGCGAGAGCCATTCCAGTCAGGGCGATGCGGATCCGATTCCGCAGGAGCGAAGCCTTCATGTCTGTCCTTCTCGCGAATCTCATGGCCGTAAACTTGGCCGGTTCAACAGATGGGGCAAGAACCTTGTTTCAACAAGACTTTTTCGACTGGTCGTAAACAGGCGATTGGGGCATGATCCGGCAGCCGATTCCGAGGTTAAGTCCATGACTTTTCTGCCAAGCTTAAGCATTCTGCTGACCTATTCGCTTGCCTGCTTCGTGCTTTTCATCACACCGGGCCCGGATATGAGCCTGTTTCTGGCCAAAACCATGTCGGGCGGCCGAAAAGCGGGCATGGCCTCGATGTTGGGCGCCATGGCGGGCTGCTGCGTCCATACCCTGCTTGCCGCTCTCGGGCTCTCGGCTCTGCTGGCGGCCTCGGTCACGGCCTTCACGATCCTGAAGGTGGTCGGCGCGCTCTACCTTCTCTGGATGGCCTTCGACGCGGTGCGCAACGGCTCGGCGCTCTCGCTCAAGGAAGAGGGCCGCGTCGAA
Organism: Microvirga solisilvae; assembly: GCF_022808595.1. Taxonomy (GTDB): domain Bacteria; phylum Pseudomonadota; class Alphaproteobacteria; order Rhizobiales; family Beijerinckiaceae; genus Microvirga; species Microvirga solisilvae. Next base: position 96,563 of record NZ_JAKUCN010000003.1, read on the forward strand.
GTCTCGTTCTGGAAGACCTTCCTCATGGGCGTCGGCATCAATCTCACGAATCCGAAGATCGTGCTGTTCTTCGTGACCTTCCTGCCGCAATTCGTGGATGCGGCCGACCCTCACGCCGCCGACAAGCTGCTCTTCCTCGGCCTCTTCTTCATCGTGCTCAGCACACCCTTGAGCGCGATCATGATCCTGGGCGCCGAGAAGATGATCGCGCTGCTGCGCAACCATCCCAAGCTGATGCGCGGTATCGATTATTCCTTTGCCGGCCTCTTCGGCGCTTTCGCGCTCAAGATCCTGACGACGGCGTCGCGTTAGGCGACGGGTTGCGGCCGCCGGCATCGCGCCCGGCGATGGCCCAATAGATGAATCCTGCCACCGCGCCGGTGAGCGCGAGAATGGCGCTCACATGCAGTTCGGCGGGGTTTGCGACGCGAGCGTCGCCGCGCAGGATCCACGGCACGGAAGCCGTGAGAACGCCGGGAGCGAGCGCGTGCCAGAGCAGGCTTCGCATCTTCAAAACCTCGCTGATGATCGCGATGACCAGGGGCGGCAGCACGAGCAGTGTGAACATGATCCGCCCGACGCTCAGCATCGCATCGGCGACAATGGGTCCGGGATCATCGGACGAGAACACCGCATCCACGAGATTCCAGAAACCCACGAACAGCGTCTCGCCTGTGAGCGTTGCCATGAGCGGATCGATCATCGACGCGAGAAGGAAGAACAGGCTGCTCACGCCGATGGCGATGAGAAGCGCGAAGGGGATGAGGAGAAGCCAGCGGATCATGCGGTGGTTATAGGGTCGGGATCTTTACATTTCTGTCGAATGGCAATGCGCCAATAGATCCACCCGCAGATGGCGCCCGAAAGCGAGAGAAGGATCATCAGCTCGATATTGGCTGAACCCAGGAAGGCTCCAAAGCACAGCCCAATGATCATGCCGACGGCAATGGGACCTGCCGGCGATCTGAGCTTCAGCATATTCAGGATTCCGGCGGCGATCAGAGACAGGAACAGCGTTGGAAGAGCGGACCACAACAATCCCATTGTGCCGAGCGCGAAAAGATCCTCATAGAACTGCCATTGAAGGAGGTCGCTCGGATCCTTGTTTCCCGTCAGGATCAAACTCAGGGATGCCAGGAGGAGAACGGTATAGGGAGCGGCAATGGTAGTGCCGACAATCCCTTTGATTTGGCGATCCATCGATCTCTCCCAGCCGCATCCGGCTGAGAGTTATCATATCACATCATGAGCCGCAGCAAATCTATTGCTTAGGGAAAGATGCCGAGGCTGGCTCTACTCCCCATCCCCCAGCGCATAGACGCCTTCGGCTCCGATGCCCTGTTCGGCCATCATGCGGGCGCGGGCGCGCAGCTTTTCGGTCTCGCTCTTGAGCTGGCCGCAGGCCGCGAGGATGTCGCGACCGCGCGGGGTGCGCACGGGCGAGGCGTAGCCAGCGCGATAGACAATCTCGGAGAAGCGCTCGATGCGCTCCCAATCCGAGCATTCGTATTTCGAGCCGGGCCAGGGATTGAACGGGATCAGGTTGATCTTCGCCGGAATACCTTTCAGCAGGCGCACGAGTTCGCGCGCGTCGGCATCCGAATCGTTCACGTCTTTCAGCATCACGTATTCGAACGTGATGCGGCGCGCGTTCGACAGGCCGGGATAGGCGCGGCAGGCATCGAGCAGCTGCTTGATGTCGTATTTGCGGTTGATCGGCACCAGCACGTCGCGAAGATCGTCGCGCACGGCATGGAGCGAGATCGCGAGCATGGTGTTGGCTTCCGCGCCGAGACGCTCCATCTGCGGCACGACGCCGGAGGTGGAGACGGTAATGCGGCGGCGCGAGAGGCCCAGCCCCTCGTTGTCCGACATGACGCTGATCGCATCGACCACGTTGTCGGTGTTGTAGAGCGGCTCGCCCATGCCCATGAACACGATGTTGGACACAAAGCGTCCGCCGTCGCTCGGAACGAACGCGCCTTCCGGCGGTGTTGCATGAGGCCAATCGCCGATGGAATCGCGCGCCACAATGAGCTGCGCCACGATTTCCGCCGAGGTCAGGTTGCGCACGAGGCGCTGCGTGCCCGTATGGCAGAAGGAGCAGGTGAGCGTGCAGCCGACCTGGCTCGACACGCAAAGCGTGCCGCGATCGACTTCCGGAATATAGACGCACTCGATCTCCGCGCCCTTGTCGAGCGGGCCAGTGGAGGCCATGCGGATCAACCACTTGCGGGTGCCGTCTTTTGAAACCTGCTCGGAGACCACCTGCGGGCGTGCGAGGGTATAAGCGTCAGCGAGCTTCGCGCGCAGCTCCTTGCCCACATTGGTCATCTCGGCGAAGTTTTTCGCGCCGCGAAAATAGATCCAATGCCACAGCTGGGCCACGCGCATCTTCTGCTCGCGCTCGGGTACGCCGATGGCAGCCAGCGAATCCTTCAGCTGGTCGCGAGTGAGGCCGACGAGGGAGGCTCCGCCGGGGGCGGCGCCTGCCGCCACGTTCATCTCGGCGGTTTTTTCGATGGACAAAGCGTTGGCACCCGCCGCGCGTGCGGCATCGCTCACGGCCACCGGGGCCGCATTGGGGTTACGCTTGGCGATGTCGAGCACCGTCGCCATGGGATCGAGCCTCATTATTGGAAAGTCGCGTGCCTATAACACGATTGCGCCGAAACCGTGAGCCGAAAAGCAAAATTCCGGGCGCGAGGCCCGGAAAATGCGTACTCACAGTGCAATTTGCAAGGTGGGAGGCGTTCAGACGCCGCATTCCTTGCGGGCATGGTCCAGGGCCTTGCTGAAGCCGCTGAGCGAATAGCGGTCGGTGAGGCTGGAGCCGCGAGCCGATTGCATCTTCACGGTCAGGCTTCCGCTCTTTGCCATGGTGGCGATGGCCTGGGTTTCCTCGGCGGGGTTCTTCAGCCAGGCATTGGAGGCCTTGGCGATGAGGGCATAGGACGCGCTGCCCATGCTGGCCTCGGCCGGGGCATTTTCCTTGGCAGCGAAGCCGAGCACGAGGGCGACCTCGTTCTTCACGTTCTCTGCCGGGCGGAAGGACACGAAGAGATAGGCCGGATCGCGGTTGAGGTTCTTGGGCATGCGGTCCTGAGGCTGGCTCAAGGCATAGCAGATCTTCGAGCGGCCGGTCTGGGCCGTGTAGACGCCCCAATCGCCGTAGGACGTGACGAGGGAGGCTCCGCCGGGACCGGTGGCCGCCGGGGCGGGCTTGGCTGCCACGGCCGCAGCGCCAGCCGCTGCCGCAGGCTTGGCAGCCGAGGCGGGCTTGTTCGCGGCAGGCTTTGCAGGAGCGGGTTTGGCTGGGGCAGGCTTTGTCGCGGCAGGCTTCTGCGCCGGGCGCGAAGACTGAGCCAGAGCGGCCGAGCCAGTGCCAAAGCTGAGGACGGCGGAAAGGATGCCTGCGGCAAGGCCGCGCTGGAAAAATGCTGTCGTCATGAGGGCGGACAATAAGAGGGGAGGGTTAATAACTCTTCACCATGCCGTAGCCTTGCCCGGGCAAGTTGGCGATGCGTCGAAACGCGCATTACCAGCGTCAGAAACCTTGCGGAACGGCAAAATAAAAGGGCCGCAAAAAGCGGCCCGGAAGAGTTGTGATTCTCAAAAGTGTTCGTTCTTCAAAGGGAGGATTTGAAATAACTTCTGATGAACAATCCCTGTATAGATGAAAAACTATAATGTTGCAATAAGTACATATTCTTTGTTCTGAATATAATCTTAAATAAGCTTGGCCATTTAGGCTTTATCGATTGAGACTTCCCCTAGGGTGTCTCGGGCCTTTTTCCTGTGTTCTTCCGTAATGGAGCCCGCAACCTGCGTGATGGCGGCTGCCAGCACGGCCGCATCGTCGGCGAAGCCGATGAGGGGCAGCAGGTCGCTCACCGCATCCATCGGGAAGACGAAATAGGCGATGGCCCCGAGGAGAATCAGCTTCACGCGGCTCGGCGTCTTCGAATCCGTGGCGCAATAGAAGGCGGCCACAAGATCCTCCGCGAAGGGAATTTTCCCCGCGACACGCCTGAACTTCTCCCAGAAGCGGCGCTTCAGGCTTTCCTCGTCCCGGGTGGCCGCGCGCATGGCGTCCATCTCGGCCTTGGTGAAAGGCTTCGTGACAGGTTCGCTCATGCTTTTCCGCTCCTTCGACAGCTCAGGGATCGACGCAATGGTATCGACTTCATGTAAGGATTGCCTACAAGCATCCTCAAGGGAGGAGACAACCAATGAAGCTCGACAAATTGATGGCGGCCGTCGTGACCGGCGCCGCTTCGGGACTGGGAGAGGCCACCGCGCGTATGCTCGCTGCACAGGGTGTGAAGGTCGCCATCTTCGATATGAACGCTGAGCGCGGCGAGGCGGTTGCCCGCGACATCGGCGGCTTGTTCTGCCAGGTCGATGTGACGGATGAAGCCTCCATCGATGCAGGCCTCGTGAAGGCGCGCGAAAAGCATGGTGTCGAGCGCATTCTCGTCAATTGCGCGGGCGTCGCGCCAGGCCGTCGCACGGTAACCAAGAAGCGCGAAACGGGCGAGCTGATCGCCCATGACCTCGCCAGCTTCCGCAAGACGGTGGAGATCAACCTCATCGGCACCTATGCCATGATTTCCAAATGCGCCGCCGCGATGGCCGCGCTCGAACCCATAACGCCGGATGGCGGACGCGGCGTCATCGTCAACACCTCGTCGGTGGCGGCGCAGGACGGGCAGATCGGGCAGGCGGCTTATTCCGCCTCCAAAGGCGGCGTGCTGGCGCTTACCCTGCCCGTGGCGCGCGATCTCTCAGGCTTCGGCATCCGCGTGATGACGATCATGCCGGGCTTGTTCCATACGCCGCTCTTCGAGGGCATCGCGGAAGATTACCGCAAATCGTTGGAAGCCAACGTGCCGTTCCCCTCGCGCCTCGGACGGCCCGAGGAATATGCGCAGCTGGTAAAGAGCATTCTCGAAAACGACATGCTCAATGGCGAAGGCATCCGCCTCGACGGCGCGCTGCGGATGCAGCCGAAATAAGCCTATGACGTGATCTCGCCCCAGTTCTCAGAATAGCTGATGAGATCCGGGGTGCAGAGCCAGGATTCGCGGCGCGTGGTCCAGGCCTCGTAGGTGGGCTTGAAGAGATCCGTCTGGTCGAAGCTGCCGAGCATGATCTCGATCTCGTCGCTGCTGTCCGAATAGAACACCAGCGAACCGCAGGTGGGACAGAAGCGGCGCTGCCCTCCGGGGGCGGTCTCCCAGACCTTGCTCTCGCCCGAGACCGTCACCTGATCCGCGGGAAAGATCGCAAAGGCGTTGAAAACGCTGCCGGTCTCTTTGCGGCAGGTCATGCAATGACACAGGCCCACGCGATTGGGCTGGCCCTGCACCGTGTATCTCAGTTGTCCGCAGGCGCATCCGCCGGTGAGAACATTCTGTTTCGCCATGGCATCACGCCTTCGTCAGTCCGGCGGCGAGCTGATCCATGCGCTGGGCCAGCTCCACGTCGCGGCGGGTGAGGCCGTTGGCATCGTGCGTGGAAAGGGTCACGTCGACCTTGTTGTAGACGTTGAACCATTCCGGATGGTGGTTCATGGGCTCGGCCACCAGCGCCACGCGCGTCATCCAGCCGAAAGCCGCGTTGAAATCGTCGAACACGTAGCGCTTGCGGATGGCATCCCGTCCTTCCACGAGAGTCCAGCCGTCGAGGGCGGAGAGAAATTCTTGACGCTCGGATTCGGTCAGGCGGGGCATGGCGGCTTCATCTTTCAAGAGAACGGGATGGCTTAGTGATGAAGCAGCGGCCGCAGCTTTCAAGCCCTCATGCCAATCCGAGAAGGCGAATGAGCCCCAGGCTGATCCCGATCAGCACGATCAGCGAGAGCGTCACCGCGAGCGTCACGCGCCCGCCGACCCTGGCGAGAACCTTCAGGTCTACACCTAAACCCAACGCCGCCATTGAGATGATGGTCAAAAGGGTTGCCGTTGGCGTGACGAGACCGAGCACGGAATCGGGAATCGCACCGAAGGAGCGCAAGGCCGCGAGGGTCAGGAAGCCGATGATGAACCAGGGCACGAGGCGCGTGAACGAGAGGCTTTTCGCGGCCGCCTTCTCGCCCGCCTTCAGCGACAGCGCGATCACCACCGGCCCCAGCATCAGCACACGCACGAGCTTCACGAGCGTGCCGATCTGCGTGCTCACCGCGCTCACCGGCAGGGTGGCGGCGAGAACCTGCGGCACCGCATAGACGGTAAGACCCGCGAGCACGCCGTATTGCGTGAGCGAGAGGCCGAAGAGCGGCATCAGAAGCGGCAACGTCAGCACCACGATCACACCGAGAATGGCGGTGAACGCGATGGACGAGGCAACATCTTCCGGCTTCGCGCCGATCACGGGAGCGACCGCTGCAATCGCGGAATTGCCGCAGATCGAGTTGCCGCAGGCCACCAGGATCGACATGCGTTGAGGCAGGCCGAGCAGGCGGCAAAGGCCGTAGCTCGCGCCGATGGCAAGCGCCACCACGATTGCGATACCGAGAATGAGGCCGAGGCCGGCCTGGAGCACGGCCTGAAAGCTGATGGAGGCACCGAGCAGCATCACGGCGACTTCAAGCAGGGTCTTCGCCGAGAAGCCGATGCCGGGGACCCAACGGGCATCGGGCGTCCAGAGCGTTCTGATTAAAGTGCCGAGCAGGATCGCAATAACCAGTGCTTCGAGCCAGGGCCGGCCGGTCCAGTGCTCCTCCAGCATCTGCAAGCCGAGAGCGGCGACGGAGATGGCGGCGCACAGAGCGATTCCGGGAATGTATCTGGCCAGGCCCGTGCCGTTCATCGGATCGCTTCGCCCCCTCGAAAACAGTGTGGGAACGGCTAGTCCGAAGGCAGGCGCGATGCAAGGCTCAAACGAGAAAAGCGGCATCCTCGATATTGCGCCAATCCTGCTGCAGCGTGAACGAGCCCCGGTCGATGACGATGAAGCAGCCGCCGCCCGAATGCTGCGGACGGCTTTCATGCCCGATCTCCACCTGTTGCAGGTGAGCCGTGAGCAGACAACCGACGCCGCCATGAGAGACGATCAGCGCGTTGCCTGTTTCCTCCGCCGCGATCCGGCGCACGGCGTTCACGATGCGCGTCTGCGCATCGATGGCGCGCTCCCACCCACGAATGCTCTCGTGAGGGCGGCCGAAGAACTCGCGTACCACCTCCCAGAATTCCGGCGGCGCGATATAGCCCGTGGCCGAGCGGTCGTTCTCGCCGATATCCTCGTGGGTGCGATAGGTCATGCCGAGACGCTGCGCCACGATAGCCGCGCCGTCGATGGCCTTCTGTTCCGTGCTGGCATGGATGGAGGAGAGACGGAGGTTCGAAAGCTTCTCGGCGAAGCACTCCATTCTCTTTCGCCCCGTCTCGTTCAGCGGCCAACGCGGAACAGGCACGAGCGGATCGATCACCACCTCCGGGTGGGTGAGAAAGATGAGTGACGCCATCGGGATTGAACCGAGAATCCTAGCCGAGAGGGTAGGCGGCTTCGACCACATAGGGTCCGCCGCCCGTGGATGCTTTCGATGAATAGAGCACGAAGCGATGGGCGGTGAAAGTGAGCTTCGGGAAATGGCCGCGTGTCGCCATGTAATCTGCCACGTCGATGGGGGATACGTTCTTCAGGCGCGCGAGCGTCACATGAGGTGTGAACTTGCGCGTTTCGGGGGCCAAACCGATCTGGCGCATCATGCGCTCCTGCTCGGCCTGCAGTTCTGTGAGTTCACCGTTGCCTGAGATGCGGGCGAAGACGGTGCGGGGCTTCGATCCGCCGAAGGTGTCGAGGCCTTCGATGGTGAAGGTCATCGGGTCGCGATAGCGGCAATCGCCGAGGATCGAATACACGTCGTCCGCCATGCGATCGTCGATGTCGCCGATGAAGCGCAGGGTGAGGTGATAATTCTCGGGGTCGATCCAGCGCGCGCCCGGCAGGCCGCCGCGATAGGCGGACAGCGCCATGGCGATCTCGGCGGGGATTTCGATGCCGGTGAAAAGACGTGGCATGCGGCACCTCCCGAGCTTGGCTTCACTCTTCGTATCAGACGAAGGACAGCCGGCTTTGGTTCCGGCCGATCTTTGGCGGTCATCCCGGGGCTGCGAAGCAGAACCCGGGATCGTCGGCAAAATAAGGCGCGGGATTATCACCTCTCCTTGAGGGAGAGGTCGGACCGGAGGTCCGGGTGAGGGGTTACAGGTCCATCCGGAGAGGTCTCACCCCCCTCACCCTCGCTGCGCTCGACCTCTCCCCACCGGGGAGAGGTGACCAGAGCCATTTTCGTCGAACGATCCCGGATCTTCGCTACGCTCCGTCCGGGATGACGCTTTGATTTACGGGCAGGGATTGCAATGCTCGATGTGGATGGCGTCGATGCGCTTCTCCAGCTCCGGCGTGATCTTCACCTCGATGGAGGCGATATCCGTCTTCAACTGCGCCATCGAGGTCGCGCCGATGATGTTGGATGTCACGAAGGGACGGGAATTCACATAGGCCAGCGCCATCTGCGCCGGATCGAGGCCGAACTCCTTGGCGAGAGCGAGGTACTTGCGAATGGCCGCCTCGGCAGTGGCGTTCTCGTAGCGCTGGCCGCGATTGAACAATGTCGTGCGCGCGCCTGCAGGCCGTGCGCCGTCGAGATATTTGCCCGTGAGATAGCCTTGCGCCAGCGGCGAATAGGCGAGCAGGCTTACCTGCTCGCGCAGGCTCACTTCCGCCAGTCCCACCTCGTAGGTGCGGTTGAGCAGGTTATAGGCGTTCTGCACCGATTGCGCTCGCGCGTGGCCCTTGGCCTCCGCGTGCTTGAGGAAACTCATGGTGCCCCAGGCGCTCTCGTTGGAGAGGCCGAAATGGCGGATCTTTCCGGCCTTCACGAGGTCCGTCATGATCTCGACGGTCTCGCCGATCGGATGCGAATCGCCTTCCTGGTGACGATAGATCGTGTGGTTCGCGCCCCACTGCATCGGGCGGTCGGGCCAGTGGATCTGGTAGAGGTCGATATAATCGGTCTGGAGCCTTTTCAGGCTCTTGTTCACCGCCTCCTCGATCTGCTTGCGCGAGAGCTCGGCCTTGGAGCCGTCGTCGCGGAACCAGGTATTGTCCGAGCGGCCCACCACCTTAGTGGCGAGAATCACCTTGTCGCGGTTGGCCCGCGACTTGAACCAGGAGCCGATGATCTTTTCCGTCGAGCCCTGTGTCTCCGCCTTGGGCGGAATCGAATAGAGCTCTGCGGTGTCGAAGAAATTGATGCCCTGATCGAGGGCATAATCCATCTGCTCATGGCCCTCGGCCTCGGTGTTCTGTTGGCCCCAGGTCATGGTGCCGAGGCAGATGAGGCTGACATTGAGATCGGTGCGGCCAAGGCGGCGATATTGCATCGTTAAGGCTCCTCGCGGCGGTAGGCCACCGCGTCTGGAAAGAATCGTGGGCGCTGAAAGACGATCAGCGCTGGGTCAGGCGGGCAAGAAACCTCTCGACCGAGGGCAGAATGCGCTCGACGATGGTCTCCACGCCCTTTGCCGTCGGGTGCAGGCCGTCGGCTAGGTTGAGAGACCGCTCGCCGGCCACCCCGTCGAGGAAGAAGGGATAGAGCACAAGGTCGTGCTTCTTCGCAATGTCGGAATAGATGGTGTCGAATTTCTGGATGTAGTCAGCGCCCAGATTGCGGGAGGCATACATGCCAGCGAGCATCACCGGGATATTGCGGGCCTTCAAGCGCTCCACGATGGTCTCGATATTCTTGCGGGTGCCTGCCGGATCGAGGCCGCGCAGCATGTCGTTGGCCCCAAGCTCGACGATCACCCCGTCCGTGCCGTCGGGAACGGACCAGTCGAGCCGGTCGAGGCCACCGGAAGAGGTGTCGCCCGAGACGCCTGCATTGGCGATCTCCACCTTGTATCCCTTAGCCTTGAGGGCCTTCTCCAGCACGACCGGGAAGGCCGCTTCCTGCGGTAGGTTGTAGCCGGCAGTCAGGCTGTCGCCGAGGGCCACGAGCTTCAGGGTCCTGTCCTGGGCGAGGGCGGCTGAGGAGGGGGTGAAGGCAGCGGTCAAGGCGAGAGCACACGCAAATATGATCGTCATGAATGGGCCGGATTGGCGCTTCATCGATAGGCTTCCCATCTATGTCGGACTAAACAACGTTCAGCTTTTCAGTCTCCAACAGATCGGATGTATGGGCATGAAGGACAAGGCCATTGCGCTTCACGATGTCGATTTGAGCCTCGGACGCGGGGCCGCGCGGGTGCATATCCTCAAGGGGATCTCACTCGGCGTCGACAAAGGCGAGGCGGTGGGGCTGGTCGGCCCTTCGGGCTCGGGCAAGTCCACCCTGCTCATGACCATGGCCGGCCTCGAGCGGCCCGATTCCGGCAAGGTGATCGTGGACGGCACCGATCTTTCGGGGCTCGATGAGGATGCGCTCGCCCGTTTTCGAGGCAGGCGCATCGGCATCGTGTTCCAGTCCTTTCATCTCGTGCCCACCATGACGGCGCTGGAAAACGTGGCGCTGCCCCTGGAACTTGCGGGCGAGGACGAGGCGTTCGAGCGCGCCGAGGCCGAGCTTCAGGCCGTGGGTTTGGGCCATCGCCTGCATCATTATCCGGCGCAGCTCTCCGGTGGCGAGCAGCAGCGCGTGGCCATTGCCCGCGCCATCGTGCCGAACCCGGCGATCCTGGTCGCGGACGAGCCCACCGGCAATCTCGACGAGAATACGGGCACGTCCATCGTCGATCTGCTCTTTGCCTTGAAGCGCGACCGCGGCGCGACCCTGGTGCTCGTGACGCACGATCTCAACCTCGCCCGCCTCTGCGACCGCACGGTGCGCTTGCGCTCGGGCCAGGTGGAGGCCGATGCGGCCTCGGCCGTGGCTTAAAGGGAGCGGTTCCATGCATGGCACCCTCTCCACGCCGCAGCGGCGTCCCGCATCCGATTCGAAAATGCCGCTCATCCTGCGTCTCGCCTTCCGCGAGCTGCGCGGAGGCCTGAAAGGCTTCGGCATCTTTCTCGCCTGCATCGCGCTCGGCGTCGCGGCGATTGCGAGCGTCTCCTCTCTTTCCCGCGCACTCACTGAGGGCATCTCTCGCGAAGGCCGCCGGATTCTCGGCGGCGACATGGCGTTCTCGCTGATCCAGCGCGAGGCGAGCGCTCCTGAGCGGGCCTTTCTCGATTCGAAGGGGCAGGTGAACGTCGTCGCCTCCATGCGCGCCATGGTGGTGGCAGGCGAGAAAGGCTCCGGCCTCGTCGAGATGAAGGCGGTCGATGGCGGCTATCCCAATGTCGGCACGCTGGAGACCGCTCCGCAGATGCTGCCTGCTGACCTGTTTGCAGAGCGCAACGGCGCATATGGTGCGGTGGTCGATCCGGCCTTGCTCGCGCGCCTCGATCTGAAGGTGGGTGACCGGGTGACGGTGGGCGGCGCCAATGTAGAGCTGCGCGCGAGTCTCGTGACCGAGCCCGACCAGATCGCCGACGGCATCGGCTTCGGGCCGCGCCTGCTGATCTCGCAGGATGCGCTCCAGGCGACGGGCCTCGTGCAGCCCGGCAGTCTCGTGCGCTGGACCTATCGGCTTACCGTTCCGCAAAATCTGAATACGGAAGAGGGTCTTGCGCAGGTCGAAGCAGAGGCGGGCCGTGTTCTGCCGGAAGCAGGTTGGCGCATCCGCAACCGTCTCAACGCCGATCCGCGCTTTGCCAAGAATATCGAGCGCTTCACGCAATTCCTCACCCTCGTCGGTTTGACCGCTCTGCTGGTCGGCGGCGTGGGCGTGGCCAACGCGGTGCGCGGTTTCGTGGACCGCAAGCGCGCTTCCATCGCGACGCTCAAGAGCCTCGGCGCGCCGGGCGGGCAGGTGGTTCTGCTCTATCTCACGCAGGTGATGCTGATTGCAGCCTTGGGCATCGGTATCGGCCTCATGGTTGGTGCGGCCCTGCCATTCGTCATCACGGGTGCATTCGGTCATCTGTTGCCGATTCCGATTCAGCCGGTCATTGCGTTCGCCGAACTCGGCATCGCGCTTTTGTATGGCGTGCTCACCGCCTTGGTCTTCGCCATCGCGCCGCTGGGACGGGCTCATGACGTGCCGGTCTCAGGCCTGTTCCGCGACCAGATCGATCCGGAGCGGCGCTGGCCGCGCAAGCGCTATCTCACGGCGCTGGGCGTCTCCGTCATGTCGCTCGTGTCGCTCGCGGTCGTGGCAGCCTATGACCAGCGCATCGCGCTCATGTTCGTGGCGGCGGCCGCAGGCTCGTTCCTGCTGCTGCGGATCGTGGCGATGGGCATCATGGCGCTTGCCCGCCGCCTGCCGCGCCCGCGCCGCACGGCGCCGCGTCTGGCGCTCGCCAACATCCACCGTCCCGGCGCGCTCACGCCCTCGTTGGTGCTATCGCTGGGGCTTGGCATTACGCTTCTCGTGACCCTCTCGCTCATCGATTCGAACCTGACGAAGCAGCTCACCCAGAGCCTGCCGCAGCAGGCACCGAGCTTCTTCTTCCTCGACATCCCGAACCAGCAGGCCGATGCCTTCGAGGGCTTTTTGAAGCAGCAGGCGGGCGACGCGCAGATCGAGCGCGTTCCGATGATGCGCGGACGTCTCGTGACGCTCGGTGGACGGCCCGTCTCCGAAGTGAGGGCGCCGGAGGATATCTCCTGGGTACTCGAGGGCGATCGCGGCATCACCTATGCCAAGACGCCGCCTGAAGGTTCCAAGCTCGTGCAGGGCGAATGGTGGCCTGAGGATTATCGCGGCAAGCCCCTCGTCTCCTTCGACGGCAAGATCGCGGAAGGCTTAGGGTTGAAGATCGGTGACGACATCACCGTCAATGTGCTCGGCCGCAACATCACGGCTACCATCGCGAATCTGCGCGAGATCGAGTGGCGCTCGCTCGGCATCAATTTCGTGATGGTGTTCTCGCCCAACACCTTCGCGGGCGCGCCGCATACGCATCTGGCCACCGTCACCTTCCCGAACGGGTCGGATGCGGCCACCGACGCCAAGATCCTGCGCAATTCCGGCCTGACCTATCCCATGGTCTCGAGCGTTCGCGTGAAGGATGCGCTGGAGGCGGTGAACGATGTGGTCTCCCAGCTCGTCATGGCGATCCGGGGCGCGAGCTCGATCGCGTTGATCGCGAGCCTCTTGGTTCTGGCCGGCGCCCTTGCGGCGGGCCATCGGGCGCGGCTCTACGATGCGGTGGTGCTGAAGACCCTGGGGGCCACCCGCACCCGGCTGCTTTCGGCCTATGCCCTGGAATACGGGCTGCTGGGTCTGGCGAGCGCGGTGTTCGGGCTGCTCGCCGGGGGCGTTGCCTCGTACTTCATCGTGACCCGTCTCATGAACTTAAGCTTCAGCTTAGATTTGTCGGGCGCTCTCGTGGCTTGTGCCTTGGCCGTTCTGGTGACCGTAGGCTTAGGCTTGATGGGAACGTGGCGGATCCTCAGTCAAAAACCGGCGCAATACTTGAGAAACCTTTAGACGCTTGGATTCGACCCGGCGTTATAGAGGAACGGCGAGAGGATAATGGGAGGCAGCTCTGCGCGGCCTCCCGAAAAACCTTTTCACAAAAAGTTGAAGCTTGGCGTTGGCTCTTGCGGAGACAGGGGCGCCCCCTCATATTTCCTGCGTCGCCATGCTATAGTGGCGGCCAAAGGCTGATCCCCAGCCTTTCGAGGGAACAACAACGGGACACCGTGAGAAAGGACTCCGATGCAACCGTATGAGCAAAACCAAAACGCCTATGGCACCGGCTTTGCCCGGACGGAGGCTCAGGTCGACCAGGGCCTGCGCACCTTCATGCTCGGCGTCTACAACAACATGGTCCTGGGCCTGGCCATTTCGGCTCTGGTCGCGCTTGGCATCAACATGGCGGCCGTCACGACAAATGACGCCGGCCGCATGGCGCTGACCGAGTTCGGACGCGTTCTGTATGGCACGCCTCTGATGTGGGTTGTGGCGCTGGCGCCTCTGGCCTTCATCTTCTTCTTCTCGTTCCGTATCGACCGCATGTCGGCCGCAACGGCGCGTATGACCTTCTTCGCCTTCGCGGCGGTGATGGGCGCTTCGCTTTCGACGCTTCTGATCCGCTACACCGGCGCGAGCGTCGTGCAGGTGTTCTTCATCACGGCTGCCGCCTTCGGCGCGCTGTCGCTGTGGGGCTACACCACCCGCCGCAGCCTGTCGGGCATGGGCTCGTTCCTGATCATGGGTCTCGTCGGCCTGATCATCGCGTCGATCGTGAACATCTTCGTCGCGTCGAGCATGCTGCAGTTCGGCATTTCCGTGATCGGCGTTCTGATCTTCGCAGGCCTCACCGCCTACGATACGCAGAAGCTGAAGGAGATGTACCTGTACGGCAACTTCGACACTGAGGCTGCCGGCAAGGTCTCCGTCATGGGCGCGCTGACGCTCTATCTCGACTTCATCAACATGTTCCAGTTCCTGCTTGCCCTCGTCGGCAACCGGAACGAGTAAGAACACACGAAGCGAATGCTTCACGAGCCCCGGCCGAAAGGCCGGGGCTTTTTTGTTGGGATTTGCGCGTCGCAGGGCTTCGCCTTACGAAGGGCGCATGAGCCCCATCGTCCGCCCCTCCGCCGATACCGATATCCCCGCCATTGCCGCCATCTATGCGCATGCGGTGCTCACCGGCACGGCCTCCTTCGAGCTCGAGCCTCCTGCGCAGGATGAAATGGCGCGCCGCCGTACAAGTCTCTTGGAGGGCGGCTATCCCTATCTCGTGGCGGAGCGCGATGGTGAAGTCCTCGGCTATGCCTATGCGGGCGCCTATCGTACGCGGCCTGCCTATCGCTCCACGGTGGAGGATTCGATCTATGTCGCGCCCTCCGCGCAGGGCCAAGGCATCGGGCGCTTGCTGCTCGAAGCGCTGATCAAGGAATGCGAGGCACTCGATTTCAGGCTTATGGTTGCCGTCATCGGCGATGAGGAGTCGAAAGGCTCCATCAGCCTGCATCGCAGTCTTGGATTCGAGCCCGTGGGAATCCTCAAAGGCATCGGCTACAAGCACGGACGCTGGCTCTCCACCGTACTCATGCAGCGTCCGCTCGGACGAGGCCCATCGGAACCGCCGACACGGCCCATTCTCTCGTAATCTCCATGTTCGCTTCCATCATCGCCAAGCCGCGCGGCGGCCTCTGGGACAATCCCGATTTCCTGCGTCTCTGGGCAGCCCAGAGCCTCTCCGCCATCGGCACCCGCTTCACCCGCGAGGGCCTGCCGATCATCGCGGCCCTGTCGCTCGGGGCCACGGCCATGGATCTCGGCCTGCTGATCGCATTGAGCGCCTTGCCGGGCGTGCTGCTCAGCCCCTTCGTCGGAGCCTGGATCGACCGCACCCGCCGGCGGCGCGTGCTCATCCTGGCGGACATGGCGCGTGCCGCCGCACTCCTGACGCTTCCTGTGGCGGCCTGGCTCGATGCGATCACCATCGGTCAGGTCATGGGCGTTGCCACTATCGTCGCGCTGTTTTCCATGGTCTTCCAGACGGCTGACAACGCCTATCTGCCGAGCGTGATTGAGAAGGATCAACTCCTCGAAGGCAATTCAAAGCTTGCGACCACCGATGCGGTGGCCGAGGTCGTGGGCCCTGCCACCGCAGGCGTTGCGATCCAGCTTCTCACGGCACCTTTCGCGATTCTCTTCGATGCCTTGTCCTATCTCTGGTCGGCTGTTCTGCTGGCGTCCATTCGTCGGCCCGAAAAGCCCGTCGAGATGGGTGAACAAGCACCTGATCTCTGGCGCGAGACGGCGGAAGGCCTGCGTTTCGTGTTCGGGCATCCGACTTTAAGACCGCTGACGCTCTGCTTTGCGACGCTCATGTTCTCACTGTCGGTCTTCGCGCCGCTCTACGTGCTTTTCGCCGTGCGCGAACTCGGCATTCCGCCGGGCATTCTCGGCTTCGTCATCGCGCTCGGTGGCATCAGCGCCGTGATCGGCGCGCGTCTCTCGGCGCGTGTGGGAAAAGGCATCGCGCCGCGCAAGCTGCTGATTACCGTGCTGGTGATCTATGGATTGGGCACGAGCTTCATTCCGCTCGCTCAAGGCCCGCTCTGGCTTGCCGTGACCTTGCTGTGCATGGGACAGCTCTTCGGCGATGGGCTTTACGTGGTCCTTCACACCCATATGGCGGCTTTGCGCCAGCAGGTGACGCCCGATGCGCTTCGCGGTCGCGAAGGCGGCGTCGTGCATCTCTTGAGCGTCGGGCTCGGCCTTGTTGCAGCACTCGTGGCAGGCTTTCTCGCCGATATCATCGGCATTCGCCCGATCCTGTGGGCGGGCGCGCTCGGCATCTTCGTGTCAGCGCTGTGGCTGCTTCGCATGCCGAATGTCAGCGCTGACAAATTTTCCTGATGCGGGCCTGCCTCAGTTCGACACGACCTTCGGCTTGTCGAGCACGCGCAGCACACGATCGAGCTCGTGTCCGCGCTTGAGAATCAGGCCTGTGGAGACGATCACCGAATAGGCTCCCTGCCGCTTGGCGAGCTTGGGATCCTTCTCGATGCGATAAAGTGGCATTTCGGATGTGCGCCGGTAGATCGAAAAGACGGCTTTGTCGGGTGTGAAATCGATGGCGTAATCGCGCCATTCGCCTGCAGCCACCATGCGCCCGTAGAGATTGAGAATCGTCTGCAACTCGGCACGATCGAAGGCAACTTGCTTCGACGCGGTGGGAAAGGGCACGATGTGAGCCGAACTCTGCATCGCGCCGCCACGCAGCGGCTCTGAGACGTCACCCTCGCTCATGAAAGCTCCCATCATCCGTTACCTTGAAACTGATGATGGGACCGGCCCGCGAGCGGATCAAGCCATTGAGGTGAAATGAATCACCGCTTCTTTTGCAAATCTTATTCCTGCCTCATTCGTGCCCCTAAGGTGCCTCACTGGGTATCGTAAATACTCAAGTTGCCTCGACGGCCCGGCTTATCCATCGGCTTGGACACGTCAGCCCCCCAGCCCTCCAGGCCTCTGGAGAGCCGGGCCACCAACCCTCGAGACACATCAGGCCGCCTTTCAGGCGGCCTTTCTTTTTTAGAACCCCGACAGGACGATCTTGCCCTTGGCGCGATTGCTCTCGATGAAGGCATGCGCTTTCTTGAGATTGGCCGCATTGATCGGCCCAAGCACATCGGCGAGCGTCGACTTGATAGTGCCTGCGTCTATCAGGCGCGAGGCCTCGTTCAAAATCTCGTGCTGGCGCTCCATGTCCGCCGTCTGGAAGGTGGAGCGGGTGAACATCGATTCCCAGTGAATTGAAACAGACTTGCCTTTCAGAAGGCTGATATCGAGCGGATCCTTCGGATCGTCGATAAGCGCGAAGTGTCCCTGAGGGACAATGAGCTTCGCGATCTCGGCGAAATGCGTCTCCGTATGCGTGATCGAGAACACGAAGGCGGGTGCGCCGATCCCTAAAGCCTCCACCTGCGCGGCGAGCGGCTTGGTATGATCGATCACATGATGCGCGCCGAGCTCCTTGGCCCAACTTTGCGTTTCCGGGCGTGAAGCGGTGGCGATCACCGTCACATTCGTGAGCTTGCGCGCGAGCTGCACGGCAATGGAGCCGACGCCGCCTGCCGCGCCGACGATCAGGATAGCATTGGCGGCCCCCTTCACCGGGCGCTTGATATCCAGGCGGTCGAACAGGGTCTCCCAGGCGGTCAGCGTCGTGAGGGGCAGGGCGGCAGCCTCCTCGAAGCTCAGATTCTTCGGTTTTACGCCGACGATCCGCTCATCGACCACATGGAATTCCGCATTGGTGCCCGAGCGGGTGATGGCGCCCGCATAGAACACCTCGTCTCCCGCCTTGAAGAGGGAAACCTCCGCGCCCACGGCGCGCACGATTCCCGCGGCGTCATAGCCTAAAACCTTGTGGCTGCCGGGCTCGGCCTGGGCGCGCTTACGCACCTTGGTATCGACGGGGTTGACCGAAACCGCCTTGATTTCCACCAGAAGATCCCGCGGGCCCGGTTCCGGGCGGGGCAGCTCGATATCGATGAGGGAGGCGTCGGCCTCGATGGGTAGGGATTGCTGATAACCAACAGCGCGCATGACTTGTCTCCATTTCGGTAGAGACATAGTTGGCCATAGGGCTTAAGCTCGCAAGAACGCACAATTAAAGCCCATAGTGTCAAAAAGGATACCGTGATGCCCCGTGCCCCAAGGCAGCAATCATGCACCGGCTGTTCCGTCGAGCGGGCGCTCAGCCTCATCGATGGCAAATGGAAGATCGTGATCCTCTACAAGCTGCTGAAGGGAACCTTGCGTTTCAACGAGTTGCGGCGCCTCATTCCCGGCGTGACCCAGCGCATGCTCACCCACCAGCTCAGGGAGCTGGAGGCCGACGGTCTCATCGTTCGCGTGGTCTATGCGCAGGTTCCGCCGCGGGTTGAATATTCCCTGTCCACGCGCGGGCAAAGCCTGGAGCCCGTGCTTCTCGCCCTCAAGCAATGGGGAGACACGAATCTGTCGTCTCAAGCAGCGAAAGCAGCATAAAGTTGCTGGAATTGCGGAAACTTAACCCTGCCATGTGCAGAAGCGTACGCTTTCCTTGCGCGACCTGCCGCTCTGTGGCAACGCTCGCGTAACGATCAGAAAACGATCATAAGAGGATACGCGCATGAAGCTGGAAACGCCGACCAGCGGAAGCGAACTGACGGCCGAGGCCGTTGCGGTTCTGGAAGCCGGGCACAAAGCCATTCCACCCACCTTCGTTCGCGATCTCTATGGGCGCGTGCCGCCTGAGGATCTCGCCGCGTATTCGCCGTCCGCCCTCGCGGAACTGGCTGCGGCGGCTTACGAGCATCTCAAGGCGCCGCGCGCCGGTGGCGGCGAGGATGTCCGCCTCATCGATCTCGAAATCGAGCGCGAGGGCCGCCGCAGGGATGTGACGGTTCTCGAAATCGTCAACGACAACATGCCGTTCCTGCTTGATTCGACCCTCGCCGAGCTGGTCGATCAGGGCTACGAGCCTTATCTCGTCGCGCATCCCATCCTGGCCGTCGAGCGCGATGCTGAGGGCGCTCTGGTGCGCCTGATCGGCGAGGCCACCGCCGTGGCGCGTCATGGCGTGAAGCGCGAGAGCTTCATCCATGTTCACCTGCCGCGCATCGACGATGCCGAAACGCGTGATCGCCTCATCGAGGCCATGCGTCGCGTCCACAAGGACGTGTCGCTTGCCGTGCACGACTGGCCGTCCATGCGCGCCCGCGTCACGGAAATCGTCCAGAATTACCGTCTCAACCCGCCGCCGCTGCCGGACGACGAGGTGCGCGAGGCCGTGGCTTTCCTCGATTGGATCGCGCGCGACAACTTCACCTTCCTCGGCCTTCGCGAATACCGCCTGCCGAAGGATGACACCGCCGCCGATCCGGTGGAGGGCTCCGGTCTCGGCCTGCTGCGCGATCCTTCCGTGCGCGTTCTGCGCCGTGGTCGCGAACTCGTGGCGATGACGCCCGAAATCCGCGCTTTCCTTGAAAAGCCGCAGGCGCTCATCATCACCAAGGCGAATGTGAAATCCCGCGTTCACCGCCGCGCGCATCTCGATTATGTGGGCGTCAAGCTTTTCGATGCCGATGGCAGGCTTCGCGGCGAACTGCGTATCGTCGGCCTGTTCACGGCGAGCGCCTATACCAACACCACGGCGGAAGTGCCTTATCTGCGTCACAAAGTGGCGAAGGTGGTAGCCCGCGCGGGCTTCGATCCGTCGAGCTATGCGAGCCGCGCCCTTCTCAACGTTCTCGAGAATTATCCGCGCGACGAGCTGTTCCAGATCGACGAAGAGACGCTTTATCACTTCGCCATCGATATCATGAACCTGTCGGAGCGTCCGCGTGTTCGGGCGCTTCCGCGCGTCGACGAGTTCGACCGCTTCGTCTCGGTTCTCGTCTTCGTGCCGAAGGACCGCTACGACACCAGCGTGCGCCACCGCATCGGCCAGTTCCTCGCGGGCATCTATGAAGGCCGCGTTTCCGCATCCTATCCGGATTATCCGCAAGGTCCCCTGGCGCGCACTCACTACATCATCGGCCGCGACGAGGGCGAAACGCCGGACGTTTCCCGCGACACCCTGGAGAAGGGCATCGCCGCCATCGTGCGCACCTGGAGCGATTCCCTTCGCGACCAGCTCGACGAGACCATGGGCGGCGCCCGTGCGCGTGGCCTTGCCACGCGTTACGCCGAAGCCTTCAGCGCGGCCTATCGCGAGGCCTTCGGCGCCGAGCAGGCGATCAAGGACATCGCGCTCCTGGAGCAGCTCTCCGAGGCGCGCCCGCGCGCCGTCGATCTCTATCGCCGCGAAGGCGATGACGACACGCGCGTTAACCTGAAGGTGTTTTCGCGCAATGCGGCTTTGCCGCTCTCCGACCGCGTGCCGCTGCTCGAGAATCTCGGCTTCCGCGTGGTGAACGAGCGAACCTACCGCGTGATTTCCACCGGCGTGTCGGGCATGGACCGTGTGTGGCTCCACGACATGGCGCTGGAGCGCGCAGCTGGTGGTGCTATCGATATTGACGAGATCCAGACGCTGATCGAGGCGGCCCTGCTCGCTCTCTTCCGTGGCCTTGCGGAGTCGGATGGTTTCAACCGTCTGGTGCTCGAAGCGGGCCTCGGCTGGCGCGATGTCGCCATGGTGCGCACGCTGGGCCGCTATCTGCGTCAGATCCAGGTCGCCTACGCGCAGGATTACCTTGCCGACACGCTGGCCCGCCATTCAGAGATCACGAAGAACATCGTGAAGCTGTTCTATGCGCGCTTCGATCCGCGCCATGCCGGCAATGCCGAGGCTGAAGCGGCTGTCCGTGCGGCCATCGAGGAGCAGCTGAAGAACGTCACGAGCCTCGACGACGACCGCATCCTGCGCCGTTTCATCAACCTGATCGAAGCGGCTGTGCGCACCAACTTCTTCCAGCTGGAAGGCAACGGCCTGCCGCGCCAGACCATCGCATTCAAGTTCGAATGCGCGAAGGTGGAAGGCCTGCCGCTGCCCAAGCCCCTCTACGAGATCTTCGTTTATTCGCCACGCGTCGAAGGCGTGCATCTGCGCTACGGCAAGGTGGCGCGCGGCGGCCTTCGCTGGTCCGACCGTCCGCAGGATTTCCGCACCGAGGTGCTGGGCCTCGTGAAGGCGCAGCAGGTGAAGAACGCGGTGATCGTGCCGGTCGGCGCCAAGGGCGGCTTCGTGCCCAAGCACCTGCCGCCCGCGAGCGACCGTCAGGCCTGGCTCAACGAGGGCACCGAGAGCTACCGCATCTTCGTGCGCACGCTCCTGCAGCTCACCGACAATATCGAGGGCGATCGCCTCGTGCCGCCTGCCGACACGGTGCGCCACGATGGGGACGATCCCTATCTCGTGGTCGCCGCTGACAAGGGCACGGCCACTTTCTCCGACACGGCGAATGCGCTCTCCATCGAAAAGGGCCATTGGCTCGGCGATGCCTTCGCCTCCGGCGGCAGCCAGGGCTACGATCACAAGAAGATGGGCATCACCGCACGCGGTGCCTGGGAAGCGGTGAAGCGCCACTTCCGCGAGATGGACATCGATATCCAGACGCAGCCCGTGACGGTGGCGGGCGTGGGCGACATGTCCGGCGACGTGTTCGGCAACGGCATGCTGCTCTCGCGCGCCCTGAAGCTCGTGGCGGCCTTCGACCATCGCGACATCTTCCTTGATCCGAATCCGGATCCGGAAACCTCGTTCAAGGAGCGCGAGCGTCTGTTCGCCCTGCCGCGTTCGAGCTGGCAGGATTACGACAAGTCGCTCATCTCACAGGGCGGCGGCGTGTTCCCGCGTAATGCGAAGTCGATTCCGCTCTCGACAGAGGTGCAGGCACTCCTGGGCCTCCCCCAGGCTCAGGCAACGCCCGCCGAGGTGATGACGGCGATTCTGAAGGCGCAGGTGGGTCTGCTCTGGTTCGGCGGCATCGGCACCTACATCCGTTCGTCCTCCGAAACCGACGAGCAGGTGGGCGATCGCGCCAACGACGCGATCCGTATTGCGGGTGTGGATGTCCGCGCCAAGGTGATCGGCGAGGGCGCCAATCTCGGCATGACCCAACGCGGCCGCATCGAAGCCGGACAGAATGGCGTGCGCCTCAACACTGATGCCATCGACAATTCGGCGGGCGTGAATACTTCTGACGTGGAAGTGAATATCAAGATCGCACTCACCACCCCTGAGCGCGATGGACGTCTGCCGGAAGAGGCGCGCAACACGCTTCTCGCCGACATGACCGACGAGGTTGCGGGCCTGGTGCTGCGCAACAACTATCTGCAGACCCTGGCGCTCTCGCTCTCCGAGCAGCGCGGCCTCGCCGATCTTGGTTTCGCGCGCCGTCTCATGCAGATGCTGGAATCGCAAGGTCGTCTCAACCGCAAGGTGGAGTACCTGCCCGACGACGCAACGCTCACCGAGCGCGCCCGTCGTGGCGAGGCGCTCACGCGCCCCGAACTCGCGGTGCTGCTCGCATACGCCAAACTCTCGCTGCATGACGAATTGCTTGAGAGCGCGGTGCCCGATGATCCGTATCTCGGCAAGGAGCTGGACCGGTACTTCCCGGCCGCCATGCGCGAGCGTTTCCCGGATGCGATTGCAACACATCGCCTGCGCCGCGAGATCATCGCGACGCAGCTCGCCAACGCCATCATAAATCGCGGCGGCCCCACCATGGTGGCGCGCCTCGTGGATCAGACCGGTGCCGACGCACCGACGATCGCGGCAGCCTATGCGGCGACCCGCGATGCTTTCGGCCTGACCGACATGAACCTCGCCATCGATGCCCTCGACGGCGTGGTGCCGGGCGCGCTGCAGCTGCGTCTCTATGGCGAGTTGCAGGACCTGCTCATGAACCGGATCGTCTGGTTCATCCGCAACGTGGATTTCAGCACGCATTCCCTCGACACGATCATCGGCGCCTATCAGGCCGGTATCGCGGACGTGGAGCGCGGCCTGCCGACAACCCTGTCGCCTGAGGCTCTCGAAGCCCTGAATGCCCGCGCGAAGGCGCTGATCGATCAGGGCACGCCTGAGGCGCTCGCGCGCCGCATCGCGGCTCTGCCCGATCTCGTCGCGGCGCCCGATATCGTGCTGACCGCACAGAAGACGGGCAAACCCGTGAGCGACATCGCGCGCACGCATTTCGCGCTCGAGGCCGCGTTCCGTCTCGGCGCGCTCATCGGCGCGGCGCATGAGATCAGCGTCAGCGATTACTTCGACCGCCTGGCGCTCGACCGTGCCGTCGACAGCATCGCCTATGCCCATCGCGGCCTGACGGCGGAGGTCGCCGCAGGCGATCTCTCCGGCACGGAAGCGGTCCAGGCCTGGAGCGAAAAGCGCGGCGCGGATGTGAGCCGCATCCGCGGTGCAGTCGACAGCATCGTGTCATCGGGCCTCACGCTCTCCAAGATCACCGTGGCGGCGAGCCTCCTCGGCGATCTGGCGCGGACATCGTGATGGGATCATCGAGGTGAGCGGGGGCGAAGTGCAGGAAAAGCCTGCTTTCGCCTCGCGCCCCGCGATCCTGGGCTGGCTGCTCTTCGATTGGGCCTGCCAGCCCTTTTTCACCCTCGTCACCACTTTCGTCTTCGCGCCCTATTTCGCGGCATCCCTCGCGCCCGATCCGGTGACGGGCCAGAGCCTCTGGGGCTATGCGACGGCGGCAGCGGGCTTCGCGCTCGCCATCCTCTCGCCGGTTCTCGGCTCCGTCGCCGATGCGACGGGCCCGAAGAAGCCGTGGATTTCGGCTTGCGGCCTCGTGCTATTCATCGCTTCCTTCGCGCTCTGGTATGCCGCGCCGGGCCAGCCGAACGCGATTCCAATCGCCCTCATCGGTTTCGCCTTCGCGACAATCGCGGTCGAAGTGGCAGCGGTGTTCAACAACGCCATGATCCCGCATCTCGTGCCGCCGGAGCGTTTCGGGCGCCTCTCCGGCGCCGGCTGGGCGATGGGCTATCTCGGCGGCTTGGTGTCGCTCGTGATCGTGCTGGGTTTCCTCGCGGCGGATGCGGGTAGCGGCAAGACAGTGCTTGGCTTTGCGCCGCTCTTTGGACTCGATCCTGCGGCGCGCGAAGGCGACCGCATTACAGGCCCATTTTCGGCCCTGTGGTTTCTCATCTTCGTGATGCCGCTCTTCCTGTTTACGCCCGACATCGCGCGTTCAAAGTTGAAACTGGGTGAGGCTGTGCGCCATGGATTGGCGCAGGTGAAAAACACGCTCACCGACGCGCGGCGGCATGAGGGCGTGCTGCGCTTCCTCATCGCCAACATGGTCTATCAGGATGCGCTCGTCGCACTCTTCGCCTTTGGCGGAATCTACGGAGCAGGCGTCTTCGGCTGGCAGGCGACGGAGCTCGGACTCTTCGGCATCCTACTCACCATCACCGGAACCATCGGCGCGCTGATCGGCGGCCGCCTCGACGACCGCTTCGGCGCAAAGCCCGTGATCATGGGCGCGATCCTCGTGCTCGCGCTCGTCTGCCTCGGCGTGCTGTCCTTGGGGCGGGAGCACATTCTCTTCGTCATCCCGACCGTGCCGGCAGGCGAGGGGCTTTATGCGAGCACGCCGGAAAAGCTCTTCGTCCTGCTCGGCCTCGTCATCGGCTCCGTCGCTGGTCCCTTGCAGGCTTCCTCTCGCAGTCTACTCGCGCGGCTCGTTCCACCGCGCGAGGCCGGGCGCTACTTCGGATTGCTCGCCTTGTCCGGAAAGGTCACGTCCTTCCTCGCGCCGCTCGCGGTGGCGGTGGCGACCGCGATCTTCCAAACGCAAGCCGCAGGACCAGCGGTGCTGATCCTGTTTCTTTTCGCGGGCTTTATTCTGCTGAGCGGCGTGAAGCGGGCGTGAACTATTCCAGCGTCACGGCGGTGCCGCTGACGGTGACCATCATCATGCCTTCGTTCTTGCCGATCGCGCCGTAATCCATGTGCACGCCCACGATGGCATGAGCCCCGAGACGCTGCGCTTCCTCGATCATCTCGTTCAAGGCGGTATCGCGCCCGTCGCGCAGCACGCGCTCATACGAACCCGAGCGCCCGCCCACCACATCGCGGATAGAGGCGAAGAAATCGCGAAAGACATTCGCACCGAGAATGGCCTCGCCCGAGACGATGCCGCGATAAGCGGCAATGCGGCGGCCTTCGATGGAGGGCGTGGTGGTGACGATCATCAGGGTCTCCTTTTGATGTCGCATATATGGGAAGCGAAAGGAGAAACGTCATCCCGGACGGAGCGAAGCGCAGATCCGGGATGACGCCATTAGCTTAGTGACGGAAGTGCCTGTGGCCGGTGAAGACCATGGCGAGGCCGGCCTCGTCTGCGGCCTTGATCACCTCGTCGTCGCGCATGGAGCCGCCGGGCTGGATCACGGCGGTAGCGCCGGCTTCCGCGGCAGCGAGAAGGCCGTCCGCGAAGGGGAAGAAAGCGTCGGAGGCGACGACCGAGCCCTTGGCGAGGGTCTCCGGCAGGCCTGCTGCTTTCGCGGCTTCCGCGGCCTTCCAGGCTGCGATGCGGGAGGAATCGACGCGGCTCATCTGGCCGGCGCCGATGCCGACGGTCGCGAGATCCTTCGCATAGACGATGGCGTTCGACTTCACGTGCTTGGCGACGCGGAAGGCGAAGCGCAGGTCCGCGAGCTCACGCTCCGTGGGAGCGCGCTTCGTCACCACCTTCAGGTCCATGGCATCGACCACGGCGTTGTCGCGCGACTGAGCGAGGAATCCGCCCGCCACGGTGCGCAGCGTCAGGCCGGCCTGGCGCGGATCGGGCAGGGCGCCTGCAAGCAACAGGCGCAGGTTCTTCTTCGCGGCGACGATGGCGATGGCCTCTTCGCTGGCGTCGGGCGCGATGATCACTTCCGTGAAGATCTCGGTGATGGCTTTTGCTGCTTCCGCATCGAGGGTGCGGTTCATGGCGACGATGCCGCCGAAGGCCGAGACCGGATCGCAGCGCAGGGCCTTCTCGTAAGCCTCCACGAGGTTTGCGCCTTCAGCCACGCCACAGGGATTGGCGTGCTTCACGATCACGATGGCCGCCGAGCGCTCGGGCGCGAATTCCGCAACCGCTTCGTAGGCGGCGTCGGTGTCGTTGATGTTGTTATAGGAGAGCTGCTTGCCCTGCACCTGACGCGCGGTGGAGACGCCGGGGCGCTGCTCGGGCGTGCGGTAGAAAGCGGCGCTCTGGTGCGGGTTCTCGCCGTAGCGCATGACTTCCGCGATGGAGCCGCCGAGCGCGCGGAAGGGCGGGGTGGCGTCACCGAGTTCGCTGGCGAACCAGTTGGAGATCGCCGCGTCGTAAGCTGCGGTGCGGGAATAGGCCTTCTGCGCGAGGCGGCGGCGGAGCGTGTAGGTCACTGCGCCGTCATATTGCTTCAGGTCGTCGAGAACGGCAGCGTAGTCGGCGCCGTCCACCACCACCGCTACGTCGCCGTGGTTCTTGGCGGCAGCGCGGATCATGGCAGGGCCGCCGATATCGATGTTCTCGATGCAGTCGTCGTAGGGGCGACCCGCGGCGACGGTGGCCTCGAAGGGATAGAGGTTCACCACCAAGAGATCGATAGGCTGGATGCCGTGGGCCAGCATGGCGGCCTGGTGCTCAGGATTGGCGCGGATGCCAAGAAGGCCGCCATGGACGGACGGATGAAGCGTCTTCACGCGCCCGTCCATCATCTCGGGAAAGCCCGTGAGATCGCTTACGTCCTTCACGGGCAGACCCGCCTCGCTCAGCGCCTTGTGCGTGCCGCCGGTGGAGACCAGCTCGATGCCGCGCGCGGACAAAGCACGGGCGAAGTCCACGAGGCCCGTCTTGTCGGATACGGAAAGCAGAGCGCGGGAAACGCGCTTCAGATCGCTCGGCATGGCGGCCGCTCCATGAAGGGGTAAAGGATGCGGGCGCGATAGCACGGGAGGTCCCGGATGGGAACCGCGAAGGGTGGCGTTCCAGGCTTTTGAGGATGGATGACGCTCAGAGATCGATGCCGATCCTGGGCAGAATCCAGAGGGTGACGAGATAAAGTCCCATGGTCAGAAGGCAGGACAGCGCCAGGGAAAGCCAGAACCCGAGTCCATGCCGGAGCATCATCGGAAAGGCGAGAAACATCGGGAGGGACGGGAGGACGAACCAAAAGGTCGCTTGCGAATGGCTGGCGATGCGCTCCAGGTCGGAAGTGTCGCGCCACAGCCAGATGATGCCGAGCACGGAGACCAGGGGGAGCGAAGCAATGAGCCCACCGAGCCCAGGGCTGCGCCGTGCGACCTCCGAGATGATCATGACGAGGACGCCTGAAACGGCTGCTTTGATGATCAGGTAGGTCATGGTTGCATCGCTTCTCAATTGGCGTCGGAAGCGCAAATAGCTCAGGAGGTGGAGCATTCCATGAGGAGCAAGGGGCCGAGCCAGGAATTCAGCCCCAGCGTTTCGCCATCCAGACGCGGTCGTGTCCCGGCGGGCGATCCTTCAGGCGGCCGATCTCCGCATAGCCCTGCTTCTCGTAGAAGCCGATTGCCTGGAAGGTCGACGTCGTCAGCTGCGAACCGATCGCGCCATGAGAACGGGCTGCATCCTCGGCGAGATCCAGCAGGCGCGAGCCGTAGCCTTGACCGCGCAGGGCTTCATCCACCCAGAAGTGATCAATCTGAAGCCAGCAGAGAACGATGTTCCCTCGAATGCCGCCGCGGACGCGGTTGCTGGCATCGCGTATCATGAGGGTCAGAGGAACACGCGGCAAGTTGCCGGTCTGCTCGATCATGTGAGCCCGCAACCCGGCTGTGATGTCGTCCGCTCCCGGAGGATCGGCTTCCTTAAGTATATCGATTCGCATGGTATTCCTTGGTTCGAAGGAGCGCATGACAGACTTCTGCCGCCCGCTCCTGATCGCACCCTCTGCCTGGAGAATTGCTTATAGTTTAAATCGCTAAGGCTATCTCGATAGCATTCTCAACGCTCTATGCGCTGGGCGAGATCTCACAACGGCTTGCACGGACGGGGTATCTCAACCTTGGGCCTTTCGCCTCAACTTGCGAAGCTGACGGATTAAGAAGCTGAGCGCTAAGAGAAGGGAGGCAAACCACAATACGGTGAAGCCGATGCCGAGAATCTTCTTTGGTGCTGCCACCATCATTGAGATCAGGATCGGGCTTTCAAAAGTCCAGTAGAGAGCCCAAGACAGGAGTCCGCCGATGATCCTATCATTCCATGTCCCATTGCACATCACGTGGAAAATCAGATCGGACGCGAAGAAGCACCCATCAGGACCTGGATATTGATTGCTTTCCGGAGCGAAGATCAGCATCAGTCCTATCGCCGTGAGAGCGAAGGCCCACCAAGTCGCCGAGAGTATCTCCAGCCAACGTATTGCTATTTTGATTAACATGCGAAACTGAGTAGCATGCTTCGTGGCCGGCTTAAACTGATCAGCCCACTATTCTATGCCTACTGCCCCGACCCTGCCGACGACCGTTGCCTGGCGCGCAATCTTACATAGCCGATGATCGTCAGGATCAGCCAGGCCGTCTGGGTGATGAAGGAGGGCAGGTTGAAGTCGTAGATCAGGGAATAGAGGATCAGGAGAGCGCCCGTTCCGTTGAGCAGGGCATAGCGTCCGTCCTCGACCTTCAGGATGCCGAGCTGCAGCAGGCCATAGGCCGAGAGATAGGCTGCGACTCCGAACAGTCCGACGATATCGGCGATGCTCATGATGCTTGAAGCCTCACAGCAGGTCACCCGTCGTGCCCGCAGGCTGGCTTGGGTTGAAATTGCGGGCGAGGCGCTCGAAGCGCCAGCGGACGGAAGGGGTCTCGCTGGGACGAAGGCTTAGCACGATCTGTTCCGTGCGGCGCATGCCATCGGAGGCGGCGAGGAACACGCTGTCCTCCACCTGCGCTTCGACGGGAATGGCCGTGAACTGCCAGGCTTCCTGGTTCGGCAGAACCAACATCACCACGCGCCCGCCTTGAGCGCGGCTCGCTTTGACGCCGGGAGCGAGATGGAAGCGGATGACAGCCTCCGCCGAGGCCGTCGCGGTGCCTTCACCCCAGAAGACATCCTCGCCCTCCAGGCTGTTGCCTTTCGGCGTAAGCAGCAGCCGCCGCTCATGCGTCAGGCCGAAGCGACGGCGATAGCCGTCATGGCTTGCGGTGAGAACCTGCGCGTGCTCCCGCTCGCTTCTCTCCGCCGTGACCTTTTCAGGGCCTGAAAGCACGACGGGGCCGATGCGGCGAAGAAGCCAGCGGGCGATCCGGCGATTGAACCAGCCGCCCCTGTCGCCCACCATCTGGCAGGACGAGATATCGTTGACGGAGGCTGTCGAATGGGCCGCCGTGGAGCGCGAGGCCTGGATGATCGTGTCATTGGCAATGCGCGGCGTGCCGCAATTGACCACGATGCGCTGCGAGGCCGACGAGAACTCGAAGGAAAGGCTGCCTGCGCCCGCTTCCGTCGAGAGCGGTGTCGATGGCGGCGCGCCCACATCCACCACGAGCAGCGTGCGTCCGGCTTCCAGCCGCTCGTAACCCGTATAGGGCGCATGCTGGATCGGCTGGCTGCGCATGTCGTCATAGGTCAGCAGCGTGGCGAGATGGTCCGCTGCCGTCACGCCCATGCCGTTGAAATGCGAAAGCGTGCCGTCGCCGTGGCGGAACATGCGCACCATGGGCAGCATGCGATCGATGGCGTTGAGCAGCGCTTCCGGCGTATCGACCTCGCGGCTCGCGAACATCTGGCGCAAGGGCAGAAGATCGAAGAGCAGATCGACGATGACGCGTGGATTGCGGCTTGCATGTCCGCCATCGGCGAGAACCTGGCGCTCCAGCTCACGGGTGAGCAGACGGCTCGCGCGGCGCAGATGGCGGTCGAGACCTTCGCAGCACAGGCCCGCATAGCACAGTGCAATCGCCGCCATCAGCTGCTGCTGCGGCAGCGCGCCGGAGCGGATATGACGCTCCAGCTCGCGCACATGTTGGCCGATGAGGCGTAGGAAGCGCTGATAGAAGGCATGATCCGCGCCCTCCAGGATCAGCGGCGACTGGCTGATGAAGGACATCAGCCGCCTTGCGATCACCTGCGTGTCGCAGGCGGTGCATTTGTCGCCGAGTTTCGAGGAGACGAACTCGTCCACCAGCGAGCGGGCATTGGCTTGGGCAAGTGCGGTGCCGGCGGCGCGCAGATGGCGCAGCCAGCCGAAACCGTAGAGCGCTTCGGCCCAGGCGCGGCTCGGCGGCGCGAATGCGAAAGGCGAGCGGCCGCTCGTGGTGATGGCGCGGCCTGCGAAGGCGAAGAATCCGGAATAGATGTCGGTGGCGATGGTGGGATCGGCGGTGCGCAGATCCTGCGGCGCGAAGAGCAGGCGCGTGGGCATGGGCGCTCGCGAGAACAGCTTGGACAATCCCCAGACCGTTCCGCCACGCATGGCGCGGCCTGCCTCGGAAAAGGCAAGCTTGTACAAACGCCAGCGATCCGGCCCGAAATCCACCCGTGGCGCTCCCTTTGGGTTCATTCTCGTCCGCGCCAGCATAGAGGGCAGTTCCTGCTGACAGGTTAACAACGCGTAAGCAGGCCGTGTTGTGATCGGTATCAACAGAAACAGAGCCTCATCCCGAGAACGCGTGCCATGCAGGCGTCTCAGGACGAGGCTTAAGCCGATGTGTTTGTATTACGAAGCCTTCACGAAGCGCGCGATGAAGAAGCCGTCGATGCCGCTGCGCTCGTGCTCGGGCGAGACAAGATGGCAGGGCAGGGTGCGCACGTCGCCGTCGGGCGTCACGCACTCATGAAGGCCGCCAATCTCGTCGGCCGTGATCGGCTGGCGTGCGAATTCGGGATGACGGACAAGAAATTCAGCAGCCTGCCGTTCGCCTTCCTCGGCTTCCAGCGAGCAGGTGCAATAGACGAGGCGGCCGCCGGGCTTGAGCAAGTGCGCCGCCTTGTCGAGCAGGCGCGTCTGCAATCCTGAGAGCTTGCGAATATCCTCTTCGCTCTTGGTCCAGGCGACGTCGGGATGACGGCGGATGGTGCCGGTGGCGGAGCAGGGCGCATCGAGCAGGATCGCATCGAAAGGCGCCTCGTCGAGCTTTTCCGCATCGATGGCGCGGGTTTCTGCCTTGAGGTCCAGGCGGGCGAGATTCTCTTCCAGCCGCTTCAGGCGCTTAGGCGAGCGGTCCACCGCCAGCACTTCGGCGCCGGCGGCTGCGAGCTGAGCCGTCTTGCCGCCGGGCGCGGCGCAGAGATCGGCAATGCGCTCACCGGGTTTGGCGTTGAGCAGGCGGGCGGGAAGGGCTGCAGCGGCATCCTGCACCCACCATGTACCTTCATCGAAGCCCGGCAGGTCGCGGATCGCGGTGCGCTCCACAAGACGGATGCTGCCCGTCGGCAGAAGAACGCCGCCGAGCCGTTCGGCCCAGGAGGCAGGATCGTTCTTCACGGAGATGTCGACGGAGGCCATGGAGCGATGGGCTGCCGCGATCTTCGCCGCGAGTTCTTCGCCATATTGCGTCACCCAACGCTCTTCGAGCCAGGTGGGCGTGTCGAGCCAGGATTCTTCGGCGCTTTCCTGCTGGCTGAGGATCATGTCGCGCTCGCGCGCCACGCGCCGCAGGACCGCGTTGATGAAGCCGCCTGCGTGATGGAGCTTCGGATCTTCCTGCGCGAGCCTGACCGCGCTGTCCACGGCGGCATGGTCGGGAATGTCGAGGAAGAGGATCTGCGCCGCGCCGGTGGCGAGAAGATGCAGCAGGCGCTCATCCTTCGGGTCGCGGTTGAGGCGCTCGTTGAGCGCGCGTCCCAGGGTGCCGAGGCGGCGGAAGGTGACGATGGCGATGGCGCGCGCCAGGGCTTCGTCGCGCGAGGAGAGGTCCTCCTTGGGCGAGAGCTCGTCCAGCACGTCGTCGAGCGGCACGCGCCGCTTCATGGTTTCCGTCACCGCCATCCAGGCGAGGCGTCGGGGGCCGAGGCCCACCTGATCGTCCGATTGATTCAAAATACTTAACCCCAGGGTCCACGGCGGGGCGGCTGGCCCCAAGGACTGGTTGAACTCTGCGCGAAGAAGCCGGGTTGCGCGGTCGTTCCCATCTCTTGCGCCAAAGCGTTGAGCGCCGCAATCCTGTTTTCCGTCGCCGGGTGGGTCGAGAACAGGTTGTCCATGCCGTGGCCGGAGAGCGGATTGATGATGAAGAGCGGCGCGGTGGCCGGGTGACGCTCCGCATCCATGTTGGGCACATGCGCCACGCCGCCCGCGATTTTCGCCAGCGCCGAGGCGAGCGAGAGCGGCTGGCCGCAGATCTCGGCGCCCATCTTGTCGGCGTCGTATTCCCGCGAGCGGCTGATCGCCATCTGGATGATCATGGCCGCCATGGGGGCGATGAGGGCTGTGGCGATCATCACGATGGGATTGGGCCGGTCGTTGCCGCGCCCGCCGAACAGGAAGCCGAACTGGGCCAGCGTCGCGATGGCGCCCGCAATCGTGGCGCTCACCGTCATGATCAGCGTGTCGCGGTTCTTGATATGGGCAAGCTCGTGCGCCATCACGCCCGCGACTTCGTCGTGGGTGAGCATGTCGAGCAGGCCGGTGGTGGCGGCAACGGCCGCGTTTTCCGGGTTGCGCCCGGTGGCGAAGGCGTTGGGCTGCGGGTTCTCGATGATGTAGACCCGCGGCATCGGGAGGTTCGCGTTGCGGGCGAGGTCCCGCACCATATGGACAAGGTCCGGCGCGGTGTTCTCATCCACCTCGATGGCGTGGTGGGCTGCCAGCGCCAGCCGGTCGGAATTCCAATAAGCGAAGAGGTTGGTGGCAAGGCCAAGGCCTAGGGCGATCATCATGCCGGTCGCGCCGCCCAGCATGTAGCCGACAACGCCGAACAGGGCCATCAGGGCCGCCAGCAGCATTCCGGTCTTGACGGTATTCATCGGGGTCTCCACCTCGAGCAGGATATTATCCGTTAGACCTTTCATGTGGGAATGGTCCAGCTCCCGACCAAGGGTTTGGGCCAAGAGGTCCCATTCCCATGAGGGCCAAGGACCTGATAAAGGCCTCCTATGAGCACCGACGACACCCCTGAAAACACCTCCGGCTCCACCCTGGAAGGGGCCGTGCCCGGCAAGATCCTCTCGCCTGCCGCCCAACGCGCTCTTGAGGAGGCGGCCCAAAGGCGACAGCAGATCGATGCCCATGCGGCTGAGATCGCCAAGGAGAAGGAGCATCAGGGCCGGGGAGGCCTGGAGCCCGTGCGCTACGACGATTGGGAGGTGAAAGGCCTCGCCAGCGACTTCTAAGGGCCTCTGTTGAGAGAAAAAGCCGTCGGGGACGATGTTTCCCGTCCCCTTTGCGGATGAATTGCAAAAATGCATTCCCCTTTTGAATCCGATCCCCTAGTGTCACGTCGCAACACAAAACACTAAGGATCGCGGGGTGATGAACGGGGCTGAGCGGCTCAAGCTTTTCCGGGAGCTTCTGGAGGAGGCGCACAAGGCGCTCGATCTGCAGTTCGGTTTCGAGCTGTGGGATGGGTCCACCGTTCCCGCCGACCTGCCGTCCTATGCCATGCGCCTTGCGATCCGGCACGAGAACGTCATCGCAAGCCTGATCCGCCGCCCGAACCTCGACACGGCGCTCAACGCCTATGTATCGGGTCTGCTGGACCTCAAGAACGGCACCATCTTCGATCTTGCCGCCCAGCGCCCGCAGAAGGCCGGACGGCGGCTTCGGCGGATCAGCAAGCTCAAAGCGCTGAAGGCTGCCTATCACTTCTGGCGCGCACCCGCCGACATGCCGCGCCCGCTCGCCCGCGTCGAGGAGAACCCGAAGGCGCGCGAAGGAAAGCCCCAGACCAACAAGAAGAACGTCGCCTACCATTACGACGTCTCGAACGAGTTCTACGGCCTCTTCCTCGATCCGGAGATGGTCTATACCTGCGCCTACTTCCAACCGGACTGGCACGACGATCTCGCCCGCGCGCAATTCGACAAGCTCGACATGATCTGCCGCAAGCTGCGGCTCAAACCCAATGATCGCTTCCTCGATATCGGCTGCGGCTGGGGCGCGCTGATCTGCCATGCGGCGCAGCATTACGGCGTGAAGGCCACAGGCGTGACGCTGGCCGAGGAGCAGGCGAAGCTCGCCCGCGAGAAGGTGGCGCGCCTGGGATTGCAGGACCGCGTCGAGATTCTCGTGAAGGATTTCACGCAGATGGATGGTGAGTTCGACAAGATCTCCTCGATCGGCATGTTCGAGCATGTGGGCATCAGAAATCACCCCACCTATTTCCGCTCGGTGCATCGCCTGCTTCGTCCGCGCGGCCTCTATCTCCATCACACCATCGCGCGGCGCGCCAAGAAGAGCGAGCGCGCCTTCCGCAAGCTCAAGCCCGAATACAAGGCGCTCACGCGCTACATCTTCCCCGGCGGCGAGCTCGACCATCTCGGCATGTCGATCGCCAATCTCGAACGCTTCGGCTTCGAGGTGCATGACGTGGAGGGCTGGCGCGAGCACTATCAGCGCACCACGCGCCTGTGGTGGGAGAATCTGAGTGCGAAGCGCAAAGAGGCCGAAGCCATGGTGGGCAAAGAGAAGACCCGTATGTGGCTCCTCTATCTCGCCGGCTGCTCGCTCGCCTTCGAGCGCGCGGCGGTGGGCGTGAACCAGACGCTTGTCTCCAAGCGCACGCGCGGGCCGGCAGGATTGCCGCCATCGAGGGCGGATCTTTACCCTAAGGCGTGACCACCACCCGCGTTCCCACGCTCACCTGATCGTAGAGATCGACGATGTCCTCGTTGAGCATGCGGATGCAGCCGTAGGATGCATAGGTGCCGATGGAGCCGGGGCGATTGGTGCCGTGAATGGCGTATTCGTCGAGGTCGAGGGTGAGCGCTCGCGCGCCCATGGGATTGTTGGGCGACCCACCGGGAATGACATCGGGCAGGCGGGGGTTGTCGCGCTTCACTTCCATTGGCGGCGACCAAGCGGGCCGCACGTATTTCCCGTCGATCCGCGCCTCTCCGAACCATTGCTTGCCCGGCTTGCCGACCGCTACGCGATAGCGCAGGGCCGTGCCGTCGCCGCGCACGTAATAGAGTCTTCGCTCTGCTGTCTTGATCACGATGGTGCCCGGCGACACGCGCGCCTCGAACGGCACCACCTCACGGGCGGATGCGCCCGAGGTGGCAAGGATGAGGATGCCCAAGGCGGCGGCGACCCGGACGATCATGTGAAAACCCTCCTGCTTGAAGTGCGTGAGGGTGAGACGTCGAAGGAACGGCGACGGTTCCGAGAGCCCTAGAAAGCGTCATCCCGGACGGCGTGAGCCGATCCGGGATCGCTGTCAGGATAAGGCGCCATACTGGTCATGTGATCCCGGGTTCCGCGTTGCGGCCCCGGGATGACGTGTTTGTCACGCCGCCTGCGTGCGCTTGTTCTGGCGGTTGGTGATCAGGTCGTCGACCACAGTGGGATCGGCGAGCGTCGAGGTGTCGCCCAGAGAGCCGAACTCGTCCTCGGCAATCTTGCGCAGGATGCGGCGCATGATCTTGCCGGAGCGGGTCTTGGGCAGGCCCGGTGCGAATTGGATGAGATCCGGCGAGGCGATGGGGCCGATTTCCTTGCGAACCCAGGCCACCAGCTCCTTGCGAAGCTCTTCCGTCGGCTGCTCGCCCGCCATCAGGGTCACATAGGCGTAGATGCCCTGGCCTTTGATGTCGTGCGGATAACCGACGACGGCGGCCTCCGACACTTTCGGATGCGCCACCAGCGCCGACTCGACTTCAGCCGTGCCCATGCGGTGGCCGGAGACGTTGATCACGTCGTCCACGCGGCCGGTGATCCAGTAATAGCCGTCCGCGTCGCGGCGGCAGCCGTCGCCGGTGAAATACTTGCCGGGATAGGTGGAGAAGTAGGTCTGAACGAAACGCTCGTGGTCGCCATAGACCGTGCGCATCTGGCCCGGCCAGGAATCGGCGATCACGAGATTGCCCTCGCAGGCGCCTTCCAGAACCTTGCCTTCCGCATCCACGATCTCAGGCTTCACGCCGAAGAAGGGACGCGTGGCTGAGCCGGGCTTGAGCTTGGTCGCGCCGGGCAGCGGCGTGATGAGGATGCCGCCGGTTTCCGTCTGCCACCAGGTATCGACGATGGGGCAGCGGCTGTCGCCGACCACGCGGTGATACCATTCCCAGGCTTCCGGATTGATCGGCTCACCCACGGAGCCGAGCAGGCGAAGCGACTTGCGCGAGGTCTTCTTCACCGGCTCTTCTCCCGCCTGCATGAGCGAGCGGATCGCGGTCGGTGCGGTGTAGAAGGTGTTCACACTGTGCTTGTCGATCACATCCCAGAAACGGGAGATCGACGGGTAGGTGGGCACGCCCTCGAACATGAGCGTCGTCGCGCCATTGCTGAGCGGTCCGTAGAGAATGTAGGAATGGCCCGTCACCCAGCCCACGTCGGCGGTGCACCAATAGATGTCGCCGTCGTGATAATCGAAGACGTATTCATGCGTCATCGCCGCATAGACGAGATAACCGCCGGTGGTGTGCAGCACGCCTTTCGGCGTTCCCGTCGAGCCGGAGGTGTAGAGAATGAACAGCGGATCCTCCGCATTCATCTCCTCATAGGGGCACTCGTCGGAGACCTGTGCTGCCGCTTCGTCGTAATACACGTCACGGCCCGGCACCATGTTCACCGCGCCGCCGGTGCGGCGCACGACAAGCACATGGTCCACCACGCCCGCGCCCACGCGCTCGATGGCGGCATCGACATTGACCTTCAGCGGGACTTTACGTCCGCCGCGCAGGCCCTCGTCGGCGGTGATGATGAAGGCGGATTTGGCATCCTGAATGCGGCTTGCGAGCGAATCCGGAGAGAAGCCGCCGAACACCACGGAGTGGATCGCGCCGAGGCGCGCGCAGGCCAGCATCGCATAGGCCGCTTCCGGGATCATGGGCATGTAGATCGTGACGCGGTCGCCCTTCGAGACGCCGCGATTGCGCATGATGTTGGCCATGCGGTTCGCCTGCGCGTAGAGCTCGCGATAGGTGATCTTCTTCGATTCCGACGGATCGTCACCTTCCCAGATGATGGCGACCTGGTCGCCGCGGGTGTGCAAATGCCGGTCGACGCAATTATAGGCGACGTTGGTGATGCCGTCCTCGAACCAGCGGATCGAGACGTCGCCAGGGCCGTAATTGGTGTTCTTGATCCGGGTCGGCGCCTTGAACCAATGGATGCGCTTGGCTTCCTCGGCCCAGAACGTCTCAGGGTCCTTCACCGAGGCCTCGTATTTCGCGCGATAGCCCGCATCGTCCAGATAGGCACGATGGGTCCATTCGGACGGCACGTCGTAGATCTTCTCTTCCATGACGCTTCTCCCAGACAGGTTGTTATGGGGTAATTAGGTCTAGGTTTACGGAAAGAGAGAGGGGTCCCGCAAGCCGGGCGGGATCGGACTTTGGTCGTTCATACTTTTGGCGCTGGCTGCCGAATGCTCTGGACCGATAGAAACGAAACTTTATTGCGATGATACTCGCAATGCTTTCAGCACAGTTTGAGTGAAGCATGGAACGGAGTGCCAAACCCGCCTTTTGCCTCAAGGCAGCTTCTCAAGAAGACTTCGACCGTCTCTTTCACCTGCGGATCGCCGCGATGCGCGACAGCCTGGAGCGGATCGGGCGCTTCGATGAGGGTCGAGCCTTCGAGCGGTTCAAGGCATCCTTTCAGCCGGAGCATACGCAGCTCATTCTGGTGGATGGCGCTCTTGCGGGCTGCGTTGCCATGAAGCCCGTCGAGACCGGCCTTCTGCTCGAGCATTTTTATCTCTATCCGGCATTTCAGAGCCGTGGATTAGGAGCCGCTGTGCTTGCCCGGCTCTTGGCCGAAGCTGATGCGGCCCATCAACCGGTGCGGCTCAGCGTTCTCCAGAAAAGCGATGCCGAACGCTTTTACAAACGCTTCGGTTTCATCGAGACGTCTCAGGATGAATGGGATGTGTATCTGGAACGCCCATTGCGCTCTCTTTGTGTCAAAACCTGAATTGTCAAAGAGCGGGCATGGGAGAGCGGCCTCGCGAGCTGTGTGCTCCGAGGGTATGGGGTGAGGGAGGCGCGAGAGGCCGTCCGGTTCGCTTGTGATTGTGAGAAGAACCTGACGGCCCCTCGCGCACGGTTCTTTTAGGCGGACACCGCGTCTTGCAACGATGGGCCTCCCGGCCCGGCTTGCGAGACCGACCCGGGACCGTTCCCGGCTCCATCGATCACGACGCCTCGCGAGCGCGCCCCTCATCGAGCCAGGACATCCCCCATATAGCCCAGCTTAGGACCATTGTCAAGAACAAAAGCGGAACATCGCTCACAGGCTGTCCTCCCGGACGAAGCGCAACGCAGATCCGGGATCGCAAGCCGGATAAGGCGCGTGTTCCCTCCCCCTTGCGGGGAGGGGCAGGGGTGGGGGTCGGACGACCGGGTGAGCGATTGAACTAGCGGGGCTCTGACCACCTCTCCCCTGATCTCGGATGTTTCCGAGATCAGTTCCTGCATGCGCAAGTCGGGAACACCCGACTTGCGGTGGGGAGAGGTCGAGCGCAGCGAGGGTGAGGGGGGTGAGACCTTTCCGGAAAGCGCTGTAACCCCTCACCCCGACCCTCTCCCTCAGGGAGAGGGAGCAGATGGTAGTGGCCTTCATGTTCACTGAAGTTCGCGTCGCACTTTGACTTTGCGACCCCCACCCCTACCCCTCCCCTCAAGGGGGAGGGAACAGGCGCCAATCTCGTCCGACGATCCCGGGTTCTGCTGCGCAGCCCCGGGATGACGCCATTCGTCAAACTCCGCCCATCTTGCAGATGATGGCCCATTCCTCGTCCGTCACCGGCTGCACCGAGAGGCGCGAGTTATTGACGAGGATCATCTTCTCGAGGCCGGGCTGCTTCTTGATCTCGTCGAGCGTCACCGGGCGCTTGAAGGGTTTGACGGCCTTCACGTCCACCATGCCGAATTTGCCGCTCTCGTCCGTGTGGTCGGGGTAGTATTCCTTGATCACTTCCACGATGCCGACGACGGCCTTGCCTTCGTTGGAATGATAGAAGAAGCCCTGTTCGCCCTTTTTCATCGCCATCAGGTTCTGCTTGGCAACGTGGTTGCGCACACCGTTCCAATGGGTTCCCTTTGCGCCTTGCGCAACCTGCTGGTCCCAGGACCACACGGAGGGTTCTGACTTGTAGAGCCACTTGGCCATTCTTCGTTACTCTTTTGTTGGACGCAAAATCTTCGAAAAACCGGCGACCACTTTTTCGGATTTTGCTTTAGTGCTCGGATTTGATGGGGCGATTCATCAGCGCATCGACCGCCTCGTCGACAGTCCACGCACCGGAAAGGATCCGCTCGACGGCTTGTGCAATCGGCATGTCGACATGCTTGGCCTTTGCCAGAGCAACGAGAGCGCTTGCCGTCGTCGCACCTTCCACCAGCTTGCCGCCGGAGGCTGCCTGCACATTCGCCCCTTGGCCGAGATGCAGGCCGAAGGAGAAGTTGCGTGACTGCGCGGAGGAGCAGGTGAGCACCAGATCGCCGAGGCCGGAGAGACCCATCAGCGTCTGGGCCTCGCCGCCATAGGCGCGTGCGAAGCGCAAAAGCTCTGCGAAGCCGCGCGCAATGAGAGCGGCCTTCGCGCTTTCGCCGAGACCGCGTCCCACAACCGCGCCGCAGGCGATGGCGAGCACGTTCTTCGCGGCGCCGCCGATCTCGACGCCGCGTACATCGCTGCTGTGATAGACGCGCAAGGTCGGGCCGGACAAGGCGTTTGCGAGATCTTCGGCAAGATCGGTATCGCGGCAGGCGAGCGTCACGGCGGTGGGCAATCCACGAACTACATCATGCGCGAAGCTCGGGCCTGACAACACGGCAACCTTTGCGCCAGGACGAACCTCCTGCACTACATCGCAGAGAAACGCGCCGGTCTCTCGCTCGATGCCTTTCGCGCAGAGCACGAGGGGCGTCTCATTCGGCAGAACGGCGGACAGGGCTCCCGCCATCTCGCGCGTCGTCTGTGCGGGCGTGACGAGCAGGACGGCGCAGCACGAGGCGAGATTGTTCAGGTCGGCGGTGGGCGCGATGCGGTCGAGCAGACGCGCGCCCGGCAGAAAGCGCTCATTGGTGCGGGTAGCGGCAAGTTCGTCCGCCTGCTCGGGCGAGCGCATCCAGAGGATCACGTCGTTGCCGGCGATGGCGGCGGCATTGGCAAGCGCCGTTCCCCAGGCGCCCGCTCCGACGATCCCGATCGGACCCGTTGCCGTCATCAGGCCTTCACCCCAACCGCCTGACCGCTGGTATCGAGGGGCCAGCGGGCGCGGGCGGGCGCATTGATGTCGTCGATGAGGCCGAGACGCAGGCGCTCGAGACCCGCCCAGGCGATCATGGCCGCGTTGTCTCCGCACAAGGCCAGGGGAGGGGCGACGAGCTTGAGGCCGGTTTCCACTGCAAGGCGCTGAAGCGCGAGGCGCATGGTCTGGTTCGCGGCGACGCCGCCCGCCACCACGAGGGCCTTGGGCGCGCCCGCGATCTCGCGGAACTGGCGTAAGCCCACGCGGGTGCGGTCTACCACCACGTCGACGATAGCGGCCTGGAAGCTCGCGCAGAGATCGGAGACATCGGTCTGCGTGAGCGGGGCGATCTTCTCCGCCTCGATCCGCACAGCGGTCTTGAGGCCGGAGAGCGAGAAATTGGGCTCAGGTCTACCCTGCATGGGGCGGGGCAGGGCGAAGCGCTCAGGGTTCCCCTTCGCGGCCTCGCGCTCCACGTGCGGCCCACCGGGATAGCCGAGGCCCAGCATCTTCGCGACCTTGTCGAAGGCTTCTCCGATGGCGTCGTCGATGGTGGTGCCGATGCGCACGTAATCGCCCACACCCTTTACCGCCACGAGCTGCGTATGGCCGCCGGAGGCCAGCAGCAGGAGATAGGGAAAGCCGATGCCGTCGGTCAGGCGCGCGGTGAGCGCATGGGCTTCGAGATGGTTCACGGCCATCAGGGGCTTGCGTGTGACGAGCGCCATGGCCTTCGCCGTGGTCAGGCCCACCAGCACGCCACCGATGAGGCCGGGGCCTGCGGCGACAGCGATGCCGTCGATGTCTTTTACGGTGCAATGGGCGTTCTTCAGGGCGCGGACGATCAGGCGGTCGAGCACTTCCACATGGGCGCGGGCCGCGATCTCCGGCACCACGCCGCCATAGGCCGCGTGCTCGGCGATCTGGCTCAGCACCTCGCTGGAGAGGATCTCACCCTTGCCGTCGAAGCCGACGCCCACCACGGCGGCCGCGGTTTCGTCGCAGGTGGTTTCGATGCCGAGAATGCGCATGGTCTGGGGCTACCGTCGCTACGTGATCTTTCGGGCTTTCGGCCCGGCTGTCCTCCCCCTATAGTCCGCCCCGCCGCACAAGATCAAACGCGGATGTTGTACAGAGCATTTTTCGGCGAAGTGGATCCGGTTCGCTGCTAAAAAATGCGGCAAATTAAAGAAAAGGGATGATTCCACGTAAGTGGGAGCAGCTCTTACAGGAGTATCGAGCGGGAATGGCCACTTCACCGACCCTGGTCATCGGCACGCGCGGCAGCCCCCTGGCGCTGGCGCAGGCTCATGAGACGCAAGACAGGCTGGTCGCGGCCCATGGCTGGACCGTGGAGCATCTGCCCCTGTCGATCATCAAGACCACGGGCGACGCCATTCAGGACCGGCCCCTCTCCGAGGCCGGCGGCAAGGGGCTCTTCACCAAGGAGCTCGACATCGCGCTGCTGGAGGGCTCCATCGATCTTGCCGTCCATTCCGCCAAGGACCTGCCGACCACTCTGCCGGAAGGCATCGTGATCGCGGGCTTCCTGCCGCGCGAGGATGTGCGCGACGCCTTCATCAGCCATCGCTACAAAAGCCTTGCCGATCTGCCGCAAGGCGCGGTCGTGGGCTCCGCGTCGCTGCGCCGTCAGGCTCAGATCAAGCGCCTGCGTCCTGACCTCAAGGTCACGCTGCTGCGCGGCAACGTCCAGACGCGCCTTGCGAAGCTCGAACGCGGCGAGGTGGATGCGACGCTGCTCGCCATGGCAGGGCTGCGCCGTCTCGGTCTCACCGATCATGTCACCACTACGCTCGACACGGATGATTTTCTCCCCGCCGTGGGGCAGGGCGCCATCGCCATCGCCATCCGCGCGGAGGACGAGCGCGTGCGTGATGCCTTGCGGCCGATTCTCGATGCCCAGACCGGCCACGCGCTTGCGGCTGAGCGCGCCTTCCTCACCATTCTCGACGGCTCCTGCCGCACGCCGATTGCGGGCCATGCGCGCATGGTGGGCGATGAGCTGGAAATCCGCGGCCTCGTGCTGCGCCCCGACGGATCGGAATGTCTTGAAGCCGTCCGGCGCGGCTCGCCGGATGATGCGGTGGCGCTCGGACGCGAAGCGGGCACCGAGCTTCGTACCCGCATGCCGGCCGGTTTTCTCGAGGTCTGATGCGGGTCCTCGTCACACGCGCGAGAGAGGATGCCGAGCGCACGGCGAGGAAGCTCGCGGCGCTCGGGCACGAGCCTTTGATCGCGCCCGTTCTCGAGATCGTGCCGACCAGCGATCCGGTGCCTGATGATTTTTATGATGCCGTCATCGTCACCAGCGCCCATGCGGTGAAAGCTCTGGCCACGCATGTCGAGAAGAGCATTCCCGTCTTCGCCGTGGGCGATCGCACGGCGGATTCGGTGCGTGCGGCAGGGTTCCTATCCGTCACGGCGGCGGAAGGCGATGCCGTTTCCTTGTCGGCGCTGATTCGAAAACGCCTCAGGCCGCCCTGCACCCTGCTCCATGTCACCGGGCGTCATCACAAGGAGGAACCTGCCGCTTCGCTGAGCGCGGAAGGCTTCGACATGGTGACCTGGGAAGTCTACGAGGCCAGAGCCACGGAGAGCCTGCCCGAGGTGGCCGTGGAGGCCCTCCGCACTGGCCAAATCGGGGCTGCGCTCCATTATTCTCGAAGGAGCGCGGAGCTCTTCGTCCGGCTGGCAGGCCATCATGCGGCGATCCTCGCGTTCCCGCATCTGTGCCTGTCGGCGGATGTGGCGGCTCCTCTTGCTGCCATGGGTGCTCCCATCCGCGCAGCCGACCAGCCGAGCGAGGATGCGCTGCTCAGGATGCTGTCAGGCCTTTCGTGACTTCGTCATCGCTTCGTTTACGATGTCGATTTAGGGATCTTTGCTTAAGAAGAAGGATCATGATCCGATGCATATCCCTCTTTTCACGGCCTGCCTCGCCAAGGGAACCGAAACGCTGCGCTCAAGCTTGCCTCATTTGCATTCCAATCTGACCATTCACGATTGCCCCATCACGAGTGACCTGTGACTGATTCATCCAATCCCAAAGCTCCCAACAATTCTCGCAAGAAGAACTCCCGCGAGCCGGCCACCATCGATCTGAAGGCGACCGTGATCGACGAGGGAGCCCAGCAGGACAAAGCCTGGGACGACGTGAAGCCTGAGGAAACCATCGTTCCCGAGGCGGAGAATCGCGTGGATGAAACGATCGGTGCATCAGAAGCGACGCCCGGTCCGGAGGTGAATGCCGAAACCGTCGAATCGAGCGCCGCCGCCGATGAGCTGCCGCCGCAGGACGACGAGCCACGTTTCACGCCGCCTTCGGCTTCCGAGCGTCGCACATCGCCGGTT
Organism: Microvirga solisilvae; assembly: GCF_022808595.1. GTDB lineage: Bacteria > Pseudomonadota > Alphaproteobacteria > Rhizobiales > Beijerinckiaceae > Microvirga > Microvirga solisilvae. Next base: position 140,231 of record NZ_JAKUCN010000003.1, read on the forward strand.
GCTCTTGCAGGCGCCGGCCTTCTCGGTGGCCTGGTCGGCGCCGGTCTCGTCTATGCCCTGCAGCTCTCGCAGGAGACGCCGTCCGTCCAGAACGATCCACGCGTCGCCCAGCTGGAGCAGCGGGTGAATGCGCTGGGCCAGTCGAGGCCCCAGGCTCCAGACCTGTCCTCCATCGAGGGGCGCTTGCGAGCGCTCGAATCCGCGCGTGGCCCGCTCGATCAGCGGCTGCAGGAGATTCAGAATACGGCAAACGGCGCCGCCTCGCGCGCCGAGGAGGCGTTGAACCGTCCTTTGCCTCAGCCGCAGGCTCCGCAGAACGAGGCGGCGCTTGGCGATCTTTCGAATCGTCTCTCCGCTCTTGAGAACGAGGTGCGAACGAACGCGCAGAATGCTGCCAGCGCCGCGAACGTAGTGCAGGGGCTCGACCGCCGGATCGGCGAGCAGGATCAACGCCTCGCATCCCTGTCTCAACAGGTGACACAGAATACGAAGAACGCAGAAACAGCAGGCCAGACCGGCACCCGCGTCGTGCTCACCGAGCGCTTGAACGATGCGCTGCGCAGCGGTGCGCCTTATGCGGATGTGCTGAAGGCTCTGCGGAAGAATGGAGCCGAGCCTGAGCGGCTCAAAGCCCTGGAGCCCTTCGCTGAGAAGGGCGCGCCCACCGCGTCCGCCATGCTGGCGAGCTTCGAGCCTCTCGAAGCGCAGATCCTGCGGGATCAGCGCACGGCCTCGGGGGAATGGTCGGACCGGATGCTGCGCATGCTCGACAAGGTGGTGACCGTGCGGCCCGTGAACGAACCGGGGGATACGGGCGTTCCCGCAACACTGGGGCGGATCCGTCAGGCGCTGTCCTGGGGCGACATGGGGGCCGTGGCCGCCGCTTGGTCCTCCTTGCCCGAGCCGGCGCAGCAGATCTCGGAGGCTTGGGGCCGTCAGGCTGTGGCGCTGGCAGGCGCACATCAGGCGTCCCAGGTGCTTGCCAATGATGCTCTCTCCGCCCTCAACCGTTCGACGCAATAAAAGGAAAAGCCCAGAATGTGGCGCGCACTCGTTTTCATCGGTCTTCTCTGCGTCGCAGCCTTCGGCGCGGTGTGGCTGGCGGACAGGCCGGGTACGGTTCTCATCACCTTCGGCGGCTATGAGGTGCAGACCTCCGTTGCAGTGGCCGCCGTCGCCCTAGCGGGCTTGGGCTTGGCGCTGGCGCTTCTCTGGTCGCTGGTGAGCGGAATCCTGACCCTGCCCTCGCGCCTGACCTTCGCGTCGCGGGCGCGCCGCCGTTCCAGGGGATACCAAGCCGTCTCGCGCGGCATGGTGGCCGTGGGCGCGGGCGATACCATTGCCGCCCGGCGCTATGCCAACGAAGCCGAGCGCCTGCTCGGCCGCGAACCCCTGACGCTCCTCCTCAAGGCCCAGGCCGCTCAGGTCTCCGGTAACCGGGATGCGGCCGAGGCCGCCTTCAAGCTCATGATGGACGAGGACGAGACGCGGGTGCTCGGTCTGCGCGGTCTTTTCGTGGAAGCCCGCCGCCGGGGCGATACGGATGCCGCCCAGGAATACGCCTCCGAGGCCGTGCGCCTTGCCCCCGCCGCCGCCTGGGCGAGCGATGCGGTGCTGGAGGCGCGCTGCGCCGACCGCGATTGGCGCGGAGCGCTGGATGCCATCGAGCGCCGCACATCTCTCGGCCTTCTCGACAAGGTGACGGCCAAGCGCCATCGCGCCGTGCTCCTGACCGCCGATGCTCTGGATAGGGCCGAGAACGATCCGGAGGGCGCGCTGCGCAGCGCTCAGGATGCGGTGAAGCTCGCCCCCGATCTCGTGCCTGCCGCGGCTTTGGCCGGAAGGCTCCTGTCGCGCCGGGGCGATCTGCGCCGTGCCGCGAAGGTCGTGGAAACCGCCTGGCGCAGCCAGCCGCACCCGGATCTGGCGGAGGTCTATCTCAACCTGCGTCCCGGCGATTCGGGCCTCGACCGCCTCAAGCGCGCCGAGACCCTGTTCAAGCTCTCGAACGGCGCCGCCGAGGGACGCCTGGCCGTGGCGCGCTCAGCTCTCGAGGCGCGCGAGTTCGACCGGGTCCGCGATGCGCTCGAGCCACTCGTCGTGGAAAGGCCGAGCATGCGTGTGTGCCTGATCATGTCCGATCTCGAACAGGCGGAGCACGGCTCTACGGGCAAGGGCCGCGAATGGCTCGCCCGCGCCACCCGCGCGCCGCGCGATCCAGCCTGGATCGCGGACGGCGTGGTCTCCGATCAGTGGGCACCGATCTCGCCGGTCACAGGCCGTCTCGATGCCTTCGTCTGGCAGGCACCGCCGGATGTGTTGATCGCGCCCGAAATCACCATGCACGACGATGTGACGGCTGATCTCGATGACGAGCCCAGGGCCTTGCCTGTGGCCGTGCAAGAGCCGGAGCCTGCCCCTGCCGCTTCACTAGCGCCCGAGCCCGCACCTACCGAGCCCGCCGCGGCCGTCGAAGCGGTTTGGCCCGAGCCTGCGCAGGGTCAGGAAGAGGTGACGCTGCCTAAGCCCGAGCCGGTGGTCTTTCCGGCGACGCCGCCCGACGTGCCCAAGCCCGAGGAGCCAGCGTCCGCGCGCCGCAGCGCTTTTTCCATCTGGTAGGCGAAATTCAGCGTAGTCCCGCCCTTGCCAAGCGGTAGGGGAGAGGGTATGAGGACGCCCTCTTCGATCGCATGATCGGTACGCCGCAATAGCTCAGCTGGTAGAGCACCTCATTCGTAATGAGGGGGTCGGGGGTTCGAATCCCTCTTGCGGCACCATTCCCAATCGATGTAGCAAGGCGGCCTTCGGGCAGCGTTGCTGTTTCGGATGGGAGGCATGGAAGGGGGCCATAGCTCAGCTGGGAGAGCGCTTGCATGGCATGCAAGAGGTCGGCGGTTCGATCCCGCCTGGCTCCACCATCCATCCGATGCGAAGAAACGGAGCGTGCGGGTGTAGCTCAGGGGTAGAGCACAACCTTGCCAAGGTTGGGGTCGAGGGTTCGAATCCCTTCGCCCGCTCCATTTCCAAAATGCCGCCTGATGATGGAGCATCCATCCAGGCCGGATGGATGCTGAAAGCGCAATTTAGTAGGTGGCGTGTCCGGCGTATGCGCTTGGAGGCCCGTTGGCCAGGTCTGTCGCTGCGCTGCTCCATTTTTTAGAAATGTCGATAATGCTGCAGTGGACTCCCGAGAAGGATCCGCATTCAGCCATCCCCCAGACCAAGGCAAAGTCACGGACAGCACCGGCCCGGCAGATTTGCTTGAAGTCACAGGGTGAATGGCATCAATCTACCCCAACACAATTATAGAACGTTGAATTGACCTCGGGCGAATTCAGCCCTAGCAAAGAAAATCTGACCGATGAGGCTCGCTAATGATCAATGATAAGAAAATTCTGATAACCGGAGGAGCAGGTTTCATCGGTACGACGCTCCTGTCGCGGCTATGCGACAATAACCGGATCGTCGTTTATGACAATTTCACCCGCGATACATTGAGCAAGACCCCTTATTACAACCATCCTAATGTCGAAACGATCAAAGGTGACGTTCTCGACTTAGAAGCGTTGAAGCGGGCTATGAAGGGCGTGGATATCGTTGTTCACGCTGCCGCAATTGCCGGCATAGATGCGACGGTTCGTAATCCCGTCACGACAATGCGCGTGAATATGATTGGCACCGCCAATGTGCTCGAAGCAGCACTTGAAGGCGGAAATGTCAGCCGGGTGATCGACTTCTCGACATCAGAGGTTTTCGGGAGCTTCGCTTTCAGGGTCGACGAGAGCAACAATACGGTCACGGGAGCCGTTGGCGAGGCGCGGTGGACCTATGCTGCAAGCAAGCTGGCGGGTGAGCATCTCGCTCATGCCTATTTCAAGCAGTACGGGCTTCCCACGGTCACGGTCCGTCCCTTCAACGTGTATGGGCCGGGACAGATGGGTGAAGGTGCTCTGTCGATCTTCGTGCGTAAGGCCCTGAAGAATGAAGACCTGCTGATATTCGGCGATGGCAGCCAGATACGTGCTTGGTGCTTCGTGGATGATATGGTCGAAGCGATCATGATCTGCCTTACTCATCCAAATGCCGTCGGAGAAAGCTTCAACAATTGGCAACTCGCGTGCGGTCACGACCATTCACGGGTTGGCCGAAACGGTGAAGCGTGTGGTGGGAAGCCAATCTCGGATCATCTACCGTGATGCTCTCTCCGCTGATATCGAGATCCGCATACCCAGCGTGCAGAAGGCGCAGGATAAGATCGGGTTCACAGCATCAGTCGACCTGGATGAAGGTGTGCGCAGGACCGCTGAGTGGATATCGAAGAACGAAGGCTCGCTGCCGGCCTTAAGCGACATCTTCCGCTCCTGACCGGACCTATTGAGATGATCCCTCTATCGCGGCCCAATATCCCTGACGAGGCACATCAGCGGGTGTCTGATGTCCTTCGATCCGGGATGCTGGTCCACGGAAAGAACGGCGCAGACTTTGAACAAGCCCTGTCGGCATATCTCGGCTGCCAAGATGTGGTCGTCGTCTCATCTGGGACTGCAGCCCTCCATCTGGCGCTCTTGGCGCTGGATGTAGGAAAGGGTGATGCAGTTCTCGTTCCGGATTTCACATTTCCTGCAACCGCCAATGCAGTATTGATGACGGGAGCTGAACCTGTTCTCGTCGATGTCGAACCGGTTCACTTCAACATTTCACCCGAGGCGTTGGAGAAAGCAATTCGAAGCTACAAAGGTGATGCAAAGCTCAAGGCGATCATGCCGGTGCATGAGTTCGGTTCGCCGGCAAACCTGGCGGCTTTACGAGATTTGGCAGCTCGCTATGACCTTCACATTATTGAAGATGCTGCTTGTGCTTTGGGTGCTTCGAATGAGGGTGCTCTTATCGGCGGCCCGTCGACATTGCTGTCATGCTTTTCATTCCATCCACGAAAGACCTTGACCACCGGTGAGGGCGGTGCGGTGAGTACCAACGACGCTCAGCTCGCATCCAGATTGCGTCGGCTGCGCAATCACGGAATGGAACGAGGCCCAGACGGTTTTACCTTTGTTGAGGCGTCTACGAATTATCGCCTTACCGATTTCCAGTCCGCTCTTGGACTTTCTCAGCTTTCGTCCCTCGATCAATGGATCGAAACGCGCCGCAAAATTGCTGAACGGTACATTGGAAGATTAAAGCCGCTCTCTGAAGAGCTGGGTGTGCAGTTGCCAGCACAGGCACCGGGCCATAGCTGGCAGACATTCATGCTGGTTCTTCCTGACAGGTTCGAGCGTGATGCCGTTGTGAAGGCAATGCGGAGCGAAGGCGTGGAAGTCAATCTTGGAGCGCAATGTCTAAGCGCGATCGGCCTTTACGGAGAGGCTACCCTGCTCGGCAACGTCTCCGTGGCTAGACGACTTTATCATCAGGGCCTCGCCATTCCGATGTTCGAAAACTTAAGAGCAGACGAGATCGAAACGGTGTGCGCTACTCTGGAAACGGTTTTGAGAAATGCCGCAGCGCGTGGTTGAACGACTTCTACGCTTTGCTTGGTTGCGCGCTTTCAAGAAGAAGCGGGAGCTTTACAATCGTGCGGTTCCATATGGCGATTATATCGTAGATCGCTGGGAAAAGGCTCGCTTGCTGGGCTTCAAGGACGGCAGTTCGATCTATGACAGCAGCAATTCGTGGTCTTCATAAGTTCTAGTTAATATAGATGTCAAAGAAATCAAAAAACTTCCGTGTCTTCATTGGGTTCTCCAACACCGCAAGTTATTTCAGTTCTCTGGCAGAGGGCTTCGATAAGCTGGGGCATCGGGTCGAGTATATCGACCTTGAACATGATCATCCTTACCTGCGAAAGTTCCAATCCCAGAAACCATCATTGCCAGTGCGATGGTTTGAGCGCGCGCATCGTAAGCATAAGCTGAGCCCTTCGTTCTGGACGAGGCAGCTTCTTGCCTGCTCAAAGTTTCTTTGCTTCGTGTTCAGTCTTTTGCGCTGCGATGTCTACATATTTTCGATCGGTGAAACCTTCTACGGATTGAACGATCTCCTCATTCTTAGAGCCCTGCGCAAGAAGACAATTTTCACCTTCTTGGGAAGCGCTTCCCGCCCCATTTTCATCAATGGCGTCTATACGAATACCGGGAAGGAATTGTCGCTTAATAAAGCCGTGCAGCATAGTCACGACAAGCGTCTTCAGCTCGAAAAGATTGCAAGGCATTGTACCGCTATCGTTGAGAATCCGCCGGCCGGGCAAATGCAGTCCCGGCCATTTTACAACCACTCAATCATCGGCTTTCCCGTTTCATTGTCACAACGCGCCGCTGGAACGGAAGCACAGAAGGAGCTCGATCCGTTAGATCAGCCTAGACCTGTCCGTATCATCCATGCGCCTTCAAACAGATCCGTGAAGGGATCGGATTTCATTGAGCAGATCATTGCCGAACTGAAAGCCGAAGGCTTTTCAATCGATTTCTCCTCGATGACAAAAATGAGTAACAGCGAGGTTCTGCAGGCGCTTTCCGAGTGCGACTTTGTCATAGACCAGGCGTACTCGGATGGTCCCTTGGCCGGCCTTGCGACTGAAGCTGCAACTCTCGGTAAGCCAGCTGTGGTTGGTGGTTATGCGCAGGAAGAAACTCTCCGGTTCCTCGGCGATACAGACCTTCCGATGTCGCTCTATGTAAAGCCGGAGCATATGAAGGATCGGGTAAGAGATCTTCTCTTGTCGCCAGCACTCAGACAGGATCTTGGTCGTGAGGTGAAAAACTATGTCACTCGAGAATGGGCTCCCGAGGTAGTCGCGGAACGTTACGTGCGAATTGCCCGAGGCACAGCGCCACAGGCTTGGCTGGTCGATCCCCGACAACTCAATTACTGGCTGGGATGCGGGGCACCAAAAACCCTGACAATTGATTATTTGAGGAAGCTTGTCCGGAAACGTTCAAAGCGAGTCCTCGGTGTCTTGCAGAGCAAGCAGCTTCGCGCTCAAATACTTGAAGTCGTGCGGGCTAGGGATGAAGTGCCTGCATCGACCTCTTCAGGCGAACCCTTGGGTATGGAAAAAAATCCCCAGAAATTGCCTGAATAACGTGAACTTAATCACAATCTAACTCGTGTCGATATACTCCCAGTGCGAAGCTCTGGCGGAGTTAGGTGGTTACTATGAGTGAGCCTTTTACTCGCTCGGAACCGTGCCTTCAAGCAAACGGGCCCTTGCGAGGAGGTGCAGGGCCCGTCGTGACCTCAAGGGTCATGCATCATTGATGCTCATCCGGATCAACCGGTTTATTTCGTAGGCGATTGTGGAGCTGGAAAATCCTTCCCACGCTCAAACCTGCAGAGGGGAGGATGCTTTCAGCCCAGGCGGATTTACGATCTCAGCCTCCATCCTTCCAAAGCCGGGGCGGGTGCGCGGCCAGTTATGCTTGCGGTCGGCGGCTGTAAGGAACCCGCATGACGCCATGATGCCGATCCGCTGCTCGTGACAGGTATGCCTCGAATGGAAGAAAAGACCTGTCATTGTCTAAAAGCCGACAGAGGATCCTGGTTTCAGCGTAGCGGAAAAGAAAAAGCCCGGCACTGCCGGGCTTTAGGAGAAGCTTGAGATTATCAGGCCGCTTTGACGCCGGAGAGGAAGGTCGAGACTTCCAGGGTCAACTCGTTGGAGTGGCGGGACAGCTCCTGGGCCGCGCCCAGAACCTGGCTCGCGGCCGCGCCGGTTTCACCTGCGCCTTGCTGCACATCGCTGATGCTTCCCGTGACGGCCTCGGTGCCGCGGGCGGCCTCCTGCACGTTGCGGGCAATCTCGGCAGTCGCCGCGCCCTGTTCCTCCATTGCCGCCGCAATCGAGGTCGAGATCTGCGACATCTCGGTGATGGTGCGCGCAATCTCCTGGATTGCCGACACCGTCTCCTGCGTCGCCTGCTGCACCGAGGAAATCTGTGCGGAAATTTCCTCCGTGGCCTTGGCTGTCTGCGAGGCAAGCTCCTTCACTTCGGTAGCGACCACGGCAAAGCCCTTGCCGGCTTCGCCCGCACGCGCCGCTTCGATGGTGGCGTTGAGCGCAAGGAGGTTGGTCTGGCCGGCGATAGTGTTGATGAGCTGCACCACGTCGCCGATGCGCTCGGCGGATGTGGCGAGCGCCTGCACGGTTTGGTTGGTACGCTGGGTGCCCTGCACGGCACGCTCGGCAACCTGTGAGGATTGGCCGACCTGAGAAGCGATCTCGCGGATCGAGATCGACAGCTCTTCCGTGGCGGCTGCCACCGTCTGCACATTAGCCGAAGTCTGCTGTGCCGCCGAGGAAACGGTCATCGATTGCTGCGTCGTTTGGTTGGCGACCGAGGTCATCGACTGCGCGGTGCTTTCCATTTGCGTCGCAGACGAGGTAAGTCCCTGCGTAAGAGAGGACACCTTTGTCTCGAAGCGTTTGGTGAGCTCGTCGAGCATCTGAGCGCGGCGCATCTTGGCTTGCGTTTCCGCTTCCTGTGCTTCCGCCAGATGACGTGCCTCGATGGCATTGTCCTTGAACACCTGAACGGCCTTTGCCATCACACCGATCTCGTCCCGGCGGGATGCCCCTTCGACCGTCGCTGTCAGATCGCCATTGGCGAGGCTGCGCATGCTGACGACGAGTTTCTGGATCGGCCCGGAGATGCTGCGGCCGAGGCCGAAAGCAATCGCGATCAGAACGATGGCGGAAATGCCGACGAAAGCGAGAAACATGTTGCGGTAGGTGGCATTGATGACAGCAAGATCGTCGATATACATGCCTGCCGCCACGACCCATTCCCATTGCGGGATGGCGATCGCGTAGACCGTTTTCGGCGATGGCACGGTTTCATTCAACTTCGGCCAATAGAAGCTCACGAAGTCGCCGCCTCTTCTGCCTGCCGCTACCTGCTCGCGGGTCACGTAGGTTCCGTTGACATCCTTCATGTCCGAGAGGTTCTTGCCCTCCGTGTCCTTGTTGGGATGCACGACAACGAGATTGCTGTAGTCAAGCACCACGAAATAATCGTTTCCGTTATAGCGCATCGCGCGAAGGGCATCGGCGGAACGCTTTTTTGCCTCTTCGACCGAGATGTCACCCTTCTTGGCGCTCTCCTGGTAGCCGGCAATGAGCGTGGTGGCTGTCTGGGCGAGGCTCTTGAGCTCCAGCTGCTTCCGCTCGAGCAGGATATTGGAGATCGTAAGCGATCCGAAAATAGAGAGCGCGACCAACGCCAGAATGCCGACGGTCATACCGGCATAGAACCGGCCCGCCACTCCGGTAAACGCCCGGGTCCACTTCAAACGATTGCCAATATTGTCCTGAGACATCTCGATCCTCATCCTTGCCACCAATCATTCATGGCGGCCTGCCGAAACACATTCGGCTGAGAAATATGGGATGAGGCTTGTCTGAAGATGTCGTCCGGAGCCTTAAAGAACCACGATTCCGGCGTGCTTTGCCTTGTTGTCGGGCTCCACGTGGATCGTGATGAGCGCATCCTCGATCTCGTCCTTGAGCGCGCGCTCGATGCGGTCGCAGATATCGTGTGCGTTCGTCACGCTCATGGCACCGGGCACCACGAGGTGAAAATCGATGAAGGTCATCTTGCCTGCATGACGCGTGCGTAGGTCATGCGCCTCGATGGCGCCTTCTGCATTGCTCGAGATGATCTCACGCACCTTGGAAAGGGTGGCTTCCGGCAGGGCTTCGTCCATGAGACCGCCGATGCTTTCCTTGATCAGGCCCCAGCCCGACCAGAGGATGTTCACGGCGACAAAAGCCGCGAGCACAGGGTCAAGCCACGCCCAGCCCGTAATCGGGACGAAGACCAGGCCGACGAGAACACCGATAGAGGTAACCACGTCGGTCATGAGATGGCGCCCATCGGCGGTGAGCGCGGGCGAGCGCATGCGGCGGCCCTGGCGGATCAGAACCCATGACCATAAGCCGTTGATGGCCGTGGCTATCGCGTTGGCGGCAAGTCCGATTCCCGGCGCGTCGAGCATCTTGGGCGAGAAGAATCCGAAATAGGCCTCGCGCAGGATCATCAGCGCCGCGACGATAATCAGCACACCTTCGAGAACGGCGGAGAAATATTCCACCTTGTGGTGGCCGTAAGGATGGTTGGCATCCGCCGGCGCGGCGCTGACGCGAATGGCCATGAGGGCCGCAACCGCCGTCACCACATTGATGATGCTCTCGAGCGCATCCGAATAGAGCGCGATGCTCCCCGTGAGATAATAGGCGGCATATTTGAGCGCGAAGACGAGCGCTCCAACGAATATGCTGCCCATGGCAAGCTTTTGAATGCGGCTCATGGCTTGAATCGGATAACGGGGCGACGGGTGACGTGAGCCGCCCTTATAATGACTGGCAGATCGAGTGCAAGTCCTTCTGGTTACTTGCAATTCGCTCGCAAGAGCGGCCCATTCAATCCCGCATCGCGCTGATCTTGTACAGGAGTGTACGGTAGTAATCGGCAAGAGAAGGCGCGAGGGATTGGCATCGCACCACATGGGTGAGAGCGATGTCCCGTCGCCCCTCGCGCATCGCCTCGATCGCCCGAGCATGCGTCTCGGCAAGCTCCGCGATAGCCGGATCATGCCGTTGCGAAGCCGGCGCCACGACGGTGAAGATGGCGGATTCCGTCGCGCGTCCGCGCACCGCGATGCGATCCAATTCGATCAGCACGTAATCATCGCGCACGGCCTCCGCCGTATCCGGGCCGAGGATGAGCGAGACCTTGTATTCCTTCGACAGGCTCTCCAGGCGCGAGGCGAGATTCACCGTATCGCCGAGTACGGAATAATCGTAGCGCCAGCGCGAGCCCACATTGCCCACGACGCAGTCGCCCGTGTTGATGCCGATGCCAACCGCGAAGACGGGCGCGTCCTCGCCTTCCTCACGGCGCAGGGTTTCGTTCAGCGCGCTCACCGCCTCCATCATGTGCAGGGCCGCGCTCACCGCGCGCTGCGGATGATCCGGGCGCGGCAGCGGCGCGTTCCAGAAGGCCATCACGCAGTCGCCCATGTATTTGTCGATGGTGCCGCCTTCCTTGAGCACGGCTTCCGAGAGCGGATCGAGCAGGCGGTTGATGAGCGAGGTCAGCCGCTCCGGCTGGTCTTTCAATCTTTCCGACAGGGAGGTGAAGCCGCGCACGTCGCAGAAGAGAATCGAGAGATTGCGTCGTTCGCCGCCGAGTTTCAGCGAGCTCGGATCGCGCGCGAGTTCGGCGACGAGATCTGGCGACAGATAGCGCGAGAAAGCCTCCGAGACCGCATGGCGCAACTGGCGTTCGCGGGCATAATCGAGACCGAAACGGGTGCCGAAGACGGCAAGCGCCGCTGCAGCAGGCAGGACGGGCGGCATCCACACGCGCTCGAAACGCAGAACGACCCACGCGCCCGCGACGAGAAGGATGACCACGAAGAGCGCGGCAAACCCGGTGCGCCATGTGACACCGCGAATGGACAGGGCGGCTGCGAGAAAGGCCCCGCCGAAGAGCAAGGCCAGAACAGCGATGCGCGGCAGCGGGATGACGAACAGGCCGAGACGCAGATTGTCGATGATGGTGGCCTGGACTTCCACGCCGGCGGTCAGGTCGCCTGTCGTCAGGGTGTAGGCGGTTGCGAATGTATCGGGCGCGCCGGCATCGGCGGAAGTCGCGGCCTTCAGGCTCAAGCCCACCAGCACGATCTTGTCCTTGAAGCGTCCAGGCTGGAGGAATTCCTCCGGATCGAGCGCCTGATAATAGGACACGGTGGGATAGGTGCGTGTCGGGCCGAAGTGCTGGATGAGTGCCCCTTCCGGCGGCGGCTGCACGGGATGTCCGGCAAGGCGCAGAACCTCCGCCGCGAAGCTGTCGGCCTGGGTAGGCATCTGGCGCAGGTAAATATCGCCATCGGGTGCAACCGATGCAACGCCGGGGACTGCGCCTGCATCGAGGAACGGGTCGATGGGATTGACGCGCGTGACCTGAACGCCGTGTTCGAGTTTGGTCAGCACATCGTCGGCTGCCAGAACCACGTCGGGGCCGAGTGCGGCCGCGAGCCGCTTGTCGTCTTCCTCCGTCGAAGGCTCGGAGAAGATCACGTCGAAGACGATCACCTTCGCGCCCGCTGCACGCAGATGCTCGGCAAGCTGCGCATGCAAGGTGCGTGGCCAGGGCCAGCGTTGCCCGATCTGGGAAAAGGACGGCTCGTCGATGGCCACCACCTCGACACCGTAAGGATCAGGCTTCGGCGGCGAGATGATCGAGAGAATGTCGAACACCTTCGCCTCGATGAGCTTGAAAGGCTCGAAGAAAACGAGCGGCGTCAGCAGGGCCGCGATGAGCCCCGCCATGACGAAGTGCCGCCAGAGCGGCTCTCCGATCCGCGATGTCGGGGCGTTGCCGCGACCGTCCACTCTTAGAACCGCGCCTTCAGGGTTGCGGCGAAGGTGCGTCCCGATCCAGGAACGTCCGGGGCGACCTCGTATTGCTCATCGAACATGTTGAGGACGCTCAGGCCCACAAGCAACCTGCGATCCGGCGTTTCCCAGGTGAGCGCAGCATCCGCCGTCCAGTAATCGTCGAGCTCGCGTCCGGCGAGATTGCCGGTGAGATCACCCACGAAGGTGGCTGCCACTGTCAACTTGAGACGCGAAGGGTGAACGAAAGTCACGCCGGTCCGCGCGAAATTGCCTGCGATCAGCGGCACGTCCCTGCCGTCCGCCAATCCGGCAGTGACTTCAGCCGATTGTGTGCCGACAGTGCCGAAGACGCCGAAGCCATGGGTCAGCCAGAGATTGGCCGTTGCGGCAAAACGCTCGATGCGCGCCTTGTCGATGGGGATCGTGCCGAACGTGTTCGGCACGCCGATATCGAGGTTCTCCGCTTCCTGCCGCTGATATTCGAGCGCGGTGAACAGATAGGGCGACCATTCCGCATCCCAACGCAGGGCCAATGTGTCGACCTCGCCGCCGAGTGCCAGCGGCAGATTGTTGGGAACGAGACCCACGGTGGTCACAGGCGAGAGCGTAAAGGCCAACGGCATCAGGCCGTCGCTGCGATAGGCGGCCCGCAGCCAGTGGCCCTCGAACGGCGAGAAGCCGATGCCGACACGTGGTGAGACGGCATCGGTGTCGCCTGAATCCGTGTCCAGTGCGGTACGCTGGATGCCGGCTTGCGCTTCGAACCAATCGGACGGGCGCCAGTAGAGATCGGCATAGAGGCGGTTCGCGCTGAAATCGATGTCGGATTCCTCAGCGATGGGAGCGCTCGTTTGCTGGCCCGTTATGTCGAAGGTGTAGAGCCTGCCCGTCGTCCTGCTGAATGTGTTCCCGCGTTGCGCCTCGAAACCGTAACGCAGAGTGAAATCGCCGAAGCCGATGGTGTGCGCCAGAGCCGCCATGGCGCCTTCTGTGCGAATGCGCTTTCTCTGATTTCCCAAGAGAAGGCTGGTTGGAGTGAGAAGGCCGAAGGTTGAAGATTGAAGGTCGAGACCGCGCTGGCCGAAAACCGCTGCCGTCAGCACGTTTCTGTCGCTGAAGCTGTGGCTCCAGCCCGCGCCGCCGAGAACGGTGGTGGTGTCCTGCGTACCCGTGAACGCAGTCGTCGGCGTGTCGATGGTTGCGAGGCCCGGCTCGCTCTCCGAGGCTGCGCCGAACAGCACGAAGCGATCCGAGGCAGAAGGGGCCGCGCCGATGAAGAACGCGCCCCTGGTTTCGTCCTCGCGGTCGATGGAAGCGCCGCGGCCTGCTCGGGCTCGGCCTGCCGTCAGCGAGAAGGAAGTCGGCAACGGCTCGTTGGAATAGCCCTGAACAGTGCCTTCCGCTAGCCAACCCACATGGCCGTTGCGCGACAGTACGCCGCCGCCAATTTCGGCATCGAGGAAGGGGCGGCGGATCAGGTCGAGACGCCCGATGCGGCCTGAGACGGCGAGGGGATCGAAGAACAGGCCTTGGAGCGTGAGGTTGAGCGTCGTCAGATCCGCATCGACACCGGTTTCGATGGTGGAGACATCGGGCCGCGCGGTGAACAGGTTGGGACGCTCGACGACTGCCTGGTCGAAATAGCTCGCTGCATTGAACGGGTCGAACGTGCGGTCGCCATAAAAGCGCGACCACTCATTCAAGTTCAGGAAGCGATAGGCTTGCGCCGGATAGGAGCCGCCATCCTTGTTGACTGCAAGTCCTGCGAAATCGCCGCCACGGTCACGGTAACGCCGCAGAGTTTCACGTGCGGCGAGCACGGCCTGATCGGCCTGGTACTGATCGATAGCGATGGCCGTGCGGACGCTCGATACGACGGGATCGTTGGGATCGAGACGGTCGGCATTGTCGAGGGCCTGATCGGCCAGGTCCTCATCGCCATTCTGGTAATAGGCGATGGCGGCCATCAGCAGGCCCTGAGACAAGGCCGGATTGGCGGCGGAACCAGCAAGAATGGCCTCGATGGCCTTCACGGCTTCGCCCTTCTGCAGCAAGTAACGGCCACGCGCAATGTAGGCCACGTGGAAGCCGGGATCGAGCGCGAGCGCCTTGTCGATCAGAGCGCCAGCCTCTTCGACGCGGCTCTGGTCGAGAAGAATAATGGCGAGATTGGCGTAGGAGACCGGACTGCCGGGATCTTCAGCAATCGCGCGCCGCAGCGCTTCCTCTGCTGCGAGAGGCCGGTCGCGGTCGGATTCGAACAGGCCGAGGCTGTTCCAGATATTCGAGTTGCCCGGCGCGATAGCGGCAGCTTTCCGCAAGGATTCGACGGCGGCATTCACCTCGCCGTCGATGTCGCCGCGAATATTGCTGTCGGCAGAGATCACTTCCGGATCGTCAGGATCGATGGCTTTCGCACGGGCGATCGATGCGCGCATCTCCTCGCGCCGGTTGAGAGCGTAGGAGACCTGCGCCGACATCACGGCGATGCGTGCATCGTTTGGGAAGCGTTTCTCTGCGGCCTTGAGAACGTCAGCGGCGGCTTTCAGATCCTGCCGGAAAGCGACCACATAGGCATGGGCCAAAGCGGCGAGAGGATCGTTGGAGGAGAATTTCGGTTCCGCATAAACGCGCTTGGGATCGGCGAGCGATTGCGCGATGTAGCGTCCGTAAGAAGCGATCACGCGCCGCTTG
This sequence comes from Microvirga solisilvae, assembly GCF_022808595.1. Taxonomy (GTDB): domain Bacteria; phylum Pseudomonadota; class Alphaproteobacteria; order Rhizobiales; family Beijerinckiaceae; genus Microvirga; species Microvirga solisilvae. The sequence continues at coordinate 155,322 of NZ_JAKUCN010000003.1, forward strand.
GCATCGACGCCGCGCTCGGCTTTGCCGAAGAGGGCGGCAGCCTCGGACCAGCGGTGCTCCGATCCGAGCAGGGTTGCCTCCACAAGATCGGCCCGCGCGCGCTGCGTGGCGCTCAAACCCTTGGCGCGTGCTTCCGCCAGAGCCTGCGCTGCAACGTTGCGACCATCGAGAACGAGCGCTGTCTCGGCAAGGCTCAGCCAGTCCTCGGTGCTGCGCCGCTCGGGCGCAATGCTTGCGACTCTTACACGCTCGGCCCGCAGGGCAGGGCCCGTCAGCGGCGAGACCGGCATCGACGAGAAGGTATCGCGCAGGCTCATGTAGAAGAGCATCTGCTCGCGATCCTCGGAATTCGTGAGCACGAATTTCGTCGGCGCCTGACCGATGGATGCAACAGCGCCTTCGCCCTGGCGCACCGTCACGGAGCCCTGCGGGTTGCGTAGTTCCACCACGCCTTCGAGCACGACAAGAGAGGTTCGGCCTCCTTCGACGGACAGCGACCAATCGGTGCCGCGAATGGCGGCTACGGCCGCCGGCGTCTTCACATCGACACCGGTTCCTCCACGGGCAGCGCGGGCCCAGATGTTGCCGGCATCGAGATTGAGGTTCGTGGTGCCGCTGCCGCCGCCTGCGACGCCGTTCACGGTGAGCGTGGAATTGCGGCCGACGCGGATCTGGGTCTGGTCGGCAAAGAGGATCGCCAAATTGCCGATAGCGTTGGTGCGCAGCACGTCGCCGCCGATCACGTCCTGCCTGATTTCAGCCGCGCGCCAGAGATCCTCGCGGACGAAGCGCATTTCCTCGCCGCCCTTGGCGGCCACGATCGAGCCCACGGCCGGAATCTGTCGGGGGACGGGTGACTGGGCATGAGCCTCGCTGAGACAAAGCGCGAGGGTGCTTGCCGCCGCAAGAAGTTGGAGAGAACGCATGGCTACCGCAACAGACGTGATAACGTTACTTGACCCTGGGGAATCCGAGCTTAGCAGGAATGTTGCAGGATCAAAGCTGAATCAGTCGGGAGCAGCTGTGCTCTGGAGCACATGCCTCTTCCGTTGCGTAAACTCGGAGAGAATGCAGCCTTTGAAGAGGGTGACCGGTCAGGAGGAGCTGGTGCTCCGGGCCATGATCAGCTTCTGCTTCAGGTCGTGCTGGGCGAAAGGCTTCTGCAGGACGGGGCGGTCGCGGAAGGAATCGCGGATGCCGGCGCTGCCGTAGCCTGTCGAGAAAACAAAGGGAATGGAGCGCTGGGCCAGGGCTTCGGCCACCGGATAGATCGGCTCGCCGGCGACATTCACGTCGAGGATGGCGAGATCCACCTGCTCCTTGGAAACCGCGTCGAGCGCTGCGGAAAGGCGCGCGGCCGGGCCGATCACCTCGCAGCCGAAATCGAGCAGCATGTCTTCCAACAGCAGCGAGATTGCAGCCTCGTCTTCCACCACAAGGATGCGCAGGCCGTTCAAATCACCGTCGCTGGTCATGCCGTCAGTCACCGTTGCTCTTTCTCTTATAGAGAGACTCAGCCGCTTTCGTTGCTCTCTGACTAACTTATGTTAATCGACGCGCCCCGAAAACGACGTTGAGAATCAAAGTTCTATCATTCTTGCACCAAGGTGCAAAAGCCGATGGAAACCTTGCCAATCTCCCCGCCTTATAGCCTAGTTGATCTTAGAGCAGGCAATGCCAATTGCATAGGTCCCGAAGAGCTTGACTTTATTAGGTAAAGCGATGGGGAAATTCCGGTTATTCAAGGTTTTCATGCGACTCTTCGCCTTATGTCTCATTGGTATCATGTCTTGCGCGCCGCTCGCGGCTCAGGATGGACCACGGGTGGTGGTGGCTTCCAAGGCCGACACGGAAGGGGCGCTGCTTGGGAGCATGATTGCCCTGGTGCTGGAGCGGCAAGGCATTCCCGTCGACCGCAAGCTGCATTTCGGGCCGACTCAAAGGGTCCGCGAGGCCATTCTGGCAGGCGAAATCCATATCTATCCCGAATACACGGGAAACGGGGCGTTCTTCCACAATATGCCCGACGATCCGGCATGGAAGACGCCGGAAACCGCCTTCCAAACCGTCAGGCGATTGGATCACGAACGGCACAAGCTCGTGTGGCTCCCCCGGGCCCCGGCCAACAACACCTGGCTGATCGCCGTTAGGGGCGATGTGGCGCGGCGTCGGAATCTGATCACCATGGCGGATTTCGCGGAAGCGGTGAAACGCTCGGCCGATCTCAAGCTCGCCGCCTCCGCGGAATTCGTGGAGAGCCCTGCGGCTCTTCCGTCATTCGAACGGATCTATAACTTCCATTTCCCCCGCGACCGCATCGTCATTCAACCGGGGGGCGACACCATGAAGACCATGCGCGCCGCCGTGCGCAATATCGAAGGCGTAAACGCAGCGATGGTCTACGGGACGGACGGGGCCATCGCCACATTCGATCTCGTGGTGATGAAGGACATGAAGGGCGCGCAGATCGTCTATGAGCCCGCGCCCGTCATCCGCGCGGAGATTCTGCAGCGCTACCCCAAGATCACCCAAGCGCTTGCTCCGGTTTTTGCCTCCCTCACGACGGCAAAACTCCAATCCCTCAACGCGGAGATCGTCGTCGAGGAGAAAACCCCGCAAGACGTGGCCCGGCGCTATCTCGACACGTTGGGTAAAGCAGCGCCGGGTCCAAGAACCTCGCCTTGAGATGGGCCCGGCTTGAAGGGTCTTGCGAAAGGCGTCCTTTCTCCTGAATAATCGAGCCATGTTCAGTCGAAGGGTTCCGGCGTCTCTCCGTGCTTGTCCGCAACGGGTCTGGGATGACGCTGCAAGAAAGTGCAGTCATGCCTAGGCGGAAGGCCAAAGCGCCGGTTCTCATCGTCCTGCATCAGGAGCATTCGACGCCCGGCCGGGTCGGGCGTCTGCTCGCGGAACGCGGACACCGGCTCGACATACGCCGTCCCCGTTTCGGCGATCCTCTGCCCGAGACCCTGAGCGAGCATGCCGGCGCCGTGATCTTCGGCGGTCCGATGAGCGCCAACGATCCCGACGATTTCATCAAGACGGAGATCGACTGGATCGGCGTGCCCCTGAAGGAGAACAAGCCCTTCCTCGGATTATGCCTGGGCGCTCAGATGCTCGCGAAGCATATGGGAGCAGGTGTCTGGCAGCATCCGGAAGGCCGCGCCGAGATCGGCTATTATCCCCTGGTCCCGACGGAAGCCGGTATGCGCCTGAGCGAGGCCTGGGACATGCCTTGGCCCAGCCATGTCTATCATTGGCATCGCGAAGGATTCGATTGCCCGTCCGGAGCGGAAACGCTTGCCATGGGCGACGATTTTCCGACCCAAGCGATTCAGGTCGGCGTCAAGGCCTTCGGCCTGCAGTTTCACCCCGAAGTCACCCACGCCATGATGTGCCGCTGGACCGTGGTGGCAGAAGAACGTCTCTCCATGCCGGGCGCCCAGGACCGCATCCGCCAGATCGACGGGCGCTTTCAGTACGATCCGCATGTGTCGCTCTGGATCAACCGTTTTCTCGATCACTGGCTCGATGAGAGAGCGAACGCCTGATGACCGATCCTGTTCTCACGACGGAGCGCTTGCGGCTTTATCCCTGGGAGGAAGACGATTTCCCCTTGCTCGCCGAATTGCACGGCGACCCTGAAGTGCAGCACTTCCTCGAAGCCGGAGAACCAATTTGGGATGAGGCGATTCTTCGAGATAAGCTCGCCAGGTTTCGCGCCGATTATGCTGCCTATGGCTGGTCGAAGTTCAAGATCTTCGACATGCAGGGACGGTTCGTTGGCCGGGCCGGCTTCGGTCTTCATGGTGACACTGACGAACTCGAACTCGGCTACAGCCTTAAGCGCGATTTCTGGGGGCAGGGCTATGCCACGGAAGTGGCCGGCGCCCTGCTTCAATGGATCTACCGGACGACATCCCGCGATCACGTGATCGGGTTTGCAGTCGCCGATCACAAGGCTTCACGCCGCGTGCTCGAGAAAGTCGGCATGAAGCTCACGGATGCGCGCGATCTCAACGGCATCCCCAACGCCTTCTACCGGCACGACCGGCCTCGATCCTGATCAGGTCGCATCGAATTCGAACGGCGAGACGCCGCGCTTCATCTCGTCCACGATCAGGGCATGCATCATGGGCGGTGCGGCGCGCTGCGGGCAGGCGACGCGCTCGCACAGGCGGCAATTGATGCCGATGGGCGTGGCGTCCGCAGCGGCGAGATCGAGACCGCGCGCATAGACGAGACGATGCGCGTATTTCAGTTCGCAGCCGAGGCCCACCACGAATTGCGGATCCGGCATGCCCCAGGGATTGAACGCGCGCTTCACCGCGCGCGCCATGGAGAACCAGCGCGAGCTGTCGGGCAATTCGACGATCTGCGTCACCACCTGTCCGGGCATCTTGAAGGTCGAATGCAGGTTCCAGAGCGGGCAAGTGCCGCCGAATTGCGAAAACGGAAAACGGCCTGATGAAAAGCGCTTCGACACGTTGCCTGCCGCATCCACACGCACGAGGAAGAACGGGATGCCGCGTGCGCCGGGCCGGGCCAGGGTGGTGAGGCGGTGCGCCACCTGCTCGAAGCTCGCGCCGAAGCGCGCGCCGAGCACTTCCACATCATAGCCGAGGGCTTCGGCCGCCGCGTGGAACTTGCCGTAGGGCATCATCAGCGCGCCGGCGAAATAATTGCCGAAAGACACGCGCAGCAATCGCCGCGCGGGCCCGTCCGTCGGCTCGAGTTTGAGGGCAAGCGCATCGATGGTCGCGCGCATCTCGGCGAAGGCAAGCTGATAGGCGGCCTGGAAGGTCCGGCCGGACGGATCGACCAGTTCCGAGATGAGGAGTTGGCGGCGGTGGTGATCGTAGCGCCGCAAATTATCCGACATCACGTCGATGGGCATGACGCGCACGCGGATGCCATGCTTGGAGCGCAGCCGCTCCGCAATCGCGAAGAAAGGCTCGTGACCCGTGACGGCGAGATCCGAGGCAAGCGTCTCGGCGGCCTCGTCGAGTTCCGGAAAATGGTTCTTCGCCTCGTGGATCAGTTCGCGCACCCGGTCCACCGGATTGACCTGCGGCGCATCCTCCGCGCGGTCGCGGTCATTCAGATTCGGCGTCATCGCCTCGCGCGCGCCGCGCATGGCCTGATAGGCGCGGTAAAGGCGGTTGACCGCATCCACGAGGGACGGCGCGTGCTCGATGGTTTCGCGCAGCTCGATGCGGGAGACAGGTGCGCTGCGAAAGAGCGGATCGGCGAAGATTTCCTCCAGCTCCGACGCGGTGCGCTCGTGGTCGTCATTGGCGAATTCGCGCGGGTCGAGGGAATAGGCATGGGCGAGACGGATCAGCACCTGGGCCGTGATCGGGCGCTGGTTGCGCTCCATCAGGTTCAGGTAGCTGGGCGAGAGCCCGAGTTCCTCGGCCATACGAGCTTGGCTCAGGTTCAGGTCCCGGCGCAGGCGCTTGAGGCGGGGGCCGACGAAGAGTTTTCTGCTCTCATCCATTTTGTAAATCTTTTTACAAGTTTACTCGCTAGTTCGTGTCGGCAATTTACAAGGCCACTTTTCTTTTGAAATCAGCCATTGAAACAAAGGCTTCTTCTGGAATTATACCCTTCAGATGCTCTGCCGATCTTATGAGTTTGTGGGTTTGGAAGAGCTTTTGTCAACGGATGTAAAATCAGCAAAAAGGGGCATAGCCCCTGGATCGGCAAGGAGAACGGCCATGCAACAATCGCGATTCTGGGTGGTGGGCGGCGAGTACACGTCTTGCGAGTGCGAAACCATCGTGAAGGGAACCGAGCGGGTGGTCGGCCCCTTCGAGAGCCGTACGGAAGCCGAGCGTACCTGGCGCACGCTGTCCGAGGATCACCGCCCGCAGGCCCAGGTGCGCTTCACCATCGCGCAGGAGCCCCCGGCGGTTCTGACGGCCTGAACCGAATTTTTCCGAATTCATCATCGTCCATCGCCGGAATGCCCCGGCGGTGGGCGATTGCGTTTCAGCACGAAGTTTTTATGCGGGTGAACAGGACTCAGAGGCGCAGCCCTCTGCCTAAATCCGTGTCGTGACCTAGAATGAGTCTGTCTCTCGTTCGATCACGCTGAGGAACAAGCATGAAGCCCGCTTTGAAAACCGTTGTCGTTGCCCTGGGCCTGGGTCTGGCGGCCCTGAGCCCCGCTAAAGCCGATGTGGTGGTTTCCTCGAAGATCGACACGGAAGGATCGGTCCTGGGGAACATGATTCTCCTGACCCTGGAGGCCAACGGCATCAAAACGCAGGACCGCATCCAGCTCGGCGCGACCCCGGTGGTGCGCAAGGCGATCACGGCGGGCGAGATCGACATCTATCCCGAATATACCGGTAATGCCGGCTTCTTCTTCAACAAGGCGGACGATGCGGTCTGGAAGGACGCGGCCAAGGGTTTCGAGACCGCCAAGAAGCTGGATTACGACGCCAACAAGATCGTCTGGCTCGATCCGGCTCCCGCCAACAACACCTGGGCCATCGCGCTGCGTCGCGACGTGACCGAGGCCAACAAGCTCAAGACCCTGTCCGATTTCGGCAAATGGGTGTCCGGCGGCGGGCAGGTTAAACTCGCGGCTTCCGCCGAATTCGTGAATTCGGATGCGGCTCTTCCCTCCTTCCAGAAAGTCTACGGCTTCACCATGAAGCCCGAACAGCTCATCGTGCTGTCCGGTGGCGATACGGCGGCCACCATCAAGGCGGCGGCCGAGCAGACCAGCGGTGCGAATGCCGCGATGGTCTACGGCACCGATGGCGGCATCGCGCCTTCGGGTCTCGTAGTGCTGGAGGATGACAAGGGCGTGCAGCCGGTTTATGCGCCCGCGCCGATCATTCGCGAATCCGTGTTGAAGGAAAATCCGAAGATCGCCGAGGTCCTGAAGCCCGTCTTCGCCTCGCTCGATCTCACAACTCTTCAGAAGCTGAATGCACGTGTGCAGGTGGGCGGTGAGGCTGCAAAGGCGGTTGCGAGCGACTATCTGAAGTCCAAAGGGTTTCTTAAATAAGGCGTAAGGCTTCTCTCGCGAAACAGGCGGCGGGACGGCCAAGACAAAGGTTCAACGTGAGTTCCGCAAAATCAAGGACGAGTGTGCTGGGCGTGGTTCCTCCACGCCCCATGCTTTCTCTCGACCGGCTCGGCACCGTGATCGCCATTCTCATCGGCGTCGCGCTCTTTGCCGCTCCTTTCGCTACCTATCGCGCAACCCGCATCGCGTCAGGACAGTCGCGCCTGCTGATCGAGGCGCTGCCTTTCACCATGAGTGCCGTCGTCGCGATCGTGGCGCTGGCCGTTGCGGCGGGGGCCGCAATCGTGCGCGATCCGTTGGGGCGTTTGGGCTCCGCCGTGATCGGCCTTGCCGTACTTTTACCTTCCCTCGGCTTGTCCGCCGGGTATCTCACGCCTGCGGACAACACTTTCGCGCGCGTCTCGCCGTCTACGGGCTTCTGGCTTCTGACGGCGGCCTTCTCGATTCTCGCCATCGATGCGCTGGCGCGCATGAGACTCGGCCCTTATGGAAGGCTCGCCGCCCTGGCTGTCGGCATCAGCGCCGTGGCCTTGCTGTTGTTTTCGGGGATCTGGAACGAGCTCTCGATTCTTAAAGAATATCACACGCGCGCCGACACGTTCTGGCGTGAGGCGAGACAGCATCTCGTGTTGGCCTTCGGCTCCATGGCGGTAGCGTGCCTTTTGGGAATTCCCATCGGTATTGCCGGCCATCGATTCAGAACGTTGCGCATCGCGATGCTGCAAGGTTTGGGGATCGTGCAGACGATTCCGAGCATTGCCCTGTTCGGCCTGCTCATGGCGCCGCTCGGAGCCCTTGCCGCCAGCGTGCCGCTTGCTGCGGCTCTCGGCATCAAGGGCATCGGCGCTGCTCCAGCGTTCATCGCTCTCGTTCTTTATGCGCTGCTTCCCATCGTGGCGAATACGATTGCCGGACTGAGCCAGGTGCCTGCTTCCGTCGTGGATGCCGCGCGCGGAATGGGCCTCTCGGAGCGCCAGCGTCTCCTGGAAGTCGAGATGCCTCTGGCATTGCCGGTGATCCTTGCGGGCATCCGGATCGTATCAGTACAAAATCTCGGCCTTGCGACGGTGGCGGCGCTCATCGGAGGAGGGGGATTGGGCACTTTCGTCTTCCAGGGCATCGGCCAGACAGCCATCGACCTTGTGCTGCTCGGCGCCCTTCCCACCGTCGGTCTTTCATTCGTGGCCTCCATCGTTCTCGATGCGCTGGTCGACATCGCCAAGGGAGCGCTCGCATGATCGAGATCGAACATCTCACCAAGCGCTACGGCACCAACACCGTGGTGGAAGACGTATCTTTCGAGGTTGAGGAAGGCACGCTTACCGTCGTCGTCGGCACGTCGGGCGCGGGCAAGTCGACCCTGCTCCGCATGATCAATCGTCTCGTCGAGCCCACATCGGGCCGGGTACTCATCGACGGCGAGGATACGCGCAGGATCCCGGAGGATACCCTCAGGCACCGCATCGGTTATGTGATCCAGGGTTATGGCCTGTTCCCCCATCGCAACGTGGCCGACAACATCGCCACGGTGCCGCGCCTGCTCGGATGGGACCGTAAGCGCATCGCGCAGCGCGTCGAGGAATTGCTCGATCTCTTCCAGCTCGACCCGGCGGAGTTCGCGCGAAAATTTCCGCATGAATTGTCCGGCGGCCAGCAGCAGCGCGTGGGTGTGGCGCGCGCGCTGGCAGCGCGGCCTGCGCTTCTTTTGATGGATGAGCCGTTCGGCGCTCTCGATGCCGTGATCCGCGCAAAAGCCCAGGACGATCTTCTCGCCATCCAAAGACGCCTGGGCACGACCATCATGCTCGTCACCCACGACATGAACGAGGCCTTTCATCTCGGCGACCGCATCGCCGTCATGGATCAGGCGCGTCTTCTGCAATATGCCTCGCCCGCCGAATTACTGATGCATCCGGCGGATGATTTCGTGGAGCGCCTCGTGGGAACGGCGGAGCGCCCCTTCCGTCTCCTCTCGCTTGCGAAGGTGCAGGAGGCCGTCGAGCCGGGCGCTGCCGAAGGCGAGCCGATTGCCGTGTCGGACAGTCTCCACGATGCGCTCTCGCGCCTCATGTGGACCGGTCACAGGGCGCTGCCTGTGGCGGATGCCAAGGGTGCGATCATCGGCAGGGTCAGTGTGGACGGCATTCTGGAGCATGGGCGGTCACTCCCATGAAGCTCTCCTCGCTCATCCGGTTGACGGCTCTGATCCTGCTCGTGGCCTTCATCGTCATGCCGCATGCTTTCGCGTTCGTGTTCGAGCCCCTGACCGTCAATCGCGCGCCTGCCATCTATAACCAGGGCAGTCTTCTGACCCTGACCCTGCAGCACCTGCGAACAGTGGTTCTCGCGACACTTGCCAGCACGGTCATCGCGGTCGCGCTCGGCATCTTCGTCACGCGCCCGTCAGGGACAGAGTTCCTGCCGCTCTCACGCAGCCTCGTGAATATCGGGCAGACCTTCCCACCCATCGCGGTGCTCGCCATCGCCGTGCCTCTCGTGGGTTTCGGCGAGAAGCCCACCTTCATCGCGTTGTTTCTCTATGGCCTTTTGCCGATTTTCGAAAATACCCTCACAGGCCTGACGCAGGTTTCGCCGCAAACGCTGGAAGCGGCACGCGGCATGGGGATGAACGATCGCCAGCGCCTGTTCCAGGTGGAATTGCCTTTGGCCTTTCCTTTGATTCTCGCCGGCATTCGCCTGTCGGTCATCATCAGCCTCGGCACCGCCACCATCGGATCGACGGTGGCGGCAAAAGGGCTCGGCGAGGTGATCATCGCAGGATTGCAGTCGAACAACATCGCTTTCGTTCTGCAGGGCGGGTTGGTGGTTGCATTGCTGGCGGTTCTGATCCACGACGGGCTGGGCTTGATCGAACGGCTCGCGGCGCGAAAGCTCGGCCGATCTCTGGATGAGGTGTCATGACGCTGCTCGAGCGGTTGAAAACGGAAACCCGGCCCGCCCACGATCGCATCGAGACCGCAATGGATCTCGAACGCCGCATCGCCGCCCGCGACGGCTACAAGGATTTGCTGATCCGCTTCTACGGCTTCCACAGCGCCTGGGAAAAAGCGGCCGGAGCCATCGCGCCTGACAAGACGTTCTTCGAGAGCCGGTGCAAGACGAAACTCCTGGTGAAAGATCTTGTGACTCTGGGCCTGTCGGAAGAAGAGATCATTCGATTGCCGCAATGCGACCCTCTCATGCCCTTGCCGTCGCCCTCCGCGGTGCTCGGCAGCATGTATGTGGTCGAGGGAGCCACCTTGGGCGGCGCGATCATCGCGCGCGAAGTGGAGCGGAAGCTGGGCTTCGATGAACAGACGGGCTGTGCCTATTTCAAAAGCTACGGGCGTGAGACGGCTATGATGTGGAAGCAGTTCGGCGCAAGGCTTCTGGAGGTGTCGTCTCCCGATACCGATGACGAAATCGTGAGCACGGCACAGAAAACCTTCGACGTGATGCACGATTGGCTATGTGAGATTCCATGAGCAGCCAAGAACCGCAAGAAATCGACCTCACTGCCTGCGAGCGGGAGCCCATCCACATCCCCGGCAGCATCCAGCCCCATGGCGTGCTGTTCGCTCTGTCGCGCACGGACATGACGGTGACCCATGCGACTGCGAACATTGCTTCCGTTTTCGGAATCGATCCGCCCTCGCTGCTTGGAAAGCCCTTTCATGAGGCATTGCCGAACATCGCCGCCGTTCTTGCGGAAGATGTGACCGAGCCGATGCCCTCCGGTACGGCCCGCTTCATCCGGACGGTTCTTCTGAAGACGGCGAACGGAGAAATCGCTTTCGATGCGGTGGTCTCCCATTCCGACGGCCATGTGGTTCTCGAACTCGAAATGGTGCCGGAAGACACGATCTCCAGCATCGACGCGCTCTATCCGACTCTCCGACGCTTCGTGGAAGAGCTGCATGGCGCTTCCACCGTGGATCGGCTCTGCCAATTGGCGGCCGCGGATATCCGCCGCATGACCGGGTTCGACCGGGTGCTCATCTACCGCTTCGACGAGCAGTGGAACGGAACCGTGATTGCGGAGGACCGGAACGACGCGCTGCCGTCCTATCTCGATTTGCGCTTCCCGGCATCCGACATTCCGGCCCAGGCGCGCGAGCTTTACCGCCGCAACCGCCTGCGCATCATCCCGGATGCGGCCTACATTCCGGTGCCGATCCAGTCGCATGATCCCGCACCGCTCGACTTAAGCGACTCGGTTCTGCGCAGCGTGTCGCCGGTCCATCTCGAATACATGCGCAACATGGGAACGCCCGCTTCCATGTCGATCTCGATCCTGCGGGACGGCGCGCTTTGGGGGCTCATTTCCTGCCATAACAGCGTGCCGAAGCGCGTCTCGCTGCCGGTGCGCAGTGCCTGCGACTTCCTCACCCAGATCTTCTCGCTTCAGCTTGAAGCGCGGGAAAATACGACGCTGGCGGAAAATCGCGTTCGTCTGCGCGCCGTTCAGGCCCGTCTTCTCGCCTACATGGCGGGCGAGAATTTCTTTATCGACGGTCTCGTGAACAATCCTGACGATCTTATGCGGCTCGCGGGAGCCCAAGGCGTCGCCATCGTCACGGAGGATCATTGCTGGTGCCTGGGCGAAACGCCCGGCGAACGGCAGGTCAAGGCGCTCTATGCCTGGCTCTCCGAGCATCATCCGGAAGATGTGTTCGTCACCGACCGGCTCGCCGAGACCTTTCCGCAGGCGCAAGCCTATGTGGACAAGGCCAGCGGGCTCCTCTCCATCTCCATTTCCAAGATGCGGTCGAGCTACATACTCTGGTTCCGCCCCGAGATCGTGCAGACCGTGAAATGGGGTGGCAATCCCGAAAAACCCGTTCGGGAGGAGGCCGGCGCCACGCGGCTTCATCCGCGGTTGTCATTCGAGATCTGGAAGGAGACGGTAAGTGGCCGCTCGCTGGCGTGGGACAGAAGCGAGATCGAGGCGGTCAAGGAATTGCGCAACGCCGTCGTCGGCATCGTTCTGCGCCGGGCGGAGGAGCTGGCGGCTCTCGCCGATGAGCTGCGCCGCTCGAACAAGGAGCTGGAAGCTTTCTCTTATTCCGTCTCGCACGACCTGCGGGCACCCTTCCGGCATATCGTGGGTTATTCGGAACTCCTGAAGAAGCAGGAATGGTCCGATCTGTCCGAGCGTGGCAAACGGTACATCGATACCATCATCGAATCGGCCTATACGGCGGGAACTCTCGTCGACAACTTGCTCCGCTTTTCCCAGATGGGACGGACGGCTCTCAAGCCCCGAGCCGTCGATACGGCTGAGCTTGTCGAGGGAGTTCGCCGGAATCTGATTATGCATGTGGGCGACCAGAAGATCGAATGGAGCATTGGGAACCTGCCGCCCATCGTTGCCGATCCAGTGCTGATTCGGCTTGTTTTTGAGAATCTTTTGGATAATGCCGTCAAATATTCCCGAACTCGGGATACATCTCATATCGAAGTGGGTTCTTATCGGGATAACGGGGATGTCGTGTTTTTCGTGCGCGACAACGGTGTCGGCTTCGATATGAAATACGTCGACAAGCTGTTCGGCGTTTTCCAGCGCCTGCACAGGATCGAGGATTTCGAGGGAACCGGAATCGGTCTGGCCAATGTTCGCCGCATTGTCGAGAGACACGGAGGGCGCAGTTGGGCCGAAGGCCAGCCGAATAAGGGGGCAACCTTCTATATTGCCCTGCCTGAGAGTGAAGGAGCGGCGTGAATGCCGGATTTGAAGCCGATCCTGTTGGTTGAGGACAACCCCAAGGATCTTGAACTGACCCTGGCCGCCTTGGAGCAGAGCCAGTTGGCCAATGAAGTCGTCGTGGTGCGCGACGGCGAGGAGGCGCTCGATTTCCTCCATCGACGTGGGGCTCATGAAAGCCGCAACACGAGCGATCCCGCCGTGGTTCTGCTCGACCTGAAGCTGCCCAAGATCGACGGTCTCGAGGTGCTGGAAAAGGTGAAGGCCAATCCGGATCTGAGACAGACTCCTGTGGTGATGCTCACCTCCTCGCGAGAGGAAAGCGACCTGATCCGCAGCTATGAGCTCGGCGTGAATGCCTTCGTGGTGAAGCCGGTGGGCTTCCGTGAATTCTTCGATGCGATCCAGGATCTCGGCGTATTCTGGGCTATCCTCAACGAGCCGCCGCCGCGGCGGGCCGACAGCTAGGTGCAATCATGGACAGGGCGCCCGCTCTCCAGTCCAGCCGAACGCTCCGCATCCTCCTTCTGGAGGACAGCGCGCTCGATGCCGAGCTGGTGACGGAGACCCTGTCGGCGGCAGGATTGCGGGCCGATATAGAGCGGGTCGACCTGGAGCAGGACTTTTCCCAAGCACTGGGCAGCGGCACGTGGGACCTCGTGCTCGCCGATTACCTCCTTCCAGGCTTCGATGGCTTGAATGCTTTGAAGCTGGTGCGCGAGCGCCGCCCGGAATTACCCTTCGTCTTTGTGTCCGGAGCGCTCGGCGAGGAGGTCGCCGTCGAAGCGCTTAAGCGCGGCGCGACGGATTACGTGATCAAGGACAAGCTGAATCGGCTGCCCGCGACGGTGCTGCGCGCCTTGGCCGAGGCCGGCGAGCGCACCGAGAAGCGCCAAGCCCAGGATGCGCTGCAGAAACTCCTCGACGAGCGGACAGCGCTTCTGCATGAACTCGATCATCGGGTGAAAAATAATCTGCAGCTTCTTCTCTCTCTCACTGGTATCGAAATCCGCCATGCGGAAGACGAGGCGACCACACGCGTGCTGGAGCGCATGCGCGAGCGCCTCCAGGCTCTCGGCGCGGCGCATCGCGATCTTTATGACGGAAACGGCTCATCCCGGTTCGACGTGAGCCGCTTTGCCCGCGAACTTTGCGAAGAGTTGGCGGCCGCGCGGCCCGACATGGCAATCATGCCCGAATTCGATGTCGAGGACATCGAGGTCGAGGCGGCCAAGGCGGCGCCCATGGCGCTGCTGTTCAATGAGCTTATCGTCAATACCCTGACCCATGCCTACAAGGAGCGTCACGGCAAGCTGAAGCTCGGCATGCGCGTGCGCGACAACCAGCTGCTCTTCCAGATTTCCGACGATGCCTTCAGCCCGCAAGAGAAACGTGCGGCGCAGGAAGGCGCCTCAGGAACGATTCTGAAAGGTTTGGCGCGACAGCTCGATGCGAGTGTCGAGTGGCCGAGCGATGCACCTGAGGTTCTGGTGCGTGTCCTCATGCCGGTTCATGAAGTCGGCTGACATGAGCGGACAGGATCATCTCTCACCTAAAAAACCGATTCTGCCGATCGGCTCTCGCACATCCTTGCGTCAGGTGCTGTGGGGCCTGGTATTCGCATTGACCCTGCCCGCTGTTTTGATCGCGGCAATCGGCTTCTATTCTGGCTATCGTGCCGAGCGGGAGGGGATGGATCAACGTCTTCAGGAAACCACGCGCGCGCTCAGCCTCTCTCTCGACCGCGAGATCGAGAAGAGCGAGATGGCTTTACATGTCCTCGCATTATCTCCTTACATCGCCAGCAGCGATTTCGGCGCTTTCCACCAACAGGCACGAGAGGTGGGGCTTGCCAGCCCCTCCTGGGTTGCCCTGATCGAGCCGGACGGCAAAATCCGCCTCAACACGCGCGTGCCTTATGGCGAACCCTTGTCCGACAGCACACGCCGCACCGCTCTGGCGAAGGTGCTGGAAACGCGCAAGGCCCAATTGTCGGATCTTTACATCGGGCCGGCGACGGGTCAGACGTTGATCACCCTGGACGTACCCGTCATCATCGGTGAGAAAGTCGCCTATATTCTCTCGGCCGCCATTGGCACCGAAGTCTTCCAGCGCCTCATTGCAGACCAGCGCATCGCCGCGGATTGGAACGCGGCCGTGCTCGACCGCAGCGGCCGCATCGTCGCGCGCTCCCGCTCTCCCGAGCGGTATGTAGGCCAGCTTGCAAGTCCTGTCGTGCGGGATGCGATCAGCACTTCCACGGAAGGCAATATGCAGAGCGTGACGCTCGACAATGTCCCCGTACGCACCTACTTCAGCAAATCGTCGGCCTATGGCTGGACCTTTGTGCTGAGCGTGCCTGACACGGAGATTTTTGCCTCGCTTCAACGCTCTCTGTTCTGGCTCGTGATCATGGTCGGCTGCATCCTGATCGGCGTTGCGCTTGCCGCCATTCTCTCACGCCTCGTCGCCCGCCCTGTCGATCAGCTCGTGGCCGCGGCCCATGCGCTTGGCGCGGGACAGTCGGTGACAGGCGCAACAACGCGTGTGCTGGAGTTCGACACGATCCAGAAGGCTGTTGCAGAGGCAGCTTCCGACATCCGCAAGCAGGCACAGGAGCGGGAAGTGGTGCTTGCCGGCATCGCCGAAAGCGAGGCGCGCTTGCGTCTGGCTTTGAGCGCGGGTGATCTCGGCTCCTGGGAATACACGCCGTCGAAGGGCGAGTTCATCACCTCGGTCATGTGCCGCGCCAATTTCGGCCGCAGGCCGGACGAACCGTTTTCTTACGAAGACCTGCTTGCCGCCATTCACCCGGACGATCGCCAGCGACAGGCTGAGGCCGTCGCCCGAGCCATCGAGAACCGATCCACGCTTCATGTGGAATATCGCGCGATTTGGCCCGACCACAGCGAGCATTGGATCCGCATCAGCGGTCGCGTGCGTGGAGGCAAGGACGGTTCTCTCTCGTTGGTCGGTGTTTCTCAAGATATTACGGCGCGACGTTTGGCGGATGAACGCCAGGGGCTTTTGCTGCACGAGCTCAATCACCGTGTGAAGAACACTCTGGCCACCGTGCAATCGGTCGCCGCCATGACGCGCCGCTCCGCCCAGGATGGGGATCTCCTCGCGTGGGATGCTTTCCTCGGAAGGTTGCAGGGTCTCTCGAAGACGCACGATCTTCTCACTGCCACCCAATGGCAGGGCGCATTGCTCGAAGATGTGCTCAAGAACGAGCTCGAACCCTATCAGGATGCCATGCGCCAGCGCATCCGTCTGCGTGGTCCCCAGATCAACCTGCAGCCGAGCGCGGTTCTGGCCTTGGGTCTTGCCATTCACGAACTGGCCACCAATGCCTCGAAATACGGAAGCCTCACGGTGCCGGAAGGCAAGGTCAATATAATGTGGGCAGTCACACCTTCTCTCAACCCGCCCATTCTGATCGTGGAATGGGTCGAGAGCGGCGGTCCGAGTGTTTCGCCACCCAAGCGCCAGGGCTTCGGCACGAAACTCATTCAGCGTGGTCTCGCACAGCAGCTCGGCGGTGAGATCAAGCTCGCTTTCGAGCCTGAAGGCATTCGCTGCGTCATCACCTTCCCGATCAAGAACGTGATGGTGGATGGCGAGGTGGAGGAAGAGGACAAGAGGCGGGCTGCATCCTGAAACCCCCATCCCGCGGGATCAGGGCCTTGACACGGCATTCCGGCATCTGATGGTAACAAGGTGTTTTATTTCATCCGGATGCTTCCATGATGGCAGTGCGAGACAAACTCGAAATGATCCTGGCGCGGCTGGCTGCGCGGGAGGATGACGAGCGGGTTTTCACGAAGCTCTATCCCGCAGCGGCGCGGGCCGCCGCCGATGCCGCCGACGCGCGTCAGCGCGCAGGCGTGTCGTTGGGGCCGCTCGACGGGTCGCTCGTCTCCATCAAAGACCTGTTCGACGTGGCCGGCGAACCGACGACGGCTGGCTCCTTCGTGCTGCGTGATGCGCCTCCCGCCGAGCGGGATGCCGCCATCGTGCGCCGTTTGCGACAAGCCGGAGCCGTGATCATCGGCAAAACCGGCATGGTGGAGTTCGCTTTCTCGGGGCTCGGTCTCAACCCGCATTACGGTACACCCGGCAATGCGATTGATCCATTGCGCATTCCAGGAGGTTCTTCCTCCGGCGCGGGTGTCTCGGTGGCGGAGGGTACGTCCGAGATTTCCATCGGCAGCGATACGGGAGGATCAGTGCGCATTCCCGCCGCGCTCAACGGCGTCGTGGGCTTTAAACCGACCGCGCGGCGCGTGCCGCTGGAAGGTGCCTTTCCTCTATCGCCGAGCCTCGATTCCATCGGCCCTCTCGCGCGTTCCGTGCAGGATTGCGCCGCCGCCGATGCAATCATGGCGGGCGAGGAGCCTTACTCGCTCGAACCTTGCCCGTTGTCGGGATTGCGGATCGGTATTCCGCGCGGGCGCCTCTTTACGCGCACCGAGGCAATGGTGGAGGAGGCCTTCGAGCGCGCCTTGAGCCTCCTTTCTCAGGCGGGCGCGACCATCGTCGATCACTCCATCGACGATCTTCTGCTCACCATGCGGGAGACCACCGCGGCGGCCTCCATCGCTTCCATCGAAGCGGCGGAGGTTCATGCGGATTGGCTCGAGAGCCGTGCGGGGGAGATCGATCCGCGTGTTCATTACTGGCTTGCCCGCAGCAGCGCCGTTCCGGCTCATGTTTACCTGCGCATGATGCGTCATCGTCGCGCTCTCGCGAACGCCATGGATCAGCGTCTCGCCGCCCTCGACGTGGTGGCACTGCCGGCGACAGCGATCACCGCGCCGCTAATGGCGCCGCTCGAAGCCGACGAGGATCTCTACAACGAGACGGACGCGCTGATCCTGCGCAACACGCAGGTGGCGAACCAGTTCGATCTCACATCCCTGTCGCTGCCCTTGCCCGGCTGCGAGCGCCCTGTCGGTTTCATGCTGATGGCGCGGCATGGCATGGATCGCCGCCTTCTCAGCATCGCGGCAAGCATGGAGCAGGAATTCCTGCGCTGACCAGCGGCACGATCCAGGAGAAGGAACGTTCTTCTTCTCTGGATAGGGAACGGAATCGAAAGTGATGCGGAGGCTTTATCTTTCCCTCGGCTATGCAAGCCTTGCGCTCGGCATTTTGGGAATTGTGCTGCCGGTTCTGCCGACAACACCCTTCGTCATCCTGGCCGCCTGGTGCTTCACCCGTTCGAACCCGGCCCTTGCCGCGTGGCTCTACGATCACCCCCGTTTCGGAACGCTGCTGACCACATGGCGCGACCAGCGCGCTATTTCTCCCCGCACCAAGGTCTACGCGCTTCTGGTCATGGCGGCGTCCTATGCCGTCGCGGTCTGGCTGTCCTCAAGCCCTTATCTGCCGCTCATTCTGGCTGTGGTCATGGGCAGTGTCGGCCTTTACATCGCCACCCGCCCGACACCTCGGCCGTAAGGTCGATGCGATCTTGGACGGCGATTCTGTAAGGACTTTACAGTTTGGGAGATCGAGGTTGCTGGCCCTTATGATTCCAGTTTGAGGGATCTGCTTTTCCTAGTCTAAACCATAGACTTAAGATGTATCTCCTTTTCGCTTTCAGGCATCAAGAAGCGCGGAGACGCAGAATTTCCAATGAAATCAAAGGCAAGGCAGATTGCAGAATCTGTCAATAATTTACAGCTTAACACAGCACAGCTTGTAAGGCTTCACACCTGAACCTTAACTCGCCTTACCTGCCCTGAACGGGCCCGCTACTTCCTCGTTCAACCTGTTCAAAAACGAGGAATACGAACGTGGCTTATCAAGATCAGATCACACAGGCTCAGCGCATCATCGAAACTGCCAAGACCTGGGACGGCATCAATGCCGAGTCCGTGGCGCGCATGCGTTTGCAGAACCGCTTCCAGAGTGGCCTCGACATCGCGCGCTACACCGCGAAGATCATGCGCGAGGACATGGCGGCCTATGATGCGGATCCTGCCAAGTACACGCAGTCGCTCGGTTGCTGGCACGGCTTCATCGGCCAGCAGAAGATGATCTCGATCAAGAAACATTTCGGCTCCACCAAGCGCCGTTATCTCTATCTCTCCGGTTGGATGGTGGCCGCGCTTCGCTCCGAATTCGGTCCGTTGCCCGACCAGTCCATGCACGAGAAGACCAGTGTTCCTGCACTGATCGAGGAACTCTACACCTTCCTGCGCCAGGCGGATGCCCGGGAACTCGGCATGCTGTTCCGCGATCTTGATGCCACCCGCCAAGACGGCAATCAGGTCAAGGAAAAGGAAATCCTCAACGCCATCGACAATTACCAGACGCACATCGTTCCGATCATCGCGGATATCGATGCGGGATTCGGCAATGCGGAGGCCACCTACCTGCTCGCCAAGAAGATGATCGAGGCGGGTGCCTGCTGCATCCAGATCGAGAACCAGGTGTCGGACGAGAAGCAGTGCGGCCATCAGGACGGCAAGGTCACCGTTCCGCACGAGGACTTCCTCGCCAAGATCCGCGCCGTGCGCTACGCCTTCCTCGAGCTCGGCGTCGATGATGGCCTCATCGTGGCGCGCACCGACTCTCTGGGCGCGGGCCTCACCAAGCAGATCGCCATCAGCCGCGAGCCCGGCGATATCGGCGATCTCTACAACAGCTTCCTCGATTGCGAGGAAATCACGCCCGAGAATTGCGTCAACGGCGATGTGGTGCTCAACCGCAACGGCAAACTCCTGCGTCCGAAGCGTCTCGCGAGCAACCTGTTCCAGTTCCGTCCCGGCACAGGCGCGGACCGCTGCGTGCTCGACTGCATCACGGCGCTTCAGAACGGCGCCGATCTTCTCTGGATCGAAACCGAAAAGCCGCATATCGAGCAGATCGCCGGCATGGTCGACCGCGTCCGCGAGGTCTTCCCGAACGCGAAGCTCGTCTACAACAACTCGCCGTCCTTCAATTGGACCCTCAACTTCCGCCAGCAGGTCTATGATGCATGGGAGAAAGCAGGAAAGGACGTGTCCTCATATGATCGCGCGAAACTCATGAGCGTGGACTACGACAGCACGGATCTCGCGCAGGAAGCCGACGAGCGCATCCGCACCTTCCAGGCGGACGGCGCCAAGCGCGCGGGCATCTTCCACCACCTCATCACCCTGCCGACCTATCACACGGCGGCTCTCTCCACGGACAACCTCGCCAAGGAGTATTTCGGCGAGCAGGGCATGCTGGGCTATGTCCGCAACGTGCAGCGCCAGGAAATCCGCCAGGGCATCGCCTGCGTGAAGCACCAGAACATGGCCGGATCCGACATCGGCGACGACCACAAGGAATACTTCTCGGGCGAAGCCGCGCTCAAGGCCGGCGGTGCGCACAACACGATGAATCAGTTCGCGGCTTGATAAACGCAAGGGCAAGACATTCCTGTCTTGCCCTTCGATCAAAGAAAAGGCGGGTCGCAGCATTGCGACCCGCCTTTTCACTTTGCTGAATGTGTCTCAAGCACTCTCCAGGGTGCAACCTAGTGGCGGGCGGCGCCTTTCAGCGCGAGCATCTGGCGCACTTCCGCAGGGCTTGCGACCCGCTGGCCGAGTTCCTCGACGATGCGGCGGATCTTGCTCACCTGCTCCGCATTGCTCGTGGCGAGCTTGCCGCGCTCGATCATGAGATTGTCCTCGAGACCCACCCGCACGTTGCCGCCCAGGATCACGCCCATGGTGCCGAGCGGAAATTGCTGGCGGCCGGCGGCGAGCACGGAGAACTGGTAGTCATCTCCGAGCAGGCGATCGGCTGTCGCCTTCATGTGCATGAGCTGCTCGGGCGCAGGATCGATTCCGCCGAGCACCCCAAGGACGAACTGGAGGAAGATGGGGCCCTTGAGCAGGCCGCGCTTGCGGTAGAAGGCCACCGTCTGGATGTGGCCCACATCGTAGCATTCAAGCTCGAAGCGCACGCCGCGACCTTCGCCGAGATCGGACAGGATCGTCTCGATATCCTTGAAGGTATTCTGGAAGATGATGCCGCGCGTCGCCTCCAGGAAACCGGGCTCCCAATCGTGGCTCCAGTTGTCGTAACGCTCGGCCATGGGAAAGAGGCCGAAATTCATCGAGCCCATATTGAGCGAGCACATTTCCGGTTCGAGACGGCGCGCTGGCGCGAGACGCTCGTCGATGCTCATGCGCGAGCTGCCGCCCGTGGAGATGTTGAGCACCGCGTCCGTCTCCTTGGAGATCGTGGACAGGATCTCCTCAAACAGATCCGGATCCGCGCTCGGCATGCCCGTCTTCGGATCGCGCGCATGGAGATGGATGATCGCGGCACCCGCCTTGGCCGCATCGATCGCCTGACGGGCGATATCCTGCGGCGTGACCGGCAGATGCGGGCTCATGGTCGGAGTATGGATGGAACCCGTGATGGCGCAGGTGATGATGATAGGCTTGCTCATGCGGCTGCTCCGTAGGCGAGGCCGGTTTCCTTCGCGAAGGTATCGAGGCTGTCCACGAGGACGCCCATGATCTCGTCGATCTGCTCGTCGGTGACGATGAGCGGCGGGCAGACGAGGAAGTGATCGCCCAGGCGTCCGCCGCGCGTGCGCCGCGAATAAATGATCAGGCCCTTGTCGTAGGCGATGTCCACGAGCCTGTTATGAGCATTGAGCTCGACCGGTAGAGGCTCCATGGTATCGGTATTCGCCACGAGTTCGAAGGCAAGCAGCAGGCCCTTGCCGCGCACATCACCGACAAAAGAGTAACGCTGCATGAGCGCTTGGAGACGCGCCTTCAGCTTGTCGCCCTGCACGCGCGCCGCATCCACGAGCCCGAGACGATCGATCTCGCCGAGCACGGCGAGGCCCGCCGCGCAGGCCAGCGGATTGCCCGCATAGGTGAAGCCGTGGATGAAGCCGCCATTGTCGATGACCGCATCTGCGATGCGCCGATCCGCGACCATCGCGCCGAGCGGCACATAGCCCGCGCCGAAGCCCTTGGAGAAGGCGATGAGGTCCGGCCGCATTTTCCAATGGTCGCAGGCGAGATATTGCCCCGTGCGCCCGGCACCGCTCATCACCTCGTCGGCGATCAGGAGAATACCGAACTCGTCGCAGATCCGGCGAATCTCCGCGTAATAGCTGTCAGGCGCCACCAGCGCGCCGGTCGAAGCACCGCCGACCGGCTCCATGATGAAGGCCAGCACCGTCTCGGGACCCTGGCGGAGAATTTCGTCGCGCAGATAGCGGGCGTATTTCAGGCCGCGATCACGATCGCTCAGCTCATCCCGGTCGAGATAGCAGGTCGGTGCCGGGATCTTGGGCATCTCGTGCATCATCGGCGCGAAGGGCGCGCTCATGAGCGACATGCCGGTGACGCTGAGCGCCCCGAGGCTCGACCCGTGATAGGAGGGAAAGCGCGAGATGACCTTGAAGCGCGAGGACTCGCCTTTCGCCACCGCATATTGCCGGGCGAGCTTCAGGCAGCTCTCCACCGCTTCGGACCCGCCGGAGACGAAGAAGATCCGGTCGAGGCCCGGCGGCATACGGTCTGCGATCTGGCGGGCGAATTCCTCGGCGGGCTCGTTTTCGAAATGCAGGCGGTAGCCGAAGGTGGATTTCTCCATCTGGCGGCGCATGGCCTCGAGAACCACCGGGTTGGAATGGCCGATATTCGAGACCATCGCGCCGCTCGACCCGTCGAGATAGCGCTTGCCCGAGACGTCCCACATGTAGACGCCCTCGGCGCGGTCCAGGAGCGGGCGACGCAGCCGCGTCTGATAAAACAGGTTCGACATGGTTCTGGTCCTATCCTTCCCGCTATGCGCGTGTTGGAAATAAGAAACATCGCTCGACAGGAATGATCAAATAAATAGGATGAACCTTCCTCATTCATGAAAGGAATGGCCCAAAGTGACGTCGGGACGGGGGCAAAGGTTCGTATGGACCATGGACTGGAACCTGCTGCGGACCTTCATGGTCATCGTGCAGGAGAAGGGCATTACGGCGGCGGCCGAGAAGCTGCGCCTCAAGCAGCCGACGATCAGCAACGCCTTGCGTCGTCTGGAAGGGCATTTCGGCTGCCGGCTGATCGAGCGGCGTCCGGGGATCTTCGAGGTCACGCTTCCCGGCCAGCGCCTCTATGCGGAATGCGTGTCGCTGTTCGATACCGTGTCGAACCTTCATGCCCTGGTGCACGACCAGTCGGACGAGGTGACGGGCCGGGTCGAAATGGCCTTCGCAAGCCATGTGGTCTGCCCGTTCCTGGACGAGGCGGTGGCGGAGTTCCACCGGGACAATCCCCGCGTCACCTTCGCGACGACGGTGCTCTCCAGCCAGGAGGTGATTACGGCGGTGGCCCGGAAGGATGTCGCGCTCGGGGTCTGCCTGATGCACGAGCGCAATCCCAAACTGGAATTCCAGCCGCTCTACCGGGAGAGCTTCGGCTATTTTTGCGGACGCCAGCATCGCCTGTTCGGCAAGAGCGGGCTCGACCTGAAGGATTTGCGGGCCGAGCCCTATGTCTCATTCAAGACCGACCAGATGGCCGATGCCCTGTGGCCCATCGCCATGCTGCGGCAGCAGGAGGAGTTCGCCGGCCCGGTCATCGGCACCTCATCGCATCTGGAAGAGGTCAAAAGGCTCATCATCGCAGGCCTTGGCTTCGGGCCTCTCCCGATCCACGTGGTCGAGGACGATGTGCGAAAGGGGCTTCTGTGGCGGCTGCCGCCTTATGACAATCCGCCCGAGATCACGGTCTATCTGGTCCATGATCCGGCAGCCCGGCACAGCAGGGCCGAGGCTCTCCTGCTGGAGCGTCTTCTGGCGCGGATCGATGCGACGCCGCTGGAGCAGCGCACCTATCCGGTCGCAGCTTAACTCTCACGCACGCTTCAGCCCGACCCTGCGGCTTGCCTGTTCAGGCCAGCCCAAGGCATCGGAGGCGAGCTTCCAGGCTTCCAGTTTCCCGAGGATGGTTTCGGGCAGTGGCGCGGAGCGGCGCAGATCGAGATTCACGTGCATGGTCACGACTTCCAGGCTCGCCGCCACGAAGTCTTCGTCGGCACTTTTGATCTGGTGGAAGAGATGGAGGCGCTTCGCGTCGTAATCGAGAAGGCGCGTCTCGATCACGAAGGGTGCGCGGGCGGGAAGCTCGCGATGGAATACCGTGTGCAATTCGAGTGCGAAGGTCGAGCAGCGCTCCCGCGCGCGGTAATCCGGATCGATCCCGATATGATGGAGCCATGCGACGGATGCGATATCGAAGGCCGCTACATAGGCGGCGTTCGTCATGTGGCCGTTGAAGTCGATCCATTCGTCGCGAACATTCTCGCGAACCGAAATCCAGGGCGCTTCCATCAGGCTCGCTCCAGGCCGCACCATTCCGACGTGAAGAGCGCCAGAACCTCGCCGACTTCAAGAATACTGTCGAGCGACACCCATTCGTCGATGCCGTGATAGCTGCCGCCTTTCGGGCCGTAGCAGGTGGCGGGCGTTTGTCCGTAAAGCTGGAAGAAACGCACGTCGGTCGTGGCCGTGGAGGCGAGCATCATTGGCTCCGCGTGCGTGACGTTCCGATGGGCCTGCGCGAGCACGCTCATGAAGGGTGCATTGCGGTTGACGACGCATCCTTCCGCCTGGAAGCCGCGATAGGAAATTTCGATGCCTGCATGTGCCAAAGCCGGATGGCGTGCCCGCGTGGTTGCGATGCGTTCCTCCACCGCTGCCCTGACGTCTGCGAGTGGCGTGCCGGGATAGAAACCTACCCGCACCAGCATGGTGGCGGAGCAGGGCACGGTGGAGCCCCAATCGCCACCCTCGATGCGTCCGAGATTGAAGTTGAGCGGATGGGGATAGGTCGTGAATTCCGGATGGCGCAGCTCGGGCCTGTTCCATTCGGCCTCCATCGCCTGCAGGCCCTGGAAGAGCATGTGGCAGGCCAAGATCGCGTTCGATCCCACGGAGGCCTCTAGCACATGGGCGGGCTTGCCGATGACGCGGATCGTCACCCACATCACGCCGACCTGCGAGGTCATGATGGTCTGGTTGAAGGGCTCGGGAATGATGGCGGCATCCGCCTTGTCGCCGCGCGCCACGCAGGCGAGCGCGCCGTTGCCGGTGCATTCCTCTTCGATCACCGATTGGAAGGAGACAGGCGCAGCGGGCGCAAAGCCCAGATCCCGAAGCGCCTCGAAGGCCAGGCAATAGGCGAGAAGGCCGGATTTCATGTCGCCCGCGCCGCGTCCGTAGAGACGCCCATCCCGCTCAGCGAGTTCGAAGGCGGGGGTCGTCCAGAGTTCGGCCTCGCCCGGAGGCACCACGTCGATATGGCCGTTGAAGATCAGCGAACGCCCGGCCTGTCTGCCCTTTGGCTTATGCCGAGCGACCACGTTCGGGCGGTTGGTGTAATCGGAGATCACCGGTGGCGAGAAACCAGGCAAGTCGCGGATGGCGTCCACATCCACGTCGAAGGTTTCGACCGCAAGACCCATGCCCTCGAAGATCTCCGCCATGATCTCCTGCCCCGGCAGCTCGCGGCCGAGGGTGGTATCGGCGCGAACGAGCCGGCGAAGGCGCTCGACGACCTCGCTGCGTCTGGCCGCGATGGCCTTGCGCAGATCATTTCGGAAGGCTTGGTCCTGGTGCATGGGATCCTCAGGGAGGAAGAAGAGGAGGGAAGAGCACAGCCGGGCCTTGAGGTCCCGTCAAATAGAAACGACCAATGGATTGCATTCGCCTGTGCTATGAAGGGGCTTTGTGGCCATTCAGCATAACAATCGAAGCTATTTTAAATATCTATTTGCGAAATGCCCTTAGCGCGCTTCTCTTAGAGCGTCTGGGGAAAGTGTAGGGTCTATCCCTCATAGCAAAAATGCAGCCTCACCCTGAGGAGGACCGCTAGGTCCGTCTCGAAGGGCGAGGCGTCTCCAGCGCCCACTGGCTCCTCCTTCGAGACGCCGCTTTGCGGCTCCTCAGGATGAGGGCTGTGAATTTTGTGAGGCGCTCTGAGAGTCTGGAAACACAACAAGTGACTGCAGGGGGATTATGGAAATCATGACGGACAAGAGCTTTCCCGATTTCGGCCTGACCCCCGAGGAGCGCCGCCGCGCCGTGTTCGGCCATTATTACGAACAGCCCGGCATGGACGGAGCCCGGGGCGAGATCTGGTGCTATACCGACCGCTATTCCTATCGCGCCGGAGAGACTGTCAGGCTCTTTGTCAGCTCCACGGCTGAGCGCTACCGGCTTAAGATCGTGCGCGACGGCGGTCGCGAGACGTTGGTTTCAACCGTCGAGGGTTTGAGCGCCCGCTGGCAGGATACGCCGGATCAATGCTCCGTCACCGGCTGCGGCTGGATGGATTCGCACGCCTTCCGCATCCCGACCGAGTGGCCCTCGGGCGCCTATCGCATCACCCTGACGGCGGAGGGCCGCGACGGAAGGCTCATCACCTGTCATCATCTCTTCATCCTGCGTCCCGATGCAGGAGCAAAGCGCGGACGCGTCCTGCAGGTGGCGGCGACCGGCACCTGGACCGCCTACAACACCTGGGGCGGTTCCAACTCCTACCAGGGCATCACCGGCCCGCAGCGGAACCAGTACGCGCCCGTGGTCAGCATCGAGCGGCCGTTCTGCCGCGGCTTCGTGGTGCTGCCGCCGGATGCTCCGCGCGTGCCCTTGGATGTTCCGATCCCACCCGCCATGACGCCGCGCTATCCGCATATGGAATGGGCCTATGCGCGTGGCTACAGCAAGAAATACACGTCCTCCGGCTGGGCGAGCTACGACAGCCATTTCTTCCGCTGGGCGGAGCGCGCCGGTTACCAGGTCGATCTCGCGAGCCAGCACGAACTGCATTTCACGCCGGAGATCCTCGACGGCTATGACTGCATCGTCTGCGTGGGCCACGACGAATACTGGACCTGGGAGATGCGCGACGCGGTCGAGGCCTATGTGCGCAAGGGCGGCAATGTCGCGCGCTTTGCCGGCAACTTCATGTGGCAGACGCGGCTCGAGGACGAAGGCCGCCGTCAGGTCTGCTACAAGTATCGTGTCGAGGAGGACCCGATCCTCCAAAGTGGCGATCCAAGGCGACTGAGCACGTCTTGGGAAGATCCGCGCGTCGGCCGTCCGGGCTCCGAGACCTTCGGGCTTCTCGCGACGCGCGGGCTCTATGTCGGCTGGGGCGGCTGCGCGCCGCGCGGCGTTCGCGGCTTCCCAATCTATCGGCCCGAGCATTGGGCCTTCGCCGGAACGGGCATCTATTACGGCGATCTGCTCGGAGCGGATTCGCATGTCTTCGGATACGAGGTCGATGGCCTCGACTACGTGATCGAGAACGGCCTGCCGCGTCCCGCTGATGACAGCGGTGCGCCGGAGGGCCTCCAGATCCTCGGGCTCGGTATGTCGTCCCTCAAGGAAGAGAGCGCCGATATTCCGGCGGATGACCAGTTCCTCTCCGACGAGGATGCGCTTTTCGTCGCCCGCACTCTCGTGGGCAACGACGGTCCCGAGGCGGTCGAGAAGATCAAGCGCGGTGCCGGCATGATCGTCAATTTCTCCATGGGCCGGGGTGAGGTATTCCACGCGGGCAGCTGCGAATGGGTCGCGGGCCTGCTGCGGCAGGACCCCATGGTCGAACGCGTGACTGCCAATGTTCTCGATCATTATCTGGGTGGACACAAAGCATGAGTGCCATGATCCGCAACGCCAATCCGGACGATCTCGGCACGGTCGCGTTCATGCTGCAGCAACTGGGGCATCACGTGGGTTACAAGCCGAAGGTGACCGCTGAAGACCTTATGGCTTTCGGCCCGCATGGGCGAGGCGACTTCACGATCCTGGTGGCGGAAGTCGAGGGCAACATTCTCGGCATCCTGCTCTATTCCATCGTGTTCTCGGCTTGGCGCGGACGCCCGGGGATTTACGTGTCGGATATCTTCGTCGCCGACGCCGCGCGCGGCCTCGGCCTTGGCACGCAGCTTATGCGCGCCGCCATCGCCGGCGAGCTACCGCGCGGCGCCGCCTATCTCAAGCTCGAGGTCGACCGCAAGAACGAGACGGGCCTCGGCTTCTACGAAAAGCGCGGCTTCCGACGCAGCGATTCCGACCACACGATGGTTATGGAAGAAGCGATGATGCGGCAGCTGTGAATGCGGGGGTTCGGCATACGAGCCGATCACCTCACCCTAAGCCAGCGCATCACGCAAGGGATGCCGCCGTCGCCGTTAAACCGCAGAAAACGCCGCTATTGTGATGCCGGCTCGTCCTGATGATGCCGGCTATTTGTGGGGTTTTGCTGCAACCATTCCACCAGAAGCACATAGCTGACGGCGAGAAGCACGGGGCCGACGAATAAGCCGAGAAGCCCATCGACGATCACGCCGCCGATGACGCCCAGCAGAATGACCGGCATGGGCACGTCCAGTCCTCTGCCGAGCATCAATGGTCTCAAAAGATTGTCGCTCAGTCCGACAACGATGTTCCAGACGAGAAAGATGATGGCCACCTGCGTCGCCTCGGTCGCGAAGACATAGATGACGACGGGAAGCACCAGCAAAAGCAAGGGGATCTGCATGATTCCCAGCAAGAGCGCGATGAGCGTCAGAGGACCGGCAGCCTGAAGCCCGATGACGAAGAAGCCGACACCTAAGAGCATCGCCTGGATGAGTGCCACGCCAACCACTCCGAGTCCGACACCGCGAATCGTGGCCGCGGTCAACGCCACCAACTGAACTGCGCGCGTCGTGCTTCCGGTGACACGGACCAGCAAACGGCGGGCGAACTCGGCAGCCCCCTTGCCATAGGCGATGAGCACGGCGGCAATCGCGAATGAAAGAACGAATGACAGCTCTCCAAGGGCCAAGCCGCCGGCGAACGACCCCAGCCAGGTCAGGGGGCCGCTCAGGAGATGGCCGTATTTGGTGAGAGCCGCTGGCAGGTTGGTGGCGACAAGAGCCCAGATCTCCGTCAGCTTTTTGCCGATCAGCGGGGCGCTATCGAGCCATAGCGGCGGCGGCGGCATGATTAACTCGCGGCTCTGCAAGCTCGAGATCAGCGAGTAGAGTGACGTCGCAAGCGATGTCACCACGATGACCATCGGTCCCAACATGACCGCAACGCCGATCACCCCTATCAGCAGCGCCGACCAGCGCTGCCCAAGATAGGCGGCGAGGCGCAGGTGCAGCGGATACAGCATCACCGCCAGAATCGCAGACCACATCAGAATGAAAGCAAACGGCAGCACGATTCGGGCGCAGGCATAAACAAGCACAGCCACCAGCCCGATCCGAAGCGTGGTGTCGAACATGGTCGACGATTCGGGTCCGGTGCCAAGGTCGGGCGCATTCTGGTCCATCGATTCGTCCCCTTGCACCATCCCACGCTACGTTCTCGCGCATTCGCGGAAACGCGCGCTTCTGTGTGCAAACAGCCCCCATCCGCCTAGGACTCGTTTACACATGAGGGGAGGCTCGGCTTCGCTGAATATATCGGGACGACAGCTCAGCGTCTGCCCACCCGATTGACCGGACCGCCACGGTTCATCGGTGTTCCAGGCCGCACTCCAACACCTGGAGCACCGACGCCCGGGGTCACCACGGCGCGCGCGACCGGCCGCGGCCTCAACACAACGCCGGGCCGCACGACACAGCCGACAGGATAGTTGATGTACTGGCAGTAAACCACGGCACTGGCCTCCTCAGTACTCGCGGCGATGAATCCAGCGATGAGCGCCGACAAGGCGATCAGGAGCTTCATGTTCTGCCTCCTTGATAATCACCAGATGAATTTCGGCCCTTCCATCCAGAAATGCTTGATCGATCAGGACAAGGCATTGACCGTTTCGGCCAAAGATTTGCTCTGCCTTAAGCTGTGGGGCAGAGCGAGGGCGATTAGCGTGCGATCGAACTTCGCCTCAGCTTTGCCCCGCTCAATCCGAACGCGCAGCCAGCAAATCTTACCGTGCAGTTGCAGATGCTCGGGAAGTCGAGGCATTCAGCGTTCGCCGGGCTCTTCTGTGCCAAACGGCGCGCTAAACCGATTGAAAGAAAACGTTTTCTAGAAAAATCAGCAGCCTAGATAAGGCCTTGGTGGAGCTGAGGGGATTCGAACCCCTGACCTCTGCAGTGCGATTGCAGCGCTCTCCCATCTGAGCTACAGCCCCGGTCGGTTCAAGACCAAGCGGGCCGATTTTTAGGCCTCCCGGCTTGGGTCGTCAATCGGCCAGAGGGGCCGGGAAAGGCCGTCTTTCGGAGGAGGGCGCCGGCTTTTGTGCCTTGACGGGTTGTTCAGCCCCGCTTGGAAGGTTACATGAGCAACGCCCGATCCTGACAGGTTTCCCATGCGCGCGCTTCTTGAAGTCATTTTGATTGCCTTGCAGATCTACAGCTACCTCATCATCGCCTCGGCGATCTTGAGCTGGCTCGTCGCCTTCAACGTGGTCAATACCCGCAGCGAGTTCGTCCGTTCGGTCTGGAAATTCCTGGATGCGGTGACCGAGCCGGCCCTGCGCCCGATCCGCAGCATCATGCCCAATCTCGGCGGCGTCGATATCTCGCCCGTGATCCTGATCCTGCTCATCATTTTCATCCAGAAGCTGATCGTCGATTACCTGATGCCGATCGCCTTCTAAGGGATGCCGGACATGCCCTGGCGCATCCGCCCTGAAGGCATCGAGGTCCGTGTGCGCGTGACGCCCAAAGGCGGGCGCGATGCCATCGACGGGGTGGAGGCGCTCTCCGATGGCAGGCCGGTTCTCAAGGTCCGGGTGCGGGCCGCGCCCGAGGACGGGGCCGCCAACGAAGGTGTGAGGCGGCTTCTCGCCAAGGCGCTGGGGCGTCCGGCCTCCGCCGTGACCCTCGAAGCCGGCGCCACCGCCCGGCTGAAAACCTTTCTGATCGCCGGCGAGGGAGAAGCTCTCGCCAAAGACATCGCCGCTGTGACAGGACGCTAACCCATGACCGCCACGATCATCGACGGAAAAGCCTATGCGGAGGGCCTTCGCGCCCGCATCGCCCATGCGGTCGGGGATCTGTCGGCGAAAGGCGTGACGCCGGGGCTCGCCGTGGTGATCGTGGGCGAGGATCCGGCAAGCCAGCTCTATGTGAAGAACAAGGCCAAGCAGACGGTGGAAGTGGGCATGCGCTCCTTCGAGCATGTGCTGCCCGCCTCAACCTCTGAAGCCGAGCTTTTGGACCTTGTCGCGCAACTCAATGCCGATCCGGCGGTGGACGGCATTCTCGTGCAGCTGCCGCTGCCCAAGCAGATCGATGCGCAGAAGGTGATCGAGGCCATCGATCCGGCGAAGGACGTGGATGGCTTTCATCCGATCAATGCGGGCAAGCTCATGACCGGCGTGCCCGGTCTCATTTCCTGCACGCCGCTCGGCTGCCTGCTGCTCATCCAATCCGTGCGCCGGGATCTTGCGGGCCTCAATGCCGTGGTGGTGGGACGCTCCAACATCGTCGGCAAGCCGATGGCGCAGCTCCTCATCGCGCAGAGCTGCACGGTGACGGTGGCTCATTCCAGGACCCGCGATCTTCCAAAGGTGTGCCGCGAGGCCGACATCCTCGTTGCTGCCGTCGGGCGGCCCGAGATGGTGAAGGGCGATTGGGTGAAGTCCGGCGCCATCGTGATCGATGTGGGCATCAACCGCGTGCCGAATCCCACTGCTGGCGAGGGCAAGACCAAAGTTGTCGGCGATGTGGCCTATGCGGAGGCGGCAAATGTGGCATCCGCCATCACGCCGGTTCCCGGCGGGGTTGGCCCGATGACCATCGCGTGTCTGCTTCGCAACACGCTGGAGGCCGCCTGCCTGCGCCGCGGCCTCCCCATGCCTCAGGTCGATTTCGCGGCTTAGTTCAGTTCGCCGCGAAGCAATACAGCAAGCCCGCTCCCCCGGTGCCCTTCAGAGCATCCTGGCTGCATCCGCCCCGCGACGCGTGGGAGGAGTTCCAGGATTTCGCCGGTGGGGATTCGTCCAGGCCCGTGCGGTCGTGATGCCCGAGCATCGCGGCGCCGTCCGCGCCGCTCTTCGTCCAATTGCCGCAAGTCATGTCTTGGTTGCCCGCGAAGGCGGTGCCGTCGGTCTGCGATCCGGTGAGAATGTCGTGCTCGTTCGGCTGGTCGCCCCGGCCCTTCACCATCGTGCCCTTCTCGGTCAGCGCAGTCTGCTTGTTGAGATTATTGTTGGCGCTGTGCAGGTCCGCCACATCCTTGGCGATTACGGTGCCCTTGGCGTTTTGCCAGGGCCCGCGGCCGAT
This sequence comes from Microvirga solisilvae, assembly GCF_022808595.1. Taxonomy (GTDB): domain Bacteria; phylum Pseudomonadota; class Alphaproteobacteria; order Rhizobiales; family Beijerinckiaceae; genus Microvirga; species Microvirga solisilvae. Next base: position 187,310 of record NZ_JAKUCN010000003.1, read on the forward strand.
CCGGTCCTTCGCGTTGATGGCGGTCGCGCCACCCATGGCCTGCGTGGAGAGATAGGCCCGCCATGTCTTGCCACGAATGCCGGCGGCCTCGGCGAGGGTCTGGCAATGCCGGTCCGCACCTTCCAGGCCTCCGAGATCGGCGCCCTTTCCGGAGCCAACGCTGGTCACGAAAAAACTCGTGTCGGCCGAAGCCGTCTGCGCCAACGCCGTTCCCGGCAAGGCGAGGGCCAGAAGGCCGATAAAGGCCGAGAGCGATACGCCGTTCGTTCCACGCATTGTTTCCTCCAAGAATGAGTTTTTAAGGCCCCCTTGTTCAAAGACAGTTTTGAAACAGAGATCATTCCCCGATCACGGCGATGTGATGACATATCTCCTCACGAACCTTGCCGCAGATGCTGCGCCAGCTGGCGCGCTGATGGAGCCAAGTCCTTGAGGGAGCGGATGCAGAGCGTCAGGTCGCGGGCGGCCCAGGGATCCTCCAGGGCGACAGCGTGGATCGCCATGGTGCGGGCGGCGCGTTGCGCCGTGGTCTCGGGCACGATGCCGACGCCCACGCCCGCCTCCACCATGCGGCAGACCGCATCGAAGCTTCTGAGCTGAACGCGCAGGCGCAGGGGCCTACCGATGCGGCTCGCCTTGGCCGACAGGAAACGCTGGAGGGCGCTTGCTCGATCAAGACCGACGAAATCGTGCTCCAGCACTTCGGTGAAGGCGATGCTCGGGCGGGAGGCGAGGGCGTGATCTTTCGGGACCACAAGCACGAAGCGGTCGCTGCGGAACGGATAGGTCTCGAGCTGGCCCGTATCCACCGTGCCTGCCACGATGCCGATATCGCCCACGCCCTCGGCGATCAGTCCCACGATCTCGTCGCTTAGGCGCTCTTCCAGGTCGATGGAGACCTGGGGATGCTGGGCCAGAAATGCTCCGAGGGATTCCGGCAGGAACTCGGTGAGGGCGTTGGTATTGGAGAGAATCCGGATCTGGCCCGCCAAGCCCCCGGTAAAGGAGCCCAGGTCCTCCTTCAGCTTCTCGGCCTGGGCGAGCAGGGTCCGGGCATGCTGGAGCAGGGTGCGGCCTGCGGGGGTCAGGGTCACGCCCGCCCGGGTGCGCAGGAGGAGGGGAGCCCCCAAGGACTTCTCCATGTTGCGGATGCGGGTGCTCGCCGCGGCCAGCGCCAGATGGGCCCGCTCGGCCCCGTGGGTGATGCTGCCTGCCTCCACCACATGGCGGAAGAGGCTCAAATCCGTCAGATCGAATTGCATAGGTTTCCTTCGTCATTGGCGAAGGGAGATAAGAATAATTAAAAATTGTGCATTAAGCGAGGGGAGGGCATTCTTCGCCGCTGACGAAGTGTGCCTCTTGTTTCCATCTTGGGCGGAAGGCGCATTGCGGTGTTCCCGCGCTTCCGTTACGAACCATTCCAAACTAGGGCGACGCTCGGGTCGCCGATCAGGAGTGAAAGCTATGGCTGAGGCGAAAGTGGCCCCGCGGCCCTTGTCCCCGCATCTTCAGGTTTACCGGTGGAGCTGGACGATGGCCATGTCCATCTTCCACCGCGCCACGGGCACTGCCCTTTATTTCGGCATCGCGCTCTTCGCGATCTGGCTCGTGGCCCTGGCCTCCGGCCCTTCGGCTTTCGATGCCGTGCAATGGTTCTTCGGCTCGCCCATCGGCTACCTGATCCTGTTCGGCTACACCTGGACGCTCATGCACCACATGCTCGGCGGCGTGCGCCACCTAGTGTGGGACTTCGGCTACGGCATGGAGCCGGCCCAGCGCATCAACATGGCCCGCTTCACCCTCGTCGGCTCGATCGCGCTCACCGTCGCGATTTGGGCGATTGCCTTCCTCGTATTCTAAGGAGACGCAAACATGGCCGACAACAGGGCTGATACCCGCGTTTCCATGCGCACCCCGCTCGCCCGCGTGAAGGGCCTCGGCGCTGCCGGGCACGGCGTCGAGCATTGGTGGATCCACCGCGTCACGGCGGTGGCGAACGTTCCGCTCATCATCTCTTTCGTGATCATCGTCGCGGCACTGGCAAGCACGCCGTCCTATCAGGATGCGATTGCCATCATCTCGCATCCGCTGATCGCGATCATCCTGCTTCTCGCCGTGCTATCGGTGGTGAACCACATGCGGCTCGGCATGCAGATCATCATCGAGGATTACGTGCACGAGAAGGGCTACAAGATCGTCGCCCTCATCGCGAACAACTTCTACGCCACGATCGTCGGCGTGGCGTGCGTCTACGCCATCCTGAAGGTCAGCCTCGGCCGCATCCTGGTTTAAGGAATTCTCTCATGGCTCAAGCAACGAACGGCAAGGCCTACACCATTATCGACCACACCTTCGACGTGGTGGTCGTGGGTGCCGGCGGCGCAGGCCTTCGTGCCACCGTCGGCTGCTCGCAGGCCGGCCTTCGCACCGCCTGCATCACCAAGGTTTTTCCCACCCGCTCGCACACGGTGGCGGCGCAGGGCGGCATTTCCGCCTCGCTCGGCAACATGGGTCCGGACGATTGGCGCTGGCACATGTACGACACCGTGAAGGGCTCGGACTGGCTCGGCGACCAGGATGCCATCGAGTATCTCGTGCGCAACGCGCCCGCCGCCGTCTATGAGCTGGAGCACTGGGGCGTTCCCTTCTCCCGCACGGCGGAAGGCAAGATCTATCAGCGTCCCTTCGGCGGCATGACCACCGAGTTCGGCAAGGGTACCGCGCAGCGCACCTGCGCCGCCGCCGACCGTACCGGCCACGCGATCCTGCATACGCTCTACGGACAGGCCGTTCGCAACCAGACGAACTTCTTCATCGAGTATTTCGCTCTCGACCTGATGATGGATTCGGAAGGCCGCTGCATCGGTGTCGTGGCTCTCAACCAGTCCACCGGCGAGATCCACCGCTTCCGCGCCCATATGACGATCCTCGCCACGGGCGGCTATGGACGTGCGTACTTCTCCGCGACCTCGGCCCATACCTGCACGGGCGACGGCAACGCCATGGTGCTGCGCGCCGGCCTGCCGCTGCAGGACATGGAGTTCGTGCAGTTCCACCCCACCGGCATCTACGGTTCGGGCTGCCTCATCACCGAGGGCGCGCGCGGCGAGGGCGGTTACCTGACGAACTCGGAAGGTGAGCGCTTCATGGAGCGTTACGCACCCTCCGCAAAGGACCTTGCTTCCCGTGACGTGGTCTCCCGCGCGATGACCATGGAAATCCGCGCCGGCCGCGGCGTGGGCAAGAACAAGGACCACATCTACCTCCATCTCGATCACCTCGATCCGAAGATCCTGCACGAGCGCCTGCCCGGCATTTCGGAAAGCGCGAAGATTTTTGCTGGCGTCGACGTGACGAAGGAGCCGATCCCGGTTCTGCCGACCGTGCACTACAACATGGGCGGCATCCCCACGAATTATCACGGCGAAGTGCTGACCTTGAAGAACGGCAACCCCGACACGGTGGTGCCAGGCCTCATGGCGCTTGGTGAGGCGGCCTGCGTGTCCGTGCACGGCGCGAACCGCCTCGGCTCCAATTCGCTCATCGACCTCGTGGTGTTCGGCCGCGCGGCGGGTCTTCGCTGCGCCGAGATCCTGGAGCCGAATGCCCGTCATGCGGACCTGCCGAAGAGTGCCGACGAGCTCGCGCTCTCGCGTCTCGACAAGTTCCGCTATGCCAACGGCTCGACCTCGACCGCCGAGCTGCGCCTTCAGATGCAGAAGACCATGCAGAACAACTGCGCGGTGTTCCGCACCGGCGAGGTTCTGGAAGAAGGCCGCAAGCTCATCCACGACGTGTGGAACGCGAGCGCCGACATCAAGGTCACGGACCGTTCGCTCATCTGGAACACCGACCTTCTCGAGACGCTCGAGTTCGACAACCTCATCGGCCAGGCCGTCGTCACGATGGAAGGCGCCGCCAACCGTCAGGAATCGCGCGGTGCTCACGCCCGTGAGGACTTCTCGGAGCGCGACGACAAGAACTGGATGAAGCACACGCTGGCATGGCTCGACGACACCTCGCACAAGGTGACCCTCGATTACCGTCCGGTGCACACCTACACCATGTCGAACGACATCCAGTACATCGAGCCGAAGGCTCGCGTGTACTAAGGAAGACAGCAACGATGGCTCAGTTCACGCTTCCCAAGAACTCAAAGTACACCGAAGGCAAGACCTGGCCGAAGCCGGATGGTGCCTCGAACGTCCAGGAATTCCGCATCTATCGCTGGAATCCGGATGACGGCGCCAATCCGCGCATCGACACCTATTATGTCGACCGTGACGATTGCGGACCGATGGTTCTCGACGCACTTTTGTGGATCAAGAACAACGTCGACTCGACGCTGGTTTTCCGCCGCTCGTGCCGCGAAGGCATCTGCGGCTCCTGCGCCATGAACATCATGGGCGGCAACACGCTGGCCTGTACACTCGGTATCGACGATTGCGCGTCGGATTCGATCAAGATCTATCCGCTGCCGCACATGCCGGTGCTGAAGGATCTGGTGCCGGACCTCACGAGCTTCTTCGCCCAGCACGCCTCCATCCAGCCCTGGCTGCAGACGGAGACGGCGGAGCCCGAGACCGAATGGCGCCAGACGCCGGAGGAGCGCTCCAAGCTCGATGGCCTCTACGAGTGCATTCTCTGCGCCTGCTGCACCACCTCCTGCCCGAGCTATTGGTGGAACGGCGACCGCTTCCTCGGCCCGGCAGCTTTGCTCCAGGCCTATCGCTGGCTGATCGACTCGCGCGATGAAGCCACCGGCGAGCGCCTCGACAACCTGCATGATCCCTTCCGGCTCTATCGCTGCCACACGATCATGAACTGCGCCAACACCTGCCCGAAGGGCCTGAATCCGGCAAAGGCCATTGCCGAGGTGAAGAAGATGATGGTGGCTCGCGCTGTCTGATCGGACAAAAAGCCTAGCGCAACGTTAGCGTTTTACTGTAACACTCCGGGCGTGACCTTCTGGTTCGCGCCCGGAGTTTTTTAATGCCCATTCTTCTCGCCATTATCGGCGCGCTCGGCGCCGCCGCCTTCTGGTACTACCGCCTTCGCGATGTCGGCCATGCGGCCGGCGAAGTTGTCGATGCAGCCCAGCGGGCGCGTGGCGCCTATCGGCGTAAAGCGTTCCGTAAGAAGGCCGAAAGCTCGGCCATCGAGGCGGTGGACGATCCGGCTGCTGCGGCTGTGGCCATGCTTATCGGGCTTGCCAATGAGCGTGGCGAGCTGAGCGTGGCGGCGGAAGAAACGATCAAGGCCGAGATGCAGCACGTGATGGGCTTGAGCGACATCACGGAAAACTTCACCTTCGCCAAGTGGGTGGCGGGGCATGCCACCGATCCCAATACGCTCTCGCTCAAATTCGCCAAGCTCTGGATCGCCAAGCTCGACGAAACGCAGCGGGTGGATGTCTATGACATGGCCAAGCGCGTCATCGAGGTCGATGGCGAACCGACCCATGGCCAGATCGGCGCGCTGAAGGCCTTGCGTGACCGGCTCGGCTTGACACGCACCTGATCTCTGCCATTTGACGATAGCCGCAACAATCTCTCCCAACGACGAAAAGCACCTGCTTCCGATGATCGACATGAAATCCCGTGCCTATGCCCTGACCGCCACCCTGTGCGCTGCCCTGGCGCTGAGCGCCTGCTCGTCCACGCGACTGGGCGGGTCTCCGGTGCGCAGCGCCACGGCCGCCCCCATGCCCGATCCCGTCGAGGCCGTGCCGTCCGGGCCCGTCGAGGCCGCGCCGCTCGCTCCCATCGAAGGCCAGGCCCTGCCTCCGATCGCCGGTGCGCCCGCACCTCTCGGCTCGGGCCTGACGCCGCCCGCCGGTGGAACGGATGTGGCCGGCTTGCCGCCGGCTCCCCCTCCGGGCGCCGCCCCGGCTGCTCCTGCCGCGCCCGCCAGCCGCACGGCCGTGGTCGGTAATTGGACGGCGCGTGATGCCTCCGGCAATTCCTGCCGCATTCAGCTGTCGAGCTCGCCCGCCCTCGATCTCTATCGCGCTTCCGCCTCCGGCTGCTCCAACCAGGACCTGTCGAAGGTGAATGCCTGGGATTACCGCGACGGCGAGGTTTATCTCTATCAGACCGGCGGCTCGGTCGCGGCACGCCTGCGCGGCTCGCCCTCAGCGCTCTCGGGCGTGCTCGCCAAGTCGGGTGCTCCGCTGTCGCTGGCGCGATAATCACATTGCCCTTGACCTGAGTGAACGGTATCGGTTGACCCGTGACCGATACCTTCCACCCTCCGCAATCCATCACCGCCCGTTACGACGCGCTTGTCTCGTCAGGCGTGATCGAGCGCGACCCCGCGCAGGTGAAGCTGCTGCGCCAGCTCGAGACGTTGGCCGAGAGCCTCGGCAATTACCGCCTTGCGCGCAAACCCAGCGCGCTCGGTTGGCTGTTCAGCAAGAAGAACCCCAAGCCGCCGAAGGGTCTCTATGTTTGGGGCTCGGTGGGACGCGGCAAGACCATGCTCATGGACCTGTTCTTCGAGGCGCTGCCGGTGAGACGCAAGCGCCGGGTCCATTTCCATGCCTTCATGGCCGATGTACATGAGCGCATCCACGACTTCCGGCAGAAGCTGAAGACCGGCGCGGTCGCGGTGAAGGGCGACGATCCGATCGCTCCTGTCGCTGAGGCGCTCGCCGAGGAAGCCTGGGTTCTCTGCTTCGACGAGTTCACCGTCACCGACATTGCGGATGCGATGATCCTCGGGCGCCTGTTCACGGCATTGTTCGCACGCGGCGTCGTGGTGGTCGCGACCTCCAATGTAGAGCCGCAGCATCTCTACGAAGGGGGCCTCAACCGCGCACTCTTCCTGCCCTTCATCGGCCTGCTTCAGGAGCGGATGAGCATCGTGAAGCTCGAATCCCGCACGGATTTCCGGCTGGAAAAGCTCGCGGGCAGCCCTGTCTTCTATACGCCCGCCGATAAGAACTCCCATGCGGCCCTCACCCGCGCCTTCAAGAACCTCACCGGGCACGAGAACGGCAAGCCGGTGACGCTCACCGTGAAGGGGCATCCCGTCGAGGTGCCGCAGGCGGCAGGCGGCGTGGCGCGCTTTTCCTTCGAGGATCTGTGCTCGAAACCCCTCGGCGCCGCCGATTTCCTCACCATCGCCGATGAGTTCGAGACGGTCATTCTCGAAAACATCCCCATGATGAGTTTCGAGCGCCGTAACGAGGCCAAGCGTTTCATCATGCTGATCGATGCGCTCTACGACGCTCATGTGAAGCTGCTCGCCTCTGCCGAGGCCGAGGTTCATGAGCTGTATCGGGCGGATAGCGGACGCGAGGCCTTCGAGTTCGACCGCACCGTGTCGCGTCTCATCGAAATGCGCTCGGAGGAATATCTCTCCCTACCGCACGGGCGCGAGGATTCCGGCAGCTCCGAAGGACTGGTCGAGACATGAAGCGGCCCCGCAGCGGCATCCAGCGGATCGTGGAAGCCGATGCTCCGGCCGACAGTCGCCTGCTCGCCATCGCTGCCGACCAACTCAAGCACCTGGGGCCAAAGCAGGTCACGGTGGTGAGCATCGCCGATGCCGCCGGCATGACCCATGCGAACGTTTATCGTTACTTCGCCTCTAAGGCTGCCCTCATCGATGCGGTGGCGGGCCAATGGCTCCGGCGGATGGAGGCCACCATCGCCGATATCGCGGATTCCCCCGATCCTGCCGACGACAAGCTGGAACGCCTGATCCAGGCCTGGGCCCGCACCCATCGGGAGCTCCTGAAGGAAGACCGCCACCTCTTTGACGTGCTCTGCTCGGCCACTGAGACCTCCAGAGCTCTCGTCCGCAAGCATCGATCCCGGATGCGGGTATTGGTCGAGCGCGTGCTGGACGAGGGCATCGTGACGGGCAAGTTCGACCCTCGGGACCGGGAGAGGGCGCTCGCCTTCGTCAGCGATGCGGTCTATCGCTTCATCAATCCGCTCACCGTCCGCCTCGATGCGGATGTGCCCCAGGATATTTTGGACCAGCGTCTGGCGGCCATGATCAGGGTCATTCTCAGATCCCTGGAAATCGGGACTCTCTAGGCTAAGTTACATTTTTTAAAAAATGTAACATGAAATTTCCGAGGCCTTTTAACCCTCTAAGTTACTGAAGTCAGGACGCTATTCTGCAAAGGTCAAGCTTGGGCGTACCCTCGCTGAGGCTGAAAGCCTTGCTGGTTAACCTTTTGCTGGCTTGAAGCGGGCCCATTTCTGAGTCAAACAGCGCCACCCCTTAAAAGGCGCTAGCCTTAAGCAAACCCAAGGACAGACCATGGCCCGGAAAAAGATCGCGCTCATCGGTGCAGGCCAGATCGGCGGTACGCTCGCCCATCTCGTCGGCTTGAAGGAACTCGGCGACGTCGTTCTCTTCGACATCGCGGAAGGCATCCCCCAGGGCAAAGGTCTCGACATCGCGGAATCCGCGCCGGTCGACGGGTTCGACGCCAAGTACAAGGGCGCGAACGATTACGCCGATATCGCAGGCGCCGATGTGATCATCGTGACCGCCGGCGTGCCGCGCAAGCCCGGCATGAGCCGCGACGACCTGATCGGCATCAACCTGAAGGTCATGGAAGCCGTCGGCGGCGGCATCAAGCAATATGCCCCGAACGCCTTCGTCATCTGCATCACCAACCCGCTCGACGCGATGGTGTGGGCGCTCCAGAAGTTCTCCGGCGTGAAGCCTGAGAAGATCGTCGGCATGGCCGGCGTTCTCGACTCGGCCCGCTTCCGCCACTTCCTCGCCGAAGAGTTCAACGTGTCCGTCGAGGACGTGACCGCCTTCGTGCTCGGCGGCCACGGCGACGACATGGTGCCGCTGGTACGCTATTCCACGGTCGCCGGCGTTCCGCTGCCCGACCTCGTGAAGATGGGCTGGACCTCCCAGGAGAAGCTCGACGCCATGGTCGAGCGCACCCGCAAGGGCGGCGGCGAGATCGTCAACCTGCTCAAGACCGGTTCCGCCTTCTACGCTCCGGCTGCTTCCGCCATCGCGATGGCCGAGAGCTACCTGAAGGACAAGAAGCGCGTTCTGCCCTGCGCCGCTTACCTCAACGGTCAGTACGGCGTGAAGGACATGTTCGTGGGCGTGCCGATCGTGATTGGCGAGAAGGGCGTGGAGCGCATCGTCGAGGTGTCGTTCTCGGCCGACGAGAAGGCCATGTTCGAGAAGTCGGTCGCTTCCGTGCAGGGCCTCGTGGACGCCTGCAAGCAGATCAACCCGGCGCTCGCTTAAATGAATACGCTTCTTCGCTTCGCTTCGTTCGGGGTCGGCGCCGCGCTCGCGGGCAGCCTGCTTGTTGCAGGCCCCGTGCTCGCGGCCCCCGTGCGTAAGATGCTTGCGATGGAATACGTGTCGATTGAGCCTCGCGCTCTAGCCGACCAGATTGCCGATGTGGCCCGCCGATGCTGGATCGCAAAAGATCCGGCATTCGCAGGTTTCAAATTCGATGGCGTCGAACAGGGCGCGGAGGCAACCACCTTCCGCGTCAAGTTTGCTGACAAGCCGAAAGCGAAGGACGCAACACCGCGCTATTTTCGTGTTCTTGTCGGCAAGGCCGGCTCCGGTCTTGCTGTGATCGCCGAGCAGGAAAGCATCGATCTCCGTCCGTCGATTGAAGACCATATCAATGTGCTGATGAAAGGTCGCGCCGTTTCGTGTTGACGGGCGATCTACAGAGGAAGAGCTCATGAATATCCATGAATATCAAGGCAAAGCCGTTCTGAAGGAGTTCGGTCTTCCGGTCTCCAACGGCGTCGCCATCTTCTCCGCCGACGAGGCGGAAGCCGCTGCCAAGCAGCTCGGCGGTCCGCTCTGGGTCGTGAAGTCCCAGATCCATGCGGGCGGTCGCGGCAAGGGCAAGTTCAAGGAAGCCGCTGCCGGCGAAAAGGGCGGCGTGCGCCTCGCCAAGTCCGTGGAAGAGGTGAAGGAGTTCGCCAAGCAGATGCTCGGCAACACCCTCGTCACGATCCAGACCGGCGAAGCCGGCAAGCAGGTCAACCGTCTCTACATCGAGGACGGCTCCGACATCGCGCGCGAGCTTTATCTCTCCATGCTCGTCGACCGCGCCACCGGCCAGGTTGCCTTCGTCGTCTCGACGGAAGGCGGCATGGACATCGAGCAGGTTGCTCACGACACCCCTGAGAAGATCCTCACCTTCTCGGTCGATCCGGCCACGGGCGTCATGCCCCATCACGGCCGCACGGTCGCCAAGGCGCTGGGCCTCACCGGCCCGCTCGCCAAGGAAGCCGAGGATCTGGTCACGAAGCTCTACAAGGCCTTCACTGCGAAGGACATGGAGATGCTCGAGATCAACCCGCTGATCGTCACCCAGGACAACCACCTGAAGTGCCTCGACGCGAAGATCTCCTTCGACGGCAACGCCCTTTATCGTCACCCTGACGTGGTCGCGCTGCGCGACATCACGGAAGAGGACGAGAAGGAAATCGAGGCCTCCAAGTTCGACCTCGCCTATATCGCCCTCGACGGCACCATCGGCTGCATGGTCAACGGCGCCGGTCTCGCCATGGCGACCCTCGACATCATCAAGCTCTACGGCGAAGAGCCGGCGAACTTCCTCGATGTCGGCGGCGGCGCTTCCGAGGAGAAGGTGACGGCGGCGTTCAAGATCATCACTGCCGACCCGAACGTGAAGGGCATCCTCGTCAACATCTTCGGCGGCATCATGAAGTGCGACGTGATCGCGCGCGGCGTTCTCGCTGCGGTGAAGGCAGTCGGCCTGCAGGTTCCGCTCGTCGTGCGCCTCGAAGGCACCAACGTCGAAGAGGGCAAGAAGATCATCCGCGAATCCGGCCTTAACGTGATTCCCGCTGACGACCTCGACGACGCCGCCCAGAAGATCGTGAACGCGGTTCGCAAGGCCTGACGATGAAGACGCTCCTGGTCATCGCTGGCATGATCGCCGGGCTCTCAGCCGCTCACGCGGCTGAGAGGGATGACCTTGTGAGCGTTTTCCAGGCTGTCTGCATGACGCCTGGCTCGTTCTCGGACGCAATGCGCAGTTTTGCTGAAGCGAAAGGCTGGAAGACACAAGCCTCACCTAATGGCGAGGTACGTTCAGTTTTCTCTAAAGCGAAAATAAAGACTGGGTATCAGCCACCGCTCGACTGGAACTACGCGTTTCACATCATGTGGTTCCCGGCAGGAACGCCAGGCACAGTGAATATGATCCAAGGTCAACCTGTCGAAGCATGCTGGGTAAGCGAGCCCGGTATGAAGCGAGTGAAGGTTGAGGCACGGCTTCGCGCTATGCGAAACCTGCCACAGCCAGTTCGCCCGGTGTCCGCAGAAGTCAGGCGCTGGTTCGGTAAAGAGGGTCCCGAGCAAGGCTCTCTCGAATGGTCGCTCGATCAACAGCCATGGGATTACATCGTTCTCGATGAATCGCAGCACATGGGTGAGAAAACCTATCTCGTCCGCCTGAGACCCTCTATAAGAAAGACGCCTTAAACCATGTCCATTCTCATCGACAAGAACACCAAGGTCATCTGCCAGGGCTTCACCGGCAAGAACGGGACCTTCCACTCCGAGCAGGCCATCGCCTATGGCACCAAGATGGTCGGTGGCACCTCGCCCGGCAAAGGCGGCTCCACGCACCTGAATCTGCCCGTGTTCGACACGGTCATGGAAGCGCGCGAGAAGACCGGCGCTGATGCCTCGGTCGTCTACGTTCCGCCGCCGGGCGCGGCCGACGCGATCTGCGAGGCCATCCAGGCCGAGATCCCGCTCATCGTCTGCATCACGGAAGGCATTCCGGTACAGGACATGGTGCGCGTGAAACGTTCGCTCGAAGGCTCCAAGTCGCGCCTCATCGGCCCGAACTGCCCCGGCATCGTCACTGCTGGCGAGTCGAAGATCGGCATCATGCCGGCCAACATCTTCCGTCCGGGCTCGGTCGGCATCGTGTCGCGCTCCGGCACGCTGACCTATGAAGCCGTGTTCCAGACCACCAACGAAGGCCTTGGCCAGACCACCGCTGTCGGCATCGGCGGCGACCCGGTGAAGGGCACCGAGTTCATCGACATGCTCGACATGTTCCTCTCCGATCCCAAGACCGAGTCGATCATCATGATCGGCGAGATCGGCGGCTCGGCCGAGGAAGAGGCTGCCGAGTTCATCGCCCGCGAGGCCAAGAAGGGCCGCAAGAAGCCGATGGTCGGCTTCATCGCAGGCCGTACGGCTCCCCCCGGACGCCGCATGGGCCATGCCGGTGCGATCATCTCCGGCGGCAAGGGCGGCGCGGAAGACAAGATCGCCGCGATGGAAGCCGCGGGCATCCGCGTGTCGCCGTCGCCGGCTCGCCTCGGCAAGACCCTCGTCGAGGTTCTCAAGGGTAAGTAACGAGAATAGGCCGCCCCGGTGTCGGGGCGGCCAACATCTTTTGGATTGTGGATTGCCATGGCACGCCAAGACGCCAACGAAAACTTCCTGAACACCGCTTTCCTCTATGGCGCGAACGCGTCCTATATCGAGGAACTCCAGGCCCGCTACGAGAAGGATCCGTCCTCGGTCGATGCCGAGTGGCAGGCTTTCTTCGGCGCCTTGAGGGATGACAAGAAGGCTGTCGAGACGGCGGCCAATGGCCCCTCCTGGGAGAAGCCGAACTGGCCGATCCACGCCAATGGCGAGCTGATCTCCGCGCTCGACGGCAACTGGGCGCAGGTCGAGAAGGCTGTCGGCGACAAGATCAAGGCGAAGGCCGAAGGCAAGGGCGCGCAGATCAGCCAGGCGGAAGTGCTCCAGGCAACCCGCGATTCCGTGCGCGCCATCATGCTCATCCGCGCCTATCGCGTGCGCGGCCATCTGCATGCGAAGCTCGATCCGCTCGGCATTAACCCGCGTCCGAGCGACGAGGAGCTGCATCCCTCCCATTACGGCTTCACCGATGCCGATTGGGACCGCAAGATCTTCCTCGACAACGTGCTCGGCCTCGAATTCGGCACGATCCGCGAGATCGTCGCCATTCTCGAGCGCACCTATTGCCAGACGCTCGGCGTCGAGTTCATGCACATCTCCGATCCGGTCGAGAAGGCATGGATCCAGGAGCGCATCGAAGGTCCGGATAAAGAGATCACCTTCACCAATGAAGGCAAGCGCGCCATCCTTAACAAGCTCGTCGAGGCCGAAGGCTTCGAGAAGTTTCTGGATGTCCGTTACACCGGCACCAAGCGCTTCGGCCTGGACGGCGGCGAGTCACTGATCCCGGCGCTTGAGCAGATCATCAAGCGCGGCGGAAACTTGGGCTGCAAGGAGATCGTGTTCGGCATGGCCCATCGTGGCCGCCTCAACGTTCTCACGCAGGTGATGGGCAAGCCGCACCGCGCGCTGTTCCACGAGTTCAAGGGCGGCTCCTTCGCGCCCGACGACGTGGAAGGCTCCGGCGACGTGAAGTACCATCTCGGCGCTTCTTCCGACCGCAACTTCGACGGCAACAACGTCCACCTGTCGCTCACCGCCAACCCCTCGCACCTCGAGATCGTCGATCCGGTGGTGCTCGGCAAGGTGCGCGCGAAGCAGGATCAGCACGGCTGCTCGCCTGACAACCGCACGGCGGTGATGCCGCTCCTCATCCACGGCGACGCCGCCTTCGCGGGCCAGGGCGTGGTGGCGGAGTGCCTCGGCCTTTCAGGCCTGCGTGGTCACCGCACCGGCGGTTCGATCCACTTCATCATCAACAACCAGATCGGCTTCACCACCGATCCGCGCTTCTCGCGCTCCTCGCCCTATCCGTCGGATGTGGCGAAGATGGTCGAGGCTCCGATCTTCCACGTGAACGGCGACGATCCGGAAGCGGTGGTGTTCGCGGCGAAGGTCGCCACCGAGTACCGCCAGCGCTTCCAGAAGCCTGTCGTGATCGACATGTTCTGCTACCGCCGCTTCGGTCACAACGAAGGCGACGAGCCGTCCTTCACGCAGCCGCTGATGTACCGCAAGATCCGTCAGCATCCGGGCATCATCGAGCTCTACTCCAAGAAGCTCATGGCTGAAGGCGTCGTCACCGAGGCCGAGGTCGAGGAGATGAAGGCAGCCTGGCGCTCCAAGCTCGATGCCGAGTTCGACATCGCCTCGAACTACAAGCCCAACAAGGCCGATTGGCTCGATGGCCGTTGGTCGGGCCTGAAGGCCGTGCGCGAGGATCAGGACGATCCGCGCCGTGGCCAGACGGGCGTGTCGGTCGAGACGCTCAAGCGCATCGGCGATGCTTTGACGAGCGTGCCGGAAGGCTTCCACGTTCACAAGACGATCCAACGCTTCCTCGATAACCGCAAGAAGATGATGGACACGGGCGAGGGCTTCGACTGGGCCATGGCCGAGGCGCTTGCCTTTGGCTCGCTGCTCCTCGAAGGCCATCGCGTGCGTCTCTCCGGTCAGGATTGCGAGCGCGGCACCTTCTCGCAGCGCCACTCGGTTCTCACTGACCAGGAGAACGAGGAGCGTTACACGAACCTCAACCACATCTCCGAGGATCAGGCCCGCTACGAGGTCATCAACTCGATGCTCTCGGAAGAGGCGGTGCTCGGCTTCGAATACGGCTACACGCTCTCCGAGCCCAACGCTCTGACCATGTGGGAAGCGCAGTTCGGCGACTTCGCCAATGGCGCGCAGGTGGTGTTCGACCAGTTCATCTCCAGCGGTGAGCGCAAGTGGCTTCGCATGTCGGGCCTCGTCTGCCTTCTGCCGCACGGCTATGAAGGCCAGGGTCCCGAACACTCCTCTGCACGCCTGGAGCGCTTCCTGCAGATGTGCGCCGAAGACAACATGCAGGTCGGCTATTGCTCGACGCCTGCGAACTACTTCCACATCCTGCGCCGTCAGCTGAAGCGCGACTTCCGCAAGCCGCTGATCCTGATGACCCCGAAGAGCTTGCTGCGCCACAAGCGCTGCACCTCGACCCTTGCAGACATTTCGGAAGGCACCTTCTTCCATCGTGTTCTGCAGGACGATGCGCAGGCAGGCCGCGACGGCATCAAGCTGGTGAAGGACGACAAGATCCGCCGCGTCGTGATCTGCACGGGCAAGGTCTATTACGATCTGCTCGAAGAGCGTGAGAAGCGCGGCATCGACGATGTCTATCTTCTGCGCGTCGAGCAGCTCTATCCGTTCCCGGCGAAGTCGCTGGCCGCAGAGCTCTCCCGCTTCAAGAAGGCCGACGTGGTGTGGTGCCAGGAAGAGCCCAAGAACATGGGCTCCTGGATGTTCGTCGAGCCCTATCTCGAATGGGTGCTCAAGACGGCAGGCTCGAAGTCGGATCGTCCGCGTTATGTGGGCCGCCCCGCCTCGGCTGCTACCGCCACGGGCCTGATGTCGAAGCACATCGCCCAGCTGCAAGCTTTCCTCGACGAGGCTTTCGCGGCTTAAACCCCGCGAAAGCTCTCACATCTTCCATTGGGCCCTTTGAAGCTCCGAAAAGACTGAACGAACATGGCAACCGAAATCCGCGTACCTACTCTCGGCGAATCCGTTTCAGAGGCCACCATTGGCCGCTGGTTCAAGAAGCCCGGCGATGCCGTCAAGGCTGACGAACCTGTGCTCGAACTCGAGACCGACAAGGTCACTCTCGAGGTGAACGCTCCCGCGAGCGGCACGCTCGGCGAGATCATCGCCAAGGACGGCGAGACGGTTGCTCCCGGCGCGGTGCTCGGTTCCATCGTCGAGGGTGGCGCTGCCACAGCGAGTGCTGCAGCCCCCAAGGCTGAGGCTACGAAGGCTGCGCCTGCTGCCGCACCGGCTCCTGCCGCTGCTGCCCCCGGCGCCGCGAAGGATCACGGTCCTGCCGTTTCTCGCATCGCTGCCGAGAGCGGCGTGAACCCGGCGAATGTCGGCGGCACGGGCAAGGACGGTCGCGTGACCAAGGGCGACATGCTCGCTGCCATCGCCACCGGTGGTGCTGCCGCTGCTGCGCCTGCCGCTCCTGTCTCGGTGCGCGCACCGTCTGCTCCGGTCGACGCCGAGCGTGAAGAGCGTGTGAAGATGACGAAGCTTCGTCAGACCATCGCGCGCCGCCTGAAGGAGGCCCAGAACACCGCCGCGATGCTCACCACGTTCAACGACGTGGACATGAGCGCGGTGATGTCCTTGCGCAGCCAGTACAAGGACGTGTTCGAGAAGAAGCACGGCACGAAGCTCGGCTTCATGGGCTTCTTCACCAAGGCTGTGGTCCAGGCGCTGAAGGACATCCCGGCGGTGAACGCCGAGATCGACGGGCAGGATCTCGTCTACAAGAACTATTACCACATCGGCGTCGCGGTCGGCACCGAGAAGGGCCTCGTGGTTCCCGTGGTGCGCGATGCGGACAACCTTTCGATCGCCGGCATCGAGAAGACCATCGCCGATTTCGGCAAGCGTGCCCGTGACGGCAAGCTCGGTATCGAGGAGATGCAGGGCGGCACCTTCACGATTACCAATGGCGGCATCTACGGCTCGCTCATGTCGACGCCGATCCTCAACGCGCCGCAGTCCGGCATTCTCGGCATGCACCGCATCGAGGAGCGCCCCGTGGTCCGCAACGGCCAGGTGGTCGTGCGCCCGATGATGTATCTCGCGCTCTCCTACGATCACCGCATCGTCGACGGCAAGGAAGCCGTCACCTTCCTCGTGCGGGTCAAGGACGCGCTCGAAGATCCGGCACGCCTGGTTCTCGACCTCTAAGAAAATCCAACGTCATGGCCGGGCACGTCCCGGCCATCCACGCTTTAAAGCCTCACCTCAAAGACGTGGATGCCCGGATCACCTCCGGGCATAACGTTAAGTGGAGACAAAAGATGTCCTACGATCTCATCGTTATCGGCACCGGCCCCGGCGGTTATGTGGCCGCCATCCGCGCCGCGCAGCTCGGCCTGAAGACCGCCGTTGTCGAGAAGCGCAAGACGCATGGCGGCACCTGCCTCAACGTGGGCTGCATTCCCTCGAAGGCGCTGCTTCATGCCTCGCACATGTTCGAGGATGCGCGCGATCACTTCGCCGATCTCGGCATCGGCGTCTCTGCGCCTTCGCTCGATCTCAAGAAGATGCAGGCCTTCAAGCAGGAAGGCGTCGACGGCAACACCAAGGGCGTCGAGTTCCTGCTGAAGAAGAACAAGATCGATGCCTTCATCGGTACTGCGCGCATCGCCGGCGTCGGCCAGGTCGAGGTGAAGGCCGAGGACGGCTCCAACCAGCTCCTGCAGACGAAGAACGTGCTCATCGCCACCGGCTCGGACGTAACGCGTCTGCCCGGCATCGAGATCGACGAGAAGGTGATCGTGTCCTCCACCGGCGCGCTCGAACTCGAGAGCGTTCCGAAGCGTCTTGTTGTGATCGGTGCTGGCGTGATCGGCCTGGAACTCGGCTCCGTATGGCGCCGTCTTGGTGCTGAAGTCACTGTCGTGGAATATCTCGACCGCATCCTGCCCGGCATGGACGGCGAGGTCGCCAAGAACTTCCAGCGCATCCTCGGCAAGCAGGGCTTCCAATTCAAGCTCGGTGCGAAGGTCACCGGCGTTAAGAAGAATGCCAAGGGCGCGACGCTCACCTTCGAGCCCGCCGCTGGCGGCGCTGCTGAGACCATCGATGCCGATGTGGTTCTCGTGGCTGTCGGCCGCGTGCCCTACACCGAAGGCCTCGGTCTCGACGAGCTCGGCGTGCAGAAGGACAATCGCGGCCGCATTCTCACCGACGCGCATTTCGCCACCAACGTCACCGGCATCTACGCCATCGGCGACGTGATCGCGGGCCCCATGCTCGCGCACAAGGCCGAGGACGAGGGCGTTGCCGTCGCCGAGATCCTCGCCGGCAAGGCGGGCCACGTGAATTACGACGTGATCCCGAGCGTGGTCTACACGTTCCCGGAAGTCGCTTCCGTCGGTAAGACCGAGGAAGAGCTTAAAAGCGCGGGCGTCGCCTACAATGTCGGCAAGTTCCCCTTCACGGCGAACGGCCGCGCCAAGGTGAACCGCACCACGGACGGTTTCGTGAAGATCCTGGCGGATGCCACCACCGACAAGGTGCTCGGCGTTCACATCATCGGCCCGGAAGCGGGCAACCTCATCCACGAGGCGGCGATCACCATGGAATTCGGCGGATCGTCGGAAGACATGGCCCGCACCTGCCATGCTCACCCGACCCTTGCGGAAGCTGTGAAGGAAGCTGCCTTGGCAGTGGAGAAGCGCGCCATCCATATGTAATATGGATTCATGGCAAAACTTCACTTCATCCACTCAGTGATGAACGCAGGAAAAACCACCCATCTCCTGCAGGTTCGTTACAACTATGTCGAGAACGGCGGCAACGTGCTGCTGTTCACGAGTTTGATCGACGACCGTTTCGGCGTCGGCAAGGTGAAGTCCCGCATCGGCCTCGAGGCCGATGCGATCCCGCTGAAGAAGGACGACGATATCGCTGCCTTCGTGGCAGTGGAGCACGCCAAGAAAAAGGTGACGGTCGTCCTGATCGACGAAGTTCAGTTCATGACGGCCGATCAGGTGCGTCAGCTGGCCTGGATCGTCGACGAACTCAAAGTTCCCGTCATGGCCTATGGGCTGAAGAACAACGTCTATGGCACGCTGTTCAGCGACGCTATCGTGACGATCATGGCGCTGGCCGAGGATTTTCAGGAGATCAAGCAGCTCTGCCATTGCGGCCGCAAGGCCACGATGATCCTGAAGTTCGATCCCAACGGAGAAGCCGTGCGTTCAGGCCCGGTCGTCGAGATCGGCGGCGAGAATCGCTATGTGTCCGTCTGCCGTCCGCACTGGACCAAGGGCGATATCGGCCCCGCTGCGCGGCAATTGCTGGCGGAAGCGATTGTGGCTGCTGAGTAAGGGTGCAGAGACTTATTGCTTGATGGCCGCCTTGGGCGGCCATTGCTTTTTCTGGCGAAGCGCACGGCCTTCCTCGGCCGTCGGTGCGGGATCGGGAAAGCCGATGGCGTGCAGGCGCTGCAAGAGTTCGAGCCGATGCTGATTCATGCGGCTTGAATGATCCCAGGCAGGCACGCGGGCCGCTCTTTCGGCGATGGAGCCGAGGGTCGATCCCAGCGAATCCATCACCCACGGGGACGAGCCGAGATCGAGAAATTTCAACACCATGTCGAATCGGCGCGTCATGGCGGCAGATAACGCAACAGATCCTCCAGCCATGGCAGGCATGTTGAGATCGGCGCCGTTGCGAATGTAGAAATCGAGCACCGCATCGTTGCGGGTGTCGAGAGCTTGGACGATGAGCAAGTCGCCGCCGCCGAAATTGTCGAGGCTGGCGCCCGCCTTGTGGAGGCGCTCCAGCCAGCGGATGCTGCCCTTAATGGTGGCGGAATACATCGCCTGTCCCGCGATCTTGCCCTTCGGCTCTCCCAGCGCTCCCCATTTCACGAGAGTGTCGAACGCCGCACGCTGATCGGCGATCACCGCGATCTCGATCCAGCTCGTGGTCTTGCGTCCCATTGTAAGTGGGTCGACGGCTTTCGATGAGAGCAATGACGTCATCGTTGCGAGATCGCCTGAGGCGACTGCTACAGCCATCTGCTTGTCGGCGGGCGCATCGAAATACATGTCCGGCCCTGAGGCAGATGCGGAGCCTGCCAGTCCGAGAAATCCGAGAATCGTGAAGGCAAGAGCCCTAAGGCTGCTCCGGAGAGAGATCATGCTGTCTCTTGTCGTTTTCTCCGGAAAGCCGGATGCGCTGCTTCGACGGCTTCCATGAGCCGTGCTGCATCCACTTTGGTATAAAGTTGCGTCGTCGACAAGGAGGCGTGGCCCAGGAGTTCCTGGATGCCGCGCAGGTCGCCGCCCTTGGCCAGCAGATGCGTCGCGAAGGAATGGCGCAGGGCATGCGGCGTCGCGCTGTCCGGCAGGCCAAGCGCGCCGCGCAATTCCTCGACCGCGAGCTGGATGATGCGTGGGGATAAAGGCCCGCCGCGTGCGCCGACGAAGAGTGGCCCCTCGGGCGGGATCGCGTAGGGGCAAAGGTGCAGGTACTCTTCCACCGCGCGTTGGATCGGCGGAATTACAGGAACGCTGCGCATCTTGCCGCCCTTGCCCGTCACCGTGATCGAATCGGTTCCGTTGATGGGCGCATCCCGCCGCTGCAGGCCGAGCGCTTCGGAAATACGCAGGCCAGCGCCATAGAGCAGCGAGAGCACGGCGGCATCCCGCGCCAGAATCCAAGGCTTACGGGCTTCCGATGTGCGCGTCTCCTTGTCCGTCACCGCGACAGCCGAGGAGGCGGAGAGGGGACGCGGCAGGTTCTTCTCCACCTTCGGCGTGCGAATCGCGGCAAAAGCCGAGGCCGTGCCATAACCTTCCCGTTCGAGATGGCGGGCGAAGGACCGTAAAGCCGCGAGCTGGCGCATAAGCGAGCGGCTTCCGACCGAATTCATGCGGCGCGCTGCTAGGAATGAGCGGATATCGAGAGGCTTCAACCCCAGAACGCCCTTGATGGTGGGGCTCTCGCCCAAATGCTCGGTCAGGAATGCCAGAAATTGCCGGATGTCGCGGGCATAGGCTTCCACGGTCTTAGGCGAAAGCCTGCGCTCCTTGGCAAGAGATTGAAGCCACGCCATCACCTCCTGGCGGGTATCCTCCGCGCCAGGAAGAACAAGATCGAGGGCCGATGCCTGGTCTTTTGCGTCCATCACGGGGTCACTATCCGCTCGCGACCTTGCCAAATGATGAAGTCTATAGGGTCCGCGCTATAAGCAGGATAACATTGGCGTCCACTGGGCGTCACAAGGGGAAAAGACGTGAACGCCGATACCAAGATTGCGAGTAATGCCGGCTATGCCGCGGAGGCTGATTCTCTAGTCGCCTCATACGAGAGCATCACCTTCGAGGACATTTACGCTCCCATCCTGAACCTCCTGCCGCAGGCCGGTCGCGCCCTCGACATCGGCGCCGGAACGGGCCGTGATGCGGCGGCATTGGCGAAGCGTGGTTTCCTCGTCCATGCCGCCGAGCCGACGGCGGAGCTGCGCGCCCATGCGCAGCGTCTCCATCGCGAGCCCACGATCACCTGGACTGATGACGCCTTGCCGGATCTCCCGCAGCTTCATGCGGGCACGGCTCGGTTCGATCTCATCCTCATGACTGCCGTGTGGATGCATCTCGATGAGGAGGAGCGCGCAAGGGCGCTGCCGCGCATTGCGCATCTCCTCACCTCGAGCGGACGATTGTTCATGACAGTGAGAAAGGGCCCTGTACCTCCGGGGCGTCGCATGTTTCCCATCCCCATCGAACCGCTGATCGCGGCAGCTGGGGAGTCCGGGCTTGCGCTTCTGAAGAATTACGAGTTCTCGGATCGGCTCGGGCGTCAGGATGTCAGTTGGACCATGCTTGCATTCGAACGGGAAAATCGGGTCTAAGCATCTCATGTATCTCATGGACATGCTCGCTTCCTGATGGCTTCCAAGATCGCCGATGTCCTCATCCCGCTGGCGCTGGACACGGCCTATTCCTATGCCGTGCCGGACGATCTCGCGCTCGATGAGGGCGACGTGGTGCAGGTGCCGTTGGCCACCCGCGAGGTGGCGGGCGTGGTCTGGGGATTGCGCGAAGGGCAGGGCGCTAATTTCAAGAAGGTGACCGGCGTTCTCGAAGGGCCGAACCTTTCCTCGAAGATGCGCAAATTCCTCGATTGGGTGTCTTGGTACACGCTGGCGCCCAAGGGCTCGGCGCTCGCCATGAGCCTGAAATTCCCGGATCCCGACCGCACGGAAGTGGTGCGTGTGGGTGTGAAGCTCACCGAGAATCTGCCCAAGCGCATGACGCCTGCGCGCCAGAAGGTGATCGAGGCGGCGCAGGATGGCGTGGTGCGCCTCAAGAGCGAGCTGGCCCATGCGGCGGGCGTCAGCAACGGCGTCATTGATGGCCTGATCGATGAGGGCGTTCTCGAAACTCAGACCTTGCTGCAGGAGCCGGTGGCGGGATTGCCCAATCCGGATTTCGGCGACACGACGCTTTCCGATGGTCAGGGTGATGCGGCGAAGGAACTTGTCGCCGCCATGGGCGAGGAGCATCCGCCGGTGATCTTGTTGGAGGGCGTGACGGGCTCCGGCAAGACGGAAGTTTATTTCGAGGCGGTCGCCGAGGCCGTGCGTCAGGGTCGGCAGGCGTTGATCCTCATGCCGGAAATCGCGCTCACCGCGCAGTTTCTGGACCGATTCGCCGCGCGCTTCGGCGTGAAGCCTGCGACCTGGCATTCGGGCGTCACGGGCCGCAAGCGTGAACGGCTTTATGCGGCGATTGCCTCGGGCGAGGTGAAGGTGATCGCAGGCGCGCGCTCAGCCCTGTTTCTGCCGTATCAGGACCTGTCGCTCATCGTCGTCGACGAGGAGCACGAGACCGCCTACAAGCAGGATGACGGCGTGCATTACCATGCCCGCGACATGGCGGTGGTGCGCGGCAAGATCGAGAACGCGATGGTGGTGCTCGCTTCTGCCACGCCATCCATCGAGAGCCGCGTGAATGTGGAGCGCGGGCGCTATCGTCATGTGAAGCTGCCCGAGCGTTTTGGCGGACGCTCCATGCCGCAGATCCGCTCCGTCGATCTGCGCAAGGAGCAGATCCCGAAAGGGCGCTGGTTGTCGCCGACGCTTGTCGCCTCCGTGGAAGAGACGGTGGGGCGCGGCGAGCAGGCCTTGCTCTTCCTCAACCGGCGTGGCTATGCGCCGCTTACCCTCTGTCGCAGCTGCGCCCATCGCTACGAATGCCCGAACTGCTCGGCCTGGCTCGTGGAACATCGTTTCCGGCGCTCTCTTGTCTGCCATCATTGTGGACATGTGGAGCGTACGCCGCAGGCCTGCGTGGAATGCGGCAGCATCGATTCGCTCGTGCCTTGTGGACCGGGCGTGGAGCGAATCGCGGAAGAGGTGACGGAGCTTTTCCCCGACAAGCGCGTCATCGTGCTCTCCAGCGATTTTCCCGGTGGCACCGAACGGTTGCGCACGGAGCTTGCGGCGATTGCGGCGGGCGAGGTCGATATCGTCATAGGCACGCAGCTCGTGGCCAAGGGACATAACTTTCCACTCATGACGCTCGTCGGCGTGCTCGACGCGGATATCGGCCTGACCTCCGGCGATCCCCGGGCCGCCGAGCGTACCTTCCAGATGTTGCAGCAGGTGACGGGCCGCGCCGGGCGCGGCGAGAAGCCGGGACGGGCCCTGGTCCAGACCTGGCAGCCGGACCATCCAGTGATCGCGGCCCTGGTTTCGGGCGATGCCGAGCGATTTTATGAGGAGGAGACTCGTGTCCGCGAGATGGCTGGTCTGCCGCCTTTCGGGCGCCTTGCCTCTCTCATCATCTCGGCGGAGGAGCGCGAGGTGGCGGAGGCCCATGCCCGGGGCATGGCCATGGTGACGGAGCCGCCGCCCGGCGTGATGGTGCTCGGTCCCGCCGAGGCCCCGCTGGCGCTCATCCGGGGCCGCTATCGCTATCGTTTGCTGGTGAAGACGGAGCGGGAGGTCGATCTGCAGGGCTATCTGCGCTCCTGGCTCTCCCGCTGCCCCAAGGTCAGGGGCAATACCCGCGTCTCTATCGATGTGGATCCTCAGAGCTTCCTGTAAGGTTCACGGAGGCGGTCGTTTCCACCACCGGCATGCGAACGCCTTCGGGAGCGCGCACGAGAACGGGTTCCCCGGCGCGTGGGGCAGGAGCGATCTTCGCATAAACGGCCTTCTCGATCCCCGGAGCCAGGAACGGGTAGCTCCAGAACAGACCGAGCGTGAGCAGGGTGAAGGCTGCGAACAGGCGCATGGGGCTCCCCGGATTAACCTTTCGTTAAGGGTGGAGCCGGGCCCCGATTTCTCAAGTGCGCCAAGGCACAGGTGCGACGCACTACCTCAAGAGGGTCGACGCAAAAGCGATTCTGTGGTCGATAGCGGGCTCAGAGGAGCCTGAAAAACCCCGATGTCCAAGATTGTTCACTGCATCCGCCACGGCCAGTCGACCTTCAACGCCCATTTTGCAGAGACTGGCGAGGATCCTCTGCATCCCCCCTGACCGAGCTTGGCCTCAGGCAGGTGGTGGAGCGGGCGCCCGATCTGCGGCAACACTCTTATGAACTGATTGTGACCTCGCCCCTGACCCGGGCCATCCAGACCACCTTGGGGCTTTTTGG
Organism: Microvirga solisilvae; assembly: GCF_022808595.1. Lineage (GTDB taxonomy): Bacteria > Pseudomonadota > Alphaproteobacteria > Rhizobiales > Beijerinckiaceae > Microvirga > Microvirga solisilvae. The sequence continues at coordinate 211,421 of NZ_JAKUCN010000003.1, forward strand.
GGAGCACCCTGCGAAGCCCCCGATCCATATCGAGTGCCTGCACCGGGAGCACCTTGAGAGCAGCTGCGATGTTGGCAGGGCTCCGGCACTTCTCCGGCAGGAGTTTCCACATCTCGCCTTCGACCATCTGGAAGAGACCTGGTGGCACAACGAGGGGGAGCTGGACCCGCGCGGATTCGTCTGCGAACCCGGTCACATTTTCGAGGGGCGCGTCGAGGAATTCCGGCGCTGGCTCATCGATCGGCCGGAGCGGATGATCGCTGTTGTGGGGCACGGCACTTTCTTCAGCCGGCTCACTGGCCAATATCTCGGCAATTGCGAGGTTGCAGTCCTGGAGCTGTGATCCTTAACCCTGTAACGGCCTCGCCTGCTTTTTACGAGCTGATCCCCGCCTAGCTCGCCTTGCGCACCAGGAAAACCCATGCTAGTCCACCCCCGCCTGAAGGCGGAGTACGGTCCCGCTGAAGGCTCACTTCCATCGACCTGACGGGTTTCCCGACAGCTTGCCTCAAAGCTCGCCGGTTCCGAGACCCGTAACTTGAGAGAGACGATTACGTGGCGCAAAGCGGCTCCCAAGAAGGCCCCCTCCTGTCAGGCGTAGCATTGCGCTATGCCTCGGCGCTGTTCGACCTCGCCCGCGAGGCGAACGCCGTGGATGCCGTCGCCGGCGATCTCGGCCGTTTCGACCAGCTGATCCGGGGCAGCGAAGACTTGCAGCGCCTGATCCGCAACCCCATTTTCACGGCTGAAGAGCAGTCTCGCGTGATGGAGGCTCTCCTGACCAAGGCCGGCATCTCCGGTCTGGCGGGCAACTTCATCCGTCTGGTGGCGTCCAAGCGCCGCCTCTTCGCCCTTCCCGACATGATCCGCGCGTATGGCGACCTCGTTGCCGACGCGAAGGGCATCGTCCGGGCCCAGGTGACCCTGGCGGAGACGCCTTCGGACACCGTTCTCAACGAAATCAAGGCGGCGCTGCGCGACGTCGCCAAGGCTGACGTCGCTGTCGACGTCAAAATCGACCCGAGCCTCATCGGCGGTCTCATCGTGAAGATGGGCTCCCGCATGGTGGATGCCTCGGTGCGCACCAAACTCAATTCCATTCGTCTAGCGATGAAAGAGGTCCGCTGATGGACATTCGAGCCGCTGAGATCTCCGCGATCCTCAAAGAGCAGATCAAGAACTTCGGCACCGAGGCTGAAGTCACCGAAGTCGGTCAGGTCCTGTCCGTCGGTGACGGTATCGCCCGTTGCTACGGCCTCGACAATGTCCAGGCCGGTGAAATGGTGCAGTTCGAGTCGGGCGTGCAGGGCATGGCCCTCAACCTCGAAACCGACAACGTCGGCATCGTGATCTTCGGTTCCGACCGTGAGATCGCCGAAGGCCAGACCGTGAAGCGCACGGGCGCCATCGTGGACGTGCCGGTCGGCAAGGGCCTGCTGGGCCGCGTCGTCGACGCGCTCGGCAACCCGATCGACGGCAAGGGCCCGATCCAGTCGACCGAGCGTCGCCGCGTCGACGTGAAGGCTCCCGGCATCATTCCGCGCAAGTCGGTGCACGAGCCGATGGCGACGGGCCTGAAGGCCATCGACGCCCTCATCCCGGTCGGCCGCGGCCAGCGCGAGCTGATCATCGGCGACCGTCAGACCGGCAAGACCGCTGTCGCCCTCGACACGATCCTGAACCAGAAGCCACTGAACCAGGGCAACGACGAATCGCAGAAGCTGTACTGCGTGTACGTCGCCGTCGGTCAGAAGCGCTCCACGGTCGCTCAGTTCGTGAAGGTTCTCGAAGAGAACGGCGCTCTGGAATATTCCATCGTCGTCGCCGCGACCGCTTCCGATCCGGCTCCGATGCAGTTCCTGGCTCCGTTCGCCGGCTGCGCCATGGGCGAGTTCTTCCGTGACAACGGCATGCATGCCGTGATCACCTATGACGACCTGTCCAAGCAGGCCGTCGCCTACCGTCAGATGTCGCTCCTGCTCCGCCGTCCTCCGGGCCGCGAGGCTTATCCGGGCGACGTGTTCTACCTGCACTCCCGCCTTCTGGAGCGCGCCGCGAAACTCAACGACGCCAACGGCGCAGGCTCGCTCACCGCTCTGCCGGTCATCGAGACGCAGGCGAACGACGTGTCGGCCTACATCCCGACCAACGTGATCTCCATCACCGACGGCCAGATCTTCCTTGAGACGGATCTGTTCTATCAGGGCATTCGCCCGGCGGTGAACGTCGGCCTATCCGTGTCGCGCGTGGGCTCCTCGGCCCAGACGAAGGCGATGAAGAAGGTCGCGGGCAAGATCAAGGGCGAGCTGGCGCAGTACCGCGAGATGGCGGCCTTCGCTCAGTTCGGTTCCGACCTCGACGCCACCACGCAGCGCCTGCTGAACCGCGGCTCGCGTCTGACCGAACTCCTGAAGCAGCCGCAATTCTCGCCGCTGAAGATGGAAGAGCAGGTCGCCGTGATCTATGCCGGCGTGAACGGCTATCTCGACACCCTGCCGCTCAACCGCGTGCGCGCTTTCGAGGATGGCCTGCTGGCGCTCCTGCGCGGCAAGCACGCCGATCTCCTTGATGCGATCCGCGCTTCCAAGGACCTGTCGAGCGATTCCGAGGCGAAGCTGAAGGACGTCGTCCAGAACTTCGCCAAGTCTTTCTCGTAAGTCTTACGTTCTCGTAAGATCCAGCCGGAACTCCGGAGAGGGTAGGGCCGCTCGATGCCGAGCTTGAAAGACCTTCGTAACCGCATCGCCTCGGTCAAGGCGACGCAGAAGATCACCAAGGCCATGCAGATGGTGGCCGCCGCGAAACTGCGCCGCGCGCAGTCTGCGGCGGAAGCCGCGCGTCCTTATGCGGAGCGCATGGAAGTGGTGCTCGGCAATCTCGCGTCCGGCATCACTGTCGGTCCCGAGACGCCGCGTCTGCTCGCCGGCACGGGTGCCGATCAGGTTCACCTGCTCATCGTCTGCACCGCAGAGCGTGGTCTGTGCGGTGCATTCAACTCCTCGATCGCGCGTCTTGCTCGCGACCATGCCAACCGGCTTCTCGCCGAGGGCAAGACGGTCAAGATCATCTGCGTGGGCAAGAAGGGCTACGACATCCTTCGTCGCCAGTTCGCTCAAAACATTATCGAGCTGATCGATCTGCGCTCCGTGCGCCAGATCGGCTTCGATAATGCGGAGCAGATCGCGCAGAAGATTCTCGGCCGCTTCGAGGCTGGCGAATTCGACGTTGCGACGCTGTTCTACTCGCGCTTCCGCTCGGTGATCGCGCAGATCCCGACGGCGCAGCAGATCATCCCGGCTCAGCTTGAGGCGACCGGCGTTTCGTCGGATGCGGTCTACGAGTACGAGCCCGAGGAAGGCGAGATCCTGGCGACGCTTCTGCCGCGCAATCTCACCGTGCAGATCTTCCGCGCGCTGCTTGAGAACGCCGCTTCCGAACAGGGCGCCCGCATGAGCGCCATGGACAATGCGACCCGCAATGCGGGCGAGATGATCAAGAAGCAGACGCAGACCTACAACCGGTCGCGTCAGGCGATGATCACCAAGGAACTGATCGAAATCATTTCGGGCGCCGAGGCGCTCTGACGAATCCGAGAGGAGCCTCACATGGCTAACACCGCTAACGCCGGCAAGAAGGTCGGTCACATCACGCAGGTCATCGGCGCCGTCGTCGACGTGCAGTTCGACGGCCACCTGCCCGAGATCCTCAACGCTCTCGAGACCACGAATGGCGGCAACCGCCTCGTGCTCGAGGTCGCTCAGCAGCTCGGCGAGAGCACCGTGCGCTGCATCGCCATGGACACCTCCGAGGGTCTGGTGCGCGGTCAGGAAGTCACCGATACCGGCGCCCCGATCGCCGTGCCGGTCGGCGCCGCCACGCTCGGCCGCATCATGAACGTCATCGGCGAGCCGGTTGACGAAGCTGGCCCCATCGTCGGCGAGAGCACCCGCGCCATCCACCAGCCGGCTCCTTCCTATGCCGAGCAGTCCACCGAGGGTCAGATCCTGGTGACGGGCATCAAGGTCGTCGACCTGCTCGCTCCTTACGCCAAGGGCGGTAAGATCGGCCTCTTCGGCGGCGCAGGCGTCGGCAAGACCGTTCTGATCATGGAGCTCATCAACAACGTCGCGAAGGCGCACGGCGGTTACTCCGTGTTCGCCGGCGTCGGTGAGCGTACCCGCGAAGGCAACGACCTCTATCACGAGATGATCGAGTCGAAGGTGAACGTGAACCCGGCCGAGAACAACGGTTCGGCTGCCGGTTCCAAGTGCGCCCTCGTGTACGGCCAGATGAACGAGCCCCCGGGCGCCCGCGCCCGCGTCGCTCTGACCGGTCTGACGGTTGCCGAGAACTTCCGTGACCAGGGCCAGGACGTGCTGTTCTTCGTGGACAACATCTTCCGCTTCACCCAGGCAGGCTCCGAAGTGTCGGCGCTTCTCGGCCGTATTCCTTCGGCCGTGGGCTATCAGCCGACGCTCGCCACCGACATGGGCGCTCTGCAGGAGCGCATCACCACCACCACCAAGGGTTCGATCACCTCGGTGCAGGCCATCTACGTGCCCGCCGACGACCTGACCGACCCTGCTCCGGCCGCTTCGTTCGCCCACCTCGACGCCACGACCGTTCTGTCGCGCTCGATCGCCGAAAAGGGCATCTACCCGGCCGTGGACCCGCTCGACTCGACCTCGCGCATGCTGTCCGCCGCCATCGTCGGCGAGGAGCACTACAACACCGCCCGTCAGGTCCAGCAGGTGCTGCAGCGCTACAAGGCGCTCCAGGACATCATCGCGATCCTGGGCATGGACGAGCTCTCCGAAGAGGACAAGCTCACCGTGGCCCGCGCCCGCAAGATCGAGCGCTTCCTCTCGCAGCCGTTCCACGTGGCTGAAGTGTTCACCGGTTCGCCCGGCAAGCTCGTGTCTCTCGAAGACACCATCAAGGGCTTCAAGGGTCTCGTGAACGGCGATTACGATCACCTTCCCGAAGCTGCCTTCTACATGGTCGGCACCATCGAAGAAGCCGTCGAGAAGGCCCAGCGCCTCGCGGCTGAAGCTGCCTAATTGAAATCCAGCTTTTCCCGGGGCGTGCATGCACGCCTCGGGATTGCTTTATCCAGCCTGTCTCCACCGATTCCAGACCGCCCTCAACAAGCGGTCTGCTGACGAGAAGCTCAAATGGCCACCTTCAATTTCGAACTCGTCTCTCCCGAGCGCGTGCTGTTCTCCGGCGCAGTCGACGCGGTGGTTCTGCCTGCGAGCGAAGGCGACATGACGGTTCTCTCCGGCCACGCGCCGATGATGACGACCCTCAAGACCGGCTTCCTCGTCGTCACGAGCACTCCCGGCAACGGGACTCGCGTTTTGGTGCGCGGCGGTTTTGCCGACATCAACCAGAATGGTCTGACGGTTCTTGCCGAGCGCGCTCTTCCCGCCGAGGAGCTGACGCACGAGATCCTCGACAAGGAAATCCTCCAGGCCGAAATGGCCTGGGACGCCACCAACGATCCCGTCGCCAGGCAGGCCGCCGAATCGGCCATCGCGCAGCTGCGCGAGGCCAAAGAGGCGCTGACCTACTGATCTGAAACAACCCGGCTCCGGCCGGGTTTTTCTTTTCATGACGAAGCCCGCACCTCTTATTCTGACTCTCGCGATGGACGAGCGCTCCTTCGCTTTCTTCGATGAGCAGAGACGTCGATACTTCCCACCTGACTGCAACTTCATCCCCGCGCATCTGACGCTGTTTCATCATCTGCCGGGCGATCATGCCGACAGCATCGGGAGCATGCTTGGGCAACAATGCGCGGAGCAGAAAAGCTTCAGGCTGGATGTGACGGGCTTGGCGCTTCTCGGGCGCGGTGTGGCTTACTCTCTCCACTCACCGGAACTTGCCGAATTGCACCGCAGCCTTGCCTCGCAATGGGCTGCGTGGTTGACGCCGCAGGATCGACAGAAGCTCCAGCCGCATGTGACGGTGCAGAACAAGGTCGAGCCGCAGAAGGCGAGGGCGCTGCAGCTGGCGCTGGCTGAAACCTTCGCACCCTTTCAAGCGACAGCTGTGGGCCTTGACCTCTGGTGGTATCGCGGAGGGCCGTGGGAGAAGGTGCGCAAGTTTTGGTTCTCGGAACGGGGGTAGTCTGGCGCTCTCTATCACCGAACACATACCAGGAGCTCATGCTCATCCCGCGTCCTACGCACGATCACCTTCTTCGAGATGGTCACTTGCGCGACCTCCTCAGGATGAGGTTGTGCGCAATGTAAAATGCCCGGGACGAGCCCGGGCATGACGTATAAATACTAAACCGAGAGCGAGACTCTCACTCACCCATCGCGATCAGGTTGGCATTACCACCCGCTGCTGCCGTGTTGATCGTCACCGTCTGCTCGGTGGCGAAACGCAGGAGATAGTGCGGGCCGCCGGCCTTCGGGCCGGTGCCGGACAGGCCGTGGCCGCCGAAGGGCTGCACGCCGACGACCGCGCCGATCATGTTGCGGTTCACGTAGACATTGCCGACGGACAAAGCATTCACGATGCGGTTCACGGTGGCATCGATGCGCGAATGCACGCCGAGCGTCAGGCCGTAGCCTGTGTCTTCGATGGCCCTGATTACTTCTTCGAGATTGCCCGACTTGTAGCGCACCACGTGCAGCACAGGGCCGAAGACTTCCTGTGCCAGATCGTGCGGCTTGTTCAGCTCGAAGATATGCGGCGCAACGAAGGTGCCCGTCGTGGGCGCGGTGCCGGCGTAATGCACCTTCGCCTGACGCTTCATCCCCTCGATGTGACCATCGAGCTTGTCCTTCGCCTCGCGGTCGATCACCGGGCCCACATGAACGGAAATATCGCGCGGATCGCCGAGCTTCAGCTCGCGCGCATTGCCAGCGATCATCTCGATCATGCGGTCGGCCACATCTTCCTGCACGCAGAGCAGGCGAAGGGCCGAGCAGCGCTGTCCGGCGGAACGGAAGGCCGACATCACCACGTCGTCGGCGACCTGCTCAGGCAAAGCCGTCGCGTCGACGATCATGGCGTTGATGCCGCCGGTTTCCGCGATGAGCGGAACGATGGCGGCGTCCTTGTTCGCGAGCGTGCGGTTGATGATGCGCGCCACTTCCGTGGAGCCGGTGAAGACCACGCCTGCCACATCCTTGTGCTCCACAAGGCGCGCGCCCACGCGTCCGTCGCCGGGCACGAGATGAAGCGCGGTTCTGCTGACACCAGCCTCATGCATGATGCGCACGGCAAGGTCCGCGATCAGCGGCGTCTGCTCTGCGGGCTTGGCCACAACCGTGTTGCCCGCCATGAGCGCGGCGCTCACCTGGCCGAGGAAGATCGCGAGCGGGAAGTTCCACGGCGAGATCGCCACGAACACGCCGCGTCCGCGCAGGCGAAGCACGTTGCTCTCGCCAGTCGGGCCGGGCATCGGCTCACCGTTGTCGAAAAGCGTGCGGCCCTGCACAGCATAATAGCGGCAGAAATCGACGGCCTCGCGCACTTCGGAGAGCGCATCGTCGAGAGTCTTTCCGGCTTCGACCTGCAGCAGATGCAGCAGCGCGCCGCGGCGTTCCTCCATGAGATCGGCTGCACGCTCCAGCGCCTTCGCACGCGTGTCCGCATCCGTGCGGCTCCAGTTGGCAAAGCCTGCGCGGGCGGAAGCCATGGCGCGGTCGACGATCTCAGCGCTCGCTTCGGCGACCTGGCCAGCAACCGTCGTGCCATCGATAGGGCTGATGACCGGACGCGTCTCGCCGGAAGCAGCCTTGCCGTCGAGCAACGGATCGGCGCGGTAGGTTTGCGTCGCGGCCTTCTTGATCTCGCCAAGCAGCGCATCGAGCGAGGCCTGATGGCCGAACTCGACGCCCTTCGAATTCGGGCGCGAAGGGCCATAAAGATCGCGCGGCAGCGGCAGCTTCGGATGACGTGCCTGGTCGGCTGAGACGATGATGTCGGCGGGGCGCTTGAGCAGAGCCTGTACCGGCACGTTAAGGTCTGCAGCGACCGACACGAATGACGAGTTCGCGCCGTTCTCGAGCAGGCGGCGCACAAGATAGGCGAGAAGATCGCGGTGGCCGCCGACCGGCGCATAGGCGCGGCAGGCAAGGCCCGGATTATCCTCGAGCAGGCGCGCATAGAGCGCCTCGCCCATGCCGTGCAGGCGCTGGAACTCGTAGCCTTCCGTGCCGCCCGCGCGCTCGATGATGGAGGCGACGGTGAGCGCGTTGTGGGTGGCGAATTGCGGATAGATGCGCGGGCGAAGCGAGAGCATCTTCTCGGCGCAGGCGACGTAGTGTAGGTCCGTCATCGCCTTGCGGGTGAAGACCGGATAATCGTCGAGGCCGCGCTCCTGCGCGCGCTTCACTTCCGTGTCCCAATAGGCGCCCTTCACGAGACGCACCATCATCTGGCGATCGTACTTTTCAGCCATCGCCGCGATCGCATCGATCACGGAACCGGCGCGCTTCTGATAGGATTGGATCGCGAGACCAAAACCCTTCCAGTCAGCCAGCGACGGATCGGCGATCACGGCCTCGATCACTTCGAGCGAGAGTTCCAAACGGTCAGCTTCTTCCGCATCGACGGTGAAGTTGAGGTCGTAGGATTTCGCCCTCTGCGCCAGCGCGATCACGAGCGGCACCAACTCGCGCATCACGCGCTCGCGGCTCGTGGCCTCGTAGCGCGGATGAAGCGCGGAAAGCTTCACCGAAATGCCGGGACGGTTCGGCAGCGGCTCGTTGCCCGCAGAGCGTCCGATTGCGTCGATGGCGGCGGCATAGGAATCGTAATAGCGGCGGGCATCGTCCGCCGTGCGGGCGCCTTCGCCCAGCATGTCGAAGGAATAGCGGTAGATGCGGCCCTTGGCGGAGCCTGCGCGCTTCAACGCATCTTCGATGGTCTGGCCGAGCACGAAATGGTTGCCCATCACGCGCATGGCCTGGCGCGTCGCCGTGCGCACGGCAGGCAGGCCGATTCGCTTCGTGAGCTGGCCGAGAATGCTCTCCGGCGTCTCGCCGGGCTGGATCACGCGGGCGGTGATGCCGAGCGCCCAGGCAGAAGCCGAGACGAGGAAGGCGTCGGATTTCGCCTCGTGGCCCGCGAAGTCCGCCTGGCCGAGCTTGTCTTCGATGAGCTTGTCGGCAGTGGCGGCATCCGGCACGCGCAGCAGCGCTTCCGCCAGCACCATGAGGGCGAGGCCCTCCTTGGTGGAGAGCGCGTATTCGCGCAGCATCTCCTCGACGCCGCCGAGGCCGCCGCCCTTGGCGCGGATCGCCTCGATCAGGCGGCTGGCGCGCTCGTCCACGCGGCGCTCGCGCTCGGGGGACAGCCGAGAGCTCGCGAGCAGGCGGGCGGCAATGGCCTTGTCGTCCTCGGCGAAGGGCGGGTTGAAGGGAAGGGCGGCGCTGGAAATCGGGGCCATGGGTTTCCTCTGGAGATTTTCGGGGAATATACGGGCTCTCACACCGCGTTTCGATGGCAATAAAAGGCGCTTTGCCTTAAGTTTTGCACTCAATAAGCTCAATGGGCGTGAAAATGACGGATATCGACCGGACCGACCGAAAGATCCTGAAGTTTCTCCAGCAGGACGGCCGCATTTCCACCGTGGACCTGGCGGAGAAGGTGGGTCTCTCCCCCACCTCCACCAGCGACCGGGTGAAACGCCTGCAGCGGGAGGGCTTCATCGCCGGATTCGGGGCGCGGCTCGATCCGCACCGGCTGGGCCTCGAGCTTCTCGTCTTCGTGGAGGTCTCCCTCGACAAGACGACGCCTGATGTTTTCGAGAAATTTGCCGAAGCCGTGAAGCGCGCGCCGGAGGTTCTGGAGTGCCACATGGTGGCGGGCGGCTTCGATTATCTCGTGAAGACGCGTGTGGCCGATATGGCAGCTTACCGCCACTTCCTCGGCGAGATCCTGCTGGCGCTGCCGGGCGTGAAGGAGACGCGCACCTATGCGGTGATGGAGGAAGTCAAAAGCGACGGCATGCTGCCTGTGTGATGCTCACCCCATAGCCCTCATCCTGAGGGATCGCGTCAGCGATCGTCTCGAAGGACGAGGGCGTTTCCAGAGATCACTGGACGATCCTTCGAGACGCCGCTTGCAGCGGCTCCTCAGGATGAGGTTTGTGGGTTGGCAGCGAAGGCGCCACCCCCGGAACAAGGCCGGGGATGACGAGGGAGATCATTCGGTGACTGTTTTCTCGTCGTCCTTCGTCTTCCAGAGCGAGTAGACGACACCGCCCGCGATCAGGGTGAAGGTCACGCCGAGCGAGATGGTGGGGTCGAGCTTGCCGACAAGCTGGTTCCAGAAGATCTTGCCGCCGATGAAGACGAGCACGAGAGCCAGCGCGTACTTCAGATAGTGGAAGCGATGCACCATCGCCGCCAGCGCGAAGTAGAGCGCGCGAAGGCCGAGGATCGCCATGATATTCGCCGTGTAGACAACGAAGGTGTCCGTGGTGATGGCGAAGATCGCCGGCACCGAGTCCACCGCGAAGATCAGATCGGCCACGTTGATCACCACGAGCGCCAGGAAAAGCGGCGTCGCCCAGGTGACGATCTTGCCGGTCTTCGGATCGGGCTCGCGCACGAAGAAGTGCTGATCGTGCAGGCGGTTCGTGACGCGCAGATGCTTGCGCAAGAAGCGGACCATCGCGTTCTTGTCGATATTCGGCTCGCTCTCGGGCACGAACAGCATCTTGATGCCGGTCGCGATGAGGAATGCGCCGAAGAGATAGAGCATCCAGGAATATTCCTGCACCAGGGCAGCGCCCACCGCGATCATGATGCCGCGTAAGACAATGACGCCGACGATGCCCCACACGAGGGCCCGGTACTGGTATTTCCGAGGAATCGCGAAATAGCTGAAGATCAGCGAGATCACGAAAACGTTATCGATGGACAGGGACTTCTCGATGAAGAAGCCCGTGAAATACGAAATGCCTGCGTGCGTACCGTCTTCGGTCACCAGCAGGCCGGTTTCGAATGACCACCAGATATAGGCGCCGAACAGCACCGCGATACCGATGTAAAAGGCAGACAGGAGAAGGCTCTCCTTCACGTCGAGTTCTTTGTCCTTCTTGTTCAGGACGCCGAGATCGAAGGCGAGGAGAAAAACGACAAGGCTCAGGAAGGCCGTCCACATCCAGACGGGCTTTCCCAGCCATTCCACGAAGAGGAATTCTGGCATAACCGGACCTATGATTGCTTTTAAGTTCAAGCATCGGCTCCGACATCACAGGCGCATGTTCGCATCCTGCCAGAGGGGCCCGGTCACCGATTGACCCAAAGTGGGTAGGACAATCGCCAGCGTCAAGGGCCGTCTGGCCGAAAATGGATTCTGCCCAATCTTACGTCAGGTGCCGGCTCAGAGGGCAGCTTTGCCATGGCAAGAGGCTTGACCCTGAACGCCGTTCTGCTTGCATGGTCAATAACAGGGCAAAAGGCACGAAGATGGCTAGGCTCTCGGGCCTCCAGGCTTCTGGCGGCAGATCAAGAACAGAGGTGACGGTGATGGTGTCTGAACGTTCGACGAAGAAGCGGTGGAGCAAGAATCTGCTGGTGGGGGCGGCTTTGCTGTTCGGCTCTGCTGCCGCTCAGGCACAGACGCCAGTACGCTTCAGCCTGGACTGGCGCTGGGAAGGCCCGGCGGCCCCCTTCGCCGTCGCGCTCGACAAAGGCTACTTCAAAGCCGAGGGACTCGACGTAACGATTGACCCGGCAGCGGGCTCCCGCGAGCCGATCTCGCGCGTTGCCTCCGGCACCTATGATGTCGGCTTCGGAGACGTGAATTCCCTCGTCCGCTTCCGCGATGAGAATCCCGGCACGGATATCAAGGCCGTGATGGTGATCTATGACCGTCCGCCCTTCGCGATCATCGGGCGCAAGAGCCGCGGCATCTCGAAAGAAGTGTCGAGCCTTTCGGGGAAAAAATTCGGCGCGCCCGCGGCGGACGGTGCCTTTGCGCAATGGCCGATCTTCAAGGCGGTGAACAAGATCGACGATTCCAGCATGAAGTTCGAGAATGTGGGCTTCCCGGTGCGCGAGCCGATGCTGGCCCAGGGCGAGGTCGACGCGGTGTTCGGCTTCTCCATGTCCTCCTTCATCAACCTGAAATCGCGCGGCGTTCCGGCGGATGACATCGTCGTCCTGCTCATGAGCGATTACGGCGTTGATCTTTACGGCAATACCATCATCGTCTCGCCGAAATTCGCGCAGGAAAAGCCCGAGGCCGTGAAGGGCCTGCTGCGCGCGATCATGAAGGGCGTGCAGGACACGGTGAAGGATCCGTCGAGCGCGGTCGATGCGGTCGTCAAGCGCAACGACGTCGCCAAGAAGGACGTGGAACTGGAGCGCCTCAAGATGGTGCTGGAGCAGAACATGCTCACGCCATGGGTGAAGGAGAACGGCTTCGGCGGTATCGACAAGGCCCGCTTCGCCAAAGCCCTCGACCAGATCGGCCTGACCTTCACCTACAAGAACAAGCCCAGCGTGGAGAGCGTGTTCACGGAGGAGTTCCTCCCCGCCGCCGATCAGCGGAAGGTGAATTGATCGTTCGCACGATTCTCTACCCTCCCCTTGAGGGGGAGGGTCGCGAGCATAGCGAGCAGGGTGGGGTGAGAAGCGCTACGTTCTGAAAGCTCACGCCGCCACCCCACCTCGGCTCTTCGAGCCGATCCTCCCCCTCAAGGGGAGGATATAGAGCGGAGCGTCCTTTGCCGGTTTTCGTCGACATCCACAACGTCACCCATGTCTATGCCCGCGCGGAAGATGGCGTTCCCGCTGTCCAGAACCTGACCATCCGCATCAATGAGGGCGAGTTCGCCGCCATCGTCGGACCTTCCGGCTGCGGCAAGTCCACGCTCATGAAACTCGCCACCGGCCTGCAGTTTCCGCGCGAGGGGGCGGTGATCGTGGACGGTAAAGAGGTGAGCGCGCCCGTGAAGCTCGCAGGCATGGCTTTCCAGAATCCCACGATGCTGCCCTGGCGCACGACGCTCGACAACATCCTGCTGCCGCTCGAAATCGTGGAGCCGCACCGTTCGCGCCTGCGCCGGCACAAGGCGGAATATGTGGCCAAGGCCGAGAGCCTTCTGGAGCAGGTGGGCCTGAAAGGGCAAGGGCATAAGTTTCCGTGGCAGCTCTCGGGCGGCATGCAGCAGCGCGCCTCGCTCTGCCGCGCGCTCATCCACGAGCCGAAGCTCCTGATGCTCGATGAGCCCTTCGGGGCGCTCGACAGTTTCACGCGAGAAGAGTTGTGGTGCGTGATGCGCGATCTCCACGCGGCGCAGAAGGTCACGATCATTCTCGTGACGCACGATCTTCGCGAAGCGGCCTTTCTCGCCGACCGTATTTTCTGCATGAGCGCGCGGCCTGGCCGTATCGTGGCCGAGCGGGAGGTGACGTTCCCGCGTCCGCGCGATCTCGAAATCACCTATTCCCCGGAATTCTCCGAACTCGTTCACGAGCTGCGCGGGCATATCGCGCAGGCGCGCAAGGCAGCGTGAAGCTTCCATGAAAACCAAGAACCAACTCGCCATCGCTCCTTACATCTTCACCATCGGCTTCTTCCTGTTATGGGAAATCGCCTGCCGCGTGCTCTCGATTTCCAGCTTTATTCTGCCCACTCCCTCCACGATCATGCTCGCCGTGTGGGAATATCGCAGCCAGCTTGCCTTTCACGCCATGCACACGCTCTGGATGACGCTCGCAGGCTTCGGGCTCGCCGTAGCCCTCGGATTGCTGCTCGGCATGCTGCTGGGCTCCTCGCGGCTGATTAATGCGGGAAGCTATCCGCTGCTCGTCGGCTTCAATTCGATCCCGAAGGTGGCGGTGGTGCCGATTCTCGTGTTCTGGTTCGGTGTCGGTTGGGTGCCGCCGGTGCTCACGGCCTTCCTGATCTCGTTCTTCCCCATCGTGGTGAATGTGGCGACCGGCATCGCCACCGTGGAGCCCGAGATGGAGGACGTGCTGCGCGCGCTCGGCGCATCGAAGAGAGACATCGTGTTCAAGGTCGGCGTGCCGCGCGCGATGCCGTACTTCTTCGGCTCGCTGAAAGTCGCGATTACGCTTGCTTATGTAGGCTCCGTCATCGGCGAGCAGAATGCGTCGAATGTGGGCATCGGCAACCTGCTCACCCGCGCCTCCGCCGCCTTCGAGGTGCCGCTCGTCTGGGCTGCCCTCGTGGTGCTCGCGGTGCTCGGCGTGGTGATGTACGCGATGACGGCCTATGTGGAGAATGCCATGACCGGTTGGGCGCAGCGCTCGCAGATGGCGGCGTGATTCTCAGTCTCAATCATCCACCCCATAGCCCTCATCCTGAGGGATCGCGTCAGCGATCGTCTCGAAGGACGAGGGCGTCTCCAGAGATCACTGGACGATCCTTCGAGACGCCGCTTGCAGCGGCTCCTCAGGATGAGGGCAGTGAATTGGAGATGGAACTAGGCTAGTAACAATTATCTCCTCAACGACAACGGATTGTCGGAGAGTGCAGCCGCATCCGGCTGATCGATGGCGGGACGCCCAAGAAACGCATTCCAGAGCTTCTCGACGGTTTCGCGCTCCAGATCGTCCACGATGAAGACGATGCGGCTGCGCCGGTCTTCGCTCGGCCAGCGCGGCAGCACGGCGGGCACGTGGATCACGTGCTGCACCCCGTGGATCACCACCGGGCGTTCCGGATCCTCGGCGAGCGCCACGAGGCCCTTCACGCGCAGGAGCTTCGCGCCTTGCGAGGAGCGCAGCAGGTCAAGGAACATGTCGAGCGTGCCCTGACGGATCGGCTGATCGCTCGTGAGGCAGAAGGCGCGGATGCGCTCATCGTGACGATTCACGTCGTGATGATGGTGATGATCATGGTCGTGGTGGTGATGATGGCTATGCTGATGCGCGTGGCTCTCATGCTCGGCCTGCTCCACGGCTTCGGTCTTCAGCCATTCGGCCACGTCCGCGATCTTTCCGTCGAGACCGAAAAGGCCGCCGGCAATGATGCTTTCCACCGGAGCATCGGCCTTGAGAATAGTCGCGCCCGGATTGAGCTGATGAAGCCGCTCCTGGAGCTTCGCGAGGCTCGATTGACCCTGCACCAGATCGGATTTGGCGAGCACGATCCGCTCGGCGACAGCCGCCTGCTTCACCGCCTCGCGGTGCGCATCAAGGGTCTGCGCGCCATTGACGGCATCCACCACCGTCACCACACCTTCCACCGCATAGCGCATCGAGAGATACGGGTGATAGAGCACGGCGTGGAGAATGGGCGCTGGGTCAGCCAGGCCCGTGGTCTCGATGATCACGCGCTTGAAGGGCAGGATGCGGTTGTTGTCGCGCTTGCGCAGGAGATCTTCGAGCGTGGCGATGAGATCGCCGCGCACGGTGCAGCACAGGCAGCCTGCGGAGAGAAGCACCATGCCTTCATCGACGGTCTCGACCAGCAGGTGATCGAGGCCGATCTCCCCGAATTCGTTCATGATGACGACGCTGTCCTGCAGGGCCGGATCTTTGAGCATCCGATTGAGCAGGGTGGTCTTTCCGGCGCCGAGGAAGCCGGTGAGGATCGTGAGCGGAATCGGCGCGGGCGGTGTCATCGGAGCATTCGTCATGGTTTTCAATCCGCGATCGGAACCAGCGGCGCATCCTTCAGACGGCGCTGCTCCAGAAGAACGTTGGCGATGATGGCAGCAAGCACAAGGGCGCCGCCGGCGATTTGCGGAAGGGAGAGGGCTTCATCGAGGATGAGAGCCGAAGATGCCGCCGCGATGACCGGCTCGGTGCAATAGATGATCCCGGCCGCGACCGCCGAGATGCGTCCGAGCGCCAGGAACTGCAGCACGAAACCGATGAGATAGCCGCCGATCGTCATTGCGATGGCGAAGGGCGCAAGCGCCAGGATCGCGGGCGAGGCGAGCTGTCCCGTGACGAGGCTGATGAGCACCGATGTGGGCAGCACGATCAGGTGAATCCAGAACACCTTCGCCACGACGCCTGTCTTGTTGCAGCGCGCTGCGGTGAAGAACTGGATCGCGGTTGCGACGCTCGCGGCGAAGGCAAGAGCGAGGCCGCGCCAGTCGAGGCCGGAGAAGGCAGGGCCGACGACAAGGCCCACGCCGAGGGTTGCCACCAGCACGACGCCGATCAGCGCGGGCGTGAGCGGCGTCTTCTCCACGAAGGGGCTCGCGAGCACGATGAGAATCGGAAAGGTGTAGAACACCACCACCGCAACCGTCACCGGAATGAAGGCGACGGACGACAGATAGCAGATGCCGACGAAGGCAGTGGAGATGCCGAGCAGGAGCATCTTGCCCCGTTCCTCGCGCACCATCGCCAGCGAATGCCGCATGACGAGGGCTGCGATGGCGACGAGCGCCAGCATGAGAAGCACCCGATAGACCACGATGGCCGAGCCGCTTGCCCCGGCAAAGGACGCCATGCGCGCGAAGACGATGTTGAAGCCGTAGCAGGCGGCGGAGCCGATGGCGAAGAGAAGGCCCGTGGCGTGGGAGGTGCGTGTCATGTCGCGTGATCGTTTTGAGGCAAGCCGTGCACCGTTCGCCCGGTTCGGGGACGAATGCAAGGGGCCTTTGTGAGGCCCTCTCATGCAAAACGCCCGGCTTGGGGCCGGGCGTCGTTTCGAAACGGATGGAAGAGGATCAGTTCGCTGCCGATTTCGGCTTCGTGGCGGCATCCGCCTTCTGGGCCTTCGGCTTGGCTGCGGGCTTGGCCTCAGACGCATTGCCGGTGACCGGCTTCACGGTGACGCTGACGCGGCCCTTCTGCTTGGGCTTGCCCTCATCCTCGATCACCGGCGTCACATCCGGCTCTTTCGAAGCCTCCTGCTTGGCGCCCTTCTTTTTGGAAGCGGTCGCCTTCTTCTTGCTCAGCCGAGCCTTCTCCGCGGCTTCCTCGGCAGCGGCCTGAGCGGCAAGCTCAGCTTCGGAAGGCGGGTTCAGGCCGATCCAGACGCGTTCCGGCTGCACGGCGGCGCGGGGGCCGAGCACGGTGCGCACGGGCTTCTGCGTGTCCCCGGCAAAGGCCATGACCTCGGAGGAAAAGAGGTTCGGAACGTTCGAATCGTCCTCGGCGACCACGGGGGCGTCCTCTTCCTGAGGCATCGGCCCGCGACGGTCGCAGATCACCGGGCGCATGTCCGGCGGCGTCGTGTTGGCTGAGGTGGGCAGTGCGGCGAGTTCGGGATTGGTGAAATTCACCTTGCTGTTGAAGCCCCGGTCGAACAGCTCCGCCGCCTTCATGGTGCGCTCGTTGGCCGAAGGCGCGCCGAGCACGACCGTGATGAGATGGCGGCCGTTGCGGGTGGCGCTGGCCACCACATTGAACCCCGACGAGCAGATGAAGCCGGTCTTCATGCCGTCAGCGCCCGGATAGCGGCCGATGAGGCCGTTGGTGTTGCGCATGATGCGGCGGCCGAACTGCACGGCACCGATGTCGAACAGGTCCTGGTGGTCGGGGAAGTCTTTCAGGAGCGCGCGGGCCAGAAGCGCCATGTCGCGGGCGGAGGTCTGGTTGCGCTCGTCGGGCAGGCCGTGGGGGTTGGCGAAGTGGCTGCTCACCATGCCGAGACGCTGGGCTTCGGCATTCATGAGTTCCGAGAAGCCGTCGATGGAGCCGCCGATATTCTCCGCGATCGTCGCGGCGACGTCGTTGGCCGACTTCACCATCATGATCTTGAGGGCGTTGTCGAGGCGGATCTGCGTTCCGGGCTTGAAGCCCATCTTGGACGGCGGCAGGGCGGCTGCGCTGTCCGTGACCGTGAGAAGGGTGTCCATGGCGAGCTGGCCACGCTTCACCTTGTCGAGGGCGACGTAAGCCGTCATCAGCTTGGTGATCGAGGCGGGGTACCACGGATCGGTCGCCCGTTCCGCATGCAGGACGCGGCCGGAATCCACCTCGACCACGAGGGCAGGGCCGCCAGCGGCCCAGGCCTGGCCGCTCATGACGGCGGCAACGGCAAAGGCTGTCATGCGGAGGGCACGGCTAACGT
The DNA here is from genome assembly GCF_022808595.1 of Microvirga solisilvae. Classification (GTDB taxonomy): domain Bacteria; phylum Pseudomonadota; class Alphaproteobacteria; order Rhizobiales; family Beijerinckiaceae; genus Microvirga; species Microvirga solisilvae. The sequence continues at coordinate 229,403 of NZ_JAKUCN010000003.1, forward strand.
TCATACGGAACGACTCCTTGACTTGTACAACGGTCGGAGAGGGGATCTCGGAACCCTGCTTTGCCAGCTGGGCTATATTTTTAGTCCCAAACCTTAGCTTTGGCTAGGTGAGGGCAGTGATCGCAACCCGGTCTGCCCTTTCTAACGAAATCCATGGCAAGAGAGTGGCAAAAGCCGCCCTTATGCAAGAACATCGAAGCGCGGCTATTGTTTCAGGCCCGTTTGTTGCCGCAGCGCCGATGCGATGGTATCAAGCAATAACATTGCAAAATTGTTGATGGGGGACAGGATGAGTGTTGTCGACGCTGCTGGGAAGGACGCTTCCGGGAAGCATATGTACCGTGCGCTTCAGGTCGGTGACCCGGCACCCTGGTTCTCGCAAAATTCCACCAGCAATCCCGAGTTCCACTTCGAGACGACGGCAGGCCGCTATCTGGTTCTCTGCTTCTATGGCACAGGCTCCGATGAGACCGGGCGTGCGGCCCTTGAGGCGTTTCAGGAAACCCATCGTTCGCTCTTCGACGATGACAAGATCGCCATCTTCGGCGTGAGTTCCGACCCCTCCGACTTGTCGGAAGGGCGGGCCCGCCAGATCATTCCGGGCATCCGGCATTTCTGGGATTTCGACGGGAAGGTGGGCCGCCTTTACGGATCCCTTCCTCATAATGTCGAGGCCGGCCGGTCACAGGTTCCTGTTCGCCGGTTCTGGATGGTGGTGAATCCGACGCTGCGCGTCCGCGCCATCTTCCCCTTCAAGCCGGATGGCAGCGACCGCGACGAGGTGGCGGCTTACCTGCGCGCCCTGCCGCCGGTCGACCGTTTCGCCGGTTTCGAAATTCCCGCGCCCATCATCATCGTTCCCGACGTGTTCGAGCCTGAGCTTTGCCGCCATCTGATCGGCCTCTATGAGCAGAACGGCGGCGAGGAATCTGGCTACATGCGCGAGGTCGACGGCAAGACGGTCGCGGCCCACGACCGGAGCCACAAGAGCCGCAAGGATTTCACGATCACGGATCCCGCGCTCGTCAGCCACCTGCAGCGGCGCATCATCCGCCGGATCAATCCCGAGATCGAGCGCGTGCATTTCTTCACGCCCACGCGCATGGAGCGCTACATCGTCTCCTGCTACGCCGCGGAAGATGGCGGACATTTCCGTCCGCATCGGGACAACACCACGAAGGGCACGGCCCATCGCCGCTTCGCGGTCTCGATCAATCTCAATGGCGACTTCGAGGGTGGTGAAGTGAGCTTCCCCGAATACGGATCGCGCAGCTACAAGGCACCGCCCGGTGGGGCCGTGGTGTTCTCGACGCCGCTGCTGCATGCGGTGTCGAAAGTCACGTCAGGCCGGCGCTACGCTTTCCTGCCGTTCCTCTACGACGAGGCTGCTGCCAAGGTCCGCGAGGCGAACAATGCGCATCTCGGCGAGGGTGTGGGCGCCTACAAAGCGTAAAGCATTTTCGGCGGAGTGGATCAGCGCTCGCCGGCCTTGATCCACTTCTCCACCTTCGGCGGCTCGTAGGCCTTGATCGCATCGATCAGGGCCTCGGGCTCGTCCCGCACGATCAGCATGGCGCGGTGGATGGGTTTCACGAAACCACGCTCCACCACGTCGTCGAGGAAGCCTGCGAGCTTGTCGTAGAAGCCCGCCACGTTGAGCAGGGCGCAGGGCTTCTTGTGGTAGCCGAGCTGTGCCCAGGTCCAGACCTCGAAGAGTTCCTCGAAGGTGCCGAGGCCGCCGGGAAGCGCGATGAATCCGTCCGAGAGCTCGGCCATGAGGGCCTTGCGCTCATGCATGGAGCCGACCACGCGCAGGTCGCTCAGGCCCGTATGCGCGATCTCCTTATCCACCAGCGCCTGCGGCATCACGCCGATGACGTGGCCGCCATGTGCCAGCACAGCATCCGCCACCGCGCCCATGAGGCCGACCGAGGCGCCACCATAGACAAGCTCGATGCCATTCTTCGCCAGGGCTTCACCGAGCAGGCGGGCCGTTTCCATATAGACCGGATCCTGGCCCGCGCTGGAGCCGCAGAAGACGCAAAGACGCATGACGGTTTTTCCGATGATTCGTGCCGATTGCGTTCATGGAGAGCGAGTAAGCAGCAAATTCAAGAGCCGAAATTCATTCGCTCCGCTTCGACCAAGGCCGACTTGGACTAAGGCTGACTTGCCGAAACCTGTGAACCATTCCACCTTAGGGGCAACAATGAAATCTGTGAGGAGACCTCCATGACTGCCTGCATCGTCGGCTGGGCGCATACCCCCTTCGGCAAGCTCGACGCGGAAAGTGTCGAGAGCCTCGTCATCCGCGTGGCGAACGAGGCGCTGGAACATGCGGGCATCGGCGCGGAGGATGTGGACGAGGTGGTGCTCGGCCATTTCAACGGCGGGTTCTCGGCCCAGGATTTCACGGCCTCCCTCGTGTTTCAGGCGAGCGACAAGTTCCGCTTCAAGCCCGCGACCCGCGTCGAGAATGCCTGCGCCACCGGTTCGGCTGCCGTGCATCAGGCCATCAAGACCATCGAGGCCAAGCGCGCGAAAACCGTGCTCGTGGTTGGTGTCGAGCAGATGACGCGCACGCCCGGACCTGAGATCGGCAACATCCTGCTCAAATGTTCCTATGTGCCTGAAGACGGCGAAACACCAGCGGGCTTTGCGGGCGTGTTCGGCAAGATCGCGGGTCAGTATTTCCAGCGCTACGGCGACCAGTCCGATGCGCTGGCGCTCATCGCGGCCAAGAATCACAAGAACGGCGTCGACAATCCTTACGCGCAGATGCGCAAGGATCTCGGCTTCGATTTCTGCCGTGCCGAGAGCGAGAAGAATCCGTTTGTGGCAGGTCCGTTGAAGCGCACGGATTGCTCACTCGTTTCCGATGGCGCGGCGGCTCTCGTGCTGGCTGACACGGAAACCGCGCTTCGCATGCGTCGTGCCGTGGCGTTCCGCGCCACCGCTCATGCGCAGGATTTTCTGCCCATGTCGAAGCGCGACATCGTTCAGTTCGAGGGCTGCGAGGTGGCTTGGCAGCGAGCACTCGCTCTAGCCGGTATTCAACTCTCCGATCTCTCCTTCGTCGAGACGCACGATTGCTTCACCATTGCCGAGCTGATCGAGTACGAAGCGATGGGTCTCACGCCGCGAGGGCAGGGGGCGATTGCAGTGAAGGAAGGCTGGGTGAACCGCGACGGCAAGTTGCCGGTCAATCCTTCCGGCGGCCTGAAGGCCAAGGGCCATCCCATCGGCGCGACCGGCGTGTCGATGCACGCACTTTCCGCCATGCAGCTCTGCGAAGAAGCGGGCGGCATTCAGGTGCGGAACCCGAAGCTCGGCGGCATCTTCAACATGGGTGGCGCGGCCGTTGCCAATTACGTGAGCGTGCTCGAGCGGATTAAATGACAAAGCACAATGTGCTTTGTCATCCCCGGCGAGCCGCAGGCGAGGGAAGGGGATCTACGATCAAGAGCGCGACGCCATGGATTCCCTTCCCCTCCGATGGCTCCGCCATCTCCGGCCGGGAATGACATAAAACTGAGCTTACTCCCCCGGCGCTTTGGCTTGAACCGCCAAGGCGTGCAGGCCTCGCTCAAAAGCTTCCTTTAGCACGTCATTCACAAGGCGGTGACGCTCGACGCGGCTCTTGCCGGTGAAGGCGTCAGATACGATATGTACCCTGAAGTGAGTTTCTCCCCCCTCCCGCCATCCGCCATGACCGCGATGCTGTTCCGACTCGTCCGTGACGGTCAGTTGGAGCGGGTGCAAGCGCTCCTGCAGAGTTTGCGTGATCCAGTCGTTAAGGGTCATGCGCTTTGTAAACCTTTTTGAACGGGCTGCGGCGAAAAGCTCTTAAGCCTTGGCTCAGGGCCTCATGCCCTTCATAATGTTTGAATCATGGATCTCAACTCGCCTTTGTTCGACCGTATCCGCATCAAGCCTTCCGCCGATGAGCCGCGGGAGACGAAAGGGCCTGCCTGCGAGCATCCCGGCTGCAAGGCGACGGGCGAATATCGTGCGCCCAAGGGGAGGGACCGGGAAGGTCAGTACTGGCGCTTCTGCCTGGATCATGTGCGCGAGTACAACGCCTCCTACAATTATTTCACCGGCATGTCCGATTCGGCGGTGGCGGCCTATCAGAAGGACGCGATCATCGGCCATCGTCCCACCTGGGCCATGGGCGTGAATACCTCCGGCAAGGCCGATGGCGAGAGCAAGGCCCAGGAGCCCCGCGACTGGTCCTATTTCGACCCCCTGGGGGTTCTGAACGGCGAGGATTTCACCCAGGCCCGCGCCCGCCGGGCTGCCAGCCCTGAGCCTAAGCGCCCCCGCTATACGGGCGCCGTGCGCCGCGCCCTGGATATTCTAGGGCTCGACGAGACCGCCGACGGACCCGCCATCAAGGCCCAGTACAAATCCCTGGTGAAGCGCTTCCACCCGGATGCCAATGGCGGCGACCGCTCCTTCGAGGAGCGGCTGCGCGACATCATCAAGGCCCACGACACCCTCAAAAGCGCCGGCCTCTGCTGAGGACATCCTTCTTTTACGCAGCCCCCTCCGGCGTTTAGGAAATTGCACCGCACCGCCATGGGGTTTAAGAAGCCATGGCAAGTATTTCAAAACCCCCATCCGACCGAGAGGCCCCTATGACGGCACAAACCGATACAACGACCCGCCTGCCGGATATGAAAGTATCCGTGCGACAGGTCTTCGGCATCGACTCGGATCTGGAAGTTCCGGCCTTCTCCCAGAACGAAGAGCATGTGCCCGATCTCGATCCGGATTACCTCTTCGACCGGGAGACGACGCTGGCGATTCTCGCGGGCTTCGCCCGCAACCGCCGCGTCATGATCACGGGCTATCACGGCACGGGTAAGTCCACCCATATCGAGCAGGTGGCCGCCCGCCTGAACTGGCCCTGCGTGCGCGTGAACCTGGACAGCCACGTGTCGCGTATCGACCTTGTCGGCAAGGACGCCATCGTGCTGCAGGAAGGCAAGCAGGTCACCGCCTTCCAGGACGGCATTCTTCCCTGGGCGCTTCAGAACAATGTCGCTCTCGTGTTCGACGAATACGATGCCGGCCGTCCGGACGTGATGTTCGTGATCCAGCGCGTGCTGGAGCAATCGGGCAAGCTCACGCTGCTCGACCAGAAGCGCGTGATCCGTCCTCACCCCGCCTTCCGCCTGTTCGCCACCGCCAACACGGTGGGCCTCGGCGATACGTCGGGCCTCTATCACGGCACGCAGCAGATCAACCAGGGCCAGATGGACCGCTGGTCCATCGTGACCACGCTCAACTACCTGCCGCACGACAAGGAAGTGGACATCGTCCTCTCCAAGGCGAAGCACTACCAGAACGATCCGGAAGGGCGCGACATCGTCAACAAGATGGTGCGCGTGGCCGATCTCACCCGCTCGGCCTTCATGAACGGCGATCTCTCCACCGTCATGAGCCCGCGCACGGTGATCACCTGGGCCGAGAACGCCGAAATCTTCGGCGACACGGGTTTCGCCTTCCGCGTCACCTTCCTCAACAAGTGCGACGAACTGGAACGCGCCCTGGTCGCCGAGTTCTATCAGCGCTCCTTCGGCAAAGAACTGCCGGAAAGCGCCGTGAACATGGTGCTCTCGTAAGGCGTCATCCCGGACGCGCCTCTGCGCGATCCGGGATCGTTTGGGAGTTGTGCTGATTGTCAGCACAGCTCCAACCGCGACGACGGATGAAGGAACGCGATGTCCATCTCGAACCGCAAGCCAGGTGAGAAGAAGGAAGCGCCGGCGGAGCCGCTGAAGCGCTCCATTGCCGGCGCCATGAAGGCCATCGCCCGCAAGCCCGATCTGGAAGTGGCCTATGCCTCCGACAGGCCCGTGCTCATGGGCCCGGACAAGGCCCGCCTGCCGGAGCCGCCGCGCAAGCTCACGTCGCAGGACGTGGCGATCCTGCGCGGCAATGCGGATGCGATGGCGCTGCGCCTCGCCTGTCACGATACCGCCCTTCATCGCAGGCTCGCGCCCGAAGGTCATGCGGCCCGCGCCATTTTCGATGCGGTGGAGCAGGCGCGCGTGGAATCCATCGGCTCGCGCCGCATGGCGGGCATTTCCTCCAACATCTCCGCGATGTTGGAAGACCGCTATCACCGCGGCGGCAAGTACGAAGAGATCACCGACCGCGCTGATGCGCCGCTCGAGGATGCGCTTGCGCTCATGGTGCGTGAGCGCCTGACCGGCGAGAAGCCGCCGCATGCTGCTGAAAAGATTGTCGGCCTCTGGCGCGACTTCATCGAAGAGCGCGCAGGCCGCGATCTCGATGGTCTTCTGAAGAACATCGACAGCCAACGCGATTTCGCGCGCGGCATCCGCGAGATGCTCTCCTCCCTCGACATGGCCGACGACGCGGCCCTCGAACAGGATGACGAGGAGAACGACGAGGAGAACGAGTCCGAGCAACAGGAGCAGCAGGGCGAAGGCGAATCCGAGCAGGACAGCCAAGGCGACCGCGCCGAGACGGAAGTCAGCGAAGATTCGAGCGACGAGCTTGAGGAAGGGGCGACGGAGGAATCCGACGGTCCCACCGGCGAGCAGCCCGAGGAGGCTGAGGAAGCCGATTCCGACGAGGCCGGAGAGTCCTGGCGTCCGCCGTCCCGCGCGAACGAGCATCGCGGTCCCGACTACAAGGCCTATAGCAACAAGTTCGACGAGGTGATCTCGGCGGAAGATCTCTGCGATGCGGACGAGCTGACGCGCCTTCGCGCCTATCTCGACAAGCAGCTCGCGCATCTTCAGGGCGTGGTCGGCCGTCTCGCCAATCGCCTGCAGCGCCGTCTTATGGCGCAGCAGAACCGTTCCTGGGATTTCGACCTCGAAGAAGGAACGCTCGATCCGGTGCGCCTGCCGCGCATCATCATGGATCCGTTCCAGCCTCTGAGCTTCAAGCAGGAGCAGGACACCAAGTTCCGCGACACGGTGGTGACGCTCCTCCTCGACAATTCCGGCTCCATGCGCGGACGCCCGATCACGGTGGCCGCCACCTGCGCCGATATTCTCGCGCGCACGCTCGAGCGCTGCGGCGTGAAGGTCGAGATCCTCGGCTTCACGACGCGCGCGTGGAAGGGCGGTCAGGCCCGCGAGAATTGGCTGCAGAACGGCAAGCCCGCCAATCCGGGACGCCTCAACGATCTGCGCCACATCATCTACAAGTCGGCGGATGCGCCCTGGCGGCGCGCGCGCAAAAACTTGGGTTTGATGATGCGCGAGGGCCTGCTGAAAGAGAACATCGACGGCGAGGCGCTCGATTGGGCGCATAAGCGCCTGCTCGGACGCCCCGAGCAGCGTCGCATCCTGATGGTCATCTCTGACGGTGCGCCGGTGGATGACTCGACGCTGTCGGTCAATCCCGGCAACTATCTCGAACGGCATCTGCGCTACATCATCGATGAGATCGAGACCCGCTCGCCGGTCGAACTCATCGCCATCGGCATCGGCCACGACGTGACGCGCTATTACCGCCGCGCCGTGACCATCGTCGACGCGGAAGAACTCGGCGGCGTGATGACGGAGAAGCTCGCGGAGCTGTTCGAGGAGAACGCTCAAGCTTCGCGCGGCGCTGCGCCCCGTCGCCGGGCTCACGCGTGAGGCTTCTCACACGCAGAAACCTGCTGATCGGCGGCGGCGCTCTCGCCGCTGCAGGGGCTGCGGGCGTTGCCATGGCGCAGCGCCCTCAAGCCTTCCACAAAGCCACGCCGGTCAGGATTTCAGCGCAACCGATCAGCCGTCTCTCCGCAACCGATCCGGATCGCACGCGCTTCGGTTCGCTTTTCTTCCGTTCAGGTCTCGAGCTGAGAGCGGACGTCTCCGCCTTCGGCGGTTTCTCCGGCCTTTGGCGCTCGCCCGAAGGACAGGAGATCGTGGCGCTTGCGGATAATGCGCAGGTGCTGAAAGCGCACATCGAGACATCGGACGGACGCCTGTCCGGTCTCTCGAACGCCGTCATGGCGCCCTTGCTTCTCAGCAGCGGCCAACTCGCCCGCACCTCGCGCTATTACGACACCGAAAGTCTCGCCATGTCTGGCAACGTGGCCTTCGTCGGTGTCGAGCGCAATCATGCGGTGATCCGCTACGAGCGCAGCCGAGAAGGCGCACTCGTTTCTGGTGTGCCCATCGATGTGCCGAAGGGTGTGAAGGATCTGCCGAACAATGGCGGGCTCGAAGCTCTGGCTCTCGCTCCGCAACGCTCAGCCCTCGCCGGCGCTCTTATTGGTCTCTCCGAAGATGGAAAGGGTTTCATCCTCACCGGTCCGAAGCAAGGAGCGTTCACGATTTCAATCCGGGGCGGCTATTCCGTCACCGACATGGCCTTTGTGGGAGATGGCGATGCGCTCGTTCTGGAGCGCCGCTTCTCGCTCTTCGGCGGCTTCGGCTGCCGCCTGCGCCGCATCGAAGCCGCCGCCATCAAGGCCGGTTCGAGCGTGGATGGCGAGGTGATCTACGAGAGCGAGGCCTCGCATCGGATCGACAACATGGAAGGGATCGCTGTTCACCGGGAGGGCGGTGAGACCGTCGTGACGTTGATCTCCGACAACAACTTCAATCCGAATCTCCAGCGCAATGTGCTGCTGGAGTTTTCTCTCGCGGAGTGAGGCATCCTCGATCCGCGCGAATGTTTATCCGCTATGCGGACGAAGCTCTAACCGGCATGCGGAACGAGGATACTGATCAAGCCGTCTGGTGATGGTGCTTTGCCTCGTAGCGCATGAGCCGCAGGATCGCGCCGTAGGGGGCGATCGAGATGGCGGCGAGCGAGAGCTTCACGAGGTAATCGGCGACGGCGAGGTTCACCCACGGCAGCGCGATGCACTCATCCGCGATGCCGGCATTGGCCATCACATCGGTGATCGTGAGGCCGAGGCCGGGGAGGGTGCCGCAATAGAAGGCAACCGAGAAGAAGATCGCCGTGTCGAGGCCGGACGAGATCACGGACGACACGAAGGGCGGCATCCACCAGGCGTGGCCGCGCAGGCGGGTGAAGATTTTGATGTCGAGAAGCTGCGCCACCAGGAAGGCCGCGCCGGACGCAATCGCGATGCGCGGCGTCGCGAGATAGATCGACAGCAGAACCGCCAGCACGAAGCCGGCATAGACCACCCGGCGCGCGCCTTTGGGGCCGAAGCGGCGGTTCGACAGGTCGGTGACCAGGAAAGCGAAGGGATAGCTGAAGGCGCCCCAGGTCAGGTAATCGCCCAGACCCAGATGCTGGAAGGGATACTGAACCAGAATATTCGACGAGAGGACGACGAGGGTCATGGCGGCGAGCGCAATGAGGAAGTCGCGGTGTCCGGTCTTGATCATGATCGACCTTTTTGGGTTCAGCTAAGCCTTATCGGCAACGCAAAACGGGCGGCCGTGAGGCCGCCCGCAGCGTGGAAAACTTTCGAGACGGAAGATTAGCTCGCAGCAGCGAGCTTCTTCTCGATCTCGCGCTTCACAGCGAGGGCGGTGGTCGACAGCTCGCCAGCCGAGGCCTTCGCGAGGAAGGCATCGAGGCCGCCGCGGTGCTCGACGGAACGCAGAGCATGGGCGGACACACGCAGGCGCACAGAGCGCTGCAGGGTGTCGGACTGGAGCGTGACGTTGCAGAGGTTCGGCAGGAACTTCCGCTTCGTCTTGCGGTTCGAGTGGCTCACCAGGTGGCCACTCAGCACGGCCTTGCCGGTCAATTCGCAACGGCGCGACATGGGTTCAATCCTATTTCATAAGGGGTCACGGCTTCGATTTCGCGGGTTTGCTTCAACGCAGATCCCGCGCCGCCGGACACCAGAAGTCCTTGGAAGGTGCAGGGCTATAGGCTGAAACAGGGCCCCGCGTCAAGAATAGTGCGACAGCAGAACCTGTTTTTTTACGCCGTCTTGGTCATGATTTATTCTGATTCTCGTGGCATGCAACAGAATAGACTAACGGGACAGCCCCCGAGAAAGCCTCCATGCGCGTCATCGCTTCCGCTCTGTTAACCTTAACCGTCGCCGGTTTCGCCTCTCAAGCACAGGCCCAAGCCGCGCAAACGCTCAAGGTGAACTACAACCTGTCCCTGGCGGGCCTGCCGTTGGGTAAGGCTGATCTGTCCTCGACCTTCACCGGCCCGAAATATCAGGTCGAGGGCAACGTCAAGCTCTCCGGGCTCGTGAAGATGCTCACCGGCGGCAAGGGCGCGGGCACCGCGTCCGGCGTCATTGCCGGCACGCAGCTCCAGCCGCGCGGATTTGCCGTGACCTCGAAATCGTCGGGCGATCAGCGCACCGTCCGCATGGCGCTCGATGACGGTGATGTGGTCGAGGCCGAGATCGTGCCGCCCGTGGAGCCGAAAGAGGACCGGGTGCCCGTGAAGGAGGCCGACAAGAAGGGGGTTATCGATCCCCTGAGCGCCCTCATCATGCCGGCGCTGGCGTCAAAAAGCCTCACCGACGAAGCCAATTGCAACCGCACCATCCCGGTCTTCGACGGGGCGGCCCGCCAGAATATCGTGCTCTCCTATGCCGAGACGAGGACCATCGAGGTGCCGGGCTATTCCGGCCCCGTTCTCGTCTGCAATGCCCGCTGGGTGCCGATCTCCGGCCACCGCACGCAGCGCCCCTCCACCAAGTTCATGCAGGACAACAAGGACATGAACGTGTGGCTGGCGCCCGTTGAGGGCCCCCGCGTGCTCTTCCCGATCAAGGTGGCCGTGCGCACCATGGTGGGCATGGGCGAGCTGGAGGCCGCCAATTGGTCGGTGGAAGGCGATGTGAAGCCTGCTTCCGCGACGGGTAAGCCTGCGACGAAGCCCAGGGCGCCCGTCCAGGCCGGAGCCGGGCAGTAAGCTTTCGATCTCCCGATAAAACTCTCAAAATCCTCGGAGAATGGCCGTGGGCCGGTAGCGAAACCGGCTCGATGTCCCATATAAGGGAAAGCCTGCCGCCGGAGACCGAGGCGGGGCCTGCATCGACTGACGCGGGAGCGTCTTACCCCTCTCATCCGGGATCAGCCCGACATTACCCGATATCCAGGCATGGTTCGCCGTTCCCTTCCTCCGCAAGTGCGCGCGCGCGGCGTCACCGCCGTGCTCGGGCCCACCAATACCGGCAAGACCCATCTCGCCATCGAGCGCATGCTCGGTCACGACAGCGGGATGATCGGCCTGCCGCTGCGCCTGCTCGCGCGCGAGGTCTACAGCCGAGTGGTCGAGAAGGCGGGTCACCACAACGTCGCCCTCATCACGGGTGAGGAAAAGATCAAGCCGGACAAGCCCCGCTACTGGATCTCCACCGTGGAGGCCATGCCGCGCGATGTGGACGCATCCTTCGTCGCCATCGACGAGATCCAGCTCGCCTCCGATCTGGATCGCGGCCATGTGTTCACGGATCGCCTCCTGAACCAGCGTGGGCGCCAGGAGACGCTGCTCATCGGCTCCATGACCATGCGACCGCTTATCGAGGCGCTGATTCCCGGCGTCCATGTGGTCACGAGGCCGCGCCTGTCGCAGCTCACCTTCGCGGGTGAGAAGAAGGTGTCGCGCCTGCCGCGCCGTTCGGCCATCGTCGCGTTCTCGGCGGAGGAGGTCTATGGCATCGCGGAGCTCATCCGCCGCCAGAGCGGGGGTGCCGCGGTGGTGCTCGGCGCCCTCTCGCCCCGCACCCGCAATGCGCAGGTGGAGCTCTACCAGAACGGGGATGTGGATTACCTCATCGCCACGGATGCCATCGGCATGGGCCTCAATCTCGATGTGGACCATGTGGCCTTCGCCTCGGACAAGAAGTTCGACGGCTTCCGCTTCCGCAAGCTCTATAACCCGGAACTCGCCCAGATCGCGGGCCGCGCCGGGCGCTACATGCGCGACGGCACTTTCGGCTCCACGGGCCGCTGTCCGCCCTTCGACGCGGAGACGGTGGAAGCCCTGGAGAACCACACCTTCGACCCTGTGCGTATCCTGCAATGGCGCAACCCGGACCTGGATTTCTCATCCCTCGGGCGGCTTCGCGATTCCTTGGGCGTTCAGCCCCGGGAGCATGGCCTCGTGCGCGCGCCCACCGGCGAGGACGTGGCCTCCCTGGAGATTCTGGCCCGCGAGGACGACATCCAGGCTTTCGCCCGGACCCCTTACGCGGTCGAGCGGCTCTGGCAGATGTGCCAGGTGCCCGATTACAGAAAAGTTTCACCCCAGACCCACGCGGATCTGATCGGTCAGCTCTATCGCTTCCTGATGAAGGACGGCGCCATCCCGGCAGAGTGGTTTTCCCGCCATCTCTCGGCTTCGGACCGTACGGATGGGGATATCGACACCCTCTCCAACCGCATTGCCCAGGTGCGGACTTGGTCTTTTGTCGCAAACCGTCCGGACTGGTTAAAAGACCCGGAGCATTGGCAGGGTGTTGCGCGTCGGGTAGAGGACAAGCTATCGGATGCGCTTCATGAACGCCTCGCCCAAAGATTCATCGATCGGCGGACGAGCGTTCTCATGCGGCGCTTGAGAGAGAACACGATGCTCGAAGCGGAAATTACGACTACCGGCGACGTTACCGTCGAGGGGCAACATATCGGCCACCTGCACGGCTTCCATTTCGTGCCTGATCCCCAGGCCGATACCACGGAGGCCAAGACCCTGCGCAATGCCGCCAGCAAGGCGCTGGCCGGCGAGATCGAGGCGCGGGCCGACAGGTTCGCCGAAACACCCGACACCACGCTGGTCCTGTCGAACGACGGCACCGTGCGCTGGATGGGCGACCCCGTGGCGAAGCTCGAGCCCGGCGACAAGCTGTTCGAGCCGCGCGTGCGCATTCTCTCGGACGAGCACCTCACAGGCCCCGCCCGTGACAAGGTGGACAACCGCCTGCGCGCCTGGCTGAAGGCCTATGTGGTGCGCCTGCTCGGCCCCGCGATGGATATCGAGACCAATGCGGAGATCACCGGTCTTGCCCGCGGCATCGCCTTCCAGATCGGCGAGGCCATCGGCGTGCTGGAGCGCGCCAAGGTGCTCAACGAGGTCCGCAGCCTCGACCAGGATTCCCGCGCAGCGCTCCGCAAGGCGGGCGTACGCTTCGGCGCCTATCATCTTTATCTGCCGGCCCTTCTGAAGCCTGCCCCGCGCGTTCTCGCAACGCAGCTCTGGGCGCTCCAGAACGGCGGCCTCGACCAGAAGGGCATCGACGAGATCGCCCATCTCGCCCAGTCGGGCCGCACTTCGATCCCGGTCGATCCGGAGATCGCGGCGGGCCTCTACCGCGCCGCCGGCTTCCGCGTCTGCGGTGGCCGCGCCGTGCGCGTGGATATCCTGGAGCGTCTCGCCGACCTCATCCGCCCGGCGATTTCCTATCGTCCCGGCATCACCCCCGGCGAGCCGCCGGCCGGTGCCGCCGATGGCGACAGCTTCGTGCCGACGGTTGCCATGACGTCCCTCGTCGGCTGCGCAGGCGAGGATTTCGCGACCATCCTGAAGTCGCTCGGCTATGTCATGGAGCGCCGTCAAGGCCCCGCGATCACCGTTCCGCTGATCGCCGCAGCGTCGACCGAGCCCGCCGCAGAGGCTTCCGCCGAGACCCCGGCTCCTGCCGAGGAAACCGGAGCGGCGACCGTGTCCGAGGCCGTTGCCATCGAGGCCGTGGAGGCGAGCGCCGCCGAGGCTGTGGCTTCGCCCGAGGGTGCCGCTGCCGAAGGTGCTTCTGAAGCTCCTACCGAGCCCGAGACCATCGAGGTCTGGCGCCAGCACCGCCGTCATCACGAGGGCGGACAGGCCCGCCAGGGCCGCGAAGCGCGCGGTCCCCGGGGTGAGCGTCCCGAGCGCGGCGACCGGCGTCCTCGCCATGGCGAAGGCCAGGGTGAGCGTCCGCGCCGTGAGGCGCAAGGTGAAGGTGGCCGGGAGGGCGGGCGTCCGCAGAACCGTCCCCCGCGCGGTCCTCGTCCCGACGACCGCCGTGGTCCGCGTCCCGACAAGCGCGCCGACAACCGCCGCGATGGCGGCGGTCAGGAGCGCCGCGAGAAGCAGCCGGACCCGAACTCGCCCTTCGCCAAGCTGATGGCCCTCAAGGCCCAGATGGAAGACGGCAAGAAGTAAGGATGGGGATGGCGAATGCGTGAGGACCGGCAGCGGCTCGATAAGTGGCTCTGGTTCGCACGCTTCGCCAAGACCCGTACGCTGGCCGCCAAGCTCGTCACGAGCGGCTTCGTGCGGGTCAATGGCCAGCGCATCGACAATGCCGCAAAGGCCCTGGCCGTCGGCGATGTGGTGACCCTCGCTCTGGCCCGCACGACCCTGGTGGTGAAGGTAGAGGCTCTTGGGCTACGCCGGGGCCCTGCACCGGAAGCAAGGCAGCTCTACGCCGATCTCACTGAAGGTGAGGGAACGCTTGTCAGCGGCGATAACAAGAGCTAGAGCGGCGATAATACGTATTCTTGGAAGACCCTCGAAGGACCGTTCATGACCTACGTCGTCACTGAAAATTGCATCAAGTGCAAATACATGGACTGCGTCGAGGTCTGTCCGGTGGATTGCTTCTACGAGGGTGAGAACATGCTCGTCATCCACCCGGACGAGTGCATCGATTGCGGCGTCTGCGAGCCGGAATGCCCGGCGGAGGCCATCAAGCCCGACGCGGAGCCGGGGCTGGAGCAATGGCTGAAGCTCAATGCCGACATGGCCAAGAGCTGGCCCAACATCACCCAGAAGAAAGACCCGCCGGCGGATGCCAAGGAATTCGACGGCGTAGCGGGTAAGTTCGAGTCTTATTTCTCGTCCAACCCCGGTGACGGCGACTAAGCTCAAAGGGCTGTAAACCCTGGTCATAAACCAGGCTTCTTTACGCTACGCTTTGAAATATTTTTGCTTTTTCGGCCAGACTGTGATAGGGTCTGCAAATGCCGTCGCTTGCGCTCAAGCCGTGCACCGTCCCTCGCAGGTCGTCGGTTCACACACTGAAGCAATGATGCACGAACCAAGCCAAAGGGGCGCCAACTCTCCTCGGGCTCGGAAGAGCGTTTTCTAAGCTGCTGGCTTACATCAGGGAGTCGGGCGGAAGTGTCAAGTTCCGTGACCGCTCATCTCATTCCTGTTCCCCTGGGTCCCTGCCCAGTGGAACCACGCTCCCGGGCCGTGAGGCCGGGGGCCATGCAAGGAGGCCTCTCTCGCATGACAACCCCTAAGAAGTCCGCCCAGCGCCTGGGTTTCAAGTCTGGCGAAGCCATCGTTTATCCCGCTCACGGCGTCGGCCGCATCACGGCCATCGAGGAGCAGGAGATCGCCGGCTTCAAGCTGGAGCTCTACGTGGTCTCCTTCGACAAGGACAAGATGGTCCTCCGAGTCCCGACCGCGAAAGCCGCCAGCGTCGGCATGCGCAAGCTCGCCGAGCCCGCCCTGGTGCAGAAGGCTCTGGACGTTCTGACGGGTCGTGCCCGCGTGAAGCGCACCATGTGGTCGCGCCGTGCCCAGGAATATGAAGCGAAGATCAATTCCGGCGACCTGATCGCCGTGACCGAGGTCGTGCGTGACCTGTACCGCTCCGAGGCTCAGCCCGAGCAGTCCTACAGCGAGCGTCAGCTTTATGAATCCGCCCTCGACCGCGTCGTGCGCGAGATCGCGGCCGTGAACAAGATTACGGATACGGAAGCGCTCAAGCTCATCGAGCAGAGCCTGGCCAAGTCGCCGCGCCGCGCCAAGGGCGCCGAGGCCGACGATGCTGATGGCGACGATGTGCAGGAAGAAGCCGCTTAAAAAGCAACACGGTTTCGCAGCATTCCAAAAGCCTGGCCTTGCGCCAGGCTTTTTTATTGCCCGAACGCCTTGTTTTCAGGGCTTACGAATCTATTTTGCAAAACTTGGCTGTTTGAAGTGAACTTTTTCCGGCCTCGCTCGTTGTGTCTTTGCCAAGGGAGGACACAATGGGAGAAATCTCAGGCGTTCGTCGTCGTTTCGTTCGCGCCGCCATGAATGCACCTTTTCTCGAGAGAGAAGAGGAGCACCAGCTTGCCGTGCGCTGGAAAGAACAACGCGACGAGACAGCTCTTCACCAATTGACGGCTGCGCATATGCGCCTCGTGATCGCGCTGGCAGCCCGTTTTCGTCATTACGGCCTGCCGATGGCGGATCTCGTCCAAGAAGGTCATGTGGGCCTTCTCGAAGCCGCTGCCCGGTTCGAACCGGAGCGGGAAGTCCGCTTCTCCACTTACGCAACATGGTGGATCCGCGCTTCCGTGCAGGATTACATCCTTCGTAACTGGTCAATTGTCCGTGGCGGAACAAGTTCCGCGCAGAAGGCTCTTTTCTTCAATCTTCGTCGCCTGCGCGCTCGCCTGACGCGCGGCGGTGAAGAGCGCATCTCCTCTGAAGTTCACGCGAAGATCGCCGAGGCGATCGGCGTGTCGAAGGCGGATGTGGCGCTCATGGATGCGCGCCTTTCGGCTCCCGATACCTCGCTCAATGCGCCAGTGCTCGATGCCGATCCGTCGAACTCGGCGGAGCGCGTGGAATTCCTCGTCGATACGAGCCCGCTGCCCGATGAGAGCGTGAGCGACGTAATCGATACCGAGCGTCGCGTGCGGTGGCTCAAGCAGGCGCTCGAAGTGCTGAACGAACGCGAGCTGCGCATTCTCCAGGCCCGTCGTCTCGACGACGAGCAGGTGACTCTCGAATTCCTCGGCGACCGTCTGGGAATTTCGAAAGAGCGCGTGCGCCAGATCGAAAACCGCGCACTGGAAAAGCTCAAGCGCGCGCTGGTGGACAAGTATCCTCAAGCAGCAGGCGCATTCGTCTAAGGCGTTTCGAGACCATTAGAAACACAACAGGCGAGCCGAGAGATCGGCTCGCCTGTAAGCTTTTTGATGATCACTCTTCGCGATTACTCGACGACGATCTTGTAGCGTTCACCGGCCTTCAACGGGCCGCCTCGCTCCAGACCGTTGAGCAGAAGGAAGCGGTCGAGAGCGCGGTCGATAGGCATGCGCGCGGCCATGGATTGTGCCGTGTCGCCACGCTGGGCGGTGACGATCTGCAGCTTGAGCGGACGAATGCGGCGGGCCTCCTCGGGCTCGACCTGACGCACGCTGCCGAGTGTACGCTGGAACATGTTCTCCAAATCCGCACCGCCCGTGCGAGCGGCCATGATCAGGCGATAGGTGGTGTTGCCGATACGGACGGCCGAGAGGCGGAAGGTCCATTCCTTGCCGTTCGACAGAGCCGTCACCACGGGCAGACCGTTGACGGTCGAGGGCACGAGGCTTCCCGCCTCGATGGTGTCGGTCCAGGTGGAGCGCAGCACCTCTTCCAGGCTCTGGCCCGCAGGCGTATCGGCCGCGTCGAAGAGCAGGCGCCGCTCGCCATCGCCGGACGAGCCGAGAACGGCCTGCGAGGTGTTCTCCAGGGTGAAGCCCTCCGGCGCCTCGAAGGCGACGCCGAGGCGGGCATGAATGAAGCGGCGGCCCTTCACAACGCCGTCGCTCGGATCGTCGCCGTATGACAATCCTTCGAGGGCGGACAGATATTCGAGCCGGTTCGTCTCGCCCATGCCCGGCGGTCCGGCGCGGCGCGCGGCCTGGAGCGCGCGCGAGATGCGCTCGTTGGTGCTGGGATGGGAAGCAACCCGGTTTCCGCCGTTATCCGCGCTCGAGGCGGAGCGGCCGAGCGCCGTGAGGAAACGGTGGGCGCCATAGGGGTCGAAACCCGCGCGGGCGAGCACGGTGATCCCCGTCTGGTCCGCCTCGAGTTCCTGCGAGCGGGAGAAGCTCGCAAGCGAGGAGCGTGCCTGGTCCTGGACCACGGCGGCTTCCTGGGCATTGTTCAGGACGTTCTCGGCCACACGCTCGATCAGCTCCGAGCGGGCCTGCAGCTCGTTGCGCTGCGAGGCATGGCGAAGGGTGACGTGGGCGATCTCGTGCGAAAGCACGGCCGCGACTTCCGAGGCGTCGTTGGCGAGGGCCAGAAGTCCGCGCGTCACATAGAGGCGGCCATTCGGCAGGGCGAAGGCGTTCACGACGGGGGAGTTCAGGATCGTGACCTGATAGGACTCGTCGGGCCGGTCGGTGGCCATGACGAGCCGGTTCACCGCATCGTTCAGGAGACGCTGGAGCTGGGGGGCGCGGCCCTCGCCGCCGAAGGCGGAAACCAGGCGGACATGGTCCCGGTCCCGGTCGGGCCCGAGCACGCGCGGGGCATTGGCCGGGAGCGAGGCATTGCCGAACCCGTTGCACGCCGAGACCAGGCCCGCGATCATCAGGCCGGCGGCGATCCGGAAAATTGCTGTTTGAGGTCTATCGCGCATGCTCGTTCATCGGGCCAAGCGTTTGTCGTCACGCTTTCTGCCTTGAAGATTGCCGCCTTCAAGGCGTTCGATCATCTCCGGTAAATCAACGTTAAGGGCGGTGCCTTGCCAAGGCTGCAAAATGCCTCGGGCCCGAATGATATGGCCCTTCAGCGTCTCCGCCGAAAGGCCACGCTCGGCCATCAGCGCCCAAATTCTCCGCGGAACGATGATCGTGAAATCGTCTGCCCACTGCCCCCCGAAATTGAGATAGATTCTCTGCTTACGCTCGCCGATGCTCCGGACACGTCCTTCGACGATGACGAAGCTGCCGACACGCTCCTTCAAGCGGTCAGCCTGATCGACAGGGATGGGGTTATAGCGAGCCTCGGCCCAAAGACCAAGGCGTCGTTCGCGTGCCGTTTCCTCGAGAGCCAGCAATTCGGGCTGGCAAAAGGTCGAATCCGCCCCTGGATCGACGATGGCAAGCCCTGCTTCCACGAGGCCATGGCTAAGATCGAGGTATCCTGTCCGGGCCTTGAGGGGCTGGCGGCCCCAACGGTCGCGGGTGCCTTGGGCGGTCACGAGAAGAGATTCACCGGCTCGAGCCTTGAGCCATTCCAGCGCCTGCTGCCGGTGAGCCTGATCATCTGCCAGTCTGATGCCGGCAAGCCGCGCCAGACGCTCGGAGCCGAGCACGAGATCACCCTCGGCCGTAATGCCATCGAGCCGGTCCTGTCGGGCTTCGCCCGTACAAACGGTCGAGAGGCGTGAAGCAGGACGCGGCTTCACGCCTTCCTGGGCTGCCACAGGCAGCATCACAAGGGCCGTCAGCAAACCTGCCGCAATTCCGATCCGCATCGTCGATCCCGTCTTGAGACGACGATCATACGCATGTCGAAAGGCGCGGCTAGGCTTGAGAATGCAACCCTAATGCTTTTCCTGTGCGGGGCTGTGCTTCTGAGGCTTGTGGCCGCTTTGCCCGCCCTCATTGGGTTTGTTGTGGTCGCGACTTTCCTGATGAGACATGCCGCCCTGACGAGTAGTGTCGGACTTGCCGCCGGTATCGGGCCGGTTGCGGTGGCTGGAATTTTTCATGACTTCTTCTCCTGCTGACGCTTCTGGGCGCCGTTGCCGTCCTTGCCTTGCTGGGCTTGAGTCCCCCGTGTGTTGGAGCCGCCATGGCCCTCCTGGGGAACGCCTTCGGGATTGGTGCGGGAGCCTGGGATGTTCTTGGTCATCGAAGATCCTGATCATGCGTTGTCGATGATATGGCCATGCTCGAAACGAGCGGGGCATCGAGCATGCCGGACAGGATCAATCATCGGCGCTGGCGATGGTTGCGGAGCAAATGGTGGGCGGATCGCCTCACCAGCGGATCACCAGCACCGTCTGCTTGCCGTTGCCGAGCTCGACGGCCTCGATGCTTTCCGGCTTTCGATTGTCTTGCGGCTTGGCGTCCTCGACGATTTCGAGCTCCTCCACATGGGCAGCGAAGGCTTCGTCCACTTCCGCGACGCAGAGCAGGGTATCGGGAGGAAGGTTTTCAACGACCTTGAGGAAGTCACGCAGGGTCTGAGCCATAAAATGCCTCCGGTTGCCCCCCACACCAAAGCGAAAGGTCAGCCGTGGGTTCCTTCCCGGATTGGGTGAGGAGAAGGTGGGCGCTGCAAGGGTCTGGTCCCTAGCGGAGGAGCGTGCTATCTCACCCCTCCAGCGGTCCCGTAGCTCAGCAGGACAGAGCAGCGGTTTCCTAAACCGAAGGTCGGAAGTTCGAGTCTTCCCGGGATCGCCAGTTTTCCCTCCCATTCGTCAGTCTCGGGGGCTTTCCCCAGGATGTGCCATGTCGCACCGCAGGGACATCCTTGAGCATGCTCCCTTGTTCTCGATGGGCGTCGCGTTCGGCGTTAAGCCGGTGGAGCATCAGCCGAGGGGAACATTACGCAATCGTAACATGGCCGTAAGTCTCGTGTGGCCGTGTCGCGCTTAAGCTCAAGTCATTCTTCCTGCATGATTTCGAGTGGAGCATTGCCGATGATAGCGAGCCATAAGCCTGTGGCGGATCGAGCGACGGCAGCCGTGATCCATGCCCTCGGCGAAGTCAGGGATGCCGTGCGCGAGCTGCGCCGCTCCTCGCCGGAGAGTATTCTGATCAGCCTTGCGGAACAGAAGATCGACAAACTGGAACGTGCTTATCGTCCGCATCAGGATCGTGAAAGACGATCCTGATCGGTCGCGATGTCCCAAGCCATTTGAGCTTAATGAGAAAGCGAATGATGGCGTGCTTCTTAGGTGAGACGCCGTTGCCTATGCTTCATCGTGCGATCTGCGTCACCGCCGCTTTCGCATCGTCGAGATCGGGCGCATCGATATGGCGGTAGCGGGCCTGCACGAGACCGAACAGACCGAATGCGAAAAGGCCGATGGCCGTGAGCGCCAGCAGCACCCAGCCATAGGGCTGTTGTTGCAGAGCCTTCAGAGCGCCGCCGAGTCCCTGCACTTCGGACGAGGAATGATGAAGCGCCGCGAGGATAACGAATCCGCCGATCATCACAAACACGATGCCGCGCGCGGCAAATCCCATGCGTCCCAACGAGACGATCCAGTCGTGCTTGTCGGAAGGCAGGGAAAGACGCTGGGCGACATCGCCTTTCCACGCCTTCCAGATAAAGCCGAGGCCTGTCGCTGCGATGGCAATTCCGATGAGGCCGACCACCCACAATCCGAAAGGCTTGCTCATGAGCCATGCGGTCCAGTCCTGCGCGGCCTGATCTTCACCACCACTCGAACCCTTTCCCAACACGAGGCTCAAGGCGGAGATCGCAAGGCCCGCATAGATCACACCGCTGACGAGATGCGCGCCTCTTATCGCCCAGCCCTTCATGTCGGAGCCACGACGGTCGGCATCGGTGAGCGCTTCCACCACGCGCCAGGTGCAGAAGCCGAAGAGGCCGAGCGCGACCACGCCGAGCCATATCTTTCCGAAGGGCTGTGACAGAAGTGTCTGCAGGGCAGAACGGCTGCCGCCTGTCTGCCCGCCGGAGCCGATGGCGGCGAGAAGGGCAAGGCCTCCCACAAGGCCATAGACGACACCGCGGGCGCCGTATCCCAGGCGGGCCAGGATTTCGACGGTGTTGCTATGGGTTCCAGCCATGAGAACGCTCCCTTTCGGTGGGGAGTGAACCGTCACGCTCGATCAATGTTCCTTGCGGGATTGAGTGAGAAGGATTGCGAAGCGGAGACGAGAAAAGCCGCCCGGAGATTTCGCGCGGCTTTTCGAGAATTTTACTGTGCGACGCTGGTCGAAGCCGAGGCGCGTCGTTCTTCCTGGGGCAGCTGGATCGGTTTTGTAACTTCGACCTCGCCGATGGGTTCCGCCAGGGAGCTTCCGCCGACGAAGACCTGGATGGCACCGGCTTCCACGATGTAGCTGCCGTCATCGAGATGGAAGCCGAGAGACTCCACCGGAATGCGCAGCGTGATGCGCTTGGTCTCGCCCGGATTGAGGCTGATCTTCTCGAAGGCCTTCAGCTCGCGCAAGGGACGGCTGCGGCTTGCCACCGGGTCGCGCGTGTAGAGCTGCACCACGTCCTGGCCGATGCGAGAGCCCTTGTTCGTCACGCTCACCGACACGTCGAGGCTCTGTCCGCTCTCGAGTGTCTTCTGCGCGATGCTCGCATTGGAATAATCGAACTGCGTGTAGCTCAGGCCCCAGCCGAAGGGATAGAGCGGTGTGATCGCCTCGTCGATATAGTGCAGGGTGAAGCGGTTGTTCGGGATCGTCGGGCGGCCTGTGGGCAGACGATTGTAATAGATCGGCAGCTGACCCGTGGCGCGCGGCCAGGTGAGCGGAAGCTTGCCGCTCGGATTGAAATCGCCGAACAGCACATCGGCCACCGCGTGGCCGCCTTCCGTGCCCGGATACCAGGCCATCAGGATCGACGGAATCCGCTCCGCGATCGGGCCCAGCACTTGCGGGCGTCCGCCCATGAGCACGAGCGCAATCGGCTTGCCCGTGGCGGCGAGCGCTTCCAGCACTTCGATCTGCTTGCCGTTGAGTTCGAGATGCGCGCGCGATGCGGCCTCTCCCGACAGTTCCTGCGGCTCGCCGAACACGGCGATCACGAGATCGGCGTTCTTCGCAGCCTCGACAGCGGCTGGCAGCTGCTCCGTCGAACGGCACATGAGATCACAGGCAGGAGCATGGCTCACTGTGATCCCGGCGGATTGCGCGCGCTCGCGAACGCCTTGCAGGACGGTGATGCTGTCTTCCTTGTGGCCGCGCGCGGCATGCGGGCCCATCATGTCATGAGATGCATCGGCGAGCGGGCCGATCACGGCGATGGAGCGCGTGCCGGACTTCACAGGAAGCACATCATTGTTGTTCTGCAGCAGGACGATGGTTTCGCGCGCGACTTCGCGCGCGGCCTGGCGCGATTCCTTCGACGGGAATCCGGCCTCGCTGCGGTTGGGGTCGATGGCAGGCTGATCGAACAGGCCAAGGCGGAACTTGGTGCGCAGGATTCGGCGAACCGACTCGTCGATCACGCTTTCCGGCACGCGGCCGGCGCGTACTTCGTCGGGTAGATGGTTGATATAGAGCAGTCCCATCATGTCCATGTCGACGCCGGCGAGGATCGCCTTGCGCGCGGCTTCCGCGCCGTCTGCGGCGATGCCGTGGTTGACGAGCTCGCCGATGCCGACCCAATCGGAGGTCACGAAACCGTCGAAGCCCCATTGCTTGCGCAGCACGTCGGTCAACAGCCATGCATTGGCCGTCGAAGGCTCGCCATTGAGCGCATTGAAGGCGGCCATGAAGCTCGCCGTTTTCGCCTCGGCGGCGGCGCGGAACGGAGGCAGGTAGGTGTCGTACATCTCCGCGCGTGGGATGTAGGTGGTGTCGTAATCCCGGCCGCCCTGCGGGGCGCCATAGCCCGCGAAATGCTTGGCGGAGGCGGCGAGGCCGCCCTTGCGGAAGCCTTCCACCCGCGCGGCGGTGAGAACGGAGCCGAGATAAGGGTCTTCACCGAAGCCTTCGACGATGCGGCCCCAGCGGCTGTCGCGCGACAGATCCGCCATGGGCGCGAAGGTCCAGTTCACACCGACATGGGATGCTTCCTTCGCGGCCCATTCGGATGCGAGAAACGAGAGGCGCGGATTGAAGGCGGCGGCTTCCCCTAGGGGAAGCGGAAACTGGGTGCGGAATCCGTGCAGCACGTCGAGGCCGTAGAGCAGCGGAATCTTGAGGCGCGATTGCTGAATGAGCGCCTGGGCGCGGGCAACATCCTGAGCATTGTTGAAGTTCAACACAGCTCCGACCTTACCCTCCGAAAGATCCTCCCAGCGCAGGGGAGGGCCGTGGGAGACGAGGTTCAGC
Organism: Microvirga solisilvae; assembly: GCF_022808595.1. Classification (GTDB taxonomy): domain Bacteria; phylum Pseudomonadota; class Alphaproteobacteria; order Rhizobiales; family Beijerinckiaceae; genus Microvirga; species Microvirga solisilvae. Next base: position 253,027 of record NZ_JAKUCN010000003.1, read on the forward strand.
TGGCCGACTTTCTCCTCGAGGGTCATCTGTCCGAGCAGCTCGTTCACGCGCCGTTCGATGGCCTCCTGCGCTTTGGCCCCGCTCAGAGGCAAGGCAACGGCCAGGGCGGAAAGAAGGCCTAGGACATAAGAAAGCCGCACATTCGTCTCCTTAATCAAGCACGAAAACTTTATTACAAGCGTCATCTCGCTTGTCATTTATCCGTGCTACACAAGATAGCGTCCGGAAGTGGCGTCTTGCGGGCGCTAGGTCAATGGATTTGTGAAAAACGCGAGCGGGTTCGTGCAGGCGATTTTAAGGCTGTCCTTTCTGTTTCTGTCCAGCGCCCTGATCCTGTCAGGTTTGGCGTTGGCGGGGGCTGCCTATACCCGCAATTCCGAGATGATCGTGGTGGCCCTGGCCTTCTTCCTGTCGGTCGCCGCCGGCGCTCCGCTTTTGGTCGGACGCCAGCTCCGAAAAATCCTCGACGAGCATGAGCAGGCCATCGAGGAGGCCTCGCTCTTCAAGGCCATGTCGTTCGAGCAACCCGCCGAACCCGCGGACCTTGCCCTCCCGGAAGAGCAGCCTGCTGTTTCAGAGGACGAGGAGGCCCTGCGGCGCGACCAGAAGGCGGAGGCCCTTGAGCGCCTGCGCGATGGAATTACCCACGACCTCAACAACAAGCTGATGGTGATCAGCGCCAATATCGATGCCGTCGCGCGGCAGATGAAGGACCAGCCTTCGATCCAGCGCAAACTGCTCTCGGCGCTGGTAGCCTCCGACCAGGCCGCGAAGCTCATCGCCAAATCCGCTGCCTTCGCCAGGCAGAGCGAGCCCCAAGTCCAGTATCTCGATCTGTCCGAGAGAATCGGTTCGGTCGCAGCGCTCATGGGTCGCTCGCTCCTGCGTGATACGGTGGAGCTGCGCGTGGAGATCGACGAGGAGCTTTGGCCCGTGGAGGCCGATCCGGATGATATCGAGACGGCGATCGTCACCTTGAGCGCCTATGTGCGCGATGCCCTGACCCAGGGCGGCGCGATCAACCTGGAAGCGCGAAACGCCCACATTGAGAAAGGCGCTCTTCCCAATCTCGGTGTCGAAGGCGAGTTCGTTCAGCTGACCATCCGCAGCATTGCTGGAGATGATGCGCAGGAGCTCGACGAGATTGCCGAGCCTGCCTTCACATTGCAGGACATCGATGTGTCCTCCTGGCTTCGCCTGAACCGCAGCCTGCATTTCCTGCAGAGCATCGGCGGGGCTTCGACCGTTTCCCGCAGCGGCGCGGATGTGGCGATCACCCTTTATCTTCCGCGCGCTCAGGCCGCGACGCTTCTGTCCTACGGCGCCATCAACGACGACGAGCTGCCGAGCGATGACGTGCGGCAGAATGCGGAAATCCTCATCGTCGACGACGAGCTGGAAGTGGCGCTCGCCCTACAATCGACGCTGGAGGAATTCGGCTACGTCACCAGCATCGCCACGGATGCCGCGCAGGCGATCAAGAATCTGGAAGCGCGCAGGCCGGGCGTCGTACTGACGGACGTGTCCATGCCCGGCACCATGAACGGCGTCATGCTGGCCCGCGAAGTGCGGCAGATCTTCCCCGACCTTCCGGTGTTGCTGATCACGGGCAATCCGGTCGTGGCGGATGAGGTGAGCGAATTCCCGCTGCTGCAAAAGCCCATCATCAGCCGTGATCTGCATGCGGCGATCCAGCGGCATCTCATGCCGAAGGAAGAGACCAACAAGGTCATTCCCCTCTTCCCGCGCAACACCAAGCGTGTGAGCTGATCACGTCAACAAGGCTTCAGCCGACAGGGGAGCCGCCACGTCGCGGGCCGCTTCCGCGAGCGCGGCGAACAGCCGTTGCTGCGGCTTCTTCCAGACCAGAAGCTCCGGATGCCATTGAACGCCGACGAGGAACGGCGCCTTATCGTTCTCGATGGCCTGCACGATTCCGATCTCGTCCCGCGCTGCAATCGCGAGCCCTTCACCAAGCCGGTCAACCGATTGGTGATGCAGCGCGTTCACCAAGCAGGGATTGCAGCTGAGGATGCGGTCGAGGCGAGAACCGGCTTCGATGCTCACGCGCTTCTTCGGCAGAACCGTGCGCATCTTCGGCGCCTGCACATAGACCTCGTAGATATCCGTATGCAGGGTGCCGCCGAGAGCGACATTGATCATCTGCGAGCCGCGGCAGATGCCGAGAACGGGAAGCTGACGGGGAAGTGCTGCTCTCAAGAGCGAGAGTTCCATCTTGTCCCGTTCCGGGTCGATGCGCACGTCGGGCAGAACCTTGCCGCCATAGATCTCCGCGCCGATATCGTCGCCGCCGCCGATCACGAGGCCCTGCAGCGGCTCTTCCGGCAATGGCTCTCCCGGCATGATGCGGACCGAGCGCGCGCCCGCGCGCGCCAAGGCCAGACGATGCATGAGGTAGCTGCGCCAGCCGCCGCGTCTGGATGTGGTGACGCCGATCAGAGGTCTCGTCATGAGCGCACGACCTGCTCGACCACATTGGCCCAGCTTTTGTCCTCGCCCTCAAAAGCAAGGTAGGTGCGTCCCACCATGTCCAATCTCTCGCGGTCGGCCGCGAGGCGCTCCACGGCAACCCAGCGGTTCCAGTCCGGCGCGATGCTCCATCCCGGATCGCTCACGCGCGCATCGGGCAGCCGGTAATGGAAGGTCGGGCGTCCGTTGATCTTCTCGTTCGGCAGCACGGCGCGCACGCGGTCCTTGTCGAGATGATGCAGGAGCGGCAGCAGATCGAGGTCGCGGTTGCGGGTGGGATTCGCGGACAGATAATCGTCGATGAAACGCGAAATGTCGGGCCAGTAATCGGGCGAGACGACCTTTCGCACATAATCCGTCGGGAAGGGATCGGCGAAGCCGAGAAGCCCGCGGGTGCGGTCCGGCGACACCTCGCGGCGCAGCCACGGATTCAGGAGGACGAAGCTCTTCATGAAGGCGGCAAGCGTCTCGGCATCCTGGCTTGGAATTTCCGGATTGAAATGCAGCCCGAAGGCATAAAAGGGCGCATCCTGCGTGCCCTTCGCGCCGAGTTTGCGCAGGATGCCGAGGATCCGGTCGAGCTCCTGCAACCTGTCGATGGGAAACGGCGCTGTCACCAGCTCGCAAGGCACCAGATAGCTCGCGGCGAAACCGAAGAGGGCCGCCAGTTTCGGCAGCACGCCTTTCGGCCCGCTTCCGCCCTTGCCGGGATGGAGAATACGGCTGTCGAGTTCCACCGTCATCTCGCCGATGATGGAATCCCTCAGGCAGAAGGAATGGGGGTCGACCTCGATGATTCGCCCGCCCAGGGTCTGATGCAGGGCCTGAACCGTTCTCTCGGCGGAGGGGCCGACAAATTCGATCTCTACCCCGACCGTGCGCATTGCGCCGCTCTCGTTACGAAGCAGGGGCGGGGAAAGGAAATCGATTGCGGTCGGAAGCGCGATCTGCGCCATCGAAAACTCCGGCGAAACACGAATGCGTGCGGCGTGGAAATGAACGGGTGCGCCCTGGCCGAGTTCCTTGGTTTTCGCTTTCCCCTCTCTTTTCGAGGCTGTGGTGTGGCTTTCAGGGCCTCTTTTGGGTAAAAACCCGCCATCATGAGCGCGAAAATTGAGACATTCGACAAATCCGCCTGGTTTGCGGAGCTGCGGGCAACGTTGTCCCTGGGCTGGCCGCTGATCCTGACGAACGTGGCGCAGAACGCCCTGACGACCACGGATGTCATCCTCATGGGATGGATGGGGTCCAGCGCGCTGGCGGCGGGGGCGCTCGGCACGAATCTCTATTTCGCATTCCTCATTTTCGGCATCGGCCTCATGAGCGCGGTCTCGCCCCTGGTGGCCGAGGAAATCGGTCGCCGCCGTCATTCCGTGCGCGAGGTGCGCCGCACGGTCCGGCAGGGCTTCTGGGCCGCGCTGACTGTGGCGGTGCCGATCTGGATCGTGTCATGGAACGGCGAACTCATTCTGTTGGCGATGGGACAGGAGCCTTTGCTCGCCCATGAGGCGGGGCAATTCATGCGCGCCCTGCAATGGAGCCTGCTGCCCTTCCTGCTCTATCTCGTGCTCCGCTCGTTCCTGGCCGCGCTCCAGCGCCCCGGCTGGCCGCTCGTCATCGTCCTCATCGCAGTGCCGGTGAACCTGGGGGCCGCCTATTGCTTCATGTTCGGCAAGTTCGGCATGCCCCATCTCGGGCTCATTGGCGCGGGCGTCGGCACGGTGCTGTCGAGTACTTTCATGTTCTTTGCGCTCGCCCTCGTGATCGTTCTCGATCCGAAGCTCCGGCGCTATCAGATCTTCGGCCGTTTCTGGCGTCCCGACTGGCCGCGCTATCGCACCCTGTGGCGGATCGGCGTGCCTATCGGCCTGACGCTTGCTTTCGAGGTGACGATCTTCAACGCGGCGGCCCTGCTCATGGGGCGCATCGGCGCGAACGAACTCGCAGCCCACGCGATCGCGCTGCAGATCGCCTCCTTGTGCTTCATGGTGCCGTTCGGCCTGAGCCAGGCGACGACGGTGCGTGTGGGCCGCGCCTATGGCGCGCAGGATGCAGCGGGTGTCACACGCGCGGGCTGGACGTCCTTCGTGTTGGCCACGAGCTTCATGATCGTCACGGCTTCCTTGATGCTCTTCACGCCGCGTCTGCTGCTGAGCGCTTTTCTCGACCTGGACGATCCAAACAACGCGGCGGTGATCGGCTTTGCCGTGTCCTTTCTGGTCATGGCGGCGATCTTCCAGCTCGCTGATGCATCGCAGGCGGTGGGCGCCGGCATGCTGCGCGGATTGCAGGATACGCGCATACCGATGATCTATGCAGCCATCGGTTATTGGGGCGTCGGCCTTCCGCTCGGCGTTGTGCTGGCCTTCGGCACGCCGTTGCGCGGCATCGGCATCTGGATCGGTCTGGCGACAGGCCTCGCCGTCGTTGCCTGCCTGATGCTCTGGCGCTGGATGCGCCGCGACAGGCTCGGTCTCGTCACGGCGACGCCGCAGGATGTTCGGGAAGCCCTCGCGGCCTGATCGCGCGTCACATCATGCTGCGTCTTCCCGCCGTGAGGCAGGATGACGGATGATGGATGCCCCGGCGGCAGGCGCGTTGCGAAGAGCTGCAACCGCTTCTTCGCCCGAAGCGACGGCGCTCTCGATGGTGGTGGGAAGTGCACCGATCCAGTCTCCCGCGAGCGCCAGATTGGCGAGCGGACGCACGGGCGGCTGCGGAAGAGGCATAGCAGCCTGACGGATCGTTGCGCGCCTTTCTTTGACCACGCGCGCTTCGGGCTGGCTGTCGATGGAAACATCGAGACCGAGTTCGCGAAGAACCGGCGCGATCTCGCGCCAGACAATGGCGGCAATATCATCAGCGTTCGCATGCATCATCGCTTCGGCGGCGGCGATGGTCACGCTCACATGATCGCGGCGCACGAGAAGCCATTGCGTCAGCGCGCCGAGGCAGCCGATGAAGCGCGGCTTCTCAAAGCCTTTCAGGCGAAAGTGAACATTGAGGATCGCCTCGAAACGTTGCGGCACCGGAAGTGTCGGCAGGAGTCTTTCGATCTCGTAAGGCGGCAGGGCCAGAATGATCTGATCTTCTGGACCGAGCGCGATGGCGCGGTCCGTCAGACTCAAACCGACGACACGCTCGCCTTGGGTGATCAGGCTGCGCAGGCGTTGCCCTGTGAGGATAGGAACATCCCGCGCCTGCAGGGTTTCGACGGCAGGCTGAACGAGGTCGCCGCTCAAGCCGTTCTTCGCGATGAGCAGCCGCCCGGCACGCGGCCACAGTAAATGGCGCAGGGCAAGCGCCAATCGCTTGGCCGACGCCACATTGGGCGGAGTATTGAGCATCGCAATGGTGAGAGGGCCGATCAGGTTGTCCATGATAGGCCTGTCGCCGATGATGGAAGCGACCGAGCATTCCTGCAGCGGGAAGGCGAGGCGCATGATGCGTGTGAGATCGGCGATGCCGAGGCCCCTCGGACGACGCGACGGCCACAGCCAGGACCAGGGCGAAAGGCCGATCCGCCGCATCGCGCCGGTGCGCAAATCGTAGATGGGAAGGCCCTTCTTCTCCGGCTCGACCCAACGGTCGCGAGCGCCCACCGCCTTGAGCAACTTCATCGTGCGCCGATTGGCCGTGAACAGCACATGGGTGCCGTTGTCGTGCGAGAAGGCATCGGAGGGATGCACGGTGCGGCAACGTCCGCCTGGTCGGGGGGAGGCTTCGTAGAGAACGGCTTCTCCACCCTCCCGCGTGACGGCAAGGGCGGCGCTCAACCCCGCAATGCCGGCACCGATGATATGGGTGCGTTTCGTCGTCATACGCACCTCATGGCGCAACCGACGATGACGGCCTGCGAAGCATCTAACATTGGCCTGGCAACCCTTGTTGAGGCGCGAGAGCGATAAAACCCAATAACCCGTTCCAAGTAGATCAGGCGCTCTCGGCGGCTAGAGGCAACATCCGCAAAGAAGGAAAGAATCTTTATCTTCCTCTAGGCGATATGAAACTATATTCAGGATATACCAAGCGTAATTGCAGTAGGTGTAGGCTATAGTTTTATGTTGTCCACCGGTTCAAAAGTATGAGTCTGCAAAGGAGAAATCGAAGCGCCTTATTCTTGCCTTTTTAAAGTTGAGCTTCACTTCCAATCTAAACGGAAGGGGAGACTATCTTTGAAAAACATCCTCCGCCGCGCGGCAGCTATCGCGCCACTTCTATTCGTCGCCGCGTGCAATACGACGGCTTCCAACGATCCCACGACGACGGGATCCATCTCACAGGCCAGCCTGGGTCAGGAATTTCAGAGGGGCACAGCCTCTTGGTACGGACCCGGTTTCCACGGCCGCCGGACCGCCAGCGGAGAGCGGTTCGATTCCTCCGACATGACGGCCGCCCATCGCTCCCTGCCTTTCGGCACGCGGCTTCGGGTCGTCAACGAATCGAACGGCCGCTCGGTCGTCGTGCGGGTCAATGACCGTGGGCCCTTTGCCCATCGCCGGATCATCGATCTAGCCAAGGGGCCAGCCCAGGCCCTGGGCCTGACCTCCACCGGAACCGGATATGTCTCCCTCCACCGGCTCGACTAGGGCAGGTTTTCCGGAATTAGGCGCTTCTTAATTCCTTGCGGCGATTCTTAAGCCCGATTCGGGACCAAGGGTTGCTTATATGGAATCGAGATCGTCTCAGCCGACGAACGTCATCCGCTTTCCGGGCGCGCGCTCGTCGGCCAATCCCCGCCGCGATCAGAAGAGCCTCATGGACGCAGTCTATGCGGCAGGCTCTTTGCCGATTGCCGCAGATGATCGCGCGTCCAAGGACATGGCGACGAAGCTCAACATCTTCGGCTTCGTCGTCATCGACGAAGTGCAGACCGACGGCACCGCGCGGCGTTTGCGTCCCTCCGAAGCATTTCAGGCGAATACGCTGCATCCGTGGCGCGTCTCAAAGCCCTCGAGCCGTTATCAGGTCGATGACGAATGGCCTGAGACGGACCAGGATCTCTTCGCCGCGATGCTCGCATAAGCGCTCGGGTCTCGCCTTTCATCTTGCCTGAACTATTTCCTGCCGCACGGCGCTCTGCCGTGGGTTTCTCGTGAGCAGGACATCAAGGCATGCATCTGGTGCAGATCCTTCTGCCTCTGACCGACAATGCGGGCCGTCGTTTCGACGGGAAATCGTATGGCCGCGTTCGTACCGAACTGTCCGAGCGCTTTGGCGGAATCACCAGCTTCACCCGTGCCCCAGCGGAGGGCATGTGGAAAGAGGGCGGACACACCACTCATGACGACATCGTGGTGTTCGAGGTGATGGCGCGCGAAATCGATCATGCCTGGTGGGAAGAATACCGTGCCGAGCTTGAGCGCCGTTTCCAACAGGAAGCTATCGTCATCCGCGCTATCAAGGTTGAAATGCTTTAGCGGCGGAACCTGGGCCGTGGTGCGTTGCTTGTTGTGTCGAACAACGGAGCGCTGCCATGTCGAAACCCCTCGTCGTGTCTATTCCCCATAACCTTGGCAAGATTGAAGCCCAGCGCAGGCTTCAGGGCGGCCTGACGGGTCTCAAGTCGCAGTTCGGCGACAAGATCGCTTCCATCGATGAGAGCTGGACCGGAGACCGCATGGATTTTCGCGTCGGTGCCATGGGCCAGAACGTGAGCGGCAATGTTCAAGTGATGGACGAGCAAGTGCGCGTGGAAGTGCAGTTGCCGTGGCTTCTCGCCATGATTGCTGAAAAGGCCAAGACCTTTATCCAAAAACAGGGAACCCTGATGCTGGAGAAGAAGTGATGACAGTGTTCATCATGAATAGTCATTCATGAATATGAATGAAGATGGAACCAAATAGCAGCGATTGCGTTGTAAAGACGATTGCGCCCGCGACCCAATAGCCGGAGCGCTTCACTTAAGCATCGCTTAATTCGCCCCGGACCGTGGTTTTCCGTCCGATTGTGACAACACATCTGTATTTGAGGATCGCGCTATGCATGAGCGTTTGATGACGCAGCCGCATGCCTTCCGTTCGCCGTCTCAGGCGTCTTCAGAAAAGCCACTCCTTGTCTGTTTCTCGCACCTTCGCTGGGACTTCGTCTGGCAGCGCCCGCAGCATCTGCTTAGCCGTGCCGTCAAGCATTACGATGTACTCATCATCGAAGAGCCGATCTTCAAGCCCGGTATCAAGCCGCATATGGATGTGACAAGCCGCCCGCAGGGCGTGACCATTGCCGTTCCGATGCTGCCGGAAGGCCTTGCGCATGAGGACATCATCGCCGAGCAGCACGATCTCATCGAAACCCTGATCGGCCGTGAGTCGAGCGGCTCGCGCGTATTCTGGTACTACACGCCGATGGCCATGGCCTTCACCAGTGATTTCGAATGCGATCTCTGCGTCTATGACAACATGGATGAGCTGTCGCTCTTCCGGGGCGCCTCGCAGCATCTTCTTGATATGGAGAACGCACTCTTCTCGCGATGCGATCTGGTGTTCACCGGTGGCATGAGCCTGTACGAGGCCAAGAAGAACCGTCATCGCAGCGTGCATGGTTTCCCCTCATCCATCGACTTCAATCATTTCTCGCAGGCCCGCGCGATTAAGCAGGATCCGCAGGATCAGGCGCATATTGCGCATCCGCGACTTGGCTTCTTCGGCGTGGTCGATGAGCGCATGGACATCGAACTGCTCGCGCAGGTCGCCGATTTGCGACCCGACTGGCAATTCGTAATGATTGGCCCAGTGGTGAAGATCGATCCCGCTACCCTGCCGCAGCGCCCCAACATTCACTGGCTCGGTGGCAAAGATTACAAGGAATTGCCGCATTATCTCGCAGGCTGGGACGTGGGCTTCATGAACTTCGCGCTGAACGAGGCGACGAAATTCATCAGCCCCACGAAGACGCCGGAATTTCTTGCTGCCGGTGTGCCGGTCGTCTCGACCCCCATTACCGATGTGGTGAAACCCTATGGTGAAAAGGGTCTCGTCGAGATCGCACGGACTGCCGACGAGGTGGTTGCGAAGGTCGAAGCTATTCTGGCGCGACCGAAGGAGGCTTGGCTCGCGAAGGTCGACAAGCATCTCGCTCAAGGGTCATGGGACAAGACATGGGCCTCGATGCACAAGCTCATGCTCGATGCGACCGGCGACACGACTTTGGAGCGTGCTGCCTCCCTTCCGATTTACGCCACCACCCCCGCGGAGTGATTTGAATGTACGATTGGCTGATTGTCGGCGCCGGCTTCGCAGGAAGCGTACTGGCCGAGCGTCTTGCAACCGAGCGCAACGAACGCGTCCTCCTTATCGACCGTCGCAACCATATCGGCGGCAATGCCTATGACCGCTACGACGATGAAGGCCTTCTGATCCATCAGTACGGACCGCATATCTTCCACACCAACTCGAAGCAGATCTTCGATCATCTTTCCCGCTTCACCGAATGGCGCTTCTACGAGCACCGGGTTCTGGCGGAAGTAGACGGGATGCAGGTGCCGATCCCGATCAACCTCGACACCGTCAACAAGCTCTATGGGCTCGATCTCACCTCCGAGCAACTTCAAGATTGGTTCGCGGAACGCGCCGAGAAGATCGGTGAGATCAGGACATCGGAGGATGTGGTGGTCTCGGCGGTGGGGCGCGAACTCTACGAAAAGTTCTTCCGCGGCTATACCCGCAAGCAATGGGGCCTCGACCCATCGGAGCTGGACAAGTCTGTGACCTCACGCGTGCCGACCCGCACGAACCGGGACGACCGTTACTTCACGGACGAATTCCAGTTCATGCCGAAGCACGGCTACACCCGGATGTTCGAGAAGATGGTGAGCCATCCGAACATTCACATCATGACGCAGACGGATTACGAGGACGTGAAGCACATCGTGCCGCACCGCCGCGTCATCTACACGGGGCCGATTGACGAGTACTTCAATTTCCAGTTCGGCAAGCTTCCCTATCGCTCGTTGCGCTTCGAGCATGTCACCCTCGACAAGCCGTGGCACCAGTCGGTAGGCGTGGTGAACTATCCGCAGACCAACGATTACACCCGCGTGACGGAATACAAGCATCTGACCGGTCAGGACCACCAGAAGACCGCGCTGACTTACGAGTATCCGTCCGCCGAAGGCGATCCCTATTATCCGATTCCGAAGCCGGAAAATCAGGAGCTCTTCAAGAAATACGAGCGCCTGGCTCTTGCGACGCCGGATGTCTGGTTCGTGGGCCGTCTTGCGACCTATCGCTATTACAATATGGACCAGATCGTCGGCCAGGCACTGGCCACCTTCCGGCGAATCAACGAGTCGCTGCCCGTCGGCGCCGACACAACGAGCGTCAGGGCCATGCCCTCATCGGCAGCTCTGATCTCTTAAGGAACGATATTCATCGAACAATCTGTGCTGCGCATAGTTGTGAGAGCCTGATGTAATATCGTCGGAGTTGAATGATGAAGCGACCCCTGGAGCTTTGGGGCGGTATCGAGTGCACCGTCGCGCGTGTTGGCGACGAGTACCGCGACCAAAGCCTGGAAACCGGGTACAGCGATCGTATCGAGGATCTCGACCGCATTGCTGAACTCGGTATCCGAACGCTGCGCCATCCGGTTCTTTGGGAGACGATCTCTCCCGAGGGTCCGGACCGCGCGGATTTCACGTGGCATGACGAGCGCATGGCTCATTTGCAGAAGCTGGGGATCCGCGCCATTGCGGGCCTTTGCCATCATGGCAGCGGCCCTCATTATACGCATATGCTCGATCCGGCCTGGCCGGAACTGTTGGCGCGTCACGCGGCCAATGTGGCAGAACGCTATCCGCATCTCGACCTCTACACGCCCGTCAATGAGCCTTTGACCACGGCCCGGTTCTCGGGGCTCTATGGCCATTGGTATCCGCATGGCACGAATTACGAGTCCTTCCTCAAGATCCTCGTGAACGAGTGCAAGGGAACCGTTCTGTCTATGCGGGCGATCCGCAAGGTGCGTCCTGATGCGCAGCTTGTGCAGACGGACGACATGGGCAAGACCTTCTCGACGCCTCTGCTTTCCTATCAGGCCGAGCATGAGAACCAGCGGCGCTTCCTTGGGTTCGATCTTCTTTGCGGCATGGTGAACCGGGATCATCCCTGGTGGCGGATCCTGCTCGACCATGGCGTCAGCGAGGCCGATCTCGAATTCCTGCTCGAAGGAGATGCCGCGCCGGATATCATCGGCATCAATCATTATCTCACGAGCGAGCGCTATCTCGATGAGAACATGAAGCGCTACCCCGAGCATCATTGGGGCGGCAATGGACGTCATGCTTACGCGGACGCGGAAGCCGTGCGCATGCCTCTGCCCGCAAAGGATCTGGGCCCTGGGGCGCGGCTGCGTGAAGTATGGGAGCGTTACAAGCGGCCTATCGCCGTGACGGAAGCCCATCACGGCAGTTCGCGTGACGATCAGCTACGCTGGCTTGTCGAGGTGTGGAATGACGTCAACACCTTGCGGGATGAAGGCGCCGACATTCGCGCCGTGACCATATGGTCGCTGTTCGGCGCAGTGGACTGGAACTCGCTGCTGACCCGGCGCAATAATTTCTATGAGGCCGGCCCCTTCGACGTGCGGGCACCTGAGCCCCGCCGCACGGCGCTTGCTCATGCAGCCGAGGCCTTGGCCAAAACCGGCACTTACGATCATCCTGTTCTCGACCGGGCCGGGTGGTGGAAGCGCGACATCCGCTTCTACAAGCGTCCGTCGAAGCAGTCGCGCTCCTGCTGGCTTGCGGACGAGCCTCGCCAGATTCTGATCACCGGCGCTACTGGAACGCTAGGGAGGGCTTACTCACGCCTCGCGGAGTTTCGCGGCCTCAACCATGTTCTGCTTTCGCGCCAGGATATGGACATCGCGGATGCGCGAAGCGTGAAGGAAGCCCTGCGCTGCCACCGGCCTTGGGCAGTCATCAATGCTGCAGGTTATGTGCGGGTATCGGAAGCGGAGAATGACGCTGAGAGGTGCTTGCGCGAGAATGCTGCAGGCGCCGAGATACTTGCCAAAGCGTGTGCAGATCGAGGCATCCCGCTTGTCACATTCTCCTCCGATCTTGTCTTCGACGGTACTCTCGATAGGCCGTACGTGGAAAGCGACGAGGTCAATCCTACAACGGTCTATGGCGAGAGCAAGGCTGAGGCCGAACGGCGCGTTCTGGCGGCACACGACAAGGCTCTTATTCTTCGCACAAGCGCCTTCTTCGGTCCGTGGGATCGCTACAACTTCGTCTGGTCGATCCTCAACACCCTGAGCAAGGGGGAGGGTGTTGCGGCAAGCGTCGATATCGTGTCGCCTACTTACGTGCCCGATCTCGTCAACACGTCGCTCGATCTTCTGATCGATGGTGGAACAGGCATCTGGCATATGGCCAATCTCGGCGAGATTTCCTGGCGCGATCTCGCGGCGCAGGCCGCCGAACGGGCTGGTTTCGATCCAAGCCTCGTGACGGAGGCTGGCGACCTGCCGGTGCTCAACACCGCCTTGTCCACCGAGCGCGGCATCCTCATGCCTCGCCTGGAAAGCGCGCTCGACAGGTTCTTCTTCGACAGCGAGATGGAATGGTCCGAGAAGAAGCTCAATGTGGCGGCCGAGTAAAAGTCATAACTGGTCCAAATAAAAACGGCGCGGATTTCTCCGCGCCGTTTCTTTTTCCACTGGGATCACTCAATCAGGCCGCAGCCTCCGCCGCACGCACGGCCTCTTCAAGTCGCGCCGCACGGGACTCGACGGCGAGTTCCACGAGGGCATCGGTCAGGATGGTCGCTGTCGGATCCGCAAGCGGCGCATCGCGCATCAAACGCAGAGTCGAGGCAACCAGACGACCGCGTCCATAAGAACGCTCGACACCCAGTGCCACCGGCTTGTGAATCCAGCCCACCACGAGGCCTGCGAAGACGCGGGCCTGGAAGTCGAGCAGGTTACAGCCGGAGATCACGAAATCAGGCAGGACGCGGTCCATGGTCTCGTCGAGCAGCGGACCGGACGGGAAGCGGGCGAAATGACCCGAGCGGCGCAGCCAACCGAAGGACGAAGCCCAGTCGCCCGACCAGAGAGTGCCGTGACGCGACTGCACCTTCACCGCCTGCCAGTGCGGGAAGAACGGATAGAGGCTCATGTCCTCTTCCGGCAGCAGCAGGAGCTTGGCGCCGGCACGTACATGGTCGGCAATCGCCTTGTTGTGGGTGCGGGCGACGACGAGAGTCGATTCCTCGAAAGCCCGCGCCATGGTGTAGCCCAAGGCGCGGAAATGCTCGCGGATATCCTCGTCGGGCGACCATACCAGTTCTCGCACATGCGCAGGCTTTCCACGCTTCGGATGAATGGCGATGTCGTGGTGGTTTTGCGCGATGATCTTGCCGTCGGACGACCGCAGCACCAGACCGATGCGGCGCAAGGACGGCTCGTCCATTTCAGGGATCGTCATCTCGATGTGTCCCAAATCGAGCATGTCCGGCGCCTCGAGACGCGGCAGGTCGATCACTTTCGTATCGTTGACGAGATTGATCTCGAGCTTGCAGTCTTCCAGCACGGGCCCGGCTCCGTGCGAGACGGAAAGCCCAAGCGACATCGTCTCGCCCGCCCAATAGGAGGCGCGCTCCCATTGCGGCACGATCACCGTGTCTGTGTTAATGATGTGGAACAGCTCATGGAACACGCGCGTGTTGCGGCGCATGTCGAGGAGACCGTTCGACTCCCAGTGGCAATCGTGCAGTTCGGTAATCACGTAGCCCGCGAGATTGGGTTTCCGGCGCATGGCCTCAATCTCGTATTTGAGCGCACGGAACTGCTGCCATTGAGCCGCGATCACGAAGCGGCGCAGATCGCCGAACACGCGGTCCAGGCTCCAGTCCGAGAAGCGGTTCTCGACGCCGTGGGCGTACATCACGCCCTCGCCCCAATCGTGTCCGGTCTCGAACCACCAAGGCTCTTCGCCATTGGCGTCGCGCAGGTCCTTCGGATAGGGCAGACCCCAATTGCCGAACTCGGAACACATCAGCGGCTCGCGGCCGGTGATCACCGCATCGCCATGCGGCGAATAGAGCCACGAGGCGCGGTTCGAGAGTTCGTCCACGAACTGGTCCCACTGCGCCCGGTGATCGGGGTAGGCGGCGTAGAAGTGATAATCCGCGATGTCCGATTCCACGTGGAAGCTCGGAGCAAGCGGCGAGTTGTCGACGACGAGGCGCGTCGGATCGTAGGCCTTCAGCCACGCGAAGGTGCGCTTGAGCCAGTCGCGGTGATCCGCGTCGTTAACGAGGTCGACGCCCCAGTTCTCGTTGATGATCGTCCAGATGATAATGGAAGGATGGTTGCCGTCGCGGTCGACGATGCCCTTGAGGAGCTTTTCCTTGCGCCCGCGCGAACGGTCGGTGGCCATGCCGCCGTTCGGCAGCTCCGTCCAGATCAGCAGGCCCATCCGGTCCGCCACTTCATAGTAGCGCGGGTCGGCAGCCTTGATGTGGCAGCGCAGACAGTTGAGGCCAAGCTCCTTCGCCTTGCGGAACTGATCCTCCAGGAACTCTACCGAAGGCACGGTGCAGATCGTGTCCGGGTAGTAATCCTGATCGAGGGCGGAGCGCAGATAGAGCGGCTCGCCGTTGAGATAGAACTTGCCGTTGCGGGTCTCGATGCTGCGGAAGCCGAAATTGTCGGCGATCTCGTCCTTCACTTCGCCGTCGCGGATAAGCTGCAGGCGCACGCGATAGAGATTGGGATGATCGGGCGACCAAGGCTGCACATCGGCAATCGTCAGCTCGAACGGCATGCTCGTGACGCCGACCTGTGTCTCGTGCATCTCTTCGACCACGACCTGGCCCGATGGGTCCGTGACCTCGATGCGGATCTGTGTGGCCTCGGTCAGCGGACGCGCGAAGAACACGCCCGACGTCACGCGCCCCGTCGCGAGATTGGGCACAAGTCGCACGCGGTTCATGTGATCGGAAATGCGGCGTTCGAAATAGACCGATTGCCAGATTCCGGAAAGCGGACCGTACCAGCTCTGCTTGCCGAAGGGGATTTCGGCGAAAGGAGAATCGGGGAATTCCGCCGGGTTGTCGGTGGGCGAGTCGACGCGCACCTTGATCTCGTTTGGGCCCGCCTTGAGGTAGGGTGTCACGTCGAAGGAGAAGGGCAGGAAGCCGCCTTCATTGTGGCCCACGGCTTCGCCGTTGATGAAGACTTTGGTGTTGTGGAAGACGGCGCCGAAACGAATCCAGATGCTGTCGTGCAGCCACGCTTCGTCGATTTCAACTGTCTTGCGATAAATACCGATTCCCGCCCGCATGCGCAGATCCGGGAACTGGGCCTGCCAGGGACTTGGCACCATAATCTGGCGAACTTCAGCCGGGCCTGACAGACGGTCATCAGCCACGTGCAAAAATTCCCAAGCCCCATCCAGACTGATGCGATTGTCCTGCATGTTTTCTCCTTGAATCAGAGATTACCCAAGGGCGCTCAAGACGGCGAAAGAATGGCTTCTGACCGGGAGACGAAGAACCGTGCCGGGGGTGCGACAATCGATGCTTTCTAAACCTGCCCGAACCATCGGCCCTCGTCCCTGATACTGTTACTGGCCCGTCACGAACAACGGCGGAGCGCGGCATTGGATCCAGAGGGAGAAGTGCAATTGGGAAAGGAGGCTGTTGCAAAGCTTGGCAGGCGAACGTGGCAAGAAACTTGGCAGGAACCGTGCCTCGCATCCGGCGTTGCCATCACGACACCGAGCCTTGCTGCTCGCCCGACGTTTCACGCTTTGCCAAAGAGGCTTCCGATGGCTCAACAAATTCCAGACGATCGAACCCGGCAGGGTCCTTCCGGACGTCCTATCCTGGGTGTTCTCATCGGCTCGCTTCTGCTGCTTGCGGTTGCGGTCGGGGGCTATATGATCTGGGTCGGCTCACAATCGCCGGACGATCCCGGCACCGATGCCGCCCGTTCGGCCACGACAGGCTCGACCACGGGCTCGTCCAACGCCAATCCCACCAACCGGATTACGCCTGCAAATCCGGCCTATCCGGCACCCGATGCGCAGCCGTCGGCCAATCAGCCGCCGAGCCGGTAAGAGATTAAATTCTTCGAAAAAGCCTGGATGGCGCTCTCCATCCAGGCTTTTTTGTTGCGCTTCGACCCTGCGGCGGCGAGTTTTCGCCTTATTGATTCGCAAGAAAACCGGCCCGCAAGGGAATGCGACAAGGGCAGAACTTAAATGACAGGGATTGGACTGAAGCGGCTCGTCTCCGCCGTGATCGTCGCGTGTGGCTTGGCCTCCGGAGGCTTCGCGCTCGCCCAGCAGGCACAGACGCCGCCCCGGGCTCAGCCTCAGACGCAGGCTCCTACGCCTCAAGCCCCTGCGCCCCAGGCGCCGGCCACCCCTCCCGCTGCCGCTCCAGAGGCTCCTGCCGCCAATGTGTCGGCTGAGACGAAAGCGGCGCGGGCCAAGCTCGACGGCTTCAAGGCCGATCTCGACCAGAAAGAGCTGGCGCTTCAAGGGCGCGCGCATTCCGATGTAGAGCTGCAGAACCTGCGCCAGCAGCTCGAACCCATCATCGGCGATATCCGTACGGTGATCGACGAGCAGACACCTCGTCTTGAAGCGAGCCGGCAGCGACTCTCTCAGCTCGGGCCGAAGCCCGCCAGCGGCCAGCCCGAGGAAAGCGCCGATGTGGCGCGCGACCGCGCCGACCGTGAGGCTGCCGTTGCCGAACTCGACGAGACGCAGCGCCTCGGACGCGCGCTTCTTGTCCAGGCCGAGCAACTGAGCGCGCAGATCGGCGATCTGCGCCGCGCCGGTTTCGTGCGCGCGCATTTCGAGCAGAGCGACGGCATTCTGAGCCCAAGCCTCTGGGTGGATGTGCTTCAGGCGATTCCGCGCGAGTTGAGAGCGCAGCGGATTGTGTTGAGCGACGCCTTCGATCAGATCCAGCGCAGGGCGACGATCGGTGTTCTTCTGCTTCTCGGGCTGGCCATTGGTGTGGCGGTTGCGCTTTACATCGGCCGCCGCCGGATCGCGCCGCGATTGGTGCGGCGTGACCCCGCGATCACGGATCCGGCGCGGCGCAGCCGATTGCTGGCCGCTGTCGGCGTTCTCGCGCTCGGCGCGGCGCCTGCCATTGCCGGCAGCTGGATCGTCTGGGTCGCTTTCGATTCCGCCGATCTCGTATCGCCACGTCTCGAAGAAGTGGTACGGTCGCTCCTCGGGGGACTTGCCTTCATCGCCTTCGTGCGTGCGCTGATCGATGCCATTCTTGCGCCGGATCACACGTCCTGGCGTCTGATTCCGGTCCGCGATGCCTCTGCCGCGCGCATCATGCGCTTCTCGGTAACGCTCGCCACCATCATGGTGATCGGCAAGGTGATCGAAGCCTTCAACAAGGCTGTCGCGGCTGTCCTGCCGATCACGGTGATCACGCGTGCGTTCTTCGCGCTGGTGATGGCCCTCCTCTTCGCGGAGCTGCTGCGCCGTTTCGCGACGCGTGAGAACCAGGAGGAGGCCTGCCTCGGTCCTTACATGGCGCAGGATGTGGATATCGGCGGCCCGTTGAGAAGCCTCGGCTGGTTCGTGGTGGCCGTCGTCATCGGCAGCGTGCTGAGCGGCTACACGGCTCTTGCTTCCTTCGTACTGGAACAGGCGGTGTCGATTTCCACCATCATCGCCATGCTGATCCTCTGCATTGCGCTCGCCGACGAATTCATCGCCGGGTCGCTGCGCGGCCAGAGCCGGATCGCCACGACGCTTCAGGCCAATACCGGTATCCGCCGCCGCTCCCTGGAGCAGATCGGCGTTCTGACAAGCGGTGTTGCGAGGCTTGTTCTCATCATCATCGCCATTCTTCTGGTTCTCCTGCCCTGGGGCATCGAATCGGCGGATGTCACGAGCTCCCTGCGCGCGCTGTTCTTCGGCTTCAGCGTCGGCGACGTCACGATCTCACTCTCCTCGATCCTGATCGCGGCTTTGCTCTTTGCGGGCGGCTTCACCATCACGCGCGTCGTGCAGCGTTGGCTCGACAACACTTTCCTGCCGGCGACCGATCTCGATGCGGGTCTGCGCAACTCGATCCGCACGGCAGCGGGCTATGTGGGCATCATCGCGACAGGCATGGTGTCCTTCACTTATCTGGGCTTGAGCCTCGAGCGCCTGACCATCGTGGCTGGCGCCCTGTCGGTGGGTATCGGTTTCGGCCTCCAATCCATCGTCAACAACTTCATCTCGGGCCTCATCTTGCTCTGGGAGCGCCCGATCCGCGTGGGCGACCTCGTGGTGGTCGGCGATGCCGAGGGTTATGTACGTCGAATCAACGTCCGCTCCACGGAGATTCAGACCGGGGATCGCGCGACTCTGATCGTGCCGAATTCGAACCTGATCTCCGGCGTGGTACGCAACCGCGTGCGCAATGACCGTGTCGGGCGCGTTCTTGTTTCGATTCCCGTGCCACGTGCGACCGACCCCGACCTGGTGGCGGACATCATGCGTCAGGCGGCGCTGGCGCACCGCGAGGTCATGAGCGAGCCCAATCCGCGCGTCATCTTCAAGAAGGTGACGGAAAACACGATCGATTTCGATCTCGTCTGCTTCGTTGATGACATCGATGCGGCGGGCCGAGTGTCGAGCGACATCTATTTCGATATTTTCAGAGGCCTCCGCAAAGCCGGTATCGGCGTCCCGGCGCCGGCAAGTGCGCCTGAGCCTGAGGAAGAAGGACCCAAGGCAGACGAATCCAAGGAGGGAGATGAGGATGAAACCTTAACCCTTCTCAAGGATAAATCTCCGGCATGAAAAGCCTTCTCTGTTCAACCTTGGCTGCGCTCGCGCTGGCGGGATGCCAGTCCGGGCCGCAAAACCGTTCGCAGATGCCGAGCTTCTACGCATCCATGGCCAATTCCGGCGCCGTGGTGGATGCAGCCATGGCCCGCGACATGATCGGCGCCTATCGCCGCAACAATGGTCTGGGTCCCCTAGTCCTCGATCCCGGCCTGCAGGAGGCTGCGCAGGCGGAGGCGGACGCCATGGCGTCCGCAGACAAGCCAAGCTCCGCAGAGGCCTTCAAGAGCCGCTTGGCCTCCTCCGGCGCCGTGGCGCCCGCGGCCAATCTGTCGGCCGGCTATCACACCCTGGCGGAAGCCTTCTCCGGATGGCGGGAGAGCCCGCAGCACAACCGGGTCCTTCTCGACCCCCGTGCTACGCGGATCGGCATCGCGACGGCTTATACGCCCAACTCCAAATACAAGGTCTATTGGGCGCTGGTCGTCGCAGCCGATAACCGCTGACGCTGAAAGCTTGGCCTTTTCGGCATAGCTTGAACCTTGGCCTGGAACCGAAACGGAAGCGTAGCGCTTTAGCCTTAGCGTCAGAATCGGCGCGGAAGGTGCGTTTCTAGAAGGCCATGGCTGATTACGATCCCAAACTGGGCAAGCAGATGCCTCCGCCTCCTGCAACCGGGAGCGATCAGGAGGTCGGGCCCGGTCAGGAGCAGACCCTGGCCAAGGAAGCGGAGCACGCCGCCGCGCACCAGCCTCAGCATGGTCCCGCGCCTGCCCAGGAGCTTGCGCCCAGCATCGGGCGGGAGCTTCTGGCGCTGTTCAAGGACATGTTCCGGAACCGGAAGGGCTGGCCGATGCTGCGGCTGTCCATCTTCATCGTTGCCGTTCTCATCGGCAACATGATCGGGCAGGTCCGGCTGAACCAATGGAACGGCGCCTTCTTCGATGCAGTGGAGAAGCGCGATACATCCGCCTTTTTCCACCAGCTTCTCGTCTTCGTCTTCATCGTTGCAGCCCTTCTCGCCTGCGTGGTCGCGCAGACCTGGCTTCAGGAACGACTGAAGATCCGGTTGAGACAGCGCCTCACGCAGATTCTGCTCGATCTCTGGCTCAAGCCTAATCGGGCCTACCAGCTCGGCTTCATGGGCGAGGCGAGCGGACAGCCCGATCAGCGCCTGCAGGAGGATTGCCGCCTCTTCTCCGAACTCTCGACGGAACTCGGTGTGGGCATGCTGCAGGCCCTCCTGCTGCTCGTGAGCTTCATCGGTGTATTGTGGACCTTGTCCGGCGACACGACCTTCGTCATCGGCGGCAGGGAGATTTCGATTCCCGGCTACATGGTGTGGGTCGCCATCGGCTATGCGGGCATCGGTTCGGGTCTCACGTGGCTCGTTGGACGTCCGATGATCCGGTTGAACACCCAGCGTTATGCGCGCGAGGCCGATCTGCGTTTCGCGCTGGTGCGTGTGAACGAGAGCGCGGAGAGCGTGTCGCTCTACAATGGCGAGTCCGACGAGCGGCGCAACCTTGATGAGTTCGTCGAGGCGGTGCTCAAGGCGACGCGCAAGCTTTCGGGCGGTCTCGCACGCCTTACCTGGATCACGTCCGGCTATGGATGGTTGGCCATCGTGGTGCCGATCCTTGCCGCCGCGCCGGGCTATTTCAGCGGACGCCTGTCCTTCGGCGGCATGATGATGGTGGTGGGCGCCTTCAACCAGGTGCAGGCGGCCCTGCGCTATTTCGTCGACAACTTCCCGAAGATCGCCGATTGGCGCTCGGCCGTTTTGCGCGTCGCCACCTTCCGGCAGGCAGCGCTTGATCTTGAAGAAGTCACGGCGGAGAGCGGCCAGATCGACATTCAGCCGCACGCAAAAGGCTGGCTCAGTTTCGATGGTCTCTCGGTCGCTCTGAGCGACGGCAGCATCCTCATCGAGGATGCGACGGCAGAGATCCAACCTGGTGAACGTGTGCTGATCATGGGCGAGTCGGGATCCGGCAAGAGCACATTGTTTAGAGCGATCTCGGGACTATGGCCCTGGGGCTCCGGCAGCATTCGCATTCCTCCCGGAAACGAGATGATGTTCCTGCCGCAGCGGCCCTATCTCCCGCTCGGTACGCTTCGCGCGGCTCTCAGCTATCCCGCTTCGCCCGAGACCTTTGATGACGCGGATATCCGTGCCGCCCTTGAGCGCTGCGGGTTGGAAGAATTCGTGGACATGCTCGACAAGCATGAGCGCTGGGACAAGACCATGTCGCTCGGACAACAGCAGCGCGTGGCTTTCGCGCGCGTCATCCTGCACAAGCCGCGCTGGGTGTTCATGGATGAGGCGACATCGGCTCTCGACGAGGAGAACCAAGCCTCCATGCTGTCTCTGTTCGATCATGAGCTGGAAGGGGCGACGGTCATGTCGATCGGCCACAGGCCGGGCCTGGAGGAGTTCCACAACCGCACGCTTCACATCCGCAAGACGCAAGAGGGAGCAATCCTTCTGGCGAAGCCCAGACTCCAGAGGGCGGCGCGACCGCGCAAGAAATGGATGGGCGGTTTTCGCAAGCGCCTCAGGAAGCTCAATCCGGAGAACGCATGATGGGCCTCGTATCGGCGAGGCTTGGCATCCTGGGTGAACAGGGTTACGAAAATTCCCATCGGGAGCGGAGTTCGGATGGTGAGCTTCGCCATGCTGGCAGGTCGATCTCATGCGGCTGATCAGGCTTTACATTCGCGTTCTGGGGCAACTTGGCTCCGACCTGAGGATCGGTGCCATTTTGGCTCTGGCAAACGTTGCTCTCGCCATCTCGGCCTTTGCTGAGCCGATCCTGTTTGGCCGCATCATCGATGTTCTCACGCAGGCGCAACTTCCCAATGCATCACCGGTGACCTTCACTGTGCTGATGCCTCTGATCGCGGCCTGGGTCGCCTTCGGTCTTTTTTCCATCGGCGCCGGTGCGCTCGTGGCCCTGCATGCGGACCGCTTGGCCCATCGCAGGCGTCTTGCCGTCATCGCCAATTATTTCGAGCATGTTCTTGAGCTGCCGCTTGCGTTCCACACCACCACCCATTCGGGCCGCGTGCTCAAGGTGATGCTGGAAGGCTCGGGCAGCATGTCGTGGCTCTGGCTCGGCTTCTTCCGCGAACATCTCTCGGCCATTGTCGCCCTCGTGGTTCTGCTGCCTCTGACCGTGTTCCTCAATTGGCGCCTTGGGCTTGTTCTCGTCGTTCTCGTCTGCATCTTCGCGGTGCTCACCGCTATCGTGCTGCGGAAAACGGAAACGCTTCAGGGTTCGGTCGAGCGCTATCATTCGAGCCTGGCCGAACATGCCTCCGATGCGCTCGGCAACGTGCCCGTGATTCAGTCCTTCACCCGCATCGAAGCCGAAAGCCGTTCTCTGCGGTCTATCACGCAGCAATTGCTCCAGGCGCAGAACCCGGTCCTGTCCTGGTGGGCTCTCGCATCCGTTGCCTCGCGCGCAGCGGCGACGATCACCGTCACGGTCATTTTCCTGCTGGGCACCTGGCTGCACCTCAACGGGCTTGCCACTGTCGGTGAGATCGTCATGTTCATGAGCATGGCAACGATGCTGATCGGTCGGCTGGAACAGGCGGTGAGCTTCATCAACCAGCTCTTCATGCAGGCACCGAAGCTGCAGGAGTTCTTCGAGATTCTCGATACGACGCCTGCCGTTCATGACCGGGTCAACGCCAAGAGCGTAGACCGCTTCCAGGGCGAGGTCGTGTTCGACAATGTCAGCTTCTCTTATGACGGAAAGCGCTCCGCCGTGCAGGACGTATCCTTCACGATCCAGCCCGGCGAGAACGTGGCGTTGGTTGGTGCAACGGGATCGGGAAAGTCCACGACCTTGGGTCTCCTCCATCGCGCCTTCGATCCGCAATCGGGGTGTATCCGCATCGACGGAGACGACATTCGCGACGTGACGCTGGCCTCGCTGAGGCGCAATATCGGCGTCGTGTTCCAGGAGCCGATGCTGTTTGCCCGCACCATCCGCGAAAATCTGCAGGTGGGTCGCCCCGATGCCACGGATGCGGAAATGATCGAAGCCCTGGAGCGCGCACAGGCGATCGAGTTCATCTCCAGACAGACGGATGGTCTCGACACCGTCATTGGCGAGCGCGGGCGCTCCCTCTCCGGCGGCGAGCGTCAGCGTCTCTCGATCGCCCGAGCGCTTTTGAAAAACCCGCCGATCCTCATTCTCGACGAGGCGACGAGCGCGCTCGATGCGGCGACCGAGCGAAAGCTGCAGATGGCTCTCGACGAAGTCATGCTCGGCCGCACCACCTTCGTCATCGCGCACCGCCTCGCCACGATCCGCAATGCCAACCGCATTCTTGTGTTCGATCAAGGACGGGTCATCGAAACGGGCACCTTCGACGAACTCGTGGCGAAAGGCGGACGTTTTGCGGAACTGGCGCGTGCTCAGTTCATGGCGGCGGAGGAAGAACCGAAGACAAAACGCCCCAAAGTGCAGCCGCACGAGGTGGAGCGCCTTGAGCCGAGCGGGACGTAAGGTGCAGAGCGCAATTCCTTCCGGAATTTCGAATATGCAGAAAAGCTCTGCCTTATGTTCCTATCCTAAGTTAAAGCCCATCTTGGGTGCAAAGAACTATTGCGCTTCATGAAATAAAGTTCTGCTCCGCATTTGTTTTCGGACCGCGTCATTGAAATTGTTTGCGTGCTCAACATCAGATGCTTAGGGTTTGCGTGCAGCGAGCTCCTATGACGTCATTCCCTTCAGACGATCAGTCTTCAGCCTTGCCGGAAGTTTCCTCTGGGAAGCATGCCGTCAATGGGATCACTCTTCATGACGTCCAAGCCGGCCCCGAGCATGCGCCTCTGGCGATCTTGCTTCATGGCTTCGGCGATTTCTGGTGGGGATGGCGGCGGCAGATCGGGCCTTTGACGTCGGCGGGATTCCGGGTCGTCGCGCCGGATCAGCGCGGTTATAACCTCAGCGAAAAGCCCATCGGCCTGAAGGCCTATGACCTCGATACGCTCGCAGCCGATATCGTGGAACTCGCGGCTGCCTATAACCGCCGGAAGTTCGTTCTTATCGGGCACGATTTCGGCGGACTCGTCGGATGGTGGATCGCGTCTCGCCATCCGCAGCATGTGGAACGTTTCATCGCCATCAACTCCTTCCACCCGCAGGCTCTCGTTCCATACTGGCGCAAAAGCCCGACGCAGTTCCTGCGTAACCTCTACATGGCGTTCTACCAAATTCCCTGGCTGCCTGAAGCTCTTTTCCGCATGAAGAATTTTGAACTCATGCGACAGCTTTATCTTCGCAGTGGCAGGCCGGGAACGTTCTCCAAAGCCGATCTCGATCGTTATCAGAGTACGTGGAGCAAGCCCGGCGCATTGACCGGCATGATCAACTGGTATCGCGCGATGCGCCGCAAGCCTCACATCGAGAACCTGCGCATCACGGTGCCGACTCTGGTGATCTGGGGCCTTAAGGATTTCTACCTGGAGAAGGGCTTGGCCGAAGCCAGCCTCGCTTTATGCGATGACGGCCGCGCGACCTGGATCGAGAACGGCACGCACTTCGTGCATATCGAAGAACCCGAAGCCGTCAATCGGGCCATGCTCGATTTTCTGAAAGCCTGACGATCAACTTTCTTTAGGCCGGATAGGCAGCAGCGGCGTGATCCTGAGCGCCGTGATGCGGTTGCGCGACTTGCGAAGAACCTGGAACCGGTAGCCGTGGAAGGTAAAGATCTGCCCCGTGTCGGGAATGGTCTGCGCCTCGTGAATGACGAGACCTGCAATGGTGGTAGCCTCCTCGTCCGGCAGGTTCCAGTCCATGGCGCGGTTGAGATCGCGAACCGGAACCGAGCCGTCCACATTCACCGAACCGTTGGGCTGGGGACGCACGCCCTGCACGGAGAGATCGTGCTCGTCCTTGATGTCGCCCACGATCTCCTCAAGGATATCCTCGAGAGTCACGAGACCCATCACTTCTCCGTACTCGTCGACGACGAGCGCGAAGTGCGTCTTCTTGGCGAGGAATGCTTTCAGCTGATCGCGCAGCGACGTGGTGTCCGGCACGAACCAGCTTTCCAGCGCGATCGCCTCCACCTTCAGCTTGCTCGCATCGCCGCCTACCGCATCGAGAGCGCGCAGCAGGTCTTTGGCATGGAGAACGCCGACAATATTCTCCTGGCTCTCACGCCAGAGCGGCATCCGCGTATAGGGCGAGGAGAGAACCTCGCGCACGATTTCCTCGGATGAGAGATCCGCGTTAATGGTGCGCATCTTCGTGCGGTGGACCATCACCTCCGAGACGCTGAGGTTTTCGAGATCGAGAAGGCCGCCGAGCATGTCGCGCTGGATCTTCGCGACGCCGCCTTCCTTATGTAGCAGGTCGACCTGTCCGCGGATTTCCTCCGAAGCGGAGAGGATCGGCGTATTCTCGCCGATCTTGATGCCGAAGGGTCGCAGCATCAGACGCACGAGGCGCTCGATGGCGATGGCCAATGGACCAAGAATCGCCACGACCCAGGACATGGGCCGCGACAGGAAGAGGGAGACACTGTCCGGTGACGAGATGGCGATGGTCTTCGGCATCACCTCCGCGAACACGATCACCAGCACCGACATGATGGCGGTGGCATAGAGCGCGCCACCATCGCCGAAGATCGCGACGAGCACGCTGGTGGCGAAGGCAGACACGCCGATATTGACGATGTTGTTGCCGATCAGAACCGTGCCGATGAAGCGCTCACGGATCTCAAGGAGGCGGTTCACCAAACGCGCCCGCTTATCGCCGCCCTTTTCCAGCATGAGCATGCGGGAGCGGGAAGCGCCGGTGAACGCTGTCTCGCCCGCCGAGAAAAAGGCTGAGAGCAGAAGGCAGAAGATGACGACCAGTGCCGCGAACCAGAGGTCGCCTGAAGAGGATTCCTCGATCATGATGCCGATGCGTTGATTTCACCTGTCAGGAAAGCGCGGACCTTGTCGGCTTCGATGCCGGGAGCAATGAAGCTCTGTCCGATGCCTCGTGCCAGGATGAATGTAAGAGAACCAGCCTTCACTTTCTTGTCCTGCGCCATGGCATCGAGCAGCTCGTCCATCGTTCCGCACCCACCCGGTACATGGGACAGACGTGTGGGAAGTCCAACGCTCTTGAGATGCGCCTCGACGCGCTCGGCATCCGAGAGCGGGCAGAGCCCCAAAGCAGCGGAGAATCGGAAGGCGAGGTTGAGGCCAATGGCGACGCCCTCGCCATGGACGAGACGCGCGGAATCGTATCGCGTGATCTTCTCGAGCGCATGGCCGAAGGTGTGGCCGAGATTGAGCAGGGCGCGGTCACCGGTCTCGTGTTCGTCGCGCACCACCACGGCCGCCTTGGCGCGGCAGCTCTGCGCAACGGCCTCGTCACGCTCAGGGCCGCCCTCGAAGATGCCTTTCCAATTCGCCTCGCACCAGGCGAAGAAGCGCGCATCGTCGATGAGGCCGTATTTCACCACCTCCGCATAGCCCGCGCGCATCTCGCGCAAGGGGAGGGTGTCGAGAAGCGCGGTATCCGCGAGCACCAGGCTCGGCTGATGGAAGGCGCCGACGAGGTTCTTGCCGTGGCGGGAATTGATGCCGGTCTTGCCGCCGACGGAGGAATCGACCTGCGAGAGCAGGGTGGTCGGAACCTGCACGAAGCGCACGCCCCGGCGCACCACGGCAGCAGCGAAGCCTGAGAGGTCGCCGATCACGCCGCCGCCGAGCGCGACCACGAGATCGCCACGCTCGATCTTCGCCGCGAGCACCGCATCGCAGACCTGTTCCAAGCTGGCATAGGATTTCGTTGCTTCTCCCGGAGGCAGGGTGAGGACGGAAACGCGCAGGCCCTGGGCCTCCAGCGACCGCCCGAGTACCTGTGCATAGAGCGGGCCCACATGCTCGTCCGTCACGATGGCGGCGCCGCGGGCACCAAGCGCCGCGATACGCGCGCCTGCCGTTTCGATCAAGCCGCGCCCGACGAGAATGTCGTAGGCCCGGTCGCCAAGGGGGACCGGAACCGTGATGGTGGACCCGTCATGGCTGTGCGCGGCTGCGGTGCTCATTCGGTGCTCCCTTGCCTTTCCTGATCGAACCGGCGGCCAAGTGTCTTGATGATGTCGGCCACCACGCGGTCGTGCGGCGCCTCGTGCGAATCGATGGTGAGGTCCGCCAGGGCATAGACCGGGTAACGGATTTCCATGAGGCGGCGCATGGTGCCTTCGGGGTCGGGATTGCGCAGGAGAGGTCGGGTATCACGCTTGCGGACACGGCGCATGAGCACATCAAGATCGGCCTTCAGCCAGATCGAGATCCCGTGTTCGGTGATGTTCCGGCGGGTTTCTTCGTTCATGAAGGCGCCGCCGCCGGTGGCCAGCACCATGGGTCCTTCCTGAAGGAGACGGGTGATGACCCGGCGCTCCCCGTCACGGAAGTGCTCTTCGCCGTGGATCGCGAAGATGTCAGGGATTGTCATTCCGGCCGCCGCCTCGATCTCGTGATCGGCGTCGCGGAAGGGCAGTTTGAGCGTCTGGGCCAGCCTTCGGCCCACCGTGCTCTTGCCGGCGCCCATGAGCCCGACGAGCACGATCGACCGCGCGCCGAGCTGGCGGCTGATGGGATGGCCGCGCCGGCGACTGTCGGTCTGCTCGCCAGCTTCATCAAGCGGATTGAAGCGGCTGATATTGTTCATGGCCCTGTCCTAGCACGCGGCTCCGCCTCTGTCACAGGGAGCTTGTCAGGAGCCGTGGAGAATATGCCTTAACGTAAGGACTTGCCTTTGCGGCCCATGCATGGTTCTAGCGAAGTAACGCTTAGGAAGAGGCTGCCATTGCCCACTTTATTCCGGTTTCTGCTCGTCGTTGCCGTTCTCGCGGGGTTGGGGTTTGCCGCCATGTTCGCGCTGGCGACCTTCGTCAACCCGGACCCACGTGAGATCACGGTGCCGGTTCCCACCCAGCGCAACCCCTCGTCCTCATGAACGGCGCGCGCCAGGCCAGCCTTTTCCTGGACATGCTCGCCGCCGAGCGCGGCGCCTCCAAGAACACGCTCGAGGCCTATCGGCGCGATCTCGACGATTACCTGACCTACCTCAATGAGGCCGGTGCCCGGCCGGATGATGCCTCCGCCGCGACGATCCGCGGCTTCATGGCCAGCCTCGAGGAGCGGGGGCTGAAGGCCTCCTCCGCCGCCCGCAGGCTCTCCGCCGTTCGCCAGTTCCACAAGTTTCTCTATGTGGAAGGCTATGCTCCCGCCGATCCCACGGCGGCCGTCTCGGCGCCGAAGCGCGGCAGGGCGCTGCCCAAGGTTCTCTCCGTCGATCAGGTGGACCGCCTGCTGCAGGTGGCCCATGAAGGAGTCGTCCACCCCAAGGCCTCTCCATCCGAGCGCCTGAAGGCCGCCCGCATGGCCTGCCTGCTGGAACTTCTCTACGCCACCGGGCTTCGTGTCTCCGAGCTGGTGTCGCTGCCGCGCAGTGCGGCCAAGACACGCGACCGGTTTCTCGTGGTCAAAGGCAAGGGCGCGAAGGAGCGGCTCGTGCCGCTGACCGACGCCGCGCGGGATGCGGCGCGCGCTTATCTCGCGCTCCTGGAGGAGCAGGGAAAAGCGGTGGGGCCCTGGCTGTTTCCGGCGGATAGCGAGAGCGGCTATCTCACCCGCCAGGCTTTCGCACGTGATCTGAAGAATGTCGCGGGCGGAGCAGGCTTGCGGGCCGACAAGATCAGTCCTCACGTGCTGCGCCATGCCTTCGCGAGCCATCTGCTTCAGAACGGCGCTGATCTACGCGTGGTGCAGGAGCTGCTCGGCCATTCCGACATTTCGACGACGCAGATCTACACGCATGTGCTCGACGAGCGCCTGAAGAGCATGGTGCGCGACCTGCATCCGATGTCGTCGGGGGAAAGGTAACCTTCTCGGGAAAGTGCAATGTCTAAAGCCTATGCCGTTTACATCCTTGCTAATCGGAAAAACGGCACGCTCTATATCGGCGTCACTGGAAATCTTCTACAGAGAATGGAGCAGCATAAGTCCTTGTCTGTACCCGGATTTACGCGCCGATATGCCGTTACAAGGCTCGTTTACATCGAGTGGTACAACGATATTCATGAAGCGATTGCACGCGAGAAGCAGCTGAAGGGCTGGAACAGAGCTTGGAAAATTAAGCTCATTGAAAAATCGAATCCTGATTGGACCGAACTCGATTCCGCAACTTACTGAAACGGTTATGTCATCCCCGGCGAGCGCAGCGAGGGAAGGGGATCCATAGCGTTGCGCTCGATCGTGGATTCCCTTCCCCTTCGCTACGCTTCGGCCGGGAATGACACTGAGGGTTTTTACTTCCGCTTCAGCAGAAACACGCCCTGATCGCCGAGCAGGTTCCAGACCCACCAGGGCAGGCTCACCTGCATGGGCTTGCCGCCCGCATTGAGCGCAACCGCTTTCTCCATCTGCGCGCCGACCTCGCGGCACAGTTCCACGAAATCGCGGATGGTGCAGAAATGGATGTTGGGCGTGTCGTACCAGGAATAGGGCAGGTTCTCCGTCACAGGCATCCGGCCTTTGAGCGCCAGATCGACGCGCACGCGCCAATGGCCGAAATTCGGAAACGACACGATGGCGCGCCGGCCAATGCGCAGGAGATGTTCGAGCACGATGCGCGGCTGGCGCGTCGCCTGGATCGTCTGCGAGAGGATCACGTAATCGAACGCATCATCCGGGTAATCGGCGAGGTCCGTGTCCGCGTCGCCCTGGATGACGGGCAGGCCCTTGGCGAGGCATGCATTCACGCCCTCGCGCGAAATCTCGATGCCGCGTCCGTCGACATTCTTGCGATCGCGCAGCAGTGAGAGCAGCGCGCCGTCGCCGCAGCCGACATCGAGCACGCGGGAGCCGGGCTCCACCATGTCGGTGACAAGAAGAAAATCGAGCCGGTGGCCGCTCATCGTGTCCGTCGCGGGAAGGGCGAATGTCGATGCGCTCATGCGATGCCCCTGACGCGTGCCGCCGCGTCGATGAAGCCGCGCGTGGCTGCAAACATTTCCGGCTCTTCGAGCAGGAAGGCATCGTGACCCTTGTCGCTTTCCACTTCGACGAAGCCGACGGAAGCGGCGGCGGCGTTCAAGGCATGCACGATGGCGCGCGAGTCGGAGGTCGGGAACAGCCAGTCCGAAGTGAACGAGATCACGCAGAAGCGCGTGGCGGAACCTTTGAACACTTTCGCGAGCGATCCGCCATGTTCCGCGGCGAGATCGAAATAATCCATCGCGCGCGTCACATAGAGATAGGAATTCGCGTCGAAGCGCTCGACGAACGAAATGCCCTGATAGCGCAGATAGCTCTCGATCTGGAAATCGGCGTCGAAGGAAAAGGTCGGCGCGGAACGGTCCTGAAAGTTGCGCCCGAACTTCCGGTGCAGGGCCACTTCCGACAGATAGGTGATGTGCGCGCCCATGCGCGCCACGGCGAGGCCTTTTGAAGGCCGTGTGCCCTCGAGCAGATAGCGTCCGCCGCGCCAGTCGGGATCGGCCATCACGGCCTGACGGCCCACCTCGTGGAAGGCGATGTTCTGGGCCGAGTGGCGTGCCGCGGTAGCGATGGGCAACGCCGCGAAAACGCGATGCGAATAGCTTGCCGCCCATTGCAGCACCTGCATGCCGCCCATGGAACCGCCGATCACGCAGAACAGGGTCTCGATGCCTAAGCGGTCGATGAGGGCTCCTTGAGCGCGCACCATGTCGCGAATGGTGACCACCGGAAAATTCAGCGCATAGGGCTGGCCCGTCGTGGGATCGGTCGAGGCCGGGCCCGTGGTGCCCATGCAGCCGCCGATCACGTTGGCGCAGATCACGAAGAAGCGGTTGGTGTCCACCGGCTTGCCGGGGCCGACCATGGTCAGCCACCAGCCGGGCTTGCCGGTGACAGGATTGTCGTTCGCCACATGCTGGTCGCCGGTGAGGGCATGGCAGATCAGCACGGCGTTGGAGCGATCCGCGTTGAGCGTGCCATAGGTCTGGTAGGCGATCTGCCATGGAGCGAGCGCGATGCCGGAATCCATCATCAGGGGCTCGTCCGCGCCAAAGCGCATGACAAGGCTCGACGGATCGTCGGCTTGGTTTCGCGCTTCGAGGGAGAGGGAAGATGATGTCATGGACCCGGTTGTGTTCGGTTTGCCGAACAAGCCGTAATTGGGACAGGTCCAGCCGTCAACGAAGATGAAGTTTCATTGCCATGTGTCGGGGTGTGGCGATCCCGGGACGGCATGGGGTGAGATGTCAAAGAGCATGGGGTAATGGCCTCGCGGCGTGGTTCGCCCGAGGTTGTGGGGTGAGGGAGACGCGAGAGGTCGTCCGGTTCGCTGTGAGAGTGAGAAGAACCTGACGGCCCCTCGCGCACGGTTCTTTTAGGCGTTCATCGTGTCTTGCAACGATGGGCCTCCTGGCCCGGCTTGCGAGACCGACCCAGGACCGTTCCCGGCCCCATCATTCACGACGCCTCGCGAGCGCGCCCCTCATCGAGCCAGGACAAGAAGGGTATAGCCCAGCTTAGGACCAAAGTCAAGAACAAAAGAGGAACATCTCTCACAGGGCGTCATCCCGGACGGCGCAGCCGAGCCGGGATCGCATGACGAGTGTGGCTCTGATCACCTCTCCCACTCGGGAGAGGGGAAAAACCCGCGCCATTCTCGTCATGCGATCCCGGGTTCTGCTGCGCAGCCCCGGGAGGACGCCCTGCTTGCTGCGTTACTTCCGTCTGACATGCTGTCCCCATCGCCGGGGATGACAAGCGGGTGCAAACGGGTCAAAGAAAGGCGCACCCTTTCAGGATCGAAGCCATGAGCACCGCAAAGCCCGTTTCGTCGAATCCCCCGGCCCTTGCCGAGCTGCGCCAGGAGATCGACCGTATCGACGAGGCGATGCACCGGCTGCTCATGGAGCGCGGCACCATCATCGACCGGCTGATCGAGTCCAAGAAGGCCTCGGAGACGGGGATCAGCTCGGCTTTCCGCCCAGGCCGCGAGGCTTCGATGATGCGGGCGCTGGCCGAGCGTCATCAGGGCCTGCTGCCTCTCGATACGGTGGAGAGCATCTGGCGGGTGATCATCGGCACCTTCACCTATGTGCAGTCCAATTACTCCGTGCACGCGGACGTGTCTGGCGGCGATGCGCCCATGCGCGACTCGGCCCGGTTCCATTTCGGCTTCACGGTGCCCTGCATCACCCATCCCAGCGCGGCTGCGGTGATCGAGGCCGTGGCGACATCAAGGGGCGATCTCGGCATCTTCCGTCTCGACCAGGGCGCGACCAGCGGCGCGTGGTGGCGCACGCTTGCCGAGAAGGATCGCCCGAAGGTCATCGCGCGCCTGCCCTTCATCGAGCGACCGGATCATCCTGCCGGAACCCCGGTCTTCGTGATCTCGAAGCCCCTGACCGACAACGCCGTGCGCGACGTGGTGCTCTATGCGGCCCAGTTCGAGCGCTGGCACAAGGGCGCGAACCAGGCGCTGATCCGCCTCGGCGGCGAGGTGGTGGCGAGCGCCGCCGATGCCAACGGCCTCTCCGAGCTCATCGCCGTGCCCGGCATCGTGGAAGCCTCGCGCCTGCAGCAGGAGCTGACGGAAGCGGGCGCGAGCCTCGCGCAGCTCGTCGAAGTCGGCAGCCATGCCGAACGTTTCCACGTGAAATGAGCGTGAAGCTGCGCTAGAGCATGTCCCGGCGAAGTGGAGACCGGTTCGCCGATGAGGATATGCTCCAAGCATAAAAGCCTCATCGAATTCTGCTTTTAGGAAGACTTAGAAAAATGTCCGTCCGTCCCCAGCCCCGTCCCGGCGTGATGCAGATCGACGCCTATGTGCCCGGCAAGAGCAAAGCCGCGGGGGTGTCGAAGGTCTATAAGCTCTCGTCCAACGAGACGCCGCTCGGCCCCTCGCCGAAGGCCATCGAGGCCGTGAAGACGTTCGACCATCTGGAGCTTTATCCGGACGGATCGGCCACGAAGCTTCGCGAGGCGATCGGCGCGAAATATGGGCTCGATCCGAACCGCATCGTCTGCGGCGCGGGCTCCGACGAATTGCTCACCTATCTCGCCAACACCTATGTGGGTCCGGGCGACGAAGGCATCTTCAGCGAGCACGGCTTCCTCGTCTATCGCATCGCGATCCTCGCCGCAGGCGGCACGCCCGTCGTTGCGCCGGAAAAGGATTTCCACGCGGATGTCGATGCGATCCTTGCACGTGT
Source organism: Microvirga solisilvae (assembly GCF_022808595.1). Lineage (GTDB taxonomy): Bacteria > Pseudomonadota > Alphaproteobacteria > Rhizobiales > Beijerinckiaceae > Microvirga > Microvirga solisilvae. Next base: position 286,523 of record NZ_JAKUCN010000003.1, read on the forward strand.
GACGGACAAGACGAAGATCGTGTTTCTCACGAATCCCAACAATCCGACCGGCACCTATATTCCCTTCGATGAGGTGAAGCGCCTGCATGCGGGCTTGCCCAAGCATGTAGTGCTGGTGCTCGATGCGGCCTATGCGGAATATGTGCGCCGCAACGATTACGAGGCGGGCCTCGAACTCGTCGCCACCGCCGAGAACGTGGTGATGACGCGCACCTTCTCGAAGATCTACGGCCTCGCCAATTTGCGCGTCGGCTGGATGGTCGCGCCCGCGCATATCGCGGATGCGGTGAACCGCGTGCGCGGACCCTTCAACATGAACGGCCCGGCCATGGCTGCCGGCATTGCCGCCGTGCAGGACGAGGAGCATGTGGCGAAGGCTTTCGCGCATAACGAGCAATGGCTCGCATGGCTCACGAAAGAGATCGAAGCGCTGGGGTTGAAGGTCACGCCGAGCGTCGCGAACTTCATGATGATTCATTTCCCTGAAACAGCGGGCAAGACCGCGAAGGACGCGGATGCGTTCCTTTCCAGCCGGGGCCTGATCCTGCGCCGCATCGATGCTTACGGGTTGCCGAATGCGCTGCGTCTCACGGTCGGCAGCGAGGAAGCAAACCGTCTCGTCGTCGAGGCTCTGCGTGATTTCGTGAAAGGCGGAAACAATGCCTGAGCGTCTCGGACCTCCTCTCGAAAAGCCTTTGTTCAACCGCGTCGCGCTGATCGGCCTCGGCCTCATCGGCTCGTCGATCGCACGCGCGGTGAAGCATCTCAATCTTGCAGGCACGCTCGTAGCCATCGACCGCAGCGAAGACGTTGTGGCGCGCGTGCGCGAATTGAAAATCGCCGATGAGGCGACCACCGATTTCGTGGCAGGCGTGAAAGATGCCGATCTCGTCGTGCTCTGCGTGCCGGTAGGCGTGTGCGGCACTGTCACGGAAGCGATGAAGGCGGGATTGAAGCCCGGCTGCATCGTGTCCGATGTGGGCTCAGTAAAAGCCTCAGTGATCGCGCAGGTGCAGCCGCATCTGCCGAAGGGCGTGCATTTTGTTCCCGCGCATCCCGTGGCGGGCACGGAGCATTCTGGTCCCGATGCAGGCTTTGCGACGCTTTTCCATAACCGCTGGTGCATTCTCACCCCGCCGGAAGGCGAGGATGAGCAGGCCGTCGAGCGCGTGCGCGAGTTCTGGTCCGCCATGGGTTCGAACGTGGAGATCATGGCGGCGCAGCATCATGATCTGGTGCTCGCGATCACGAGCCACGTGCCGCATCTCATCGCCTACAACATCGTGGGCACGGCGGCCGATCTCGAGACCGTCACGCAGGGCGAGGTGATCAAGTTCTCCGCCGGCGGTTTCCGCGACTTCACGCGCATCGCCGCGTCCGATCCCACCATGTGGCGCGACATCTTCCTGCACAACAAGGAAGCGGTGCTCGAAATGCTGGGCCGCCTCAACGAGGACATCGCGCTGCTTGCGCGCGCTATCCGCTGGGGCGAGGGCGACAAGCTGCACGATCTCTTCACCCGCACCCGCGCCATCCGCCGCGGCATCATCTCGTCGGGCCAGGAAACCGCGGAGCCCGATTTCGGGCGCCGCAAGGATCAGGCGTAAGTGCAGACCTTCGCCCAATTACCTCGACCTCATCCTGAGGAGGCGTGTCAGCGCCGTCTCGAAGGATGTTTCAGAGAGCACTGGAGCCTCCTTCGAGACGCAGACTGCGTCTGCTCCTCAGGATGAGGTGTGTGCGTGAGAGATCGGGATCACCGGCACGAGGCCGGTGATGACGTGCGCTATCAATACAACGGCTGCAGCTTCACGTTCGGGATCACGAACGGTCCCATGGCGAGGAAGCCGTTGTTGAGATTGAGCGGCGGAAGCGGCGTGAGTTGCGGCTTCGCGTTGTTGCCTTGAGCGCGCGGGTTCTGCCCGAACAGCGCGCCGAGCAAGGCCCCGCCCGCGCGATTGCCCGTGATGTTGCCGATGAGACCATCGAGACCCGAGGCGGCAAGATTGAGCTGGCCTGCGGGGCGATGCTGCTCGTCGAGCTGCAATTGTCCCTTCGCCTCGATGCGGCGCGGGCCTTTCGCGCCCGACAGCATCAGGATGTCGAGCGTGCCACCGGCCTTGCGCCAGCGCTCCAGTTCTTCCGCGAGCGGACGGCCCTGAAAACCGGCAGTCTGCGTAACCGTGACGTCGGCATTCAGATCCGTGGGTTCGCTGCCGCCGATCAGCTGATCGAGCATGGGGATGTTGGCTTGCGCGACAGATAAAGCGGCATCGTAGGCTTTCTCGGCGGCGCGAGACGGGTTGGGGCGCAGATGCAGTTCAAGCCGCTGGCCAGACGTGACAATCTCCTGCGGCAGCAATCCGGTTACGGTGAATTTCGGCGCAGTTGCGGCAGCGGAGAGACGCTGCAATCCGTTGGGCGCGGCATGGATGCTCGCCTGCATCAGATCCCATTGACCCTGCACGGTGACCTTGCCGTCGGTGACGCGCAGCGGTCCTTCGATCTCGGCGATCACGAGGCGCGGCTGATAGACCTGAGCCACGGCTTCCGTGCGCCCGAAGGAGGCGGTCACCGCGCCCTGCTTCAATTGCAGTGTGCCGCATACGATCTCGATGCGGAATGGATAGCCTGTGATGGTGCGGTCCGCGCAGGCCCATTGCCGGCCCCGCTGGGCTTCCTGGGCAAGCCATCCATCGAGGGCGTCCGCCGCGCGACCCCGAATGACGAACCAGGCGACGCTCCAGGCGATCGCCACGAGAAGCAGCAGGATGAAGGGCGTGTAGAGCCAGAAGCGGCTGCGGCGCGTGGTCTCGTGAAGGATGGCCTCGGCCATGCAAGATCTCCTGTTGTGCTGCTGCTTCGTAACTGGTAGCGCCCGATAGGAAAAGCGGTCTACGCTTTTGCGTGACAGGGCTGCTCCTTAAAAGGCAAAGCAGGCAAGGTTCGGGCACGGCAAACGATGACGGATGCGTCGGAGGATCTCTGGGTTTTCGGCTACGGCTCCCTCATGTGGAGGCCGGGCTTTCCGTTTGTCGAACGCCGCCATGCTCATGTCTTCGGCTATCGCCGCGCACTCTGCGTGCTCTCCCATGTGCATCGCGGAACCCCTGAGAATCCGGGCCTTGTGCTGGGCCTCGACCGGGGAGGGCGCTGCCATGGCGTTGCCTTCCGCGTGGCGCGCGAAGAGGCGCAGGCGACCATCCATTACCTGCGCGAGCGCGAGCAGGTGACGAGCGTCTATCTGGAACGGCACCTGCCTGCGCGGCTCGATGACGGGCGCGCGGTGACCGCCATCGGCTATGTGGCCGACCGCAAGCACGCGCAATATGCTGGTGATCTCTCCTTCGAGGAGGTGCTGGCTCTGGTGCGTCAGGGGCGAGGGATTTCCGGCGCGAATCCCGATTACGTGCGCTCGACCCACGAGCATCTCGTCGGCATGGGTGTGGTCGATCCGCTGATGCAGCGGATCGTCGAGGCGCTCGATCAGGAAGCCTGATCCGCGTTCTCGCGCAGATCCGCCAGGATTTCGCGGCGGCGCGCTTCCGTGTCGGCGAGGCGGTGGATGTGGAGTTCGGACGCGCCGCGCTCCTGCACCTTCTCGAGCCAGCGCGTGCGGGTCTCCTCGCTGGGCTCGTGTCCCGCAAGCACCGAATCGACCACGTGGCCGGTGCCGCCCGCATCGCGGCTCACGGCGAGGATGACCGCATCGGTGATGTCGAGAAGTTCGTTCAGATCGAGGGGATGAACGCCGACGATGTAGCGGCGGCCCGATTGGCCGCGCCATGAACTCAGGGTCGTGGAAGAAGAGCGAAGCCCGGCTGTCGCCCTCAAAGGTTCCTCGCGCACGCCAGCCCTCCGCATTCGGTCGTTGCGGAGATCCCGCATGGCCGTATTCCAGGATATGGTTCGTTTGTTCGCCATATGTTCTTATATGTAAGAACGGCGAGCCGAGCCGTCAAGGTCCGGAAAGCTTAGCTATATCAGATATTTGTCGCGGTCGTGGCAGGGGTTGGCGGCGAATCGCCCAGGCCCAGCTCGCGCTTGCCCTCCGCGAGCAGCCGGTTCGACGATTCCTCGATCTGCTCCTGCATGAGACGGAAGAATTCCTCCCGTGGCAGGCCGGGAGCGATCGGGTCGAGAATTTCGATCCGGATCGTGCCGGGACGGCGGATGAACTGGCGGCGCGGCCAGTAGAGACCGGAATTCAGGCCCACCGGAATGCAGGGAAAGCCGAGATTCTGATAGAGATGCGCCACGCCGTATTTATAGGCCGCAGGCGCTCCCGGCGGGCGGCGCGTGCCCTCGGGAAAGATGATGATCTGGCGGCCGTGCTGGGCCTCGTCCTTCGCCTTGGCGGTCATCTGCACGAGGGCCGAGGAGCCCGCCTTGCGGTTCACCGGCACGCAATCGGCCTTGCGCAAATACCAGCCGAAGAACGGAATCCACATCAGCTCCCGCTTCAGGATGAAGGTGGGGTCGTCGAACAAGGTGAGAAGGGCGAAGGTCTCCCACAACGACTGGTGCTTGGCGGCGACCAGGGCCCCGCCTTCCGGGATCTTCTCCCGCCCCCGCACCTCGATCTTCGTTCCGGCCACAACCCGCAGCAGCCAGAGGGATAGGTGGGCCCAGGTCTGGACCATCCTGATGAAGGTTTTGCGCGGCATCACAACGCCCGGGATCAGCAGGATCAGCCACAGGACGAGGTGGGCGTAGAAGACGGTATTGAAGAGCAGGGAGCGAACGAACAGCATGGCTTCGTGAGAAAAAGGAAAAGCGGAGCGCAGGGCTCCGCGGGCCGGGTCACCTTAGAGGGTTTGGGGCCCGGACTCTAGCGCAAGGTGGCGGTCGCTTCCTGGCTCGGTGCGCCGCCGCTGATGATGGCGGCGACCGGGGAGCTTTCCGGGTCGTTCTCGAAGCGGGTGCGCAGCCAGACGGCCAGGAATTTCAGGTATTCGGTCGCCAGCACCTTGGCGGTGGCGGGATTGTGCCACCAATCGTGCGGGTCGATGGTGGCCGCGACCGCATAGGGAATCTTCTGCAGGTTGGGGAGCGCGTGGTCGAGCTCCGTCAGCATGCGCGGCATGTGGTAGTTCGAGGTAACGACGATGATGGTGTCGAAGCCGTGCCGGTCGGCCCAGCGGCGGGTCTCGATGGCGTTGCCGATGGTGTTGCGGGCCCGGTAATCCAAGTCCACGCAGCAATCGAAGAGCTGGCGCTGTCCGGGATTGAGGCGGGAAATCTGCTCGCGGCTGGTTCTCTCGTTCACGCCCGAAATCAGGAGCCGCTTAGCATAGCCCTTGGCCAGAAGGTCGATGGCGTCGCCGATGCGCTGCGCGCCGCCGGTCATGGCCACGATGCCGTCGGCACGGGTCTCGGGCGGATGCTCGATGCGGTCGATGCTGTAGACGAAGCCCAGAAAGCCGAAAAAACCGAGGATGCAGAGCGCGGCCACGCTCCAGAAACCGGCGCTCAGGATGCGTCGGGCCATGGATCTCCTTGCCGGAAACGGCTGCGCGCCATGCATCGTCCAGCCCCAGCCCAAGGCTTCAGCGGGTTCCGTGGCGCTCGGGTTCGCCCAACTCTGCGTCTGCGAGGTCATCGAGGGCGATGATACGTTGGAATGCGGCAATGGAGAGGCAGCCCTGGTTGTCCACAATCATGGATGATCAACCATTATCGTTAAGAAAACGTCTCACGGTCAGGCGGGACACGATGCCTGTGATCAGCGCCACCAGGAGCGCGATGAGGATCACCACCAGATAGCCGGTCCAGCTGATGCTGAAGGCCCCGAACAGGGCTTCGATCTGGTCGCCTGCCGGGCTCGCGCGCCAGGAGCGGGTGATCAGGCCGAGAACGATGGTGAGTACAAGCGCCGCGCCGGCCCCGATGGCGCTGCCGCGCAGGCCGAGCTTGAAGAAGCGGCGCTGAAACTCCTTGGCGATGAAATCGTCGTTCGCGCCCACGAAGTGCAGAATATCCACCACTTCCTTGTTGCCGGCCATGGCCCCGCGCGTGGCGAAGATCACGGCCAGGCCCGCCGCCACGAGCACCAGCGTCACCAGGAAGATGCCGGTGGCGATGATGGTGTTGGCCATGGTGGAAAGCCGCGAGACCCAGAGCGCGTGATCATCGAGGGATGCTCCCGGCACGTCCCGCTGCAGGCTCTGGCGCAAGGGGCCGAAATCGGGCCGCACGTCTTCGCTCAGCTTGATCACGATGAGGCGCGGAACGGGCAGATCCTTGAAATCGAGGCCGGTGCCGAGCCAGGGCTCCAGCAGGCGCTCGGATTCTTCCTTGGTGAAGGGCTGCGCTTCTTCCACGCCCGGCGTCTGGCGGGCCAGCACCGTCGCGCGCGCCACGTCGTCTTCCATGGAGCGCTGCGGATTGGGACGGATCTGGATCGTCACCTCGCGGGCGATTTCCGAGCGCCATTGCGCGGAACTCGTCGCCACCAGCTCCGCGCCACCCGCGCAGAGGGCTGCAAGGAAGGTGAGGATCGCGATGACGGCGGCGAGCGCCTGTCCGCCTGCGGAATCCACGGGCACGAGAGGCGCATTGCGGCTCAAGGAGGCAGGCAGCGAACGCTTCTCGCCGCCCTGCGGCTTTTGCGGCGCAACCTTCCTGAGGCGGGGTTGGGGCGCGTTCATCCGGCTCATTCGTCGATATGCAGCCGCCCGTCGCCGAGCACGAGGCGGCGCACGTTGAGCTGGTCCATGAGGCTGAAATCGTGGGTGGCGATCACCACCGAGGTTCCGAGCCGGTTGAGTTCGATGAAGAGGCGCAGGAGACGCTTGGCGAGCGACGGGTCCACGTTGCCGGTGGGCTCGTCGGCGAGCAGAAGGTCGGGCCGCACGATAAGGGCGCGGGCAATCGCCGCGCGCTGCTTCTCACCGCCGGAGAGCACGGGCGGCAGCATGTGCATGCGGTCGCCGAGGCCGACCCAGCGCAGGAGCTCCACCACCTCGGCACGGTAGCTCGCCTCGTCCTTGCCCTGGACGCGCAAGGGGAGAGCCACGTTCTCATAGGTGGTGAGGTGGTCGAGCAGGCGGAAATCCTGGAACACCACGCCCATGCGGCGGCGAAGGCCGGTGAGCTCGTTCTTCGAGATCCGCGAGACGTTCTCGCCGAAGAGGGAGATCAGGCCGCGCGTCGGCTTGACCGAGAGAAGGATGAGCCGGAGCAGCGTGGTCTTGCCCGCGCCCGAGGGGCCGGTGAGGAACTGGAACGAGTTCGGCTCGATGGAGAAGGTGAGGTCGCGCAGGACCTCGGGCCCCATGCCGTAGCGCACGCCCACATTCTCGAAGCGCACGGACGGAGCCATGCCTTCATCGAAATCCTCATCGTAATGGTGGGCTCTCACGTCGGCCTGGATCCTCCTGGAGGGTTTTAGGGAGCCGGCTGGCGGCGATTCGCCCCTGTTATCGCCCCGGTATGGTTAGCAAGCCATAAACTTGCCGGAGCCCCACAGGAAGCGAGGCGGTCGGGGAACATTGCCGCAGGATCGCTGCCCGAAGGCCGAACCACCGCTTTTGCCGGAAAAACGCATGAACTTCGTTTGACTTCCACGCGCCGCCATGGTCGTGAAAGAAGGACCTTTCAGTAGCTTTTTTCTTATCTGGACAGACCGACGATGACTGCTTCCCACCGTATTCGGGTTCTCTTCGACGAGGACGCTATCGCCAAGCGCAACGAGGCCATGGCGCAGGACATCGTGAAATCCAAGCCTGAGAACCTGCTGGTCGTCGCGGTCCTCAAGGGAAGCTTCATGTTCGCGGCGGACCTGCTGCGCGCCCTGCATCGGGTCGGCCTCGAGCCGCAGGTGGAGTTCGTGCATCTCTCCAGTTATCTCGACGGCACGGTCTCCACCGGCAACGTCACGATCCTGCGCGACGTGGAAAGCGACGTGCGCGGCCGCGACGTGCTTCTGGTCGACGACATTCTCGAATCCGGCCGCACGGTCACCTTCGCCAAGGACCTGCTCATGGCCCGCGGCGCCAAGAGCGTGAAGACCGCCGTTCTGCTGGAAAAGCCCGGCAAGCGCGCCGTGCAGATCGAGCCGGATTACGTGGGCTTTACCTGCCCGGACGTGTTCGTGATCGGCTACGGCATGGATGTCGCCCATTCCTACCGCCAGCTGCCCTTCGTCGGCGTCCTCGACCGCCACGACACGAATCCGGACCTGTTCGACAAGCCGGAATAAGGGTGCTTCACATCACTCTGCCCTCATCCTGAGGAGGTCGCGTGAGCGACCGTCTCGAAGGAAGTTCCAGAGTGCTCTGGAGACGCCTCGCCCTTCGAGACGGACCTGACGGCCCTCCTCAGGGTGAGGCTGTGATGTGTTCGAGTTATCCGTTCAGCTGCCAGATCGAGCCGTTGAGCAGGGTCGCGTAAGAGACCCAGGCGAGATACGGCACGAGAAGCCATGCGGCGATGCGGTCGAGTTTCCAGAAGGCGACGATCGTCGCGAGGATCGCCACGATCAGGGTGGCGATGACGACAAGGCCCATGAGCGGGCTCTGTGCGCCGAAGAAGGCGAAGGACCAGGCTGAGTTCAGCGCGAGCTGCACGAAGAAGAGAGCCACCGCCCCTGTGCGCCCGGGCGTGCTTTTCGGCAGAGACAGGATGCGCCAGAGCGCATAGGCCATCAGCGCGTAGAGCGTGGTCCAGACAGGCCCAAAGACCCAGTTCGGCGGATTGAAGGAGGGTTTCTCAAGTCCGGCATACCAGGTCGGGATCTTGGCGCGGGTGACGAGGCCGCCCGCGACGCTCACCGCCACCACCGGCAGGACTGCGATCAGGAACCGCAGGAAGGGCGGCGTTGCATGGCTGCCCGGCATAGTTTGGTCTGTCGGCATGGCTGAAATCCCTTTAAAGACGGCCTGTCTTATAAACCTGTGACCTCAACAGTCACGCTTCTCGGAGGTTCCCATGTCGTCGTCGCGTCTCCCCTGGTCGAAGCGCAGCCTGACCGCTCAGGCGATGGGGCATGTGGACCCGATCACGAAAGCGGTGGTGCCGCCGATCCATGTGGCGACCACCTATATCCGCGACGAGGACAACGCCTATTCCTCCGGTTACGTCTATGGCCGTCCCGACAATGCCACCATCCGCGAGGCGGAAGAGGTGCTGGCGATGCTGGAAGAGGCGGAAGCCGGCGCGCTTCTCTTCTCCTCCGGCATGGCGGCGGCGACCGCCGTGTTCCAGGCGTTGAACCCCGGCGATCACATCGTGGCCTCCAAGGTCATGTACTGGGCCTTGCGCAACTGGCTGATGACGGAAGCCGTGCGCTGGGGCCTTCAGGTCGATTTCGTGGAGACGGACGATCTCGATGCCCTTGCCAAGGCCGTCGTGCCGGGCCGCACCAAGCTCGTCTGGGTCGAGACGCCCTCCAACCCGCTCTGGACCATCACCGATATCGCGGCCGTGGCCGAGATCGCGCACGCGGCGGGAGCACGGCTCGCGGTCGATTCCACCACGGCCTCGCCGGTTCATACCCGCCCGCTGAAGCTCGGCGCGGATATCGTAATGCATGCGGCGACCAAGGTGCTCAACGGTCATTCCGACGTGGTGGCTGGCGCGCTCGCAGGCGCGAAGGCCGATGAGTTCTGGGCGCGGATCGTCTCGATCCGCAAGATGCAGGGCGCGATCCTCGGCCCCTTCGAGGCTTACTTGCTGATGCGCGGCATGCGCACGCTCCATGTGCGAACAGCAGCGCAGGCGAAATCGGCGCTCGATCTCGCGCAGCGCTTCTCCGTGCATCCCAAGGTGGCGCGGGTGCTCTATCCCGGCCTGCCGCAGCATCCAGGACACGACATCGCCGCCCGGCAGATGGAGGGCGGCTTCGGCTACATGCTCTCAATCCAGGTGACGGGCGGCGAGAAGGCTGCGATTGCGACCGCCGCGAAGGTCGGCCTGTGGAAAAGGGCAACATCTCTCGGCGGCGTCGAGAGCCTGATCGAGCACCGCGCCTCCATCGAGGGACCCGGAACGCCTTGCCCGCCCGACCTTCTGCGGCTCTCCACCGGCATCGAGGACGTAGAAGACCTCTATCGCGACCTCGACGAAGCATTGCGGGCGTCGTGACACCCACGTCATCCCGGACGGAGCGTAGCGAAGATCCGGGATCGTGAGCCGAATAAAGCGCCATTCTCGTCTTGCGATCCCGGGTTCTGCTGCGCAGCCCCGGGATGACGCTTGTCAACAGCGGAATACTCGTTGAGCCGGCTATCTTGATCCTGTCATAAAAGATGTGCTCTCCTCTGGTTAAGGAACAACGTTCCATCCAGAGGAAGCTGTCATGACACTGATCACCCGCCGCCGCATTCTTCAGACCGGCGTCGCCGCCGCCGCTCTCACGAGCCTGCCGCATCTCGCCATGGGCCAGGCCAATCCCGTGGTGAAGCTGCGCATCATGGAAACCACCGATCTCCATGTGAACATCTTCCCCTACGATTACTATCGCGACGCTCCCGACGACACGGTGGGTCTCGCGCGCACCGCGACGATCGTGAAGGCCGCGCGCTCCGAGGCCAAGAACAGCCTGCTCTTCGATAACGGCGACATCATCCAGGGCTCGCCGCTCGGCGATTACGTGTCCTATCGCAAGGGCATGAAGAAGGGCGACGTGCATCCCATCGTCGCCGCGATGAACACCCTTTCCTACGATTGCGGCACACTCGGCAATCACGAGTTCAATTACGGTCTGGAGTTCCTGCAGAACGCCATGGGCGCTGCGAAATTCCCGGTGGTCTGCGCCAACGCGATCAAGTCCGACGGACAGACCCTCTACAAGCCGTGGCTCATCCTCGACCGCGAGGTGACGGATGAGAGCGGTGCCAAGCAGAAACTGAAGGTCGGCGTGATCGGCTTCGTGCCGCCGCAGATCGTGCAATGGGACAAGGCGCATCTCGACGGCAAGGTGACCACCATCGACATCGTCGACGCCGCCAACAAGCATGTGCCTGAGCTGAAGAAGGCCGGTGCCGACATCGTCGTGGCGCTCTGCCATTCCGGCATCGCAGGCGGCGAGCGTAAAGGCGGCGAGGAGAATGCGGCGCTGCATCTCGCGAAGGTCGACGGCATCGATGTGATCCTCACCGGCCACCAGCACTTCGTGTTCCCCGGCGGCAAGGAGTTCAATAACATCCCCGGCGTCGATGTTCAGAAGGGCACGCTGCACGGTAAGCCCGCCGTCATGGCCGGCTTCTGGGGCAGCCATCTCGGCCTTATCGATCTCGATCTGACGAAGGACGGCAATGCGTGGAAGGTTGCGAATTTCCGCACCGAAGCACGCTCGATTTACGACCGCGTCGACCGCAAGATCGTCGCGAAGGTGGATTCGGAAGCAGGTGTGATCGCCGCCGTGCAGGCCGATCACGATGCCACGCTCAAATACGTGCGCGAGCCCGTAGGCAAGACGGCTGTGCCGATCCATTCCTACTTCTCGCTCGTGTCGGACGATGCGTCTGTGAAGCTCGTCGCCGAGGCGCAGTCCTGGTACGTGGCCGATCAGCTGAAAGCATCTGCCTTCAAGGACCTGCCGATCCTCTCGGCGGCGGCTCCGTTCAAGGCCGGCGGACGCGGCGGCGCGAACTACTTCACGGACATCAAGCCCGGCCCGCTCGCCATCAAGGACATGGCGGATATCTACATCTATCCGAACACGATCCGCGTGGTGAAGATCACCGGCGCGCAGGTGCGCGAATGGCTGGAGCGCTCGGCGGGCGTCTACAACCAGATCGACCCGGCGAAGGGCGGCGAGCAGGAGCTCATCAACCAAAAATTCCCGGCCTACAACTTCGACGTCATCGCAGGCGTGCAGTACAAGATCGATCCCACGCAGGCCTCGCGCTATGACGACAACGGCAAGGTCGTGAATGCCGATGCGCACCGCATCAAGGACCTGTCCTATAACGGCAAGCCCGTGACGGACGATCAGCAGTTCCTCGTGGTGACGAACAATTACCGCGCGGGCGGCGGCGGCAACTTCCCCGGCGCCGACGGCACCACCATCGTGTTCGAGGCGCCCGATCTCACCCGCGATGCGATCATGCGCTTCATCGTCGAGAAGAAGGAAGTGGCACCGAAGGCCGATGGCTCCTGGTCGCTCGCCGTGCCGTCTGGCGTCACCATGACCTTCACCACCGGCCCGAATGCCGCCGCCTATCAGCCGGCCGGCATCAAGGTCGAGAAGATGGGCGACGCTCCGGAAGGCTTCGTGAAATACAAAATCGTCGGCTGATCATTTTTTCAGTTGTCGAAAATCGAAGCGGCCGGGCTTGTCAGTCCGGCCGCTTTTTCATGTGACGCGTCGTTTTGTCCCTCAAGCATAGAAACGTTAGTTTTCTAAAGGCTTTGGTGCTTTGTAAGTATATTTGCCTGAAGATAATATTCTTTGATGCTTATTGGTGCATCAATGTCACGGCATGGCAGTTTAGTCTTTGTTAAAAGAATCTCGTTCGAATGTCATTACTGACTAAACGTATTTTAAGATTAAATTCTTTTATGAGCTATGCTTTATCCATGCCGAAAAATAGCAGCCTTGCTGTCCTGTATTCTATTTTCCGCGCCAGCCGCTCAAGCCTTTGACGGGAGTGTGGAAGGGATCAGCGAGACGCAATCCTGGCGGATCGAGGATGCCATTGTCCGGCGCCCTGAAGCGTCCACTCGCTCCTCGTCACTTGAACGCGTGCAGACCTGGGCGAGCGGCGTTTCCGCAACGAGCCGCGCAGCCTTCACACCTTCCGATACCGGCAAGACCTTTGGCGCCAAGATGCAACCCTTCCAGGACTGGAACATCATGATCGGCACGGAGATGACTCGCAGCGGCAACGAGAGCGGCTTTCTCGGCTCGAAGGCCATGTGGGAGTCGTTCTGGTCGCAGGATGTGAGGGAGATGGGAGGCCTCAAGATCGGCCTGTCGACGGTGGGTTCGGTCGACAATGCGCAGACCGATTATCTCCAATCCTTCAGTGGCCGATTGAATGTTCCGCTGGATGTTCCCCTGACCGCCTGGAATGTGGAATTCCGGGTTTCGCCGAGCATGAATGTGGACGTTTCCAACGGGGCGCTTCATTCGAACCTTTTGTCCGAGATCATGGGCGAGAAGGTGCTTAGTTCCCGTACGGATGCGTTCCGGTCCACCATCAATGTCTCGGTCGGCTACAGCCTCGCGCCGGAGGCGCGGCCGGCGGCATCAGCCAGGCTCGAATTCAGACTCTCGCCGAATCTCTGATCCGTTCGAACATTGATCAGGGAAGCGTGATCACGTCGGCCATTTCCGGTTGAGGCTCCTTCCCCAATCGCCTCTGCTTCGCCGCGAGAATGGTGCCGTTCAACTCGCCGCCGAAGAGAAAGATCGCGCCGAGCGTATAGAGGAAGATCAGCGCCACCATGGCCGTTGCCAGGCCGCCATAGGTGGAGGCGTAGGCGCCCGGATAATAATCGAGATACCAGCTGAAGCCGAAGCCGCCGAGGAGCCACAGGAACAGCGTCACGCCGACGCCCGGCAGTACCGAGCGGAGACTGCGCCGTCCCGCCGGAACGAGCTTGTGGGCGAAGACCAGTCCGAGCACGATGATGAGCGTGGCGACACCCACCCGCAGGAACCCGACGAGCGCATCGAAAGGCTGCAGGGCCGGAACCCAGCGCAGGACACCGCGCCAGATGAAGGGGCCGAGAACGACGAGCAACGCGATGGCCATCAACACGAAGGCGCCGCCGATCACGAAGGCGATGGATTCCAGGCGCGTGAGCCACCAGGCCCGGGTCTCGCGCACGTTATAGGCGCGGTTGAGCCCCACCCGCAGGCTCTCCACGCCACTGGACGCAAAGTAGAGGGTCAGCACCACGCCCAGGGTGACCACGTCGCTGCGGCGACCGGTGAGAATGTTGTGCACCTCGCCCGCGATGGGGCCCGCGATCTCCTGCGGCCAGGCTTCGAGAATGAGATCGGCGACCTCGTCGGCGAGGGTCCCGGTGCCGAAGACGCTCGCCAGCGCCGTGACCAGGATGAGAAAGGGAAAGAAGGACGTGAGAACCGACAGCGCGATATGGCTCGCGATCGCCCAGGCATCGTGCAGCACGAAGCGGTTCAGGGTGATGACGACGAGTTCGAGATAAAGGCGCAGGCGTTTCAAAGGTCGGCTCCAGGACGCCAAAGATGGTGCGGCGGGTGGGTCGAGAAGGCAAGGGAGGACAAGAGAGATAACCGTCCAGCTTTGAATGGCCGCCATTGCCGAATGTTCCAACAAAAAAGGCCTCCTGGAGGAGGCCTTTTCTGTGTTGTGAACGGTTGATCGCCTTAGATGACGAAGAACTCGGCGTAGTTCATCTTCAGGCCCTTGGCCATGGTGGCGATGAGAACCTGCTTGGACGAACCGGTGCCGTCGGCATCATAGTAGAGATAGCCCTTGGTCGCATCGTAGATGATGCGGTCGTTGGAATCATGGGCCTTGGCACCTTTCCAGAAGGCAGAGGAGGCCAGCTTCTTCGGGCTCGTGGGCGTGCCGGAGCCGAGCTTGGTGAAGTACCTGTTGTCGAGCTGGATCGAGTCATAGGCGACGTTGTAGTCGGCGATCTTGTCCACGTTCGACGAGGTGGCCGCCGTGGTGAACTGGAAGATGTCCTTGCCCGAACCGCCGTAGAGCACGTCCTTGCCGGTGTAGCCGTTGATCTTGTTGTTGCCGGAGTTGCCCTTGATGACGTTGGCGAGCGTATTGCCGGTCAGATTGATCGCGGAGGAGCCGGCGCCGTAGAGGTTTTCGACGTAGTTGGCCAAGTTGCAGCTGACATAGCTGTAGACAGTGTCGACGCCGCCGGTGGAGGTTTCCACCACACGATCGCTGGCATCATGGATGTAGTAAACATCGTTGCCGCGTCCGCCTGCCATGTAATCGGCACCCGTGAGGCCGTTGATGACATTGTTGGCTTCGTTGCCGATGATGGTGTTAGCGAGGTTGTTGCCGGTTAGGCGAACGGCATTCCACTTGCCTGCGATGGCCGTGAGGTTCTCGACATGCGCCGTCAGCGTGTAGTTGTAGGTCGTGTAGACGAGGTCAGTTCCCTCGTTCTCCTTTTCAATGACGATATCGACATAGTTATTGATGTTCTCGTCGACATAATAGATGTCATTGCCGCCTGCGCCGGCCAGGGTGTCTACAGCCGTGCCACCATTGACCTGCTTGCCACCGTCGAGCACGTTGGCTACGTCGTTGCCGGTGATCTTGTCAGCCCATTTCGTGCCGATCACGTTCTCGATGGAGATCAGCTTGTCGCCTCTGGCATGATTGGTGGTTTCCAACCCGGCTTGAATCCCATCTACAGCGCCCAGGTCGATGACCACGTTCCAGGAATCAGAGTAGCTGTATGACACGGTATCGATGCCGTCTCCGCCATCGATTGTATCGGCGCCTGTCGACCCCTGAAGCAGATCATTGCCGTCGCCGCCTTCGATCTTGTTGTCCTCGCCCGAGCCAGTGATGGTGTCGTTGAAGCTGGAGCCGACAATGTTCTCAATACCCTGGACGGTGTCGCCCAAAGCATCGCCGATGCCTGTTTCGAAATAGCCGATATTGATCCGAATTGCGCTGGTGGCCGTCTGGTAGCTGATCGTATCGATGCCGGCACCACCATAGAACGTATCGGCGCCAGCGCCGCCGATGAAGAAGTTGTCCGCGCCATTGCCGTAGAATTTGTCTGCGCCCGACGTGCCTTCGATGCCATCGATCGAATCGCCATAGGTATCGCCGGCCGCCCAGCCTGTGGAGACTGCGCCGTCGCTGTTGGTCGCGCCTGGGCCAGGCAGAACCACGATGACAGGGCCGGTTGCGTCCTTGTACGAAACGAGATCGAAGTCGGCGGCGGTGCCTACGAAGTTATCGGCCCCAGCCGTCGCATCATGGATGGTCATCACAGGAATGATGGCTGCCAGGGTGCTCGGAGCAAGGGTGTTCTGGGCAAGGGTGTATTTTTTCGTCGTCATCGGAGTATCTCGCTAAGGGTTTGAATGGGCTTCGGTTCGAGCGACGCCAAGGGCGCTTTCTCGGGGCGGGAGCCCGCGCAAAAGCCCGGAATCCCTTTGGGTAATGAAACTGCGAATCGTCATAAACGATATATTCTTACCTATTCGTAACGTAACCTGCCCTGCAAGCCCTTATTTTCCCAAGCTCTGCCGTCAATGTGCCAATGCGCACATCGGCCGCAGGCTTATCCGCAGAAAGCCGCCCTCGACAGGGAAGGCCGGGGAATGGCACAAGGTCACGCCTCGGGAAAAACGAGGCTTCCCCCTCATCATTGCCCGGCCCGCCCGCTCATGTCCTCGTCCCCGCTCGCCCGCCTTGCTCCGCCGCTCTTCGTCGTCATCTGGGCTACAGGCTTCATCGTGGCCCGGACGGTCGCGCCCTATGCCGATCCCCTGACCTTCCTGCTGGTCCGATACCTTCTGGCGCTCGCGGTGCTGAGTGTGATCGTCCTGGCTGTTCAGGCCCCCTGGCCGCGCAACGGGCGGGAATGGGTCAATGGCATGATCGCCGGGGCGCTTCTGCACGGGTGCTATCTCGGCGGGGTGTTCTGGTCCGTGAAGCATGGGCTTCCGGCTGGCATCTCCGCCCTGGTGGCGGGATTGCAGCCTCTTGTGACGGGCGCGCTCGCTGGGCCCTTGTTGGGAGAAAAGGTCTCCGCTCGGCGCTGGGCCGGGATCGGCCTCGGCTTTCTCGGCGCCGCGCTCGTGGTGGCCCCGAAGCTCGGCGATGGCGGAGTGCCGGCTTTCCCGCTTCTGATCTGCGTGCTCGGCATGATCTCGATCACCTTCGGCACGATCTGGCAGAAACGCGCCGGGAGCGCGCAGGATCTGCGGGTGAACGCCTTCGTGCAATATATCGGCGCCACCCTCGTGACCCTGCCGATGGTTCTGCTCACGGAGGAGGGGCGGCTCGAATGGACGTGGCCGCTCATCGGCGGCATGGCCTGGGCGGTGCTGGGCCTGTCCATCGGCGCCATCGGCCTGCTGCTCTTCCTCATCCGGCAAGGCGCGGTCGTCGGCGTGGCGACGCTGCTCTATCTCGTGCCGCCGGTGGCGGCCCTCATGGCCTTCGCGCTGTTCGGCGAATCCTTGAGCCTCATCCAGATGGCGGGCATGGCCTGCGCGGCGCTGGGCGTTGCGGTGGCAAGCCGCAGCTGACATGCAAAAGGCCCCAGGAGGGAGCCTGGGGCCCGCATGTGAGGCAATGAAACTTACTTCGTGATCTTCACGGAAACCGGGTCGCTTGCCGGGAAGGTTTCTTCCACGCCCTCGTCCAGTTTTTCGTCGAGGGACTTCTTGGAATTCTCTGGCAGCTTGTCGTCCTTGCGCTCGGGCTTGTCGGCGGACTTGTCCTTGTTGTGCATCTTGTCGTTCTTCATGCTCTGTCTCCAGGGCTTGCGATGGACGTCTGACAAGACAACGCGTGAGGACAAGCTTCGATCCCGCAAAAGAAAGGGGGCGGTGTTCTGCACCGCCCCCTCTCGTGATCCTCAGCGCTGGCCCTGCTGTTGGTTGACGAAGAAGTCGAAGGGCAATTCCGCGATGCGGAACCAGGTCAGCTCCTTCTCGCGGAACGCGTTCCAGGAATCGTAGACCTTCTTGAACTTCGCATTGGAGGCAGCGATCTCGTTGTAGAGCTTGAAGGCTTCCTTGTAGCTCTGCTCCATCACATCGCGCGGGAAGGGACGCAGCTGCACGCCCTGGCCCACGAGGCGGCGGATGGCTTCCGCATTCTGCGCATCGTATTTCGCCACGCACATGGCGTTGGCTTCCGCGCAGGCGGCTTCGAGGATGGCCTTGTAATGGGCAGGCAGCTCGTTCCACTTTGGCATGTTCACATAAAGCGAGGGCTGAGCGCCGCCTTCCCAGAAGCCCGGATAATAGTAGTACTTCGCCACCTTCACGAAGCCGAGCTTCTCGTCGTCATGGGGGCCGGAGAACTCCACGGCGTCGAGTGTGCCGCGCTCCAGCGCCGGATAGATGTCGCCCGCGCCGAGCACCTGGGGCACCACGCCGAGCTTCTGCATGATCTGGCCGCCCATGCCGGCGATGCGCATCTTCAGGCCCTGCAGATCAGCGATGGAGTTGATCTCCTTGCGGAACCAGCCGCCCATCTGCGCGCCGGTCTGGCCTGCGGGAATCGGGAAGATGTTATAATCCTTCATGAACTCGCGCATCAGGTCGAGGCCGCCGCCGTAATACATCCAGGCATTGTGCTGACGCACGTTCATGCCCCACGGCACCGAGGTGTCGAACATGAAGGTTGGGTCCTTGCCGATGAAGAAGCTCGACAGGGTGTAGGAGCACTCAATGGTGCCGTTCTGCGTGGCGTCGAGGGTCTGAAGCGCACCGACGATCTCGCCTGCCGCAAAGGTCTGGATCTGGAATTTGTTGTCGGTGGCGGC
The DNA here is from genome assembly GCF_022808595.1 of Microvirga solisilvae. Lineage (GTDB taxonomy): Bacteria > Pseudomonadota > Alphaproteobacteria > Rhizobiales > Beijerinckiaceae > Microvirga > Microvirga solisilvae. Next base: position 304,952 of record NZ_JAKUCN010000003.1, read on the forward strand.
AGCGACCCGCTTGGAGATCATCTCGCCCGCGCCGAACAGAGTATCGAGGCTCTTGGGATAGGCGGATGCCATGCGCCAGCGGATTTCCGGATTGGCTTGCGCGATGGCGGGAGAGGCAACAGCGCCCGCCGCTGCTGCGAGACCGGCGCCTTTGAGAACTTTTCTTCTATCCATGAGCGTTTCCTCGACCGTTTTATGTTGTTACTGCCATCAATGCATAAAGCGGGAGGTGATGCGCTGTCACTTCGCCTTCCGTCGAGGAAGATATGCATGATGTGATGTAGGGCTATGCAAACAAATCATCCCGGCCCAGCTTGCGCCGACCGGGATGACAAAGTTGCAAAAAGGAAAAGGTCAGCGTTCCTCGCTGCCGCCTTTCGACAACGAACGCTGCTCTTGTCCGCCATCGGCGCGCGCGGAGCGCTTTGGCGGTTTCTCGTCGGCGGTAGACGAAGTAGATTTGCCGCCCGACTGGCTAGCTGTGGGTTGACCACGCACAAGCGTGCCTTTGGGCACATCCACCGCAGTGCCGGGTGCGGGCATGCGCTTGCGGGACGTAGCGCCGCCGCTCATGCCGGAGGGTCCCGCCTCGGAATCCGTTTGTGCCGAGCGTGGCGCGGGACTCTTGTTCGCCGTCGTGGAAATGCCTTCCGCGATCTCTTCGTTGGACAACGTAAAGCCGGCCTCGTCGTCTTCCTCCTCCGGCACCTCCTTGAAGGAGCGGATGCCGGCCTTGGAGCCGCTTGCCACACGTCCGTCATCCACGTGATCGATGTCGAGATCGGGATCGAGCTTCTTCGTGGCACCCATCACGCCGGTAGCCTTGGCCGCCGCGCGCTTGGTGTTGCCGACGCTGTTGCGCTGGGTCGGGCCTGCGATGAAATCATCACCGCCTTCATCCTGCGCCAATTCGTTCAGCACCTCGTCGACCGGAGGTTCCGGGGGATTTCCGCGCTTGTCTCGCGCCATCGCATATTCCTCTTCTTGATGTCTCGTCGTTCCTGAAAAGCAACGACCTTTGAAAAGAGGGGTTCCGGCTCCGCGTGAGGCAAACAAGCGGAGCCGGATGTTTTAGCGTCCGAGCTCTTTCTGGATCACGTCGAGCATCGCAAGATGCTCCTGGATCTGGCCGCGCGCGAGCTTGGCGATGTTCGTCATCTCGCGATTGCCGGAGCTGCGAATCTGGTCTTCCTGCAGCTTCAGCAGACGCTGATGTCCCTGGATCTGCAGATTGACGTAGTCGCGATCGAAGGCGGCGCCTGCCTGTGCTTTCGACAGGCGCTCCATCGCAGCGGAATCCTCCTGCGACAATTCGGGAGCCGTCGACGCGGCAGCCTTGGCGCCCGTGCTGGTCGATGCGGTGGCTGCAGGATCGGCGAAGCTATGCAGAATGTCGGTGAGATTGTTCTGCTCGCCGATTTCGAATTGCGCGAATTGCTTCACGCGCGGATTCTGCGCCTTGGACAAAGCGAAGTTCGATTGCTGCAGCGAGACCGTGCTGAGCGCCAGCGCCTGCTGAATGTATTGCCTGTCGGCCTGCGATTGTTGCTGGCCTTGAGCTGCCGGTGCGCTGTTGGCTTGGCCCTGGCGTAGGGGCGTCTGCGTATCCTGCGGCGCGCCGCCCTGCTGCGTGCGCTGCTGACGTTGTTCCGCACCCTGGCCGAGTGCCGAGTTGGGATTCGTCTCGGTGGGCTGCGGCGTGACGGGAAAGGAGGGCGCCTGATTCTGCTGCGCGAAAACGGGAAGAGCAAAGGCAACGGCGATGCCGGCAATTGCGATGTGTCTGGCGGACATGGAGTTCTCCTGCAAGGATCCGTGGTGACGAACGTTTGCGGAAAGGTTTTGTTCGTCATGCGATCCGCGCCGGAGAAGCGGAGCAATCAGCACCAATCCTTGTCGGAGGTGACATTCATGCGCTCCGCAGCTCTCTTGATGTCGGAAAGGTCGACGGGGTCACTGAAGGGGTCCTCATCAAGCACCGTGACCCGGTTCAGGGTCTTCTGCCATTTGCGCAACTCGTCGATATAAGGCTGATAGGGTACGCGCTTGAGCGTGCCGTTTTCTTCCACGAGATCGCACAGGCCGTTGTGAAGCCACTCGCCCGTGTGCCAATCCGGCATGTCGACAGCAGGAAAGAGGCAGACGCCGTGCAGGTCGATGCCCTTGCGCACGGCTGCGAGCGATTCCTCCACGATGTCGCACAGCCAGTCGGGGCGTCCTTCGCGCAGGCCGCTGGTTTCGCCCACGATCATCGGCCGCCGATAGCGCTCCCAGGCATAGCTTAAAAGGTCGCCGAGAGGGCGGATGCGTTCGTCGTGCGGTTCGAGCGACGCGTGCGGACCATGCTCGCGATATTCCATCTGTCCGAACGAGTAGCAATTGACGCCAACGATATCGAGAACCTCCGGCGAGCCGCCGAGTTCGGGGTGGCGCAGGCCTGCAATCACGTCCCAGGCGAAGAACGTATCCTCATAGGTTTCCCGATCCGCTTCGTCCCGAAGATCGGGCCTGTCACGCGGCGCAACGACCAGGATCAGCGGATCGATGTGAACCATGCGCGCTTGCGTGTCCACTTCACGGATCGCCTTCACGGCTGCAATGTCGGCGCGGCACAAGGCGAGACGTAATTGCCGCCGCTGCTGATCCGTATTGCCGAACGGCGCCGTCCAGCCCCATTCGCCGCCCATGAAGGCGAAGAAGGTGATTTCGTTGATGGGCGTGAAGAAATGCGGGCCATGAATCCGCGCCGTCACGTATTCAGCGGCGGCGCGCGCGTAAGCTGCGAAACGCTGCGTGAAATCGTCCGCGAAGGGATCGACATCGTCAGGATAACCATAATGGCAAAGATCCCAGACCGGCAGGATCTGGCACCGGTTCATCGCATCGATGAAAGGATCGAGGCAGGAGAAATCATATTGCCCAGCTTTGTCCACGAATGGCCAAGGTATGCCCTGGCGTGCGACCGCGATGCCCAGCGAACGAAGAAAGGCATAATCCTCCTCCACATGCTCGCGGTGCTGGGTTTCCGCGATGAGGTCGCGTCGTCCCTTGTCCTTCCAGATGAAGGTGGAGCACTCGAAGCCTGAGAGAAAGAACGTGGGAAAGATGCCAGGCCCGCTGGTCGCGGGAGAACCTGTTGCGGGCTGTATCATCCTGTGCAAGGTTGATAACCTCCTCTGCGCGAAGGCTTCCAGTCACGAAAGCTAAACTGGATATAACTTCCGCTGGAAAAATTTGTTTCCTTGCGATGTGAAACCTTCTTGCAGAACAGCCGTTAGCCCCTCGAACCTTCACACAGACGGAGGAGCGAATGAGTCTCGAAGGCGCCGAAAATTCCATCCTGGTGCAAAGCTCAGCAGTTGACCTGGGCGACATGTTTCCCGAGTACGCTAAAACGAATATTCGCCAAGTCGCCGAAAAGTATTTCGGGCGCTTGAGCGCGGCATCGGTGCATGTCACCCGCGACGGCATCACCTATCGCTGCACGGTGAACATCCAGATGGGCGCCCTGAAGAAGATGACCGGCGAGGCCAAGAACAAGGACCTCTATGCCGCGTTCCGGCAGGCCTTGCAGAAATCCGCCAAGCAGTTGCGCCGTTCCAAGCGTGAGCTGCGCGAGGACAAGGCCGAGCGCGTCGATAAGGACGCGCTGCTGCGCGAGGGCAACCGAGCCCCAACGCGAGACGAAGACGACTTTCGCGCCGCCGCAGAGTAAGACGTCATCCTGAAAGCAAGAAAGGCCGGGTTGCCCCGGCCTTTTTGTTGTGCTGTCGGTTTGAGGCTTAGTTCAGCCGCACGCCCTCAGGCGGACGCTCGTTGGTCTTTGCAACAACCGCGTCGCCGATGGTCAGGCCCATGGGGCCTGCGTGTACGGGCACCGTCTCACCATCCTTGATCTCGCCCGCGAGGATGGCCTCTGCCAGAGGATCCTGTACGTTCTTCTGGATCACGCGCTTCAACGGACGCGCGCCATAAGCCGGATCGTAGCCCTTGTCAGCGAGCCATTCGCGTGCATCCGCATCGAGCTCGATGATGATCTTTCGATCGGCCAGCAGCTTCTGCAGGCGGGCGAGCTGGATATCGACGATGGCACCCATCTCCGAGCGCTTCAGGCGATGGAAGAGAATGATCTCGTCCACGCGGTTGAGGAACTCAGGTCTGAAGTGCGAGCGCACCACGCCCATGACTTCGTCGCGCACCGCATCGGTATCCTGACCTTCGGGCTGGTTCACCAGATATTCGGCACCCAGATTCGAGGTCATGATGATGAGCGTGTTGCGGAAGTCCACGGTGCGGCCTTGGCCGTCCGTGAGGCGCCCGTCGTCGAGCACCTGCAAGAGCACGTTGAACACGTCCGGATGCGCCTTCTCGATCTCGTCGAACAGCACCACCTGATAGGGCCTGCGGCGAACGGCTTCCGTCAAAGCGCCGCCCTCCTCGTAGCCCACATAGCCGGGAGGCGCGCCGATGAGACGGGCGACCGAGTGCTTCTCCATGTATTCGGACATGTCGAGGCGCACGAGCGCGGTCTCGTCGTCGAACAGGAAGCTTGCAAGCGCCTTCGTCAGCTCCGTCTTGCCGACGCCTGTGGGGCCGAGGAACATGAACGAGCCGATGGGCCGGTTCGGATCCTGCAGGCCTGCGCGCGCACGACGCACGGCGGTCGAGACTGCCTCGACAGCTTCGCGCTGACCGACGACGCGACGCCCAAGATCCTGCTCCATGTGCAGCAGCTTCTCGCGCTCGCCCTCAAGCATCTTGTCGACAGGCACGCCGGTCCAGCGGGAGACGACGCCTGCCACGTGGTCGGGCGTCACCGCCTCTTCCATCAGGCCGCCGCCATCGGCTTTCGCCTCAACGTCGGCCAACTGCTTTTCGAGCCCCGGAATGACGCCGTAGGAGAGCTCGCCCGCCTTCGCCCAATCGCCGGAACGCTGCGCGTTCGCCAATTGGTTGCGCGCTTCTTCGAGCTTCTTCTTCAGATCGGCGGCAGCACCGAGCTTGTCCTTCTCCGCTTTCCAGCGAGCAGTGATGGCGGAAGACTTCTCCTCCAGATCAGCGAGCTCCTTCGTCAGGCGCTCGAGGCGATCCTTGGAGGCGGCATCCGTCTCCTTCTTCAGCGCTTCCTGCTCGATCTTGAGACGCACGATCTCGCGGTCGATGTTGTCGAGTTCTTCCGGCTTCGAATCGACCTGCATGCGCAGGCGCGAGGATGCCTCGTCCACGAGGTCGATGGCCTTATCGGGAAGGAACCGGTCAGTGATGTAGCGGTTCGAGAGCGTGGCGGCGGCGACAAGTGCGCTATCGGTGATGCGCACGCCGTGATGCTGCTCGTACTTCTCCTTCAGGCCGCGCAGGATCGACACCGTGTCTTCCACGCTGGGCTCGCTCACGAAGACCGGCTGGAAGCGGCGGGCCAGCGCCGCGTCCTTCTCCACATGCTTGCGGTATTCGTCGAGGGTCGTCGCGCCGACGCAGTGCAGCTCGCCGCGCGCGAGCGCGGGCTTCAGAAGGTTCGATGCATCCATCGCACCGTCGGCTTTTCCTGCGCCCACGAGCGTGTGCATCTCGTCGATGAAGAGAATGATGCCGCCTTCGGCTGCTGTCACTTCGCTGAGCACCGCCTTCAGACGCTCTTCGAACTCGCCGCGATATTTCGCGCCCGCGATCAGCGCGCCCATGTCGAGGGCGAGCAGCTGCTTGTCCTTCAGGCTCTCCGGCACGTCGCCGTTGACGATGCGGAGCGCCAAGCCTTCCACGATGGCGGTCTTGCCGACGCCGGGCTCGCCGATGAGAACCGGATTGTTCTTGGTGCGGCGTGAGAGAACCTGGATCGTGCGGCGGATTTCCTCGTCGCGGCCGATCACCGGATCGAGCTTGCCGTCGCGGGCAGCCTCGGTGAGGTCGCGCGCATATTTCTTCAGCGCATCATAGGCGTTTTCCGCCGTCGCATTGTCGGCGGTGCGGCCCTTACGAAGCGCGTTGATGGCGGTGTTGAGCCCTTGGGCGGTCACGCCGGACGCCGCCAGGATCCTGCCAGCTTCCGAATCCTTCTCGACCGCGAGAGCCAGCAGCATGCGCTCGACGGTGACGTAGGAATCGCCGGCCTTCTCCGCAGCTTTCTCGGCGGTGTCGAAGAAGCGCATCAGCTCGCGCGTCGCCTGCGGCTGCGCGGCGGAGCCGGACACTTTCGGCTGCTTGGCGAGCCATTGCTCGATCGCCGCATGCGCATCGCGCGAGCGTCCGCCAGCGCGGTCGATGAGACCGGCGCACAGACCCTCAGGATCGTCGAGCAGAACTTTCAGAAGATGGCCGGGCGAAAGCTGCGGATGGCCCTCCCGCATGGCGAGATTCTGCGCAGCCTGAACGAAACCCCGGGCGCGCTCGGTGTATTTTTCGAAATTCATGATGTCATCCCTCTTCAGGCCGCTCCGCCCTCTTCAGAGGCACGCACCAGCCCTGCGATGTCGGACCCCCGTCAGAGGCATCCGCTGTACTTAAAAGTGGGGGCATCGATGAAGAACAGCAAGAGGGGAACCGCGCCTAAACCCTCGCATTGACCCTGCACGTGATTTCAACGAGTTCGAGGAGGCTCCCATGCCGCGCGACCCGCGCTCAGATGCCGAAAAAGCCCGCGCCGACCTGGCGCGCAATGCCGAGCTGGGCTTGGCAGTTCCCGAAAGCCCGGCGGAGGAACAGCCTTCCGTCACGCCACGGACCTTCGGTGATACCAGCGGGAGCGGACGCGTGCTCCGGAACGGAGAGGGGGCGAAATCCACCGAGGATGGACAGGATATCGGCGATTCCACCGGCACCATGAAGACCTCCCGCGACATCCCGGAGAACCCTCAGAACGTGGAAACCCCGCCCACCCATCGCAGCGACCGGAGCGACGGCGTGCTCTCGCGCGCAAAGGAGTAAATCACCATGGCATTTTCAGATTTTCTGTCCCGTCTTAACCCGAAGAAGCGCAAGGCCGAAAAGGCCCGCCAGGAACTCATGGCCAATGCCGAGAAGGCTTTGCGCATGAAGCAGGAGGCCGGGCCCCAGACCCATATCCCCGAGCATCAGACTGCTCATGAGGGCATGCAGAAAGACCCGCATATGGTGGAGTTCGACCGCAACAGCGGACGCGAGGCCGGCTTCACGCCCCAGCTCAAGCGCTCGAAGGTCGCACGCTCGGGTGATGCTTCGTAAAACCCTGTCGAGATCAGCGATAAGAAAGCCCCGCCGGATGATGGCGGGGCTTTTCTCTTGGATAGTCATGGCTTACCGAGGGTGGCATGACCATCCGCATCGCCTCCCTCCAGCGCTATCCCGTGAAGGGTCTCTCGCCCGAGACCCTCGAATCCGCCGCCCTCGACAAGGGTGGCTATTTTCCAGGCGATCGGGTTTTCGCCATCGAGAACGGGCCTGCGGGCTTCGATCCTTCGAACCCGCAGCATCAGCCGAAGATCAAGTTCCTGATGCTCATGCGTAACGAGAGCTTGGCGCGCTTGAAGACGCGCTATCTCGACCGCATCACGACACTCTTCATCGAAGACGGTGGTCGTGAAGTGGCGCGGGGCGATCTCTCGACGGAGCAGGGACGGCTCGCTATCGAGGCCTTCTTCCGCCGCTTCATGCCGAAGGAGCTGCGCGGCCCGCCGAAGGTGCTCACCTCGCCTGAGGGTTTCCGCTTCACTGATTCACGGCGCGGCTTCGTTTCGCTCATCAATCTCGCCAGCGTGCGGCATTTGGAGAGCGTGATCGGCGCGCCGGTCGATCCGCTGCGTTTTCGCGGCAATGTTCACATCGAGGGCCTGGAGCCGTGGAAGGAGTTCGATCTCGTCGGTCAGGTACTCACCACCGCCTCCGGCGTGCGCCTGAAGGTGACGAAGCGCATCGAGCGCTGCGCGGCCACCAATGTCGATCCCGACACCGGCATCCGCGACCTGCAGATCCCGAAAAGCCTCATGCAGGCCTACGGCCATTTCGATTGCGGCATCTATGCCGAAGTGCTGAGCGGCGGCATCATCGCCATCGGCGATCACTTCGAGACCGAGCAGGCGACGCTGGCGTTGTGAGACAACACGCGTCATCCCGGACGGCGAAAGCCGAGCCGGGATCGCGAGCCGGATAAGGCGCTGGAATACCTCTCCCGGGCGGGAGAGGTCGACGCGCGTCAGCGCGGCGGGTGAGGGCATGCCCTTTCCGGATATGGCATTCCCTCACCCCTACCCCTCTCCCACTCGGGAGAGGGGAACAAGCGCCATTCTTGTCCGACGATCCAGGGTTCTGCTGCGCAGCCCCGGGATGACGCGCCAGACAATAAAAAAGGGAGAGCATCGCTCTCCCTTTTCATTTTCAAAATACTTAAGCCGTTACTCGGCGGCGGGGGTTTCCACGTCCGGCGCGAAGTTGCCGGCTTCCTCGCCGCCTTCGATCATGTCGCGGCGGGGACGGCGCGTGCGGCGGCGCGGACGGTCGTCGCCACCCTCGTTGCCGAAATCCAGGGTCGGAGCTGCGACCTGATCCTCGGATGCCGCCGGGGCGGAGCGCACCGGGTTGGTGAGGAAGGCAGGCAGGCTGCCGCCATCGGACGACTCGGCCTCTTCGCGGGGGCGACGGTCACGCTGGAAGCGCTCGCGGCGATCCCCACGCTCGGGGCGGTCCTGACGCTCACCACGCTCCGGACGATCCTGACGGTCGAAGCGGGCGGGGCGCTCGCCCTCGCCGGCCTGGTCGTCGCGCTGGAAGTCCTGACGATCCTGACCCTGACGGTCCTGACGCGGGCCGCGATCGCGCTGGAAGCGCTCACGACGGTCGCCGCGCTCACCACGATCCTGGCGGTCGCCACGGTCGAAGCGGGCAGGGCGCTCGCCTTCGCCACGGGTCTCGTAAGGCTGCGGCTGAGAGCCGAAATCGCCATCCTCGCCGGTGCCAGCGCCAGTACGCTCGAAGCTCGGGCGGTCTCCGGAGAAGCCCTCCTCGTCGCCTTCGTCCTCGAAGCGCTGCTGGTAGCCATACTGCTCGCGCAGCTGCTCCTGGGCGGCGGCGATGATGCGGAAATAATGCTCGGCGTGCTGGAAATAGTTTTCCGCGGCCACCGGGTCGCCGCTGGCCTGCGCATCGCGGGCGAGCTGGCTGTATTTTTCGGCGATATGCTGAGCCGTGCCGCGGATCTTCACATCCGGGCCGTTCGACTCATAGCTTTTGGTCAAGGGATTGGGACCCTTGTTACCACCACCGCCATTGTTGCGGTTACGACCGCGCATACGCCTGTTTTGTCCTGGTCTCATTTTTTGCTCTACGAGCCTCGCTGGTTCTTTAGCCCACGCGGATATGCAAGCCGAAAATCACCGAACGGGCTCAATGCCCACCGTTCGCGTGGCAAAACCGTCTGTTGTTCAGCCAAGGCGCAAACCAGCGCCCAGCTATCCTTCAGTATCGGGTTCAGATGATCGCGCCAGGCTGTTCAAAAAGCCCCTGCCTGCGCGATGGATATCGTTTGGTCTTCCGGCATGTTCCCCTCAGGGTTTGCCTTTTCTTCCGACCGAGGACGATCTCTATGATCGAATCTAGCGGGTTCCTCCCGGTCCAACAAGCCATTTTTCAGCTTTTACCCCCGCCTGAGGCAAGAATGCCTCACCCTGCACGGTTACGGGCGCCTCATGGCAACGCATCGGGGGTTGTTAGAGAGATCGTGCGCGATCCTCACCATTTCAAGGCCGTTGGCTGCGGCCAAGCCTGTTAAATCCTCGGCCTGGTCGTAGCCGATCTCCACCGCCAAGAGCCCGCCGGGCACCAGGAGACGCTTAGCCTCGCCGAGCAGGATCCGATAGGGCTCCAGCCCATCCGGGCCGCCATCGAGGGCGAGCATCGGGTCATGCTCCCGCACCTCCCGGTCGAGGACGGGAATGACGTCCGAGGCGATATAGGGCGGGTTGGAGACGATCAGGTCGAATCGGCCCGACACCGCATCCGCCCAATGGGACAGAGCAAAGAGGCTGCGCTCACCGACCCCGTTCGCCCAGGCATTGCGGCGGGCGGTCTCGAGGGCTCCGCAGGAGATGTCGATGCCTAAGCCCGTGGTCTGCGGCAGTTCGTGGAGGAGAGCGACCAGGAGGCAGCCGGAGCCAGTGCCGAAATCCGCCATCAGCAGAGGCGCTTTGCGGTTGGGCAGAAGATCGAGCACCGTCTCGACGACGGTCTCTGTATCGGGGCGCGGCACCAGGGTTTCGGGCGAGAGAGCGAAAGGCAGCCCCCAGAACTCGCGCTCGCCGATGATGCGCGCCACCGGCTCATGGGCGAGGCGGCGGCGGGTGAAAGCCTCGAGCCTCTCCGCTTCTTCGGCGGTCAGCGCAATGTCAGGATGAGTGATCAGCTCCGTCGCGGAGACATGCAGCACGGAGAGAAGCAGCAGGCGTGCATCGAGAGACGCCGTTTCGAAACCTGCCTCGGTGAGCGTTTGGCGCAAGGTCTTCAGCGCCTGGGCGCGGGTCGGCGCGCTCACGCCGCAGCACCCCGCCGGTAGCGCTCAAGCCGCTCCTCCAGCGTGCCGGTATGCAGCTCGAACAGGTGGTTGTCGTGATCGTAGAAATAGAGTGAGTGGCCTTCACCTTCGACACGCGGACGTGACTCGCGCATCTCCAGGCCGAGCTTTTCGATGCGTGCGCGGTATTCGTCGATCTCGGAAGCCGCGATCTTGAAGGCAATGTGGTTGTAGGTGCGCGTGGGCAGGCTCTCGCCTTCCATCACCGCAATCCATTGCCCGCCGACGATGAAGAATTTTTCGCGCGAGATCGAGAAGGTGTCGTCACCCGAGGAATAGATTTCCTTGCCGTCGAGAACCTCTTCCACAATCGCGCTCATCCGTTCCAGATCGCTGGTGATGAGCGTGATGTGGCTTAAAGCCTCGATCATGCCGCCTGGTCCTGATCCGCGAGCTGGGCAGCCTGATGCTCGGTGATCAGCGCGTCGATCAGCTCGTCGAGGGAGTTTCCGGCGATCACCTCTTCGAGCTTGTAGAGCGTCAGGTTGATCCGGTGATCCGTCACGCGGCCTTGCGGAAAGTTGTAGGTGCGGATGCGCTCGGAGCGGTCACCGGAGCCCACCTGCGATTTGCGGTCGGCGGCGCGCGCCGCGTCCTTCGCGGTGCGCTCGGCGTCGTAAAGGCGCGAACGCAGCAGCGCCATGGCGCGGGCGCGGTTCTTGTGCTGCGAACGCTCGTCCTGCACGAACACCACGGTGCCGGTCGGAATATGCGTGATGCGGATGGCGGATTCGGTCTTGTTCACGTGCTGGCCGCCGGCACCCTGCGCGCGCATGGTGTCGATCTTCAGATCCGCATCGTTGATGACGATGTCGACATCCTCCGCTTCCGGGAGAACCGCGACGGTGGCGGCGGAGGTGTGGATGCGGCCTTGCGTTTCGGTGTCGGGCACGCGCTGCACGCGATGCACGCCGCTCTCGAATTTCAGGCGGGCGAACACGCCGCGCCCCTTCACCTCGGCCACCACTTCCTTGTAGCCGCCGGCGGTGCCTTCGCTCTCGGAGACGATCTCGACCTTCCAGCCTTTCAGGTCCGCATAGCGCGTATACATGCGCAGTAGATCGCCTGCGAACAACGCGGCCTCGTCGCCGCCGGTGCCGGCGCGGATTTCAAGAATCGCGCTCTTTTCGTCCGCCACATCCTTCGGCAGCAGCATGATGCGCAGATCTTGCGCCGCCTTATTCAGATCCTCGCGCGCCTGTGGCAGCTCTTCCTCGACGAGCTTGCGCATCTCACTGTCGGTCGAGGGATCGTCGATCAGCGTTTGAAGACCTTCGAGATTCTCTTCCATGGCGCGATAGGCGCGGATCGCGCCCACGACGCCGTCGAGCTCGGAGAGTTCGCGCGACAGCGCGACGAAGGTTTCCGGATCGGGGCCGGCATTGAGCGTCGCCGTGATGATATCATGGCGGGCAAGAATAGCGTTCAGGCGGTCGGAGGGAGGCGCAATCGTCATCAGACCGGAATACCACGGCTTTCGGCAAAGTGAGCAAGTCTCGGGCGCAGCGTTTCGCCGCTTCCCGCATGCTCGAGTTCATCGTGAAGGAAGGCGTTGAGCTCCGCGACATCGAGGGCGAGCAGCATGGCTTTCACCGGTCCGATGGAGGCGGGCGACATGGAGAGCGAGCGGAAGCCGAGGCCCAGAAGCGTCATTGCTTCCAAGGGACGTCCGCCGATCTCGCCGCAGAGCGTTGCCTGGCAGCCCGATGCATTGGCCTGGTCCGCGACCATCTTCAAAGCGCGCAGCATGGGCACGCTCAATGCATCGAAGCGATCCGCCACGCGGCGGTTTTCGCGGTCGATGGCGAAGAGAAACTGCATCAGGTCGTTCGAGCCAATGGAGACGAAATCGGCCCGCTCGCAGATTTCCTTGAGCTGGAAGAGCAGTGACGGCACTTCCAGCATCACGCCGAGCTTGAGATCGGAGGGCAGGGCGTGACCGTGGCTGGAGAGATAGCTCTTCTCGCGTTCCACGATCTGCTTGGCGCGCTCGAACTCGTCGCAGGTCGCCACCATCGGGAACATGATTTTCAGGGGGCGCCCGGCGGCGGCTTTCAGCAGCGCGCGCACCTGCGCGCGCAGCAAGCCAGGACGGTCGAGGCCGATGCGGATGGCGCGCCAGCCGAGAGCCGGGTTCTCTTCCTCCACCGCCTGCATGTAAGGCAGGATCTTGTCGCCGCCGATATCGAGCGTGCGGAAGGTGACGGGCTTGTCGCCGGTTTCCGCGAACACGGCGCTGTAGAGCGCCTGCTGGTCGGAAGCGGACGGCATCTTCTCCGCGATCATGAACTGCAATTCGGTGCGGAACAGGCCGACGCCGGCAGCACCCGTCTCTTCGAGATGCGGCAGATCGACGAGAAGCCCTGCATTGAGCTGCAGCGTGATCTCCGCGCCGTCCTTCGTGACGGACGGCACGTTGCGCAGCTTGAGATATTGCTCCTGACGCTTGGCGCGAAGCCGCGCCTTTTCGGCGTAGGCTGCTTCCACATCCGCATTTGGACGGATCTGCACTTCGCCCGCAGCACCATCGACGATGATGGCATCGCCAGGTTCCGTGAGTGACGTCGCGTTCGACACTTCGCCCACGGCGGGAATGCCGAGTGCGCGCGCCACGATGGCGATGTGGCTCGTGGGTCCGCCTTCTTCGAGCACGAGGCCGCGCAGGCGCGAGCGGTCGTAATCGAGCAGCGCCGCTGGGCCCATGGAGCGGGCGACGAGAATAGCGTTGTCGGGCAGGGAATGACGATCCGCCACCAAGTCGCGTCCGACGAGGCGGAAGAGCAGGCGGTTGGCGAGATCGTCGAGATCGTGCAGACGCTCGCGCAGGTAAGGATCCGTCTGGCGCAGCATGCGGGCGCGGTTGTCCGATTGCACGCGCTCCACGGCGGCCTCCGCCGTGAGGCCGGACGAGACCGCCTCGCGCATGCGGCGCAGCCAGCCCTGGTCGTGGGCGAACATGCGGAAGGTTTCCAGCACCTCGCGGTGCTCGCCGTGATGGGCCACGTCGCCGCGCTCGATCAGCTCGTCGATGGAGGCGCGCACTTCGCCGATGGCTTTCTCCAGGCGCTGGAGCTCTCCCTCGACATTCTCGGCGATCAGGTTCTTGATGACGACGCGCGGCTCGTGCAGCACCACATGGCCGAGGCCCACGCCGTCGGCAAGCGCTGTGCCCTTCTGGTAGACGGGGCGGCGTAGCGCAATGCCGGTCTCGACCGGGGCGAGAGCCTGCAACTCGCCGGTCGCCAGCATCTCGGCCACCACCATGGCGGTGGTCTGAAGCGCCTCGACCTCTTCCTCGGTATAGACGCGGTATGTGCGGTTCTGGACGACGAGGACGCCGAGCGTATTGCCCGCACGCAGCAGCGGCACGCCGAGGAAGGCGTGATAGATCTCTTCGCCCGTCTCCGGCTTGTAGGAGAAGGAGGGGTGGCTCTGGGCGTCGGAAAGGGCGAGCGGTTCGGCGGTCGAGGCGATGAGGCCGACAAGGCCTTCGCCCGAGCGCATGACGGTGAGGTGGACGGCTTCCCGGTTCAGACCTTCAGTCGCGAACAGCTCAAGCACGCCATCGCCGCGCATCACGTAGACGGAGCACACCTCCGCCACCATGTTCGCGGCAATCTGGATGACGATCTTGTCGAGGCGGTCCTGGGCCCCCACCGGCTCCGCCATGATCTCGCGGAGGCGGCGCAGCAGAAGGCGCGGACCGCCGGGAGCGCTTGGCATGAGCTTTAAGGTTCCCGTCCTTCGGAGCCGGCAAGGCGAACCGGCGGTTGTCTATAGAGTGTTGCAGCCCGACGGACCCGGCGTCAATCGGGCCGAACCGCGATCAGGCCTTATCCAGGCCGTATAGCGAGTGGAGCGTACGCACGGCAAGCTCCGTATAGGCGGAGTCGATCAAAACCGAGAATTTAATCTCCGAGGTCGTGATCGCGCGGATGTTGATGCCCTTGTCGGCCAGGGCCTTGAAGGCCTTGGCCGCCACGCCCGCATGGCTGCGCATGCCCACGCCGATGGCCGAGACCTTCACCACGTCGGTGGCGCCCTGGAGATCGCGGAACTCGATCTCCTCCTTATGGGCGTTCAGCACCGCGCAGGCCCGTTCGTACTCGGCGGAAGGCACCGTGAAGGTGATGTCCGTGGTGGTGGTGTCGTCCGAGACCACCTGGATGATCATGTCCACGTTGATGTTGGCGTCGGCCAACGGCACGAAGATCGAGGCGGCGATGCCCGGCTTGTCGGCCACATTCCGCAACGTAATCTGGGCTTCGTCGCGCGAATAGGCGATGCCCGTGACAACCTGCTGTTCCATGATGTCTTCCTCGTCGCAGATGAGGGTGCCGAGCTTGGGGTCGGCGGGATCGTCGAAGCTGGAGCGCACATAGGTCGGGACCCGGTGCATCATGGCGAGCTCGACCGAGCGCACCTGGAGCACCTTGGCCCCGAGGGAGGCCATTTCCAGCATTTCCTCGTAGGAAACCTTATCCAGGCGCTGCGCCTTGGGCACGATGCGCGGATCGGTGGTGTAGACGCCGTCCACGTCCGTATAGATATCGCAGCGCTCGGCGCCGATGGCGGCGGCCAGCGCCACGGCGCTGGTATCCGAGCCGCCGCGGCCGAGCGTCGTGACCCGGCGGGTGTCCTGATGGACGCCCTGGAAACCGGAGACGACAGCGATTTCCTTATTCTTTTCAAAGCCTTCGATGATGCCGGAGCCATCGATGTCGGCGATGCGGGCCGAGCCGTGGGCATCCGAGGTCATGATCGGGATCTGCCAGCCCTGCCAGGACCGGGCCTTGAGGCCGATTTCCTGCAAGGCGAGGGCCAAAAGGCCGGACGTGACCTGCTCGCCGGAGGCGACGACCACGTCGTATTCCTTGGAATCGTAGAGGGCGGAAGCCTCTTTCACCCAGCCGACGAGCTCGTTGGTCTTGCCCGACATGGCCGAGACCACCACGGCCACGTCGAAACCGGCCTCGACCTCGCGTTTGACGTGCCGCGCCACGTTGCGGATGCGCTCTACGTTGGCGACGGATGTACCGCCGAACTTCATGACAAGACGGGGCATGCGAAGAAGGCCGTGGGTTAAGGGAAATTTTTGCCCTTCGCGGCGCGAGAAGGCGCGTATACATGACGGTAGGGCCGCGCCCTGTCAACGCGCGGAAATCAATTCTTTAGCCTAAGGAATCGGATCTCATGACGGATGCCGCCTCCACGACCATCGACCCCGCCGAGGTCGCCCGTTTCGAGAAGATTGCCGAGACCTGGTGGGACCCGAGCGGCCCCATGAAGGTGCTGCACAAGTTCAACCCGGTCCGCCTCGCCTATATCCGGGACGAGGCCTGCCGTCGCTTTGAGCGTGATCCGCGCTCCGCCCGCTCCCTCGAGGGTTTGGCGATCCTCGACGTGGGCTGCGGTGGTGGCGTGCTGTCCGAACCGCTGGCTCGGCTCGGCGCCACGGTGACCGGGCTCGATCCCGCCCCCACCAACATCTCGGTGGCAAAACTTCATGCGGAGCGCGCGGGGGTGCCCGTCGATTTTCGCAACGAGACCGTCGAGGCCGTGGTGGCGAGGGGTGAGACCTTCGACATCGTGCTCGCCATGGAGGTGGTGGAGCACGTAGCCGATGTGCAGGCCTTCGTGAATGCCTGCGCCAAGGCCGTGAAGCCGGGTGGGGTTCTCGTCATGGCGACGCTCAACCGGACGCTTCGCTCCTTCGCCTCCGCCATCGTGGGCGCCGAATACATCCTCGGCTGGCTGCCGAAGGGCACGCATGAATGGGACAAGTTCGTCACGCCCGACGAGCTCACCGATGCGCTGAGGCAGGCCGGCTTCGGCGTGAACGACCTCACCGGCGTCGGCTACAATCCGCTGCGGGACAGCTGGGCGCTGAGCCGGGATCTCTCCGTCAACTACATGCTGCTCGCCTCGCGCACCTGAAGCTTTTCGCGCGGCGCGAAGCTCAAGAGCACGTAGCCTACGAGACCTGAAAGGGCGGAGCCCATCAGCACGCCGATCTTGGCCTCGTCCCCGAGCACCGGATCGCCGGGGAAGGCGAGGGCGCCGATGAACAGGCTCATGGTGAAGCCGATGCCGCAGAGAAGCGCCACGCCGTAGCATTGCAGCCGCGTGGCGTTCGCGGGCACGTCCGCGAAGCCGAGCCTGATGGCCGCTTCAGAGAATGCGAAGACGCCGGCCTGCTTGCCGATGAAGAGGCCCATGGCGATGCCGAGCGGCAGCGGGCTCATGAGCGCATCGAGCGAGAGGCCCGACAAAGCCACGCCCGCATTGGCGAGGCCGAAGATCGGGATGATGCCGTAAGCGACGGGCTTATGGAGCGCATGTTCCAGACGATGCAAAGGCGCATCCTCCGCACGCGTCTTCTTCGGGTCGGGATGAAGCGGAATGGTGAGCGCCAGCGCCACGCCTGCGAGCGTCGCGTGAATGCCCGACTTCAGCACGAAGAACCACAGCACAGCGCCGAGGATGAGATAGGGCACAAGACTTGTGACGTTGAAGCGGTTGAGGGCAATGAGCGCGACAAGACAGAGCGCGGCCAAGCCCAGCATCACGAGCGAGAGATCACTCGTATAGAACAGGGCAATGATGATGATCGCGCCGAGATCATCGAGGATCGCAAGCGCCGTCAGGAAGATCTTGAGCGATGTCGGCACGCGCGAGCCGAGCACCGCCAATACGCCGAGGGCGAAGGCGATGTCGGTGGCGGCGGGAATAGCCCAGCCGTGATGAAGCTGCGGCTCGTTGCGGGTGATCGCGAGATAGACAAGCGCCGGCGCGATCATGCCGCCGAGCGCGGCGATGCCGGGCAGGATGCGGCGCGGCCAGGTGGAGAGCTGCCCGTCCAGCATCTCGCGCTTGATTTCGAGGCCCACCAGCAGGAAGAACACCGCCATCAACGCATCGTTGATCCAATGCAGGATGCTTAGGCCGAAGACATAGGTTTTCAGAATGCCGAAATAGAGATCCGCTGCTGGCGAGTTGGCGAGGACGAGCGCGATCACCGTCACGCCCATGAGGATCATGCCGCCCGAGGCTTCGCTGTCGAAGAACTTGCGCATCAATGAAATGCGCCGTGTCGGCGTCAGGTCGCTCTTCGGCTGATCCATTCCTTGCTCCTTCTTCTCAGAACCCGTCATACGCGAAAATGTTCTGAGATGGAGAGCTTAAGCACAGGTTCCCGATAACAATACCGGGAGCGGTTCCCCTGCTCACGCCTGTGAGGGAATGCGGCGTCTCTTGGTGGTAAGGATCGTGTCGAGGGTCACCGGGCGGTAATCCCAGGCATCGACGCCGACATCGTATTGCCGGGTCTGCGGCTTCAGCTTGGCGTGCGAATGGCCATGCAGGTCGATCCAGCCGCGGCCCATGTTCTTCCAGGTGCGGAAGGCGTAGTGGCACATCACCACGCCGCGTCCCTCCACATTCAGCTCCGCATAGGCCTGCACGCTCGCCCAGCCCTTCGCCGCGAGCGTCGCATCCGCGTCATTGTTGCCGGTGATCAGATGCTTGCGTCCATGAAGCTGCGACAGCAGCTCCTCGACCCGCTCCGGGCGAACATGCAGGGCGAAGTCGCCCAGATGCCAGATCTCGTCGTCGGGGGAGACGGTCTCGTTCCAATTGGCGATGAGCGCCTCGTCATGTTCGGCAATTGTCGCGAACGGGCGCTTGTCGATGCGCAGCACCCGTGGATCGCCGAAATGCGTGTCGCTCGTGAAGAAGATCGCCAAGGCTTATCCTTGCTTGCAGTTCCGGGCCTGCGGTCGCACGAGGATATAGGAAAATAGGGCTGCTCTGTGCAGGATAAGACGTATTACTCCTCTCGCGCTGATCGGATCAGTTCCGGTCATCCGGCACGACAGGGATCGGCAGCACGTCGATTCCTTCTTCCAGGAGTGCGCGGGCTTCTTCGAGGTCGGCCTCGCCGCGGATAGAGCGTTCCTCCGCTTCGCCGTAATGCATCTTGCGCGCTTCCTCGACGAAGTTCTTGCCCACATCCTCCGAGTTCTTCAGCACCTGCTCGCACAGCGCACGCAAGGCCGCGCGGATTTCCTGCTCCTTGTCGGAGAGAACGGCCATGGGCTGCATGTCAGCTTGCACGACGGGCGCCTTGTCCGTGCGCGCGACGGACGGCGCCATGATCTGCTTATCGACCTTCGCCGAATTGCAGAACGGGCACGTCACGAAACCGCGCTTGCGCTGTTCTTCGAAGGCCTCGCTCGAGGGAAACCAGCTTTCGAATTCGTGGGCCTGCTCGCAGGCCAGGGCGTATTTGATCATGTCCTTGAACGAAGGGTTACGCGATACGCAAACATGACTATCAGGCGGATGCCGCCTGACGGGACTCGGAGGCCAACACAGTCTGAACTTTGAAAGAACGCGCATTCTTCAACGTCGGAATGCGTCCGCGCACTTCCGTGACAAGGGCCGGGTCGATCTCGGCGAGGATCACGCCGGGCTCCGTGCCCGCTTCCGCCAGCACGCGGCCCCACGGATCGACGATGATAGAATGACCGAAGGTCTCGCGGCCGTCCTCATGCGTTCCGCCTTGCGCGGCCGAGATCATGAAGGAGCCGGTTTCGATGGCGCGGGCGCGGTGCAGGATGTTCCAATGCGCCTCTCCGGTCTGCTTTGTGAAGGCGGCGGGAGCCGAGAGGAACGATGCGCCGTGCTCGGCAAGCGCCTTGTAGAGTGCTGCGAAGCGCACGTCGTAGCAGATGGTCATGCCGAGATAGCCCCAGGGCGTCTCGGCCAGCACTGCCGTGTTGCCGCCGGTATAGGTCGCGGATTCGCGCCAGCTCTCACCGTTCGGCAAATCCACGTCGTAGAGATGGATCTTGTCGTAGGAAGCGACGATCTCGCCGCTCGCGTCGATGAGAAATGCGCGGTTGGCGACCTTGTCGCCTTCTCTCACGGCGATGGAGCCGATCTGGACTACGATGTTCCTTTCCCGCGCTACCTCGCGAAGAGCCGCGAGCACCGGATCGCTCGCCTGACCGCCGACCTTCTCGAACATCTCCGCACGGTCGCGGCAGACGAGAGAGGTCATCTCTGGCGTCTGGGCGAAATGCGCGCCCTTGTCCGCCGCTTCGCGGATGAGGGCGACGGCGGTATCGCGGTTCTTCAGAACGTCGCGGCCGGAGCGCATCTGGATGCAGGCGGCGGTAAAGCGGGTCGAGGTCATGAAAGGTCTCCGTCAGGCCTGCAGAAGGGGTTCGAGTCCGCCCCGGTCGTCGAGGGCGTAGAGGTCGTCGCAGCCGCCCACATGCTTATCGTTGATGAAGATCTGCGGCACGGTGGTGCGTCCACCCGCCTTCTGGATCATCTCCGCCCGCGCCTCGGGCGTCTTCTCGATATCGATCTCGGTGAAGGCCGCGCCTTTGTTGCCGAGCAGCTCTTTCGCGGCGGCGCAATAAGGGCACCAGCTCTTGGTGTAGATCGTGATGGACGGCATCAAATGTCTCCGAACGTTAAGCCTAGATATAGGAGCAATCAGCTCTCTGTAACAACCCGCGCGAAGGCGAGAATGTCCACCTTGGCCGCCCCACCCCTTAAGAGCGCCCGCGAGGCGGCATTGGCGGTGGAGCCCGTGGTGAGCACGTCATCGATGAGAAGAACCGTTTTGCCCTTCAGCCGCGCCTTGGCTTCGGGCAGCACGCGGAAGGCGCCTTGCAGGTTCTCCTGACGCTGCGCCTTGGTGAGTCCCACCTGACGGCGGGTACGTTTGACGCGATGAAGCAGAGAGGGATCGCAGGGCACGCCGCTTTCAGCCGCCACAATCTGCGCCAGGGCCATGGCTTGGTTGAAGCGCCGCCGCCACAAGCGCCAGCGATGCAGCGGCACGGGCACGATCACATCCGCTTCCGCCAGCAGTTCAGCGCCCGCCCTGGTCATCATGGTGCCCAGCGCCCGGGCCAGCTCCAGCCGGTCGTTGTATTTGAGGCGATGCACCAGGAGGCTCGCTGTGCCGTCATATTCTGCCACCGCCCGCGCACGCTGAAAGACCGGCGGGTCGGCGATGGCGGCAGGCGAGAGCAGGGACTGGCCGAGATCGACCTGGAACGGGGTTCCGAGCCGCTCGCAGAACGGGCGCTCGATGAAGCGGATGCCGGACCAGCAGGCGGCGCACAACCCATGCGGCTCGCCCGTCGCCCCCTGGCAGGCGATGCAGCTCGGCGGGTAAAGGAGGCCAAGCGCAGCCTTCGCCATGCGCGCACCAAAGGAGAGCACGGGCTTGAAGGGCATAAGGCTCGGTTGAGGCTCCATGGTCATGATCGAAGCTTAGCCGATCGGCCGCGCCTGTGCATCTCTTCGCGGCGAGCATGAAAAACTCCTTGGTTCTTGTGACCGAAGAGGCCATATCGAGCGCCTGATGAGCACACCTGACGTCTTCGACCGCTCCCTTGTCCGCCGCCGCCTCGCCCGCGCCTTGAAGGCGGGCTATGCCGATTTCCTTCTCCTTCGCACTGTCGAGGATCTGCAGGAGCGGCTGTCGACCGTGCTCCGGTCCTTTCCTCTGGCTCTCGATGTGGGAACGCCGACCGCCGCCGCCGCCGCCGCTCTGCGCCGCAGCGGCCTTGCGGAAAAGGTCGTGCGTCTCGCACCCGTGGCGGAAGCAGGCGCCGTGCTCGGCGACGAGGAGCGGCTGCCTTTCTCCGGCGAGCAATTCGATCTCGCCGTCTCCCTGCTGGCGTTGCAGAGTGTGAACGACCTGCCGGGCGCGCTCATCCAGATTCGCCGCGCGCTGAAAGCCGACGGCCTCTTCATGGGCGCGTTGCTCGGCGGCGCGACGCTTACCGAGTTGCGTCAGGCCCTCACCCAGGCCGAGGCCGAGATCGAGGGCGGCGTGAGTCCCCGCGTCGCGCCCTTCGCTGACCTGCGCGATATCGGCGGCCTTCTGCAACGCGCGGGCTTTGCACTGCCGGTTACCGATTCGGACGTGATCCGCGTGCGCTACGCCAATGCCTTCGCCCTCATGCGCGATCTTCGCGCCATGGGGCTGACCAACGCGCTCAACGACCGCCGCCGTACGCCTTTGAAGCGCGCCACCCTGTTCCGTGCGGCGGAGATCTATGCGGAGCGTTTCGCCGATCCGGACGGGCGAATTCCCGCGACTTTCGAGATCGTGTGGCTCTCCGGCTGGACGCCACATGAGAGCCAGCAGAAGCCCCTGCGGCCAGGCTCCGCCAAGGTGAGGCTGGCGGATGCGCTGGGCACGAAGGAGGGCAATCCTTCGCCCGAGCTCAAGAAGGATTGATCTTCCGTATCAATGCTCTTCCGTGGTGGTGCCCTTGGGCTGCAACCGGGCTGCTCTAGTTCCATTCTTCAGGAGACAATCCTCCTTGAAAGCCATGTGCTGAGAGTCCCTGTGTCATGAGAGAGCCCGGCCCGGACCATCCGATCACGATCACGCAGAACCCGCACCGTATCCGGGTCATGCTCGGCGGCTTCATCATCGCCGAAACCACGCGGGCGCTCACGCTGAAGGAAGCCACGCTTCCCCCGGTGCAGTACATCCCACGGGAGGATGTGCGCATGGACCTGCTTGATTCCACCGATCACATCTCCCATTGCCCCTATAAGGGCGATGCCTCGTATTTCACCGTCTCGGGCGGCGGCCTCGTGCGCGAGAACGCCGCCTGGAGCTATGAAAATCCGTCGCCCTCGGTCGCGGGCATCAAGGAGCACATCGCCTTCTATCCGGAGAAGGTCGACGACATCGAGGAATTCACCGACTGACATTCCTCATGCCTGCTTCGTCTCATCGCTCGTGAGGCGCGCGAGATCGCGGCGTAGTCCCAGCATCATCAGCACCTCGGCCATGATGAACATGGGCCCGATGAAAGCCTGGAACAGATTGTCCATGAGCGCCGGCCTGCGACCCTCGAAAGCATGGCCCACGAGCTGAAACACCCAGCCGCCGACGAACAGCAGCGCGAACAGCCACCATGTCGGGCCGCTGCCGTATGTTCCAGAAAACCAGTTGGAAAACAGGATCATCGGCAACAACACTACGGCCATGGCGAGGCCGATTGTGACGTCCAGGGCGATCCAGCCTAAGAGCGCGAGCACGCCGACAATCCAGGCGCCCGAGATTCCGCCGGGCTGCCAGAGGGCGAGGATCAGCAGAAGCGACAGCACGATGGCGGGAATGCCGATGAAATGCGTGGCGCGGTTGCGATGGTCCCGGTGGTAGCTGGAATAGGTGGCGAGCTGGCGTTCGAACAATGCGGACATGGACGGCCTCCCTTGTTGTTTGATGAAACAATGTAGAGGAACGAAAGCGGATGGCGAGCAGGCTTTTAGTGGGGCTTGCTGACATCCTGTCTTCGCGCCAGTCTCTCCTTCGAAAACCGAGTGATGCCATGCAATCCTTCACCTTCAACACCGCCCCATCCCTCGTCTTCGGTGCCGGCAGCATCGCGCGCCTCGGCAATGTCGCCGCGCAGCAACTGGGGCCCCGCATCATGATCGTCACCGATGCGGGACTGGTGAAGGCCGGGTTGCTCGAAAAGGCGGTGCATGCCTTGGAGGGAGCTGGCGTTGCCGTGAGCGTGTTCGACGGCGTTGTCGCCGATCCGCCCGAGGCGGTGGTGCTGGCGGCGGTTGCGCAGGCGAAGGCGTTCGACGCGCGGGCCGTGATCGGATTCGGCGGCGGATCCTCCATCGACGTGGCGAAGCTCGTGGCGCTGCTGGTGCGAAGTGGCGAGGAATTGTCGGAGATTTATGGTGTAGGCATTGCAAAGGGACCGAGGCTTCCGCTCCTCGCCGTTCCGACGACGGCGGGTACCGGATCGGAGGTGACGCCGATTTCCATCGTCACGACCGGCGCGCATGAGAAGAAGGGCGTGGTCTCACCGCTCATCATTCCCGACATCGCACTTCTCGACCCGGAGCTCACGCTGAACCTTCCGCCGCATGTCACGGCAGCGACCGGCATCGATGCGATGGTCCATGCCATCGAGGCCTATACCTCGACGAGCGCCAACAACAATCCGGTCTCGAAGGCGCTGGCGAAAGAGGCGCTGCATCTGTTGGGCCGCAACATCGAGCGCGCCGTGCATCACGGTCAGGACGGCGAGGCGAGGGCGGCGATGCTCATCGGCTCCATGCTCGCGGGCCAGGCTTTCGCCAATTCACCCGTCGCCGCCGTGCATGCACTGGCCTATCCCATCGGCGGGCATTTCGGCGTGCCGCATGGCCTCTCTAACGCGCTCGTGCTGCCGCATGTTCTGCGCTTCAACGCGAGCGCCTGCGAGCAGGCCTATGCGGATCTTGCGCCGCATGCTTTCCCTGAACTTGCCGAAAACGCGAGCGCGGATGCCTTCGTCGAGGCGCTTGCTGCTCTCTGCACGAAGGTCGGCCTGCAGCCGCGCCTGCGCGATGTGGGAATCCCGCAGGATGCGCTGCCGATGCTGGCGGAGGATGCCATGAAGCAGACGCGCCTTCTCGTGAACAACCCGCGTCCGCTCACCTTGGACGATGCGCGCGCGATCTACGAAGCGGCCTGGTAAGAAGCGCCCCATGTCAGAACGTCCCGCGCGGCTCTCCCGCTCCGCCTTCAAGCTCTTTCGCCCCATCGCCACGCGATGGATGGACAACGATGTCTACGGGCACGTGAACAACGTGCATTACTATTCCTACTTCGACAGCGCGGTGAACGGCTGGCTCGTCGAGGAAGGGTTGCTCGACATCGCGAGAAGTCCCGTGATCGGCCTCGTGGTGGAAACCGGCTGCACCTATTTCGAGAGCGTCGCCTTCCCTGACAGGTTGGAGGCAGGCATCGCGGTTGCTCATCTAGGCCGCTCGTCGGTGCGCTATCGGATCGGTATCTTCAAGGAAGGTGCGGAGTTGGCGGCGGCGCAGGGCCACTTCGTCCATGTGCATGTGGAGCGCGAGAGCCAGCGCCCCGTGGATATTCCCGACAAAACCCGCGAGACGCTTAAACGGTTCGCTTGAGCTTTCCGCTGAAGGATACGAGCGCAACGCCGGACAATACCACCGCGCCGCCGAGAAGCTCGCGCAAGCCCACGCTTTCGTTCAGGAACAGAACCGCGAGCAGGATCGTCCAGACCGGCGCGAGATAGCCGACCATCGAGGCGCGCGTTGGGCCCGTGCGGCGGATCATGTACATGAACAGCAGGATCGGCAAAGCGGTCGACATGGCGCCGAGCGCAAGCAACGGCGCGATGTGCGAAGGCACGGGCGCATAAGCCGAGGGTCCGGCAATGGCGAGCGCCAGCACCGTCGCGGCGGAGCCGGAGCCGATCTGCTGGCCCAAGGCCATGCGCCCCGGATCCACGTTCCTGACCGTGCGCACATAGACATTCGCGGCCGCGTAGCTGCAGGCCGTGAGCACCATGGCGAGAATGCCGGTGAGATTGATGCCGCTGTCGGGAAGCGCTGCGGGCCCGATGAGAATGCCCATGCCGATAAAGCCGACGAGAACGCCGAACAGGCGCTGCGGCGTCAGGCGTTCTTCTGCGAACATCATGTGCGACACCAGAGCGACAATGAGCGGGGAGGAAGCCTGGATCATCGCCGCCGGCGCGGTAGCGATCTGTGAGAGCGCATAGGCGACCAGCACATTCGGCAGCCAGCCGTTGAAGGTGCCGAGAAACGCCCAGACCTTGAGTTCGTGCTTCTGGGGCAGAACGCTCTTGCCCTGCAGCATGAACCAGGCGGCAAGCGTCGCGCCGCCAATCACGCCGCGCATGGAAGCCATGACGAAGGGGTGGAGATTGCCGCTCAACTTCACGAACAGAAAGGCGCTGCCCCACAGAAACGAGCAGATCAGAAGATTCGACAGGACGAAGGCTGGCGTCGGAGCAGCCATCGCTCCGGCAGGTTGGGCGGACATCGGTGGCTCTTAAGAAGCGAGAAGATCGACGAGGAAGGGAATCAGCGGCTCGTCCGCCGGCGGCATGGGATATTGGCGCAGCTCCTGCGGCCTTACCCATTTGAGAGCCTGCCCCTCCATGGATTGCACGAAGCCTTCCCAGCGGCGGCAGATATAGAGCGGCATGAGAAGGTGGAAGCTCTCGTAGCCGTAGCTCGCGAAGGTGAGTGGCGCGAGGCATGGCTCCTTCACGGTGATGCCGAGCTCTTCGCGCAGCTCGCGGATCAGCGTTTCTTCAGGCCGCTCACCGGGCTCCACCTTGCCGCCGGGAAACTCCCACAAGCCCGCCAGCTGTTTTCCTTCCGGACGCTGCGCCAGAAGGATCCGGTTGTCCGTGTCGACGAGGGCAACGGCAACGACGAGGGTGAGCTTGAGAGGGGACACGCAGGATCTCCAGGGCGAGAACAACCTTTCATCACAGGTGGGATTGCAACTCAATCGGCACGTGGACAAGGAAAAAAGCGCAATGTAACTTAATTAAGTTGCATAAGGTGCTACCTGCCATGTCCAAACTCACCTCCCTTGCCCTGGTCGTCGGCTTTACTGCCTGCTCAGCTGCATTCAATTCAGCCTCTGCCTGCTCGGCGGAATCGGTCTATCTGCATTCGGCCCGCTTCGAGACCGAAGGAAAAATGACGGTCAGTGCCGGCAAGGGCTGCGTCTTCAACATCAATGGCATTCCTGGTGCGCTGGAGGATGTGCAGATCGTCCAAAAGCCCAAATTCGGCCAAGCCGGCGTTCAGAACTTCAAGCCCTTTTACAGGGCCAAGCCCGGCTATGCGGGCCAGGACGAGTTCGCCTACGCGTTCATCGGCAAGGACCAATACGGCGGGGAGATGCGCATCGTGATTAAGCGCAAGGTGACGGTCATTCCGTAACGATTCAGCTGAATCGTCAGTCCGCTTGGGGCTGGCGATTCGCACGTTACCGACCACAAAGTGCCGGCAGCACACGATTTTTGAAAGTCAGGGAAGCGTGACGCTTCCGCCCGTTCCCGTGCCGCCGGTTGCCGTTCCGCCTGCCGATTGTGCGGACGATGTGCCTTGGACGGAGACTTTCGTCTTGACCCCGTGGGCTCCTATTCCCAGAGCGACGCCTGCGCCCGCGCCTTGAAGGAACGACGTCACAGGCGCTTGGGCAAATCCTGCTGCAATAGGAACATAACGGCCCGGTCGCTCCTCGAAGAGAACCACGTTCGTCGGCGGCGTAATGCCGTCGCCCGGGGTTGAGATCATGGCGACTCGCTGACGTGTCGAGAGAGCTGTTTCGCGCACTGTCATAGTGTTGCACGCACTGGTGATAAGACAAACAACGCAAGCGGTTACAACCTGTGATATCGCTCTTG
Organism: Microvirga solisilvae; assembly: GCF_022808595.1. Classification (GTDB taxonomy): domain Bacteria; phylum Pseudomonadota; class Alphaproteobacteria; order Rhizobiales; family Beijerinckiaceae; genus Microvirga; species Microvirga solisilvae. The sequence continues at coordinate 331,745 of NZ_JAKUCN010000003.1, forward strand.
TCTTGTTTGGCATGACGACGTTTCCAAGCAATCGGATACAGCATAACCAAGGCCGCAAGGCAGGGCATCTGCCCTACTTGGGTAGTGAGTAGCCCTTTCGGATATCGGCAGATCTGAAAATATTGACAGGACAATTTTCAAAGTATTTAGCCAAGTTAGACAATAATAATTTCAAAGTAAGAATATTTGATCAGCTTTTTCTTGCGCAACAAGAAGGTTTGGAATAGGCCATACGCAGCCGAGCAAGAACACGCCTCGGCCAATTCCACCTATGAGGGTGGCTAAACTTTCCAAGCATGGGGCTAATTTGCATCCGGAAGCTGTCGGCAGCAGGGTTTCCTGTTGCCTAAGCTCTCAGGGAGAAACGCCATGACCTTGTCCAAGATCTCATGTTACGCGTTGGTAGCCGCGTTTGTGGCCGGTAGCTCGACAATTGCGTTGGCTCAGGCAACCGGAGGTGGATCTGCGCGCGGTGGTGATGCCACGAGCGGCAGCGCCACAGGTGGTAGCGCGTCCGTCGGAGGTGGCGGCGGCTCGGCTACGGGTGGAACCGCAACAAGCGGCGACGCCACGGGCGGAACCGGTAGCGCCAGCGGTGGCGGTGGCGGCTCTGCTACGGGTGGCAATGCGACCAGCGGCTCTGCGACAGGCGGCAATGCCAGTGTCGGCGGCACCGGCGGCGGCACTGCGACCGGTGGCGGCGCGACTAGCGGCGCGGCGACCGGAGGCGCGGCGACGGTTGGTGGTGACGGCGGCGGCACCGCGACAGGCGGCAGCGCTGTCAGCGGCGCAGCGACCGGCGGCAGCGCCAATGTCGGCGGTGGCGCAGGCGGCGAGGCGATCGGCGGTACCGCCGCGAGTGGAGGCGCCTTCGGCGGTAATGCGGATGTAACCGGCTCCACCGGTGGCACAGCTGTCGGCGGCGGCGGCACGAGCGGTGCTGCTCTTGGCGGCGGCGCGACCATCGGCGGTGGCGGAACAGATGGCGGTGGCGGCGGGACAGATGGCGGCACCACCAGCACTCTTTCCGTCAGGGACAATGCCTGGGGCTGTGCTGATGGTTCGGGAAGCTGCCGTTAATTCAAGCGCACGATCCGCTGCCTGACATGCGGACGTTTTGAGCGACAAGGCCCAACTCGGTGAACTGCGCCGGGTTGGGCCGATCCATTCTCATCTCACTTTCCTCCACCCGCGAGCGCGTTAAGCACGTGAGGTGGAGGCAGCAAGATGCTCCAGAGATTGGCCTCAGGAACGTGTCAGCTGCGATAGTCGCCGTTGATCTCCACATAGGCCTTGGTGAGATCGCAGGTCCACACCGTGGCCTCGCCGCGACCAAGGCCCAGATCGACGCGGATCGTGATCTCGTCGCCCTTCATGTAGGTGGAGGTTTTCGCCTCGCTGTATTCCGGATCGCGTGCGCCCTTCACGGCCACGCGAATATCGCCGAACCAGATCGCGAGCTTGTCGCGTTCAGCCGGTTCGCCTGCCTTGCCGACCGCCATCACCACGCGGCCCCAATTCGCATCCTCACCGGCGACGGCCGTTTTCACAAGCGGTGAATTGGCGATCGCCATCGCGATGCGCTTGGCGGAGACCGCGCCGGTTGCGCCTGTCACCTTCACCGTCACGAACTTGCGCGCGCCTTCGCCGTCGCGAGCCACCTGCCGCGCGAGATCGCAGAGCAGGCTCTCCAGCGCCGCGCGGAATTCCTTGAGACGGCGGTCGCTCGGGAGCGAGATCGCAGGTGCGCCGCGCTCCGCGGCAGCGCCGGTGGCGAAGAACAACAGCGTGTCGGAGGTGGAAGTGTCGCTGTCCACGGTCACGCAGTTGAAGCTCTTGTCGGCGCCCTTCTTCAGTAGTGCCTGCAGCACGGGAGCGGCAATGGGCGCATCCGTGAAGATGAAGGAAAGCATCGTCGCCATGTCGGGAGCGATCATGCCCGCGCCCTTGGCGATCCCGTTGATGGTCACCTCGACGCCGCCGATGGTGGCTTTTCGCGTCGCCACTTTCGGGAAGGTGTCGGTGGTCATGATGGCTTTGGCCGCATCGACCCAGGCGGAGGGCTTCGCCTTCTTCTCGCATGCTTCCAGCACGCCCTGAAACTTCGTGGCGTCGAGCGGCTCGCCGATCACGCCGGTGGAGGCGATGAATACCTGCGAAGCGCGGCAGCCCGCAGCTTCCGCCGCGATCTCGGCGGTGAGCTTCACCGCTTCCGCGCCCTTCTTGCCGGTGAAGGCATTGGCATTGCCGGAATTCACCACCAGCGCGCGGGCTGTGCCCTTGGCAAGATTCTTGCGGCACCAATCGACGGGAGCCGAGGGGCACTTGGAGCGCGTGAACACGCCCGCCACCGTCGTCTCCTTGGGGAGCGTTACATAGAGCACGTCCGTTCGGTTCTTGTATCGGATGCCGGCTTCCGCGGTCGCGAGCCTTACGCCGTCGATGGCGGGAAGGGTCGGATATGTCTTGGGCGCAAGCGGAGACACGGTTTTGGACATGCTGTTTCAGTCTCGAAGGTGGGCGATGGAATACCGTTTAGGAAAGGGGACCTGTGGTTTTTTAACGCTTCTTGTCAAGTCAAAGCTGCGCAAAGCCAGACTGCAAAAGGCAAGGAACGCCGTTCATGCGTCCTCGTTGACACGATCCGATTGCAATGGAGGCCTTCCATGACAGCCAAGCATCCCAAGACCAAGCCGGATGAGCGTCCGCGCAGCGATCTCAGCGTCGATCCGGGAATCGGACGCTCCAAGGGTTCGCTCATGACCGGTGAGGACCCGCGCGATCTCGACGGCGGTTCGACCTTCCAGGGTGACGTGGAGAACCAAACCAACCGCCAGGGCGGCGTCGATCCGAACCGCATCGGCCGAACAAACAAGTGAGTGGCAGGAGAGGGCGGTATAAGCCGCCCTCTCCGAAAGATCGTCAGACGATAAACAGGTGGTCCGCCCTGAGGGCTGTTTCAGGGTCCAGCATTGCGAAGACGACAGCACTGTATGTGCTGCCCGTTCCATCCCTGTCGAAGGCCAATGCGCCGGTCGATGTGTTGTACACGATGCGGTCCGTCGCATCTTGAGCCTTCGTGCCATAGCAGAATTGTTCGGCGGACAGCTGACCCGTGCCGAGGCCGAAGATTGCAGCCGACAGCCAGATTCGATCCTCGGCGATGTTGAACTCTACGATATCGTCGGCTTGTCCGGCGACAGGCGCCACGTCGAACCAGAACGTATCCTGTCCTCCATTGCCGACGAGGTAATCCTGGCCCGCGCCGCCGGAGATAACTTCGTTCTTCGCGCCACCGATGATCGTGTCGGCACCGTCGCCGCCGAAGATGGCAGCGAATTTTTGACTGTAATTAGCAGAATGCTGGCCGAGGGCTCCATCGAACATATCGTTGCCCGCGCCGAGTTGAACATCGCCGTAGATCGTGCCGGTGTTGGTGATGGTGTCGTGGCCCGATCCCATATTGATGGAGCCGCGGATTTCACCCCTGTTGACGATCTCATCGTTTCCCAAACCGAGATCGATGTTGCCGCGGATCAAGCCCTTTTCGAAAGGCGTTCCGGCACGTCCGGGGTTGTTCCAAATCGTGTCGTGCGAAAGGCCTGTCACCTGGATGGCGTAGCTGCCGCCATAGGCATATCCTTCGATAAGGCCTCCTCTGTTGTTGATCATGTTGGTGCCGCCGCCACCACTCGTCATGTAGATCGCGGCGCCGTTGTTGCCCCAGTTCCCGATATGGCTTTCGTTGGTGATGACGTTGTTGCCGCCCATGATGCGCAGGGCATGATTCTCCCCGTCGATCAATCCGCTGTTGTGCACTGTGTTGCCGCCGGCGCTGAAATACACACCTGTTTTGCCATTCGTGATGGCGCCGTCGTTGATCAGGTGAGTCATGCCTCCGCTGTAGATCCCCCCACGTCCGATGATGACGCCATTCTCAGAGCCCGAACGAATGAGGCCGTCATTGACGATGGTATTCGAGGAACCCTCAAGATAGAGGACATAGCTTTTCAGGCTGGCGACCGTGAAATGTCTTCCGATGTCGACGGAGATCCGGTCTCCCGTGCCGATGAAGGTGTTGCCGATCGAAGAGACCAAGCTTGGTGAAAAGAACTCCGCGATCAAACCAAGCTTGCTGTTGCCGCTCAAGACCGCAACCGACGAGTTGGCGGCTTGCACATCGAGCCACACCCCAGGCGCGACCCAGAGAGTGTCTCCGGGGAGGAGGTTATACATCGTCGTGTAGTCGTCGAGCAGTACTCTGCTTCGATCTGCAACATACTCAGTCATGCCGGAACCTTTCGTGTTGAAATGGCGCGGCTGAAGCTAAGTTTGCGGAAATATTACATCAATGCGGGCAAGGCTTATGTGTTCGGCTCAGAAGTAATAGTTCTAAAATATTACGTAACGTAAGCTGCTGATTTTCATAGCGAAATCTCTCGAAAGCGAGAGATTGCACTTAAGTTCAATGTGGTGCTCAGAAATATGACAAGCCTCCTTACGAGAAGCCTCCATGCCTTCACAAGCGTCACGGCAATGGAAAAAGGGCGGCAAAAGCCGCCCTGAATCCAATCTTACGAGCAATGATAGCCCTTACGGCTGCTTCTGCTCGACCAGGTTGCCCTTGTCGTCGAGCTTCTCGATTTTGGCGTCCTTGCGCAGGCTCACGATAAGATCCTGCTGCGCCTTGCGGCCGAGATAGGCCTCGACCTGATCCTTGGTCTCCTCGAAGCTCGGGGCAGGCTTAGTGCGCTTCTCCTCGACCTTAATCACGTGCCAGCCGAACTGGCTCTTCACGGGATCGGAGATCTGGCCGGGCTCGAGCTTGAAGGCCGCCTCGGCGAAAGGCTCGACCATGCGGTCCTTGGTGAAGAAACCGAGATCGCCGCCATCGGTCTTGGAACCGGGGTCCTTGGAGACCTCGCCGGCGACCTTGGCGAAATCCTCGCCGCCCTTCACGCGGGCCGCGATCTTCTTGGCATCCTCCTCGCCGTCCACAAGGATGTGGCGGGCGCGCACTTCCTGCTCGGCCGGAATGCTCTTGATGGTCTCGTCATAGAGCTTGCGGGCGGCCTCGGGGGTCACGGCCTTCTTGGCGGTCTGGTCGAGGTATTCGTCGAGCAGGGTCTTGTCCCGGTTATAGGCGAGCTTGCGGGCGAATTCCGCGCTGCTGCCGGCCTTGGCGGCCTCGGCAGCCTTAGCCCCGAGCTTCAGGTCGATCAGGTAGCCGGTCAGCATCTCGCGCTTCTGCTCATCGGGCACGTTCGGCATCTGCAGGGCCGGGTCCTCAGCGGCGATGGCGAGGTCGCCTTCCGTGATCTCGACGCCATTCACCCGGGCGACCACCTTGGCGGGGTCGACGGCGGGGACAGCGGCCGGCGAGGTAGCGGGGGCCGAGGCGGGGGGCGTCTGGGCCAGGGCCTGGCCCATCAGGGGCAGGGCGGCGCCAAGGGTCACAAGGCTAGCGAGAAGGGTTGTACGAACCGAGATAGGGGGCATGAATGATCCTCTGGTGGGCCAATCGAGCCCACGGACAGCAGGGATGAGATGGCCCAACGTGTTTACGTTTGCAAGCGATGGCATATTTATGCCACAGCATCCCGCGCAGCTTGGCCTTATTTAAGGCCGGCTTGCGGACGTTAAGCCTGCGGCCATTGAGGCGTAGGCTTTAAGATGCGCTCCCGCATGATTAGGTCTATAAGGCGGCCTCAAAGCCCCTTATCTCCTGAATTCTGGAATTTTCGAAGGCTCTCGATGTTCGGTTCTCTCGCGAAGAAAATCTTTGGCTCGGTCAACGATCGTCGGCTGAAGTCCTATCGGCCCAAGGTCGCGGCTATCAACGCGCTCGAGCCCGAGCTGGAGGCCCTCTCCGACGATCAGCTGCGTGCCCGTACGGAAGAGTTCAAGGCCCAGCTTAGCCAGGGCAAGACCCTGGACGACATCCTGGTCCCCGCCTTCGCCACGGTCCGCGAGGCGGCCAAGCGCACCCTCGGCCAACGCCATTTCGACGTGCAGCTCATCGGCGGCATGGTGCTTCACGAGGGCTCCATCGCCGAGATGCGCACCGGTGAAGGCAAGACCCTCGTCGCAACTCTGCCGGTCTATCTGAATGCGCTCTCCGGCAAGGGCGTTCACGTGGTGACGGTGAACGACTACCTCGCCAAGCGCGACTCCGAGTGGATGGGCCAGATCTACCGCTTCCTTGGTCTTTCCGTCGGCGTGATCGTTCACGGCCTCGACGATGCCGAGCGCGCGCAGGCCTATGCCGCCGACATCACCTACGGCACCAATAACGAGTACGGCTTCGATTATCTGCGCGACAACATGAAGTACGAGATGGCGCAGATGGTCCAGCGCGGGCACAACTTCGCCATCGTGGACGAGGTGGACTCGATCCTCGTCGACGAGGCGCGCACGCCGCTCATCATCTCCGGTCCGCTCGATGATCGTTCCGATCTCTACAACGCCATCGACAAGGTGCTTCCGCGCATCGACAAGAGCGATTACGAGCTCGACGAGAAGCAACGCTCGGTCGCTCTCACCGAAGACGGCACCGAGAAGATGGAAGTGCTTCTGCGTGAGGCTGGCCTCCTGACGGAAGGCGATCTCTACGACGCGCAGAACGCCACTCTCGTGCACCACATGAACCAGGCGCTTCGCGCGCACACCCTGTTCCAGCGCGACAAGGACTACATCGTCCGCAACGGCGAGGTGGTGATCATCGACGAGTTCACCGGCCGCATGATGCCGGGCCGCCGTTATTCGGAAGGCCTGCACCAGGCGCTGGAAGCCAAGGAGCACGTGCAGGTTCAGCCTGAGAACCAGACGCTCGCTTCCATTACCTTCCAGAACTATTTCCGTCTCTACGACAAGCTCGGCGGCATGACCGGTACGGCGGCCACCGAGGCCGACGAATTTCTCGAGATCTACAATCTCGAAGTGGTCGAGATTCCGACGAACCGTCCCGTCTCCCGTATCGACGACGACGATGAGGTCTATCGTACGGTCGAGGAGCGCTACCAGGCCGTGATCCGCGACATCGCGGAATCTTCCGCCAAGGGACAGCCGATCCTGGTCGGCACCACTTCCATCGAGAAGTCGGAGATGCTCGCCGACCTTCTCGTGAAGGAAGGCTACAAGCTCATCGACTTCGAGAACCCGCAGGCGCTGGAGCCACTTTACAAGGACGCGCGCGCCGGACGCGGCACAAAGCACTTCGCGGTGCTGAACGCCCGCTTCCACGAGCAGGAAGCCTTCATCGTCGCCCAGGCGGGCGTGCCGGGCGCGATCACGATCGCCACCAACATGGCCGGTCGCGGCACCGACATTCAGCTCGGCGGTAACGCCAAGATGCGCATCGAGCGCGAACTTGTCGGCGTCGAGGGCGAGGAGCGTGCGCGCCGCGAGAAGGAAATTCTCGACGAGGTTGCGGCCTTCAAGGAACGTGCGCTCGCATCCGGCGGTCTCTACGTGCTCGGCACCGAGCGTCACGAGTCCCGCCGCATCGACAACCAGCTCCGCGGCCGTTCGGGCCGCCAGGGCGATCCGGGCCGCTCCAAGTTCTACCTGTCTCTGCAAGATGATCTGATGCGTATCTTCGGCTCCGAGCGCATGGACGGCATGCTGCAGAAGCTCGGCCTGAAGGAAGGCGAGGCCATCATTCATCCGTGGATCAACAAGGCCATCGAGCGTGCGCAGGCGAAGGTCGAGGCGCGCAACTTCGACATCCGCAAGAACATCCTGAAATACGACAACGTCATGAACGACCAGCGCAAGGTCGTGTTCGAGCAGCGCAAAGAATTCATGGCGGAAGAGAGCGTGCGTGACACCATCGACGACATGCGTCACGGCGTGATCGAAGACATGGTCGCCCGCGCGATCCCTGAGAACGCCTATGCCGAGCAATGGGACGTTCAGGGCCTGAAAGACAACGTCGCCAACTTCCTCAATCTCGATTTGCCGATTGAGGAATGGGCGAAGGAAGAAGGCATTGCGGATGATGAGATCCGCGAGCGCATCACCAAGGCGGCCGACGAAGCTTACGCGCAGCGCGTGGAAGCCAATTCCGCGGAAGTGATGAACTACGTGGAGAAGCAGGTTCTGCTGCAGAGCCTCGATCATCTCTGGCGCGAACACCTCGTGACCCTCGACCATTTGCGTCAGGTCATCGGCTGGCGCGGCCTCGCGCAGCGCGATCCGCTCAACGAGTACAAGTCGGAAGCCTTCGAGCTGTTCAACACCCTCGTCGGCCATCTGCGCGAGCAGGTGACGGGTCAGCTCATGCGCATCCAGGTGGTGTTCCAGCAGCCTGAGGCTCAGACGCTCCCGCCCATGTTCCCGCAGCATCTCGATCCCGCCACCGGCGAGAACGAGTTCGACTTGGCCCAAGGCGCAGCTGCAGGATATGCCGCAACCAACGTCAACCCTGACACGGGCGCTCCGCGCGATCCGAACGACCCCTCGTCCTGGGGCCGGGTGAGCCGCAACGAGCCGTGCCCCTGCGGTTCGGGCAAGAAGTTCAAGCACTGCCACGGCCAGTTCGTGGCGTAAGGCGAAGAGCTAGAGACGATGTAAAAAGCCCGCCGATCTGGCGGGCTTTTTGCTGCGATGGCGCTTCAGCTGAGTCAGGACCTTTTCAGGGTCGTTGAATGACAAGCGCTCCGATTTGGCTTAACTGTTTGCATTGTAAGCTCGGAGTTGCTCGGGAAGATCATGGCGCAAGATACTCGCTTATCTCGTCTCGCTGTTCTCATAGATGCCGATAATGCGTCAGCGAAGATCGCAGGAAAACTTTTCGAAGAGATCGCGAAAATCGGAGAGGCTAGCGTGCGCCGCATATACGGCGACTTCTCGAGCAAGCGCCTGCAATCCTGGGCCGATATTCTTGCGCATCATGCCATTATCCCTCAGCAGCAATTCACCAATGTTGCCGGCAAGAATGCATCTGACATCGCCTTGGTGATCGATGCGATGGATCTCCTGCACAGCGGGCGATTCGATGGCTTCTGTCTTGTATCGTCAGACAGCGACTTCACCCGCCTAGCGTCCCGCATTAGAGAACAAGGCGTAGATGTTTACGGGTTCGGTGAGCAGAAGACACCGGAGAGTTTCCGGAAAGCCTGTCGGCGTTTCATCTACACCGAGAACCTTCTTTTACCAGAGGCTCCCGCGCTAGAAGGGGGAATTATGAAAGCTGCAGGGGCGTTGCGCCCCCCTAGCGCTGCAATCCCTCTTATCCAGAAGGCTCTCTCTCATATAGACAGCGAGGAAGGCTGGGTTGCCCTTGGAGCCGTAGGCCAGCAATTGCTCAGTACGGCAACCGATTTTGATCCCCGCACATATGGCTATCGCAAGCTAAGCGATCTCGTGCGGAAGACCGGTGCCTTTGAGCTTTTTCAACCTGATACGGGTGGATTGCGGATTCGCTCGAAAAGTCAGGTGTCGAAAGCGCCGCAACCAAAAAAGAAGGTCCCGGTAAAGGCATAGCATTTGCCGCTGCATGTGCATTTTCAACAAAAAGCCCGCCGAACTGGCGGGCTTTTTGCATTTGGTTGTCTCGCGTAGCTCAGTCTCGAACCTGAGCCACCTTCACGCCCTTGGAAGCCTCGGCACGCTTCTGCGGCACGGGCTTTGCCGGGGTCTTCGCGGCGGGAGCCGTGACCGGTGCGACTTGCGCCGTTTCGGCGGCAGGCTGCGCGGGCGAGGTGCTGAAGAGGTCCGTCACGTTGCTGAACATCTTCTTGTAGAAGGGCGTCTCGTCGGAGCCTGCAGCGGGGGCGACTGCCTCAGGCTGCGCGGCGGCCAGGGCCTTCGGCTGCGGAGCCTCGGCAGGCACTTCCTTCATGGAGGCGAAGGCCAGTGCTGTCGACGGGGCTTCGATCTTCTCGCGGCCGCTGTCGTCGAGCGCGATCTGCTGCGGGCCGGAGGAGAGGCCTTCGGTGCGGCTGATGTAGCCGAGCTTGCTGTCGGTCACGCCGGAGGCGTTGGCGAGAGCCGTGCGGAAGGATTCGTGCGTGTCGCCGTCGTGATAGACGAGCTTGACCGGCTTAGTGCCCTTGGCGACGAGTTCGGCCACTTCCTGCTCGTCCTCGGCGCGCTTCTGCGAAACGGCCGCCATGACGCTTGAATCCCCGTTGAACAGGTAGCGTCCGCCTGCGACGGAGACGGGCACTTCTTCCTTCGTCACTTCGAAGGTGTCGGCGCCTTCCTTGAGGTTCTTCCAGAAGGCGATGTTCTGATCGAGGCGGTGCTTGGCCAGGTTCTGGGCCGTCATCCGGAACGGATAGGACTGGAACTGGAAAGCGCGCTGGCCGCTGGCGAAGGCCTCGCGGGCGATGGAATAGATCTCGGCGACGTTCTGGTCCGTCATGGCGAAGCAGCCGCGCGAGGAGCACGAGCCATGGACCATGATGTCGCCGCCGTTACGGCCGAGCGAACGGTCGAAGGCGTTCGGATAGCCGGTATCGAACGAGAGATAGAAATTCGAGTTCGGGTTCATCTGCGCCGGGGTGACCGTGTAGAAGCCCTCCGGCACCTGGCGGTCGCCTTCGCGGGTCTTCGGGCCGAGCTGACCGGACCAGCGGCAGATGGGATAGGTCTTGAGCAGGGCGTATTTGCCGTTCGAGCCGCGCTTCCAGATCTCCAGCTCCGATTCCTTCTTATAGGCTCGGATCAGGATCGGATCGTCCTTCGACATGCCCTTCGAAGACATGAGGGCCATGGCGGCTGGCGGAATCGGCTGAAGGTGGCGCGTGGAGCCTTGGGAAAGATTGCCGTCCTGGCAGGCAGCAAGCGCGAGCGTCAGGCTCGCGGCCATAACAATACGCTTCAACATGGGGGACCCCGCGTTCTGTGATCTGCCGGCATGATTGCCTGACAGTTCCCCTTAACCCTTAAATCGTTAGCCTTAACTGGCCCTTACTGCAAGCGGGGCCTTGATGTTGGCGTGGTTAACAAAAGGTAAATTACCCTTGGGGAAGCATATTTTGCTGGGCTTATCCTCCCGCAAAAAACTTCGGTAAGCCGCCCAAAAGAAGAAGGGCCGCGCTCTGGAGAGGCGGCCCTTGCTTGAAGACTTGCGGGCAAGCTCAGAGCTTGCGGCCGATATTGAGGAACTTCTCGGCGCGGTGATCGCGGATTTCCGCGGGGCCCATATTGCCGAGATCGTGGAGAGCCTCCTCGATGGCGTTGCCAGCGGCCTGGATGGCGGCCTTCGGGTCCCGGTGAGCGCCGCCCACGGGCTCCGTGACGATGCCGTCAATGATGCCCAGCCGCAGGAGATCCTGTGCGGTGATCTTCATGTTGGTGGCGGCGTCCTGGGCGCGCGCCGAGTCGCGCCAGAGGATCGAGGCCGCGCCTTCCGGCGAGATCACGCTGTAGATGGCGTGCTCCATCATCAGCACCTTGTTGGCGGTGGCGATCGCGATCGCGCCGCCCGAGCCGCCTTCGCCGATGACGAGGGAGACGTTCGGAACGCCAAGCGCCAGCTGGGCCTCGGTGGAGCGGGCGATGGCCTCGGCCTGGCCGCGCTCTTCCGCCTCGATGCCCGGATAGGCGCCGGCGGTGTCGACAAAGGAGATCACCGGTAGGTTGAAGCGGTCAGCCATCTCCATCAGGCGCACGGCCTTGCGGTAACCCTCGGGGCGCGCCATGCCGAAATTGTGCCGGATGCGGCTTTCCGTGTTGTGGCCCTTCTCCTGGCCCAGCACGCAGACGGGCTGGCCCCGGAAACGGCCGAAGCCAGTAAGGATCGCCTCGTCGTCGGCGAACTTGCGGTCGCCGGAGAGAGGCGTGAACTCGGTAATGAGGCCTGCGCAGTAATCCACGAAATGCGGCCGCTGCGGATGGCGCGCGACCAGGGTCTTCTGCCAGGGCGTGAGCTTGGAATAGAGGTCCTTGAGGGCGTCAGCCGCCTTGGCCTCCAGGCGCGAGACATCGTCCGAGATGGACACGGCATTGCCGTTCTCGCCCAGGGCCCGGAGCTCTTCGACCTTCGCCTCAAGCTCGGCGACGGGCTTTTCGAAATCGAGATAACTGCGCATCAGACTCTAATGGAAATGTAAGGCGGCATGAGGCTGTGGGCCTCGGCCGGAGCGGGCGGACACTGGCGATTCAGGGCCCCCAAGTCAAGTTGAGCCCTGTCTTACTCCCCTGAATCCCGGCGAAATCAAGGAATATCGCCCATCCGCGTGGCAGGTGCCGGTACGAAAACCGGGGCTGCGCGGCGTGCGCGGCGCACCGCGACAGCGGTGCCGGGACGGTAGAGCTGCTTGGTCGCCTCGACGATATGAAGGCCCGCGAAGGGCAGGGAGAAGCTGGAGCCCAGGCTCTCCCAGGCCGCAGCGGTGCTGAGCACCACACGGCTGGTGAGAGGCGGCACGTAGAGGGTCTCGGCCCATCCTTCCGGCGAGAACCAGGTTTGCCGCATCAAGCTTTTGAGCTGCGAGCGGCTATAGGGCTGGCCGTATCCGAAGGGAGTCGTGTCCATGCGCGCCCACAGGCCGCGCCGGTTGGGGGCGACCATGATGATGCGCCCGCCCGGCGTCAGGATGCGCCAGATCTCGTGCAGCAGCTCGCTCGGGCTTTCCACCGTCTCCAGGGCATGGACCACGAGCACCCGGTCGATGGAGGCTTCCGGCAGAGGCATCATCAGCGGATCGACGAGGGCCGAAGCCGAGGCCCCGGTGCTCGGCCAGTTCACCACGCCCTGGCTTGCGGGCATGAAGGCGATGGTCCGCTCACATTCGTTGCGAACCCGCGCGAGATAGGGCGGCGCATAGCCGAGGCCGAGCACGCGCAGGCCCGTCAACGGGCCCCAGAAACGGTCGATGGCCCGGCCCACATAGCGGCGCGTCACGGCCCCGAGGGGGCTCGCATAGAAGCTGCGCAGGTCGGTGATGTCGATGCTCATGCCTTGCTAATGTGCCTTTCGATACCTGCGGACAACGCATGGCGATGCAGCGCGGGGTCTGGTTTCGTGCCTTTACTGTTCCATGATAGCTCGAAGCGCATCAAGCCAGGGGTCATCGATGTCAGCCCAGATTCATGCTTTTCTCTGCCTGCAGGACAATATCGGCGTTCTGATCCATGATCCCAAGACCGGCGCGTGCGCCGCCATCGACGCGCCGGAAGAAGGGCCGATCCTCTCAGCCCTCGCCGAGAAGGGCTGGACGCTCACGGATATTCTCGTCACCCATCGCCACAGCGATCACGTGCAGGCGGTCGAGGCTTTGAAGGCGCGCACCGGCTGTCGGGTCGTTGCGCCGGCCAAGGCGCGCGAGGCGGTGCCCTCCGCCGATCTGTGGGTGCGCGAGGGCGATGGCGTGCTGGTGGGCAGCCTCGAAGCGCGTGTGTTCGAAACGCCGGGTCATTGCTCCGATCACGTGTCGTATTGGTTCGAGCAGGATGGCGTGCTGTTTGCAGGCGACACGCTCTTCACTCTCGGCTGCGGACGCATGTTCGAGGGCTCTTACGCGGATTTCTGGAAGACGCTGCAGCGTCTCGCCGCTTTGCCCGACAACACGCAAGTGTATTGCGGGCACGATTACACGCTCTCGAATGCGCGCTTCGCGCTCGCCGCCGATCCCGACAATGCCGCGCTGAAGAAGCGTGCGCAGGAGGCTGAGCAGGCGAAGGCCGAGGGACGTTTCATCGTGCCCACGACCATCGGTGAGGAGAAGGCCACCAATCCTTTCCTGCGCGCCGGGGAGCCTGCGCTCGCAAAAACCGTTCATAAGGAAGGAGCCTCACCTGAGGAGGTCTTCCAATCCTTGCGGGAATGGAAGAACAAATTCTGATGAAGCAAGCGGCAGGAGCGGCGCGTCCCATGAACGATCACAGCCTCATCGTCGGGCTCGAAAGCAGGCTCGTGAATGCCTGGCCGTCCTTCGACTATCAGATTTATGACGGCTGGATCCTGCGTCTCGCCAACGGCTATTCCAAGCGCGCCAATTCCGCGACGCCCTTCATGCCGAATGCTTCGCTGGATGAAGAACTCATCGATTACATGATCGCGCGCTTCGTCGAGGCGAATGTGCGGCCCACCTTCCGGCTCAACGGGCTGGAAGCGCCGGATGTGGACGAGCGTCTCGCGCTGCGTGGCTTCAAGGAGGTCGAGCCGACGCATGTACTCCTGGCGTCGATCAAGGCGGGCGATTGTGAGGTCGATCCCGAGATCACTCTCGAGCCGCAAGTGTCCAAGCGCTGGGTGCGCGAGGCGGCAGCCTCTTACGGCGGCGACAAAGCCGACGATGCGACCTTGATGCAGATCGTCTCACGCATTCGCCCGCAGGCGGCGTTCGCCACGCTCAACCTCGATGAGAAGCCGGTGGCCTGGGGTCTCGGCGTTGTGGAGCGCGGCTATGTCGGGCTCTATGACATCGTGGTCGCGCCCGATCTGCGCGGCATTGGTCTCGGTCGCCGCGTCGTCTCCAGCCTCATGGCTTGGGGCTGCCAGCAGGGCGCGCACAGCGCCTATCTTCAGGTGCGCGAGGAAAACGAAGTCGCGCACGCGCTCTACAAGACGCTAGGCTATGAGACGGCCTATCGCTACACGCACCGGGTCATGCCCGGGCGGTCCGCTTAGGCGTTAAGGTCGCGACCAGCGCGCCTGCCACGATGAGGCTGCACGACAGCGCGAGCGTCAACGTCGGCTCCGCATAGCCCGCAACAACGAGCAGCAGCGTCGAGAGCACGGGCGTCGCGTAGGATGCGACGCCGAGCAGGCGAATGTCGCCGCGCTTCATGCCGATGTCCCACACATAGAACGCCGCGCCGACAGGACCGAGACCCAGGGCGAGAACGGAGAGCCATTGCGTCGTGTTCTCCGGCCACACACTGGTCTCGAAGGCGAAGTGGCAGATCCAGCTCAACAGGGATGTCATAAGACAGAAGCCCGCCACCGCATCGGTGGGCACCTGGCCGAAGCGGCGCGAGAGAACCGAATATGCGCCCCACACGAAAGCGGCAACGAACGCGCAAAGATAGCCCGGCAAATATTCCGTGCGCGCATCGAGCGCGCCGCGTCCGGCAATCAGCACGATCACGCCCGCAAATCCGAGAAGCGCACCGACAAGATGCGCACGGCGCAGATGCTCGCCCGGCAGCAGCGAGGAAAACAGCACGATGAGCAGCGGCCAAAGATAGTTGATGAGCCCCGATTCCGCTGGGGGCGCCCAGCGCAAAGCCGCGAAGTAAAGCGCGTGATAGCCGAACAGCCCGCCAATACCGAGCGCCCAGACAACGGGTTTCTGTTTCAGCGCCTTGATGCCCTGAGGTCTCGCAACCCAGCTTCCGACACCGACGAGGCCGCCGACGAGAAAGCACATGGCGTTGAGCTGGAACGGAGGGATCGTGCCCGTGGCCGCCGTGAATAGGGCAAGCGAGGACCAGAGCAGGATGGCGATGAGGCCGATGGTGGTGGCGGTGCGAGTCGTCATGATGACCGCCACCTAGCACGTCATCCCGGAAGAAGCGAAGCGCATATCCGGGATCGCGCGCAGATTATAGCGCCAAGAACGGTTGGCGATCCCGGATCACGGCTGAAGCCGTGTCCGGGATGACGTTAACGTCACGCCATGTACTGCCCACCGTTGAGGCTCAGGGTCGAGCCTGTGACGAAGCCCGCATCGTCGCCGGCGAGGAACAGCACGCCGCGTGCGATTTCCTCCGCCTCGCCGAGACGGCCCACGGGGATGAGCGGCAGGATCTTGGATTTCAGCACCTCTTCCGGAACGGCCTTCACCATTTCGGTGGCGATGTAGCCCGGTGCGATCACGTTGACGGTGACGCCCTTGTTCGCATTCTCGAGGGCCAGCGCCTTGGCGAAGCCGACCACGCCCGCTTTTGCTGCGGAGTAGTTCGCCTGGCCCATCTGGCCCTTCTGGCCGTTGATGGAGGAGATGATGATGATGCGCCCGAAGCCGCGCTCGCGCATGCCCTCGATCACGGGGCGCGTGCAGGTGAACATGGAATCGAGATTGGTGCGCATGACGGCGGACCATTGGTCGAACGTCATCTTGTGGAACATGCCGTCGCGGGTGATGCCCGCGTTGTTGACCAGCACGTCGACGGGGCCGAGTTCCGCTTCCACCGCGCGGATGCCGGCCTCGGCGGAGGCAGCGTCGGACACATCGAATTTGAAGACGGGGATTCCCGTTTCGGCCTTGAAGCCGTTCGCCGCCTCGTCGTTGCCTGCGTAATTCGCGGCAACCTTGTATCCGGCCTGCTTCAGGGCCGTCGAGATCGCGGCACCGATGCCGCGGGTGCCTCCGGTGACCAATGCAACGCGCGCCATAGAATTTCCTTCCCTCAAGCGTTTCCCAAGCGGATCTCTGGTGGACCCGTTCGTGAGGCGGAGCGCCGTTGGCCGGCAACTTCCAATCCCAGCTTATTACATGTGGCGCGGCTGGAAAGGGTGTAGTCCCGTTATTGTGCTTAAACCCTTTGGCTTAAAGAAAACGGCTTGCATCACGAAAGATGCAAGCCGTCATCGATGTCGTCCAATGGCCTCAACACAGCCTCATCCTGAGGAGCGAGCTTGCTCGCGTCTCGAAGGACGAGGCGTCACCAGCGCCCTCTGGACCCTCCTTCGAGACGCCGCTGACGCGGCTCCTCAGGATGAGGAGGAGTCTCTATCGAACGTTTTTAGCGCTCCAGGCAATTTATCTTTCAAGGCACATGGCGACGCCCATGCCGCCGCCGATGCAGAGGGTGGCGAGACCCTTCTTAGCATTGCGGCGGCCCATCTCGTGCAGCAGGGTCACGAGAACGCGCGCGCCGGATGCGCCGATCGGATGGCCGATGGCGATGGCGCCGCCGTTCACGTTCACGATGGACGGATCCCAGCCCATGTCCTTGTTCACGGCAAGCGCCTGGGCGGCGAAGGCTTCATTGGCCTCCACGAGCTCAAGATCGGACACTTTCCAGCCGGCCTTCTCCAGCGCCTTGCGCGAAGACGGGATCGGGCCTGTGCCCATGATCGCCGGATCGACGCCGGCGGTCGCCCAGGAGGCGATGCGGGCAAGCGGCGTGAGACCGCGCTTCTGTGCTTCCGACTCGGTCATCAGCACGAGAGCTGCGGCACCATCATTGATGCCCGAGGCGTTGCCGGCCGTCACCGTGCCGTCCTTCGAGAAGGCGGGCTTGAGCTTGGCGAGCGCGTCGACGGTCGTGCCGGCGCGGATGTACTCGTCCTGATCGACGACGATGTCGCCCTTGCGGGTGGAAATCGTCACCGCCGTGATCTCGTCCTTGAAGCGGCCTTCCTTCTGGGCGGCCTCGGCCTTGTTCTGCGAGGCGGTGGCGAACTGATCCTGCTCCTCGCGGGTCAGCTGCCAGCGCTGGGCCACGTTCTCGGCGGTGTTGCCCATGTGGTAGCCGTTGAAGGCATCCATCAGGCCGTCTTTGAGCATCGTGTCGGCGAGCTTGAAATCGCCCATCTTGGTGCCGGAGCGCATGTAGGCGGCGTGCGGGGCAAGCGACATGGATTCCTGGCCACCGGCCACGATGATGCGGGCATCGCCGTTGGCGATCTGCTGCATACCGATGGCGACGGTGCGCAGGCCCGAGCCGCAGAGCTGGTTGAGGCCCCAGGCGGTCTTTTCCTGCGGCACGCCAGCGGCCATGGCGGCCTGACGGGCCGGGTTCTGGCCCTGGGCCGCGGTGAGGATCTGGCCGAGGATCACCTCGTCGACCTCTTCGCCGCTCACCTTGGCGCGCTCGAGGGCCGCCTTGATGGCCACTGCACCCAGCTCGTGGGCCGGGGTGTTGGCGAAGGCGCCGTTGAAGGAGCCGACCGGCGTGCGCGCGGCGCCGACGATGACGATGCTGTCCTGGGCCATTCCTGTCTCCTGTGACTTCTTGCTGTTCAATATAGTGCTGGTGCGATGAAAGCCCCAGTCCGTGCGATGTCAAGAACAGGATAAAGCAAGTCAGGCATGCATCCCTTAGACTTTTGGCGCTTTGCTCGTGGGGCATAAGGCTTATAATCATGGGAGGCCGCAGACATCCCGCCGGGATCCGAAGGTCATTGGTTTTCAGGAGCGTATCGGGCGAAATGGCGACGGAAAAACAGCCGACGATCATCAAGAAATATGCCAACCGCCGCCTCTATCACACCGGCACCTCGGCTTATGTGACACTGGAAGATCTGGCCGGCATGGTGCGCGGCGGCGAGGATTTCGTGGTCTATGATGCGAAGTCCGGCGAGGACATCACCCGCAGCGTCCTGACCCAGATCATCTTCGAGCAGGAGAACAAGGAAGGGCAAAACCTTCTGCCTGTGACCGTGCTCCGCCAGCTCATCCGCTTCTACGGCGACAGCATGCAGGCACTGGTGCCGAGCTATCTCGAGTTCTCCATGAACAACCTCTCCCAGGAGCAGCAGAAGCTCAGGGAGCAGATGACCACTGCATTTGGTTCCGGAGCCTTCCAGGCCATGGAGGAGCAGGTGCGCAAGAACATGAGCTTCTTCACGGAAGCCATGCGCATGTTCTCGCCCTTTCCCAATGGCAGCCCCGGCGGCGCCGCGCCGCAAGGCCCGCAGGCGGAGGAGCCCAGCGATCTCGACGCGCTGAAGCGCCAGATGGCCGACATGCAGGCCAAGCTCGACAAGCTCGCGGGGAAATAGGTTTAGGCGCTGGCCTTCTTCAGAATCCGCTGAAGGCTTCCCGGCTGCGCCACGGCTTCCGGTTCGCCGAACAGAGACCCTTCCAGGTAATCCACGCCCCAGGCGGCGAGCATGCGCGCGGTCGCGTCATCGTCGACCCATTCCGCCGTGGTCGCGATTCCGAGATTCTGCGCCCGGTCCACGAGGGCGCGCACGAAGAGCCGGTCATCCGTCGAACGCTTGAGCGGCTGGATAAACACGCCGTCGATCTTCAGCATGTCGAAGGGCAGGTGGCGCAGGGCCGAAGACGTGACATGCCCGAGCCCGAAGCCCGACAGGGACAGGCCGATGCCGATGGCCTTCATGGCATGGAGGCGTCCGACGAGGGATGGGTCCTTGGCGAGGGCAATCTCCGGCACCTCGATCACGAGGCGCGATTCGATGCCGGGACGCACGCCGAGATGGGCAGCAAGCATCGACAGCCATTCCGCATCCTTCAAGGTCGCGGCCGCGATCGGGAGCGCCATGCGCTCCTGCCGGTGGCGGACCAGATATTCGGCCGCCAGCTCCAGCATCCGCCCGTCCACGAGCAGGCTCAAATTGGCATCTTCCAGGGCAGGCACAGAGCTCAGCGGCATCAAGCGTCCATCCGGCCCTGGCAGGGCGGCCATGGCCTGCATCAGCACGGGGCTGCGACCATGGGCGTCCACCACGGGCCGGCAGGCGAGGGTCAGGCTGCGGTCGTTGAGGGCCGCCACCAGATCGAAGGGCGCTTTCTCCAAAGCTGCGGAACGCGGCGCGGGCCGGGCATCGTAGAGCCTGAAGGGCTCATAGTTCGTGAGCGCAGCCTCAAGAGTGCTCTCGGCGAAGCGCAGGAGCTTGGTGGCCTTGAAGGTGTGATCCGGGGCGCAGGCGGCCGCCAGCGTCAGATGGCCGGAGCAATCCTTCAGGAGGCCTGCCACCCGCTTCATGGCGCTTTCCGCATCCGAGGCAGGGCAACCGGTCAGGGTCAGGGTGAAGCGGCTCGGGCTCAGGGCTCCGAAATGGTCGTGCCGCCGCATCATCGGGCGGAGCTTGCGGGCGATGACGTCGAGGGCGTCCGCCTCGTCCCCGTCGAGGGATCCTACGATCAGGGTGCAGGTCTGGGAGACGCGAACAGCCTCGTTGATCCCGTTCTGGATCTGCCCCAGCAGGCCGGAGCGGGCCTGAATGCGGGCGGGCAGGGCCTGGACCGCCAGATGGGCATCGGCTCTCAGGAGGCCACGCACAAAGGCCGGGCGGCCCTGAACATCGGGCTGAAAGCGGCCAGCATCCTCCACCATGAGCACCCGGTCGGGCGCGAGGCGCAAGGCATAGCGGGTATCGAAACTGCCATCAGAAGCAGCCATGGCCTCCAGGCGGTCGGCTCCGCTTCCCGGCTCGACGAGCTGGGCGAAGGCCTTGCCGGTGCGCGGCAGGTCGCGGGCCGGGATGCCGAGAAGGGCAGCAGCATTGGGGCTCCAGGCCAGGGCATCCGAGAGAATGTCCCAGGAATAGGCGGCGCCGGAATGCGAGGCGGGGAAGGCGTCGGGGGCTTGGCGCCTGCGTGACGTCCGGGGTGCTCCCTGGAAGATCCCCGCCCGGCCTGGCCGCTTCGTCGCCATCACTCTCACCCTCGAAAACGCAAAACACAGGGGGCGGGAGGGGCGCATGATGCGCCTTGAAGGCTCCAACCCTTGGAAAAACAGGGCTCAAGGATCGGCCTTCAGGCTTAACGAACTGTAAAAAGTGAAGAAAAATCAGGTCTCTTGGGGTGGCATCGGACCCAAAAGTGGAATCCACTTTTGGGATCAATACGATGCCCTTCCCTTTTTCTCTGCGCATCGTTGATGCGGAAAACCGGGGTCACTTTTCCGCACGATGCGCATTGGGCATAAAAAAACCGGCGCAATGCGCCGGCTTTTTTAAACTTGCATGCCGCGTAGGATTACGCGTCAGCCTTCACCTTCAGAACCTGACGGCCACGGTACATGCCGGACTTCAGGTCGATGTGGTGAGGACGGCGAAGCTCGCCGGAATCCTTGTCCTCGATGTAGGTCGGGGCCTTCAAGGCATCGGCGGAGCGACGCATGCCACGCCGCGAGGGCGACGTTTTTCTCTTAGGAACGGCCATTTCTCGTCTCCGGTCAAAACAGCGGAGCGCCCGCTCAACCGGGGAACGCTCACATCTCAAACTTGATGAGGTTGCGCCTCATACAAGGTCTTTCAGGAAATATCTAGCCCTTTCCTGCGGATTTAAGGCCGCAAGCACTCACTATAGGGCGCAGCCCCCGCCATCCGGGCCTGAAGCTGCCCGGCCAGGGCATTCAGGCGCGGGGTCGGGCGGCCAGGGTTGCGCCTCAGCGGGTTGGGGAGGGCGCGGGCCAGCAGCGCCGCCTCCCGGCGGGTCAGGTCCTTGGCGGATTTGCGGAAATGCTTCCGCGCCGCAGCCTCGGCCCCGAAGACCCCGTCGCCCCATTCGGCCACGTTGAGATAGACCTCCATCATCTTCCGCTTGGACCAGATGAGGTCGAGATACATGGCGACAGGGATTTCCAGGCCTTTCCGGAGATAGGACCGGCTTTGCGTCAGGAACAGGTTTTTGGCCACCTGCATGGGGATGGTAGAAGCGCCCCGGGACGGCCCGTCCTCGTCGGCCTCCTCGATCACCTCCTGCAGGGCGGTCCAGTCCACGCCCCCATGCTCGCAGAACCGGCTGTCCTCCGAGGTCATGACGGCAAGCGGCAGTTGAGGTGATATCTCGTCGAGGGAGACATAGTCGCGCTCCACGCTCTGCAGCGTAAGCCAGCGGCCCAGCATGAGGGTGGAGACGGGCGGGACGACCCAGTACAAAAGCCCTAGCCAAAGGACCGCCCCAACCCATAAGACAATCAGGCCGAGGCCGAATTGGACGATGCGGCGGAGGAAACGGGCAGGGGTCATCGGCTCCCGCGACCGTTCCCAGCGCAACGTCCATCTCCGGCCCGCTCGTCCGCCGCTGTTCTCCTCGGAGGGAGCGGCTGCTCCCTCCGAATTCGGGCTCACCATGTCGTCATCCACCAGCACTTTCAGCGCACGGCTCAATGAGGCCGCAAAGCTTGTCGAAGCCAATCTCGAAGCCTTGCTAGCAGACAATGCCCGCCGCGGCGAGATTGCCCGGCCCGCCCGACTGATGGAGGCCATGCGGCATGCGGTGCTCGGCGGCGGCAAGCGCCTGCGACCTTTCCTCACTATCGAGGCGGCGCGTCTCTTCGGCGTCGCGGGAGAGGGCCCTTTGCGGGCGGGCTCGGCCATCGAGCTTTTGCATTGCTATTCGCTCGTGCATGACGATCTGCCCTCCATGGACGACGACGACATGCGCCGGGGCCGCCCCACGGTGCACAAGGCCTATGACGAGGCAACGGCCATTCTCGTGGGTGATGCGCTGCAGACGCTGGCCTTCGAGGTCTTGGCCGATCCGCAGACCGATGCGGATGCAACTGTGCGCGCCGATCTCGTGCTGGGCCTCGCCCGCGCCTCAGGCTTAGGGGGCATGGTCGGAGGGCAGCTGCTCGACCTGACGGCGGAGGGCCGCTACGGCGCGGTCACGATGGGCGAAGCGGAAGTGCGTCAGCTCCAGATGATGAAGACCGGCGCGATTCTCACCTTCTCGGTTGAAGCAGGCGCGATCATCGGCAAGGCCGATGCGAAGGCCCGCCGCAGCCTCGCGGAATACGGACGCGCGTTGGGCGCGGCGTTCCAGGTCGCCGACGATATTCTCGATCGTGAAGCTTCCGCCGAGGCGCTCGGCAAGCGCACGGGCAAGGATCAGGAAAAGGGCAAGGCGACGCTGGTCGATCTGCTCGGGCTCGAAGGTGCGAAGCGCGAATGTGGCCTCCTCGTCGAAAAGGCGGATGCCGCGCTCGATCAATTCGGCGACAAGGCGCAGATCCTGCGCGAGGCCGTGCGTTTTGTCGTTGAGCGTGAGGTCTAGGGTAGGGATCCCATTAATTTGGGCAGAGACTTCAAGTCCGGTCACAAGCGTCGCTGCTTTTCAGAGCAGGCATATGAAGCTAATGAAGCTAACGGACCAAGCCGGATAAGACAGATGCCATTCAATCGACTTCATGTTCCGCAAGCACTGCCGGTCGAGATGTGCCAAGCGATCAACGCATGCCTTCATGCAAGCCTTGTTGAGACCTGCGGCGTGAACCCCGACGACGATTTCTGTCTGGTCTCACGATATCCTCATGGTGACATGATCTGTCACCCGACATTTTTGGGCGAACGTGATCCGAACTCGACCATCATCATTGAGATCACGTTGCTCGCTGGTCGCTCCGATGCTCAAAAGGAGGCACTCTACAAGGATGTCCGCCGTCGATTGAGCGAGATCGGCTTCAATCCGGCCAATTCAATCATCTTCTTGACCGAGAACAAGCCTATCGACTGGTCTTTCAGCGAGGCCGGATCGGTAAAGTCGGTTCTCGGATTGTAGCCGACAAGTCGACCACCGCAGAACGCCTGCGCTTCAGATTCTTCCTAGAGGTTTCTGATAAGCGCGCTTTTCTTCGCGCTCTACGTTGTGTCGGCTGCCGCATTCTGATGACAGCCCAGAGCTTGTAGCGGCCTTTCCGGCTAGGCCTGTGCCGATTGACGACGCTTGAACCAGCGCGGCAGCTTCATTTCGCTCACAATCACGCCAGCAACGATCAATGCTGCGCCGATCAATGCGGCGGCAGGCAGGATCTCGCCGTAGAGACGTCCCACGATTCCGGCCCAGACCGGCTCGCCTGCATAGATCAGCGTGGCGCGCGTGGGCGAGACCGTCTTTTGTGCCCAGTTCATCGCGAGCTGAATGCCGGCGCTCGCGAGGCCAAGTCCAATGGCGCTGAAGATGAGAAGCCATGACGGCTCGGGCAACGACTCGCCGAGCGGCGCCATGAATCCCAGGGCGAGAACCGACGTTGTGGCGAGCTGCACCACCGTGACGCGGCGCGCATCCACCTTGCCCGCGAAGCCGCCGATAAGAATGATCTCGGCGGAGATAGCGACTGCGCAGAGAAGCGTGAGCAATTCTCCGATGCCGAGACCGATGGACGTTCCCTCGGGGCCAGCGAGCAGCGCGAGGCCGATGAAGGCGAAGACAATGCCAGTCCATGCCATGATGCTCGGCGGACGCTTCAGCACCAGCCATTGCAGCAGCGGCACGATGGGCACGTAGAGCGCCGTGATGAAGGCTGATTTGCTGCTCGGGATGTATTGCAGGCCGTAGGTCTGGAGCGTGTAGCCGAAGAAGATCGCAATGCCGATCAGAAGGCCGGCCTTGATCTCGAGCCACGTCAATCCGCGCAGCACGGGGGCCGCGATGAGCGCCATCATCAGGGCGGCGGTGCCGAAGCGAAGGCCGACGAAGAACAGCGGGCCGCTCACACTCAAGGCGAGCTGCACGATGAGAAAGGTCGCGCCCCAAATCATCGTGACGAACAACAGCACGGCCTCGCTGCGGCTGAGCGTGAAGGAGGCGGCTTTGGATGGGGCGGTGCTCACGGGATTGGGTCCTCGGCGGAATGCGCGTCGGTTAGGCGCAATCCTGTTTTCGGTCAAGGAGACGCGGATCCCGGAAGCGACTTGATGCGAATGGTGATGCGGTTTTCAGGCAGCCGTATAATTCGGCTGCCTGAAGGGGATTTTCTTAGACGGTGACCTGCGTTCCCACTTCCACCACGCGACCGGTGGGGATCTGGAAGAAGTCCGTGGCGTCGCTCGCCGACTTGGCGAGGCTGATGAACAGCTTGTCCTGCCAGAGCGGCATGCCGGATTGGCTCGCGGGACGGATCGAGCGGCGCGACAGGAAGAACGATGTCGCCATGATGTCGAACTTGAAGCCCTGCTTGCGCAGGATCGCGAGACCGCGCGGAATGTTGGGCGTCTCCATGTAGCCGTAGCTCAGGCGGATGCGCCAGAACGAGTCGCCCACATGCTCGATGGCGACGCGATCATCGTCTTCCACGCGCGGAATGTCCTCGCTGCGCACGGTGAGGATCACGTTCTTCTCGTGCAGAACCTTGTTGTGTTTCAGGTTGTGCAGGAGTGCTGCCGGCGCAGTGTCGGGATCGCTCGTGAGGAACACGGCGGTGCCCTTCACGCGGTGCGGCGGGCTCTTCTCGAGCATGCCCACCAGCTCGAGCAGCGGCACATCGATCTTGCGGGTCTTCTCGAAGAGGATGCGTGTGCCCTTCACCCAGGTCCACATGACCACGAAGAAGGTGCCGGCGATCAAGAGCGGTACATAGCCGCCGTCCAGAAGCTTCACGAGGTTCGACGACAGGAAGGTGAGGTCGATGAGCAGCAGGGGGATCATCACGAGGCCGGTCTTCACCGGCCCCCAGCCCCAGCTGCGGCTGATCACGACGCATGCAAGCAGCGTAGTGACGACCATGGTACCGAACACGGCGATGCCGTAAGCGCTGGCTAGGTTGGCCGACGAACCGAACAGAACGACCAGTGTCACGACGGCGGCGAGAAGCAGCCAGTTCACGCGCGGCAGATAAATCTGACCCTGATGGGTTTCTGATGTGAAGCGCACATCCAGGCGCGGTAGCAGGCCGAGCTGAATCGCCTGCCGGGTCAGGGAATAGGCGCCGGTGATCACCGCCTGGCTCGCCACGATGGTGGCGAGCGTCGCGAGGATGACAAGCGGCAGCAGCAGCCATGGGGGCGCCAGCAGGAAGAATGGATTGGCGATGGCTTCGGGATTCGACAGGATAAGAGCGCCCTGGCCGAGATAGTTCAGCGCCAAAGCCGGAAACACGACGGTGCTCCAGGCCACGCGGATCGGCTTTGGCCCGAAATGGCCGAGATCGGCGTAAAGTGCTTCGGCACCTGTTACCGCAAGACAGACGCTGCCGAGGATCGCAAAGGCCGTTCCAGGATGGGTGACGAGGAAACGCACGCCGTAATAGGGGTTGAAGGCGCGCAGCACTTCCCAGTCGTCGGCGATGTGGAGGAGGCCTAGACCCGCCATGGTGATGAACCATAGGAGCGTGAGCGGGCCGAAGAGGGCTGCGACCTTGCCTGTGCCGTGCGCCTGCACGGCGAAGAGAGCGATGATGATCGCGAGCGCTCCCGGCAGGATGTAATCGTCGAAAGACGGCCCTACGAGCTTCAGGCCTTCGAGGGCAGAGAGCACGGACATCGCTGGCGTGATTGCGGCATCGCCGTAGAACAGGGCCGCTCCGGCCATGCCCATCATCAGAACGGGGAGGCTTCTGCGTCCGAGCGCAAGCTGTGTCAGGGCTACGAGGGTCAGCGACCCGCCTTCGCCCTTGTTGTCCGCGCGCAGGAGCAGGACGACGTATTTTACCGAAACCGTCAGCACCAGCGCCCACAGCAGCAGCGACAGAATGCTGATCACCAGCTCACGGGTGAGTTCGACCGGCACGCCGTGATGGCCACCGGTTGCAGCCGCAACCGTTTCGCGCATGGCATAGAGCGGGCTGGTGCCGATGTCGCCATAGACGACGCCGATGGCGCCAAGGGTCAGGGTCCAGAAGCTCGCCTTGTGGTGGCTCCCGGGAATAGTTGCTTCCGGAGCCGCGGAATCCGCGTGCCCAGGAGCCACAGCGTGCTGTTCTGCCATGTGTGTTTTCTTTGCGGGTGTGCCCGCGGACAGCCTTTGTTCCAGGTTCTGCAATAACGATGAAGAAGGTAGGCTCTTTGCTTCTGAATTGCAGTGGCCGTCACTGCTGCCGGCGCGGCGCGCTCTCTAGCACATCGCACTTGAGCTTAAAACGGAATTTCTTTCAGGGTTCCATTGGCCTCATTCGGCGGCGTCGCGCCCGGCCTGCCCATAATTCTTCTCGATATAGTCGAGAACGATCTTCTGGAAGTCCTGGGCGAGGGTCGCGCCGCGCAACGTCATTGCTTTCTTGCCGTCGATGAAGACGGGGGCGGCGGGCTGCTCGCCCGTTCCCGGCAGCGAGATGCCGATATGGGCGTGCTTCGACTCGCCCGGGCCGTTCACGATGCAGCCCATCACGGCCACATTGAGGTTCTCGACACCGGGATGGGTGCGCCGCCATTCGGGCATGGAGGTGGAAATCCAGTTCTGGATGTCGCGCGCCAGCTCCTGGAACACGGAGGAGGTGGTACGTCCGCAACCGGGACAGGCGGCCACCAGCGGCACGAAGGTGCGGAAACCCATGGTCTGGAGCAGTTCCTGCGCCGTCTTCACCTCGATCGTACGGTCGCCGCCCGGCTCCGGCGTCAGGGAATAGCGGATCGTGTCGCCGATACCCTGCTGCAGCAGGATGCCGATGGCAGCCGAAGAAGCGACGATGCCCTTCGTGCCCATGCCGGCCTCGGTAAGGCCGAGATGGATGGCGTAATCGGAGCGGCGGGCCAGTTCCTGATAAACGGCGATGAGGTCTTGCACCGCGGAAACCTTGGCGGACAAGATGATGCGATCCTTGCCCAGGCCGATCTCCTCCGCGCGGGCGGCGGAGAGAAGGGCAGACTGGATCATGGCCTCGCGGGTCACCCAGCGCATGTCGCGCGGGGCGGCGGAGGCCGCATTCTCATTCATCAGGTGGGTCAGGAGTTCCTGGTCGAGGGAGCCCCAGTTCGCGCCGATACGCACGGCCTTGCCGTGCTTGATCGCCATTTCGACGATGGCGCCGAACTGCCGGTCCTTCTTTTCCTTGAAGCCCACATTGCCGGGATTGATGCGGTACTTGGCCAAGGCCTCGGCGCAGGCCGGATGATCGGCGAGCAGCTGGTGGCCGATATAATGGAAGTCGCCGACGAGCGGCACATCGATCCCGAGACGGTCGAGGCGCTCGCGGATCTTCGGCACGGCAGCTGCGGCCTCGTCCCGGTCCACCGTGATGCGTACGAGTTCCGAGCCGGCGCGGGCGAGTGCTGCGACCTGGGCTACGGTGGAATCCACATCCGCCGTGTCCGTGTTGGTCATCGACTGGACCACGATCGGAGCACCGCCGCCAACCATGACCGAGCCGACCTTCACGCCAACCGTGCGGTGGCGCGGGCTTGGGCCTGCAAGGCTCTCTTGGGAGATGGTGTCGGAAGAGGGGGTCAGGGACATGCTGCGATCCACGGCGGCGACGGATTCATGCCGCTGCCGTTTAGCTGATGGCAAAAGCCCATTCCGTCAAGCGCGGCATGCTCAACAACCCGTCAGACGCGGTCGGGAATCAGCAATGGGCGCAGCGGCCGGTGAGCTCCAGGAGCCTGGCGCGCGGCGAGAAGCTATGGCTCTTGTGGAGGTTCGAGACCGCGTCATGGAGTTCCGGCGAGGAGACCTCGCTCACACTGCCGCAAGCCTCGCAGATCAGGAAAGCGGCGGTGCCGCGTCCGTCATTGGCCTGGCTGCTGGCCACATAGGCATTGAGGCTGGCCAGGCGGTGGGCCAAGCCTTGCTCGATGAGGAACTCCAGGGCGCGATAGACCGTGATCGGGGCCATGCGGCGGCCCTGCGGTGCCAGGGCGGCGGCGAGATCGTAGGCTCCCAGTGGCCGGTTCGAATTGTGAAGGGTTTCGAGAACCCGGCGGCGGATGGGGGTCAGCCGGGCCCGGTTGGCGCGGCAGAGGTTTTCCGCATGAGCGAGGCTGACGGAAATCAGGGCTGCTTTCGAAGTCGGTTGCTGGACGACGGTCTGAGTCAAGACACGGCCCTGGAATGAAAATCTGGATGGAAACGAGAGTTAGGGTGGGTTTCCAATCACCCGTCTTGCGATCACATATATGTTATATAGCTACATATTTAAAGGGGCATTTCGGCAATAGGGTCACAACAAATTTGCAGATCGGCAAAATATCATGCCGTTACGTCAGCTATTGTTGGCGAAATTGCCAGACGCTGGTCTTCTTGATCTCCGCATCTTCCAGGGTGCGTGTCACCGGAACCTCATAGAGCGCAAGCCGTTCCAGCCGCTCCTGGGGCAGATAGCTCCGGCCTGGATCGCCGATCAGCACCGTGGCACCTCGACGGCTCAGAGCAAAGAGCCAATCCGTCACCCGCTCGGCAAGATCGCGCTCGTAGCATATGTCCCCGGCAAGAACCGTATCCCAGCCCTGGTCTTCGCCGATCAGGTCGGCGCGCGTCGGCGTGACGCTGACCCCGTTCGCCTCCGCGTTGAGCTCGATCGCGGCGATGGCGAATTTATCGATGTCGCAAGCGGTCACCTCGGCCGCGCCCGCCTTCATGGCCGCGATGGCGACGAGGCCGGAGCCGGATGCGAAATCGAGCACGCGCCGCCCGCGAACGGTCTCGGGATGATCGAGGATGTAGCGGGAGAGGGCCTGCCCTCCGGCCCAGGCGAAGGCCCAGAAAGGTGGCGGCAGGCCGATCTCGCCGAGCTCTTCTTCCGTGCGCTGCCACAGCTCCGTGGCTTCGTCCGCAACATGCAGGAGGATCTCCGGCGTATGCGGCACCGGCAGAAGCCGGGTCTCGGCGCGGATGAAGGTTTTGGCGTCCGTGATCATGGCTTGAGCATCGCGACGTAAAGCCGTTTGACGCCTTCCATCACGTCACGTTCCGTGAACCCGTCGAGAACGCGCGTGCGCGCCGCTTCGCCCATCTGCGCCACACGTTCCGGCGCGTTGGCGAGTGATAAGAGGGCCTCGGCAAGCGCTGCCGAATCGTTGTCGGGCACCACGCGCCCCTCCACGCCATCGCGAACGAGAGTGTTGCAGCCGGGAACGTCGGTGGTCACGATGGCGCGGCCGCAGGCGGCCGCTTCCAGCAACGTGCGCGGCAGGCCTTCGCCGCCGCGCGACGGCAGGCAGGCCACGTGATGATCGCGCCAGACGGCCGCAACGTCCCTGGTTGCGCCATGCCAGGTGATGCCGGGCTCAGCGCTCCAGGCCTTCAGGGTCTCTTCCGGAATGGCCTTCGGGTTGGATGGGTCCGGCGCGCCATAGAGCGACAATTCGATAGCGGCCCCTTTCGCGCGGGCTGCCTTCACGGCTTCGACAGCGAGGTCCACGCCCTTCGACCACAGCATGCGCGCGACGAGCGCCACCTTCAGCGGCGGCTGGGAGGGCAGGGGAGCGGGCTTGAGCAGATCGGGATCGATGCCCGCGCCGCCGACGACGGTCACGTTTGTAGCCTGAGGATCGAGGCCGAGGAGCTTGGGGTCGTCCGTGTTCTCGAAGAGATAGCGCGTTTTTGAGGTGTGCAGCCCGCGCACCACGAGCCGCACGGCGCGCTGAGCGAGGCGCGCGACCCGGTCCGTGCGGGCGCCGAGGAAGCCGCTGCCCGTGAGCGCATAAACGCGCCGGTCAATGCCTGCGAGCGTTGCCGCGAAGCCGCCCACGAGAATGCTCCTGAGCGCGATGCAATGGACGATATCCGCCTTCTCATCTTTAAGAATCGCAGCAAGCTGCCCCGCCGCATAGCCTGCCGTCATGGGGTTGATGCTGCGCCGCTCGGCTTGGAGCGGAATGACGCGCGCGCCTGTCGCCTCGATGATCTCGCGGTGCGAACGCACGCGGGTGATCACTGCGACGTCGAGGCCGATCTCGCGAGCGGCCCGCACCATGGGCAGGAAATGGGAGGCGAAGAACCAGTCCTCGGTAACGATGAAGACGAGCTTGCGGCCTTGAAGGGAAGAAGGATCGGACAAGGGAAACCTTTGATGCAACGGCGGAG
This sequence comes from Microvirga solisilvae, assembly GCF_022808595.1. Lineage (GTDB taxonomy): Bacteria > Pseudomonadota > Alphaproteobacteria > Rhizobiales > Beijerinckiaceae > Microvirga > Microvirga solisilvae. The sequence goes on from NZ_JAKUCN010000003.1 coordinate 362,023, forward strand.
CTTATCTAGAGCATCGAATGCGAAAGTGGGAACCGGTTTTGAGCGAAAAGATGTTCAGGATCGAGAATCTCAAGCAGCGATCATGAGCCTTTTCAGGGAACAACCCGTTTCGTGAGCCCGTTGCATCCGCCTGGAAAGGAGGCGGGAATGGGTGAATGGTTGCCGACGATCCTGGCGACGGTCGCGGGAATTCTCTCGACAGCGAGCTTCGTGCCGCAGGTGCTGAAAGCCTGGCGGGAGCGCGACACGGCGGCGATCTCCAAGCGCATGTATATGGTGACCGTGACCGCCTTCATCCTGTGGTCGGCTTACGGCTTCATGATCGGGGCCATGCCGCTCATCGTCTTCAACCTGCTGAGCTTGTGTTTGAGCGGCACCATTCTCGCTTTGAAGATCCGCAACGACCGGCAGGAGAACCGCGCGGCCAAGGATGCGCCAGCGTCGCGAAGGGAACCGGGCATGGCACAGTCCGGTTGATGTGCACCTCCTCTTGCAAGGCGCATGATGTTGCTGGACCCTCATTCCTCCTTAGAATCCATCGTCGATCCCCGCGATGCCGCCGAAACGGCGGGACTGACTTACGTCTCCGACGAGGAGCCCGGCATCCGCCGCAAGAAATCGGGAAAGGGGTTCACCTATCTGCGTCCGGACGGGAAGCGGGTTGCGGACGAAGCCACGCTCAAGCGCATCAGGTCGCTCGCCATTCCGCCTGCCTATACGGATGTGTGGATCTGCACGAAGGCCAACGGCCACATCCAGGCGACGGGGCGCGACGTGAAAGGGCGCAAGCAATACCGCTATCACACGGCCTTCCGCGAAATCCGCGAGAGCACGAAATACGAACGCATGCTCGAATTCGCCAAGGGCCTGCCCGCCATCCGCAAGACCATCGACGAGCACATGAGCCTGCGCGGCCTGCCGCGCGAGAAGGTGCTGGCGACCGTCGTGCATCTTCTGGAAAACACGCTCATCCGCGTCGGCAACGAGGATTACGCCAAGCAGAACAAGAGCTATGGCCTCACCACCTTGCGCGATCCGCATGTGAAGGTCGAGGGAGCCGAGTTGCGCTTTCAGTTCAAGGGCAAGAGCGGCAAGACGTGGAAGCTGCAGGTGAAGGATCGCCGCGTCGCGAGGATCGTGAAGGCCTGCCAGGACCTGCCGGGGCAGGATCTCTTCCAATATCTCGACGATGATGGCGAGCGGCAATCGATCACGTCCTCGGACGTGAACGATTATCTGAAGCAGATCACAGGGCGTGACATCACGGCCAAGGATTTTCGCACCTGGGCGGGCACCGTGCTCGCCGCCATGGCGCTTTCCGAGTTCGAGGAATTCGACAGCGAGGCCAAGGCGAAGAAGAATATTCGCGCAGCCATCGAGGAAGTTTCCGCGCGGCTCGGCAACACGCCCACCATCTGCCGCAAATGCTATGTGCATCCGGAGGTGTTCTCCTGCTATCTCGAAGGCGGCCTGCTTCTTGAGATCAAGAAGGAGATCGAAGCCGAACTGCGCGAGGAGCTGCCATCCTTGAGGCCGGAGGAAGCCGCGGTGCTGACCTTGCTGCAGGAGCGGTTGTCCCGCGAGGTCGAGGCACAAAAGAAGCCCGCAAAGAAGCGCCGCGCATCCACGGGCAGAAGGCGGGACGCAGGTCCGCTGGAGATGCGCGCCTGATCCCTTGACCGCTTATCGTCTTCATGCTCCACCGCAGCCACGATGGAAGCGGGGACAATCATGCGGCGTTCGATGGCGGCAACGGCTTTTCTGATCCTGGTGAGCCTGGTCGGTGCTCGTCATGCGGCTGCGCAGGAGCCGAGCTGGCCCGAGGTGAAATGCGCCCGTTACAAGAAGGCATGGTCCGACGCTCTCGCGCGACAGGGTGGCAAAGGCCTGAGCCAGGATTTTCTTGGGCGGCATGAAGCCTTTCTCGCATCCGGCTGCACCACGAAGGGCGATGTCTGCCCGCGCTCCGAGGAAGAACTGGCGCTCGCCAACATGATGGTGGTTGCGGCCATGAATGCGGGAACGGCGAGCACCTTCCCGCCCTTCGCCTGCCGCAAGTAGTTCCCGCTTCGAACATTCCTTCTCCCTTGGCGTTAGGCTCTCGCATCATTCGAGCGGCGAGGTCCTTCCATGCGCATTCATCATCTCAATTGCGGCTGCATGTGCCCCGTGGGAGGCCGGTTCTGGGATGGGGTGAGCCGTGGGCCGACGGCCAAGCTCGTATGCCATTGTCAGCTGATCGAAACGGACCAGCACGGATTGGTTCTCGTCGATACCGGCTTCGGCTCGCGCGATGTGGAAAATCCCTATGAGCGGATGAGCCCGCTTTTCGTTCATATGAATCGAATTCAGCTCGAACATCGCTACACGGCGATCGAGCAGGTGAAGAGCCTCGGCTTCTCGCCGCGCGACGTGCGCCATATCGTGCTCACGCATCTCGATTTCGATCATGCCGGCGGTCTCGAGGACTTTCCGGAGGCAAGGGTGCATGTGCTGCGCGCCGAGGTGGAGGAGGCCGAGGTGCGCCAGGGCTTCATCCATCGCCGCCGCTATCGTCCCGAACAATGGGACGGTGTGCGCGACTGGCGCTTCTACGATCCTTCCGGAGAAACATGGTTCGGCTTCGGCTCCGTGCGCGATCTCGACGGCCTGCCGCCCGAAATCCTGATGATCCCGCTGCCCGGTCACACGATGGGCCATGCGGGGATTGCCATCGACACGCCGGAGGGATGGCTGCTCAATGCGGGCGATGCTTATTTCCATCGGCATGAGATGGATGAGGAACCGTCCTGCACGCCGGGCCTTCTCGCCTATCAGCGGATGATGGAGGAGGATCGCCCTCTGCGCCTCCACAATCAGGAGCGGCTGCGTGAGCTGGCGAATGATGACCGTTCCAACGTTCGGATCTTCTGCAGTCATGATCCGGTGGAACTTGAAGCCTTGCAGCGCCTCAGCACGGGATGGAAGCCAATTCGTTCAGAAACTATTCCTTCCATGCATTACTCTTGAGCCCGCCGACCCCTGGTCGCATGCCGCTTGCCGCCCTAAAAGCAGGGCAGGACGGCGGCGCATCGCGCGGGCCTCGGGCTCAGCGATGCGCCTTTCTAGAGAAGAGCATCGGATTCGATTCCAGGAGTGCCTTCCACTTCTGGGTCCGGTGCCTGAAGGGGAAGCGGTATGGAACTCGATGCCCTGATGCTCTCGCGCATCCAGTTTGCGTTCACGATTTCGTTCCATATCATCTTCCCGGCCTTCACCATCGGCCTTGCGAGCTGGCTCGCGGCGCTCGAGTTCAACTGGCTTCGCACGGGCAATCCGCTCTACCGCAATCTCTTCCGCTTCTGGGTGAAGGTGTTCGCGGTGTCCTTCGGCCTGGGTGTCGTGTCGGGCATCGTGATGAGCTATCAGTTCGGCACCAACTGGTCGCGCTTTTCCGAATATACCGGCAACGTGCTGGGGCCTGTCATCGCCTATGAGGTGATCACCGCCTTCTTCCTGGAAGCGGCCTTTCTCGGCATCATGCTCTTCGGCTGGGAGAGGGTGGGCGACCGCCTGCATTTCTTCGCCACCTGCATGGTGGCTTTGGGTACCCTGATTTCCGCCTTCTGGATTCTCTCCGCCAATTCCTGGATGCAGACGCCTGCGGGCTTTGCCATCGAGAACGGCAAGGCGGTGCCGGTGAACTGGTTCGAGATCGTGTTCAATCCGTCCTTCCCCTTGCGCTATGCGCATATGGTGATGGGCTGCTACATCACCACCGCGTTTGCAGTGGCGGGCATGTCGGCCTGGATGCTGCTGCGCCATCCGCACGATGCGCCGGAGGCCAAGCTCGCGGCTTCGCGCCGTTCGCTCTCCATGGCCCTGTGGTTCGCCGCCATCTTCGTGCCGGTGCAGATCGTGATCGGCGACCTGCATGGCCTTGGCGTTCTCAAATACCAGCCGACGAAGCTCGCAGCCATCGAAGGCAATTGGGACCGCATGTCCAACATGCCGCTGCGCCTTTTCGCGATTCCCGATGAGGTGGCGGAGACGAACCATTACGAGATCGGCATTCCGAAGATCGGAAGCTGGGTTCTCACGCACGCCTTCGACGGCGAGGTGCCGGGCTTGAAAGAGGTTCCGCCTCAGGATCGCCCGCCCGTATGGCCGGTCTTCTTCTCCTTCCGCATCATGGTCGGCATCGGCTTTGCGATGCTCGGCATCGGGCTGTGGAGTTTGTACCTGCGCTGGAAGGGCACGCTCTTCACCAACAGGCGCTTCCTCACCGCCACGATGATCATGACGCCATCGGGATTCGGCGCGGTGCTCTTCGGATGGTTCACGGCGGAAATCGGCAGGCAGCCTTTCGTCGTCTATGGGCTGCTGCGTACCGCCGATGCGGTGTCGCCCGTCTCTGCCGGCGCGGTGACCGCATCGCTTCTCACCTTCTTCGTCGTTTATGCCTTCGTGTTCGGCTTCGGCTCGTATTATCTCGCCAAGCTCCTGCGGCGCGGGCCGGATCCCCTCGAGGATATTCGCGGCGACGATGTTTCCAAGAAGCCGAAGCGTCCGTTCTCCCTGCCGGACGAAGGCATCGAGGGCGGGCCCGGCCGTCGGGCCCAGCCTGCGCGATAGGAGGACGGAGCATGTTCGGTTTCGGAAACGAATATGAAGGCCTCGCCTTCTGGCTGCCGCTGATCTGGGCAGGGCTGATCGCGGTGGCGGTGGCTATGTATGTGATCGTCGACGGGTTCGATCTCGGCGTCGGCATTCTCTTCAAGGCCGCGCGCAGCGAGAACTGGCGCGACCGCATGATGTTCTCCGTCGCGCCCATCTGGGACGGCAACGAGACATGGCTCATCCTCGGCGGCGGCGGTCTCTTTGCGGTGTTCCACATCGCCTATGCGGTGCTGATGCCCGCACTTTACGTGCCTATCACCCTCATGCTGATCGCGCTGATCTTTCGCGGTGTGGCCTTCGAGTTCCGCTTCAAGTCCGACCGTTCGAAATTTCTCTGGGACAATGCGTTCTTCTTCGGCTCGCTTGTCGCCACCTTCTTTCAGGGCATGGTACTCGGCGCCTTCGTGCAGGGCTTTGCCAACGATGGGCGCCAATTCACCGGCGGCACCTTCGATTTCCTCACGCCTTTCAGCGTTGCAACCGGCATCAGCCTCATCTGCGGCTATGGATTGCTGGGCGCCACATGGTGCGTGATGAAGACGACGGGTGAACTGGAAATCTGGGCACGCCGCATGGCCGTGCGTTTTCTCATTGCCACGATCATCGCCATGGCCATCGTGTCGCTGTGGGCGCCGTTCCTCGGTCGTCAGATCGAGATGCGCTGGTTCACCTGGCCGAACATCGCGTTCCTCGCGCCGATCCCGCTCATCACCGCCTACGCGGCTTATCGCCTCTTCCGCGATCTGGAGGAGGGGCGTCACGTTCGTCCCTTCTTCCTGGCGATCGCGCTGTTCCTGCTCGGCTATCTCGGCCTCGGCGTCAGCCTCTTTCCCTACAACGTGCCACCGAACCTGACGATCTGGGACACGGCGAACACAGTGAACTCGCAGCTCTTCGCGCTGGTGGGCTTCGCCATCGTGCTGCCGATCACTTTTGCCTACACGGCTTATGCCTATTACGTGTTCCGCGGAAAGGTCGCCGAGGAAATCCAGGGCGGCGGATACGGGTATCACTGATGCAGGCCGATACCCATCGCAAAGAGAACACGCGTGGGAAGCGCGTGCTCTGGTTCGTGCTCATGTATATGGTGAGCCTCGCGGTGTTCGCGGGGCTCGTCTACGGGTTCAAGCTCATCATTCCGCGCTGAATGTTTCAGCGATAGGTGCCGATGAAACCCTTGTCCGTCACGACCACCCAGCGCGCGCCGCGCCGCTCGATGGCTTCCACGCGGCCGACGCCGGGAATGACGTTGCCGGGCATGACTTCGTAAAGGCCGCGGCTACGGCTCTCCACGAGCGCGGAGCCTTTATACACTTCGCGCAGAACCCAACCGTCGACAGGGTCGGTCCTCACGGCCTTGAAGGCCGATGTATTGTCCGGTGCCGAAGCCGAAGCGGCGCTGGCGGATTTCGCAGCGTTGAGACTTTCCGTGATCTGCCCTTCCATGCGGCCGAGGCGCTCTTCAAGAGAAGCGAGCTTCTTGGCAGGCTCCTGCACCGCGACAGCAAGGCGCTCGACGGCTGCGGCGAGCTTGGCCTGATCCGCGGCGGAGGAGGTGGAGGCCGTATGCTCCACGTCGCGCGTTGCCGCCATCGTGGTTTTCAGGGCCGCCAGATCATCCGTCAGCTTGGCCAGGATCTCCTGGCTGCGGGCGGTCTCGGCTTCCATGCGGTCAACCGTGTCACGATTGGACAGAGTTCCCAGAGCAAAGGCGCACCAGCCGCTGGCGATGAGGAGAGCAAGCGCGGTTCGGCCGAGGAAGGCCGATCGGCCGCGTGCCGCGACCGCCTTATCCGGCCCGCTTGTCTGATCACCGAGTGGTTGTGTCGGCGCTGTCTGTCGGGCGCTGCGAATCGCTTCGGCCAGGGCAGCATTCGCCGCCGGATCGATCCGGATGAGGGGCTCGGCTGATTCTCTGACGGCTGTAAGAGGGGAAGAGCTTGGCATGTTCATGATGCGACCTCATTCATGAAATACATGCTTAACCATGATTTTTTACCAAAGAGTTACTGGGCATTATATGGTTACGCTACTGGTCCGGCCCAATAGAGGAACCCTCCTCTCCAAATAGAGGGGAAGAAGAAGTGCCATAAAAAGGGCCAAAACAAACGAGAGTTAGTGTTGACACCGGCACATGAAATATGGTTACAAATAGGGTGTCGTAACGGAAGCGCGAGCTTTGGGGGTACTCACACGCCACGTGAGCTGAAGCACACGATTAATCATTACCGCGCCTATATCCATCTCTGCGGCCCAGAGAGCACACGGGCCATCGCAAGATGATAAGCATCATGCTAGGATATAACCGTGCGTGATGGCACTGCAACTTAACGGTGTACCGGTTGTCCGGCCCATCGATGGAAAGAAGAATATGAAGCAGTCATCGAGAAATCGGGAAGAAAGCACAGAGGTCCAAGACGCTCTTAAAGCGTGTTTGCCTTCCTTCACCGGCGTGGCCGCCTTCTCTGCCGTGGTCAACATCCTGGCGCTGAGCGGCTCCATCTACATGCTGCAGGTCTATGACCGCGTGCTGTCCAGCCGCAGCATTCCGACCCTGATCGGCCTTTCCCTCATCATCCTGGCGGCCTATGCCCTGTCGGGCGGTCTCGAAATGCTGCGTGGCAAGATGCTGGCGCGCATCGGCGCCCGCTTCGACGAGATCCTGGCGCCGCGCGTGTTCGACTTGGTCGCGACCATGCCCCTCAAGGGCGCCAAGCAGACCGAGAGCATGCAGCCCATCCGCGACGTGGACACGATCCGCGGCTTCCTGTCGGGCATGGGTCCCACGGCCCTCTTCGATATGCCCTTCATGCCGATCTTCCTCATCGGCTGCTTCATGATCCATCCCTGGATCGGTGTGTTCTCCGTCATCGGCGGCGTCTGCATCATCCTTCTGACGATCTACACCGACGCCAAGAGCAAGGAACCGTCCTACAAGGTGACGAAGAGCGGTGCCGAGCGTCAGGCCATGGCCGACACGAGCCGCCGCAATGCGGAAGCAATCCGCGCCCTCGGCATGCTCGGCCACCTCGGCAAGCGCTATGACGAGATTCACGTCACCCACGTGAACGACGGCCTTGCCACCAGCGAGTCGACGGCCGGCATCAGCGCCTTCGCCAAGGTGTTCCGCATGGTGCTCCAGTCGGGCATCCTGGGCCTCGGCGCGCTGCTCGTGATCGAAGGTCAGATGTCGGGCGGTCTCATGATCGCCGGCTCGATCCTGATGTCCCGCGCTCTCGCACCGATCGAAATCGCCGTGGCGAACTGGAAGGGCTTCACCGCTTCCCGCCAGGCCTATCGCCGCCTGCAGCACATCATGACGCTGGTGCCCGCACAGGGACAGCGCATGCCGCTGCCCGGCCCGAAGACCACCATCTCGGTCGAAGAGGCCTTTGTCGCGGCTCCCGGCGCGCAATTCCCGATCGTGCAGGGCGCTTCCCTCACGCTGAAGGCAGGCCAGGGCCTGGGCCTGATCGGCCCCAGCGCATCCGGCAAGTCGACTCTCGCTCGCGCTCTCGTCGGCGTGTGGCCCACCATGCGCGGCGAGATCCGCCTCGATGGCGCTGCGCTCGACCAGTGGGAGCCGGACAATCTCGGCCGTCACATCGGCTACCTGCCGCAGGATGTGGAGCTGTTCGAAGGCACCGTTGCCGAGAACATCTCCCGCTTCCAGGCGGACGCCAAGCCGGAGGATGTCATTTCCGCCGCCAAGACGGCCGGTGCGCATGAGCTGATCCTCAATCTGCCGGACGGCTACGACACCAAGATCGGTGAAAGCGGCGCCTCCCTGTCGGGTGGTCAGCGCCAGCGCGTCGCCCTTGCCCGCGCCCTCTACGGCAACCCGTTCCTCGTCGTTCTCGACGAGCCGAATGCCAGCCTCGACGGCGCCGGCGACGAAGCCCTCAACAACGCCATCCTTGCCGTCAGGCAGCGCGGCGGCGTCGTCGTGGTCATCACGCACCGCCCCGCCGCTCTCGGCCAGGTGGATCAGGTCGCCATCATGGAAGAAGGCCGCATCAAGGCCATCGGCCCGCGCGACGAAGTTCTGCAGAGCGTCATGAAACGCAACACCGCACCGCAGCCGCAGCAGGCACCCACGGTGCGCGTGCAGCCGGCTCAGGCTCAGGCCCCGGCACAGGCGCAGGCAGGAAGCCTGCGGGAGGTTGGTTAAATGCTTATCCTACAAAAGCCCGAGAAACCTTCGCTCCACCAGAAGGTCCTTCGCCAGTCCACCAAGGCAGGCATTGCGATGATCGCCCTGTTCGCAGGCACGATCGGTCTGTGGGCGGCAACATCCACCCTGTCGGGCGCGGTCATGGCCGGCGGCCAGTTCGTCGTCGACTCGAGCGTCAAGAAGATCCAGCACTCCGTCGGCGGCATCGTCGGCGAGCTGAAGGTGAAGGACGGCGACCGCGTCAAGGAAGGCGATCTCCTGATCCGTCTCGACGAGACCGTGACCCGTGCCAACCTTCATGTGGTCACCAAGCAGCTCGACGAGTTCATCGGTCGTCAGGCCCGCCTCGAGGCCGAGCGCGATGGCGCGTCGCAGGTCAAGACGCCGGCCGAGTTCGAAGGCCGTCTCAACGATCCGGCTGTCCAGAAGATCATGTCGTCCGAGCGCACGCTCTTCGACGCCCGCCGCGCAGCGCGCGATGCGCAGAAGGACCAGCTCAAGAAGCGCATCAGCCAGTCTCATGACGAGATCACCGGTCTGAAGGCTCAGCAGGAAGCGAAGGTCCGTGCGGCCGAGCTGATCGTGGATGAGCTGAAGGGCGTTCGCGACCTTTACCAGAAGAACTTGGTTCAGCTCCCGCGCCTGAACGCACTCGAGCGTGATGCCGCCGACATTCAGGGCCAGCGCGGCCAGCTGATTGCGGCCGTGGCTCAGGCCGAAGGCCGCATCGCGGAGACCGAGTTCCAGATCATCCAGATCGACGAGCAGATGCGCGCCGAGGCGATGTCCGAACTGCGCGAGATCCAGAGCAAGATCGCCGAGTACACGGAGCGCCGCGTGGCGGCCGAGGATCAGCTGAAGCGCATCGATATCCGTGCGCCCAGCGACGGCTACGTGCATCAGCTGAACGTGCATACCATCGGTGGCGTCATCTCGCCGGCCGAGCCCGTCATGCTCATCGTTCCGACGAACGACAAGCTCGAGCTCGAGGCCAGGGTCCTGCCTCACGAAATCGACCAGGTGAAGTTGGGTCAGAAGGCCACGGTGAAGGTGCATGCCTCCAACGCACGCAACATGCCGGATCTGCATGGCAAGGTCAGCCGCATCTCGGCCGACGTGTCCCGCGATCAGCAGAGCGGCGTGACCTTCTATACGATCCGTGTGGAACTGCCGCAGGAGGAGATCAAGCGCCTCGAAGGCCTTCACCTCATCGCAGGCATGCAGGCGGAAGTCTTCGTCGAGGTCAACGAGCGGACCCCGCTCCAGTACTTCTTCAAGCCCATGAAGGACCAGATCGCCCGCGCCTTCCGCGAGCACTAAGCCTTCCTGAGCGATTGTCTCAAGAGCCGCAGCCGGTCTTCAAGCCGGCTGCGGCTTTTTTATTGTCTCCCGCACCTCACCACTCGACGATGGAACCTGGAAAGTTCCGGCAAGAAACCCATAACAGGGACGGGCATCGCCCGTCCGATGCTCCGGCGGAATGAAGAATATCGAGAAATTTCCGATACTTAGCTTTTCGCCTCTTTGAGTCGTGTTCAAGTTTTGGGGTCATTGAGGTTTGAGGATCATCTTTCGTTTTGGGGGTATCGCGCTGCTCGTGGCGGCCATCGTCATCCTGGCCGTCCTGCCGTTCGCCACGTCCTTCGTCGAGCAATGGACCAGGCGGGATGTGGAGCTTCGCTCCCGGCTGGTGTTCAACTCCGCCAGGGATCAGGTGATCGGGCTCCTGACCCGCAACGAGACGGATCGGCTCGCAGGCCTCTTCGAGCGCATCGCCTCCGATGAGCGGGTTCTCGCCATCGGCTATTGCGACGGGGAAGAGCTTCGCTCGCCCACACGCGGCATGCCGGCCTCCTTCGCGTGCGAGAAAGCCGCACGGTCCGACAGCGAGAGCTTCTCGACGATCACGAGCGAAGGCCGCGATATCCTGGTCAGCTCCTTTCCCCTCAAGGTTTCCGGACGAACCGGCCACCTCGTTGTGCTGCACGACCTGAGCTACGCGGACCAGCGCGGCGGCGAAGCGCGGAACTATCTCTTCCTGGCGCTGGCCGGCGTCGCCTTCGGAGCGGCGGCTCTCGCGGCCCTGATCGCGGCCTTCATCATGCGTCGCTGGCTCGCCTCCATCAGGCAGGCGCTGGACAATGCCCGCGCCGGTGCTGCTGGGCACCCCGAGCAGGAGAACATCATCCCGCTGGGACAGGAAATCCGCGACGTGCTCCAGGAGCTGGAATCATCGCGCCGCACCATCGACGCGGCTCACACGGATTGGAATCCCGATACGCTGCGGGCCGCTTTGGCCAATGAACTGTCGGGATCGGAGGTGATCGTGGTCTCGAACCGCGAGCCTTATATCCATAACCAGGGCAAGGATGGCGGGATCTCCCTGCAGATTCCCGCAAGCGGTCTCGTTTCCGCGCTCGAGCCTGTGGTGCGCGCCTGCGGCGGCACGTGGGTCGCCCATGGCAGCGGCACCGCCGATCGCGAGACGGTGGATGCCAATGATCGCGTGCCCGTGCCGCCAGCCCATCCCACCTACACCCTGCGCCGCGTCTGGCTGACGGAGGAGGAGCAGGACGGCTATTATTACGGCGCCGCCAATGAAGGTCTCTGGCCGCTCTGCCACATCGCCTTCGTGCGGCCGATCTTCCGCGAGCAGGATTGGCAATATTATCGCTCTGTGAACGAGAAATTCGCGGATGCGGTGGTGGCGGAAGCCAAGAGCGAGGACCCGATCATCCTCGTGCAGGATTATCATTTCGGATTGCTGCCGCGCATGATCCGCAATCGGTTGCCGCAGGCCACCATCGTGACCTTCTGGCACATTCCCTGGCCGAATGCGGAAACCTTCGGCATCTGTCCCTGGCGTGAGGAAATCATCGACGGACTTCTGGGCTCATCGATCCTCGGCTTCCACACGCAGGCCCATTGCAACAACTTCCTGGATGCGGTGGATTCGTATGTAGAAAGCCGCATCGACCGGGAGCTCGATTCCGTCACCTATGGCGGCGAGGAAACGCTGATCCGTCCCTATCCCATTTCCATCGAATGGCCGCCGACGGCGCTCGAAGGACAGAAGCCCGTCGAGGAGTGCCGCCGGATCGTGCGCGAGCGGCTCGGCCTTCCGCCCGAGATGCGCATCGGCGTCGGCATCGAGCGTTTCGATTACACCAAGGGCATTCTCGACCGCATGCAGGCTATCGACGCCCTGCTCACCGACAATCCCCAATGGAAAGGCAATTTCGCCTTCGTCCAGGTGGCCGCGCCCACACGCAGCAAACTCGCGAATTACCGCCAGCTTCAGGAAGAGGCGGAAGCGCTCGCGCGTGAGATCAACGAGAAGCACGGCATGCCGGGATATGAGCCGATCAAGCTTCTCGTCCGTCATCACGAGCCGGACGAAGTGTTCGAGCTGTTCAGGGCGGCGGATCTGTGCATCGTGTCGAGCCTTCACGACGGCATGAATCTCGTGGCGAAGGAATTCGTGGCGGCGCGCGACGACGAGGAGGGCGTGCTCATCCTCTCCGCTTTCGCCGGAGCCTCGCGTGAATTGTCGGAAGCACTGATCGTCAATCCGTATAACGCCCATGCGATGGGGCTGGCGATCAACCGCGCGCTCACCATGCCGCAGCCCGAGCAGCGTGAACGCATGCGCCTCATGCGCGATCAGGTGAAGGAGCGCAATGTCTATCGCTGGGCCGGGCAGATGCTGCTCGCCGCCTCGCGCCTGCGCAAGCGGCAGCGCATTCGCCGTCTGGTGTCCTCCGGGCGCAAGCGGGCCGCCGCCAATGTCTGACGCATCTCTTCAGCCCGAGGATGCGGGATCACGCTATGCGCTCTTTCTCGATTTCGACGGCACGCTCGTCGACATTGTCGAGCGCCCCGATGCGGTGGTGGTCGATCAGGAACTGCCCGCAACGCTCGCGCGCCTTCAGGACAGGCTCGGCGGCGCGCTCGCCATCGTCAGCGGCAGGCCGGTCAGCTTTCTCGATCCGCGCTTTCTGCCGTACCGATTCGACACGGCGGGTCTGCATGGTCTCGAGCAGCGCATCGCTGGCCAGCTGCATCTCTGCGATCCGGAGGAGCATCCTCAGCTGCGCCGGATGATCGGGCGTCTGAGCGAGGCCGTTGCCGACAAGCAGGGCGTTCTGATCGAGGACAAGGGTTGCTCGGTCGCCGTCCATTGGCGCATGGCGCCGCAGGAAAAGGACTTTGCGCTTGCCATGGCCCATGCGGCGGTCGAATCGCTTGGTGGTGAGTACCGGCTGCAGCACGGCAAGGCCGTTGCGGAAATTCTTCCTTCCGCTGCCGGCAAGGGCAAGGTGATCGAGCGGTTCATGCATGAGGCGCCGTACAAGGGACGCATTCCGATCTTTGTCGGAGACGACTTGACGGATGAGCACGGATTCAAGACGGTCAATGCCCGCAACGGCCTTTCCGTGCGCATCGGCGCAGGCGAGACCATTGCCAAGATTCGCCTGGGAACGCCTGCTGACTTGCGACATTGCCTGTCATCATGGGCGTCGGATGGCTCCTTTCCTTTCAATGTGGATGATTGATCACATGAGTTCGTTGGACCTTGCCGTTATCGGCAATTGCATGATCTCGGCCCTGGTGGATCGCCGGGCGCAAATCGTCTGGAGCTGCTTTCCCCGGTTCGACGGCGACCCGATATTCTCCACCCTTCTCGATTCTCCCGAAGGACAGACGGATGCGGAGCAGAAGGGCGTGTTCGCCATCGACATGGTGGGCATGGTCAGCTGCGAGCAGAGCTATATCGAGAACACGGCCGTTCTCGTTTCGCGCATGACGGATTCGTATGGCAACATCATCGAGATCACGGATTTCGCGCCGCGCTTCAAGCATTTCGACCGCACCTTCCGTCCGCCGATGCTGCTGCGCCGCGTCACGCCGCTGAAGGGCCGCCCGCGCATTCGCGTGCGCCTGCGGCCGCATTACGAATGGGGCAGCTGCATGCCGACGACGACGCGCGGCAGCAACCATCTGCGCTTCGTCGGCCCGCATTCTTCGCTGCGGCTCACCACCGACGCGCCGATCTCCTATGTGCATGAGGAGAGGCCTTTCGTTGTTGAACGACCCATGTCGTTCTTCTTCGGTGAGGACGAGCCGCTGCGCTCCGAAGCGGACACGACCGCGCGCGAGTTCCTCGACAGCACCATCGATTTCTGGCGCGACTGGGTGCGCTCGCTTTCCATTCCGTTCGACTGGCAGGAAGCGGTGATCCGCGCCGCCATCACATTGAAGCTCTGCAACTTCGAGGAGACGGGCGCCATCGTCGCGGCGCTGACCACATCCGTTCCGGAAGCCCCCCACACGCAGCGCAACTGGGATTACCGCTATTGCTGGCTGCGTGACGCCTATTTCGTGATCCAGGCGCTGAACCGCCTCGGCACCACGAAGACGATGGAGGAATACCTCACCTACATCACCAACATCGTCGACGACATGGATGCGATCCCCAACCAGAAGGACATGCCGCCTCTGTTCAGCATCACGCGCTCGCCCGATCTCGAAGAGCGCGAGGCGACCGCGCTTGCGGGCTATCGCGGCATGGGCCCGGTGCGCGTGGGCAACGCGGCCTATACGCAGGTGCAGAACGATGCCTATGGCAGCATCGTCCTGGCCTCCGTGCACGCCTTCCTCGACAAGCGCATGATCCGTCCCGTCGGCAACCGCGCGCTGTTCGCGCATCTGGAGAAGCTGGGGCACCGCGCCATCGAGGTGTTCGACCAGCCCGATGCGGGTCCCTGGGAGCTGCGCACCAAGGCGGCCATTCACACTTTTCCGAGCGTGATGTGCTGGGCGGCTTGCGACCGCCTCGCCAAGATCGCGGGCGCCATGGGCCGTGAGGATCGAGTGGCCTTCTGGCGCGAGAATGCCGACCGGATGCACCGCATCATCGACGAGCAGGCCTATAACCCCGAAAAGGGCACCTTCGTCTCCTCCTTCGGGGGCGAGGACCTGGATGCAACCTTGCTGCTTCTCCACGAGCTGAACTTCGTGAAGCCCGACGATCCCCGATTCATCGCCACCGTGGATGCGGTGGGCAAGACCTTAAGGCGCGGGGACCTGCTGCTGCGTTATGATGTGGAAGACGATTTCGGGCGCATGCACACGGCTTTCATGATCTGCGGCTTCTGGTACGTGGATGCCTTGAACGCCATCGGGCGCAAGGAAGAGGCGAGGGAATTGTTCGAGAGCATCTTGAGCTTGCGCAATTCCTTCGGCCTCTTTTCCGAAGATGCCGACTTCACGACCGGCGAGTTGTGGGGCAACTTCCCCCAGACCTACTCCATGGTGGGTCTCATCAACTCCGCCGTGCGCTTGAGCCGGAGCTGGGAGGACGCGTTCTGACGGCAGCGGTGCCGCCAGAACCTGAATAAGAAACGATAGGCTCTCTCGATGTTTGCATTTCCTGTTCTGCTCGGGGATATCGGCGGCACCAATGCCCGCTTCGCCGTCCTGCCCGCCCCCGGAGAGCCCGTTCAGCTCCTGCCGCGGACCCTGACGGCCGATACGCCGGATCCGGTCGGCGCCATCAGGATCGCCCTTGAGGGCTACAAGGGCGAAGCACCCCGTTCCGCCATGATCGCGGTGGCGACCCGCGTGGATGCGCCGGCGATCCGCCTCACCAATGCCCATTGGGTGGTCGACGCCGAGGCCATCGGCAAGGCGCTGAATCTGGAGCGCGTGGCCCTCGTCAACGATTACACCCCCGTTGCGGCCTCCGTGACGGTGCTGAGCGAGGAGAAGGGCGATCTCGCCCCCATCGGCAGCGGACGCGCCGAAGCGGGCGCCCGCGTGGTGCTCGGCCCCGGCACCGGCCTCGGCGTCGGCGCTCTCGTTCCTGTCGAGGATAGGCTCGCCATCGTGGCGACCGAGGCAGGGCATATCGAGTTCGGGCCGTCCACGGAGCAAGAGGCGGCTTTGTGGCCGCACCTGGAGCGCGTCGGCGGGCGTGTCTCGGCCGAAGTGCTTCTCTCCGGGCCGGGGCTGTTTCGCATCGCGAAGGCGATTGCCGCCCATCGCTGCGTGGATTGCCCCTATACGAAGCCCAACGATGTGCTCAATGCCGCCCGCGAGGGCGACGAGATGGCCAAGGCCGCGCTCGATCTCTTCGCGCGCTGGCTCGGCCGCTATGCGGGCGACATGGCGCTGACTTTCGAGGCCTCCGACGGCGTGTTCATCGCAGGCGGTATCGCGCCGCGTATGGTGGATATCCTGCAGGGCGGCGGCTTCCGGGAGGCGTTCGACCACAAGGCGCCGCACGATGCCTGGGCCCGCAAGGTGCCGGCCTTCGTGATCGTGAATGCGGAGCCGGCCTTGCAGGGATTGGCTGCTCTCGTTACGAATCCCGGGCGCTTCGTGTTCAAGTCGCAAGGGTGGACGGCTTAAGGCCGCCTGACCTCGGGCCTTGAACATGGTTCAACAAACCGCCTCAAGGCCCACGCCGACAATATCCATGAAAACAGAACAGATCGCTCTTTCGCCGCTTGCACCCGGTGCCAGCCTGTCGCTCACCGTCCAGCGCTTCGGCGAAGCTGGCGCACGCCCGCGTGTTTATGTGCAGGCCTCGCTCCATGCGGATGAAATCCCCGGCATGATCGCGGCGCATCATCTGCGCGAGCGGCTGATCAAGCTCGAAGCGGAAGGCAAGATCAAGGGCGAGATCATTCTCGTGCCCTCCGCCAATCCCATCGGCCTCGCGCAGCGCGTGATGGGCAGCCACATCGGACGCTTCAACTTCGCCGACGGCATCAACTTCAATCGCGGCTATCCTTATCTCGTGCCGAAGGTAGCTGAGCGCATCGAAGGCAAGCTCACCTCCGACGCGCAGGCGAATGTGCGCGTGATCCGCGAGGCGCTTCGCGCCGAACTCGACGCGTGGGAAACGAACAACCCCACCGAGGTGATGAAGAAGGCGCTGCTGACGCTTGCCATCGAGGCCGACATCGTTCTCGACCTGCATTGCGACTCGGAGGCCGTGGAGCATCTCTACACGCATACCGGCTCGGCGGAGGAATTCGCGCCGCTTTCCGCACTCATTCGCGCGCAGGCCTATCTGCTGGCGGAGGAATCCGGCGATGATCCGTTCGACGAGGCTCTGAGCCGTCCCTGGGGTGAACTTGCGGAGCGCTTCAAGGATCATCCGATCCCGTTCGGCTGCCATTCCACGACCCTCGAATTTCGCGGCGAGCGCGACGTGAGCCATGAGCTGGGCCAGCGTGACGCAGATGCGCTTGTTGCCTATATGACCCTGCGTGGCGTTATCGAAGGCAAGGCTCCCGCCATTCCGGAGGCTCTCTGCCAACCGACGCCACTTGCTGCTTCCGAGCCCGTCCCATCGCCCGCCACCGGCATCGTCGTGTTCAAGGCGCAAGTCGGCGACCGCGTGAAGGCCGGCGACGTGATTGCGGATATCGTCGATCCGCATACCGGCGCGGTGGCTCAGGCAAAGTCTCCCACCGACGGCGTGGTTTTCGCCCGCATCGCCCTGCGTTTCGTTACGCAAGGCGCGCGTCTCGCCAAGGTGGCGGGCAACACGGCCAAACGGACCGGTAAGTTGCTCAGCGCGTAAAATGCAAAAAGAAAGGCCGCCCCGAGAGGCGGCCTTTCCATTGTCGGTTCCACGGCCCGGTAGGGCCGTTCCTTAGCGTGCGTTACGCACCAATCTCGGCAGAGGCCAAGATCCAGGTCACGGCAACCGGGGACCGTAGGTTATGACAATGAGACACTGGATCACCTCCTTTCGTTGTTGACGGGAGATCTCAATGTGGTGGCGATCCTCGGATCGCGCAACTCTCTCGCAGGGATCGCCTTTGCATCTTCACCGTGGCGCGCTGTCGCATGAACGCGCGTCATCATGGGTTCCTAGCAGATACGCATCGCTTGTCTGGTCCGGTTCTTCTTTGCATGGGAGCAGATGACGGACTTAACCTATGCAATGGCCAGGACAGGATAAATTCATATACAGCCTCCGAGTGATGACCTGAAGAATGACCGATGTGTCACGCAGGTATGGGGGCATGAGTGTTTATTCTCAAAAAAGAAATTATCCTTAGTGTTGCTGTCGGTGCGGTGCTGTCTCAATCCGTGACGCAATCCGCTCAGGCTCAGTCCAACGCGGCAGGTGTTTTCGGGTTGATCGGCGGAATGATTGCCGCCGCGCAGATGCAAGCGGCGAAGGAAGCATGGGCTGGCCTTCCGGAAATGCGCCTCTATTGCGCACAGAAAGCGCTGGCACGTCACAACGTTACCGTTCCTGCACTGATCCAGAATGGCGTGATGCCGAGCGATACCCGTTTGGCTCCCATCGGCAACGAATGCGCCAGATTCGAGCCGAGCAATCTGAAAGCCAATTACCGCTGCAACGCATTGGATGAAAACGGCGCAACCGTTGTCTCGACCTGCAATCAGACTTTCGGGCAAGTGGACAGCGCGGGTATCGCGCAGGTGATCGACGCACGCACAGCCATCGATCTCTATTTTTCGAATGGGGCGTTCCTGCTGGTGGATGTGGAAACCGATGCCGGTCGACAGCAGCGCTATCGACAGGCCGAGCGCCAGCGTCTGATCGCGGACCTGACCGCTCTGCGCGGCAGCGTGGACAATCTTCAATCCTCGCGCTCGGAAAGCGTTCGCGCGGAAGCTCAAAAGCTCGCGAAGCGGATTTCATCCGCCATGGGTCCCAAGGCGACGCTATCGGCGGGTGATGTCGAGGCAATCCGTGGCGACTACAAGGCGCTTGCAGGTTTCGCAGAAGCTGAGAACGCGCGTTTGACCGCGCTGGACAATCTCAACACGGCACGCTCGACCGCCGAGCAGAAGCTGTCGAGCGAGATTCCGCAGGAGATCCACGACGATTTCAGCGTCCTGCAGGCGAAGTACACGGAGACCTTGCAGGAGCCGCCGCCCGCCTTCTCGGTCGACCGGGCACAACTCGCGATCGGCCCGACCTATGATTGCGCCAAGGCCAAAGACCCTCTCGGAAAGATCATCTGCTCCAACAAGGAACTGAGCCGTCTGGATGTCGATCTGCTGCGTCCCTATTACGTGCTTCGCTTCAGCGCGTCGGACCAGCGCAACACCTTGAAGCAGGAGGCCGTCGCCTTCACGCAATCGGTCCTCCAGACCTGCGGCATCCCTGAGAAGGGAACGGTCCCGAACGCGGCCATGAAGAAGGCCATCCCGTGCGTCGCCGCCGAATACCGTCGTCAGCGCGATCAATGGCAGGCCCAGATGGCGCAATCCGCCCCGGTTTCCGCGCGCGAAGAGACGAGCCGCTCCCTGGACGAGCATGTTCAGCTCCAGAAGCTTCTTCAGGATCTGGGATACATCCCGACAACGGAGAAGGCGGACGGAATTTATGGTGCTGGAATGCGCACCGCGATCAGCAATTTCCAGACGGCGGAAAACATCACTGCCGATGGAATTCTGTCGGACGAGACGGCGCAGCGCCTGCTTCAGAAAAGCGCGCAGCCCGGCGCCGGCGGCAATCAGGGCGTGACGGCGCGCCTTGACGACCTTGCAAAGCAATATGCCGACCTTACTGGCCGCATCAACGGCTACATGTCGCAGCAAGCACGCAAGCGGCAGCTTCTCGAAACGGTGGCTGAGGCTGAATCCTACGCCAAAGAGAAATCCGCGCTGGCGCTGCCGGCAAAGAATGTTGCCGCGCTGACGGAGCTTCTGGGCGATGTCGAGAAGGTGAGGGCCAATCCCGAGATGGTTACTCTCGAACGCTTCGCCTCGAACTTCAAGGCGATCAGGGAGACAACCGAAGGCGCCGTCACGGTTCTCAATGCGACGACCCCCGGCAATCGTTTCGTCATGGAGGGAGGGTCGAACGACGTCATCGTTCTCTACAACGACAGCGGCAAGGCGCCCTCGCTCGTGAAGAACATGAAGGGCGATCTCGTCTTCGAGGGCGGCAAATCGAGCATCTGCCAACCTCATGACGGTGCGCCCGAGAAGAACTTCGTGAAGCTCGTCAACACACGCTTGGACTCGACAGGCCAGCAGCTCGCTTTCCCATTGTCGCGCTGCAATGCAGGCGACCTGGGCGGTTACGACCTGATCGTCATCACGCGCGGGTTGCTGCAGCAATCGGATTCTTCTTCTGACACGGCTGCGATCCTGAAGGCTGTTGATGGCGGGCTGTTCAAGTCCATGGCCGCGATCACCGATCAGGACGTGAATGCCGTTCTGCAGGCGGAGGCTGCCCGTACGCTTGAGATCGAGAAAGGAATAGAGGACGGGTCACTCAAGGGCTTCTCTCTTGTCGTTCTGAAGAACGATGCGGCGGATATGTGCTTGGCTGTTGCTGAGGGCGATCGCGAGTCTCACGAGTTGCTTCTGAAGCCGCATCAGGCGCGGCTTACGGAGGAGATGAAATCGGCCCCTGCGATGAGGCTCTCGTCCATCGAGGATGCTTTCATCGCGGCAAAGCGCGGTCAATGCGGTGCGGTCTATGCGAGCGAGAGCGATCTCAAATCCCTGACGGGAGCGCTGCGCCGCGATCAGGTCGCCTTCCGCTACCTGCCGATCCTGGTGGAGCCGAAAGAACTTGCGAAGGGGCGCGAGCAGGTTATCGCTCTCGCCAAGGAACGTGCCGAGGCGGAAGCAAGGGCGAAGATCGCCGAGCAGGAGGCCAAGCAGCGTTATGCCGAATTCCAGCAGCGTGTATCTCACGACGCATCCGGCGATTACATCCTGACTCTGAAGGATCCGGCTGCGAATGGCGATATCTGTTATTATGAGGATCCTGAGATCGCCCAGAAGGCTCTGGACTTTTTCAGGGAGCGTCTCAAGCAGCAATATCCCGCGTTCGGCATGGGCGGCCTGTTCAGGGCGGACAGCTTCGAGGCCCTTTTCAGCTCGCAGAGCTGTGGCGCCGCACTCGTGCCTGCCGGTGATTACGAGGATGTCCGGCACGTCGCGGAGCATCTTGTCGATCAGACCTTCCCCGTGGAACAGGTGAGAATCATCCGCGCCGGAGTCGATGCCCGATCCGAGGACAGGCTGAAGCCCTATCAGTCGATCTCCGACGATTATCAATGCTACAGCAAGCTCAGGAGTGCTGCGCGCGATGCCTGTCTTGCAGGCGTCGGCTACATGGCCGGGTGGCGTGAAGCCGACTCGATTCAGCTGAGAGCCGGCAAGCCGGTTGCCGAATGCTACGGCAGTGCGACGCGCCAGGCCGATTGGCTCGCCATCGGCGGATCTGTCGCCGAGCAGGTCTATTCCAGACTGCGCACGGAATTCCGCTATGACGAGAACTTGAGGAATAACGGAGGAAAGTCCCTCGTCTATTGCGACGAGGCGATTATCACGAAGGCCGAGAGGATCGGCTTCATCCCCCGTGCGCCGATGGCAACCGTCAAGAAGGCCATTCAGGGGCCGACGCTGACACGCTCGCGCAGCAGCGCCACAGAGGAAGAAGAAATCTACGGACCCTTCTCTCCCGGCATCTGGCAGTCCCGCGCCATGGGCGGACGGCCGGATGGGCAATGCGATCTGACGAAGTCCTATACCGAGTTCAAGGACGGCAAGCAGTATACCTGCAACTTAACGTCCCCGAACAAATGTGAGGTCTCGACGTCTCGCTACCGGAAGGTTGCGACGAACACCTACGCTCAGGATCTCAAGAACCACGAGCTGACACTCCGGAGAAGCGAGAACGGCACCCAGGTTACTCCGGTCAGCGTCGAGCTGACGGATATGGACGATCTGCTCAAGGGCTGGCTTACACTCTGGCACGCACAAAGCCGACTGGGGATTATGATGCTTGGCGGCTCCTACAGGTACAAGTGCAAGACTTGAGAACCGCCAAGCTTAAACCCCGCCCTGGAAGGCTCGTCGCCCGGCCAGGAATCCTGATAGACGGAGCTGCATGGGCCTAAAAGCCCAGGTTTCGGCCCATGGGGCTGCCTGACAGCTCCTTTCGCAGTTGACGGGCGGCCCCCATATGGGGTGAGAAGAGACCAGCAGGAGGGGCGGGCGCCGCAGCGTCCCGCCCCCATCTTTGTCCGAGAGATTTTAGAAGCGCCATGACCGACCTTCCGGCCCCCGTGGTCCGCCGCCGAACCTTTGCCATCATCTCCCACCCCGACGCGGGTAAGACCACGCTTACCGAAAAGCTGCTGCTGTTCGGAGGCGCGATCCAGCTCGCCGGCGAGGTGAAGGCTAAGAAGAACCGCGTCTCCACCCGGTCCGACTGGATGGGCATCGAGAAGGAGCGCGGCATCTCGGTCGTGACCTCGGTGATGACGTTCGAATATGGCGGCTGCGTCTTCAACTTGCTCGACACGCCGGGCCACGAGGACTTCTCGGAGGACACCTACCGCACGCTGACGGCGGTGGACTCGGCCATCATGGTGATCGACGCCGCGAAGGGCATCGAGGCGCGCACGCGCAAGCTCTTCGAAGTGTGCCGCATGCGCGACATCCCGATCGTCACCTTCATCAACAAGATGGACCGCGAGGCGCGCAGCCCCTTCGACCTGCTCGACGAGATCGAGAAGACGCTGGCCCTCGACACCGCACCCATCACTTGGCCGATCAGCCAGGGCAAGAGCTTTGCCGGCACCTTCGATCTGCGCCGCAATGTGGTGCGCCGCATCGACACGGATGACGAGCTGATGCCGGTCTCCGGTCCCGACGATGCGAAGCTACTGAATCTTCTGCCGTCCCATGAAGTGGAAGCCTGGCAGGAAGAGGTGATGCTGGCGCAGGAAGCGTGCAAGCCTTTCGATCTCGCATCCTTCCGCGAAGGTCACCTGACGCCGGTCTTCTTCGGCAGCGCCTTACGCAATTTCGGCGTGCGCGATCTTATCGACGCGCTCGGCGAATACGCGCCGCCGCCGCGCGGGCAGGAAGCGGACAAGCGTCTCGTGGAAGCGGGCGAGCCCCGCATGACCGGCTTCGTGTTCAAGATCCAGGCCAACATGGATCCCAACCACCGCGACCGCATCGCGTTCATGCGCATCTGCTCGGGCAAACTCCAGCGCGGCATGAAGGCGAAGCTGGTGCGCACGGGCAAGCCCATGAGCCTGAACACGCCGCAATTCTTCTTCGCGCAGGATCGCGCGATTGCGGACGAGGCCTGGGCCGGCGACGTGGTGGGCATTCCCAATCACGGGACGCTGCGCATCGGCGATACGCTCACGGAAGGCGAGGATCTCGTGTTCCGCGGCGTGCCGAGCTTCGCGCCTGAAATCCTGCGCCGCATCAAGCTGCAGGATGCCATGAAGGCGAAGAAGCTGCGCGAGGCGCTGCAGCAGATGGCGGAAGAAGGCGTCGTGCAGCTCTTCATTCCGCAGGACGGTTCCGGCGCCATCGTCGGCGTTGTCGGCGCGCTGCAGCTCGATGTGCTGAAAGAGCGCCTTGCCGCCGAATATGGGCTGCCCATCGATTATGAGCCGACGCGCTTCTCGATCTGCCGCTGGATCACGTCGGACGATCCGCGTGAACTCGACAAGTTCATCGAGAGCCACCTGTCGTCCATGGCGCGCGATCTCGACGATGCGCCCGTATTCATGGCGGCGAACGCCTTCAATCTTCAATACGAGGTCGATCGCTATAAGGCGATCCAGTTCTCTGATGTGAAGGATTATCAGAAAAAGGCGGCTTAAAAGCCGCCTTTTTCTTTTCCGGAATCAGCGAGACAATTGGCTCACGGGAATCCGCAAGTCGACGCGCAGCCCGTCGGGATGCCAATCATAATCGATCGTGCCGCCCAGTTGATCGGTCACGCTCTTGCGGGCGAGCTGCGAGCCGAAACCCCGCGTCGTCGGCGGGCTCTCGATGGGTGGCCCGTCTTTCTCCTGCCATGCGAGAAACATCGTCTCTCCATCCCGCCAGCAGCTGATCGTGAGATGTCCGTCGGCGAGGGAGAGGGCACCGTATTTCGAGGCATTGGTTGCAAGCTCATGCAAGACGAGAGTGAGGCTCGTCGCGGCTTTAGCGTCGACCGTGATCGGCGCGCAATCGATCAGGACGCGGCCTGCCAAACCGAGATCGCCATGCGGCGCCAGGATCGTCTTGAGGATTTCGCAGATCGTCGTCTCGCCCTCGATGGGGCCATCATCGGCAAAGGCGGGGCGGATCAATTCGTGGGCCTTGGCCAGGGCGTTCAGTCGCCCGTGAAGGGCGTGGGCCATCTCATCCGTCGAACGGGCCGTTCGCGCTGTCATCGTCACCATGGCACTCGCCATGGCGAACAGATTCTTCACGCGGTGATCGAGTTCCTTCGCCAGAAGTTGGCGCGCTTCCTCGTTCTTGCGCCGCTCCGTGTTGTCGAGCATCGTGCCGAGCAGGCGGAAAGGCTTCGTCTCGCCTCCCACCGTCGTATAGATCATACGTCCGCGGCAGCTGATCCAGCGAATGCCGCCATCGGGATGGATGATCCGATAATCCATCTGAAGCCGTCCGCCCGAGGCGGGATCGTTCAGGGCATCGACTTTCTTCCTCACCCATTCCCGGTCCTCGGGGTGGATCATGGAAAGCCAGAACTCATGGGTGAGCGGCTGGTCGTGACTGACGCCGAAGATTTCCTTATAGCGGTCCGACCAGTAGATGGCGCCGGTTTCGGCGGTCCAATCCCACATGCCCATCTCTGCTGCTTCGACGGCAAGGGTCAGCCGCTCGTTGAAGAGTTCCGCTTCGCCGGCCTGATGATCCGCCGCATGATGGGCCTTGGCGCGCTCGGTCACATTGGCTGCAAGTGCCAGAATGCCTTCGATCTGATCGTTGGCATTGCGGATGGGAAGGATCTTGAGGTCCCAATAGGTCTGCTGACCGGCAATCGCGAGGGGAATATCCCTCAGCTCCTGCGGCTCGCCTGTGGTGCAGGCCAGGTGACGCAGGTTTTGAAGCACGGGAGTGTAGACATCTCCCATCGTCTCGAAAGGCGTCCTGCCGGTGAAGTCTGCATCCGGCGCGCCGAGTGTCGAGCGAAACAGCTTGTTGGCGAAAGCGAAGCGCGGCGGGTCGCCATAGGTGACGACGACTGCGAGAGGAATGTTCTCCAGGATCTCGGCAAGAGCCTCGTGACCAAAATCCTCGATGCCGTCTCGCAGGCGGATTTCGTCGAGCCCATATGCCCATGGCTGAGTCGGACTCACGACCGTAACCCCCCGGCTGAGGATTTAGCCTCTCATAATCGAGAGGATCTCCCGTATGTTATTACAGGAAGATGCAAATATTCGAGGGGGAAAGCAAGAAGAGAATGAAGGCGCTACCCGTCAGGAGTAGTTGCCTTCATGCTTTGGAATTAAGCTGCGAGCTTCCGTTCGGAGAAGCGCGCCTGCGTCTGTGTAATGTCGCTGAGGCTCGGAATGCTGGCCTCGTTGCCGAGGTGTTGAATTGCATGCGCGGATGCCGCGCGGGCGAGAATGAAATGCTCGCGCCAGGGCAATTCGGGGCGCGCCATGGCAGAGTATACATATGAACCATGGAAGATGTCGCCCGCGCCATTGGTGTCCACCACGGCCGAGGCGGGAATGTCCAGCGCCGGCAGAATGCTTTCCGTACCGCTCTCATCGTACCAGAGCATGCCGCGCTCACCCATGGTGACGCCACCGATCTTGCAGCCGCGTCCCTTGAGATAGGTGAGCATCTCGCCAGCCGTCATGTTCATTTGCTCGCATAGACGCTCGGCCACGATGGCCACATCGATGAACTCAAGCAGCTCATGCGTGTTGGAGCGCAGGCCACCTCCGTCGAGCGAAGTGAGAATGCCCGCTTCGCGGCACGCCTTGGCGTAGTGCATCGCCGCGTCGGCCTGGTGGCCGTCGAGGTGCAGCGCACGGCAGCCGTGCAGGTTCAGCGGCGGTACGGGATGCAGATAATGGTCGTCGCGGCAGCGCACGATGGCGCGCTTGCCGCCGCGCGGCATGATGAAGGAGAGCGAGGATTCCTTCACTTTCCGGTGGTGGACCGAGATGCCGTATTTCGCGGCCATATCGATGAACATGCGGCCGAGCCAGTCGTCTGCGATCGAGGTCAGAAGATCGGGCGCGATGCCGAGCTTGGCGCAGGCGAAAGCCGCCGTCACCGCATTGCCGCCAAAGGAAATGGCGTAATCCCGCGCGACGGTCTTGTCGTCTCCCGTGGGGAGCTCGTCGGCGAGGAAAGTCACATCGATATAGGTCTGGCCTACGAAAAGAGCTTGCATGGCTTGAACACAGTATCAGAGCGAAAGGACGACAGCAGTCTTGGACGAGGAGAGGCTAATAGGCAAGCCTCGCTTGCGTCACGCCTTGTTCAGGGTCGCGGCGAGCCGCGCCGCCGTCATGGCCGCGTCGATATCGGTGGAGATGAATTCCACCGGAGCGATCAGGTCCTGCCGGAAAGCGCTGGCCACGATGGGATGGAGCCGGGAGCTGCCGCCCGCCAGGGCCACGGGACGGGGCCCCACGCGCTTGGTCAGGCAATTGGCGAGGCGCGCCAGCTCCTCGCCGGCCTCGCGCAGGATTTTGAGAGATGTCTTGTCGTCGGCCTGCGCCGCCTCGCCGACAGCGCGCGCCAGCGATCCGATCTTGCCCCTGTCGCCGCCATAGACATAGGAGCGGATGAGGTTCCAGTCGGTGCCGCCGAGCGCCTTCGCAAGCGCTTGTCCGAGAGGCGCGGCCCAGCCTTCGCCGGGGCTTTCCTCTTCCTTGCGCAGGATCGTCTTGAGGGCCTCGCGGGCGATCCAGAAGCCCGAGCCGCCATCGTCGATCAGGTTGCCGCGCCCGCCGACGCGGATCACGTCCTTGTCCTCGGAGAGGTAATAGCCGATGGAACCCGTGCCGCTATAGACGAGGATGCCTTCGCCCAGAGCGAAATAGGACAGGTAGGCGATCCACATATCCTCGGCGACGAACACCTTGTCAGGCGTGAGTTCGAAAACGTCGGCGAAGAGTGCGCGCATCTTCGCCTCGGGCGGCGTGTCGCGGGTCAATCCCGTGATGCCGGCGATGATGCCGAGTGGCTTGCCGTGACGCATCACGTTCTGCGCCATGTCGAGAACGATCTGGCGCGCCCGCTCCTCGGCGGCGGCGGAGAACAGGTGTCCCGTCAGCGGCTCCGCATTGCCTTGCGCAATGCACTGGCCCTGATCGTCCGACAAACGCCAGCGCGTCGCCGTTCCGCCCGCGTCGATGCCAAGCCCCAGTGCCATGACGCTCGATTGCCCCTTCTGCCGCAAGCCTTCCGCGGCGCTTAATTCTTGAGTTTGGGCAAGTTTGCCAGGGCTTGGCGCAAATTGCCATCGTTCCGTTCGAGCGCGCCCTGAGCTTCGTGCGCAGATGCGCCGAGCGCGATGAGAACGGCCGTCTTCAGATCGCCGCCGGCTTGCCGGATGGCGTCCGCAGCTGTCGCCTCGTCGCAATCGGTGATCTGCATCACCATGATCTCGCTGCGGCGGCGAAGCTTCGCGTTGGTCGCGCGCATGTTCACCATGAGGCCACGATAGACGCGGCCCATACGCACCATGATGAGCGAGGACAGAAGGTTGAGGATCACCTTCTGCGCCGTGCCCGCCTTCATGCGCGTGGATCCCGCGATCACCTCCTCGCCCGTATCGGCGAGGATGGGATGCGAGCAGGCATCCAAGATCGGCGCTTCCGCATTGTTGGAGATGCCGATGGTCTGCGCCCCGCGCGAGGCGGCCTCCTTCAGCGCCGCGATCGTAAACGGCGTCCTGCCGCTTGCGGCGACGCCGATCACCACGTCGTTGGGTCCGATGTTGTTGTCGCGAATCCCGGCGATGCCTTCCTCGACCGAATCTTCCGCGTTCTCGACCGCCTTCATCAGCGCTCCATGGCCGCCGGCGATCAGGTATACCACCTTGTCGTCGGGCCAGTTGAAGGTGGGGGGCAGTTCGGTGCCGTCCTGGACGCCGATTCGGC
Source organism: Microvirga solisilvae (assembly GCF_022808595.1). Taxonomy (GTDB): domain Bacteria; phylum Pseudomonadota; class Alphaproteobacteria; order Rhizobiales; family Beijerinckiaceae; genus Microvirga; species Microvirga solisilvae. Next base: position 389,767 of record NZ_JAKUCN010000003.1, read on the forward strand.
CCGAGGTGCCCGCGCCCACATAGACGAGGCGTCCGCCTTTGCGGAGACGGACCGCCGCTTCCTCAGCCGCAGCCGCGATGGCGGGCAGGGAGGGGCGGATTGCGGCTACCGCCGAGAGCTGTCCCTCGTAAAATGCCGAGAGGACATCGAGACTGGACCAGGTATCCAGATCCTGGAAGCGATTACTGAAATGTTCTGTCGCCATTCTGCCAACTTTCTTCCAGACCAATATAGGACCAGTTGGCGGATTCCGGCAATCGGCGACGATGCCTCACGAAGTCGCCTCACCAGATTTTTTCAAGCATCCTTAAAACCGGGTCCGACCGTCGAACAACGCGATCACCTCGTCGCCTGTTGCACGGCGTAAGGCGAGAATGCCGCTGTCCTTATGGCGGGAGAGGTGGACGCGATTGGTGAGCAGGGACCAGGCGAGCCCACGCTCGAAATCGACCCAGAGGCCGGTGCCGGTAAAGCCCGTATGGCCGATTGTGGCGTCAGAGCAGGAATCGCCGCCGTGCCAGCCCGCATACGAGCCTTCCCAGCCTACATTGCGCTTGTTCGATACGCGCGTGCGAATGGCCTCGAGCGATGCTTTGGACAGGCCTGAGCCGTCGAGAACTCCATGGGCGAAATCGAGAACCGCGTCGATGGTGCCGAACAATCCAGCATGTCCGGATGCACCGCCCAGCGCGAAGGCATTTTCGTCATGCACCTCGCCACGGATCACCCGTCCGCGCCAGGTGCAGTGTTCGGTCGCGGCGCAGAGCTGCGGATTGGGTCGGAACGAAAAACCTTCCGGCAAAGGTTGGTCGAGCAGGGGCTTGCCGGTGATGCGCTCGATGGCGATGCCGAGCAGCATGAAATTGATGTCGGAATAGACCGGCGGGCCGCTCTGCCACACGCGTTGCAGAATGAAGGCGCGCAGGGTGTTCGGGTCCTGGCCGTAGGTGTAGAGCGGCTCGACGGCAGGCAAATGCGTCTGGTGCGCCAGGCATTGCCGGAACGTGAGACGCCGCTCGGCGGCGTTCATGTCGTACTGGCGAAGATCGGGAATGACCGTGACAAGCGCATCGTCGAGCCCGATCCGGCCTGCTTCCACGAGCTTCAGGATCGCTGTCGTGGTGAAGATCACCTTTGTGAGGGAGGCAAGATCGAACCAGGTTTCCCGCGAGAGGTTTTCTTCATCCGGCACGATCTGCGCGCGACCCCGCCAGCGCACGGCACGTTGGCCATCGGCGGTGACGAGCCCAAGAACCGCGCCGGGAATATCGCCGCGCGCGATGGCTTGTGCGGCAGGCGCGAAGGCCTGATCGATGATCTTGTCGAGAGCCATCATCTCACGCTGCGTGGCGCACTTCGCCGCCCGGCATGGGATGCGGCACGCCGGTCGTGGTGGGAAGGCTCAATGGCAGGCCAAGTGTCGAGCGGACGGCGAGATAACCGAAGGCCTGTGCCTCAAGGAAATCGCCGTTCCAGCCCACCGCCTCCACCGGATCGACAGGGACGGCGAGTCGTTCATGCAAGCGGCGCATGAAATGCGCATTGAGACGCCCACCACCGGTGACGAGCCATCGCTGCGGCGCGCGGGGCACATGGCGCAGCGAGGCGATGACAGATTCGATGGTGAAGGCGGCGAGCGTCGCCGCGCCATCCTCGTCCGAGAGCGCTTCCACGCTTCTAGCGCGGGCGTGAAAATCCTGCCGGTCGAGGGATTTCGGAGCGGGACGTTCGAAGAACGGATTCGTCATGAACTCGGCTACCAGCTTTTCATCGACTTTGCCGGAAGCCGCGAGCTTGCCGTTCTCGTCGAAGCTCAAGCCTCGCCGGCGCAGGATGAAATCGTCGAGAAGGGCGCTAGCCGGGCCTGTATCGAAGGCGATCACCGTCTCGCCGTCGATATAGGTGACGTTGCCGACGCCGCCGAGATTGAGGATCATGATCGGCTGCGGCAACGAGCTGGCGAGCGCGCGGTGATAGAGCGGCACGAAAGGCGCGCCTTCGCCGCCGGAGGCCACATCCGCATGCCGGAAGCGGTAAACCGTGTCGATGCCGAGTTCCTGCGCTACTCGATCGCCGAGGCCAAGTTGGCGCGTGAAGCGGATTTCGGGACGGTGATAGACCGTCTGCCCATGAAAGCCGATGAGGCTCACATCCTTCGCTGAGATGCCCGCTTCCTCCATGAAGCGGCGAATGGCGCCGATATGCGCCTGAGTGACGGCGGCCTCAAGGTCTTCCAGCGGCTCGCTCTGTGCGCGCTCCGGTTGCGCAATAAGCGCCTGCAGCGTTTTCCGCAAATCGGCGGGATAGGAGAAGGTACGTCCCGGCCCAGGCTTCACAAAGGCCTCGCCATCCGTCTCCACGATGGAGACATCGATGCCGTCCATGGAGGTTCCGCTGATCACGCCGATGGCTTTGACGGGCGGGCGCTGGGACATCTGTTCCTCCGGAAAATGCAATTTTCAGGACCATAACACAGGAAACCAAGTGGTCTAGAGTGGTATGAGATTGGACCATGACAGGCTCTAAGACCTGCTCTATAAATTCTCCTGCGGCTTCCAAGGGAGAAAAGACGCATGTTCAGGTCAGCACTGCGCAGCACGTTGAGCGCGGGTTTCATGGTGGCCGCGATGGCCACGGCTTCGGCTCAGGTTTTGGAGATCGGAGCAGATAACGGTCCCACCGGCCTCGATCCTCACCTCATCACCGCCTTTCCGAGCTTCATGGTGGTAAACGGCAATATCTACGAGGGCCTCACCGCCATCGACAAGGATCTCAAGGTCATTCCGAGCCTTGCCGAATCCTGGACCGTCGCGCCCGACGGCAAGACCTATACCTTCAAGCTCCGTTCCGGCGTGAAATTCCACGACGGCTCGGCCATGGAAGCAGCGGACGTGGTGGCTTCCGTGAAGCGCCTGCTCAGCAAGGACATCGCTTCACCGCTCGCGAGCCGCCTCTCGGCGGTGGAGAGCGCCAACGCCGTCGATGCGCAGACCGTCGAGTTTAAGCTGAAAGAGCCGTCGGCGGCGCTTCTCTCGTCGCTTGCCACCATCGCCATCGTGCCGCGCGCCATGGAGACCAACAAGGACGCCCTGCAGAAGGCGCCCGTCGGCACCGGTCCGTTCAAGTTCCAGGAATGGCAGCCCAACGGCTACATCCTGCTCACCAAGAACGAAGCCTATTGGGAAAAGGGCCTGCCGAAGCTCTCTGGCCTCAAGTTCAACATCGTGCCTGAATCGGCGACGCGTCAGGTGGGACTCACCAACGGCCAATATGCGCTATTGCCGAATATTGATGCAGCCACCGCACTGCAGCTTAAGGGTAAGCCGAATGTGAAGCTCGCCGAGACTATGGATCTCGCCTACACGCTCATCGGCATGAATGTGTCGAAGCCCCCCTTCGATAATCCGAAGGTGCGCGAGGCCGTGAACTACGCGATCAATCGCAAGGAGATCGTGGACGCGGCGCTCTTCGGTGCCGGCGTTCCCGGCGGCCCGCTTTCGCCGGCGCTCAAGTCCTGGGCGCTCGATGTGAAGGAGTTCGGCTGCTATACGCATGATCCGGCGAAGGCCCAGGCGCTTCTGAAGGAAGCGGGCGTTGCCACACCGGTCACTGTCTCCATGAAGGTTCTGCCGCGTCAGGACATCAAGGACGTCGCTCAGGTGGTGCAGGAGCAGCTGAATAAGGCTGGCTTCAAGGTTGAGCTTGTCAACCAGGAGCAAGGTCAGTTCATCCAAGATTGGCGCAACAGCAATTTCGACATGTTCGCTTCGATCAATGCCGGCCAGCCTGATCCGGACGAGTATTTCTATCGCACCTTCCGCACGGGCGGCTCGACCAACGTGTTCAAGTACTCGGACGCGGAGATCGATGGCCTGCTCGACAAGGCACGCACCCTCTCCAACCAGGCGGAGCGCAAGACGGCTTATGACGCTGTGCAGAAGAAGCTCGCCTGCTCGGGCCCGGTGGCGCATCTGACCTACGGCACGCTGTTCTCGGCTATGAACGACAAGCTCAAGGGCTATGACGTGATGCCGAACCGCTCGCTGATGCTGCTGCGCAACGCATCCTACTGATCGCGCACCCGCACCGGCGCTGCATTCTTGTTCGCGCCGGTGCGTTTCGTTTTGCAAGAGTTGTATTCTCCATGAATCGCGTCCTGCTCACGCGCCTGATCGATCTCATCCTCGTTCTCTTCGGGGTTTCGATCATCGTGTTTCTCATGATCCGCCTGATTCCAGGCGATGCTGTCGCGATCATGCTGGGCGCGAACACCGAGATCACGCCGGAGCGCATGGCGGAACTCAACCGGCGCGTCGGGCTCGACCGGCCGATCATCGAGCAATACCTGATCTGGGCAGGCTCCGCTCTCCAGGGCGACTTCGGCACCTCACTCTGGACCGGACGTCCCGTCTCCGCTGAAATTCTCCTTCATCTCTGGCCCACCTTGGAGCTGACATTCCTGGCGCTTCTCGTCGGCGCCGTGCTGGCTGTTCCCCTCGGCTGCCTGATGGCGCAGACGCGCGGCAATGCGGCGGATGTGCTCATGCGCATGGGCTCCATCGCGGGTCTCACGATTCCGTCCTTCTGGCTCGGCATCGTGATGATCCTGCTGCTTTCATCCTGGGCGCCGGGTTTCGCGTCGCTGGGTTATGTGCCTTTCTCCGAAGATCCTCTCGGCAATCTCCAGCGCATGCTGCTGCCTTCGATCGCGCTCGCTTTGCCGATCCTCGCCAATCTCTCGCGCCTCGTGCGCTCGGCCATGCTCGATGCGCTGGGGCAGGATTATGTGCGCACGGCCCGAGCCAAGGGGCTGGCCGAACGAAGCGTGGTCTACAAGCACGCCTTGCGTAATGCGCTCATCCCCTTCCTCACCAGCGTCGGCATCATGACCGGCTATCTGCTCGGCGGCGCTATCGTAGTGGAGCAGGTCTTCGCCATCCCAGGTTTGGGCCGCCTGATTCTCGGCGCCATCGCCGAGCGCAATTACCCGCTGATCCAGGCCACGATCCTCGTGGTGACGGCAGGATTCGTGATTGTGAATTTCCTCGTCGATCTGCTCTACATTCTCGTCGACCCGCGCGTGAGGGCCTGAACTCGTGAAGCGTCTGGCCCAAAACAAGCTCCTCGCCTTTGCCGTATTGCTCGTGGTGATTCAGGTCGTTCTGGCCGTTGGTGCACCGCTCTTTGCGCCTTATGATCCGATGGCGCAGAGTGTGACCCGTCGTCTGAGGGGCCCTACAGAGCTCAACTGGCTGGGAACCGACCAGCTCGGACGCGACGTGCTCACACGCATTCTCTATGGCTATCGCACATCCCTCATCGCCTGCGTTCTCGCTGTCGGCATCGCGCTGCTCGCGGGTGGCGCGCTCGGCCTTTTCGCCGCCTATTATCGCGGCTGGCTTGATCGCATCATCATGCGCATCATGGATGTGCTCTTCGCCTTCCCCGTGATGCTGCTCGCTATCGGCATCATCGCGGTTCTCGGTCCGCATACCTATAGCGCCGCTGCGGCCATCGCGGTCGTCTATACGCCGATCTTCGCGCGGCTCCTGCGCGGCCCGGCACTCGTTCTCTGCGAAAGCGAGTTCGTAGCTGGCGCGAAGGCCATTGGCGCATCGGATGCGCGCATCATCTTCCTGCACATCCTGCCGAACCTCGCCTCGGTCATCCTCGTGCAGACGAGCCTGCTTCTGTCGGCTGCCATTCTGGTGGAAGCCTCGCTCTCCTTCCTCGGACTCGGCACGCAGCCGCCGACACCCTCGCTTGGCCTGATGCTCTCGGAGGGCCGCAACTTCCTCATGCTCTCGCCCTGGAGCGCGATCTTCGCGGGTTTCGCGATCCTCTTCCTCTCCTTCGGCTTCAACCTGCTGGGCGACGCCCTGCGCGATACGCTCGATCCGCGCCTGAGAGGGCAGCCTTGATCGTTCGCTCGGCAAGCACTGACGATATTCATAATTTGGCGGAGGTCGCTGCACGCTCCTATGGAACAGCTTTTGCAGGTATTCTAGAGCCAGAAGTGCTCGTAACGCGGGATGCTGTATTCTTCGCCGAGCGTTTTGCATCGTCCTGGGACCGCATGCTGGTCGCGGAACAGGAAGGAAGGATCGTCGGCTTCCTGCTGTTGACGGACGGCCACATCGACATGCTGTTCATGGAGCCCGCCGCAAGCGGGAAGGGCGGCGGCGCAAGGCTTCTGGAGTCAGCGGAGGCGCAGGGCGCGAAAAGCCTCGAATGCTTCCGCGACAATCACGGCGCGTGCCGGTTCTACGAGCGCCATGGCTGGCGCGTCACGCGCGCATACGAGCGAGAGTTTGCAGGCCGCAATCGCAGCTTCATATTCTACGAGAAAACCAGAAGCGATTAGCCCTGCGACTCGCCGTCGATCCAGGTATCCTGAACATGCAGGCCTTCGTCGAGCAAAACGAGATCCGCGCGGTAGCCTTGAGCCACGCGTCCCAGCTCGTGATCCAACCTCAAGAAGGTAGCAGGCACGAGAGACGCCATCCGCAGCACGTCGGGCAGGGCAAGGCCTAAGCGTTCCACGCTGTTGCGAACGGCGGTGGCCATGTCGAGGTCGGAGCCTGCAAGCGTGCCGTCTTCCGTCGAGAGCTTACCGTCCTTGCGGTAGATCGTGCGGCTATGGAGATCGAATGTCTTCATGTCCGTTCCGGTGACCGCCATGGCGTCCGTGACCAGCATCATCCGCTCGGTGCCTTTCGCCGCAATGGCGAGGCGCAGGGCGGCGTCGCTCACGTGATAACCGTCGACGATGAGGCCGCACCAGGTGTCGCGATTGTCGAGGGCTGCGCCGACCGGGCCTGGCTCGCGTCCCGCGAGGGCCGGCATGGCATTGTAGAGATGCGTGAAGCCTCTCAATCCATGACGGATAGCCTCTGCAACCGTCTCGTAATCGCTGGCCGTATGCCCGGCACAGACAAGAACGCCCGCAGCGGCGAGCTTCGCGACAGTCTCCATGCTGTTGCGCTCTGGAGCCAGCGTCACGAGGGTCCGGCCTTCCTTGAGCGAGATAAGAATATCCAGATCCTCTTCCTCCATCGGCCTGATGAAGGAAGGATTGTGCACGCCTTTACGCTCGGGGCTGATGAAGGGCCCCTCGACATGAATGCCAAGCACGCCGGGGACGCGCATGTACAAGGCTGAGCGCATGGCCTCGACGGCTTCCGCCATCTTTTCCCGGGTATCGGTGATGAAGGTGGGCATGAGGCCCGTGGTGCCGTATTTGCGGTGCGCAGCGGCGATCGTCCTGAGGCCGTCGACGCTGCGCACATCATTGAACATGATGCCGCCGCCGCCGTTCACCTGCACGTCGACGAAACCCGGAGCGAGCAGGCCCGTGACGGCGCGCCGCTTGATGCCCGCGCCGAGGTCGCGCTCAAAAGGAACGGCAATGATGCGGCCGTTCTCGATCACGACAGCGCGGCCTTCAATCATGTGCGCGCCGTCGAAAATGCGGGCGCCTGTGAGGGCAATCGGCATCAGACCGTCTCCGTCACTTTGCGCAGACGCGGCGGGCTGTCAGGATTGCGACCGCGCGCCAAGGCAATGGCGTTCACGAGGGGATAAAAGCTTTGAATCATCGCGATGGGCGCGAGATAGGGATGAACGTTCTCGACCGAAGGCAGCATGACGGAGGCCGGCCCTTCGGCAGCGCCGGCCACGACAACGGGAACGCCCTGCTCTTTAAGCTTCGTCACGAGATCGTTCACGCCGTTCAAGGTTTCGTCCTGCTGGCTGAGAACGAGGATCGGGAAATGATCGCCCGCGAGCGTCCAGGGGCCATGCATCAGTTCAGCGGCGCTCATGGCCTCGGCATGCACGCCGGACGTTTCTTTCAATTTAAGAGCAGCTTCCTGAGCAACGGCAAAGCCGACGCCGCGGCCAACGACGAAGAGATTGTTGGCCTGCGAGAGTTGCGAGAGCGCTGCGGACCAATCGATAGCGGCTGCCTTTTCCAGAACATCCGGCAAAGTGTCGAGAGCTGCGAGTAGTTCTTTATCCTGCGACCAATGCGCAACCAGCTGGAAGCCTGCGGCCAACGCCGCGATGAAGGATTTGGTCGCGGCAACGCTCTTCTCAGGTCCCGCATGAAGAGGCAGCACGACCTCGCAGGTCGAGGCGAGGGGCGAAGTGGTGTCGTTGACGAGCGCGACCGTGAGAGCGCCATCGTCACGCCCGGCCTGCGCGAGGTTGAGAATGTCCGGGCTGCGGCCCGATTGTGAGACAGCAAGGAAGAGAGCGTCGCGCATGCGCGGACGAGCTTCGTAGACCGATGTTACCGACGGTCCGACGGAAGCGGTCACGAGACCGGAATGGATCTCGAGCAGGTATTTGACGAAGGTTGCCGCATTGTCCGAGCTGCCACGGGCACAGGTGACGGCGAAGGGCGGCGGCGAAGCACGCAGGCGCTCGCCCAGGTCGCGGCACAAAGCGGCATTGGCCGTGAGAAGGCGCGCGACAACCTGAGGCGCTTCGCGTGCCTCGCTCAGCATGGCGGTCGTGGAGGCATTCAAATCAGGCATCATCATGCAACATCCGTTCAGGCGGGCTGATGGTCAGCTCGGCCACGAAATCATAGGCATCGCCCCGGTAATAGGACGAGGTGAACTCGACGACTTCGCCCGCAGCCGTAAATGAGCGACGCTCGATATAAAGGGCAGGGCTCTGGGGCTGAACGTGGAGCAGCTTCGCCTGTTCCTCGTTGAGCAGAACCGCATGAAGCCGCTGCAGCGCGCGGGTCGGCACGTAACCTTGCTCGTGAAGGGCAGCGTAGAGCGATTGCTTCACAAGTGCGGGGTCCGGCAGGAAGCGTGACGGAATCACGGCTTGCTCGATCGCCATGGGAATCTCGTTCGCCATGCGCAGGCGATTGATGCGGCTCACGGTGTCGCCTGGCGAGAGACCCAGCGCCATCAGTTCATCGGGCGAGGCCTGGCCGGTGGAACGGCCCAGGAAAACGGCGGAGGATTGCAGGCCGCGCGCCGACATATCGTCGGTGAAGCTCGACAGGCGCGAGAGCGGCTGCTCCAGACGCATCTGCGGTGCGATGAAGGTTCCCGATCCCCAACGCTGGACGAGAACGCCTTTCTTGACGAGCCCGGTAATTGCCTTGCGCACGGTGACACGTGAGATGCCGAGCTGCTTGGCGAGATCGCGCTCGCCGGGAAGGGCATCGTCCGCTTTCAAGGAGCCCTTGCGGACGGCATCCTCGATGGATTGCTGCAGCTGCAGGTAAAGTGGTGTTGGGTTGGCTTCATCCAACGGCAAGGCAAGAGCTGTTGCACCGTCACTCATGGCTGCCTCCGCGAAGAGGCGCTTCGCCCCAATAGAATGGCGCCGTCCAAGGCATCGGCCTTGGGCTGCACGATGGCCTGTTGAATCGGTGGCGGCAGCCAGGGCTTCAATGGCTCCGACAATCCGCCGAACAAGCATAGGGAAGGAGCGCCGAGTTCGAGCAGGCGCATCGCAATGCGCGATGCGCCATCGCCTGCGTCTTTCATCAGGGCGATGCCCAACGGATCGCGCCGGCCAGCGTGTTCGAGAACGAGCGGTGCGTAGCGTGCGTAATCGCTCGGGCGCGCAGCGCCGACCCAATCGATCAGGGCTTCCAGGTCGTTGTTGAATTCGGCCAGAAGCGCGTCCGAGAGAGGCGTCGCAGGTGCGCGCCCGTCATGCGCCCAGATGCAGCGGCGCAGCAGCTCGCGTCCGATGGAGGCTCCACTGCCTTCGTCCGAAATTTCGAAGCCCCATCCGCCCACATAGCGGCATTGGCCATTTACGCCACCATAACCGCAGGAGCCTGTGCCCAGGATCAGGATGGCGCCATCGCCACCGCCAAAAGCGCCGAGCCAGGCGGTATGCGCATCGGTCTCAATGGCGAACGAAGCAAAGGGGTGGGCGCGTGACAGAAGCCGTTCCACAGCGCTGGCCTGGCCCGCGCCGGCGGCTCCCATGCCCGCATGGATACCTTTCAGGTCGTCTTCCTTAAGCCCCGCCTGGGCAAGCGCCTCGCGGCAGGCGGTGAGAATGGAGGTCCAGACGAGGTCGGGATCGAGCCGGATATTGGATGGACCGCCCGTGCCTTCACCTAGCAAAGCACCATCGACATTGCGAAGCCGGGCCCGGCATTTCGTGCCGCCGCCGTCAATGCCGAGGAAAAGGGGCTTGCTCATGCGAAAAGGAAGTCTCGGAAACCACGATACCAGACCGGTATAATGCCACTTAATGTCCAGTTCGGGAAGGGGCAGGGCCCCAGCCATACCCAGGCTTTAAGGGGTGGCAGGAACTTCAAAGGCTGATTCGGAGGAAATTGGGTTACGGTGAACCGTTCGGCTTAAAATGCGATACCAGTATGAGGTCACTTGCCCGATACAGCTTCAAGTGTTGGATACCGCTGCCGCAATCTTTTGGGCGAGCGAGCCGCCGAGGATGGCGGCGGGTACATCGGATGCGATGACTCGTCCATCGGCCACGAAGACCATCTGATCGGCAAGGTCGGCCGCGTCTTCGGGCGTGTGGATCGTCATGAGGATCGTGACCGGACGCCTGCGCCGCATGTCGTCGACGAGTTGGACCATGTCACGTCGAAGACCGGGATCGAGGCTGCTGAAGGGCTCATCGAGGAGGATCAGCGGCCTGCCCGAGACGAGCGCGCGCGCCAAGGCCACACGCTGGCGCTGTCCGCCTGACATCTCGCCCGGCTTTCGTTCCCCAAAGCCTTTCAGGCCCACTGCTTCCAATACCTCTTCAATAGAAGAGCGTTCATCATCCGATATGCGAAGGGAAGGGCGAATGCTCAAGGCGATGTTTTGCGTCGCGTTGAGATGCGGAAAGAGATTGTGATCCTGGAAGACGATGGCTGCAGGACGCTTGGCAGGCTCAAGCGGCAAGATGTTCTGGCCGTTGAAGGTCAGCGTGCCGCTCTCCGGCTTTTCGAAACCCGCGATCATGTGCAGCAACGTGGTTTTTCCGCCACCCGAAGGGCCGATGATGGCGCAAAGCGTGCCGCTCTTCACGCGCATCGTGTAATTGGCCGAAAAGTCGGGCCAGGTGAGACGGCAATTTTCAATCACCAGCATAGGACAAGCGACCTGACACATGAGCGAGGAGGAAGGCGATGGCAACGATGAAGAGGCCGATCGCGGACGCTTCATCGAGTCGGTAGGACCCGAGATTCTCGAAGAGAAGATAGGGCAGGGTGATGAGATCCTGCCCGCCGAACAGCGCGATGATGCCGAAATCGCCGAACGAGAGCGCCATGGCGAGCGCAAAGGCGGAGCCGAAGGGGCGCTTGAGCGCGGGCCAATCCACGATGCCGAGCTTGTTCCAGCCCGTGATGCCGAGGGAAGCGGCGACGCGCCCATAGCGCTCTTCCGTCGTGAGTAGTTGGGGAGCCAGCGAGCGATAGGCGAAGGGGATCGCGGCCAAGCCGTTGATGATCGGCAGAAGGATAAGGCCTGCCGATGAAGGATCGGCGAAATGCCTGATTACGATGAACAGGCCTGCCGTCAACGCGAAAGGCGGAATGGCAAGCAGCGTGTTTGGCAGAAAATCATAAAAAGCCGCGATCCGTGGCGAGCGCAAGACAATCCGCCATCGACGCGCGGCGGATGCGAGGGCGAGCGCCAGAATGCAGGCGATGGTTGCAGCAAGGGCAGCGATGACGATGCTGGTAACGAAGGCTCGAACCAGATCCCCGTCCCAGATCTCGGTTATGTTGCTCAAGCCGCTGAGCAGGCTGAGAGCCAAGGGCGCGATGAAGAGAGTGCTGATGACGAGCACGATTCCGTCGAAGAGCTTCAGGCTTCTGCTCTTCACGTCAGCGCGTTGGATCAGGCCGCGAATGGTGTGAGCGGTTGGCGGACGTGTTAGGGCCCAGTTGAGGAGCCCCGTGAGCGTTAGGCAGATCGCCAATTGGATGAAGGAGAGCCATGCGGCGCGGCCGAAATCGAGATCGATCTTGAGGGCCTCGTAAATCGCTACTTCGAGCGTGGAGCGGCTCGGCCCGCCACCGAGTGCCAGCACGATGGCGAAGCTCTTGAAGCAGAGCAGGAAGACGAGACCGGCAAGCCCTGGCAATTCGGCGCGCAGAACAGGCCAGTCGAGATGACGGAAGATCTGCGTGGGCGAAAAGCCGAGTGCCGATGCGAGGCGCCAATGCTCGGCTGGGACCACGTTCAAGGAATCGAGGAGAATGCGCGCGACATAGGGGCCATTCAGGAACACATGCGCGATGAGAATTCCGGGATAACCGAAAATGCTGAAGCTGCCGTTCCATCCTAAGAAAGACAGGATGTCGGCAATCCATCCGCTGCGTCCATAAACGGCGAAGACAGCAAACACGGCAACGATGGTGGGGATCACCATCGTGGTGCTCAAAAGCGCGAGCACCGCATTGCGTCCCGGAAAGCGACGACGCGCCAGGGCCAGGGCCAGAGCGATCCCGAGGGCAAGCGACAGAATTGTCGAGAAAGTAGCTTGGATGATGGAGAAGGTGAGGATGCGCCAGAGATAGGGTCCAATGGAGAAAAGGGTCGGCCTTTCTCCACCGGCTGTAGCAAGGGCGATGAAGCCGCCGGCAACCAGGGCTAGAATGGCGAAGGCCACGAGGCTTCCCGGATGGGGCAGCTTCCTCGACATGGCGAATGCCTCAGCGCGCCGTGGCGTTGAGCCAGGCGTCGGTGAAGGCGCGGCGGCTCTGCTGCACTTCTTCCGGCGTGAAGAGCAACGCCTTTTGCGGCTGTACCAGATCCTTGAAGGATGCGGGCAAGCCGGCTGCCGGCATCTTGGCCGGCATCATCCAATTGCCTTCGGGCATGGCGGATTGGAACGGCTCGCTGAGAATGAAGGCCATGAATTTCTTCGCAAGTTCCGGCTGCTTCGTGGTGCGGGTCATGCCGGCGATCTCCACCTGCATGTAATGCCCCTCCGAGAAAGCCGCGGCCTTGTAGTTGTCTTTCTTCTCCACGCCGATGTGATAGGCCGGCGATGTGGTGTAGGACATCACCATGTCCGCCTCGCCCTTCATGAAAAGGCCGTAGGCTTCCGACCATCCCTTGGTGAAGGTGACGATGCGCGGTTTCAGCGTCGTCCAGGCTTCTCCGCTCTTCTCGCCATAGACCTTCTGCATCCACAGCAGCAGGCCCAGGCCCGGTGCGCTGGTGCGTGGATCCTGCAGCACCACCTTCGGGCCGTTGGGATTCTCGACCAGTTCCTTCAGGCTCTTCGGCGGATTGGGCAGCTTCGCGGAATCGTAGACGAAGGCGTAATAGCCCCAGTCGACGGGAACGAAGATGTCGTCCGTCCAGGCCATCGGCAGCGCCATATCCTTCATTTCCACGCCGTGCGGGGCAAAGGCGTTGAGCGCTCTAGCCTCGGCGGCGAGGTTCACGTCGAGACCGAGAACCACGTCGGCCTTCGTGTCCGCTCCCTCAAGACGAAGACGTCCGAGGAGGCTTCCCGCGTCTTCCGCGCTGACCCAGTTGATTTCGCAATTGCAGGTTGTTTCGAAGCGTTCCTTGACGGTCTTGCCCGGGCCGTACTTTCCGGCAAACGAGCTATAGGTGTAGACCGTGAGAACGGGCTTGCTCTGCGCGAAAACGACATTCGTCGCCAGGCAAAGCGAAGCAAGAGTGAGAAGAAGTCGGCGTAACATCAAGTTTGCTCCCATGCATGATGCAAGCCGGGTTGGCGGTACAACTTGCACGGGGCGCAGCTTGTCCTGCGATATCGCATGCTCATTCCCTCCGCCGGCATGACCCGGATCAGGTTCGACGGGTCGGCGGCCCTGCCGCCTCTCAGCCTCGAATGAGGCTCCCCGTGAGACAAGAGGGGTTCTAGAGCAGTTCCGCGGACAGTACAAGGCAAGCGGCTAGACCATTTGGTCTATCGAAGAGGCCTTCGTACCCTTGCGGCAGAGCTTGGATTCTGTTTGGAATAGGTAAGTTCTTGTGGATCCTGCGTTGCGATGAGCTCTTCTTTATCCTGTGAAATTGCGGTCGTCGGGCTGGGGGCCATGGGCTCCGCTGCCCTTTACCAGCTTGCCAAGAAGGGCGTGAAAGCTATTGGCATCGACCGTTTTTCGCCGCCACACGACCAGGGCTCGACCCATGGAGAGACCCGGATCACGCGCCAAGCCATCGGTGAAGGCGAGTTTTATGTGCCGCTCGCGTTGCGCTCCAACGAGATCTGGAAGGAACTGGAGGCCGAGACCGGAGATCGGCTGCTGACGCAGAACGGATGCCTGATCATCGATGCCGTCAATTCCAGCTCCAATGGCGTTGTCCGCACGGCCTTCCTGTCCCGCACGAAGAATGCGGCGGAAGCCTACAATATCCCGCATGAGATCCTCGACGCGGCGGAAATCCGACGTCGGTTCCCTCAGTTCACCCCACGCGAGGATGAGGCCGGTTACTTCGAGCCTGGGGGCGGCTATCTCAATCCGGAGCGCTGCGTCGCCGTCCAGCTTGATCTGGCGCGCGCTCTGGGGGCGAAAACACAGTTGGGAACAAGCGTCCTTTCCCTCGAGCCTAACGGAGATGGCGTGCGGGTCGTGACGGATCAGGGTGAAATCCTTGCAGATCAAGTCATCGTCTCCGCCGGGTCCTGGGCGCCTTCTCTTCTCGGATCTCCTTTCACGCAGTTGCTCGCGCCAAGCCGTCAGGTCATGCACTGGTTCGAGATAGAGCCGGAATTCGCGCAGGATTGGGCGAAGAGTCCGGTTTTCATCTGGCGCCATGGCCCGAACCCCAACGATTTCTTCTATGGCTTCCCGTCATTGAGCGGCAGCAACACCATCAAAACCGCCGGCGAGCAGTATGATGCATTCACTCATCCCGATGATATCGAGCGTCGTGTCACAGCGGGTGAGTCCGACATTATGCACCGGGATCAACTGAAAGGCAGAGTCCAGGGGCTGCGCACCCGCGCTGTTCGTGCGATCACCTGTCTTTATACAATGACTTCGGATTCCAACTTCCTGATCGACTGGCACCCTGAAAGCGAGCGCATCCTCGTGGTTTCTCCGTGCTCGGGGCATGGCTTCAAGCATTCCGCGGCCATCGGTGAGGTGGCGGCAGAATGCGTGGTCGATGGAAGGAGCAGGATCGATATTTCCGCTTTAGCCCTCTCCCGCTTCGAGAGCCCAGCAAACCTGGCGGCAATTCGATGAGCTTTCCATTCTTACCGGGTGCGACAATGCGTACGGATGGCTCTTGCCATCCGCCCCTGGCATTAGTGCGGACACCATGCTTGATGCAGAGTAGGGGGGAGCCTGGGACGGTTTCTCAATGGAAAAAGCTCAGGCGAATTTCGGAAGAGCAGAAGTGTCGTCGGTCCCTCAAGGGAAAAACAGGTTCACGGAATGAGTGATCTGCCAATATGGGATTGGCGAATGCTGGCCGGCATTGGCGCCTTCGGTCTGACGGCTGCAGCTGCATGGGTTGCAGGCCGCGCCTCGGTCCGTCGCCCCTTGAAAAGCTTCTATCACGCTGTCGACCAATGGCGTCACGGCGACTTGCAGACTCGTCTCGATGTCAGTGATCCGAGCACGCCGATCGGCCATCTGGGGACGGCCTTCAACGATATGGCCGGAAAGCTCAGCCTGCGCGAGGCGGAGCGTGAGAACGTTCTCAAGATTCTTCAAGAAGGAGAAGAGCGTCTTCAGATCGCGCAGGACGTTGCAGGTCTCGGCATCTGGGACTGGGATCATTCGACGGGCGAGATCAGCTGGTCTCTGCAAATGTACCGTCTTACCGGCCTCAGTCCGGATGAGAACGAAGCCAATCCTTTCAAGGCCTGGGTCGGTATTCTTCATCCGGATGATCGTGAGCGGATGGAGTGGCAGGTCAAGCAATTGCCGCGCACGCTCGAACCGCTGACGACGGAATACCGGATCATCAAGAGCGATGGTTCCATCCGCTGGCTGCAGATGCGCGGACAGTCCCTTGCAGGCAAGATGGGGAAGCCGCTCCGGACCGTGATCGTCAATCTCGACATTACGCCGAGCAAGGAGAACGAGGTTCGCGAGCGCTTCCTACTCAATCTCAGCGACCAGATCCGCGATCTCATTCGCCCCGATGACATTCTGATGACAGTGTCGGAAAACCTCGGCAAGCATCTGGGCGTCACGCGTCTCGGCTATGGTGAGATCGATCACGACACGATGATGCTCACGACGCTGGTCGACTGGCGCGTGGAGGGAATGCCTTACATGGTGGGGCGGCATCCCCTCACGCCCTTCGGTTCCTTCGTCTGCGACGAGATGCGGGCCGGCCGAATTCTTGTCATTGACGACGCGTTGGCAGATCCCCGCCTTGTCGGCAGTACCGATGTCTTCATCGCGCTTCAGAACATCGGAACGATCGTCGTATCCCTTGTGAAAGAGGGGCGCCTGAGGGCAGCTCTTTACGTTCACAACACTAACCGGCGGCGCTGGACCGACAGTGAGATCGAATTGTGCCGGGATGTTGCCGAGCGTACCTGGGCTGCGGTCGAGAGAGCACGTTCCGATGCACGTCAGCGTCTCCTGATCAATGAACTCAATCATCGCGTGAAGAACACATTGGCGACGGTGCAATCTGTTGCTGCTCACAGCTTCAAGCTCGGTGAGCCCAACGCCGCCCGTGCCGCCTTCGAGGCTCGCCTGTTCGCCCTGTCGAAGACGCACGACGTGTTGACACGCGAAAACTGGGAGGGCGCCAACCTGCGCGACATCGTTCAGGAAGCATTGGCGCCTTACACGAGAGACAATGCGGAGCGAGTCAAGGTCGTGGGGCAGCCGCTTCAGCTGCCGCCACGCGTGGCGCTACCTCTCGCCATGGCGTTTCATGAGCTTTCGACCAATGCCGCCAAGTATGGAGGCTTTTCGTCGGAAGCCGGTGAGGTGCTCATCGAATGGACGTTGCTCAGGGTCGAAGAAGGTCCGCGCCTCGTGATCAAATGGACGGAGACAGGAGGCCCTCTTTTGACGGAGAGGCCGTCTCACAAGGGATTCGGATCCCGTTTGATCGAGCGCGGTCTGACACGAGAGCTGAATGGCACGGTCGATATCGATTACCGCCCAACCGGGTTGGTCTGCACGCTCAGTTTCCCACTGCCGGAATCAGAAACGGTCGACTATTATCGCGCCAACGAAAAGCTCGCGTGAGAGCAGAGCGCTCTCTCACGCGAGAAATGAAACAGGCTCCGAAAAATCAGCGGCGCGTATTCTTGTCTTTGCCGGATGAGCCTTGAGCCGCGCGTCTCAAGGCATCCGCCAGGGCGCCGCCCGAAGCCGCCGGAGTCGCGGCCTTTTTCGTCTCCTGCGAGCGATGCTTCTGGAACGCGCCACGGTTCTCGTCGGAGCGACCAGCGGGACGTTTCTCGGCAGGATCGCTCATTCGCATGGTCAGCGAGATGCGCTTGCGCGGGATATCCACCTCGAGAACTTTCACCTTCACGATGTCGCCAGGCTTTACCACATCGCGCGGGTCCTTGACGAAAGTGTCGGACAGCGCGGAGATATGCACCAGGCCGTCCTGATGCACGCCGATGTCGACGAAGGCGCCGAAAGCGGCGACGTTCGTCACCACGCCTTCCAGCATCATGCCGGGCTTCAGGTCGCTGATCTTCTCGACACCGTCCATGAAGGTCGCCGTCTTGAATTCCGGACGAGGATCGCGGCCTGGCTTCTCGAGTTCCGAGAGAATGTCCTTGACGGTCGGAACGCCGAACTTCTCATCCGTGAAGCTCTGCGGGCTCAGCTTCTTCAGGACGCCGCCATTGCCGATGAGAACCTTGATGTCGCTCTTCGTAGCCTCAATGATGCGGCGCACGACCGGATAGGCTTCCGGATGAACGCCCGAGGCATCGAGCGGATCGTCGCCATTCGGAATGCGAAGGAAGCCCGCCGCCTGTTCGAACGTCTTCGGGCCGAGGCCCGGCACGTCGCCCAGGGCTTTGCGCGTCTTGAACGGTCCCTTGGCATTGCGGTGTTCCACAATGTTCTTTGCAACCCACTCACCAAGGCCTGACACCCGCGATAGAAGCGGTGCGGAAGCGGTGTTGAGATCGACACCCACCGCGTTCACGCAGTCCTCCACCACCGCATCGAGAGAGCGCGAGAGCTTGTATTCGGCAAGATCGTGCTGGTACTGGCCAACGCCGATGGATTTGGGATCGATTTTTACGAGTTCCGCTAGCGGATCCTGCAGGCGACGGGCGATGGAGACCGCGCCACGCAGCGACACGTCGAGTTCAGGCAGCTCCTGGCTTGCGTAAGCCGATGCGGAGTAAACGGATGCGCCTGCCTCCGACACCATGATCTTCGTGAGTGTCAGATCGGGATGCTTGCTCACCAGCTCGCCCGCGAGCTTGTCTGTCTCGCGTGATGCGGTTCCGTTGCCGATGGCGATCAACTCCACCTTATGCACGCGGCACAGGCGCGCGAGCGTCGCGATGGACTCATCCCATTGGCGCTTCGGCTCGTGCGGATAAATAGTATCGGTCGCAACCACTTTTCCGGTCGCGTCCACCACGGCCACTTTCACGCCGGTGCGGTAGCCGGGATCGAGGCCGAGTGTGGGGCGCGTGCCGGCAGGCGCGGCCAGCAGAAGATCGCGCAGGTTGCCTGCGAACACCTTCACCGCTTCGTCCTCGGCGAGCTGCCAGAGCTTCATCTTCATATCGAGTTCGATGGAGAAGCGCAGCTTCGTGCGCCAGGCCCAGCGCACGGTCTCGAGCAGCCACTTGTCGCCGGGGCGTCCCTGATCGACGATGCCGAAGGCCAGCGCCGTGCGGCCCTCATAGCGGCTCACATAGTTGGGTTCGGCTGCATCCTTGTCCTCTTCCATGCGCAGATCGAGGATTTCCTCCTTCTCGCCGCGGAAGAGTGCCAGAATGCGGTGGGAGGGCAGCTTCGTGAGAGGCTCAGCGAAGTCGAAGTAATCGGCGAATTTCGCACCGTCTGTTTTCTTGCCGTCGCGCACCTTGGACGTGAGGCTGCCGCGCTCCCAATAGATGTCGCGCAAGCCTCCCAGCAGTTCCGCGTTTTCCGAAAATCGCTCCACCAGAATGGCGCGCGCGCCTTCAAGGGCCGCCTCCGGAGTCGCGACTTCCTTTTCCGTATTCACGAAAGCAGCGGCCTCTGTCTTCGGATCGCGCTGCGGTTCCGCGAGAATGAGGTCGGCCAGCGGTTCGAGCCCGGCTTCCTTGGCGATCTGCGCTTTGGTGCGGCGCTTGGGCTTATAGGGCAGGTAGAGGTCTTCTAGGCGCGCCTTGGTATCGGCGGTGTTGATCTGGAGAGCCAGTTCGTCGGTGAGCTTGCCCTGCTCCCTGATGCTCTCGATGATCGTCTTGCGGCGGTCTTCCAGCTCGCGCAGGTAGCGCAGGCGCTCCTCCAGGGTGCGCAACTGCGCATCGTCGAGCGTTCCGGTCACTTCCTTGCGGTAGCGCGCGATGAAGGGAACGGTCGAGCCACCGTCGAGCAAATCGACTGCGGCCTTGACCTGCCACTCCTGCACATTGAGTTCGTTCGCAATGCGCTGACCGATGGAAAGCATGAAGATCTCCGCAATTTCTTTCTTATGACGCAATTTTTGACGACGAACCGGACCCACTTCGCCGAAAAATGCTCTGAGGCGCGGCTTCTACGGTGTGCGAGCCCCTCGGGTCAACGGGCTATCCCCAGCGCCGGGGTCGCAGTGCCTTAAGGGAACGATTCGCACCGATTCTACGAAAAACCTCTTGGCCAGCGAGGGTTAACGCTATAGACCGTCCGGCCCTTCAGCCGCAGCTTGCCGGGTATGCCTATGTCCGCTTCTTCTGATCTGTCCATCGGTATCGATTTTGGCACCAGCAATACGGTGGTGGCGGTGGCCGATTCGCGCGGGAATGTGGAAGCGCTGACCTTCGACCATGGGGGCGAGAGGCTCAAGGTCTATGTCACCGCCCTTTGTTTCTGGGACGAACGCCACGGCAACGGCCTGCGCACGGGGGTGGAAGGCGGACCTTGGGCCATCGAGCAATTTCTGGAAGGGCTCGACCCGCACCGGTTCATCCAGTCCTTCAAAACATTCGCCGGAAGTGCCTCCTTTCAGGAAACCCGCATTTTCCGCGACCGCTATCGCTTCGAGGATCTGCTGAGCACTTTCCTGCGCACGCTCATGCGCCATGGCGGTTCGCAGCTCGATTGGGGCGTGCGCAACGTGGTGATCGGTCGACCCGTGCGGTTCGCAGGCTATAATCCTGACGAAGCTCTCGCCATGCAGCGCTATAAGGCCGCCTTCGGCAAGCTGGGGGCCGATCATGCGCGCTATGTCTATGAGCCCGTAGGCGCAGCTTTCTTCTATGCGCGCCAGCTCAATCGCGATTCCACCGTTCTGGTGGCGGATTTCGGCGGCGGCACCAGCGACTTTTCGGTGATGCGCTTCTCGCGGGAGGCCGGTGCTTTGCGCGCGGAGCCGCTCGGGCATTCGGGTATCGGCATCGCTGGCGATGCCTTCGATTACCGCATCGTCGATCACGTGGTCTCGCCCCGGCTCGGCAAGGGCGGGCTCTATCGTTCCATGGGCAAGACGCTGTCGATTCCCAATCATTACTACGCCAATTTCGCGCGCTGGAACCAGCTTGCGATGATGAAGGGCAGTGGTGATCTGAAGGAGCTGCGTGATCTCGCCAAGACGGCGCTGGAGCCGGAACCGCTCGAAAAGTTCATCGACATCATCGAATACGATTTGGGCTTTGCTCTTTATCGCGCGGTGTCCGCCGCGAAAGTGGCCTTGTCGAGCCAGGACGAGACGGAGTTCCGGTTCCAGGAAGGCAACGTCGATATCACGGCACGGATCGCGCGCAGGGATTTCGAGAGCTGGATTGCGGACGATGTACGGCGCATCGCCGAGACGGTGGATGACGCGCTGGCAAAATCCGGTGTAGGGGCTCACGACATCGATAAGGTGTTCCTCACAGGCGGAACCTCTTTCGTTCCTGCCATCCGCCAGCTCTTTGTCGAGCGCTTCGGTGAGGAGCGGCTGACCTCTGCTGATCAATTCGAATCGATTGCCTATGGCCTGGCCTTGATCGGCCAGACCGCGGAGCCTGGACGCTGGGCAATGTGATTTAGCCCTGGGTCGCGAAAGAAAATTACGCTTGCGGCGGACATGAGAAGGGTTTTATTTCGCAGCGCAGCATGAAAGCTTGAACTGGGAGCCGGCCCTTGTCCCTCATCAACCCCGATGTCACCCCTGAAAAGGATTTTCCGCTCCGCGATGACATCCGGCTTCTCGGCCGGCTTCTGGGCGATACGATCCGCGAGCAGGAGGGTGAGGCGGTCTATGAGATCGTGGAGCGTATCCGGCAGACCTCGATCCGCTTTCACCGGGATGAAGACGAGGCGGCCCGCAAGGAGCTCGAGACGATCCTGAACAGCCTCTCCCGGGGACGCTCGAACCAGATCATTCGCGCCTACAGCTATTTCTCGCATCTGGCGAATATCGCCGAGGACCAGCATCACGTGCGCCGTTCCCGCGCTCATGCCACAGCGGGTGCTCACGCCCTGGAAGCGCCGGAGCCGCGTGAAGGCACCATCGCGCGTGCCTTGAAGCTGGCGAAGGAGGCGGGCGTCAGCCAGGCAGCACTCCAGGCCTTCTTTGCTTCCGCCCTAGTTTCTCCAGTGCTGACTGCGCATCCGACGGAAGTGCGCCGCAAGAGTACCATCGATCGAGAGATGGAGATCTCGCAGATTCTTGCTCAGCGCGATCGGCATGATCTGACGCCCGAGGAAGAGGCTGCGACCGAGGATGCAATCCGTCGTGCCGTGCTCATCCTTTGGCAGACGAGCATTCTTCGCCGCAACCGACTGAAGGTGATCGATGAGGTAGTGAACGGCCTCTCGTATTATGACTACACTTTCTTCAAGGAGCTGCCCCGCGTTTATGCCTCGCTGGAGGATCAGCTTGCGGCCATTGATCCGGCTTGGCAGACACTGGAAATTCCCTCCTTTCTGCGCATGGGAAGCTGGATCGGCGGCGACCGCGACGGCAACCCGTTCGTAACGGCGGACGCACTCAAGCAGGCGCTGCTCCTGCAGAGCAAGCACGCGCTCGGCTTCTATCTGGAGGAGCTGCATTGCCTGGGTGCTGAGCTCT
Source organism: Microvirga solisilvae (assembly GCF_022808595.1). Lineage (GTDB taxonomy): Bacteria > Pseudomonadota > Alphaproteobacteria > Rhizobiales > Beijerinckiaceae > Microvirga > Microvirga solisilvae. The sequence continues at coordinate 411,906 of NZ_JAKUCN010000003.1, forward strand.
CGCTCGATGAGCGCTATGTGAACGTGTCCGAGCAGGTGCGCGAACTCGCCAAGGCTTCCCCGGATCACTCGCCTCATCGCCAAGGTGAGCCTTATCGTCTCGCGATCTCGGGCATGTATGCGCGGTTGGCAGCAACTGCTTCCAGCTTCGGTCATGGGGACGTGGCGCGCCATGCCGTGGGCGAGGCTCCTGCCTATGGCAGCGTGGAGGAATTTGCAGGCGATCTGTCGATTCTGCATCGCTCGCTTGTGACGAACGGCTCCGGAGTGCTCGCGCGGGGACGCCTACGCCGTCTGCGCCGCGCCGTCGATGTATTCGGCTTCCATCTCGCGAGTCTCGATCTTCGCCAGAATTCCGACGTGCATCAGCGCGTGGTGGCGGAACTGTTCGAGAAGACTGCCCCCGGAACGACGTATGATACGCTCTCAGAGGAACAGCGCGTCGCGCTTCTTCTCGAGGAGTTGAGAACACCGAGGCTGCTGACGTCGCCGTATTTGGATTATTCCGAGGAGACGGCAAAGGAGCTTGCGATTGTCCATGAGGCTGCCGAGGCACATCGGCGATATGGACAGGCCGCGGTGCCGAACTATGTGATCTCGAAGGCGAGCGATCCGTCCGATATTCTCGAAGTCGCGCTTCTGTTGAAAGAGGCTGGCCTCCTGCGCCCGCGCGAAGGTGAGATGGCGGTCAACGTCATCCCGTTGTTCGAGACGATCGCCGATCTGCGCAATTGCAGCCGCGTAATGAATGATCTCTTCGCGCTTCCCGATTACATGCGTCTCCTGCGCAGCCGGCATCAGGCTCAAGAGGTCATGCTCGGCTATTCCGACAGCAACAAGGACGGCGGCTATCTCACTTCGGGTTGGGAGCTCTACAAGGCGGAAACCGAGCTTGTCGAGGTGTTCAAGCAACACGACGTCGCCTTACGCCTCTTCCACGGTCGCGGTGGCTCGGTCGGTCGCGGTGGCGGCCCAAGCTATCAGGCGATCCTCGCACAGCCCGGCGGCGCCGTGCAGGGCGCGATCCGTATTACCGAGCAGGGCGAAGTGATTGCGGGCAAGTATTCCAATCCCGATCTCGGACGACGCAATCTCGAAATCCTGGCTGCCGCGACACTTGAGGCATCATTGCTTCACTCGGAACAGACAGCTCCTCGCGCGGAATACCTCAAGGCCATGGGGGAACTGTCGGAAAACGCCTACAAGGCCTATCGCGCCCTTGTCTATGAGACGGAAGGTTTTGAACGGTACTTCTGGGAATCCACGGTGATCGGCGAGATCGCCAATCTCAATATCGGCAGCCGTCCCGCCTCGCGCACGAACTCGCGCCGCATTGAGGATCTGCGCGCCATTCCATGGGTGTTCGGCTGGGCGCAATGCCGTCTCATGCTGCCGGGCTGGTACGGCTTCGGCTCCGCCGTTAACGCCTTCCTGGAAAAGAACGGCGAGAAGGGCATGGCACTCCTGCGCGAGATGTACCGTGAATGGCCATTCTTCCAAGCGCTGCTTTCGAACATGGACATGGTGCTCGCCAAGAGCAATATCGCCATTGCGTCACGCTATTCGAAGCTAGTCGAGGACGAAGCGCTGCGTGAGGCGATCTTTCCGCGCCTGAGGCACGAGTGGGAAGCCTCTATCCAGGCTTCGCTCGCGATCATGGAGCAGGAAACCCTGCTTGATAAAAATCCGCTCCTCGCACGCTCCATCCGCAACCGTTTTCCTTATCTCGATCCGCTGAACCATCTTCAAATCGAGCTGTTGAAGCGTCACCGTTCGGGCGATGCCGATGATCAGGTGGTGCAAGGCATTCACCTGTCCATCAACGGCATCGCTGCCGGCCTGCGCAACAGCGGCTGAAGCGCGCGGCTTGGAACCGCCTGGCCGCCCTCTCGTTGGAAGCGCGAGAGCTGAACGGCTCTCGTTCCAACGAGAGGAGGGAAGCCATGTCTCGCGGTGACAAGTCATCCTATACCGACAAGCAGAAGCGCAAGGCCGAGCATATCGAGGAAGGCTACGAGAACCGTGGCGTCTCGGAGAAGGAAGCCGAACGGCGCGCCTGGGCCACCGTCAACAAGCAGGATGGCGGCGGCAAGAAGGGTGGCGGCCACAAGTAAAGGGTCGATCTCTGTAGCCATGCCGGGCTGGCCATGCTTTATGCGTGATCACTGCAATCAGCCCGGCATGGATGATGAGATTAAGCCTTTCCTCGAATGAGGCAATCAAAGCACGCCTCTGTTATGGCGCTGCGGCGCTTGCTGCGATCATCAGCGGCAGTGCCCTGCGCCTTGTTCCTGTTGGCTTGCCCTATGCCATCGTCAAATACGGCGGGTCGACGATCTGGGGCGCTATGGTCTATGCCATGGTCGCCTTCTGCGTACCCTTTGCTCGCCTGCGCACGATCATCCTGATCGCGTTGAGCATCGCGGTTCTGTCCGAGCTTTTCCGCCTCTATCAGACGCCAGAACTCGATGCCTTCCGCAGAACCCTTGCAGGTCAGTTGCTGCTGGGACGCATCTTCTCGGTCTGGAACATCGTCGCCTATGCTGCCGGCATCATGCTGGCGGCTGCTGCGGACGGAGCCTTCAAGCGCTCACGGATTCAGGTTTCACCAGCGGCTCGTTCTTCTTTTCCGGAATGAAGATCTGCGGCCGGTTGAGGGCTGCAATCATGACATAGGAAATGATCATCAGCAGGAACCACGCCCCGAGCTTAGTGAAGGGAACGATGGACCAGCCTTTGGCCTGATGCGGATAGAGCCAGGCGCCCGTGATGGTGCCAATATTCTCGGCGAACCAGATGAAGAGAGAGACCAGGAAGAAGCCGAGCAGAAGCGGCATGTGGCGGTGAACACGCCAGACCTTGAAGTAGACCGTGGTACGGCCGAACAGCAGAGCGGTCAGCGCAAACAACGCCAGCCTGACATCAGAAATATAATGGTGCGCGAAGAAATTGATGTATATGGCCACCGATAGAAGAATGGTCGCCCAGATGGGCGGGTGATACGTGAAGCGAAAGTCGAAAAGTCTCCACACGCGGGCGAGGTAGCTGCCTACTGCCGCATACATGAAGCCTGCGAAGAGTGGTGCGTTCCCAATCTTGAACAAGCTCGCCTCAGGATAGGCCCATGACCCGACCGAGGTCTTGAAGATCTCCATGGCTGTTCCGACCACATGGAAGAGAAGAATGACCTTGGCTTCTTCCAAGGTCTCGAGGCGCGCTGCAATCAGAACACCCTGGATCAGGATGGCGGCGATGAAAAGGAAGTCGTAGCGCGCCAGAGATGCGCCGGCCGGGTACCACAGCTTGGTGGCGATCAGCAGAGCCACCATGAGACCGCCGAACAGGCAGGCCCATCCCTGCTTGATGCCGAAGCGCAGGAATTCATAGAGCCCGGCCGCCCAAGGTCCCTTGCTCTCGAAGGCTTGGGAAAGCCGTTCTTCGGCTGAGATGAAGCGGGCTGTGAAGGGCCAGAGTTTGGCGGAGCTGGGATGATTTTTGCGTAACAGCATTTCACTCCTATGACATGGAGATTTCTTCCTGCCAAGGCATCCGCATAAGGGCATTGCCCCTGGAGAAGATGCTTCAGGGCGTGTATGGAGAAAACCCCTCATATCCCCTTCAGGGAGGAAGTCTTGCTCACGAGTTCCGCTGCTGGCGTCTACGTCATTTGCCCCACGCCTTTTGAGAGCGATGGACGGCTCGATATGGCCTCTACCGACCGCATGGTCGAAGCCTATCTCGAAGCAGGCGCCACAGGGCTGACGATCCTAGGGATCATGGGCGAAGCACCGAAACTCACCGCCGACGAGTCTCAGGCTTTCGTTCGCCAAGTGATGAAAGCGGTCGCTGGGCGCGTGCCGGTGATCGTAGGCGTGTCGGCTGCCGGCTTCGCAGCGATGTCGGCCCTGTCCGCTAAGGCCATGGATGCCGGCGCCGCAGGCGTGATGATCGCGCCGCCCTCGACGCTGAAGACCGACGATCAGATCGTCACCTATTACGCCGATGCGGTGGAGGCTATCGGTGCGGATGTGCCCTTCGTTCTCCAGGATTATCCGCTCACGACGAATGTCGTCATGACACCGAAGGTGATCATGCGCATCATCGAGCAGAGCCCGTCCTGCGTTATGCTCAAGCATGAGGACTGGCCGGGTCTCGACAAGATCACCACCCTGCGCCGCGCCAGCGATAAAGGTGAGGTGCGCCGTGTTTCGATTCTCTGCGGCAATGGCGGCCTGTTCCTTCCCTTCGAGATGGAGCGTGGCGCCGATGGCGCGATGACGGGCTATGCTTATCCCGAGATGCTGGTCGGCGTCGTCAATCTCATCAATCAGGGCAAGCGCAAGGAGGCACACGATCTCTTCGACCGGCACTTGCCGCTCGTGCGCTACGAGACACAGCCCGGCGTTGGCCTCGCAGTCCGTAAATATGTCTTGAAGAAACGTGGCATCATCGCTCACGACACGCTGCGTAAGCCCGGGCCGAAGCTGAGCCCAGAGACCATCTCGGAAATCGATTGGCTGATGCAGCGCATCGAGCGTTCGGAATAACAAGGAGACTGATGAGGATGAAGACAGGGTTGGAAGGAAAGCGCGCGCTCGTTCTCGGGGCGAGCAAGGGCTTGGGCTTCGGCATCGCGCAGGGGCTTGCGGAAGAGGGCGCGCGCGTTGCCATCGCAAGCCGCACCATGGAGGGCTCGAAAGCCGCTGCCGACAAGATTGGCCGGGATGTGCTGCCTTTCGTCTGCGACACCGGCAAGGTGGAGCAGGTCGATGCTCTTGCCAAGGGCGTGACGGCGGCGCTCGGCGGCGTCGACATTCTCGTGCTCAACAGCGGCGGCCCGCCTCCCGGCAAGGCTCAAGGCGTATCGTCCGATCAATGGCGTCAATCCTTCGATGCCATGTTCGTCAATCTCGTGCGCATCACGGATCATCTTCTTCCTGGCATGATCGAGCGTAAATTCGGCCGCATCATCTCGGTGATTTCGTCGGGCGTGATTCAGCCGATCCCGAATCTCGCCATTTCCAACGCCATCCGTCCGGCGCTCGTCGGCTGGGGAAAGACGCTCGCCAGCGAGGTTGCGTCCTCCGGCGTTACGATCAATGCCATCGCACCAGGCCGCATCGCCACCGATCGCCTAAAGCAACTCGACGCTGCCAATGCCGAGCGTACGGGCCGCTCCGTGGAAGACGTCGCTGCTGCTGCCCGCGCCGGCATTCCGGCGGGCCGCTATGGCGAGATCGAGGAATTCGCTGCCGCTGCCGTCTTCCTCGCGAGTGAGAAAGCCTCCTTCATGACAGGCTCAATCCTGCGGGTCGATGGCGGACAGATCTCGTCGGTGACTTAAATCAAGCAATGAGGAAGGCAGATCACTCTGCCTTCCTCACATTTTTTGAACATTCGCCTTAGGCAATGATGCCGAGTGCGTAAAGCGCAATGCCTGCCAATGAGGTTGCCGCCAGTGTCGGCAGCATGCCGATTTTGAAGCGGAACATAGCGACGATCGCGGCCGCCGCCAGCAGCAGCGCCCAGACATTCACGCTGCCCCACACGGGAACATCGAGGTTGAACGGTCCCCATGCGACGGCACGAACCTCGCGGAAGATCGTATGAATGCCGAACCAGAGCGCCAGGTTGACGATGACGCCGACGACGGTCGCTGTAATTGCGGAGAGCGCGCCGCTTAAAGAACGATTGCCGCGCAAGACCTCAATGTAAGGGGCGCCGAGGAAGATCCACAGGAAGCAGGGCGCGAACGTCACCCAGGTCGTAAGAAGCCCGCCAAGGGTTCCGGCGATAAGCGGATGAAGCATTCCCGGGTCCCGAAACGCCGCCATGAAGCCTACGAATTGCAGCACCATGATCAGAGGCCCCGGCGTCGTCTCGGCCATGCCGAGACCATCGAGCATCTCACCCGGTTTCAGCCAACCATAAGTCTCCACCGCCTGCTGCGCCACATATGCCAGGACGGCATAGGCGCCACCGAATGTGACCATGGCCATTTTGGAGAAGAACAACGCGATCTGACTGAAGACATCATCCAGACCGAGCACGAAGAGAAGCGTCGCGACAGGAATGAGCCAGAGCGCAAGCCATACGAAAGCGACGCACAGAGTTCGCTTTCCGTTCGGACGTGCATGGGCGGGGAGATCATTGCCGAGAAGATCATCGGATGCATCATCGCTCTTCGAGCTGACTGTTGCGAAGTGAGAAATGCCGGATTTTGCTCCCATGAAACCGATAAATCCGGCGGCTAGGATGATGAGCGGAAATGGGATGCCCAGAAAGAAAATGCTCACGAATGCCGCCGCAGCAATGCCGACCATCACTCCATTCTTCAATGCACGCTTGCCGATGCGCATCACAGCTTCCAGAACGACCGCAAGGACAGCGGCCTTTAAGCCGAAGAAGAGCGCGGCGACGAAGCCCGCATTGCCATAAAGGGCATAGATCCAACTCAGGCCCATGATGGCGACAATTCCGGGCAGAATAAACAGCCCACCGGCCATGATGCCGCCGAGGGTGCGGTGCATCAGCCATCCCATATAGGTCGCCAATTGCTGTGCCTCGGGTCCTGGCAGAAGCATGCAATAATTCAAGGCATGCAGAAATCGTGTCTCGGAAATCCAGCGCTTTTCCTCGACGAGGATGCGGTGCATGACCGCAATCTGTCCTGCCGGGCCGCCGAAGCTCAGGGCTGCGACGCGCAGCCATACGCGGAATGCTTCCCCGAAGGAAACGGTGAGACGGGCCGCTTCTTTAGTGGTGTTCTTTTCCATGCTCTCGAATGCCATGCTCATTTCAAGCCTCCGCTCTTCGAAGGCCAGTTGTGTGTCTCATCCGTCGCATCCCGGCACCAACGGTAGAACGCATCATAAAGCAGCATGCCTGCCTCGAGTTGAGCAAGGTCATCCGCGAACATGCGCGAGAGGCCTAATGAGGCGGCAAGCAGGCCAGGTGCTTCGGGAGCAAGATCAAGCCGTGCCGTATCGGCTCCCCTGACGATTGTGGCAAGTCGCAGGAGTGGCTCGGTCGTGAGACCAAACTCTTGGATCATCACGTCGAACGTGCAGAGTTCTTCTCGATGACTCCAGAAGACCCCGTCACCCTCGATATCGAATGGCGTTGCTCCGAAACGCTCAGCGACGTCCTGGACCTCGGATGTCGGCACAAAGAGAAAGACTGCGTTAGCATCGATGAAGCGGCGGATGAGCCAGGGGCACGCGATCCGGTCGATCTTGGGCCGCGAGCGTGTGACCCATAGGGTGCGACCCTGAGCATCTCGTGGTGGCAGTTTCGCTTTTGGCACGACGGGAAGACCAGCCTGCGACCAAGCTAGAATACCGCCTTCCAGAGCATCGGCAGTAATCCCAGAATGGCGAAGCCAGGCTGCGACCCCATGGCTGAGCTTCAGCCCTTTCTGGCAGATCGCGACGACGGATTGACCGACATAGTCATGAGCCCATTCCGAAACCTTGCCATAAGGTCGATGTCTCGAACCTGGGAGCATGAAGGGAGTTGCGGCAAAGTCCTCATCCGTACAAACATCGATAAGCACAGGGCATTTCGGCGTGCCGATGAGTCGAGCGAGCTTTTCGGGGGAGATCGTGTTGAGTGACGACATGGTGCATCCGTTAAAAAGTTAGAGCGGATGCGATGCTTGGGCCTGTCGCCTCGTGGGGAGATCGCAATCCCCATATCGGTATTACATGCCCAGCACCAGATTTTGTCAATTCCTTAGCGCGCAGTCAGCGTTGCAGGCGTGGCCTACTCAGCGGAGACCATAAGACCGTTCTCCACCAACGTGGCCCATGTCTCCTCGGCGCTTTCCGCGAAGTGCACGAGCTTGCGGTCGTGCTCGCTCACCATGCCATGCTCCAAGAGGGCATCGAACTTGATGATGGACTGCCAATACCCCTTGTCGAATAGCACAATTGGAAGAGGCGGGGCCTTTCCGGTCTGGCGGAGAGTGAGGACTTCGAACAACTCATCCAGAGTTCCGAACCCGCCGGGGAAAACCACGAGAGCATTGGCGCGCATGGCCAGATGCATCTTGCGCATGGCGAAGTAGTGGAAGCGGAAGGTCAGGTCGGGCGTAGAATAGGCATTGGGCTCCTGCTCGTGCGGCAGGGTGATGTTGAAGCCGATGGACGGCGCGTTCACGTCGTAGGCTCCGCGATTGGCAGCCTCCATGATCCCGGGCCCACCCCCCGTTGCGATGACGTTGTCGCGCAGGCCTCCGCTGGCAGTCAAAGCTCCGCCTCGCTGGGATGCGATGGCGCCGAAGGCGCGGGCTTGCTCATACCAGTAGGGATGCCGCCCCGGACCGTCCTCGCGGACGCGAGCGCTGCCGAACACGACGATGGTAGAGCGCACGCCCCAGATACGCAGATTCTCTTCCGCCTTCACATATTCCAGCTGAAAGCGAACGCCCCGGGTGGAATCGCCCAGCAGGAAATCCTGGTCGAGGGCAGCCAGGCGATAGGAGGGGGAGGCCATCTGGGCCGTGCTCGAGGGCTTTCTGTCATCCATGCGCAGGAACTCCTGTTGTCCCGCCCCGCAGAAAGCACATCTTGCGCCTATGGTTAAGAGCCCGTGGGACGTGTTGGGATTTCCGGAGGGCTCGACGGAGGAACGCCCAGGGGCTCGCCGGGGCTCGGAGCCTCGCTCGGCGTAACCGGTGGGACGCCCAGAGGTTCGCCCGGGCTCGGAATTCCAGGCGGACCAGGATCGGGACGGACAGGCTGAGGAGCTGGATTGGGCACATTCGGCTGCGGCGGTGTCGGATTGGGTGTATCGGACATGACGAGATCCTTATGGTGTTACTCGGTTCCGAACGGGCATTGTTGGGCTTTGTTCCGATCCGCACGGGTCAGTACATTTGACTCTGGGCTCTAACGCCAAGGTCGCTATATTCACAGCGAACAAGGGTAAGAGAGCCCTTGAGACGTAAAGGGAGCCCCGACTGTGAATCGCCTATCCTCATTGAAAGCTACGGATATCCTGCCGGTCGACGGCTGCAGCGGTGCTCTCGCCGGGCGCGTATGGCGTCCAGGGATAGGCCCTTGCGTGGTTGCCATGCGCGAGGAGGGCGTGTTCGATATTTCCGCGACTTGCTCCACGATGAGCGAACTCGCTGCACAGAGTGATCCGGCCCAGGTCGTGAAGACCGCTGAAGGCGAGAGGATCGCCTCGCTCGATGAAATCATGGCGAACACACCATCCGATGCGCGCGATCCGTCAAGGCCGTGGCTTCTGGCTCCCGTCGATCTGCAGGTGGTGAAGGCCGCCGGCGTGACCTTCGCGGTGTCCATGCTGGAGCGTGTCATCGAGGAACGGGCTCGAGGCGATGCGAGTGCCGCCGCAGCCATTCGCACGGAGGTGCTGCGCCTAGTGGGGGATGATCTCAGCCGCCTGAGACCTGGCTCGCGCGAAGCAATGGCATTGAAGGATGTGCTCGTTGCGCAGGGAGCCTGGAGCCAGTATCTCGAGGTCGGCATCGGCCCCGATGCAGAGGTTTTCACGAAGGCTCCGACTCTGTCGTCTGTCGGCGCCCTCATGGATGCGGGCCTGCATCCGAAATCAACCTGGAACAATCCCGAGCCGGAGGTGGTCGTCGTCGTGACAGCCGAGGGCCGGATCGTCGGCGCTGCATTGGGCAACGATGTCAATTTGCGCGACTTCGAGGGCCGCTCCGCGCTGTTGCTCTCGAAGGCCAAGGACAACAATGCCTCCTGCGCACTGGGTCCCTTCGTGCGGTTCTTCGACGACAGCTTCTCCCTCGACGATGTGCGGGGAACCAATGTCACATTGACGGTAGAAGGCGAAGACGGTTTCAAGCTCGAAGGCTCGTCATCCATCACCAAGATTAGCCGCGATCCTGAGGATCTTGTTGCGCAGACGCTCGGTCCGCACCATCAGTACCCGGACGGTTTCGTGCTCTTTCTTGGTACCATGTTCGCGCCGACACAGGACCGCGACGAGCCTGGAATGGGCTTTACGCACAAGACAGGCGATATCGTCACCATCGCCGCACCGAAACTCGGAAAGCTCGTGAACCGTATGAAGCCGAGCTCCGACTGTGAGCTTTGGACGTTCGGCCTGCGCGCTTTGATGACGAACTTGGCCTCCCGCGGTCTTTTGAAGGCGCACTGATCTTAAAAAACGAGGGGCGCATCCTTGTATGATTCCGATGCGCTTCTCGCCTTGCTAATGTCATTTCAATACTTTTGAATTAACCGCATTTGCAGATCAAAAACAGCTTTGTGGGTATTCCATTGAAGTTTGCCTTTCGGGCGCCATCATAAGCGATCACAAAGAGTTGTTGGCCTGAAAGAAAACTGATCCTGTCGCTCCGAATGTTGTCGCGTTCCATGACATGCATATCCGGCATGAGTGGCATGAATCGAAACGTCATTCCATTGAGTGGAAAGATGGCAGGTTTTAAAGGCCAGCAGACGTAATTCGCGCATTGTCATAGAGAGCTTAAAAATGGTTGCTTATCGACGTTATCTTATTGCCTCGTCTCTTGCGCGTTTGATCAGAAAAGAAAGAGGCGGCAATCGCGTCACGGAAGGCCATTTCCCAAACCAGGCTGACCGAAGCTCCTTCGTGATCGTAGATGGTGAAAAAGGCAGTCTCGTTTTGGTTCATGCAGGAGCCAATGGTCCTGTGGAGGAGCGCACGGAAGTGCCGCGTGCTCATGCCGAGGCCCTGCTCGATGTAACCCCCGGTAAGCTCGATTATTTGCTCACCCACCTGACTGTTGGCACACGCGACATTCAGATTGCTCGCTTCGTCACGCCTGGTCCTTTCGACATGATTTCCGTCTCCTTCGAGAGTGAGGATGAGGCGCGGGATTTCCGGCCGCTTTCCTGGTTCGGTCCCGATGTCACGAAGGAGACCGCCTATCAGAATCGCGCGATCGCCTTGAACGGCCCGCCGCAAATGCCGGAGGTGCCGCTGTCGAATGCTGCTCTCAATAGTCTGCTCGACACGCTTGAGAACCGGTACAGCGCCGGGCGCTCCTACACCACGCATCACCAGGCGAAAAATTCCGCCGAAGTCGAGATCGTACAGAATGGCGCGCCTCCCGCAGCATCGGAGCGAGGACAATCTCCGGGGCAAGGCAGGTCTGCCGCGCAGCAGCCGTCCCCTGTCTCGACGGATGTCGAAATTGCTGAAGACGAGAGCAACGATCTCAGCATCGAAGACAATGTGATCCGCGAACTGGCGCGATCCTTGCGTCCGCAACGCCGCTAAAGCTGAAAGCCTGGATCGAAAGATCCAGGCTTTTTTATCAACTGGGCAGCACGATGCAGCTGCCGCGCAAAGAACGGATCTTCTGGCAGAGCTCTTCGGCACTCCTGCGTGTATCGGCTGGCGCACGTACCCGATAGAAGGTTCTCGATCCGCGATAGCGCAAACGCGTCCCGATGATCATGGGGCGTGCGTCCTTCAGCAGGGAAGCATAAGCCTGGCTCGCGCGCATATAGGTTGAGAGCGCCTGCGCTTTTGAGAAGTTCCCTGCCAGCTGTACACCCCAGGGAGCAAAGGGGGCTTCTCCGTCAGAGCGTCCTGCCGGTGTGCGAAGTGCGGAAACGATTTGCTGGCAGCTTTCAGCTTTTGTCTGTGTTTCGGTAAACCTCTGTGGGCCTTTCTTCGCGTCGTCCGCCCATTCCTCCGCCGCGCGTCCCGTGATGCTGATAACATAACTTCGGGTCTCAACAGGCAGATCTCCCCGCCCTTCGAGCCATGACAGGACCCGTGCCCGGCCTCCATTATAGGCTGCTGCGGCAAGGCCCAGATTGCCGAATTGCGCGGCGAGATCGGCAACCAGTTCAGCGGCCTTCGCAATGGCTTGTTCAGGGTCAAACGGATCAGCCAGTCCACGCTCCCTGGCTGTCCCTGGCATGAACTGTGCCACGCCTTGCGCTCCAGCGGAGCTGACGACGCCGGTCCGGAACGAGCTTTCACGCCAGATCAGTTTCGTCAGGAAGTCTCTCGGCACCTCGTGCTTTTGGGCGGCGTCCTCGATGAGGCGGCATAGGGCTTGATCGACCGTTTCGCCAGACATCCCTTGCGACGCCCCGGCGTGGGAGCAAAGCAGCATGAATCCGCAGAAAGATGCGAGCCAGATGCGCATGATCACCTGTCGGCCGGAAGATGGAGTTACAGATAGGCGATCATTCGCCCCGCCAGAAGAACAATGATCCATGCGACAAGGGAAATGAGCGCATAGGCACGCGCTTCCGGAGGTAGCGCGCCTGTGCGCAGAGCGGAATTGAAGCGGACGTGGAACAGGATGATATTGATTAAGCCGACCGCGATGAAGACAAGTTTGACGTAGAAAGCAGGATTGACGCCGAGGGCACGCGCTTCGACCGCGAGCAGAAGAATTCCTGTCGGTACCTGGAGCGCCAGTCCCAAGGCCGCGAGAGGGATGGCATACCGCCCGACTTGTTGCGCATGCTTCCCGTGCTCAGCCAGAACCTTCAGATCGAACACGGCGATGCCGCCGACAAGGAAGGCGGCGCCGAGTACGTGAATGAGATTGGCGGCCGTATAGAGCCACGCCGAATGTCGGCCTGCATGACCCAGCCAAGAGGCTTCCAGCGCGGCAAGGAACTCGAGATACATCGGCTCAACGCAACTCGTAGGTTCTGCCGCCGACGGTGATCCTTTCCGCTCTCAGCTCATTCTCGACGCGGGTTGAGGGATAGCCGACAAGAGTGACCTGCGTGCCGGCTCTGAGCATGTCCGGGCTGAGGCCGCGGGCGTTCATGCGGAAGGGAGGTGCCAGAACAGCTTCCCAATTCCTGTTGTTATAGGACACGACGACCATGACGTGCGGGTTCTGCCAATCAGCCTGCTGAACGGTGCTGGTAATGGAGAATTGCTTGGAGGCGTCGTAGCTGCCCCAGCCATGATGGGCGAAAGCGAAGCCGCCTGTCAGGAGCGTGCCGGACAGGCACAGAGCGAACAGAGGATGCTTCATGCGCGGCTCCTATGCTTGATCAGTCTCAATCGAGCTGACTTCCCGATCAAAGTTGACCTCAAAGGCAGGCCGGTCAAGGTTCGAAACCTTGTTTTAAGGCGCGATCAGCAGCTTGTGATTGTATCCAGGAGGATTGACCCTCCAGGGCCCACAAGAGATATGCTGTTGCGTGACGAATCGTCATTTACCGGAGATATCATGGCTTCGTTCCTGAAAGACCTTTGGACGCGCTTCGCAGGCAGCAAGGACAGCAGCGTCAGTGAAGCTGCGGTGGAAGCCATCGAGTACAAAGGCTTTCGGATCAGGCCGGCGCCCTATTCCTCCAAGGGGCAATACCAGACCGCCGGCATCATTGAGAAGGAAACCGAAGCTGGCCTGAAGGAGCATCGGTTCGTTCGCGCCGAGGCCCATCCCAGCAAGGCTGATGCGGAGGCCTTTGCCATCGTCAAAGCGAAGCAGATCATCGACGAACAGGGCGATCGCATATTCGGCTGATCGCGGTTCTCCGATAAGGCTGATTTTCTCTATTTCCTTTCGAAAAGTCTGCATCAGGTAATTCCTTTCGCCGCGTTCGAACGTGGCTGCGAAACCAGTGACTGCACTGCGTGTTGGCTCAGCGCCAAGCGCTGGCCAGCTTCAGGAGGGAGAACCAGATGGCGAATAAATCCAAGGACCCCAAATCCGGCAAGTCCTCATCAGACAAGACTTCGAGCCCGGAATCTTCGGCCAAGGTTTTGACGAACCGTCAGGGTCACCCGATTGCCAACAATCAATCGCAGCGCACGGTGGGCGCACGCGGTCCAGCAACGTTGGAAAATTACCAGTTCCTCGAGAAAATTACCCACTTCGACAGAGAGCGGATTCCGGAGCGCGTCGTCCATGCCCGCGGCTTCGTTTGCTATGGCGAATTCGAGGCAACGGGCAAGATCGGCAGCGAACCTGCCTCCAAATACACGCGCGCCAAACTCTTCCAGCAGGCAGGCAAGAAAACACCGTTGGCGATCCGGTTCTCCACCGTGATCGGCGGTCGGGATTCCTCGGAAGTAGCGCGCGATCCTCGTGGATTCGCCGTGAAATTCTATACGGAGGACGGCAATTGGGATCTCGTTGGCAACAATCTCGCGGTCTTCTTCATCCGCGATGCCATTAAGTTTCCGGATGTCATTCATTCGCTGAAGCCCGATCCGGTCACCTTCCGCCAGGAGCCGAACCGCATCTTCGACTTCATGAGCCAAACGCCCGAGTCCATGCATATGCTGACTCACCTGTTCAGCCCACGCGGCATTCCGGCGAGCTACCGGCATATGGAAGGCTTCGGCGTGAACACCTACAAGATGGTGAATGCGGAAGGCGATACGGTGCTGGTGAAGTACCACTTCCATCCGCGCTGCGGCCTGGCGAGCCTGACGGCGGAGGAGGCGGCCAAGGTCCAGGGTCAGGATCTCGGTTCAGCCTCCAAGGATCTCTTCGAAGCCATCGAGCGCGGCGAGTATCCGCAATGGGATCTGTATGTGCAGATCATGGAAGATCACGACCATCCGGAACTCGACTGGGATCCCCTGGACGATACCAAGATCTGGCCGGAGAAGGATTTCCCGCTTCATCATGTGGGAGTGATGACCCTCAACAAAAATGTCGAGGATCACTTCAATGAGAACGAGCAGATCGCTATGGGGACCGGCGTGCTCGTCGACGGCCTCGATTTCTCTGATGACAAGATGCTCGTAGGCCGGACCTTTTCCTATTCCGATACGCAACGCTACCGCGTCGGCACCAATTACCTCCAGCTGCCCGTGAACCAGGCCAAGAGCGCCAAGGTGGCGACCAACTTGAACGGCGGACAAATGTCATTCGGGCGGGATCTGGCGCCAGGCCAAAATCCGCATGTGAATTATGAACCCTCGATCCATGATGGGCTCCATGAATCGCCCCGCGAGGAGCCTAACAATCTTCCCGAAATCAAAGGGCGCCTGACACGAAGCGTGATTGAGCGCCGCAACGACTATATTCACGCCCGTGGGCGCTATTGCACCATGATGGATTGGGAGCGGGATGACCTCGTGCTCAACATGGGCACTCTTCTCGGACAATGTGAACGGGACGTGCAGGAACGAATGGTCTGGCACCTGTTCATGGTCCATGACGATTACGGTAAGCGCGTCGGCCAGATGCTCGGCATTTCTGCCGACGATGTCCGGAAATTGCCGCCCTTGGCAAAGCAGGTTCTGACAGAGGACGAAAAGCGCCGTTTGCAGAACTTGGGCAAGAACGGCGATGAAATCGATTCGACCGTTTGGGGACAGTGGACGAGTTCCGTAAAGAATTACAAGGCTTCGGCCGAGGAAGTCTTGGGTGGAATGCAGAACGTTCCGACCACTCCCGCGACGCGCCAAGCGGCCGAATAAAATTTGTGCGTTGAATGAAAGGCGGGATGGCAACCTGCCCGCCTTTTATCAAGGGCTGGTGCTCACTATGCGGCTGCGGCTGCCCTGGCGTTCCGCATAGACTTTCGTGAATTCTGCGCCGAAGAGCAGAATGAGGGAAGAATAATAGATCCAGAGAAGGATGGTGATGATGGAGGCGGCTGCGCCATAGCTCGAAGCGATGTTGCTGGAGCCCAGATAATAACCGATCAGGAACTTGCCTATCGTGAACAGAAGTCCCGTCACGAGCGATCCAGTCCAGACGTCGCCCCAGGTAATGTCGACGTTCGGCAAAATCTTGAAGATCATCGCAAAGAGAAGGACGGCGATGATGAATGAGACGAGACTGTTGAGGAAATGCAGGATGATTGTCGCGCCGGAAAAGTTGGGTTCGATATAGATGCTGAAAGCGGACAGGCCCGCGTCGATGACCAATGAGACCAGCAGCAGAAAGCCGATGCCGAGCACCAAGGCGAAGCTCACGAGTCGTGTCCGAAAAAAGTTGATTAGGCCGGAGCCTTCTGGCGGCTTCGCCTTCCAGATGATGTTCAGGTTGTCCTGAAGCTCCACCACGGCGCCACTCACCAACAATAGAAATGTTATGATTCCGACACTCGTGCCTAAGATCCCTGAGCCCACATTGCTGGCGCTCGCGATCAGGGCTTCCAAGGCCGAGGCTTCGTTCACGCCGATCATGCCGCCAAGCTCACCGACAATGGCGCCTTGAGCTGCTTCACGTCCAAAGGCGAGGCCAGCCACGGCAATGGCCGCGAGCAGCATAGGTGCCAGGGAAAAGACGGTGAAGAATGCGATGGAGGCGCCGAGGCTCATGGCGCGGTCGTTCCACCATCCCACGAAAGCGGCCTTCAAGAGGCGCCCTGTTTCGGAAAGCATGCCTGCGCCGTCTCCCTCCGCCGGCGAGACAGGCGGGTATATCGGTTGCTTTAACCTTAAACCGGGAGGAACCTTGTCTTGTTCCTTGTTGAAAGGCGAGGGCTGTTGCTCAGCTGAGCAACAGCCCTCTCGTCCATCGTTTCGCATTCTTGGTGTGCTTAGGAAGCCGCCTCCTGCTTGAGCGAGGCCATATCGATGACGAAGCGGTATTTGACGTCACTCCGAAGCATCCGCTCATAAGCCTCGTTGATCTTCTGGATCGGGATCATCTCGATTTCTGATGTGATCCCATGCTGGGCGCAGAAATCGAGCATCTCCTGCGTTTCGGCGATGCCTCCAATGAGTGATCCGGCAATCTGGCGTCGTTTCATGATCAGGTTGAAGACGGTCGTCGCCGGATGAGGCTCTGCCGGAGCGCCGACCAAAACCATGGCGCCGTCGCGCGCCAAGAGCACAAGATAGGAATCAAGGTCGTGAGGGGCTGCCACTGTATCAAGGATGAAATCGAAGCTGTTGCGATGGGCCGCCATCGCATCCTTATCCTTGGAGACCACCACCTCGTGAGCGCCGAGTGCAAGCGCGTCCTCCCGCTTGTTGGGCGAGGTAGTGAAGAGAACCACATGCGCACCCATGGCACGGGCGAGCTTGACGGCCATATGGCCAAGGCCGCCCAAGCCGACGACGCCGACCTTTTGCCCAGCTTGAACCCGCCAGCGGCGCAGGGGTGAATAAGTGGTAATGCCAGCGCAGAGAAGTGGGGCCGTCGCCGCAGGATCGAGCCCATCGGGAATGCGCAGGACAAAGCTCTCGTCCACCACGATCATGTCGGAATAGCCGCCATAGGTATTGGCGCCAGTGCCCTGTTCTGGCCCGTTATAAGTACCCGTGAACCCAACCTCGCAATATTGCTCGAGCCCCTCACGGCAACTCCGGCAGGTGCGGCAGGAATCCACCATACAGCCGACGCCGACGAGATCGCCTGCCTTGAACTTCGTGACGCCGCTGCCGATCTTGGTGACACGCCCCACGATTTCGTGACCAGGCAGGCTGGGATAAAGCGTGCCGCCCCATTCGCCGCGGACAGTGTGGAGATCGGAATGGCAGACCCCGCAATAGAGGATCTCGATCTGAACGTCGTTTTCTTTAGGATCGCGACGCTCGAAGCTGAAGGGAGCAAGCGGTGTTGTCGCGTCTTGGGCTGCGTAGCCGACGGCCTTGATCATAAGGATCTCCATTTGCAAGAAAGCTGTGCAGTCACGAGCAGAGCACTGTGTGAGCAGACGATAGGCGAGGTGGGAATGCCGTCAACGTGCATCAGTCGCAAATGTGGCACGTTCATCGTTGGATCGATATGAACTATAACAGTATATCATAAATATTTATTTCCACCTTAGTTCTAGTTTTCAGGCACTCAAGAACTACCTCATCAAGAGGGTGCTGGATGCAGTGCTGGGACAGCTTCCGTTCATCATAATCGCGGCAGCGAGGCAGCATGCCAAAATTTGGTGCGTGTAAGAAAAAGTTGACTTGCCCTGCCAACAGCAATCCGGGAGGCTAGTTGAGATAGACGGCTCCGTTGCATCATCGATGCCCGCTCGCAGATCCAGGCATCGTGACCGCATCGCGAAAGACCGCACGACGAAGGGGAAGCTGTCATAGGCACGTTCTGACGCATCATCGCACGGCATGGTCTGGGCAACCTTAGCGGTGCAGAATCGTTATCTCTGAGAGGGATCTGTATTCGGTGGCGCCATGCTTCATTCCGACGACCTGTTCTCGAGTTTCCTAAAGTCCTATGAGAACCGCCGCGAGGCGGAAATGTCCCTTGCGGAATACCTGGAAGGGTGCCGCGACAATCCGATGATGTATGCGAGCGCTCCCGAGCGGATCCTGGCGGCGATCGGCGAGCCGGAGCTCGTCGACACGTCGAAGGACGCGCGTCTCGGCCGCATTTTCATGAACCGGACGATCCGCATTTATCCGGCCTTCTCCGAATTCTATGGCATGGAAGAGACGATCGAGATGATCGTAAGCTTCTTCCGCCATGCCGCTCAGGGGTTGGAAGAGCGTAAGCAGATTCTCTATCTCCTCGGCCCCGTGGGTGGCGGAAAATCCTCCCTCGCCGAGCGCCTGAAGGCGCTGATGGAAGCCCATCCGATCTATGTGCTCAAGGCCGGCGATGAGATCAGCCCTGTGTTCGAGAGCCCGCTAGGCTTGTTTGATCCTGAGCAGATGGGGTCCATGCTCGAAGAGCGTTATGGGATTCCCAGCCGTCGCCTGACCAATCTCCTCAGTCCCTGGGCTATCAAGCGACTTGATGAATTTCGCGGCGACATTTCAAAATTCCGCGTCGTGAGAATCAATCCCTCACGCTTGCGGCAAGTGGCGATCGCCAAGACGGAGCCTGGTGACGAGAACAATCAGGATATTTCCTCTCTCGTCGGCAAAGTGGATATCCGTAAGCTCGAAACCCTCTCCCAAGCCGATCCTGATGCCTACAGCTACTCCGGTGGCCTCAATCGCGCCAACCAGGGCATTCTCGAATTCGTTGAGATGTTCAAGGCGCCGATCAAGATGCTGCATCCCCTCCTGACTGCGACACAGGAGGGCAATTATGTCGGCACCGAGAATATCGGTTCCATCCCGTTTACCGGCATCATCCTGGCTCACTCGAATGAGGCCGAGTGGCAAAGCTTCAAGTCGAACAAGAACAATGAGGCGTTCATTGATCGCATTTATGTGATCAAGGTTCCTTACTGTCTCCGTGTGACCGAAGAGCAAAGGATCTACGAGAAACTGATACGCACCTCGGAGCTTGCGGAAGCGCCCTGCGCCCCGGCAACGCTTGAAATGCTGGCTCGCTTCTCGGTTCTCTCACGACTTCGCGCGCACGAGAACTCCAATTTCTATTCCAAGATGCGAGTCTATGACGGAGAGAGTTTACGTGAGGTCGATCCTCGGGCCCGCAGCCTGCAGGAATACAAGGATGCGGCCGGCGTCGACGAGGGCATGGACGGCATCTCTACCCGATTCGCTTTCAAGGTCTTGTCCGCCACATTCAACCACGACACCATCGAGGTGGCGGCTGATCCCGTCCATCTCATGTATGTGCTTGAACAATCGCTCAGGCGCGAACAACTGCCTCAGGATGTCGAGAGGCGCTATCTGGAGTTCATCAAGGGAGAGCTTGCTCCTCGCTATGCCGACTTCATCGGGCACGAGATCCAGAAGGCTTATCTGGAATCCTACCACGATTACGGTCAGAACCTCTTTGATCGCTACGTTTCCTATGCGGATGCCTGGATTGAGGATCAGGATTTCAAGGATCCGGATACAGGTCAGCTTCTCAATCGTGAGCTCCTGAACCAGGAGCTGACGAAGATCGAGAAGCCGGCAGGAATCGCGAATCCGAAGGATTTCCGCAACGAGGTGGTGAAATTCTCGCTCCGCGCGCGGGCCAGCAATAACGGGCGAAATCCCTCGTGGACGAGCTACGAAAAAATCCGCGACGTCATCGAGCGCCGGATGTTTTCCCAGGTTGAAGAATTGCTGCCTGTCATCAGCTTCGGTTCGAAGAAGGACAGCGAAACCGAAAAAAAACATGGCGAGTTCGTGCGGCGAATGATGGAGCGAGGCTATACCGAGCGGCAGGTGCGACGCTTGGTGGAATGGTACATGCGTGTGAAGCAGGCAGGCTGATCAACGAACGGAGGCGAAGCGGGCGTTCCTATGTACATCATCGACAGACGCCTCAATCCAGGCGGCAAGAGTCTTGCCAATCGCCAACGCTTTCTTCGCCGTGCCAAAGCGCAGATCCAGCGAGCCGTGCGTCAGACGGCGGGAGATCGCGACATCACCGACCTTGAGCGGGGAGGTGAGGTCTCCATTCCAGCAGACGGTGTCCGTGAACCGAGCTTCCGCCGGTCCGGCGAAGGAGGGGTGAACAACCATATTCTCCCCGGAAACAAACGCTTCATCGAGGGCGATACGATCGATCGTCCCCCGGGAGGTGGCGGAGGTTCTTCCGCAGGTAATAACGGTGAAGGTGAGGATGATTTCCGTTTCGCCCTGAGCCGAGAGGAATTCCTCGATCTGTTTCTTGAGGATCTGGAACTGCCAGATCTCGCCAAGCGCCGTCTGGCGACGGTGGAAGTTCAGGGCATGCGGCGCGCCGGATACTCCGTTACCGGCTCTCCCATCAATCTCGCTTTGCTGCGCTCCATGCGTAACGCCCTCTCTCGGCGCATCGCCATGCGTCGACCGAAGCCCGCCGAGCTGGCGAAGATTGAAGAGGACATTGCGCTTCTTGAGAAGGAGGGGGAGAGCGAGAAGCTGACTGTGCTGCGTGAAGAGCTTGAGCGCTTGCAAAATCGGACAAAGCAATTCCCATATATCGACCCGGTCGATCTGCGCTATCGGCGCTTCGAGCCGGTTTCGCGGCCGGTCGCTCAAGCCGTCATGTTCTGCCTCATGGATGTTTCAGGATCCATGACCGAGCACATGAAGGACCTGGCCAAGCGGTTCTACATGCTGCTCTATATCTTCCTGACGCGCCGCTACAAGCATGTGGAGATCGTCTTCATCCGTCACACGCACGAGGCGAAGGAAGTTGACGAAGATACTTTCTTCCACTCGCCTGAAACGGGTGGGACGGTAGTCTCCTCCGCGCTGCGGGAGATGGAGCGGATTGTCACGGAACGCTATCCGCCAGAGAATTGGAATATCTACGCGGCTCAGGCTTCTGATGGAGACAATTCCCCGAACGACGGCGCAACGAGTGCGGCTCTCCTGCGGGATGTGATCCTGCCAGCCTGCCAATATTATGCTTATCTTGAGGTCGGCAGCGATCATGATCGGATGCAGGCAGGTTTCATCAATCACAAGACGGCACTCTGGCAGACCTATGAAGCGCTGTTGGATGACGGCGCCAATATCGCCATGCGCAAGGTCAATCACCGACGTGAGATTTATCCTGTCTTCCGTGAGCTCTTCCGGCGGCGGGATGCAGAGGCAAGAGCACCATGAGTCTGACAGGGAAAGACAAACTTCTCTTCCATGGGGCGGATTGGGATTTCGGAGCGATCCAGCGTGTCTATGACGCGATTGAAGATATTGCCGTCGGCGAGCTGGGGCTTGATGTCTATCCCAATCAGATCGAGGTGATTACAGCCGAACAGATGCTCGATGCCTATGCTTCCATCGGCATGCCGCTGTTTTATAAGCACTGGTCCTTCGGCAAACACTTCGCGACCCACGAGGCGAGCTATAGGCAAGGCCTGATGGGATTGGCTTACGAGATCGTCATCAACTCGAACCCGTGTATCTCCTACATCATGGAGGAAAACACGGCGACGATGCAAACGCTGGTGATCGCGCATGCGGCTTTCGGCCATAATCATTTCTTCAAGAACAACTATCTCTTCAAGGAATGGACGGATGCTGACGGCATCCTCGATTACCTCGAATTTGCAAAGAGCTACATCGTTCGTTGCGAAGAGCGTTACGGCCAGAACGCGGTTGAGAAGGTTCTCGATGCAGCTCATGCGCTCATGTCGCACGGAGTCCACCGTTACCCGCGCAAGAAAAGGCCAGACCTGCGTTCTGAAGAGAAAAGAGAACGTGAACGGCAAATCCACCGGGAGCAGACCTTCAACGATCTCTGGCGGACAGTTCCTTCCAAAGGAGGGGCGCCGAAGGCGGTGATCAGCGATGAGCGTCGGCGCGCTCTGTTGGAGCTACCGCAGGAAAACATCCTTTACTTTCTTGAAAAGTCTGCGCCACGGCTTCAGCCTTGGCAAAGGGAGATCCTGCGAATTGTCCGCCAGATTGCGCAGTACTTCTATCCGCAGCGTCAGACGAAGGTGATGAACGAGGGTTGCGCTACCTACTGCCATTATCGCATCATGACGCGGCTGCATGAGACAGGGCGGATCAGCGATGGATCCTTCCTCGAGTTTCTGCAATCACATACGAATGTCACCCGCCAGCCTGAATATGACGATCCGCATTATGGCGGGATCAATCCCTATGCCCTCGGCTTCGGGATGATGCAGGACATCGAGCGTATCTGCACGCAGCCGACAGCTGAGGATAAGGACTGGTTCCCAGATATCGCAGGCTGCGACGATGCCATGGGGGTTCTGCGCAGCATCTGGGCCAATTATCGGGACGAGAGCTTCATCTCGCAATATTTGAGTCCGCATCTCATGCGGCAATGGCGGCTCTTTCATCTGGTCGACGACCCTGATCGCCCGGAGTTGGTGATCGAAGCGATCCACGACGAGCGTGGCTATCGCCGTCTGCGTCGGTCCCTGTCACGGCACTATGATGTCGGCTGGAGTGATCCGGATATTCAGGTGGTCGATGTCGATCTTGCCGGAGACCGGCGTCTCATCCTGCATCATCAGGTCCTCAACCGGACCCTGCTGCATAAGGACGACGCGCAGCGCGTGCTGCAGATGATCGCAAATCTATGGGGCTATGACGTGGTGCTGAAAGAGGTGGAATCCTCCACGGGTGCTATCTTCCATGAGCATGTCGCTCACCCGCACGAAACCCTCTTTTGAAGCGTTGACGCAAAAAAGCCTACGATTCGTTTCATCATCACTTTCCTAGGGCTTGGCCTTGCCTTCAGGGCCGGCTCCCTTAGCGGAGAATACCGATGGAACATAAGCCTGTAGAGACACTGCGTGGCGTTGCTGAGGTACTTGAGTTCAAGCAAGGTTTCCTGTCCCGGAAAGAGCGTCTCGAGCGCTGGGCGGAAGTGTTGGAGCGCCAGCCGAAACGACGTCTGCGCTCCCTGGGCGAGATCGAATTTACGCCGGAGGAAAAGAGGCCCGAGCTAAGGTCGGATGAATCCCCTATCACAATCGCCTATGAAGACCCGATTCTGCGGGCCGATGGTCTCAAAGGAGACAGGTTGGGCGACGCCATGGAATACTTCGACCTCTCCGAGCGGTCGGCACATCGTCTCCTTTGCTCGTGCATGAATGGCTGGAGCATGGAAGCGGGAGTAACGGCCCGCAAGGTCCGCCGCATTGCCAACCCCGATTATCGCATGATGCTGTTCACGTCCGCCAGCCTTGTGGCAGCGGTTCCCACAATGCTCTATTTGTTGAGTTGAATCCCATGCCGGTATCGAGCTCTCGCTTCTCTGATGGATGCGAGAGCCCGTTACCTCTTCAACTCAGGAATAATAGCGAGTGTCTAGTATCGGCCGGAAGATTGCCTTGCCATGGTATTCCCGTGAGGATTATCCGAGCATTCGTAATATGGTGAGCGATCCTCATAATCTTGCTCCAACCTATGATCAGTGGCTTGCCGCTGCAGAGAACAATGAAAGCGTTGGTCGCCAATCAGGCCTGGAGATCGTGAGGATCCTCGTCGAGCCTTTGCCTTTCGCGCGCTGGTGCGCTGACCAGGGCCTAGAGCCGGATAGCGCGGCACGCATGCGCTATGTCGCGGAGAGGCAGGCACTGGAAGATTGACGCTCGTAAGGGTTTAGAAGCCCTGGCAAGCTGAATGAGCGAGCTTTACAGTCTCGAAAGGTCGTGATCAAAAAGCGCCGGCTTATCGGCGCCTTTCCTCATATACCCACCGTTTTATCACGCTTTCGCGACGCCGACCGTATCGGCCATCTTGGCGCCACGGACGCCCATAGGCTGATGGGCGCCTTCCGTCGTATCCTTAACGGTCTGGTGTTCCATCTCCGCGTTGATCTCGGCACCGAGCAGAACGATGATACTCGACAACCAGATCCAGGTCATGAAGCCGATGACTGCGCCGAGAGAGCCGTAAGTTTCGTTATAATTGCCGAAACTGGACACATACCATGAGAACAGCATGGACACGGCAATCCAGAGGACGGCGGCGATAAGGCCGCCTGGCGTAACCCAACGCCACTCGGCCTTGTCACGGCTTGGGCCGAAGCGATAGACGAGCGAGAGACCGAGGGTGACGCCGATCAATAGAACCGGCCAGCGCAAGATGGAAAGCAGCCATTCCATGCTGTTCTCCAAACCGACGAACTTGAAGACGATCGGCAGCACCACAATGCCCGAAAGCGCGATGATGATGAACAGGATCGCGCCGAAGGTGAAGCTCAAGGATGTGAGGTTCAGTCGCACGAAGCTACGCTTCTCTTCTTCATCATTGACGATATTGAGGGCGTCGAAGACGGCCTTCATGCCGGCATTTGCGCTCCATAAGGAGATTGCAAGGCCGAAGATGAAGCCGAAGCCTAATGCGCCGCCCCCTTTAGAGGCGATACGCTTGACCTGCTCGCCGATGATCTCGAGGGCCCCTCCGGGAAGAACGCCCGACATGGTATTCAGGTGATCCTGAATCGTCGCCGGATCGGCGAAGAGACCATAAATCGAAACCAGCGCGGCAATGGCCGGGAAGACCGCCAGCAGCGCATAATAGGTAACGCCTGCCGCCACGGACGTAATCCGATCTTTTCCGAATTCCTCATAGGTACGCCAGAGAACGTCTTTCCAACCTTTCGCAGGGATCTCGGTAGGCTTATCGGCCTCTCGTCCCCGTCCTCTTTCCGCAGCGGCTTGCTGAGGGTTGGCATGCTCTTTCTCTGTAAAGCCTGTGTCCTGTTGCGATTGTGTGGAACCTGATCTTGGGGCCGCAGCTCGGCGAGCGGCGGGAGCCGCTTGGCGTTCACCTCCGGCAACGAGCCTGACGAGGGCCCAGCCGACGACCACCGCAGCCATCGTGGCCATGGCAGATGGGGTCTGTGACGAGCCTGTTTGCTGAACGGCTGGGTTGTTTGCCATGGGGACTGGACCTCTTCTCACACATGCCAGCCGAACAGGCTTGGCAAAGGCGTAAACCTCGTTGCGGAGTCGACGGTTCCAATGTTCAGCGTCATGATCGACAGAAGCCTGTTTTTCTAAAGAGGCACCTTATCGGCTACCTCCTGCTCCTTGCGCCGATAAACAGTCCAGCTTTCCGTCTCTGTTAAGGGCTCGAACACCTCCTCCAGGTAAGGCCCGTAAAGCTTGAGGAGGGGGGCAGGGTTGATGCCCCATTTCGGAATCATCAGCACCTGGACGTCAGCCAGGAGCTGCTCTGGCGGAATGAAATGGGTCGCATCGAGATTGCGTCCCCAATGCAGCCAGGCATTGTCTCCTCGCGGTGGGATAAGACCCAGTCCCGCGGAGAACGGATTGGAAAAATCCAGCACGGAGATCTTCCCCGGCTTGACCTCCAGGCCTTCCAGGATGCGCGCGCCATTCTCGATGCTTTCCAGGTAATCATGCATCATGGTCCTGCTGTCCGAAAGCCATGGAGAGATCAATCTAATGCTCTCGAACCGAGGTAGTTCGAATGCTTCTCCTGACCGCGCGATGCCCAAGGCAGCGTGAAAACCTAAAGCACCCAAACTTTGCAGAAGCGCAGGCAGAACGATCAACGCCGAAAGTGCAGGTGCTGCGATTGAAACCGGGAAAGCCTTGGTTTCCTGATATGACTGCATCTGCTCCTGGCGAAGGACCATTTCCGCGGCAACTGCGATGCCGGCATGAATGGTGAGTATCCCCCAATACTGGGCATTCTGAATCTGGATCAGTAGGCCGGACACGCAGCAGAAGCCGAAGAAAATCAGATCGCGCAGGCTTCGGGTCCGCCAGAGCACCAAAGCGATGAAGAGCCCAAGGAGGGTATAGTCGATCCAATTGCGCAGAAAAGCCGATGTGAAGTCCGCAAGATGGCGCGGTCCACTCACCTGGGAGGTCAATCTGATATCTTCGAGATAGGCCCAGGTCGCATGCCAGAATGCTTCGATGGCGAAGCAGGCTATGAGAGTAAGGCCCAGGGAGATCGCTGCCCAAGCACGCTGCCGCTTGTCGAACAGCAGGAAGACCACGAAGGCAATCGCCACGATTCCATAGGTGATTTTGGTGTAGAGCATCACGAGGATGAGAACTGCCGCGCAAACAGCATCGGATGAGCTTTGCCATGAACGAGGCTGAAGGGGCTGGAGATACATCGTGAGAAGAACACCCAGCGACGCCCAGCCGATGCGGTTGTAGAACATTCCAAAGGAAAGCTCCGTGACGCTTTCTCCCAAATTCATGGGTGTTGCCACGACCAGGAGCAGGAAAAATCCGTAAGGAATGGCGATGACGGCTCGCATGCGAGAACCCAGGACATGTGCCAGGGGCAGAGACAGCGAGAGAGTAGCAAGTGCCATGCCGAATGGCATGGCACCGCCCATGTTCCCAGCCCACCAATAGCCTATCGCAGGAATGTAAAAGGAGAGCGGACCCAGTGGGGTGTGAAAATCACGGCTGGGAACTTGGCCCGATGCTATCCGATGCGCTCCGTCGAGAAAGATGAAAAGATCATTCACGTAGGAGGCCACGATGGTCGTGCCTGGAAGGGCCAGAAGGAGAGCGCAGGATGCTGCCACAATGAGCAGGAATGCCTTTACAGCTACACTGCGATCCGCAAAGGCTTTCATCGGCTCCTGGGCCTTCCTCCGCGCTAGAGGCGCAGATGTTTAAAGAGGCGTTCGGGTATATTACCTATAACCATCATCACAGGCCGCCAGATGCGGCGTACGTAAATGATGTCGCCACCACCTTTTTCTGCGGCATTGAAAATGGCGCGCCCGACTTCTTCGGCTTGCGCTGTGAGAACAGGCGGCAGCTTCAACCCAGCCGTCATTCTGGTGCGGACGAAGCCGGGTTTTACGGTGATGACCCGCAGGCCCGCAGGGGCGAGGCGGTTGCGCAAGCCGGACAGGAAGGCTGAAAAGCCGGCCTTAGCGGATCCATAAAGATAATTGGAGCCGCGGCCGCGATCACCCGCGACCGAACTCACGCCCACGATGGTGCCTGAGCCCCGCTCGAGAAAGCGCTCGGCGAGCAGGCCGAGAAGAAGGGCAGGGCCTTCGAAATTGGTGCGCAGAAGAAGCGTGGCGTGGGCAGAGTCCTTTTGGCCGAATGCCTGATCGCCCAGTTCGCCGACAACACACACGACAGTATCGGGCAGCTGCGGCAATCCGGTGAGGAAGATTTCGAAGCTCTGTGTGTCGAGAATATCGAGCCGGTGGGTCGTCACCTCGCTGCCGGTTCGTGCTGCAATGTCATCCGCGTTGCGGCGCGCCTCGTCCTCTCTGCGGGCTGCCAAAAAAACGTGCCATCCTGCTTTAGCGTAATAGAGCGCAGTCGCCCGCCCGATGTCGGAGGTTCCGCCAATAAGAAGAAGAGTTTTAGGTGATGTTGTCATCAGATGCCGAGCCTGAGTGAGAGACGAGATGAAATGCGGTCGGAAGCCCTGATTGCCCGCCTCAGATCGCGGAAGCGGGACAGGTTGGGATAGCCAGCTTCAAAGGTTGCAGGCGATTGCCTGGTATCCTTCGCGAGATAGAGCCTGCCCCCGAATTCAACGACGATTTTGTCGAGTTCGTTGAGCAGGGCGAGAACCGTGTCATTGATGGGCATATCCAGGGCCAGCGTAAATCCATCCATCGGGAACGAGATGTCGCCGTGGCTTGGCCCCATCTGTTTGAGGACCGCGAGGAAAGAGGCGATGCCCCGATGCGAGATGCGATCAAGGATGGTGTTTAGGGCTATATCCGCATGCTTGGCGGGTATGACGCACTGATACTGCAGAAATCCGCCGGGCCCGTAGATGCGGTTCCAGGCACCAATTCCATCGAGAGGGAAGAAATAGGGATTCCAATGCACAAGGAAGGGATATCCTGCCTTTAGAGACCCGCTGCGGAAATAGATTTCATTGAAGGCTGCAACCGAAAGGCGGTTGAGGGTCAACGAGGGCAGGTCGAAGGGGATGGACAGGCGCCCGGCCTTCGAAGGCGCGAACCGCTCCGCTCCGGGACGAAGGGCGTCAATATCCTGCATGGTTGCATGCTCTGCTGCGAAGATCAGAGCGCGACCCATGGATCGGCCTCGGGCCAAGCAGTCGATCCAGGCGACGGAATAGGCCGCGTTGTTCGTCTCCCGCAGCGCTTTGAGAGCTTCCTCCAGATTAGCAGCGGCGATGGTTGTCTGCCGCATCCATCCGGTTTCGATGCGACGCAGTCGGAACGTCGCATCTATGATCGTGCCCGTCAGTCCCATGCCGCCGATAGTGGCGGAAAGAAGCTCTGCATTCTCCTCTCTGGAGCAATTCACGACGTCCCCGCTGGGCAGTGCCAGGGTGAGCGACTCCACGTGATCACCGAAGCCACCGTCTCTATGATGGTTCTTGCCGTGAACGTCCGAGGCGATCATGCCGCCGATGGTGACGAACTTCGTGCCCGGCACGACAGGCGGGAAAAAGCCTCGCGGCGCCATGGCTTCCAGAAGGTCGGAGAGAAGAAGTCCTGCTTCCGCGCGAATGCGACCCGTTGCCGGATCGAATGCGCGAATGCGATCCAGGGCGCGGGTGACTATGGTGGTCTTCTCACCGATGGCCGCGTCGCCATAGGCGCGTCCATTGCCCCGCGCCACCAATCCGGTGTGGCTGGCCATCAGTGAGGGCAGTTCGGAGGGAGATGTAGGATCGAGCACATCCGACGGATAGCGGGGATAACGGCCCCAACCGAAGAACTCGGTCATGCTCGCCGCTCCTTGAACACGAAGCTTCGGTCGAGCACGAATTTTGCTGCATAGCCGATCGCGAGTCCCAGAACGGCACCGGTATATTTGGCAAAATCCGTTCTCCAGAGCATCCAGAATACGATTTCAAAACCCCAGAAGATCAGGGTGGTCAGCACGCTGAATGCGCCATAAAGGGTGATCTTCTGCAATTCCTGCCTGTGTCCGTCGTAGCTGTCGCCGAACACCCACTTCTTATCGAGCAGGTATTTGAGGATGAATCCGGCCACTGTGCCCACCAGGATCGACAAGGTCAGGGGCGCGATCGGCGACAGACGGATGGTCGCCTCCTGCGCCAGAAGATTGGTCAGCGTCGCAAGAATGGCGAAGAGTACATAGCGCACGAACATCGCAAAGGAGCTGCTATCCGATTGTGCGTGTGCCCGCACAGATCTCTCATCATGATGGGGCTGGGGCATCGACATGATCAGACCGCGGCAAGCATGAGAAGGCCCGTGAGAGCCACGATCCCCAGACTGACCTTGTCCTTGATGGCGAAGACAACGGGGTCGTCGTCCATTTGGCGGCGGCTCGCCAGAAGGAGCGTTCGTGCGATCCAGTACATAAGGAGAGGCGCGACGAGCCAGAGAACCTTCGGATGCGTGTAGAGCCTTTTCACCGTTTCACTGGAGATATACAGCGTAAACACCGTAACCGCATTGAGGCCCGCTCCGGCGGCGAGGGCAGCAACGACGTCCAGGTCGCTGTTCTTGTAGTCGCGGCCGCTTGGGTCGGGCAGGTTTGCATCGCGCCGGGCTGCGATTTCCACATAGCGCTTGATGAGCGCCAGGGACATGAAAATCATCATACAGAAGGCCAGAAGCCATTCCGAAACCACGACATTCGTCGCAACCGCGCCTCCGAAGACACGGATTGAATAGAGGCCGGCGAGCGTGATGACGTCGATGACCATCAGGCGCTTGAGGGCGAAAGAATAGGCTGTCGTCAGAGCGAAATAACCGAGCAATACCCCAAGGAATGGCAGTGAGAGCGCGGCCGCCACGGCCAGTGCTCCCAGAAACAGAATGGGTATCGCCATAATCCCGTGCATGAGGGGGATGGCGCCGCAGGCCAGAGGCCGCCGGCACTTGCTGCGATGACGGCGGTCATCCTGCAGATCGACCAGATCGTTGAGGATGTAGATGCTCGAGGCGCAGAGCGAGAAGGCGACGAAAGCCGCCAGTGCGCTGCCAATGGTATCAAGCGTCAAGTGGTGAGAGGTCAGAAGCGGAATGAAGACCAGGGCATTCTTGGCATATTGATGCACGCGCAGCATTCTGGCCCAGGTGCGCCAAGTGGGGCGGGCGTGTGAAAGGTGCTCCACCGGCGTGTCACTGGAAAGAAGCTCCTTGCGTACACCTGCGGGAGCTCGAATGGCGATGGCCCGAGCGGCGTTCTTCCAGACGGGGAGGTCTGCCGCATCGTTGCCGACATAGTCAAAGCCGCGCGCTCCAAAGACCTCTACTAATTGCCCCGCCTTCTTTTCTCCAGCAAGGTTCACCGTTTCGTTCGAGGCGAACCAACCATCGAAAATTCCAAGGTGATCGGCGATGCGGCTCACGAGCTTTTCATGACTAGCGGAAGCCAGGTAAACTGAACTGCCCTCTGCCTTGGCCTGACGGATGAACGCCAGAACTTCGGGATCATAGGGCAGGGTGCCTGGATCGAAATCGACAGGCTCCGACAACCGGTGCTTGAGGGCAGCCTTGCCGCTTTTCAGTGCAGACAGCATTTCGACCAAGGCTTGAGGGCGTCGGCCAAGCTCGGAGAAAGCCGCTTCGATGAGGAGATCGGATGCAATGAGGGTGCCATCGAGATCGACGACCAGAGGTCGGCTTCTGGCTTGGGTCAATGAGGCGCTGTCCAGAGGCATGACCAATGCGCTCTCGTGAGGGTCGTGCAGAGCGCCGCCGCTTGAGGCGCCGCTCTCGGAAAGGGGCTGGTTCAATTTGGAATGTGCCACGAGCCCATGCCTCTACAAGTGAAATGCCATCATACAAACAAGCGATTAACCAAATGGGTGCAAGCCCTTGCTGAGTTCATGCCGCGGAAACAGCCGAGACAAGGTGCATGCCAAGGAATGACAGAGCTTTGTAATATTGTAAATCGGACCGCTCTTGAGGTTCATTCGAGGCTCTAAGGGGTAGCGATCGCCTACCTGGTACCGCCTCAAAGGGGCATTGCGTCTTTAAGGTTGTCCATGGCACAGGAACTGCCTTGCACCGCCTTAAGCTCTCAAGTCACGATGCAGGAGTGTCTCGCCATGTCCGATCTCGACCGCATTCGTGCTCAGAGCCTGATGAAAAGCCAGGGCATTGATGCCCTCGTGTTGTTCCAGCCTGAGAATTTCAACTATGCGACAGGCGCTCCCGGCGGGGTCGCTACCATGTGGCGGCGGGCGGGAGCAGCCATTGCCATTGTGCCACAGAGCCCGGATGAGAGGCTTGCGGCCATCGCCTCCGACATGGCTGCTCCCGCGCTGCGGCGGCTTGATTCCGGGCTCGATGTCAGGGAGCACCGCATCTGGATCGACATGGTCGATCTCTCAGCGTTGTCGGATGGGAGTTCCACGGCGGACAGGGTGACACGTGCCTATCGCGAGCAGGGCCTCGTTCACCCACGACCCGAGAGCTTTGATCCTGCTGTGGCGATTGGCCTGTTGCGCGATGTGCTGACGGAGAGGGGATTGGCCAAGGCCCGGATCGGCGTCGATTTCGATTTCCTGCCGCTTGCCGACTTCAGGAATTTGACCAGCGCCATTCCCGATATCGAATGGGTGGATGGGTCCGGCATCGTTCAGCGGCTCCGCGCTATCAAGTCATCTGCGGAGATTGAGAGGTTGCGACTGGCATGTCATTTGGCCGAGGAGGGCTTGCGGCACATGATCCAAGCCGTCACTGGCGGAACCACGGTCAAGCAACTGTCGGACACTTGGCGCACGGGGGTAAAGCAAACGGCTGAAGCCTCCGGGATTGTCAATCTGACGGGACATTGGGACTTCATTTCCGTCGGCAACGATCCATGGAGCCTGACTGGTGTTGTGGAAGATGGCTCGATTATCAAGGCGGATGTGGGCTGTCTCATCGACGGCTACTCATCCGATACGGCGCGCACATTCTCCTTCGGGACGCCGACGCCCATCGCTCAGGATGTCTTTGCGGCCCTCGAAGCGGCTTTTACCGCGGGATTGGCCGCCATGCGACCCGGCGCGACATTCGGCTCGGTTCATGCCGCGGTTCTCGGTGAAATGCGTGCCGCAGGCTTTGCGGAATATCATCGCGGTCATTTCGGGCACGCGGTCGGTGCGAATGTCGGCATGGAGGAGTGGCCGTTCATCTCGGCCGGCAACAATGAAATCATCGAACCGGGGATGGTGCTGGCGCTTGAGACCCCCTTCTATGCCAAAGGTGTCGGCGCTCTCATGATCGAAGATCAGCTCCTCGTTACTGAGGATGGTATCGAGGTCATGAACGCTCTACCACGGGACCTTATCGACCTGAGTAAGGCGCGATAGATAACCTTCCAGCCTTCTTTTATGCCTATGAAAACGCTGTTGGTGTATGGTCGGACTACAAACGTTTTGTCAGCTGTTGTGCGGCCAAAGCCTGAGGTATTTGCAAAAAGATGAAGGCTGGTGCCGGTTTCTGCGCTTTTACCTTGTGGAAACAGGGTTTTGACGGCTTGGAACTTTATCCGTTATTACTGATACAGTTAATCCGAACCTTTCCGTTCATGACTTCGTAAAAGGAGTTTCCAGTGGCGAAGACTGCAACCAAGAAGGCTCCGGCTCGTAAGGCCGCAGCAACCAAGACCGCATCCAAGGCTGCCAAGAAGCCGGCCGCCAAGGCTGCTGCCAAGAAGCCCGCAGCCAAGAAGACGACTGCCAAGGCTGCCGTGAAGGCCGTCAAGAAGCCGGTGAAGGCCGCTGCTTCGTCGAACGGCATCCTGACCCTGCGCAACATCGCAGAGACGCTCTCCGAGATGCACGAGCTCCCGAAGCGCCAGGCCAACGAGATGATGACTCAGATCGTCGAGATCATCGCCAAGAGCCTGAAGAAGGGCGACAAGATCCGCTTGAGCGGCCTCGGCATCCTGCAGGTGCGCAAGCGCGCCGCTCGCATGGGCCGCAACCCGCAGACGGGCGAGCCTGTGAAGATCAAGGCTTCGAAGAAGATTGCCTTCCGGGCCGCCAAGGACCTCAAGGAATCCATCTAAGACTTTCCAGTGGCGCGGTATGACAATGCCGCGCCACTGTTCTTTTCAAGCCCTAGTGCTTTTCTCGCGATCGGCCGCTCCCTGACACAGATTTCTCCAGGGATGGAAAAGTCAGCCGCTCCTTAGCCGCTTGAGCGGCGTCATAACAATTCCCAGCTTAGTAACATTCGACGACTGACTTCGATAAGGCCAGCGGCTCGATTGCTATGCCGTCAAAGCGGTAGGTCGCGAAGCGTCGATACGGCCTTCATCACTCCTCGCAGCTCAGCCAGCCCCTTTAGGCGGCCGATGGCCGGATAGCCGGGATGAGTGGGCTTGCCCACATCGTCCAGCAATTCGTGGCCGTGATCGGGGCGCATCGGGATCCTCCACCGGGGATCGCCCGCATCCTTGCGACGCTTCTGCTCCTCCAGCAGTGTGGTGACAACCGCAACCATGTCGGTATCACCTCCAAGATGATCCGCCTCCATGAAGGAGCCGTCCGGATCTTTGGCGACATTGCGCAAATGGGCAAACCAGATGCGTTCGGCAAAGCGCTCGGCGATGCCGGGAACGTCGTTGGCAGCACCAGCACCGAGCGAGCCGCTGCAGATGGTGAGGCCGTTGGCGGGAGAGTCGACCGCATCAAGAATGAACGCAATATCCTCCTCGTTGGAGACAATACGCGGCAGTCCCATGAGCGAGCGCGGTGGGTCGTCGGGATGGATGCACATCCGGATTCCGACCTCCTCCGCCGTTGGAATCACCTCGCGCAGGAAGCGCGCGAGATTGGCGCGCAGCGCATCCCGGTCGATGCCGCGATAGCGGTCGAGCATCACGCGAAGTCCCGGAATGTCGTAGCGATCATAGGCGCCGGGCAGGCCCGCCATGATGTTGTTGAGGAGCTTGCGGCGATCAGTTTCGGACGAACGCTCATACCATTCCGTTGCGCGCGCCAGGGTCTCGGATGAAAACTCTGCATCCGCTCCAGGCCGCTGCAACATGAAGCAATCGAAGGCCGCGAATTCATGCAAGTTAAAGCGAAGGGCCGTACCACCGCCGGGGAGGGGATGAGCGAGTTCTGTGCGGGTCCAATCCACCACCGGCATGAAATTGTAGCACACGGTGGTGATGCCGCATTGCGCGAGATTGCGCAGAGATTGACGGTAGTTGTCGAAGTATGGTGTGAGATTCCCTTCGCCGATCTTGATGCTTTCATGAATCGGCAGGCTCTCCACGACGCTCCACCGTAGACCCAATGTCGGATCTGCGGCGATCTGCGACTTGCGCGCCTCGATCTCTTCTACAGTCCAGACGACTCCATAAGGAACGTGATGCAGGGCGGTAACGATGCCCGTCGCACCGGTCTGGCGGATATCCGGAAGCTTGACCGCATCATCGGGGCCGAACCAGCGCCAGGTCTGTTCCATGGGTCTCTCCTCGCAAGATGAAGCCGATCCGCCGCCGGCTTTCGTTAAAATATGTCTGGCCTTACATCACCGCGCCGACCTGCCAGGGCAGGAACTCGGCGTCGCCATAGCCGAGAAGCTCAGACTTGGAGCGCTCGCCCGAGGCGATCTTGAGAATGGTCTCGAAGATCTCCTGTCCCTTTTCGACAATTGAGACGCCATCGAGAGTGTCGCCGCAATTGATGTCCATGTCGTCGATCATGCGACGATAGATGTCGCTGTTGGTCGCAAGCTTGATTGAGGGCGTGGGTTTGCAGCCATAGGCCGAGCCGCGCCCGGTCGTGAAGCAAAGAACATTCGCGCCCCCCGCAACCTGTCCCGTTGCCGAGACTGGATCGTAGCCGGGCGTGTCCATGAACACGAAGCCCTTCGCCGTCACCGGCTCCGCATAGCGGTAAACCCCATTGAGCGTGGTCGTGCCGCCCTTCGCGGCTGCGCCGAGGGACTTCTCAAGAATGGTTGTGAGACCACCGGCCTTATTGCCTGGAGACGGGTTGTTGTTCATCTCGCCACGATTGCGGGCGGTATAGTCCTCCCACCATGCGATCAGCTCGACGAGTTTCTCGCCGATCTCGCGTGTGGCCGCGCGGCGGGTGAGAAGATGTTCTGCTCCATAGATCTCCGGCGTCTCCGACAGGATGGCTGTTCCGCCATGGCGCACCAGAAGATCAACGGCGGAGCCGAGTGCCGGATTGGCGGTGATGCCCGAATAACCGTCCGAGCCGCCGCATTGCAGAGCCAGCATCAGCTCCGATGCAGGCACAGTCTCTCGCCGCGCTTTGTTGGCCAGAGGCAGCATGTCACGGATCGCCGCTACGCCTGCTTCGACGGATTTTCTCGTGCCTCCCGTATCCTGGATTGTCAGAGAGCGGAACGTGTCACTCTCCTTGATATTATAAAGCTCTTTCCAGCGGTCGATCTGGAAGACTTCACAGCCCAGGCCCACCATCAGCACGCCGGCCATGTTGGGATTGGAGGCATAGCCCCATTGCGTGCGCTTGAGAATATCAGCGCCATCGCCCTTCTGATCCATGCCGCAGCCGGTGCCGTGAACGAGGGGAATGACACCGTCGATGTTGGGATAGGCGTCGAGCAATCCCGACCGTTCGACCTCTCGCGCGATGAAACGGGCAACGGAGGCCGAGCAGTTCACGCTGGTGAGGATCGCAAGGTAGTTGCGCGTTCCAACCTTGCCGTTGGCGCGGCGAAAGCCCTGGAAGGTCGCCTGCAATTCTACAGAAAGGATCTCTTCTGTCTTCGCATCTTCCGCGAAATGATAATCGCGCGAGAAGGCGTGCATCTCCATATTGTGCTCGTGAAGCCACTCCCCGGGCGCAACCGGCTTCGAGGCGAAGCCGATGATCTGGCCGAACTTGAGGATGGGCTCTCCTTGAGCGACCGGGGCAATCGCCATCTTGTGGCCGCGCGGAATTCGATCCTTGACTGTCACACCATGGAGAGTTGTGCCGGGCATGATGGGATCGACGGCGACAACCAGCTTGTCGCTCTCGCTCAGGCGCACGCTGCGCGGCGACAGAGCAGGTTTGTCCAACATCATTCCATCCTTCTGACGTGTCGCCTGAACTCCTGAAGAGTTGGCAGGCCTCACGCGCTGAGTGCTTCGGGAGACGCCTCGGCCTCCGCTTCAAAAAGGTCCGGGTACTGGGCGGCAAGCTCAGGAAGCGACCGCAGGATTTCGCTCAAGTGCTGCTGCATCGCCTGCTCGGCGGCGACAGGATCCTGCGCCTTGATCGCGTCCACGATCACGATGTGCTGCGCCAGCACCGCATGGCGGGGCAGGGCCTTCGCCATATCGAGAAAACGCACTCGATCCATCTGCGGCTTGATGTCCTCGATCATCCGCCAGGCCGAGGGTCGCCCTGCGGTCTCGGCGAGGAGCCGGTGGAATTCCTCGTCGAGTGCAAGAAACTCTTCCGTCGAGGCTGAGCGCTGTACCTTCTTCTGCCGGCTCAAGCTAGCGTTCAATTCCGCAAGCATGACCGGGGTCGCTTTCAAGGCCGCTTCGCGCACCACAGCCGACTCCACAGCTGCACGGATGAATCGGCCATCCTCGACTGCGGCCTTGGAGATTTTTACGACTTGCGTGCCCCGCTGCGGCAGAACACGCACGAGTCCCGCCTCACTGAGCTTGATCAAAGCCTCGCGGACAGGCGAGCGGCTGACGCCGAAGCGCTGTGCAAGGTCTTGCTCGGACAGCATTTCTCCGGGCGCAAGCTGCATCGTTACAATGGCCTGTCGGAGAGCGCGTGTGACCTGACGGGCCATGGGCTCCCGGTTGATGTCCAGCTTGGAAAGGCGCGGTCTATTAGTCATAAGTGGCACACTACCATACTAGTAGACCATTGCAAAGGACGATGGATCACTCTAAAGTTTACCTAACGGCGCCTGGACCGACTGCACAAGGCTCGGGCGAGACGCCGAGGGAGAACGCCATGCTGATCCATCCGGACCGGCTGTTTCCTGCCGAGCCCGCTGCCCGCGATGTGGCGCGCAGGCTCTATGCGGAAATCCGGGATCTGCCGATCAT
Source organism: Microvirga solisilvae (assembly GCF_022808595.1). Lineage (GTDB taxonomy): Bacteria > Pseudomonadota > Alphaproteobacteria > Rhizobiales > Beijerinckiaceae > Microvirga > Microvirga solisilvae. Next base: position 449,044 of record NZ_JAKUCN010000003.1, read on the forward strand.
CTCGCCGCATGGACACACGGATCCGCGTTGGTATGCGGAAAATGAAGCGTTTCCCGATCCCGCAACGCTCTTTGTGGTTCCCGACCACTACATCTTCCGCATGCTCTACAGCCAGGGCGTTCGCTTGGAGGATCTCGGCATCCCCACAAAGGACGGGAGCCCCGTTGAGAAAGATCCCCGCACGATCTGGCGTCGCTTCGCGGAAAATTACCATCTCTTCCGCGGTACACCCACACGCGTATGGCTCGACCATACCTTTGAGACGCTCTTCGGCTTCACCGAGCGTCTGTCGGCGAAGAATGCCGATGCCTATTATGACCGCATCGACGAAGCCCTACGCGCGCCGGAGTTCCGCCCACGCGCGCTCTTCGAGCGCTTCCGCATCGAGGCTATCGCCACTACGGAGAGCTCCCTCGATCCACTCAGGCATCATGAGACGATCCGCCAATCTGGTTGGAAGGGGCGCGTGGTCACGGCCTATCGTCCCGATCCGGTGGTCGATCCGGATTTCGACGGCTTCCGGCAGAACCTCGTGCGGTTCGGTGAAATCACGGGCTGCGATACATCAACTTGGAGCGGCTATCTGGAAGCGCATCGCAAGCGGCGCGCCTTCTTCCGCGATTATGGTGCGACATCAACCGATCACGGACATCCGACTGCGCGGACCGCCGATCTCTCGAAGGCAAATGCCGAAGCGCTGTTCCGCCGCGTTTCGACGGGCGATTCCGGGTCCGGTGATGCTGAGCTGTTCCGTGCTCAGATGCTGACCGAGATGGCAGCAATGAGCGTAGAAGACGGGATGGTGATGCAGATCCATCCAGGCTCATTCCGCAATCATAACAACCAGATCTACAGCCGCTTCGGTCGTGACATGGGAGCTGATATTCCCTCGCAGACCGATTACGTGAGCGCCTTGAAACCTCTGCTCGACCGCTTCGGTAACGAGCCTAACCTGACTCTCATTCTCTTCACGCTGGATGAAACGAGCTATTCACGGGAACTCGCGCCGCTCGCCGGCCACTATCCGGTGCTCAAGCTCGGCCCTGCTTGGTGGTTCTTCGATGCGCCGGAGGGAATGCGCCGCTTCCGTGAGCTCACGACGGAAACGGCCGGTTTCTACAACACCGTCGGCTTCAACGACGATACGCGTGCGTATCTTTCCATTCCCGCGCGCCACGATGTGGCTCGCCGTGTCGACTGCGCCTATCTCGCCAATCTCGTGACGACGCATCGCCTCAATGAGGATGAGGCGCATGAGGTGGCCTACGATCTCGCCTATCGCCTCGCCAAAGAGGCCTACAAGCTGTGAGGACAGGCATGAGCCCTCGACGGCCATGCTGCACAGAACGGGAGGAAGACCATGACGAACCTGATCACCAGACGTAACTTCGTCGGCGGGGTCGCTGCCGGCGCGGGCCTTGCTGCGCTGGGCGGAAGAGCCTTGGCCCAGCAGCTGCCGCTGCCGACGAGCCCTGTCGCGCTCAACGTCATCGACGTCGCCGGTAACTTGGCGCTGACGCAGAAGGCCATCGAGAACTATCGCAAGGCCAAGCCCAATCTCGTCTCGCGCATCACCTTCACGAAGGCTCCTGCGCCGGAACTTGCAGGCAAGATCAAGGCGCAGCAGGATGCTGGCCGCGTCGATATCGACCTCGTGCTTACCGGCACCGATGCACTTTCCGCAGGCATCGATCAGAAGCTCTGGGTCGAGCTCGTGCCGCAGCATGCGGGCTCATTGCCGAAGCTCGAAGACATCTATCTTCCGGCGGCGGCCAAGATGCAGAGTCTCGCGAAGGGGCAGGGCGTCGTCGTGACCTATTATCCGTCAGGCCCGTTGCTCGAGTACATGCCGGAGAAGGTAAAGAATGTTCCGACCACAGCGGAGGAACTTCTCGCCTATACCAAGGCGAACCCCGGCCGCTTCATCTATGCGCGCCCCGCCAATTCCGGCCCTGGCCGCACCTTCATCATGGGTCTTCCCTACATTCTCGGAGACAGCAATCCGCAGGATCCGGCGAAGGGCTGGGACAAGACTTGGGCGTTCCTGAAAGAACTGGGGCAGAACATCGAGTATTATCCGTCCGGCACGGGCGCCGTGATGAAGGAACTCGGCGAAGGCTCCCGCGACATGACTGTTTCGACGACAGGCTGGGACATCAACCCGCGCGTTCTCGGCGTCGTGCCCAAGGAGGCGAAGGTCGCGGCCCTTAAAGGCTTCCACTGGGTGGCGGACGCTCACTACATGTGCGTGCCCAAAGGTCTGACGAACGACAAGCTTGCCGTTCTCATCGACCTCATGAACTTCCTGCTCACCAAGGAGCAGCAGGCCTATACCTACGATGAAGGCTATTTCTATCCAGGTCCGGCCGTGAAGGATGTGACGCTCGACATGGCTCCGCCCGAGAGCCAGGCCGCCATCAAGGAATATGGCCGTCCCGAATACGAGAAGTGGATCGCTGAAAACCCGATCGAATTGCCGCTCCAGCCCGAACAAATGGTCGTCGCCTTCCGCATGTGGGACGAGCAAGTCGGCGGCGGAAAGCGCAAATAACAAGAGTAAGGATCCGCGATGACCATTGCCCTTTCGCAATTCGATGAAGTCAGGCTCGATCGCGTGAGCCGCGACTTCGGGGCTCTCAACGCCCTGCGTGACGTTTCCCTCACCATCCGGCGGCGCGAGTTCATCGCGCTGCTCGGGCCGTCCGGCTGCGGGAAGTCGACGACGTTGAACTGCATCGCGGGTCTTCTTCCTGTGACAGGCGGCGCGATCTGGCTCGACAAGAACCGAGTCGATACGCTTCGTCCAGAGGATCGCGGGTTCGGCATGGTGTTCCAGAACTATGCGCTCTTCCCGCATCTCAATGTTCGCCAGAATATCGGTTTCGGCCTAAAGATGCGCGGGCGGCACAAGGCGGAGATCGATCGCAAGGTCGATGAAGCCTTGAGTCTCGTGCGCCTCCAGGGACAGGAGCACAAGCTTCCGGGACAACTCTCGGGCGGTCAGCAGCAGCGCGTGGCCATTGCTCGCGCTATCGTTATCGAACCGCCGCTGGTGCTCATGGACGAACCCTTGTCCAACCTCGATGCAAAGCTGCGTCTCGAAATGCGCGCCGAGATCCGACGCATTCATAACGAGCTGGGCGCAACCACCATTTACGTGACACACGATCAGGACGAGGCTCTGTCGCTGGCCGACCGTATTGTGGTTCTGCGCGATGGCGTGGTTCGTCAGGTGGGAACACCGAAGGAGCTTTATGAGGCGCCTTCCCATCTCGATGTGGCGGATTTCATGGGCTTCCGCAATAAGCTCAAGGGTAAGGTTATCGAGAGCGACAATGGTCGCGCGATCATCGACGTGGAAGGTGCGCGGATCAGTGGTGTTGCCAGGGAGAGGCTGTTGGCAGGATCGAGCGCCTATGCGGCTATCCGCTCCGACGATCTCGAAGCCGGAGAGCCGGGACCGAATGCGCTGAAGGTCATTGTGGACACGATCGAGTATCGCGGCCGCGAATTCGTCGGAACCGCCCACACAGCCGGTGGTCTCGACGTCGTCTTCCGTTCGCATCAGGCTGTGGAGCCGGGTGCCTCCGTCTATCTGCGTGCGGACGATCAGCGCGTTCTCGTCTTCGCGGAGCCGATCCAGGGGAGAAGCTGATGGATGCTCTTGCACCAGCAACGGCCATCGAGCATGGGCCGAGCCTGCGCCAGCGTCTGGCAGCACGCGGCTTTGATGCGGTGACGCTTCTTGTCATCCCAGCAGCCATTTTCAGTTTGCTGCTTTTCGTTTATCCCTTCGCCTTCGGCTTCATTCTTTCCTTCGAGCCGAAAGCGGGCGGGTGGCTTGCCAATTATCAACGCTTCTTCTCGGATTCGTATCTCTACGACACGATTGCCAATACCCTTTGGCTCTCCGTTCCGACGACGCTCGTGAACCTGCTTCTGGCCGTTCCGATTGCGTTCCGTGTTCGCCTCATGCGTCATCAGCGCCTTCTCACGACGATCCTCGTTCTCCCGATCACGCTCGGAACAGTGCTCGTGGCAGAGGGGTTGCTGAACTATCTTGGCCCTCAGGGATGGTTCAACCGTACTCTGATGACATTCGGTCTTATCTCTCAACCCTTGAAGCTCGTCCATAATTATTGGGGCGTGTTCGCATCCCTCGTCATTACGGGTTTCCCGTTCACCTTCCTGCTGACGCTTTCCTATGTGACGGGCATCGATCCTGCCCTGGAGCAGGCTGGCGCGACTCTGGGCGCGAATGCTTGGCAGCGGTTCCGGCATATCTATCTGCCGCTTCTCATGCCGGGCTTTGCGATCACCTTCTGTCTCTCGTTCGTGCAGGCCTTCTCGGTATTCCCCTCGGCTGTGTTGCTAGGTGAGCCTGCTGGCATCACACGCGTGATTTCGATTGCGGCCTATCAAGCTGCTTTCGAAGAGTACGATTATTCCATGGCATCCGCCGTTGCGATGATCATGGGCTTTGTCCAGCTCGCTATCGTGGTGGCTGTCCTGGCAGCTCGCGGCCTGTTCTACCGTGGCCCGGCATCCGGCGCGAAAGGGTAAACCGATGATCCGTGATACGACGATCGGCGCAAAGCTCTGGGCGGCCGCCATCTGGACGATTGTAGGCTTCTTCGTCCTCAACCTGCTGGCCATGATTGCGACCGTGATCACGAGCTCGTTTGCGACACGTTGGCTCGGCACATGGCTGCCAGTTGGCTGGACAACGCGTTGGTACTCCTCCGCCTGGAGCGAGTTCCAGCTTTGGGACGTGCTTATGGTGACCTTCCAGGTGGTCGGTGCCGTGGTGCTGATTTCAGGAGCACTCGGCGTCACCGCAGCCTACGCGCTGGCGCGGCGGGACTTTGCCGGCAAGCGCCTCCTCGTCCTGCTCTTCCTGCTGCCGCTTCTCATCCCATCGATCACCTTCGGTATTCCCCTGGCGACAGTTCTCTACAGGACAGGGCTTGCAGGAACATTCTGGGGCGTCGTCGCTGCCAATCTCGTGCCGACGGTTCCCTTCGTGATCCTGGTGATGATTCCGTTCATCGAGCAAATCGATCCGAAGATCGAGGCCGCAGCGCGCGTATTCGGCGCCAACACCTTCAAGCTCTTCATCCATGTGCTGCTTCCGCTTCTCCTGCCTGGAATCCTGGCGGCGCTGCTGCTGGTTCTGGTCCGCACCATTGCCATGTTCGAGCTGACCTTCCTTGTGGCGGGACCCACGAGCCAGACACTCGTAGTGGCGCTCTATTATGCGGTCTTCGCGGCAGGTGTGCGCGCGGTGCAGTCCATCGATGCCATGGCGGTGGTTTATATGGCCACGACATTGGTATGGCTCATTATTGCTCTACGCTTCGTCAACCCGACGCAGATCGTCACTCGCGCGAAGCAGCAGCCGGCGCATTGAGGACACAATGGAAGATCGCTTGAACGAGGCCCTGCTCGGCCGGTTGCCGGAAGGGGTGGCGCATCCCCGTTATGACCGGAGCGCCATGACAACCGGCATCGTGCATCTCGGGGTCGGTGCTTTTCATCGCGCTCACCAAGCCGTTTACACCGATGACGTCCTGGCGCGGGATCCACGCTGGGGCATCGTTGCTGCGAGCTTGCGGAGCGCTGATACATACGATGCTCTTGAGCCGCAGGATAGACTCTATACGCTCTCGGTCCGATCGAAGGAGGGTGAGGCTCTCCGCGTGATCGGCGCAATCAGCCGTGTCATTGTCGCTCCCCACGCCACAGATGACCTTTTGGCAGTCATGGCGGATCCCCGGACGCGTATCGTCACGTTGACGGTCACGGAAAAGGGCTATTGCCACGATCCGGCAACGGGGCAGCTGAACGAGACGCATCCTGACATCGTTCATGATTTGGCAAACCCGCGGACGCCGCGCTCGGCCCCTGGTTTCATCATCGAGGCGCTTCGCCGCCGCAGGGAGGCCGATGTGCCGCCTTTCACGGTTCTCACCTGCGACAATCTTCCATCAAATGGACGCACCGTGAAGCGCGTTCTCAGCCGCTTCGCCGAACTGGTCGATCCTTCCTTCGGCCGCTTCGTGGCCGATAAAGTCTCATGTCCCTCCACGATGGTGGATCGGATCGTGCCGGCCACCAGCAATGAGGATCGGGCACGAATCGCAAAAAGCCTCGGCGCCACTGATGCATGGCCTGTCGTGACCGAGCCTTTCACGCAATGGGTCATCGAGGATCGCTTTCCTCAGGGGCGACCGGCTTGGGAGGAAGCCGGTGCTGAATTCGTCGCCGATGTGGAGCCCTACGAGCACATGAAGCTCAGGCTTCTTAATGGCAGCCATTCGACGCTTGCTTATCTCGGCTATCTCTCGGGCTATGAAACGGTTGCTGATACCATGGCCGATCCGGCCTTCGTTCGTCTGATCGAGGGGCTGATGAAGGAGGAGGTGACACCAACCCTTCACATGCCGCCGGGAGCGGATCTCACGTCATACAAGCGCGCGCTCATCGAACGCTTCAAGAACCCGGCTCTCAGGCACCGCACTTGGCAGATCGCGATGGACGGCTCGCAGAAACTGCCGCAGCGCCTGCTCGGCACTGTCCGTGACCGGCTTCAAAGCGGGGCGCCGATCAATCGGCTCGCCCTCGGCGTCGCGGCCTGGATGCGCTATGTGACGGGCATCGACGAAAAGGGAAATGCAATCGACGTGCGGGACCCCATGGCCGGTGTCTTGCGTGAACGGGCAGACAGAGCCGGAGGAAGCCCCGAGCGACTGGCCGAAGAGTTATTCTCTCTTCGCGAAATATTCGGAGAAGACCTTCCTCATGACGAGCGGTTCACTGTTGCTGTAACGAACGCACTTAAACAGCTCTATGCGAAGGGCGCCCGGCAGACTGTCGCCGATATGACTACAGAAACGTGATGTACAGCCAAGGGCTGTGACCTATAAAATTCGCCGAGGAGGATTCCCGGTGACTGATTGGAATGCAGGCCAATATCTCAAATTCGAAGACGAGCGCACGCGACCATCGATGGATCTGCTTCGACGCGTGCCGCTGTCGGATCCGCAGAGCTGCGTTGATATTGGCTGTGGGCCGGGAAACAGCACTGAATTGCTGGTCAATCGTTTCCCGGACGCACAGGTGAGCGGCATCGACAGTTCTGCTGCCATGCTCACCAAAGCTCGCGAACGGTTGCCCACGGTGATGTTCGAAGAAGAAGACATCGCCACATGGGAGCCCGAGAAGCGGTTCGATCTGATCTTCGCCAATGCCGTCCTGCAATGGATTCCCGATCATGCCGGTCTCCTTGCCCGCCTTGTTTCATTCCTGAAGCGTGGCGGCTACCTGGCAGTACAGATGCCCAATAATCTGGATGAGCCGTCCCACCGGCTCATGGCGGAGGTGGCCAAGGTCGGACCTTGGGCGGCCAAGCTGGGTTCAGCTGCGGCGGTAAGGGAGAAGATCGGTTCATTCGAGGATTACTATGCGTGTCTGATGGCGGCCGGCTGCAAGGTGGATCTCTGGCAGACGACCTATGTTCACCCTCTTGAAGGTGCTGGCGCTATTGTCGAGTGGTTCAAGAGCACTGGGCTGAGGCCGTATCTTGACCCTCTCTCATCGGAGGAACGGACCGAGTATCTCCGCCTCTATACCGAAGAAATCGCAAGGGCCTATCCGGGTCAGTTCGATGGAAAGGTTCTCTTGCGGTTCCCCCGGTTCTTCTTCGTGGCGCAAAGGGTGGAATGACCCATCGGACGATTTTCGGCCGCAATCTGCTAGAGACATTGCCGCGTTCGATATATGCACAGGAGCGTGGGCGGAAGACTACCCTCTGACAAGCAGTTATGATTTTCTGACCCGCGAGGATCTGAAGCCGGGTGCCTGAGCAGGGTTGGCCAATAAAGTTTGAAGGTTGGTATGATCAGATTGATTACCTGGAACATTCAGTGGGGTTTGGGCATCGACGGAACGGTCGATCTCAAGCGCATCGTCGATCATGCGCGCGCCATTGCGGACTTCGATATCCTCTGCCTACAAGAAGTTTCGGACAACTTTTCGGACCTGAAGGACAACAACGGTTCGAACCAATTCGCTGAACTGGCGGCCTTGCTTCCGGGCTATACTGCCATCGAAGGCGTGGCGCTCGACATTCCGGATGGAGCAGGAGGCCGCCGCCGCTTCGGCAACATGATCCTGTCCCGCCTGCCTGTTGCGCAGGTGTTGCGATACACTTTGCCATGGGAAGCTGCTGCGACCCGCAACATGCCGCGCCTTCTTATCGAGGCCGTTGTCGAGACAAAGTCCGGGCCCCTGCGTGTTATGACAACGCATCTGGAATATTCGTCCAACACTTTGCGACGTGCGCAGGTCGAGGGAATCCGCGAGGCTCATCGCGCCGCCTATGAACGGGTGCTGACGCCCCATGAGGACGGGCCTGGTACTTATGTGCTGCTCCCGAACTCGGCATCGGCTGTTTTGACGGGTGATTTCAACATGAAGCCGAGTGACCCGATCAAATGGCGGATCTCGGATGCATTCGAAAATGGCGCTCCAGCCCTTCTTGACGCATGGCAATCTGTTCATGGGACGGAAGCGCACCCATACTCTTTCTGCATCTACGACCAGACCTATGGCGCGCCGCATTGTTGCGACTTCGTCTTCGTCACGGAGGATCTCGCGGGTCGCGTGTCGCGGATCGAGTACAAGCAGGAAACGCAAGCCTCAGACCACCAGCCTGTGCTGCTCGAATTAGACATGTAAGGACTTCCTACGGATCCTTTCTGATGACAGGGCAGGGGTGTCCTGGGTCATCGCGTCATGCGCCTTCTGCCATCCTATTCAGCGCTGTGCCGCTTAAAGGCGCAGCCCTGCCCACGCGACCAGCACGGAACCAATTGCCAATTGGTTCGAGGTTGGTTTAGCTTGGTTGCGCTGCGGCTCCGCAATACGAAATAAAATTTCGTGAAGTGGGCCAGCAGAGGATTGGCTCGCGTTGGACCGCATTGCATGGCACCACTCGATACCCTGCCGGATAGCTCGAATGCCGCCCTTGAGCGGCTGCGGGCGCTGTTGGAAGCGGCTTCATCCCAGAAGGAGCAGAGGCTTCCTCCCGAGCGCGTCCTTGCGGCGCAGATCGGGATCGGCAGACCTGCCCTTCGCCGGGCGCTCGAGGTGCTGGAGGCCGAGGGGCGGATCTGGCGGCACCAGGGCAAGGGAACCTTCATCGGTCCGCGCCCCAGTGAGCCTCACATCGATATGGAAGAGGTCTCCAAGCGCACGCACCCGCTTGAGGTGATGGACGCGCGCATGGAGATCGAACCCATGCTCGCCCGGCTCGCGGCTCTGCGCGCCTCCAATGGCGATGTGGAGCGCTTGGTGCGCCTTGCGAACAAGACCGCCGAGAGCTTTGATGCGGATGGGCGTGAGCTTTGGGACAGCGCCCTGCATCGTGCCATTGCGGAAGTTGCTGGCAACAGCCTCCTTCTCGCGGTCTTCGACCTGATCAATAGGGTTCGCCAAGACAGGACTTGGCAGCAACTGCGCGAACGGGCCCGCTCCGAGGAACGGCAGAGAATTTATGTCGAGCAGCATCGTCGCGTGGTTGCAGCCGTTGCCCAGCGTGAGGCCGCGGCGGCGGAAGGCGCTATGCGCGAGCATCTCTCTTTCGTACGCGACGGCCTCCTGAGGATCATGACTCATTCTCAGGTCGGGGGTGACGATCCGCATTCCGTAGAAACAACGATGCCCTTCAACGATAAGAAAGAACTTCAACATGGCACGTGAGGCCGCGCAGCAGACAATGGCCGAGATGAATAACGCGGCTGCACTTGCCGCCGAGCAACCGTTGCTCAGCGTGCGGGGCTTGTCTGTTCGCTTCGACGGCGCACCCAAGGAGGTAAATGTCGTCGACGATGTGTCCTTCTCCGTCAGCAAGGGCAAGACGCTCTGTATTGTTGGTGAATCCGGGTGCGGCAAGAGCGTGACGTCGCTCGCTCTCATGGGGCTTCTGCCCACGCCGCCGGCGCGCATCATTGCAGGATCGGCGATGTTCGACGGACAGGATCTCCTGACACTCTCCGAGCGCGAGCGGGCGGACCTGCGCGGCGACCGCATGGCGATGATCTTCCAGGAGCCGATGACCTCGCTGAACCCCGCCTTCACCATCGGCGATCAGATCGCGGAGGGCATTGTCCGGCACAAGAAGGTCTCCAAGGCCGAGGCCATGGAACGGGCGCTCGACATGCTGAGGAAGGTACGCATTCCCGCGCCCGAGAAGCGGCTTCGCGCCTATCCGCACGAGGTGTCAGGCGGCATGCGTCAGCGCGTGATGATCGCCATGGCGCTCGCAAACGACCCGCAGCTTCTCATCGCGGATGAGCCGACAACCGCACTTGATGTGACGATCCAGGCGCAAATTCTCACCCTTATCCGTCGCCTTCAGGAAGAGACAGGTACGGCGATGATCCTCATTACCCACGATCTTGGCGTGGTGGCCGAGGTCGCCGATGAGGTGGCGGTCATGTATGCGGGCCGCGTGGTCGAAAGTGGCCCCGTGGAAGCGATCTTTGACGACCCGCAGCATCCCTACACCATCGGTCTCATGGGATCCGTACCCTCGCTCGGTCGCCGCCAGGGGAGACTCGCTACGATTCGCGGCACAGTGCCGCCGGCGGAGCTGATGCCGAAAGGCTGCCGCTTCACCCCGCGCTGCCCGTTCTCTGACAGTCGCTGCGCCAATGACCCGCCCCCGCTGACCGAAATCAAACCCGGTCACCGCGCGCGCTGCTGGTACGCGCCGCTCGAACAGCACCTTGGAGCAGCCTCATGAGCGTGGCGCCTGTGACCAACGACTTCATTCTCGAAGGCATCGACCTGAAAAAGCATTTCGGCGGCGGAGGGCTGTTATCGTCTCCCACGGTCGTGCGTGCGGTCGACGGTGTTTCGCTTGGCGTCCAGCGCGGAGAAACCTTCGCCATCGTGGGGGAATCCGGCTGCGGCAAGTCCACCCTCGGACGTCTAATGCTACGTCTCATCGAGCCGACCGGCGGCGATGTGCGCTATGAAGGTCAATCGATCCTCAAACTTAGTAAAAGCGAGATGCGCCGCCTGCGCCGCGAGCTGCAGATCATCTTCCAGGATCCCTTCGCTTCCCTCAACCCGCGCATGAATGTGGGTGACATTATCGCGGAGCCGATTTGGCTGCATAGCCTCGCAAGCGGTAAGGACAAGCGCGAGCGGGTGGCTGATCTCATGCGTACCGTAGGTCTTCTGCCGACGCACACGGACCGCTATCCGCATGAATTCTCCGGCGGCCAGCGCCAACGCATCGGCATCGCCCGGGCGCTCGCGGGCGACCCCAAGCTGATCATCGGCGACGAGCCGGTTTCGGCCCTCGACGTATCGATCCAGGCGCAGATCATCAATCTGCTCGAAGACCTGAAGGAGCGCTTCGGTCTCACCCTCGTGATCGTCGCGCACGATCTCGCCGTGATCCGGCACATGAGCGATCGCGTCGCCGTAATGTATCTGGGTGAAATCGTGGAACTGTCCGAGACGGATGCGCTCTTCGACAATCCGCTCCATCCCTATACGCAGGCGCTTCTCGCAGCGATTCCCATTCCGAGCCCCACGAACCGTCAGCCCAAGGCTCTGCTGCAAGGCGATGTGCCAAGCCCCGCCGCACCTCCGTCCGGCTGCCGCTTCCATACCCGTTGCCCCCATGCGCGCCCGCTCTGCAAGGAGCAGCATCCGGCTCTCGAAACAGCGCCTGATGGGCGGAAGGTGGCATGCCATTTCTGGCGCGAGATTCAGGGGGCCGGCGCAGGCTCCATCAGCGCACCGTCTCAGAGCCCGGCCCTGGCTAAGCGCCTGGCTCTCTACCGAACTTGGCGTGAACGGCAGGATAAGGCCGTCACGGCGAGCCCTTGAACCAAGTGAAACAAATCCAGAGGAAGACTTGGAGGACTACCGAATGAAGAAAAGATTGCTCCTAGCGCTGGCGGCCGGGCTCCTTGCGAGTACCGCCGCATCCGCGCAGAACCTACGCATCGGCCTCAATGAAGATCCGGACGTGCTCGATCCGCATCGCGCCCGCACGTTCGTCGGCCGCATCGTGTTCACGTCGCTGTGCAACAAGCTCGTGGATATTACGCCTGATTTGAAGTTTACGCCCGAACTCGCAACCGAGTGGAGTTGGAGCGACGACGGCAAGGCACTGACCTTCAAGCTGCGCCCCGGCGTCACCTTTCATGATGGCGAGAAGATGGATGCGGCTGCCGTGAAGGCGAATATCGACCGCGCCCGCACCCTGCCGGATTCGCTCCGCAAGAGCGAGCTGACCTCTGTCGAGAGCGTCGATGTGGTCGACGACCTGACGGTGAAGGTCAATCTCTCCCGTCCGGATGCGACCCTTTTGTCGCAGCTCTCTGATCGCGCCGGCATGATCCTGTCGCCGAAGGCCTTCGCCTCCGCAGATTTCGGCCAGAAGCCGATCTGTTCCGGTCCCTATAAGTTCGTCGAGCGTGTGCAGAACGACCGCATCGTGCTGGAGCGCTTCAAGGAGCACTGGGACGCGAAGAACTATAATTTCGAGCGCATCGTGTTCCAGCCGATTCCGGACACGACCGTGCGTCTCGCGAACCTGAAGTCGGGCAATCTCGATATGCTCGAGCGTCTTGCACCGAGCGATGTGCCCGCCGCCAAGAGCGATGCCAACCTGGTTTTCGCACCTGTCACGGGCATTGGCTATCAGGGCATCACGATCAACACTAATAACGGCGACCGCGCAAAGATGCCGCTCGGCCAGGACAAGCGTGTGCGTCAGGCACTCGAATTGTCCATCGACCGTAACGTGATCAACGAGGTGGTGGGTGCCGGCATTTATCCGCCAGCCGGTCAGCCTTTCCCTGAAGCAAGCCCTTACAACAATCCGAAGTTTGCTGCCGGCAAGCGTGATGTTGAGAAGGCGAAGAAGCTGCTTAAGGAAGCGGGTGTCGAGAAGGTGAAGTTCGAGCTGACCTTCGGCACCAGCACCACGACCCAGCAGATTGCCGAGATCATCCAGGCCATGGCGGCCGAGGCAGGCTTCGAGATCTCGCTGCGCCCGACCGAGTTCGCCGCCATGCAGAAGGAGGCGCAGGCCGGTAATTTCGATGCCAATATCATCGGCTGGTCAGGCCGCGTCGACCCCGATGGCAACATCCATGCCTTCGCAACCTGCAAAGGCGCCCTCAATGATGGACGCTACTGCAACGCGGATGTGGACAAGCTGCTCAACGAGGCCCGCTCCATCAACGATGAAGGCAAGCGCAAGCAGCTCTATGATTCCGCGCAGGCCATCCTGAAGGAAGACCTGCCGATCATCTACACTTACTACCAGCCCTGGCCCTTCGTTCTCTCGAAGAAGATGCAGGGCTTCAAACCCTATCCGGACGGCATGATCCGTCTGAAGGGCGTGAAGCTCGGCTCCTGAACGGCTGACGAATCGCGTGCCCGGCAGTCTTGAGCCGGGCACGCTCCCAGTTTTTCTCGCAGGTGACTTGCGCTGATGCTCCGTTACATCGGACGACGTATTCTGATTGCCATCCCGACACTCATCATCGTGTCGGTTCTGGTCTTTGCCTTGCAGAAGCTCCTGCCAGGCGATCCCGTTCTCACCATGGCGGGCGAGGAGCGCGATCCGCAGGTGCTCGCCTATCTGCGCGAGAAGTATCGGCTGGACGATCCGATTCCGGTTCAATACTTCGCCTGGATCGGATCGGCCCTGACCGGCAATCTCGGTATCTCGCTGCGCACGGATATCCCGGTTCTCACGCTCATTCTCAGCAAGCTCCCTGTGACGATCGAACTCGCCATCATGGCGATGATCGTGGCGCTCGCCATCGGCATTCCCGCGGGCATCGTCTCGGCAGTCAGGAAGGGAACGGCCGTCGACTACGCCGCCAACGTCGTCGCGCTGTCAGGCCTCTCCATTCCGAATTTCTGGCTCGGCATCATGCTCATCATGCTGGTCTCCGTCCGTTGGGGCCTGCTGCCGGCATCAGGTTATGTGCCGCCGACCGAAGATCTATGGCTCAACATCAAAACCATGCTCATGCCGGCCTTCGTGCTGGGCACTGGCCTTGCAGCGAGCCTCATGCGTCACACCCGCAGCGCCATGCTCGGCGTCATGCGCTCAGACTATATTCGCACTGCTCGTGCTAAAGGCCTTCTGTCGCGCAAGATCATTCTCAAGCATGCGCTGCGCAACGCGCTCATTCCTATCGTGACCTTGTCCACGCTGCTCTTTGGCGAATTGCTCGCTGGAGCGGTGTTGACCGAGCAGATCTTCACGATCCCAGGCTTTGGCAAGCTGATCGTGGATGCGGTCTTCAACCGCGACTATGCCGTAGTGCAGGGCGTTGTCCTTTGCACGGCTGTCGGCTTCATATTCATGAATCTGCTCGCCGATGTTCTCTATGTTCTCGTCAATCCCCGCCTGAGGCACGCCGCATGACCGCCACCGCTGTTGTCGCCGACGATCTTGCCCTGCCGAAGAAGCGCAGTCGCGTCCTTGCCAAGTTTCTGAAGAACAAGAGCGCCGTCGTCGGTGGCCTCATCGTCCTGTTCTTCGTACTGGCCGCCATCGTCGGGCCCTACTTCGCACCCTTCGACCCGATTAAGCCGAGCTTCACGAGCATCCGCAAGGCGCCCTCAGCCATGTTCTGGTTCGGCACCGACGAACTCGGCCGCGATACGCTTTCGCGCATGCTCTGGGGCGCGCGCGCCTCCATCATGGCGGGCGTGGTTTCGGTGTTCATCGCCATCGTGCTTGGCGTGCCCTTCGGCCTCATCTCCGGCTATTTCGGTGGCTGGGTGGATGCCGCGATCTCGCGTGCGACAGACGCCATGCTGGCAATTCCATTCCTGATCTTCGCCATTGCCCTCGCGGCTTTCTTAGGTCCGAGCCTCACGAATGCGATGATCGCCATCGGTCTTTCCGCCATGCCGATCTTCATTCGCCTCACACGCGGTCAGGTGCTGACCGTGAAGGCGGAGGATTACGTGGAAGGCGCGCGCGCCATCGGACTCCCCGATTTCTGGATCATCGTGCGCTATGTGCTGCCGAATGTGCTGCCGCCAATCCTGGTGCAGGGCACGCTCACCATCGCGACCGCCATTATCGCAGAAGCGAGCCTGTCATTCCTCGGTCTTGGCCAGCAGCCTCCGAATCCGTCCTGGGGTTCGATGCTCAACACCGCCAAGAACTTCATGGACCAGGCGCCCTGGATGTCGATCTTTCCCGGGACCGCGATTTTCCTGATCGTTCTCGGCTTCAACCTCCTTGGCGACGGCTTGCGCGACGCGCTCGATCCTCGCGAACAGTAAATCATCAAACGGATAAAGACATATGTTTACGACACGGCCTGAGATTCTCGGCACCTTCGGTATCGTGACTTCGACCCATTGGCTGGCCTCTGCCGCCGGAATGGCAATGCTGGAAAAGGGTGGAAACGCATTCGACGCCTGCGTGGCCTCCGGCTTCGTGCTGCAGGTGGTTGAGCCGCATCTTGTCGGTCCTTCGGGCGAAGTTCCCGCAGTGTTCTACTCGGCGAAAACGAAGAAGGTCGAAGTGCTCTGCGGTCAAGGCACTGCGCCGAAAGGCGCAACCATTGCGCATTACAAAAGCGAAGGGCTCAAGCTCATTCCTGGCAACGGCTTGCTCGCCACCGTCATTCCCGGCGCGTTCGATGCCTGGATGATCCTGCTGCGCGATCACGGCATGCTCAGCTTACGCGATGTGCTCGAACCCGCCATCTATTATGCCGAGCAAGGACATCCGCTTCTGCCGCGGGTTTCCAACACTATCAACGACTTGAAGGAATTCTTCAAAACCGAATGGCCCACGTCCGCCGCCGTTTTCCTTCCGGGCGGGGAGGAACCGAAGCCGCGCGCGCTCTTCCGCAATCCGCAGCTTGCCGAAACCTGGAAGCGCATCATTCGCGAGGGTGAAGCCAAGGGCTCTAATCGCGAGGCGCAGATCGAGGCCGCCCGCAACGCCTTCTACAAGGGCTTCGTTGCTGAAGCCATCGACGCTTTCGTGCGCAAGACTGAAGTGATGGACCAAAGCGGATCCCGCCATCGCGGCGTGCTGAGCGCCGATGACATGGCCTCGTGGCAGGCCAGCTACGATGCGCCGCAGACCTATGAGTATCACAACTTCAGGGTCAACAAGATCAGGCCGTGGGGTCAGGGGCCTGTGTTCCTGCAGACGCTCGCGCTTCTCAAAGGATTCGATCTGTCCAAGATGGGACCAACCAGCGCCGAATTCATTCATACGCTGACCGAGTCCATGAAGCTCGCCTTCGCGGATCGCGAGGCCTATTACGGCGATCCGAATTTCGTGGATGTGCCGATCGAGACGCTGCTGTCTGATGCTTACAACAGCGAGCGCCACAAGCTCATCACCGAGAAGGCCTCCCGCGAACTGCGCCCTGGCATTGTGCCTGGCTACGAGTCGCAGGTCGAGCGCACGCTCGCTGCCTTGCGCGATCTCTCCACAACGGATCGTAAGGTTTCCGGTGGCGAGCCGACGCTTGCTTCCATGCGTTCGGCAAAGCGCGGCGATACGGTACATATCGACGTAGTCGACCGTTTAGGTAACATGATCGCGGCGATGCCTTCCGGTGGCTGGCTGCAATCCTCGCCCGTCATTCCGGAGCTCGGCTTCATGCTCAACTCACGCGCCCAGATGTTCTGGCTGGAAGAGGGCTTGCCTGCAAGCCTGGAGCCGGGTAAGCGTCCGCGCACCACGCTCACGCCGACGCTCGCGGAGAAGGATGGCGAGCCCTACATGGTCTTCGGCTCTCCTGGTGGCGACCAGCAGGAGCAGTGGCAGCTTCTGCTCTTCCTGCGTCATGCCCATCATGAACTGAACCTGCAGGAGGCCATCGACCTGCCCATGTCGCATACGGCGCATTTCCCGTCCTCGTTCTACCCGCGTGAGCAGAAGCCCGGTCATCTGATGGCTGAGGAAAGCTACGGAGCGGAAGTCCTCGATGATCTACGCGCGCGCGGTCACGATGTGGAAGTGGCGCCAGCCTGGACGGTGGGACGTCTCGTGGCGGCAAGCCGCGACAAGGATGGCCTCCTGCATGGCGCCGCTACGCCGCGTCTCATGCAGGCCTACGCGGTAGGCCGTTAAGGGAGCATTGGGATGACTTGGTCGATCATCGCGAAGGATCCAGAAACGGGATCCTTCGGCGTTGCCGTCACCACCAAGTTCTTTGCCGTCGGCGCTCTCTGCCCGTACGGCTCAGCGCGAGTGGGTGCGCTTGCGACGCAGGCCTTCGTCAATCCGCTCTATGGCTATGATGGCATGCGCCTTCTGTCGGAAGGCAGGAGCGCCGATGAGATCGTGTCGATCCTCACGGCTGCCGATCCCGGACGAGAGGTGCGGCAGCTTCACGTGATCGACCGGGAGGGCCGCGCGGCTGCTCATACAGGGTGCGAATGTGTAGATTGGTGCGGACATCTGTCGGAAGATGGCGTTTCTGTCGCCGGCAACATGCTGGCAGGCCCAGCCGTGATCGAGACGAGTCTCGAAACCTTCAAGCGCCGCACCGATCTCCCCTTCGCCGAGCGCCTGATGAGCGCGCTCGATGCGGGTCAGGCGGAAGGCGGCGACAAGCGAGGCAAGCAATCCGCAGCGCTTAAGATTTGGCGCACGGAACTCTATCCTGTGCTGGATCTACGCGTGGACGACCATCCGGAACCGCTGGCGGAGCTGCGGCGACTCTACGGCGTCGCGCACGAACGCTTCCTCGCCTTTATGGACGCCATGGCGA
This sequence comes from Microvirga solisilvae, assembly GCF_022808595.1. Taxonomy (GTDB): domain Bacteria; phylum Pseudomonadota; class Alphaproteobacteria; order Rhizobiales; family Beijerinckiaceae; genus Microvirga; species Microvirga solisilvae. The sequence continues at coordinate 466,848 of NZ_JAKUCN010000003.1, forward strand.
CCCGCACCAATCCGGCCGGGATCACGGATCGAGCCTGGATCGATCAGCGGGCGCGGGAGATCAATGAACGCACCTTATGAATGCCGGCCCTCCCCGGAAGCATGAAGCGCTTCAAGGCCCTCCCTGTAAGTCGGAAAGCGAAGCCGCACGCCTAGGTCATTCTTCATCCGATCATTCCGCACACGCTTGTTATCCTGATAAAAGGAGCGAGCCATAGGACTAAGATCGGCGTCTGCAAACGGTATTCCTGGCGGCGGATCAAAACCGAGCAGGTGCGCTGCATATGTGATGACATCCTGCGGAGGAGCGGGCTCGTCATCAGTAATATTGTAGATCGCGCCGGGGCTTGGACGTTCGAGAGAGGCCATCAGCACCTGCGCAATATCGGCACTATGGATTCGATTGAACACCTGTCCAGGCTTGATGATGCGCCGCGCCGTTCCATTCGCGACCTGCGCAAGAGCATTGCGTCCCGGCCCATAGATGCCGGCGAGGCGAAAGATCTGAATGGCAATAGACGTCTTATCCCCGATAGCGAGCCATTGTTCTTCCGCAGTTAGGCGCTCGCGAGAGCGCTCATTGGCGGGATTGGGCGGTGTCGTCTCATCGACCCACCCCCCGTCTGCATCGCCGTAAACACCGATCGTTGAGAGATAGCCGATCCAGCGCAAGCGCGAGGCCGAAGCGATTGCATCCGACAGCGTTCTCAGGACGGGATCTAATCCTGTTGCGGGAGGTATGGAGATCAGCAGTGCATCGGCAGTGGTAATCTCATCAAGAAGGTCGGGATCGTATTCTTCTGCGTCAAAGAAATAAGGAACGATGCCTTCATTCTGAAGCGATGCTGCCTTCATAGCGGATCGGAAAGTGCCGCTGACACACGCAAACCGATTCCGATAAGTCCGGATGAATTGCAGTGCGGTATAACCTGGGCCGAAGACAAAAAGGTTCATGAAGGTATGGCGATGTACATCGCTTCAACCCTATCGAGCGTGGGGAGGAGCGACAAGGCTGTTTTGAAGATAGGCTCAGAGGGCCCCTATAAGGCTTAAGAGCTGGGCATTCGCTGGATTGGCCTGCAAAGGCTCTGAAATGAGCCCCGAGCCCATCATCGCTCCTTCATAAGGCCCTATACTTCTTACCTTTCTCCGATTTGCGGCAGGGTCAACTATCCTGGATGGCAAGAACGGATGGGGTAGAAAGCACCAACTCCATTGAAACATTGTCCGCGTCGCTTACGCTCTTTATAAAAAGCTGACCTCAAGAGAGGGCGGATCATGGCCAAATACATGGAACTACAGGTTCTCAAGCGCTCAACACGACCGGCTTTGCCTCGGTGCATCGGCCTTTTCCTCGCCACGGCTTTATCCTTAACAGCCGCCCCTCAGCCTGCTTTTGCGCAGCCGCTTGAGGCTCAGAATGGTGAGCAGGCCGCCATTCTGAGCCTGACAACGGTCCCGGCTACGAAGAAAAGCGAGGTCATGCTGACCATCCGGCAGCCGGGTCGCTTCTCGATCCAGACGGAAAGCGCCACGGGCGTTGAATTCAAGCTCCTGGACATGATTCAAGGCCCTAGCGATGTTGTGGGAGGCATGGGGGCACGGGATGGCCGCCTGGATCAGCTTCTCGATGTGGGCGTCTACAAGCTCGTCACCGAGGGAGCGCACAACGGGAGCGGCGACGCAAAGCTGAGCGCCAGGCCCTTCCGTGACGCTGCGCCGATCAGCGACGCCCTGCGTCGCGGCGGCTTCATGTCCGCCGATCTCGCAGATCTGCAGCAACGTTCGTTCTGGATTGAGGTGAGGGGAGAAGAGCCCATCTCCATCGATGCGGCGGGACGTTCGTTGCAGGACATGCGCTTGTGGCGGAACGGAACTGATCTGTCCGCTCTCATGCCTGAATGGACATCGGTCGAGCCGGTTGCCGGACGTCCCCTGCGCAGCGCGCGCTTGAAGGGGCGCCTTGAGCCCGGCCTTTATCGTCTCACTGTTTATGGGGGAGAGGCGGTGGCTTGGACCGATGGCAATGCAAGCCAGCCGCTTCATATCCAAGTCGCTCCTCAGGAGCAGACAGCACGGAGCTTTGTCGAAGGCACCATCGGCCCGCTCGGCATGGTGCGGATTCCATTGCCTAGAAACGCAACCACAGTGCGCGTGGACGTGCCGGAGCCCGTACCTGTCCAGCTGAGGCTGACGAATGGCGCAACGACATTGGCCTCGGCCTCTTTGACGCGGAAGCACCGCGAACCGGTCATGCAGGTTCGCACACAAGCCGGCAGTGCGCCCTTCGCCGAGATATCAGGCCAGCAAGGTCAGACCTTCCGGCTGCAGGCTCTCAACCACATCTCCGCGAATGGTGTGCAGAGTGGCGGGCCGCACTGGGTCGGCCTCGCCGTTGCAGGGGAGGGTGGCGACGAGCTTCCTGCGACAGCAATTCTTGTCCGGTTCGAGAAGGGGCGCGGCACGGTGCTGGCCTCCCAGGCGCCGAGCGTCGGCCCGACAAAGGCCCTTCGGTGGCGCTTCAATCTCAGAGGATCGAGCACCATCCTGTTCCAGGTGACTCAAGCCTCCACGGTAGCGGTCACGATCGAGGGTATCGCCGCGAAAGCATCGATCACGCCGGTGCTGGAGAATGCCAATCCTCTGCGCGCAGACGGCCGTATGCCTTCCCGCTACGATCTCGATGCCGGGTGGTATCGTCTGAAGCTCGATCCCGCTCCCGGCGCGGTCGGGCCGATTGATCTGACTCTTGGACCACCGGGCTTAACGGCGGATGTCGCCCGGATGCCGCAGCGATCCATCATTCCGCTCGGCGTTCAGGATTTCGGACAGAACGCCAATCATTCAGTGATCGCCAATAGCGCTCCCGGGCTTCTCACCGAACCGATCATACGGCCCCTGTCAACATCGGTGAGCCCATCTCCCCTGACCGTTTTGCAGCGCGCAGGGGAAAGTCTGGAAATTCCAATTCGCTATTCCTCCGATCAGGAGGTCTTTGCCATCGATGCTGCCGGACAGGCCGTCGCCGTGAATTTGCTTCCGGTCGAGGACCCCAGCGCACAAGTTGCCCCCGATGGGCGTGAACGTGAGGCGAAGGTGAGCCTCTCACCGCCGAAAGCCGACAGAGTCGTCACATTGGCCTCTAGAAAACCTCCGCCGCAACGGCGGCTCGAGGTGGAGCGCCCCGAAGCGCGTCCCATGCTCAAGGCCGGGGCGCCGATGTTCTTCGATCTCAAGCAGGATGAGCAACGCAGTTTCGATCTTGAGGTCGCGGAAGGCGGGCTTTATCGGATCGAGACATTGGGACGCTTGAAGACGGAGGCGTCTCTCTCGACAGCCTTCCTACCTGCGCTCGGAAGAAGCGTCATGGGTGCGGGTCAGAACGCGCTCATCCAATCCTATTTGAGAGCAGGTCGATATCGCATCATCGTCAAGGCGGTCGATTCAAGCGGCCGCGTCGGCATCGTCGCCCGCAAGGGGGTGATGGAAGAAGGTCAGATGATGCTGTCCGGAGAAACAGTCCGTGCGACGCTTAGCCCAGGAAAAGGCGTTGTGTTTCCAGTCACGATCGATCGTGCCGGAGCGTACAATCTTCAGATATTGAGTCAGGGCGCCGAGTTCCAGTCGCGGGTCGAGGATGCCGAAGGTTGGCCATTGTCGCCGACCAATCAATCGGCTGCTGGCGACTGGACGATGGATGAGGAAAAGCTGCGTCTGGTGATTCTTCCGCAGGCCAAGGAGGGGCGCGTGATCGCGCGCATCCAGTCTTCTCCGCCAGCAGTGGAAAGAGTTGGTCATGGTCCTCACGAACTGCCCCTGCTCAACGGAGTCAGGCACCAATGGCGCGAGCCGCAAGGTCGCGACGAGCCGCGAACACCGGATCGCTGGACCTTCTCGCTGGAGGGGCCGGCGAATACGGTTCTGTCGCTCAGCGACGGCATGGTGGGCGAACTGATCAAGATCGATGGAGCTTCTCCGCAGCCCATCGGCAAGCTGACAAAGGGAAGCGATTACAAAGGAAAGCTCTCGCCGGGACGTTATGCGGTCGATGTGCGGGGCCTCGGCCGCAACGACCGTCTCGATTACGATCTGAAACTCGAGACGAAGGAGATTCAGCCCGCTGCGCCCTGGCAGGTGGAGCTTCCTGCGAGCATTCCCTTCTCGATCGCGCAGGATCGCGTGGTCAATCTCACCACCTTCGGACAGCCCGATGTGCGCGGGGTGCTTCTGGATGAGAATGAGCGCGTAGTCGAGCGACTAGATGACAGGACGAACGATTGGAATCTTGCTCTGTCGCGACGTCTTGCGGCCGGCTCCTACACTCTCAAGTTGTTCAAGGCTGATCCTGCTCCAGGCAGTGAGAGTGCGGCCGAGGAGGATAGCGGGTCGAATGAAGGCGGCGAAGAATTCTCTGACGCAAGTGAAGCGGATGATGTCGCGCCTCGCAAAAACACGGTTGAAGTTCGTCTGACGCTCCCACAAGAAGAAAGCGCCGCCTTGCTCTCTGATGGTTCCGCGTCATTCAAGGCGCGCAACGTCGTGCGCATCTTCCCCTTGCAGGCAACGGCGCCGGACCGCCTGACATTGCTCGGCGCTCAATCCAGCACGGAAATCGCGCTGGTTCTGGAACGTCGCGATGGTCAGGGACGGTGGCGGCAGGTCGGATACGACAAGGGCCAAGCGCCACTTATAGCCGCAATGATCGATCAGGACGATGCGCGTCCGTGGCGAGTTTTGGTGTGGACCATCGATGAGAGCGATGCGGACATCAAGCTCGCGACTCGCTCCGTCACCCGCCCCATGCAGACTGCAGGAGATTTGCGTTTCGAGCCGGAAACTTTGATCGAGCAAAGCCAGACAATGACTTTCGATGTAGCATCCATCGCTGCACCAGGAGCAGGCGTTCTCAAACTGCACGGCAATGAAAGTCCATTGCTGGCGGGGGCCTCCACGGGTCGCGCTTTGACACCTGTGATCGGCGACGCTCTCATTCCGCAGAGTGAAAGGCTTTGGCTTGTGCGGCGCGCGAGCAATACGAAGCTCTCGCTGCAGCCTGTAGCGACGTCGGGCGACCGTCTGGACCTTCAGCTCGGTGAAGGAGAGCAGGCAACCATTCCTGTCGCGTCTCAAGCTCAAGGGATCCTCACAGCCTTCATCGCTGAATCGACATTTGGGCAGCCCAACATCGATGCGGGGTTGGGGTCGGGAACATCAAAGCGCAGCGCCTTTGCACTTGCCCTTGGTCGGTCGGCGCGGTTGTGGAATGCTGAAGGGCAGGATCCGTTGCGCGTCTCGCTGAAGAGCCTTTCCCTGAAGCGCGCCGCGGATATCTCGCAAAGCGTCTCATCACTGTCCCTCGAAGCGCTTACGGCACAACCGGTTGTCCTGCCGGAGGGCCGCAAACGTCTGTCACTGGTCCTCAGCCCGGGCACTTCCGCCATTGCCGGATGGAATAATCAGAAGGACAGGGTCGTGACGGTATGGAGCGGTGGTGAAGCGGTCAGCCGCACCATCGAAGGCACATTTACTACGCTGCTTCTCGTGAATGCCGGTGATCAGAAAGCGCCTGTTTCGTTCAGCGTAACATCCTTGAATCAGGATCCCCTTATTTTGTCCGACGGCAAGGTACTCAAGCGCTTCATTGGTGCGGCAGGCTCCTTATCGATTCCCGTCGATGTCGCGCCAGGTGCGCGCCTGACCCTTGCTGGCGCGGAGGCGATGTTCGTTAGCCGCGACGGGCGCTACTTGGAAGGCAGATCTCTTGTGCTGCCGGGGCCGGGAGAACTGGTGCTGCGTCATAAGGCCGGGCTTGTGGCGGCCTGGATTGACAGCGAGAAGATGAAGGCCTGGAGCTCGGCCGCTTCGCGGCAGGTGGAGCTACCGTATGCCACGTCACTTGAGGGGCAAGTGATGGCTTTCGCCCTGCAACTGCCCACGCCTGTTCTCGTAACGGCCCGCACTAATGCTCCCGTCATTTTGGCGCTATCTCCATCTGGTGCGGAGTTACGGCCTGAGTTCTTTCCTGCCGGGGCCGAGTTCCAGCATTATCTGCCCGGCGGCTCCGCTGAGTTGAAGATCTACTCGCCTCACGACGGGCCGCTGACCGGAGCCATCGAACTCACGGCTCAGCCTGTTCGGACGGTTTCCGAAGGGCTTGCGGAGGCTGTCACTGTTTCTCCGGGCGGTGCGGCTCTTTTCGCCTTCGATGTCAAGAAACCGAGCAGGATCGGTGTCGGATTACAATCCGATCCGGGTAACGCCGCGCTGCGGTTGCTCGATGCGCGAGGGCAAGCGGTCGGTCATGGGCTGACTCAGATCCACGATCTGGCGGCAGGATCCTACGTGCTTGAGGCGCGCATTCCTGCGGATGCCGAACCGGCAAGCGTTCGCGCTGCCGTCATCGGCATTGCGCCGCCGCCTTCCGGTCCGCCACAGGACATCACTCTTCGATATCTCGAAATGGTGGGGCTCTCTCCCCTTCGCTCCCAGAATTCCGGAAAGACGCCATGATCCGCTCTTCACGTTTCCTCGGCCTCGTTCTCGTCGCGGTTTGCGGGCTTGCCGGATCGGCTCAGGCTCAGACATCGCCTGCTTCTTCCATGGAGCGCGATCTCGTTAGTCGTGCTGATGGTGCCAAGATTGTGCCGGAACATTTCCTGCAACCCTGGGATCCGGTTACCCTCTTCTTTGATCGCGACCTGGGTCCGCAGAAAGGCGGTCCTGAAGATCATCCGGAGCGCGTTGTACAACTCACGCCCGATCATCCTGGTGCATGGCAATGGATCGACGCGCGCACGCTGCAGTTCCGCCCGGCGGAGCCCTGGCATCCTCTGCGGCGTGTCAATTTCTCCATGCAGAATTTTTCCGCTCGTCTTGTGCCTGTTCTTCCGGCGCCGGTCAGCGTTCACCCAGAGGATGAGGAATATGGAACGGCGGATCTCGACCGTTTCACCCTCGTTTTCCCGAATCCTATCGATCAGGCCGCACTCACGCGGCTTCTGACGATCGAGGTGCGGCCGCTGCCCGGCGTGTCCGATCGTGATGCTCAGGTGCTGACGGCGCAGGATTTTACCATCAAGGCTGTCGAGAAGAGCCAGAACAGCAAGAACAACGCTTATTTCGTTACCCTGCGCAATCCGCTGCCCGATGGCAGGATGGCGCTTCTCAAGCTGCGCTTAGCTGACGAGCCGGGCCTCGACATTCCGATCTACGAACGCCGCTTCCGCAGTGCCTCGCCCTTCATGGCGCGCAAAGTCGTATGCGGCTCGCGTCTCGACGACGTCGAGCGCGACGGCGTGCTGCAATGCACGCCCTATGGAGAGGGCGACGGCGATCTGTCCAGCGCCAAGCGCAGCATCATCCTTGCTTTCACACACCGACCCCAGGAACTTGATGTTCTGCAGATGCGCGAGGCTTTGCGCATCTCGCCGCCCGTCGACGATCTCACCGTCACGCGAGAGCGGATGAACCTGAACGTTTCGGGCAAGTTCCTCGCCAACACGATTTATGAACTCCGCATCGAGCCCGGCACGCTCAAGGACGAGCGGGGACGTGAGCTGTCCGGCGAGGCCGTGACTCGTCGCTTCTCTTTCGTTCCTGAAAAGCCTGCGCTGGTGTGGGACGTAAATCAAGGCATCGTCGAGCGATTTGGCCCACAGATGCTGCCGCTGCGTGGGCGCAGCTACGATGTCGCCGATATCCGCATTCACAAGATCAATCCGCTCGCGCGCGATTTCTGGCCCTTCCCAGGAGACGGCCTCCTGACTGATGATGCTGCCGTTCCACCGCTGTCAGGCAACGAGCCGAATGCTTGGAATACGGCAGAGGATATCGAGGCGGACGCGATGGTCGAGCGCATCAGGGTCCTGGGTTCGCCGGCTGTATCGGAAATCGTGCCGCTGCCGATCCGCCGCGGGGGAACGAGTGCGAAATTCGGAGTCGACATCAAGCCGCTTCTCTCCAAGATAGCCGGGCCAGAGCAGCCAGGAACCTATCTCATCGGCCTTCGCCCAGTCGATGGCGGACCTCGCCGCTGGCTGCGTGCGCAGGTGACAGACCTCAGTCTGTCTGCGATCGAGGAGGCGCAGCGCGTGCGCTTTGCCGTCACGTCCCTTGCCTCTGCACAGCCTGTCGACGGGGCCGAGATCCGTCTTGAAGGATTGCGCGATGACAAGTTCGTGGTTCTCGCTCAGGGGCGGACTGATGCACAAGGTGCTTTCACCTGGTCGCTTGCAAACCGCGCTCCGGCCGAGATTAAACGCGTCATGGTCACGAAAGGCCTCGACACTCTGGTGATCGAGCCCACCCGCGCTCCGGCTGAATATCATCAGGAGAACTGGACGCGGCCTGAGGAAACATGGCTGTCATGGGCCACAGATCCGGAAATGCCGCGTGCCGAGGAGACGCGCGTCCTGTGCCACATCTTCACGGAGCGCCCAATCTATCGTCCCGAGGAGCCGGTGCATATCAAAGGCTTCGTGCGGAATTATCGCGCAGGTGGTTTGTCTTACGCCACGAAGGGCGGCGATCTCGTCATTTCGGGTCCCAGCGATCAGGAATGGCGCATTCCTGTCACTCCCGATGCGAATGGTGGCTTGTATCACAAGTTCGATGTCGCAACGACGGCAACCGGCGACTATTTGGTCCGGTTCGAGACAAAGGATGCCAACGAAGAAGGGTGCGGCATCGTCGGCTTCAAGAAGGAGGCCTACCGGCTTCCCACCTTCGAGGTCCTGCTCGACAGCCCATCATCCGTTCCTCTCGATGGAGAATTCTCCGTCGATCTTACGGCCCGCTTCTTCGCGGGTGGCCTTGTGGCAGACCGTCCCATCAAGTGGCGTGTGACGCAGTTTCCGCATAACTGGATTCCTCAGGGACGCGAAGGTTTCCTGTTTTCCTCCGACGCGCGCTATTCCAGCGAACGGAAGTTCCGTTCGACTCCCGTGCTGGAGCGGGAAGGCCGCACCGATGACGGTGGATCGGCACGCCTTACGCTCGACCCTACCATCGAGCCGACGGCGCAGCCGAGGCGTTACGTGATCGAAGCGACCGTGACAGGGGACGATGATGTGCAGATCCGCAACACGCAGAATGTGGTTGCGCTCCCGCCTTTTGCCTTGGGATTGAAAGTGCCGCGCTATCTGCCGGCACCCACCACCATTCCAGCGGAACTATTGGCGGTCGATGCCAAGGGCGATGCTCTTTCCGGACTTGCCATGAATGTGCGCTTCATCAAGCGCAATTGGAACTCGGTGCTGCAGGCCAGCGATTTCAGCCAGGGCTCCGCGAAATATGTGACCGAGGTCATGGATGAGACCCTGAGCGAGATGAAGCTCACGAGTGCTCGCGACATTCTTGCCATGAACTTCGAGCCGAAGGGCGCAGGCGTCTATATCATCGAGGTCGATGCCAGCGACCGTCTCGGACGCAAGCAGGCCGTCAGTGTCGATTTCTTCGTCGGAGGGCCCGAGCCTGTCACATGGTCCCGACCGCCGACGCAGACCGTTAGTGTTGCCAGCGATAAGGATGATTACGCGCCGGGAGAGACGGCAATCCTAATCGTTCAAAGTCCCTTTCAGAATGGCCGTGCGCTGGCCGTTGTCGAGGAACCGGGCGGTCAGTTCCGTTACGATTGGGTGACCATCCAGAATGGAACCGGGCGCTATGAGGTGAAACTGCGCAAGGAGCAGATGCCGAAGCTCGCCGTGCATTTCCTGCTCATGCGCGGACGCCTCGACGGATCTTCGCCTAATCCCACCGCACCTTTCGACCAAGGCAAGCCTGTGACATTGGCCGCCACCAAATGGGTCACGGTGAAGCCCGTCAAGCATATCGTGACGGCATCGCTGGAAGCGCCGCAGAAGGCGCGACCAGGGCAGGAAGTGGAAGTCGTGCTGCGTCTATCCGACGATACAGGAAAACCTGTTGCCGGAGAGGCGACATTCTGGATGGTGGATCAGGCAGTTCTCTCTCTGGCCCGCGAGCAACCGCTCGATCCTCTCAAGGCCTTCATCGTCGAGAGGCCGACGCAAGCCGCGATCCGCGATACGCGCAACATGGCTTTCGGCGTTATTCCGCTGGACGAGACGCCCGGCGGCGATGAGCTGAGCGATGATTGGGGCATGGAGAATATCTCCGTCCGCAAGAACTTCACGCCGGTCCCGGTCTACCTTCCGAAGGTAATCGTCGGTCCGGATGGCGTGGCGCGGATCAAGGTGAAACTGCCGGATACGCTGACTATCTACAAGCTGCGTGCGAAGGCGGTGAGCGGCCCCGACCGTTTCGGCTTTGCCGTTGGTGAAATGATGATCAGGCAGGAGATTGTCGCACAACCGGCCCTGCCTCGTTTCGTGCGTCCGGGCGACCAGTTTGATGCTGGACTCATCGCCCGCGTGGTCGAAGGGCCCGGCGGGACCGGACGCACGGCCTTGTCGATGACCGGAGGCCTATTGAGCGGAGCTGCCGAGCAGGCTCTTGCATGGCAGGTGAACCGGCCCGCGCGCCTCGATTTCCCCGTCACTGTTGCCGAGCCGAAGCCGGGGATCGGATCCGACGCTGCGCCGATGCGCCTGCGCTTCGCGCTCCAGCGGGATGTGGACAAAGCTGGCGATGCCGTTGAGATCGTACTGCCTGTGCGTCCCGATCGCTCGCCGAGGCGTGAGCGGGAGATTGTCGAGATCGCGCCCGGAGCGCGGGCGACGGTCGCTGCACCTGCCCAAATGCCTCGCGAAGGTTCCTATGCGCGCACGGTGACGCTCGCCAGCGATCCTGTTCTCGTGCGTCTTCTTGCCGGGCTCAACTATCTCGTCGCCTATCCCTATGGATGCACCGAGCAGGAGATCGCGTTGGCATCGGCGGCGCTCGCTCTCAAGCCTGTTACGCCGCTTCTCTCCGCGGCCGGACTTGAAGGACGCATCACGGAAGAGGTGCAGCAGGCAGCCCGCACGATCGGTCGGTCCATCGATGATGACGGACTTGTTGCCTTCTGGCCTCGCGCGAAGGGCAATGTTTCTCTGACGGCATGGTCCTATACCTTCCTCAAGGCCGCCGAGCGTGCAGGAGAGCCGGTGGACAAGACCTTGATCGCGCGGCTCGAAGGCGTTCTCAAGCAGGCCATGCGCTCCGATTATGGCCGTCTGCTCGCAGGCGAGGAGTTGCGTGAGCGAGTGGAGGCCCTGAATGCTCTGGCCGCAAACAACCAGCTTGATCAGCCCTATCTCACCGAACTGTCACGCCGCGCGCCAAACCTGCCTGTGCCGTCGCTGGCCCAGGTGGTCACTGCGACGGCGCGCTCTTCGGGCGCACCGGATCGGCAGTTGAGCGCGAACCTTCTTGAAGAGCTGTTGGGAAGAGTGAAGTTCCTGTCGCGGAATGGATCGATGATCTATGCAGGACAAGCTGGCGACGGCGGAAACCCTGTGATCCTTCCGTCTGAGGTCCGCAACCTTTCCGAGGTCATTCGGGCTGTCGCTGCGGCCGCGCCAGAGGATCGCAGGCTTCCTGTCCTGCGTGATGGACTGATCAACCTCTCCGACGCGAATGGCTGGGGTTCGACTCATGCCAATACGGCTGCGATTCAAACATTAGCAGAGGCATGGCAGAGACCTCAGTCTCCTATTCCAGTCGCAGTTACAGAACCTTATAGCAGCGATACGGCTCCTCTTGTTCTCAAAAGCGATGCGCCCATGCTGAATCGAGAGATCGATGTGCCGACTCATGTCACGCTCAAGAACGATGGAAAAGCCTCCGTCATCGCTCTCGTGGATACACGCTATCAGCCGAGCGAGCCCGGCTCCGAAGCAGCCCCCGTGGTTGCGGGCTTCGTGCTGACGCGCGAAGCCTACCGTGTGGCCCGCAATGGATCGGCATCTGCTTCCGAGCGATTGCACGAGCGAAACCTGCAGCTGAATGTCGGGGATGTGATCGAGGAGATTGTCGAACTCGTCAATCCGGAGGACCGGACGCATGTGATAGTCCGCCTGCCGCTGGCGGCAGGGTTAGAGCCTCTCAATCCAGCTCTCGCCACGGCGCCTGCCGAAGCAACGCCTTCGGAAGGGCCGACGCTTGCGCCGACATCGTCGTCTTTCCAGGATGATTCCGTGCTCTACGCCTATGACACCTTGCCGAAGGGAAAATACCGATTCGTCTTCCGGACTCGTGCGCAGATCGTCGGATCCTTCACGCAGCCTCCGGGAGAGGTGGAGATGATGTACAAAGCAGGTGTCTATGGCGCGAGTGCGGGGCGGCGGGTCGTCATCGCGCGGTAGCTTGCATGCTTTGCGGCGATGCGGCGGCACATGAAGGGAACAATGTTGATACGGCGGCTCATCTGTCTTGGTCTTGCAATCGCCATATCGTCAATTGGCGTGCTTTACGGCTGGGAAGTCGCCAAACGCTCATCTCTTCACGCACTGGACCCAACGCCCATTCTCTATGACCGACATGGAGAATTCCTGACGCAGGTCGGTCAAACCGTTACAGATGCGGCGGGAGCGCGCACGCAATACGGCTTCTGGCGCGTCGATCCCATGCCGCAGCGCGTGGCTCAGGCAACGCTTGCCTTGGAGGATCGTCGTTTCTGGTCTCATCCGGGCGTCGACCCCATCGCCGTTGTGCGCGCGCTCTGGCAGAACCGGAAGAGCGGACGCCACGCATCCGGCGCTTCGACGCTCGCCATGCAGGTTGCGCGCATGCAAAACCCTGCGCCACGCACCCTTTGGGCTAAATCCGTCGAAGCGGGCGTCGCCGTTGTTCTCACGATGCGGTATGGTCGTGAGGCGATGCTGGCGCATTATTTGCGGCTGGTCCCTTACGGCAACGAAAGCCACGGCATCGCCCATGCTGCGCGCTGGTATTTCGACAAGCCCGTTCAGGACCTAAGCTGGGCCGAGATCGCACTGTTATCCGCCGTTCCGCAATCACCGGCGCGCATGAATCTCTATCGTCCCGACGGATATGCCAGAGCCGTGGCTCGCGGCCGACGGGCGCTCGATGAACTCCTGCGATTGGGAACCATCACATCGCTTGAGCATGCGATTGCCCGCGACCAGATCGCGTCCCTGCGCCCTGTCCAACGGTCGCGGCGCGATCCCGCTGCTCTTCATGCGGCGCTACGCCTGTCGAAAGCAGCCTTGGCGCGCCAGCCGGAACATGCCGAACCGCGCCTTCGCACGACGATCGACTTGAGGCTTCAGCGCATGGTGACGGAACTGGCGCGGCGCGGAGTTGAAACCTGGCGCAAGGAAGGCGCGGAGCAGGCGGCGGTTCTGGTCGTCGAGCGTGCAACCGGCGAAGTGTTGGTGACGGTGGGATCGGTCGGCTATGCCTCCCATTCCGGCTCCATCGACTTCACCCGAATCCAACGCTCTCCAGGCAGCACGCTCAAGCCCTTCATCTATGCGCTGGCTCTCGAGGACGGGCTGCTCAAGACGGATGACATCCTCGCCGATCTTCCCGAAGGCTCCTCCGGCATCAGCAATGCCGACGGGCATTATCTCGGGCCGATGCTGCCGCGTCAGGCGCTCGCCAATTCCCGCAATGTGCCGGCGGTCAATCTGCTCCGCACGCTCGGTCTCAAGCGTGCGTTCCGGTTCTTCCAGGATCTGGAATTGCACGATCTTGAGGTTCTACCTGAGACCTTCGGCCTTTCAATGGCAATCGGCTCCTTGCCGACGAGGCTAGAGCGTCTGGTGCGGGCCTACACCTCTCTCGCGAATGACGGACGTCTTCTGGAACTCGCCTGGTTCAAGGACGGACGTCAGCGCGTCTCCAGGCAGGTCTTGTCATCTGACACAGCGCGGCTCGTGACGCACTTCCTGGCAGATCCCTTGGCACGCCTTCCGAGTTTTCCACGCTATGGAGCTACCGAATATCCGTTCCCTGTGGCCCTCAAGACCGGAACGTCCCAAGGTTACCGCGACGCTTGGCTGATCGGCTGGTCGCAGCGCTACCTTGTCGGCGTCTGGGTGGGGCGGGGCGATGCGGGAACCATGCATGAATTGACAGGCGCGCGCGCTGCCGCCGCTCTGGCGAGACCCATTCTCCTCAAACTGCATGGCAGCCTTCCCGGAGATTTGGTGGATGCGAGCTTTCCGGCACCGAGAGGTTATCGCAGTGTCGAACTATGCATGAATGAAGGGAAGGATAGCGCCGGATCATGCGGACAGATGATCTCGGAATGGATCCCTGAGAACGTGGATCCGCCATTGAAAGATGCCACCTTTCGTATCCAGCCGGATCGCTCCCGGCTGATTATCCCGTTGCCGTCTCTATACCGGGAATGGCAGAACCAGAATCATTATCCTGTTGCGGATCGACAGGACGTGGTTTCGGAGAACGTGCGAATCTCTATCACTGCGCCGGAGAATAACAGTCGCATCTGGCGTAATCCCGAAGCTCCGAAAGGAGCTGGTCAAATCCAGCTCAAGGTGACCACAGAGCCGCCTGTTCCGCAGGTTGTTTGGTATGTGGATGGGCAACCCTTCGCTGTCGCAGATCCCGACAAGCCGACGCCTTGGCCGCTTACGCCCGGCGAGCACTACTTCGAAGCGAGATTGCCGTTTCGGATGGAGCGATCAGCTTCTGTACGGATCGTCGTCGAGTAAGTCCCCTTTTCTCGACACCTCATAAAAACAATCATCTGTTGAGCGACTGGGATTAGATTCCCGTGGGAATAAAACGATGAAGGGCGTATGATCCTTTAAGCTCAAGGGATCTCGCTGTGTACCAATCCAGTGACGGCGCCCGTGTTTTCGACATACACATCGATGCAACCGATGCGTCGAGCCATCATGCTGGAACAGAGCCCTCGATCCTATTCCCCGACAAGGATACTCTCTTCACGGCAGACTTCAGAAGGTCGGGCATCGATCTCCTCATCGTAGGAACCGAAACCAAAGCTATCGTTCTGGGATACTTCCGAGATGATCGGCGCCTCAACATTGTAACGCCTGAAGGAGCAGGCCTCAGAGGCGAAACTGTCGAGATCCTGGCAGGACCGGATCCTCCGATACGCTATGTGCAGGCAAATGATACGACATCAGCCCAGTCATCCATCGGCCGCGTGGAGAAAGTGACAGGATCCGTCACCGTCCTGAGGAATGGTGCCCTGATAGAGCTTCGACTCGGTGATATGGTTGCCAGAGGAGATGTCGTTCAAACCGGCCCGGACTCGTCCCTGACCATCAAGCTCAATGACGGAACGGTTTTCAATATGTCCGCCAGTGCCAGAATGGTGCTGAACGATATGGTCTATGCCGCGAGCTCAAACGCAAACTCGGCCTTCATCACACTCGTCCAGGGGCTGATCGGCTTCGTTGCAGGACAGGTAGCCAAGACCGGTGATCTCAAAGTCGACACCCCTGTGGCCACCATGGCCATCAGAGGAACAGCCGTTCAAACGGAAATCGTCGCGATCAGTGGAACCACAAAGTTCTCTTTGTTGACCGAGCCTGATGGGCGTGTGGGGTCGATAGTTCTCCTGGATAAGAGCAATGCCTCCCGCGTTCTTGCATCGATGTCGGATGCCCGTGTCTCGACTCTTCTGGTGCCGGTGTCTGGTGGCGATCCGCAGATCACGCAGATCACAAAGACAAATGACGATATCCGCGGGGAAAGCGACTTTGTGCGTGATCTATTCCAGTTTGTTTCTTCCGAGCCGCGTCAGAGAAGAGGGAGTAGCGATACTGAGGATGCCGAAATCATTCCAGCAAGCTTCACTCTGTCCATCGACGCGCCGGACCAATCACAATTCATTTTTGTGCCATTCACCCAGGAGCGTATCGCACCTCGTGAACAGATTATTCCTGATCCCATTATCACATCTCCACCAATACGCGGCACTGCCGTCGAGGATGGACCGGTCGCGCGCCTTGGTGCGGTCTCTCCTTTTATTGCCTCGGACGCGGAGGCCCAGCCTCGGGTGCTTGCACCTGAAACACTGCCTCCAGGCGTGAGATACCTTGAGAGCACACAAAGTTTTGTCCTGGATCCCACTCACCCTGCCTATCAGCATCTGGGTAAGGGAGAAGCCGAAATCGTGAGGGTTGAGTACAGGTTGATCCTCGACGACGGTTCTATCGTGCCGACCTTCGTCACCTGGACTGTAAACGGCAGGAATGATGCGCCCATTGCGCGTGACGATCGCATCGCAGCCGTTGAGGAGACTGGGTGGATGGTTCTTCCCGTTCTCTCCAATGATCGTGACATCGACGGGGATTCTCTCCGAACGGTGAGTTGGACATCCCCAATCGAAGGCTCTGTGAGACTAGACGCAAAGGGAAACCTTGTCTTCGATCCCGGGGAAGATTTTCGGGCCTTGAGTCACGGCCAAGCCGCGACGGTTTCATTCAGTTATACGATCACCGACGGAAAGGGGGGAGAAGACACTGCGAATGTGACTCTGCACATTCAGGGAAAAGGCGTTTTCTCATCACCCGTTCAATCCGCTTCGGACAATGAAACTCTTGAATTTAATGGTCAGCCGGTCTCGCTCACGATCAAGAGTCCGACGGCGACCACGACTGAAAGCGCCGATGTGGATTTGACCATTGCGCTTGGCCCGGTTCTGCAGCCCCAGATCAATATCCTGTACTTGATCGATGTTTCGGGGAGCACTTCTGAAGACTTCGACGGAGCCTCGGTTGGCGATCTCAATGAAGACGGACGTGCCAATACGATTCTCGACGCGGAGATCGCGAGCCTGGAAGCTCTGACCGAGAAAGTGAGAGCGCTTGGCTTCTCTCCCGCCGATGTTACGGTAACGATCATTCCTTTCAACGAGAGTGCAGATCCAACTGACGAGAGGGGTCATGACCTTTCCGGCGTGAATGCAGAGACCTTCAGCCTTGGACGTATCGGCGACGGTGCGATCCAAAGCTATCTCAGGGATCTCGATACGGGCGGCGAGACAAATTTTGCCGATGCGCTGCGGGCCGCCAACGACAGGCTGGCAAATCTGGATCAGGGGGGCGAGAAGAATGTTCTGTATTTCCTCTCGGATGGAAGGGGCCAAGGGGCAATCGGCGCTGAGGTTGTAACGTTGAATGAACGCTACAATGCGACGATCGAAGCAATCGGCGTTGGTGAGGATGCGAATCTCAGCCAGTTGAACCAAATCGATAATACAGACGGAGCCGTACGGCTGACATCACCTGCTCAAATCGACGCTTCCATCGTTGGATCACCGATCCTGAGTGGGACGGTTTCCGACATCGACATCTATGTAAACGGAACCGAGATTGCTGGTATAGGGCCTGAGGATCTCGTCGTGAGTGGAAACAAGCTTACTCTCGACATGTCCCTTGATAATTTGAGGCGCCTCGCTGGAGACAGCAATAACGTGTCGGCCGCCATCACATTCCAGAGTGGAGAAGTGCTGACCGCGCATCTGAACATCGCAGGCGCGTTGCCCCGTTCAACCGACCTGATCCTGTGAGGAGAGATGCTTCCAAACTCTGCGCGGATGTTTAAATCAGGGGAGCGCCAGTAATGGCAGCGTACCTGACCCGGATACAGCGCCTGGGAGCGGGGCGGGTCGTCGGTTTGATGCTTCTCTTCAGCCTCCTGGCGCTGCGGGTCTGGGATCCGGGGCCCATTGAAAGTCTTCGCCTCAAGTCCCTCGACATCTATCAACTTCTGTATCCGCGTGAGGAGCGCCAGGATCTCGTCGCCATCGTTGATATCGACGAGAAAAGCCTACGGGTTCTGGGACAATGGCCATGGCCACGCACAATCATGGCTACGATGGTCTCGAAGATCGTCGAGCAGGGCGGGGATGTCGTTGGTTTCGATGTGCTCTTTCCCGAGCCGGATCGCAGTTCCCCAGAGGTCTTCGTCCAAACCATCCAGGGGCTGGATGACGTCACGCGCGAGAGACTGAGGAAATTGCCCAGCAATGATGCGATATTTGCCGATGTCATCAAGGCATCCAAAGTGGTCCTGGGACAGTCGGGATATCGCGTTTCAGGGGCTGAACCGCAAGCCCTGCCGACCATCCAGACAGGAATCGCCACACTGGGGGGCGATCCGCGTCCATTCCTCGTGGACTTTCCGCATCTTCTTCGAAACCTTGCCATTCTGGATGAGGCTGCCCAGGGACATGGCATGTTCTCGATTGCGTCCGATCGCGATGGCGTTGCCCGTCGCGTTTCCGTCGTGGCCGTCGCCAATGGAACCATCGTTCCCACATTGTCGCTCGAAATGCTGCGGGTGGCTGTGGGAGCCGGCTCCATCCTCGTCAGGACAGATACAGGCGGCGTGCGGCGTATTGGGATTGGTGATCTCGAGGTGCCGACAGATGGCAGAGGGCGGGTCTGGGTTCACTATTCGAGACCTGAGCTGAGAAGATATATCTCCGCTATCGATCTTCTGGAGGGGCGCGTGCCTCGCGAGAGCCTCGCCGGCAAGATGGTGCTGATCGGCTCTTCTGCCGCCGGGCTTCTCGATCTCAAGGTAACGCCTGTTCACCCGGCCCTCCCAGGCGTGGAACTGCATGCCCAGATTCTGGAAAGTGCTCTTATGGGGACGACATTGAGCCGGCCCGGCTACACGGCTGTCGTCGAACTCGTGCTCATTGCTTTCCTGAGCGCTCTTCTGATCGCGCAGGTGCCCAAGATGAATGCCGGATCTCTCCTGGTGCTGGGTGGCGTTACCGCTGCGGTGATCCTGGGCCTGTCATGGTACTGCTTTACTGTCCTTAACATCCTGATCGATTATACATTTCCGCTGATTGCGAGCTTTCTGCTCTATGCAAGCCTTGTCTTCACGAACTACGTCACTGTCTCGGCGGATCGGTTCCGTATCAGATCCGCCTTTAGCCAGTATCTCTCTCCCGACCTCGTGGAGCAGCTGGCTCAATCACCGGAGAAGCTGGCGCTTGGCGGAGAGCAACGTGAACTGACGGTACTTTTCGCCGATGTCCGTGGGTTCACCACTATCTCGGAACTCTACAAGGACGATCCGCAGGGGCTCACAACTCTCATGAATCGTCTCTTCACCCCGCTCACACACGATATCATGGAACATCGCGGCACCATCGATAAATATATGGGCGATGCGATCATGGCCTTCTGGAATGCGCCGCTTCTCGACCCGTCTCATGAGATCAATGCCTGCAAGGCAGCGTTTGAAATGCTGGATAGCCTCAGAGTTCTTAATGGACAGCGTCAACGGGACGTTGAGAAACAGCAAGTTTCACCGACGCTCAAAATTGGTATCGGCATCAATACGGGTCTCTGTGTCGTCGGCAATTTCGGATCAGATCTGCATTTCAATTATTCGGTCCTTGGCGACACGGTCAATCTGGCATCACGGCTGGAAGGGCTGACAAAGGATTATGGCGTTTCCATCATGGTTGGCGAGAGAACCGCAAAAGCTGTGCGCTCCCATTTCGCCGTTCTTGAGATCGATCATCTCCAGGTCAGGGGAAAAACTGATCTTGAACGAGTCTATGCGGTTCTTGGGGGCGCCGAGATGGCAGCCAGTTCCGACTTCTTGGATCTAGAGAGACATAACGACGTCATGCTTGCCGCATACCGGGGCCGCGATTGGTCACATGCGCTGGCGACAATTCTTCTTTGCAGAGAGAAGGGAAATCATTTCGGTCTCGATGTCTATTTTGACCTCTACATAAAGAGGATTCGGCAGCAGCTCGATGCGACTGCATCCAGCTGAAATGAAAGACAGCCTTTCTTATTTCAATCCGACGCTAGAGCGAAATGGGACCTAGCGAGGTTCAGTAGCCTCCTGCCGAGTAAGGAAACCATATCCTCAAGTCTTGAAGAGAATGCGCCGTCAACAATCTTATCGATAAGAGAACTTGAAACGGAGGCTTGATTGGACGCCGAGCGCCTGGAAGACTTAAGAAAGTGGGTTACGGAAGTCGGATTGGACGGCATGAAGGAGGCCGAGATTCTTCATGGCTTCTGTTGCGGTCTGGTCGAGGCCGGATTTCCGATTAATCGTGTAAACATGATCATCGACACCCTCCATCCTATTTATGAGGGGCGAGCCTTTCGCTGGCGGAAGGGACAAGCTGATATCGAGCCCGTGATCGAGTATGGCCGCTCCGACGAGGGCGAGGCTGCCGCAAATTGGCGCCGCAGCACCTACTACCACCTTTTCCATACGGGGGAGGAGATGCTCCGGCGCAGGATCGGCCCGGAGCATGAAGCCGATTTCATCGTTCTTGATGAGCTACGTGACGAGGGGCAGACGGATTATCTGGCTTTCGCGCATCGCTTCTCGGACGAGGGGACGATCGGTGCGGTGGATTGCTTCTACTCGTCATGGTCGACTGATGCGACCTCCGGGTTCACCGATGAGGAAGTATCGCTTTTGCGGGATCTTTGCTCTCCTCTCGCTCT
This sequence comes from Microvirga solisilvae, assembly GCF_022808595.1. Lineage (GTDB taxonomy): Bacteria > Pseudomonadota > Alphaproteobacteria > Rhizobiales > Beijerinckiaceae > Microvirga > Microvirga solisilvae. The sequence continues at coordinate 487,210 of NZ_JAKUCN010000003.1, forward strand.
CGCTATGAAATGCGCATCGCTTGCGCACATCACGGAAACTCTCGTGACAACTTATCTTGGCCGAGATGCGGGACGACGTGTCTTAAGCGGCCGAATAGCGCGAGGAGTTACGGACAGAATCCAGGCAGTCCTCTGGTTCAGTGACCTTCATGGCTTCACAGCGGTCACAGAATCCGCAGAGCCAGAACAGATCATTCCTTTTCTCAACGATTATTCCGAGATGATCATCTCGTCGATTCATGATGCTGGCGGCGACGTCCTGAAGCTGATCGGCGACGGCACCCTCGCGATCTTCACAGCTGATGACGCGGCGCTGGCCTGTCAGCGTGCTCTTAAAGCTGAGAATTTGATGCGTGAGCGTATCCGTTCCCTCAATAAGGGTCGAGCGTCTAGAAATTTGCCGGTTACGGACGCTTACCTAGCTCTTCATATCGGCGATGTCTTCTATGGCAACATTGGCAGCCAGGATCGACTTGACTTCACCGTTGTCGGACCCGCAGTGAATGAGGCGAGCCGGATCGCCGCCCTTTGCCGCTCGGTTGAAAGAGAAGTTCTGGTCTCATCCGCTTTCTATGCGGCGGCATCGAAAAAGGATCAGGAAGGCTTCGTATCGGTCGGGCGGTATGCGCTGAGGGGTATCCAACGTCCGCAGGATCTCTTCACACTTGAGCCGAAGCCTTTGAGTCCTCTCGCTGACTTTTGCGAATGACGTCCGACCGGCACCGGATCCATCTGCGTGAAGCTATGATGGGTTACCTCTTTGACCGCTGGAGAGGATGCTGAAAAGGTGGGGTTACTGTCTGAAATTCAATGCGCTTACATAAGGCATTCGCAATGTGATGCCTTGGGACGAACTATCCGCATGAGGGGCTTTCGTATGAATCCTCACCGACTAAGATAGGAAAGCAATGATATCTCAAGATCAGTAAGCCGACGGACGTGTATAGAGTGCCCCCATAAATATCGAGCGATTACACTCGTCCGTAGAACATCTTGCAACGCTAGACTTGAACTCGGTGAGGAGGCAGGCGTGGCATTTGTCCTGTTGAGCGTATTGATCGGCATGGTTGCGGGCCTGCGCACCATGATGGCTCCGGTGACGGTCAGTTGGGGCGCGGCGCTCGGCTATCTCAATCTTGAGGGAAGCTGGCTCGCATTCCTAGGCTATCGCTTCACGCCCTGGATCTTGTCTCTACTCGCATTGGGTGAGCTGCTAGTCGATAAGCTGCCTTCCACACCCAGCCGCAAAGTGCCGATGCAGTTCGGCGCGCGGATCATCTCGGGGGCCTTGTCGGGTGCAGCTATCGGGTTTGCGGGCGGAAGCCTTCTCGCGGGTCTCCTTGCAGGGGCGGGCGGAGCCGTTGTCGGGACCCTCGGAGGCGCGGCCATTCGGGCACGCCTCTCCAAGATGTTCAGAGCCGATCGGCCCGCTGCCTTGATCGAGGATGCGGTTTCAATCCTTGTTTCCGTGCTTGTGATTGGAGCTGTGCGATGACTGAGATATTTGACGCGGTGATTATCGGCGCGGGACAGGCAGGTCCACCTCTTGCGGGCCGCCTGACCGCAGCTGGAATGAAAGTTGCGCTCATCGAGCGCAAGTTATTTGGCGGTACCTGCGTCAACACCGGTTGCATGCCGACGAAGACGCTCGTCGCCAGCGCATATGCCGCCCACCTCGCCAGGCGAAGCGCTGAGTTTGGAATCGCAATTGAAAACCCGATCAAGATCGATATGAAGCGGGTGAAGGAGCGGGCGGAGACAGTCTCGACAAATGCCCGTATGAACCTTGAAAAATGGCTGCGTGGAATGGACGGGCTGACAATCATCGAAGGCCACGCTCTTTTCGAAGGACCAGACGTTGTGCGGGTTGGAGAGAAGCGCCTGAAAGCCCCTCGCATCTTTATCAATGTAGGAGGCAGGGCAAACATCCCTGACATACCAGGTGTCGGCACGGTCAGCTACCTTAACAATACTACCATTCTGCAGCTCGATACTCTGCCTAGGCATCTGGTCGTGGTCGGCGGCAGCTACATTGGCCTCGAATTCGCGCAGATGTATCGACGTTTCGGTGCAGAAGTCACCATCGTCGAGAAGGGGCCCCGTCTTATAGCGCGCGAGGATGAGGATACTTCGGAAGCCATCAAGGATCTCCTGATAGAGGAGGGGATCACGGTGCGAACTGATGCCACCTGCATCGGGTTCAAGCCTCATCCGGAAGGTGTTTCGGTCGATGTAGATTGTGCCTCCGGCGAGCCTTCTGTCGTTGGTTCGCATGTGCTTCTCGCAATCGGGCGACGCCCCAATACGGATGACCTGGGCCTGGACAAGACTGGTATCACGGTGGATGCACGAGGTTACATCCCCGTTGATGATAATCTATCGACAAATGTGCCGGGCATCTGGGCTTTGGGCGATTGCAATGGGCGCGGCGCCTTCACGCATACCGCATATAATGACTATGAGATCGTGGCGGCCAATCTACTTGATGGTAGGCCCCATAGGGTCAGTGAGCGGATCCTCGGCTATGCCTTATATATCGATCCACCGCTCGGTCGTGCCGGAATGACAGAGATGGAGGCTCGTAAGACGGGCCGACAGCTCCTCGTCTCAAAGCGACCGATGACGCGAGTCGGCCGTGCAATCGAGAAGAGTGAGACAAAAGGCTTCATCAAGATCGTCGCCGATGCTCACACGAAGCGGATTATCGGCGCGGCTATACTGGGAACAGGAGGCGATGAGGCGATTCATGGCATCCTCGACATGATGAATGCCGATGCAGATTATCAAACGTTACAATGGGCAATGCCGATCCATCCCACCGTCTCAGAACTGATTCCAACCGTTCTTGGGGACCTAAAAACAATCAATTGAGATCGAGCGACTGCCGGAAAAATGGATACGACTCATATTCTGCCAGCAGAAAGTGCCAGATAGATGAATGATCTCTAATAGCCCAAACTGCATAGCGATTGTCTTCATCTGTCAAGCGCGGCCCAAGAGTCGGTCTAGCCTGATCCTGTGGCGAGTTGCTGTAACTCATGATGCACTCTGAGCAGCAAGCGCTCTATCGATCGTAGGAGATTACAGTGAGGGTTGAGAGTCTTGTTGTCACCATCAGCCTCAGTCTGGGGCTGGCCGCGTCAGCTTTTGTGCCGAGCGCAGTGGCGCAGGGAGGGCTTTCCAACATCCAAGGTGCTTGGTTGTCAGGCGGAGCAGATTGTGCAGAGGTTTATTCATCCAATGGGAAAGGCGTTTCTTTCAAGAAGCCGGTCGACATCTTTGCGCCTGCCTTTATCATTGTTGGCAATCGTCTGAGGACGCCGCAGGCGACATGTCAGATCAAATCGGCCAAACCAAGCGGAAGCCGTCATCTTCTTCTTCTCAACTGCTCCAATGCCGTATCCGGCAGTGAGGTAAGAATTCTTATGGCGCGAGAAGCAGATGGCTCTCTAAGGCGCTACTTCAACGAAGAAGACAGCATCGGAACCGAGTATAAGCACTGCTCCAAGTAAGCCCCATGCAAGCGATTTAAGCTGAAATTTTTTACCCATCCGCAGGAATGCGGGTATTGATGCGTCTCAAAATGTCAATGCGTTGTCCCAATTTATCAAGCAGGAATACCCATACCATATAGCTTGAGCGTAACTGGGCGGTAGCAACTCAGCTGTCATGAAGCTAGGTTAGGCTGACCTGGCAAGATCAGACCGGGATCATCATGAGCGTACCTTTTCATTGTGCTTGTTAAGGTCAGTTGTGATTGGGAATGCGCACAAGCCGTTGACTGATATAAGCCCAAAACCCAATTTCACAGATACTGCGACGGGCTCTTCCCGCGCCTGGATCGTCGTGGGTATGTTATGTCTGTTCATGCTCATTAATGTTGCTGATAGATCAGTATTCGGTCTGGCAGCAGTCCCGATCATGCGAGATCTGGGGTTGAGTTACACTGAGTTCGGCCTGATCGGATCTAGCTTTTTTGTATTCTTTTCGCTCAATGCCATCCTTGGCGGGTTCCTGGTCAATCGCATCGCCACAACGTGGGTTTTATTCGTCCTAGCGTTGATCTGGACCTTGTGCCAGCTACCTATGCTGCTGCCTATTACAGTAGCTGCGTTGATTGCCAACCGGATCGCTCTCGGCTTTGGCGAGGGGCCTGCCTACCCCGTGGCGATGCACGCCGTTTATAAATGGTTCCCGAACGACCACAGGGCTGTGCCTACCAGCATCATCGCTATCGGCGCTTTGGCTGGGAGCGGGCTCGCCGCACCTATGATCGTCACGGTCATCAACGGCTGGTCATGGCAAGTCGCATTCGGCCTCCTCGGCGCCATCGGTCTTTTCTGGTGCATTGCATGGCTGATGATTGCGCAGGAAGGACCTTATGAGCAAACAGGTAGAGTTCTAGGCGCCATCGGTAAGCCTGAAATGCGTCTGGCATATCGTCGTCTATTGAAGTGTCGAACGGTTATTGGAGTCGAGATTGCCGGCTTTGGAGCTTACTGGTTGTTGACCGTATCCATCGTATGGCTGCCGGCCCTCCTGATTCAGGCCTTCGGCTACACCGCGATCCAGGCCGGCTGGATCATGATGATGGTGTCACTTTGCCAAATAGCGTTTCTTCCTGCTGTCTCGGGGCTTTCCGATAGCTTGAAACGGCGTGGCTTTTCGAGCCGCATAGCGTACGGGACGATTGCTTGCATCAGCACATTCGCCGCTGGCCTTATCATCGTCCTTATGTCGCAATCGACGGGATCTCTGCCCATTATCGTTTGCACAGTGGTTGCATTCTCGCTTTCCAACGTGATGTTCATTCTCGGGCCTGTGATGATTGCCGAGGTCGCTCCGATCACGCAGCGTGGAGCAACTCTCGGCATAGTCAATGCGATCACAACACTGGCGGGTCCTCTCGCGCCCGTGACCATGGGCTACATGATCGATGCCAGCAATGGATCGTCGGATGGCGTTCGTCATGCTCTTCTGTTATGCGGCATCCTCGCCATTCTGGGAGCCCTTGCGGGGTTTTTCCTCATCGACCCGGAAGCCGACAAGGCCCGCTCTACGCACCCTCTATAAGGGAGCCCCCGAGCAATCGCATCCGCGATACTATGCAGTATATCGCGGATGCTGATCTGAAAGCCAAAGTCAAATCACTGAGCCGCGGGCCCGCCCGCCTTGCGTGCGGCACGAGCATCCAGTACCAACCGGTGCCGGATTGATAAGAGCGCAAGTCCGCACCGTGGTCGCACAATATCCGCCGCTCGTCGATGTAACAGGCGTTTGATACGTCGAGTACGGGTAATTATAATACGGATACGTGGCCGCAGCTCCGATCACGCTGCCTGTAACAAGGCCAGCACCCCATCCCCAGTAGTTGCCGTAATAGGGGTAGCCTCCATAGTAGCGGCCGTAATACGGATAGCGTCCGCCATAATAAGGATAACGCCCGCGATATCGCCAATCACTACGATTGTTCCAGCGGTTATCCCAACGGTTGTCGAAACGGCCCCCAGGATTGTTAATTGCGGCTTGCCGAATGTTGCCGGATACAGGACGGATGCCTAGAGCATTGCCGGATACGGCAGGACGACTGGCGATAGCCTGACCACGGAAACCGCCACTGCCCATGCTGGCCCGTGGAGGGATATACATTCTAGGCCCTCCTCCAATGTTGCCTCCCCGGAAGCCGCCACCGCCACCTCGGAAACCTCCACCCCCGAATCCACCCCCACCAATGCGGGCGCCGCCACCACCGCCCCGGCCTCCACGTTGGGCCTCAGCAACATTCGGAATGAGAAGAGCGCTCGCTGCGAGAACGCTCAGAACCAGGAAAATTCTGTTCATTGACATCCTCCCTTCGCTGCCCGGCGCATGAAGCGCTGGGGAAGCTGGTATGAAAAGAACCAGTATGGTGGCCCTGGAGGAAATTGCTTGATTATTCTGGACAGGCGCTTGGCATTTTGCGACGGCGCTGATGGATTGCATCATAGTGGGAAAGAACCCGGGACAGGCCACAAGCTGGGATACCGCTGCCTTTCATCGTAGGCCGATTTCCACTCCACTTACATTGGCGTTAAGCTCTAACCCGACACTTCGTCCGGTCAGCTCGAGAACGACGCCCTTCGCGTTTTGTAAGCGGATGGTCGAAGCGCCGCCACCAGCAGCGGCGCCCATGCTAACTGCCGTGTAAGTGCCGGCGATGTCCGAAGCTCGGCGTAAGTTATAAGCTCGTCCCACCAATTCGGCTTTCGATGCGCCAATCGTTGCGCCGAAACTTAAACCTCCAACACTCAGAGGATAACGCCGTCCCTGGAACGTTAGCATTCCGCGACCTCCGCCAACGCCGACGATAAACCCAGCCTTGGCAATTTCAACATGAACCGTCCCCGTCGCAGCCCAACTGGGCGTTGCCAATGGCGGTGCGAGTGCCGCAGCGCCGGCGATCAGACCACATTGGAGATAGTTCCGAAGTGAAGCCATTAAATCCTCCCTGTTCGCACGATCCGTCGCGGCATCCGAATACTACGCATCATTTTTAAGACTGGGTCTTGCTGTTCACGGCTTTGGTGCAGAGCTCCATCAGCTTGGACATTTCAGAGTTGTAGTCGCGAAGAGTTTCCTCAATCCAACGAGTGTGAACAGCCGCCATGTCCGTTGGGCTTTTACAGCTCATCATCTCGCGAGCAGTCTCACTATCCTTATCGAGGCGCATCGATACGAAGCCGATCATCTCGCGTTGGCATGCCGCAGCGGCTGAGAGCCATGTCTCTGCGGCATTGATCAAAGCCTGGCTTCTGTCGCCGGATGTGACCAATGCGTGAGTGCTGCGCCGCGTGTCGGTTATGCCGGATGTTTTCTGCATAGTGGCCATGGATTATTCTCCTCAACCAAGATGTTCCAGAAAGAAGACGCCTTACGTGCTCATACAAGATAAGCGCTGGAAACGTGCGGACGTGGTGTTATGAGCTGCCTGACCTCAGTGCCCGCCGCTGAAAACGAGAGTTTGAATAGGAAGAACCAATGCCTGGATCCGCAATATCATGGCATGGACGAGCCCGACGGCATCCACCGCATGCAAAGCGAAGCCTTTAACAGCACCAACCTCGCCTGAGGCTATCAGGTCGTGATTACTGGTATAGGCATTGGCGATGCAGCTGCTGCCTGGAGTGACGCCATCGAGCCCTCCTTCATATAGTGGCTCAAGAAAGACAAGAATCGTTCCGGGGCGTACGACTTGCTGCGGGTCGATCAGTTGCTCGCCAGCACGGATCTGGCCGGCAGCGATAAAATCCTGCACGCCGGTCACGACCATTGGAATAACCGTCCAGGGCTTCGAAACACAAGTGACCTCCGCAGCCATGCCGACTTTCATGACCTGGGCTTCAACTTGCGCAAATCCGGCCTGGAGGCGCCCCCGTCCAGCTTCCAAGGGGATCAAGACTCCCGCTGGTCTCATCAACGGATTGACGATATCGCCAACTCTCAGCGTGAACTGCTCGACCCGCCCGTCGACACCGGCACGAATGACGGTCTTTCCGAGATCCACTTCTGCCTGCGCCAGTTCAGCTTCAGCGCTCGCCTTCTCGGCCGGGAGGAGACTGGACAATCGGGCCTCGGCCTGCGCCTTTGCGGCAATGGCGGCATCGATTGAGCCCTGACGCCCCTGCACGGTAACCTGTAGCTTCTCGATATCACGAACGGCTACGGCCCCCGGATTTCGGCGATAGATCTCCTGCTTTGTCTCCAACTCGTCAACCGCCTGCTGATAGGCGCTCTTCGCCTCGACAATCTTGCCCTCGGCGCCGACAATATCGGCTCGTGCGACCATCATTGCAGCATCGGTCTCGGCAATCTTGCGGCGGGCAGATTCCACCGCGGCTTCCTGTCTCGAGCTGTCGAGCTTGAAGATTGGGGATCCTTGCTTGATCGTGCCACTCACGCCGTCAATATAAACTTCGGCGACCCGCCCGTTGGTTTCGGGAAGAATCGGAATGGTTCGAAAGAAGGCAGCAGCGTTCGTCGTCGATGGATGATTATAGAAGATCACTGTTATCAAGCCGATCGTGAGCATCAGGCAAGTAATGATTCCCCACCGCAGCTCGAACCAAACCGAGAAGAGAGTGATTTCCTTTCCGATCCGCTTCCCCTGAGCGAAACGGCGGTAGAGATAATCAGGAAAAATCGTCAGCAGGGAGCAGAGAAGAAGCTCAAGCATGAATCCGCTCCTTTGGGATCCGCGAAGGCTCGATAACGTCTGGTATCTCGGCAGCGCTCTCATTTTTCTCGTCGACAGGTATAACAGGCCCGTCGGTGTTCTCCTGGATTACCGTGTCGCCTCCGCCAGGATTCAGTCCGGCAATCTTCTCAAGAGAGCCGGCCATTCGGCGTAGAGGATTGCTGAAATCAGGAATGTCGACCAATGCCAGCAACAACCCTGCTACCCAGAAGATGTGCATGTGGGTGAAGAGAGCGAGCAATCCCAGCACAGCAACGATTTCGAATTGGAGCTTGTGAGATTTATGAGCAATTCGTTCGGGAAGGGTATGCAGACGAAGAAAGAGAAGGCCGACGGCGAGGACAGCCAGCAGGAGAACTGCCGCCATGACAACCATCAGGACATCGGTTTCTCCAGGAGCCGTAATGAAGATCGGCAAGTGATGAGGCGCAGCAGGATTGAGCGGCGCAGTCATGCAAACTCTCCCATGAATGCCCAGGCATTGGGCGTGGAGGTGCGTGTTTCAACACCTGATGGCTCTTGAGGCGAGGAACTTGATCTCATCGGCATCTTCCGCTGTCCTGCTGCTACGCTTCGCTCACTTAGGCCATGATGCTGAGCCCGCCGTCGACATAAGTGGTCGTCCCTGTCAGGCGCTTTGCGAACGGTGTCGTCAGATAGGCCGCCGTCAGTCCGACGTCATCGATATCAACGAGCTCGCCGATAGGAGCCCGCTCGATCGCTTCAGAAAGCAGAACATCGAAGTCTTTCAAGCCTGACGCTGCGCGAGTCTTCAGTGGGCCTGGCGAGACGGCATGGACTCTGATGTGCTTGTCGCCCAGCTCATAGGCAAGGTAGCGCACGGTGCTCTCCAGCGCCGCCTTCACAGGTCCCATGAGATTGTAGTTGGGAACGACCTTGTTAGCGCCGTGATAGCTCATAGCGAGGAGGGTGCCGCCCTTGTTCATCAGCGGCTCTGCCAGTCGAGCCATGCGGATGAAGGAGTGACAGGAGATGTCCATTGCCACCTTAAACCCTTCGTCGGAACTGTCGAGAAGCCGCCCCTGCAGATCCTCTTTCGGGGCAAAGGCGATGGAATGGAGTGCGATGTCAAGGTTGCCCCATGTTTCGCGGATCTGGCCGAAGACAGCTTCAAGATTGCCATTCTGGCCTACATCGCAAGGCGCAAAGATTGACGCTCCAAGCTCTTTGGCAAGAGGTTCGACATAAGGTCGGGCTTTCTCGTTCAGATAGGTGATCGCGAGGTCGGCCCCGAGCTGGCGAAAAATTCGAGCACAGCCATAGGCGATCGAGTGCTCATTCGCGACACCGATGACGAGAGCCCGCTTTCCATGCAGGATCTTGGATTGAAGGGCAGTTTGGGATTCTATCGAATGATCGTTCATGAGCCTGGCCTCGCTCGCCGAGTGTCACGGGCGCGGCGGGTACTCTGCTGCCTCGTCGCTTCACCCGGACGACTTTCTGTCTGTCTTTCTATCAACGTGACCGTGATCGGCTCGCCTTCTTCTTTCTCAATGTCCTGTTCGGAAATAAGGCGCCGGATCTCGCCTAGAAGCCTAAGCTGTTGGGCATTGGCTTCGATCCGCTTCTCCAGGCGATCGAGTAGGTCCAGTACGCTGTGTCTGTCTCCAGCCGTCGGCAAGAGTTTTGGCAACGCCGCAAGTGCCTTCGCAGGTTCGAAATCGACGATGTAGGATTGCTCTCGGATAATTGCCCGTGCTGCCTCCGCAGGCATGTCGATCAAGCCAATATCCTTGCCGATCAGCTCGCGTGCCCGCTTCATGGCCGAAAGCCGTCGCCGCCCAGTGCCTTCCTTCATCAGCAAGAGGGTTGCACGAACGATCGCTCTCGTCCGGTCCCCTTCCTCAATATGCGACAGTGCTTCCTTGACCAAAGGAGCGCTGCGAATATCAGCGGGCTTCTCCGCTGCGGCTGGCTGTTCGCCGGTGGACATGCCGATACTGACCGGTCCGTAAGTTCGGAAGAATGCATTCTCGACGGTTGCATCGCGAAAGTCACGATAGAGATCCAACGAAGCGGAAGTCATAGAAGCGGTCCAACGCTCCATCATGGCCATGGGGCCGCCATCATCTCGTGAAGCACGGTTTGCCCGCGCCATGTCTGCCATTCCTTTGAGGGGCCATAGGAACGGGTTGAGATCCGATATCGCCCAACGTTGAGCCCGCTGCGGGTGCATGGCTCTTCGCATAGCGGCGCCGGTCGGCGTTGCTACGGCCGAGACGGCGGGGTGGACAAAAGTTTCATAAGCGGAAACGAGCGCTTCCGAGGTCGCTTCGACCGCCCTGAAAGGCATCTCGTCCTTGCGGCCATATTTCTGTAAAATCTGCAGTTCTTCCACACGGCGTTCGGTCAGCATCACATCGTATTGCACGCTACCGTTCAACTTTTGCTCTTCGATCTGCATGCCATAAAGGCCCGGAGGAAGATGCTCGATATACTCGATCAGATCGACGATCTGACTATGCTCCCGCTTGGCGACGGCGCCTGATACGAAGATGCCGAGATGGCCAACGCTTTTGTGCATGAGGCCAACGATAACTTGCCCGTTCGCCTTAAGCGCTTCCGTAGTCGGGTAGATATCCGTAACCCAGTTAAATGCTTGTTGCGGTGGCGTGATGTTGTCGCCAAGAGAAGCGAAAACAATGATCGGCGATTGAATTGCCCGTAGGTCGAAGGCGCGTCCCTCGGACCATTCAGCATCGCCTTCCGCGAGATTGTTGCCCACGAAAAGGTTCTCGACGATCCAACGGATCTCCTGCCGATCCATCAGGAAGAAGCCACCCCACCAGCGCTCGAACTCGAGGAAGCGTTCCGGTTCAGTATCGATCTTGGAGAACAGCGTGTAGTACTTATCGAAATAGGTATTGGCAGGATTGAGGTACTCGAAATTTTCGACTAGATGGGCCCCGTCGAATGTCCCGGCTCCGAGATCGCTCGCAAGAAGCGCGGGCCAAGTGCCACCAAGCATGCCGCCGGCGTAGCGCATCGGGTTCTCGCCGTCGTTCCCCGCCCAATATGACATCGGCGCGCCATTGATGACGATGGGGCCGGCGAGATCCGGTTCGAGCGCGCCAACGAGCATGGATGCCCAGCCGCCCTGACAATTGCCGATCACGACCGGCTTGCGAGTCTTTGGATGACGCTTTCCAACAATGCGGAGGAACTCCGCTTCGGCGCGTGACACATCCGCAAGCGTTTGCCCTGGCATTGGCTCCGGGAAGAAGATCACGAAATAGACCGGGTGCCCCGCCTTGAGCGCGACGCCGACCTGCGAATCTTGCTTGAATCCGCCGATGCCTGGCCCGTGCCCTGCACGCGGATCGATGATCACGAAGGGGCGCCTATCCGGGTCAGTCTCGACACCATCCGGTGGCGTAATGCGCACAAGCGCGTAGTTGGCTGGTCGGTCGAAGGTGCGGGCATCGGCGATCATCTCCCACTCGAAGTCCAGCAGTGGTGGCTTCCCCGCCTTCTCGTGTTCGAGCCAGTTATTCCCACGCTGCCGCAAGGTATCCCAGAAGAGGATTGAGCGCTGCGTGAAATCGAGCCAGTAGTTGCTGGCATCTCGCCAGAGATCCAGTGGATGCTCTGGCGAGGCAGGTTTGTCTCGGAACGGCTCGCTTGTTGCTTTCAACGTCTCCAGATAGCGTTGCCATGCCTGCGCGCACCGTTCCTGATAGACTTGCGTGACCTTCGTTTGCATTCCGGTAAGGTCTACCAAGCGCGTCTGAAGGTCTCGCTCATCCTTGTCGGGATTGGGTTCGATCCGTTGCATATCCACCGCCATCAGAACGTGTCCGGATTATCGCTTGGTTTCGCCCCATTTGAGGAAGAAGCCGACATCGCCCGGCATGCCACCCGGCCATTCGATAATCATTGCGCTCAGCTTGAACCCTGCGTCCCGGAGCTGATCACGCCAGAGCTCATAGGCCTGGCGAGGCCTTCCGGTGAGGCTCTCGGGCCAGTCCGGATCACCGTTGTTGATCGCGCGCCCCTGGTCCTTGCACAGCACGTTGGGAAATCGCATGACCATCAACTCGGTCTGACCCCGTTCAGCTGCGGAACGCAGCTTCGATTTCAGCGGCTGCATGATTTCTTTCAGTCGCTCGGGCGTCAGGTCGATTGGATCGGACATTCTCTTGACGAGGTCCTGACGGGCTTTCTCGGCACGGTCCATACTGTCGATGGACTTGCTGGCCTTTGCCATCTGCATCTCGGTCATGTAAGTCCGGAGATCAGACGCAGACATGAATGTCTCATCCGCAAGCTCATCGTGGACTTTCGTGTCCGGCTTCGTTTTTAGCGTCTCCATGAGAACTATCTCCCAGTTCAGGATGCAAGTTTGGCCTGTGTCGCGCCCAAAATGCTGCGCGTCTGTCGTGCGATGACGAGTTCCTCATTGGTGGGAATGACCCATGCCGCAGGCCCAGACCCGGACGAGATCCGAGGCCCGCTGCTGCGGTTGGCGATCTCGTCGAGACTGAGACCCGCCCATGAGAGACCAGCAATGACTTCAGCGCGAGTGGCGACATCGTTCTCGCCAATGCCCGCTGTGAAGATGAGCCCGTCGAGCCCGCCGAGTGCTGCGATGAGCGAGCCGATTTCACGCGTAATCCGATAGACGAACAGATCGATCGCGCGCTTGGCATTGTCATCCGTGGCTGCCTTCGCCCGCAACATCCGCATATCGTTCGAAATGCCGGACACCCCGAGAAGTCCGGATTTGGTGTAAAGCATACGCTCGGCTGCTTCAGGAGTAAGCTTCATCTCGCGAAGCATGTAGAAGACCACCCCAGCGTCGACGGCTCCGCACCGCGTTCCCATGGGCAGTCCGTCGAGGGCGGAAAAACCCATCGTCGTCGCGACACTGGCGCCCTCCTTGAGAGCGCACAGGCTCGCGCCATTCCCGAGATGTGCAACGATCACTCGACCTTTCGCGAGATGCGGGTCATAGTCCTTCAAAACCGACGCGATGTAGTCATAGGACAGACCGTGGAAGCCATAGCGCCTCACCCCACGCTGTCTCATCTCTCGCGGCAGAGCGAACATGCTCGCGATCTCGGACTGGCTGTGATGGAAGGCGGTATCAAAGCAGGCGACCTGGGGCATGCCTGGCATACGGCGACGAACAATGCGGATCGGCTCAAGGTTGTGCGGTTGGTGCAAGGGGGCAAGGGGCACCAAGGCTTCGAGCTTTTGAATAACTGTATCGTCAACTAGGACAGGACCTGAGAAGGTCTCGCCCCCATGGACGACTCGGTGGCCCAAAGCCATGGGCTTGCGTCCTTCCTGGTGCTCCCGCAGCCACGATACGAGATGCATCAGCGCCTCTTCATGCCCGAAAGAATCTTTGGAGGTCCATGACTTCTCATCGAGATCAACCCCGCTGGCGTGCCGTACTACGAAATGCGCATCGTTGCCCAAGCCTTCGTACAGGCCCTTCCAAACGAGTCTCGGTTCCGTGCCCTCTACCATGTCGAAGACCTGGAATTTCAGGCTCGATGATCCTGCATTGAGGACGATGAGAACGGGAATCATGGCTCAGACCTCCGGCATCATGAGCTGCTTGCGTTGCACGTCTGCAACGAGCGACGCTACGGCGCAGGAGGCCAGCCGGGTAATGGTCGAATCGGCCCGGCTCGTGAGGATGATTGGAACGCGCGCGCCGAGCACGATTCCTGCGGCATCGGCGTCCGCTAAAAAGGTCAGGCTCTTGGCGAGCATGTTTCCTGCCTCGAGATCCGGAACGACAAGAACATTCGCTTGCCCTGCGACCGGCGACTGGATCTTCTTGATCTTCGCGGCGCCCAGATCGATAGCATTGTCGAGAGCAAGGGGGCCGTCGAGTATTCCTCCCGTAATCTGGCCACGCTCTGCCATCTTGCACAGAGCTGCAGCTTCGATGGTGGAAGGCACCTTGGGATTGACGGTTTCCATGGCTGACAGGATCGCAACCCGCACTGTATCCACGCGCAATGCGTGAGCAAGATCGATAGCATTCTGAACGATGTGGATTTTGTCTTCCAAGGTCGGCGCAATGTTGACGGCAGCGTCCGTGATGATAAGCGCATTCTCGTGATCGGGGACATCCATGACAAAGCAGTGGCTGATCCTACGGGCGGTGCGCAGACCTCCTTCGCGCCGTACCACGGCACCCATCAGTTCATCAGTATGCAGGCTGCCCTTCATCAGAGCTTCAGCGTCACCCGATTTTACGAGGTTGACGGCTTCTTCCGCAGCCGCATGACTGTGCGGCGCATCGACGATCCGCATCGTAGAGATGTCTTTTCCTAGCGAATCTGCTGCGGCCACGATCTTCGATTTCGGGCCGACGAGGATAGGCTCGATCAGACCGAGCCCGACGGCCTCGATAACCGCGCCGATGGAGGCTGCATCGCAAGGGTGTACAACTGCCACCTTCAGTTTGGGGATGGACCGGGCCGTCGCCAATAAACGCTCGTACTTGTCATGCCTTTGTTGGGATGCACCCTGGGCTGGAACCGCAACCGTCATGAGGGCCTCCGCGCTATGCTCCTGATGGATGATCGCAATGGACCGCCAGAGCGCTGCCGATCCACAAGGAGAGAAGACGAGGAATCCATGCCAGATCTCGCGATCGTCCAGCTTATTTTCTACCCCGAGGATGAACCGTTTGAATTCTGCTGCTTGACCTGTTGAGCCATTGTTTTGACAGTTTAGGACTGCCCTTCAGGAAATGCGCCTTGCTTCACGCTATGTGCTCGAGCGGCAAAAGCATCACGCATCACAGGTCTTAGCCACACTAGGCCGCCGTTCCAGAAACATGAGAAATATCAGGCTCAACGAAGCGGGATTAGATGCCTATCGGGGGCGATCTTGTTCCGGTGTAGCATCGCGCTCCAAATATTCCTGCGGGACAGTTAGACCGGAGACACTTTCTTTATCGACAAGAACCGCTTCCGGATCAGCGGGCGAGCCAGAGCGATACACTTTGTGACGGCGCCTCACCCTCCGGGAACGAGGAACATTGGCGCGCCAAGCCGACGGGGTTTGCTTGGCCCAACGTCGGAAAGCGCGCGTGAAAGCGCTCAGTTCAGAATAGCGCAGGACCGCCGCAATTTGGCTCAACGCCATGTCTGTATTCTTCAACAGTTCGCATGCAATCTCGAAGCGAACCTCGTTGGCGACTTGGCGGAACGCAAGTCCTTCATTTCGAAGGTGACGATTGAGAGTGCGGCGATGCATCAAAAACAAGCGAGCGACCGTGGTGGCGGAGCAACTGTCCTTAAGCAATTCAGTCCGAAGAACGCGGCGAAGATCATCCGTAAGGGAGCCGGCACTATAGGTCGAGTATGAGCGTCCTACTCTGCGCATCGGTGGCTTTTCCATGGCTCTCTCCCGTTCTTGGCGAGTTGCGGCAGCGGGCACAGCCATGTCGTCTTCGCCAATCTGAGTTCGCTTGCTCGACCGCTTTGGTCTTACTCCTGACTCTTCGAAACCCAAGGTTCTTCGGAACCCAAACAATTTTTTAACTTAAACGCCTTCCTCCGAAGGCTTGCCTTTGACGAGGGAAAGGACCTGGCGAGCGGCAGCAGGCTCAGCCTCGTCGCGGCCCGATACCTGCACCGTCGGGAAGGCAAACTTGATTCCGTTCTCGTCAAAAGCCTTCTTGAGCATGGCGTAGGCTTTGCGCCGGATCACGAACTGCTCGCCCGGGCGCGTCATCATTTTCATACGCAGCTGAATGGCGAACTCGCCGAACTGCTCCACTCCCTGCATCTTGAGCGGTTCAATGATATTGGGCGCGATCTCGGAATCTGCAGCTAGATCCTTGCCTATCTGCTTGATGACCTTCTTCGCCTTGTCGAGGTCGGTGTCATAGGTAACGTTAATGGTCATCTTGTCGATGACCCAATCCCGGCTCATGTTCTCGACTGCCCCAAGCTGACCGTATGGGACCGTAAAAATGGGGCCGCGATGATGCCGGAGTTTCACGGAGCGGAAACCGAGCGATTCCACCGTGCCCTTGTATGACCCGCTTTGGATGTATTCTCCCACGCGGAAGGCATCATCGAGCAGATAAAAGATTCCGCTAATGATGTCCTTGACCAGTGTCTGGGAACCAAACCCTACAGCGACGCCGAAGATGCCTGCGCCTGCGATCAGAGGGCCGATCTCGACTCCCAGCGCCGAGAGAGCCATGAGCACGGCTACCGTAGCCAGGACAATGAATATGACCATCCGAAAAATCGGGAGAAGTGTTCTGAGCCGCGCCTGTCTCAAGGCGATCTCGCTGCCCGGCAGCGCAAGGGCCTGCATGTTCGTAAGGCGTCGATCGATTTGCACCTTCACCACCTGCCAGATGAAGTCGGCCACCATCAGGATGACAACGCTGCTGAGCACGCCGCGGACCAGCCTGGTCGCAACCGTTTCACGGCTGGCCAGCTCGCCGAGATCAATGTCCCAGACCCAGGCCAGGAACAGGACGGCTCCAACGATCAGGAGAGTACGGATGCCCCGGTCCAAATAAACGGCTCCAAGTTCGTGATCCTGGCTGGCCGCTGCGCTCATCGGAGGACGCATCAGATGACGGGCGGATTGTCGGGTGATCGTTATCGCCTGAGGCAGCAAGGCGCCCACTACGAGGAGCCAGAACAGGCCCGTGAGCCCGGCGACCCATACGCCCCACAGCAGAACGAGATAGAGCGACAGCAGCCAAGTTCCGATGGATTGATGGCGAGGGGAACGCCTTATTGATTCCAACGAAGCCGTGGAAGGCGTCGGCCATCTCCAGGCTGCCTCGATCGCCAGGCCCAAGAGGCCAATTCCCAGAGTATAAGCCACAAGCCTGCGTCCATCAGGCGAGAAGCCAAGAGTGTTGAGGAGTTGAACGGTTGCCCAACCGAAGGCGAACCAACCCACAAACAACACGAGGCGGGTGTACCAGAATTTGGCAGCGTCGTTCGACATGGGAACGATACGGAGAGCTGCAGGGTCGTGTCGGCCAGCCAGCCAGGGGGAGAGCAGAAGCCGGCAGCTCAAGATGGCAAGCCGCAACAACAGTGCCGCAAATAGATAAGTGAGCACTATCCGTCTCAAAAGAGGCGGCCAGTCGAAGATGAGAAACGCGCCGATGCTCCCAGCGCCGAAGATCACCACATGGGCTAGGCCGAACGCCAAGCGCCAGACGGTCATCTTCACACGATCACCAACCGTATTCACTGGGTGGAAAAGCATTTGCTCGCGCGTGGATGCGGTGACTCTTCGAAAGATCCATTCGATACCGGCACCAAGCCCGAGAAAGCCGAGTACAAGAATTACAATATCCAGAAGAGATCTGCTTTGAAGCTCCTGCGAGAGCAGATTGCCTGCTTGTCGAGCTTCTTCCGGCAGACGGGGCGTGGCCGCCGCCAGGGCCGACAGATGCGTCCGCATGGCCTCGACCCGCAGCATCAGCATTTCGGCGCCTGAACCCTGCGGCTCTTGCTTCGAGACTGCCGCAACTTGCCTTTGTTGATCAATCCATGCTCGGCTCGCAGGATCGTCCAGGAGCCGCAGAAGCTCTTGGATCTGTGGTGGAGGATTGGCCGGAGCAGTTTGAGCGTAGACCGAAAACGGAATGGTACCTGCAAGGATCAGGAGCGCTAATCCCCATAAGGAAAGGATCAAAGTCCGCACTCGGATTGAGCCCACGATTTACTCCTATCCATATTGTTCACTTACGGACAGCGGTAGACGATCTGTCCATAAGAGTTCACGACCTGCTCGCAGCCAGGCGCAGCATGATAATAATAGGTTCCAGCCGCGGCTGCTGCGCCAGCAGCTGCTCCATAAGCTGTCGCGCGGCGGGTAGTACGGCGTGCGACGCCAGCGTAACTCATGGGCGTTGCGGGCCGGCCAACTCTCGCCTCCGCTGTGCTGATGAACGAGCCACCGGATCCCTGGCGGCTATCGTTCCAGAGCAAGCCTGCGCCAATGGCGAGAACCGAGAGCGCTACAAGACGAATTCGTTTGAGAGAAATCATTTTGTACCTCCGGGAATAATGCCGGCCGGGATTTCATTGATATCCTTGAGAAGCGTAATGGCAATGCCGTTTGATCCTTCCGGAGGCTTGAACGCGAACGCATCGGCCGTTGGGTTGACGCCCGCCTTCCAGTCTCTGAGCCGCAATGTATATTGAGGTGAAGCGCCGACAGATTTGCTCGTGATGACATATTTGCGCGGGACCGGGCGCTCGCCGATCTCGATCCAGATCTGCCAATCCGTGTCGAGGTTGCGGAACGCGAGATGCTCGCATTCGACACCTTCAACAACACCTCGGCCCACATGCTTGGCTTCAAGAACTCCTGCCATAAGTTCATCATAGGATTTCGACAGAAGGAGATCGGCTCCAGGAAGCTCGAGCATCGCTTCCGCCCGAAGCCGGTCGACAACCTCTTCGAAGGACCCTGCGGCTGGAACTTGAGCAAATCGCTTGCCGCCGCGGTCATGGATGGTCACGTTCGATCCGTCTGAGATGAGCTCGACATCAGCATATCCGCCGGTGCGGCTGACCCGGAACTTGTTCGGACGGCTCAATGTGATATCACCCGAGGCGCTGAACTGGATTTTCTCGAGAGCCGGAGTGACCGCTTCGACATCGGCATCATATTTGAGAGACACGTTTTCCTGGCGCCCGACGTAATCCGCCATGGTCTTGAGAATGCCCTGAGCATCTCCATACTGCGCCCATGCTGCAGGTGCCGGAGCGCTAACAATGCCTATGATTGTCAGAAGTCCCAGCGCGAACGCCTTGGGCCCTGAGCCCGAGAATGAAAAGATCCCTTGTCTCATTCAGTGATCCTCCCCGATGTTCTCGCGAATGAAGCAGTCGTATTTCGACGCTTGGTTCAAGAGCGTTTGGGATCACTCTAGGCTTGCAGGGCCGCCATGCTTGACCGACCAGGACAATCTTTTGACACTTTAAGCCGTTGCCAGATCACTCCTGAGGCCATTGTCGCGCCAATGCTTCGGCGTCTGGCCCGACCAGCGCCGGAATGCCCGCGTGAAGGCGCTGGCCTCCGAATAGCCGAGGGCCGCTGCAATCTGGGCAAGCGGGACTTGAGTATCCGTGAGCAACTGCCGGGCTATCTCGAACCGGATCTCATTGGTAATGGCCCTATAGCCCATCCCACTATCCTTCAGGCGGCGGCTGAGGGTGCGACGATGAATGGCCAGCAGGTGTGCTATCTCGTCTGCGGAACAATGGTTGCTGGTCAGCCGCATCCGCAGTAGCCGCCGAATATCGTCCGAAAATTCGGAGCCCTGAGCACCCTTCATTTGCTGAATCCGCTCCTCCAGCATGGCGCGCATCATGGGATCCGCACCGGGGATACGAAGCTTTAGGTCCCGAACCGGAAAAACGATGGAAGCGCTTTCCTGATTGAATCTCACAGGAGCCCGGAAGTGTCGCCGATATGGCTCCTGATCCTTTGGACACATGCGAGGCAATAAGACCTCAAGGGGATGCCATTCAGGGCCGCACAAGGAGCGCATGGCGTTGACCGCAACGGCAAGGGAGCCGTCCGAAATCTGATCCGCACTTTCTGCTTCGGATTGGTAAACGGAGAAGGTGAAGATAGCCACATCGTCGCTGACGGTCAGTGATGGCACCGAGCCTCGGTTCTGAATGCAGAGGTTGGATACGAGAGCCCGCAAGGCGTCACCCAACGTCTCCGAATGCTGCATCAAGCGTCCAACCATCCCCAGGGATAGGATCGACGCGCTCATGCCGACGAGGAGGCCGAAATGGTTGCAGTTGGTGCGTGTAACGCACAAGCTCAACAAGCGGCCTAGAGCGGCGTGCGGGATGACATTCGTTCCATCGTCGAAAAGAGCTGGGTCGAGCCCTGCCTCGCGGATGAGTGGGACAGAGTCGACATTGAACTCGCTTAAGATCGGCGCGATCTCTTTGGCTACTCCGAGATGAATGTAACCAGGTGGAAGTGTGCGGCTAGATCCTGCAAGAACCTTCGGCGAGAAGAATATGGGCTTCTCGCGACGGTTGCTTATGATTTCGGACGCAGGTCCGATGCTGTCAGTCATAACCATGGCCCTTCCGTCAAATTTTGAAAGCGACCGCGCTACATACTCACACTCGGCGCAATCAGCACGAAAGCCGGGGCTTATGCTCCATAAACATATGTTAAACGAATATAGGACTTTTTTGCGGACTTGTCCCGCGATCTCCTCTCAATTTGTCCTTTCCGGTCAAGCAATCGTCCCGAAACGTCCAATATTCCAACGTCATCGCTGCAGTAAAAAATACTGACGTTGCCTTGGAGAATATGGACAAGCTTCACACAAACGAAGCGTCTCAGCCCTGGCAGATGATAAAAAGTAGTACTACCTTCGTAGCTTGGCCGCTGTTTGAGGGACATAGCTGGCGACATCAATAAAATTAAATAACGTTTTTGCTGCTCTGGCTGGAGCTAGCGACTGCAGCTTGCTGCTTGGGAGGTCAGCACTCCTCACTTCATGAGCGTAAACTCCATTGTCCGTTTGGTACTGACAGCGGACGTGAACCGAGCTGATCCGTTCATCCGGATCGGTAAAGCTCAAACTGTCAAGAGATTGTCCGTTTCGATCAAGCACATCGTTCTGCTCTGCTTAGGATTGAGGGAAAGGAAGGACAAATCCTTCCGCCAGTAATGAGAGCAGAAGCAAGGCTACGCTCTATGGCGTCGTTGCTTTTCGATCAGGAGGACGCGCTCATGACTCAATCCAGCAAAGACGACAATCTCTTTCCCTCAACGCCAGAAGAATCCGTGGACATCCCCACAGGTATTGATCGCCGCGCGTTCCTCATCCGGCATGCTGCTATTGGCGCGGCAGCTGTTATGACTGGTACGACCTGGAGCCCTGAAGCTCGCGCACAGCAAGCTGCCACAGAAGCTTCTGCGCAGAAGGCTGCGAAGGCCGCAGCGGGAGATGATGCCGGCTTGAAAATGAGTTCCGCGCTTTCCCCCGATCTCGATGTCGTCAAGACGTCGAGGGGGCCGGTCATGACGGTCGCAGACGAGTTCTACAAGGTCGGTCCGGGTCCCTCGAGCTCGCACACGATCGGGCCGATGCGCATCACGTACGACTTCTATCAGCGTTGTACGAAGCTGCCTGCGGATCAGCTTGCCAAGGCTACCGGTCTCAAGGTTCATCTGTTCGGCAGCCTGAGCGCCACCGGCAAGGGGCATGGGACCGAGCGAGCATCGCTCGCAGGTCTGGTGGGCAAGGAGCCTGCAACGGTAGATCCAATGTTCCTCGATGAGATGATTGCCAAGCCGCAGCAGACCTATCCGGTCAAACTCGGCAGCAAGACATTCAACCTGTCGCTTGCAGATATCGTCTACGACGCGCCGAAAGGCGATTTCCCGCACCCGAATACGATGACCTGCAAGCTCATGGCCGGCGACAACGTTCTCTATGAGCAGGAATATTATTCCGTAGGCGGTGGCTTCATCGAGTGGAAGGGCTACGAGCCTCCGAAGAAGGGCGCTCCGAAATATCCCTATGCGACCATGAAGGAATTGAGGCAGCACGCGGAGAACAACAATCTCTCGATTGCCGATGTGGTCATGGCGAACGAGATGGCCGTGTCCGGTAAGAACGAAGAACAAATCAATGCCTTCCTGGACAAGATCGCCAATGCGATGATCGCAACCGTGAAGACCGGGCTTTCCTACAAGGATGATGTTCTGCCTGGACCGATCAAGCTTCATTCCAAAGCTGCCACGGTCTGGGAGCGGGCGATGAACGACACCTATATGAGTGACCGAGCGATCGGAATGGTGTCAGCCTGCGCACTCGCCGCTTCCGAGGAGAATGCCCGTGGGCATCTGGTCATCACCGCACCGACAGGTGGATCGGCAGGAGTGATGCCGGCCATCGTTTACGCTCTGACGCAGAGCGGCCGGGCGGTGCCGATGGATAAGATCCGGCAAGGTCTGCTGGCCGGCGCTGCCGTCGGTTATCTGTGCAAGCACAACGCGACCCTTGCAGCGGCAGAAGGTGGATGCCAAGCCGAAATTGGCGTTGCCTCCGCGATGGCAGCGGCGCTGATCACGCAGGTTATGAACAGCCCGCCGCACGTGATCGAAAATGCCGCTGAGTCCGCTTTGGAGCATCATTTGGGCATGACCTGCGATCCGGTTGCGGGCTATGTGCAGGTTCCCTGCATCGAACGCTGCGCCTTCGGAGCGGTGAAGGCTTGGACGGCCGCCATGATTGCCACCAACGAAATCGCAAGCCGGCATCGTGTGGATCTCGACACGACCATCAAGACGCTGGCGGACACCGCTCGCGACATGAATCCGAAATACAAGGAAACGAGCGAGGCCGGTCTCGCCCAGAACCTGGTTCTTTGCTGAGCCTGTAGGCTTCGCACGAGGATAGAAGTTTCTGCCGAGTGAAATACCGTAGGGATCATGGGAGGACGTACCATGCCAGACGACGTCAAAACGGCTCAAAGATCTGGGGGATCCCTCAAGTCGGAGCAAGAGCACGAGCAAGCAGGCCCTACCTCGGGCTCTCATGCTGCAGGCGCCGTCAACGAATGGCTTGGCTTCGCACCAGGACGTTGGCAGCACGCTGTCGACGTCCGCGATTTCATTCAGCGGAGCGTTACCCCCTACGAGGGCGATGAAGCGTTTCTTGCGGCGCCCAGCGAGCGGACGAAAGCTGTCTGGGAGAAGCTCCAGCCCTACTTCAAGGAGGAGATCCGCAAAGGCGTTCTGGACGTGGACGTCAAAACCCCATCGTCGATGACAGCTCACAAGCCTGGCTACATCGATCGTGATAATGAAATCATTGTCGGCCTGCAGACCGATGCCCCGTTCCGCCGTGCGATCATGCCTTATGGCGGCCTTCGCATGGTGGAAAGCGGATTGAAGGCGGCGGGGTTCGAGCCGGACCCTATCGTCCACGAGACCTTCACCAAATATCGCAAGACCCATAATGACGGGGTCTTCGACGCCTACACGCCCGAGATCATGGCCTGCCGACGCAGCCACATCATCACGGGCCTGCCCGACGCGTACGGTCGCGGGCGGATCATCGGCGACT
The DNA here is from genome assembly GCF_022808595.1 of Microvirga solisilvae. Classification (GTDB taxonomy): domain Bacteria; phylum Pseudomonadota; class Alphaproteobacteria; order Rhizobiales; family Beijerinckiaceae; genus Microvirga; species Microvirga solisilvae. The sequence goes on from NZ_JAKUCN010000003.1 coordinate 510,540, forward strand.
ATCGTCGGGTCGCCTTGTATGGAACCGACAAGTTGCTGGAGGCAAAGCGCCTGGAGCGGACCTTGCTCGACGCCAAATGGCCGACGGACGATGTGATCCGGGAGCGAGAAGAGCTTGCGGAGCAAATGCGGGCGCTGGCCGATCTGGCGACGATGGCAGAAGGCTATGGCTGTGACATCAAGCGGCCCGCCGCGGACGCGCGCGAGGCGGTCCAATGGACCTATTTCGGCTATCTCGGCGCCATCAAGGAAGCCAATGGCGCGGCCATGTCCATCGGCCGAATCTCCTCATTCCTTGATATCTACATAGAGCGGGATCTGAAGAGTGGCGCTCTCGATGAGGCTGGAGCGCAAGAGCTCATCGATCAGCTCGTTCAGAAGCTGCGTATCGTCCGCTTCCTGCGCACGCCCGACTACGACGCCTTGTTCTCCGGCGATCCCTATTGGGCGACCGAGTGCGTCGGCGGCATGGACCTCAACGGTCGGCCTCTGGTGACGAAAACCAGCTTCAGGATGCTTCATACATTGACGAATCTTGGTCCGGCACCCGAGCCCAACATGACGGTGCTCTGGTCGAAGCACCTGCCTGATGCTTTCAAGCGTTTCTGTATCAAGATTTCGGCCGAAACATCGTCCATCCAGTATGAGAACGATGACCTGATGCGCCCCTATTGGGGTGACGATTACGGGATTGCCTGCTGCGTCTCGGCCATGCGCATCGGCAACCAGATGCAGTTCTTCGGCGCAAGGGTGAACCTCGCCAAATGCCTTCTCTACGCCATCAACGGGGGCCGAGACGAAGTCAGCGGCGAGCAAATCGCGCCATCCGCCCTTCCGGCGATGGGCGAGGTGCTCGATTATGACGATGTCACGGAAAAATTCGACGTCATGATGGAGTGGCTCGCGCGGACCTATGTCCACGCCATGAACTGCATCCACTACATGCACGACAAGTACTATTACGAGCGTCTGGAGATGGCGCTGCACGATCAGCAGATCCTGCGCACGATGGCCTTCGGCATCGCAGGCCTGTCTGTGGTGGCGGACAGCCTGTCCGCGATCAAGCATGCCGAGGTCAAGCCCATTCGCCGCGAGGACGGGCTTGTCACCGGGTACGAAATCACGGGCGACTTCCCGAAATACGGCAACAACGATGACCGGGTCGACAGCATTGCGGCCGATCTAGTCTCTTCCTTCATGAGGAAGATCCGCAAGCATCAGACTTACCGGAATGCCGTTCACACCCAATCGGTGCTGACCATCACGAGCAATGTCGTCTATGGCAAGCACACGGGCAACACGCCGGACGGGCGCAAGGCCGGGGAGCCGTTCGCCCCCGGCGCCAACCCGATGCATGGCCGTGACAGCCATGGGTGGCTTGCCTCCTGCCTGTCGGTCGCGAAGTTGCCTTATGCGGATGCGCAGGACGGCATCAGCTATACCGTGTCGGTGACGCCGAGCCTCAATCGCCTCGACCAAGGTGAGAAGATCAAGCAGGCGGTGAAGGTGCTGGATACCTATTGCGGCCAGGGCGGGTTCCACATGAACCTCAATGTCCTCAACCGTGACACTCTGCTCGACGCCATGGAGCATCCTGACAAGTACCCACAACTCACGATCCGCGTGTCGGGCTATGCCGTCAACTTTGTGCGCCTCACCCGCGAACAGCAGATGGACGTCATCAGCCGGACTTTCCATGGAGATGGCTGAGGTCATGGCTGACGAGCCTTGGGCACATAGTCGATACGATCTTCAGCAGGCACGATCTCCGGACGCGCCGGAAACCGCCGAGTTCAATGATCCTCGCGGCGATTTCGGCTGGATACACTCTTATGAGACAGGCTCTACCGTGGACGGACCTGGCGTTCGCGTGACGGTCTTCATGAGTGGTTGCCTGCTGCGCTGCCTGTATTGCCACAACCCGGACACGTGGCATCTCAAGGATGGCACGCGCGTCTCGTTCGAACGTGCCAAGACCGCGCTTCAGGCTTATGCCGCACCGCTGCGTGCCATGGACGGCGGATTGACGATCTCGGGCGGAGAGCCCTTGGTGCAGACTCACTTCACCAAGCGGCTGTTTGCCGCCGCCAAGGGAATGGGTCTTCATACTGCACTGGATACGTCGGGCTTTCTCGGCGCACGCGCCGATGACGAATATCTGAGCCAGGTCGATCTCGTGTTGCTCGATATAAAATCCTGGGACCCGGAAACCTATCGCCGGGCCGTTGGTCAGGACATACGCCCGACGATTCAGTTTGCCGAACGGCTTGCAGCACTTAGCAAGCCGGTCTGGGTGCGTTTCGTGTTGGTGCCAGGCCTGACAGACGCCCCTGATAATGTCGAAGGTATTGCCCGCTTCGTCGCGCCGATGCGCAATGTGGAATGGGTGGAGGTTCTTCCGTTCCATCAAATGGGCGCCTTCAAATGGAAGGCGATAGGCCTCGATTACCAGCTTTCCGATACTCCATCGCCGTCACCGGAATTGGTGGCGCGGGTGATAGGCCAGTTTCGTGAGGCAGGCTGTCGCGTAAGATGAGGATGATCAATGCTCGATATCGTGCGTACACTGCTTGAGGCTTCACCCTTGCTGGCATTGTTTCTTGCCATTGCAACCGGCTATGCCATCGGACAGATCTCGTTCGCCGGAGTTTCGTTCGGCGCGGGCGCGGTGCTGTTCACAGGCCTCATCATCGGAGCGTTTGCGCCTAAAGCTGCGCCTCCCGGAATGGTCGGAACGATCGGGCTTGTGATGTTCGTGTATGGAGTCGGTATTCAATATGGACCGCAATTCTTCGCGAGTTTGAGGGGCCCCGGCATCAAGTATATAGCCCTCGCGACTGTTGCCGTGGTCGCTTCGCTTCTCGTGGCTGTTTCACTCGCGGCCCCGCTGGGAATATCAATGGCAACGGCAGCTGGATTGTTCGCAGGATCGGGTACCAGCACGCCGACTCTACAGGCTGCGCTGACAGTAGCAGGCAATCAGGACCCCGTTGTCGGTTATTCGGTCTCCTATCCTTTCGGAGTCATCGGGCCGATTGTCTTGATGACCATCATGGCCGCATGGCTGAAGCCAACCTTCAAGGCACCTTCGCAGAACGTCCGGATCGCGGAGCTGACTCTTGAGTCGAATTGCGAAGACAGAACGGTCGAAGATATTTCTGCGGTTCTCCCATCCGACATCAAGATCGTCGCAGTCCGCCAGCAGCACATGAACGCCCCGGCTCGCGCCGAGACAGTACTTCATGAAGGTGACGGATTGCTTCTGGTCGGTTCGCCCACGAGCATCGAGCAGGCAAAAGCAACGATGGGGCATGAGGATCCAGGGCGCATCAGTCGGGATCGCGCCAATTTCGACGTCGCGCGGGTCTATATTTCCAAGGCGGCTTTCATCGGCAGGAATGTGCGGGAAATCCCGCTTCCCGAATTTCCTATCATCATCTCCCATATCCGCCGGGGTGATGTCGACATCATCGCATCACCTGATCTGACGATCGAATTCGGCGACATGCTCGTTGCCGCCGTGCCGACTGACCGGAAAGCCGAGGTTCAGCGTCATTTTGGTGACAGCGTCAAAGGCAATGCCGAATTATCATTCGTGTCGATAGGCGTCGGCATCGCGCTTGGCCTTCTGCTCGGCATGATTCCCGTCCCATTGCCGGGAGGGGGCACCTTCAGCCTTGGTGTCGCTGGCGGGCCGCTGGTCATGGCCCTCATTCTCGGCTGGCTCGGCCGCACGGGTCCGCTGGGCTGGAAAATCCCTGTTGTCGCCAACTTGGTCCTGCGGAATCTTGGACTTTCGGTGTTCATCGGCACCGTCGCTATTGGGGCGGGCAGCCCATTCGTTCAAAGCGTCGCCACCAACGGAATCCAGATTCTCCTCGCAGGAGCCGCAGTTCTCTTCACGCTCGTCCTGATCGTGCTGGTGGCGGGCTATTTTCTGCGTATCCCGTTCGATGATCTGCTGGGTGTCTGTGCCGGCTCGACGGGCAACCCCGCCATCGTCGTTGCTGCTGGGCGGCTTGCCCCTACCGAGCGGACGGATATCGGCTATGCGATCTGCTTCCCGAGCATGACCATCGTCAAGATCATCGCCGTCCAGGTGCTGCTGGGTTGAGCCAAGTCCTCTGATGGTGCCTCTCGGCAACATCGGGAAGGAACCTGCAAGATGTCAGGCATCCGGTTCACGGAGTTTGCTTGACGTCTACTCATTTATCTGCACAAATTTCACAAAAGCGTGACTGTGTACCTATCTCGGAGCACTTGCGATGATGCTTGTCCGGACGCTGTTACTTGGCTGCGTAGCGTTTATTTGTACTAGCGCCCAGGCCGCCGACCTCCCCGCAAAGAGTGCAGCCCCGGTCGAATATGTCCGCGTATGCTCCACTTATGGAAATGGGTTTTTTTACATCCCCGGTACTGAAACCTGCCTCCGGATCGGCGGCCGGGTCCGCGCTGAAGCTCTCTATGTCGAACCGACAAACCGAGCCGACACCAGTATCGGCTTCCGCGGCCGCGGTCGGGTGAATATCGATGCGCGCACGGCCACGGCTTACGGGTTGCTGCGCACCTATATCCGCATGGAAATGACCCGGAATACCGGTGCCTACGGCTTCAGCTCCACGACTGCCAACATCAATCAGGCCTACGTTCAGTTTGGCGGCCTGACGGCGGGTCGCGCAGTTTCGTTCTTCACGGATCCGAACCTTCCAGCCCCGAATTTCGGAGATCTGCGTTTCGATGATCCGTCGGTCGCAGAGGTGAACCTGTTCGCCTACACGTTCTCCTTCGGCAACGGTTTCTCGGCGACCCTGGCGCTTGAGGATGGAACCGAGCGCAGGGTCAATAACGAGCTCGACTTCCCCTTCTTCGGAGCAGGCAGCCCGTCTCCTGTTTTCGCGCCGATCCCCTTTACTTATGGCGGCGAGCGGATGCCGGATGTCGTTGCCAACATTCGCTACACGGGCACCTGGGGCGGTGTTCAGCTCTCTGGTGCCCTGCACCAGATTCGCGACGTATCGGCGGGCTTTACCACCGTTGGCGGCGTGACGGTTCCTGTGCTCAATCCCATCACCAACCTGCCCAATCCTGCCTTCGCAGATACGGATTACGGCTTTGCGATCGCCGCACACGGCTATGCGAATGTGCCGGCCCTCGGCGAGGGCGATACCGTGTGGATCTCGGCAACCTACACGGATGGCGCGATCGGCTATCTCAATGCCGGCCAGGCGGGCGCGATCAGCAACGGTTTCATCAGCGCAGGCACTCTTGCACTGCCGTTCACCGATGCCTTCGTCGATCCCTTCACGGGTGATTTCAAGACGAACAAGGCCTATGCTATCGCCGGTGGTCTCAATCACAATTGGACGCCGACGGTCCAGACAAACATCTTCGGTTCCTGGATGCGCTTTGATGCGCCCGGCATCGCTCAGTACACGATACCGGCAACCCCGGCGACAGTTGCCGCGGGCACAGCCGGCACGACCACAGGCCTGGTTGATTTCGATGAGTATCGAGTCGGTGCCAGCGTGATCTGGACACCGGTCAAGGATTTCCTCATCGGCGTCGAAGCGCTCTATATCGGAGTTGATCCGCGTGAACGTGTAGCCACGCCCATCACGACGGCTTCCGGCGACCCTACGGGCACTTTCCGGGCAACCGGACTGGAATCAACATGGGAAGGCCGCCTCCGCGTCCAGCGCGATTTCTGATCGGCGTGTTGCCAGCAGCTTAAGACAACTTCAACGGACATGGCATAGCAGCCTGATCACCGGCATAACCTACTTCGCCGCTGGTCAGGCCCATGCCGTTCGTTGGCATACGACGCCTTGGAGCAAATCTTCCTCTGATGGGAAGAAGCAAAACCCGAAGACGTCGCAGCCTCATTCCTTACCCGCGAAAGCGCGGGAGCTTTTCCCCTGCTTCGATGCGGAAAGGAAGTCTGTTCTCGGCTGGGGGTAGGGGGCAGGTCGCAAAATCGGTGAACGCGCAGGGCGGGTTGATGGCCTTGTTGAAGTCCAGAACGATCTGGCTTCCATCGATCTCGCCGGTTAGGAAGCGGCTTGCGCCGTATGTCTCATGGCCGGATGTGGCATCCCGCAGAACGAACATGGGAGCCGTCTCGGTTCCGTGCGTCGGCCAGAGTTCAATTTTGCGTCCGTCGCGATTGAAAACCGCCTTGTGCGTGACAAGAACCGTATTCGCCGTGCCGATGATGCTGTCTACCTCGAAAGGTTGTGGGGTCTCGAGCGCGACCCAATCGGCGACGATCCGCCAGGAAGGATCGGCTGAGAAACGGGGAATGTCCATGAAGTCTTGTCTGTTGCGGCTGCCGCTGTCCACGATGCGCAGCGCTTTGCGGCCGTTGCGCTCGATGACATAGAAAGAGACATCTCCGATCGCAGCCAGGGTCGGGGCTGCCGGATCAGCGGAGAGTGTGGCCTCCTGACAAGCCTTGCCGTCGATCGTGCCCTTCGTGTCAGGCTCGAATCTAACGGTGACGGAGCCACTCTCGTTCAAGGTGACTGTTCCGGCCGATGATGGAATGTTGGCAATGACGATATCGCTGTCGGATGACGAGCCGAAATGCCAGGTTCCGCGCTCCAGCCACGACAGCCCGACGACGCTGAGCCATCCATCCGGCTTCGTGAGGGTGGTGAGGCGCTTCTCGTGCCAGATTTCAAGCGCTGATGGGTCGTATGTCTGAGCCGACATGATTGCTCCGAGAAAGATTGTGCTGCCGAAACGCGCTGGCTTCGGGAATGCGCGGGATCGCGGCGAACAAGTCTCGCGTATAGGCATCGCGCGGATTCGCAAAGACCTCTTCGACGGGGCCTTCTTCGACAATGCGGCCCGCATGCATCACCAGCACGCGGTCGCTGACATGGTGAATCACCCCGAGGTCGTGCGAGATGAACAATATTGTCAGACCGAGTTTCTTCTTCAAATCGTCCAGCAGGTCGAGAACCTGCGCCTGCGTCGAGACATCGAGGGCGGAAACGGGCTCGTCGCAGATCAGAATCTCAGGTTCCATGGCCAGGGCGCGGGCAATGGCCACGCGCTGGCGCTGGCCGCCCGACAATTGACGCGGCCGGCGGGGGAGATGTTGATCGCTCAATCCCACCCACGCCATGAGTTCGGTGGCGCGCGCGTTCCAGGCGTTCTTCGGCAGCCCCGCAAGCTCGAGCGCCTCGGCGATGATGTCGATCACGCGGTAACGTGGATCGAACGAACCGAGCGGATCCTGTGAAACGAGTTGGATGCGCGGACGTAGGCGTCTTCTCTCGCTTTCCGTCAGGCGAGACCAAAGCGCGCCTTTGAGCAGAACCTCGCCTTCATCCGGCGATTGAAGCGCCAGGAGAAGTCGAGCAAGTGTTGTCTTGCCGCTGCCGGATGCTCCGACAAGGCCGAGAGTCTCTCCTGTGCGAAGCTCAATGCTCACCCGGTCGACGACGAGGCGCTTGCCGAGCCTCTTGATCAGGGACGTTGCTTCGAGTGCCGGCTTGTCGGCACGGGGCGACGGTTCAGATAGAGCTTGAGAAGATGTGTCGAGCGCCAGCTTCTTACCGCGAGTGGAGGCAGACGGAATCGCGGCGAGCAGGGCGCGTGTATAATCCGCTTGAGGATCGGTGAAGATGCGCTCGGGCGTTCCCGTTTCTACCACCACCCCATCCTTCAGAACGATGATGTGGTCGGCAAGCGAAGCGACGACGGCGAGATCATGCGAAATGAGGATAAGGCCTGTGCCTTTTGCTTTCATGTCGCGTAGCAGGTCGAGAACCTGCGCCTGCACGATGACATCGAGCGCCGTCGTCGGTTCATCGGCAATGAGGAGGGCAGGGCTCGCGGCAATGGCCGATGCGATCAGGGCGCGCTGGCGCAGGCCACCGGAGAGCTGATGCGCGAATTGCCCGATACGCTCTTGCGGGTCGGGAATACCGACCGATGACAGGAGATCGATAACCTTCTGGCGCACCTGCACGTGGGGCAAGCTGACATGCTGCGTCAGGGCTTCCGCAATTTCAGAGCCGATGGTTTTGAGCGGATCGAGAGAAACCAGCGCGTCCTGCAGCACGAACCCGACATCACGGCCTCTCACAGAGCGCCATTGCGACGGCGAGAGACGGAGCAGATCCTTCTCTCCAAGACGCAAGGATTTTGCTGTGACGGCTGCATTGTCGCCTGCAAGGCCGACCAAGGCGCGTGCCGTCACCGATTTGCCGGAACCGGATTCACCGACGATGGCGACGCATTGACCGGCATCGACGGAGAAGCTCAGGCCCCGAACGGCATCCGTGCCGGGGAATGAAACTTTCAGGTCTTCGACTGTCAGAAGGCTCATGGTTCAGGCCCTGCCATCCGAAAGCGCCTTGAGATAACGGCCGAGAATGGTGGTGGAAACGACGGTAAGGGTTGCGAAGATTCCAGGAAACACGCCGATCCACCAAGCCTTGCGCAGATAGCCTTGCCCTTCGGCCAGCATCAGGCCCCATTCCGGTGTCGGAGGCTTCGGTCCGAGACCGAGATAGCTGAGCGCCGCCGAAGACAGGATGGCGCTGCCGATGCCGAGCGTCGACAGCACGATCAACGGGCCGATGGTGTTGGGCAGCACATGCTTTATCAGCGTCACCGAACGTCGTTGGCCCAGGATGAGGGCAGCTTCCACGTAGCCGGATTGGCGCACCACGAGCACCTGCGAGCGCACGATGCGCGCATAGCGTGGGATTTCCGCGATGGCGATGGCGAGAAGCACGTTCATGCTGCCTTTGCCGATAAGCGCAACCACCGCCATGGACATGAACAGGGCGGGAAAAGCGAGCAGGACGTCGATGATGCGCATGAAGGCCAGGTCAACCGCACCGCCCGCGCTACCGGCGATCAGGCCGACCAAAAGACCCACCGTGACAGCAATGAGTGTGGCGCCAATGCCGATGGAGAGTGAATAGCTCGCGCCATGCACGACGCGAGAAAAGATGTCGCGTCCGAGCTGATCCGTGCCGAACGGAAACTCCGGGGATGGCGCACGCAGCGAATGCAGCAGGCTCAGCTGGTAGGGATCCTTCGGCGCGATGAGCGTGGGAAACAGCGCGCACAGGACGAGGAAGGCGACGACAAAAGTTGCCAACACGACACCGATGGGAATGCGTCGCCAAGCCGATAAGGGCCGTGCCGGTGACTTCGCAGCGGGATCGATGAGTTCTGAGGAGGAAGGATTCATCGGGATGAGACACGCAAGCGTGGGTCGACCAGCCTGTAGAGCAGGTCGGCGAGAATGTTGAGAGCGACGAAAACGAAAGCCACGAAAAGCACGATTCCCATCACCACGGGAATGTCGTGGTTGGTGATCGCTTCAAGGGTGATGCGCCCAAGCCCCGGGCGTCCGAAGACCTGTTCCGTCACGATGGAGCCGGCCAGAAGGCCACCGAAGGTTTCCGTGCTGATCGTGATGGCTGGGATGAGCGCGTGACCGAGCGCATGTTTCCAGCGGATCGCCCATTCAGAAAGGCCGCGCGTGCGTGCGGTGAGAATGAAGGGCTGCTCGAGCGCCCGGTCCATCTCTTCGCGCATCACCTGGCTCAGGCTCCCGAAGACGGCGATGGAAAGGGTCGCAACCGGCAGGACGAGGGAGCGCCAACCGGCATCGGCCACCACCGGGAAAAGCTGCCATTGGAACGAGAAGAACGTGAGCAGAAGAATGCCGACCCAGAGAACCGGCGTCGAAACGCTCAGGAGTTCGAACGAAGACAGCGCACGGCGCAGCAGGCCCGGACGTCCCGCCGTGAGAAGAGAGGCAAGGAACGCCATGGCGACGGCAGCAAGAACGGCAAGGGAGGCAAGCGTCAGCGTGGAACCGATTTCGCTGCCGATGATCGAAGCCACGGTGCGGCGCTGCTGATAGGAGATGCCGAGATCGCCCTGTGCGATCCGCGTGACGAAGCGCTGGTATTGCACCAGCACCGGTTGGTCGAGACCGAAATCGGCGCGGATGGCGGCGCGCAGTTCCGGCGTGACGGAGGAATCCGCGCCGTAGATCACCTGCACCGGATCGCTTGGGAAGAGTTGCAGGACGGCAAAAGCCAAAGAAGCAGCGGCCCAGAGGACCGCTGCTCCCGCGAGAATGCGGATAAAAAGCTCTCTTGCGATGTGCAAGACCGATTCCTTACTTCGAGAGCCACACGTCGTAATAGGAACCGATCTGGCCCGAGGTTCCGAACGTGACGCCTTGAACCTTCTTGTTGGCTGCGAGAAGCACCGTGGGGTTCGCGATCGGGATCAGATAGACCTTATCGTTGATGATCTTTTGCGCGGTCTTGTAGGCGGCGATCCGCTTTTCGCGATCCGTCGTCGCAAGGCCGTCCGCAAGGGCGCGATCAAGATCGTTGTCCTTCACGAAGCCCCAGTTGGTGTTGCCCTTGTCCCAGGTCTCGGTGGAGTAGAACGCTCCGTAGAGCAGGTTCGGCTCGCTTGCGGCCTGCGACGTGTCGACGATGTCGTATTCGTTCGCCTTGAAGCGTGCATCGGCCGTGCCAAAATCGACTACGTCGCGGATATAGTCCACGCCGATGGCGGCAAGGGCTGCCTTGAGGCCCTGCGCGTAGAGATCGCGCTGCTGGTTCGTCCACGGAGCAGCCGAAATGCCGCGTAGGGTGAGACGCTTGCCGTCCTTCACGCGGATGCCGTCGCCGCCGGGCTTCCAGCCGGCTTCGTCGAGGAGCGTCTGCGCCTTCTTGGCGTCGAACTTCCAAGATTTCTCAAGCGATGCGTCATAGCCGGTGGCAACGGCAGGCGTGAGAGCCGTGTAGGCTGGAGTTGCGGTGCCGAGGAACACGGCATCGATGAGACCCGTATAATCGACGCCGACGCGCAGCGCCTCACGGACCTTGACGTCGTTGAGCGGTGCCTTGGACTGATTGAGCCAGAACGACCAGGGAATGCCCGGCTGCTGCGTCTGCAGGAGTTTCAGGTGCGACTTCGCCTTGATGTCCTCGATGGAGATCGCGGGAACACCCGTTGCGATATCGGCCTGGTTCGATTCGACGGCGCCGACACGCACCGAATCTTCCTTCAGGAACCGCAGCTCGACCTTGTCGAGATAGGCCTTGCCCTCATGCGCGGCGTCCTTCGGACCCCAATTGTAATCGTCGTTGCGCTCAAACACGAGATCGCGGCCCGGGGTGCGGGAGAGAACCTTGAACGGCCCTGAACCTGCAGTGATAGCGGGGCCGCCCGCGCAACGCTCCTCCTTGCTGTACTTCTGGATGGAGGCGGGCGAGATGAAGCCGAGGGCAGGCTCGCTCAGATCATGAAGCAGCGGGCTATAGGCCTTGCGTAGTTTGACGGTGACGGTGCTGCCATTGGCGGAGATCGCCTCGATCGGGGCGCCACCGGCCTTCTTCACGTCGAGCCAGCGCTGGAGGTTGAAGCGCACGGCTTCCGCATCCAGCGGCGTGCCGTCGTGAAACTTCACGCCATCGCGGATCGTGAAGGTGTAGGTGAGCTGATCCTCGGAAATCGTCCATTGGTTCGCGATCCAAGGATGGAATTTGCCATCCAGGCTCTCTGAAACCAGGCGGTCGTAGATGCTCTGCAGGGCCGTCTGCGTATTGCGTGACGTTCCCTCGATCTGATCCAGGCAGAGCGGTTCATAGGTGACGACGCGCAAGGTTCCGCCAGATTGCGGCGTGCCTTGCGCGAAGCCGGAAGAGGGGATGAGAGTGAGCGCGGATGACGCCCACAAGGCGAGGCCGGCCTTTCGTGCGAGCCCCGCGACAGAATCGAACCGCGCCATGTTGTTGTTCTCCGATAATGGGTTGGCGGCTGCGAACGAGCCTTTGACATGAAGAGGGAAAAATATTCTCCCGGTTTTTATTCATGTCAATAGGTTTTGTTCTTCATAACGAACAAAATGCTGTAGGGCTGTTCGGCGGCGATTTCCGAGAGCAGATTGCCTTAGGCATAAAATAAGGAGGGAATTGGCCTCTCATTCTGTCTGGAGGCTGTATGATTTTTTGCTAGGTTTTGTTCTTAAAAAAGAACATTTCAAGTGGCTGGGCTGGAATCCTAGGGCGCGCTGCAATGTGTCATGCGCTCTTGATGCTCTCAAAGGTCAGGTCGAAGCGCAGCAGGTATTTGCGCAGGCGATCCGCGTCGTTGCCGCTGCTCTTGTTCAATCGCGAGACGGCGAAAAGCTCTCGTCCGGCCGCGCTCATCGATGAGCTCTCGCGGCATATAGCAATCACTGTTGCCAGTTGAGCGCGGTCGAACAGGTCGATGGCCTTACTACGCTCAGTGCCGAGCACTTTTTCCAGAAGCGCCTCCGGGGCCGATTTGCTCTTGGTTGGCGACCATAATCGTGTCAGGCGCCCGATCTCGTCCCGCACGGTTTCTTCATTGATCCGCCCTTGCGGTGCCAGCGTTGCCATACGGGTCACCGATGCGGATAAGTCGCGGAAATTTGCGCGCCAGAGGGCCTCCGGCGCCATGGCGAATTTCAGATAGAGCTCGCGCGCCTCCTTGTTGAAAGTCACGTTCTGCCCCTCGCGTTCGGAGAAGCGGCGCAGCTCAAAGGCCAGGTTCGGCTCGATATCTTCTTTCCGATCTTTCAGGGCCGGCAGCTCGAAGGTCCATAAGTTGAGCCTGGCAAACAAATCCTCGCGAAACCGTCCTTCGCTCACATCAATGGACAGATCCCGATTAGTGCCGGCAAGAAGCTGGAAATCCGAGGTTACGTCTTCGTCAGCACCGACCGGAAGGAAACGCTTCTCTTCGATGGCCCTCAGGCACATCGCCTGCTCATCCGGCCCCAATTCGCCAATCTCATCGAGAAACAAGATGCCTTTGTCGGCGGATTTCATCAGTCCGCCGCGGGCTGCCTGCGCACCTGTAAAGGCGCCTTTGACGTGGCCGAACAGGGTCGACATCGCCTGATCTCCGCGCAAGGTGGCGCAGTTTACCTCTATGAAAGCGCCCGATACCTGATGTTGTGCCTTCTTCAGCTCGTAGATGCGTTTTGCCAGCTGCGACTTGCCTGCGCCTGTCGGACCAGTCAGCAGCACTGGTGCGCGCGAGCGGATCGCCACCTTCTCGATCTGGTCGATCATGGCGTTGAAAGCGCGGTTGCGTGTCGCGATGCCGGATTTCAGAAAGGACGTTGCCTCCTCATGCTCGGCGGCAAAACGCGTGGCGATAGCGTCATAGCGCGACAGATCGAGGTCGATGATCGAATGGGTGCCGGAATAGTCGTCGCCTTCACGATTCTTCGGCGGTGACAGCTGCAGGAGCCGAGCGGGGATGAAATGCGCTTCGGTGAGCAGGAACCAGCAAATCTGAGCCACATGCGTGCCGGTGGTGATGTTGACGAGATAATCCTCGCGTTCGGGATCGAAGACATAGGAACGGGCGAAGCCGCGCAGGCTCGTATAGACCTCGCTGAAATCCCAGGGGTCTTCCATTTCAATGACGTGCGATCTCACTTCCGTTCCTGGGGAGACCTGCGCGATATCGTCTATGACCTGCCTCGCAAGGCTGGCAGAACCCGACCCATGAATAAGTTCGAGCCGATCGATGAAGAGGCCTGGCTGCTGGCATAGCGCGATCGTGGGGCGCCAGCGCTGCCAGCGATTATGACGGCCTGCGTCCAGCGTGGTGCCGAGAAAGCCGATAGCGACGCGTCTGCGCATTCCAGATTATCCATTTTTATAAACGCTATATCCTTCGATATCAGTTTCTAGGAAAGTCTTCAACGGCGTCGCCAAGAGACGAAGCTAGTGGGAGATATTTTTATTAATAAAAACGGCAGCTTAGCTTTTTCTTTCGTCAATTTTTTCTTCTCCTGCTCAGCTTGGCACGGAACTTGCTCAGAAGGCGGCGTGAACAGAAGGAAGAGAACCATGGCAAACAAATCCGTGTTTGCGACGATCAAGGGAAAGCTGCTCCCGCGTGCTGACGCCGTGAACCATGAGGGCGCCCAGGCTTACAGCCTCACGCCCCATCAGGCTCTGGCACAGCTGGCATCGACGGGAACGTTCAACGCGACCTTCTATGCGGATACGCGGGAGCAGCTGGATCAGGTTTTGAAGCTTGCCTGGCAGGTCGAGCCGGAGTTCCTCGCCAAGACCGCCGTGCATGCCTATGAAACCGGTTACATGAAGGACATGCCGGCACTGCTGCTGGCTGTGCTTTCGATGATGCAGGGCCATGATTTCGATCTCGCCTTTCGACGCATCGTGAAGAACGGCAAGATGCTGCGCAACTTCGTCCAGGTCATGCGCTCCGGCGCGACTGGTCGTAAGTCGCTGGGAACGCGCCCGAAGCGGCTCGTGCTCGAATGGCTCGAGCAGGCGTCGGATGTAGAAATTCTGCGGGCTACTGTCGGCAACGATCCGTCGCTGGCCGATGTCGTGAAGATGGTGCATCCCAAGCCGAAATCGGCCTCGCGGGCAGCTCTTTACGGCTATCTCATCGGCAAGCCACATGATGTACTGGCGCTGCCCGACATGGTGAAGGCCTTCGAAGCGTTCAAGCGCGATCAGACGCTGCCGGTGCCGGATGTGCCGTTCCAGATGCTGACCTCGCTGCCGCTCACTCAGGCGCATTGGGTTCAGATCGCGGAGAAGGCCGGTTGGCAGATGCTGCGGCAGAACCTCAACACCTTCGCGCGCAACGGCGTGTTCGAGGTCGAGGGCTTTGCCGAGAGGCTGGCGACGCGGCTGCGCGATCCCGAGGAAGTGCGGCGCTCGCGCGTGTTTCCGTACCAGTTGATGGTGGCCTTCAGCACCGTCGATGCGGGAGTTCCCGAGGTAGTCAGAGACGCTTTGCAGGATGCGATGGAAATCGCGCTTGCCAACGTGCCGAGCATCGAGGGCCGCGTTGTCGTATGCCCGGACGTGTCGGGCTCGATGAGCTCGCCCGCGACCGGCTACCGCAAGGGCTCCACCTCGGTGGTGCGCTGCATCGATGTGGCTGCCCTGGTGGCGGCTGCGCTGCTGCGACGCAATCCTACCGCTCGGGTGCTGCCGTTCGAGAACGACGTGGTCGATATCCGCCTCAATGCGCGCGATACAGTGATGACCAATGCGCAGAAGCTTGCCGCGATTGGCGGAGGCGGAACGAATTGCTCCGCGCCGCTGGCCCGCCTGGTGAGCGAACGCGCCAAGGTCGATCTCGTGGTGTTCGTATCGGACAACCAGTCCTGGGTGGATGCAATTGGTCATGCGCATCAGGGCACGGCGACGATGCAGCAATGGCAGAAGCTCAAGGCGATGAACCCTGGGGCGAAGCTCGTCTGCATCGACATTCAGCCCTACACGACGGCGCAGGCCAAGCCCAGTGCTGACGTGCTGAATGTCGGCGGTTTTTCCGATCGTGTCTTCGACGTGATCGGAACCATGCTGTCCTCCAAAGGCGACCCGGATCACTGGGTGCGCACGATCGAGGCGGTAAAACTTTGACAAGGGTCCCGGCGGAAATGCCGCCGGGGCCATGAGAGAAGAAACTCGGATAAGGCATGACGAATGCCGATGGAACTACAGGCTGTTACCCTCCAGGTCGCGGGTTCGAATCCCGCCGGGTCCACCATCTGCGGGCCCGTAGCTCAGCGGTAGAGCAGGTGCCTGTCGTAAGGCAGGCGATGTTTCATCACTCTTGTCGTCATGGCCATTGCCGGAATGAAACGAGGTAAGGAAGGAAAGGAAAAGACGCGGCGAATGCCGGACGGAACTACAGCACGTACCATAGGAATGTTCGCGAGGTTCGACTCCTCGCCTTGCAGGCGCTCTCTGGCACGATCGGGGCATTCCGGGTTTCGTCCATTCTTGTCGCCGCGGCATTGCAAATGGCGAATGCAGGCAAGACTACAGGTAGCGCGCCCGCCATCAGGCGGGAGGTCGGGTGTTCAAATCACCCCTCTGCTCTCAAGAGCGGAGTAGCGCAGGTAAAAAATGTCTTGCCGTTTCTGGTCGCCAGGTCGGCGGGCGGATGCATGTGGGACTACAGGTGAGAGCGCCTGCCTCGCAAGGGGCAGGAGGTCGGGTGTTCAATCCATCCCTTCCGGCAACAGCAGGAAGTAGCTCAGTCAAAGTCTCGCAACAATCTCGCCGCCCGTTGTCGGGAAGGGAATGAATGCTTGTCGGACTACATTGGTCCATGGCGGTTCGAATCCGCTCGGCTACCCTTGGGCGGCCGACAGTCTGGCATCAATCTTGTCATTCCTTTCTGCCGGGAAACGGATGCAGGTGGGATTAAGGGCAGACGCAGCCCGCATCTGCAGGTGTCTGACAGGCGTGAAGGTTCGTGTTCTTCCTTCGCTGATCGCGAAGTGGCGGAATAAAAAAGTCTCGCTGTTCCTTGCCGTCGATCGGTCAATGAACAGCAATTCGGGAAACAGGAAGATGGGTGAAGTTTTGGTTTTGAGTGGACAGGATTTGATTGACGCCGGAATGGCGCAGGGAAAGTGGTTCAGCAAGGCGCTGAGTGCTGCTAACGCCGTGCTGGAAGGCGGGGGCTCCTTTGAGGAGGCGCTGGCGACCGCGCGCGGCTTTGAGCCGCCTCCGGCGCGCGCGCTGCACGCACCGGATTCGATGCCGCTTCATCTCAATATCGAGGCGGAGAACGCCCATGAGGCCGCCAATGTCGAAGCCGTCACACGCACGATGCGCGAGCTGATGCGCACGCCGGTCGTCCGTGCAGGTTCTGTCATGCCTGATGCCTGCCCTGCTGGTCCCGTTGGGACGATCCCCGTGGGCGGTGTCGCCGTGTCTGAAGGAATCCATCCTGGCATGCACTCCGCCGACATCTGCTGCTCCATGGCGATCTCCGTCTTCCCGGGCGTGGCACCGGCCGCGTTGCTCGATGCCGTGCAGGCGGTGACGCATTTCGGCCCGGGCGGACGGCAGCGCGGACAGCAGATCCGTCCGCCGCAGCACGTTGCCGAACGCATCGACGCCAACCCGTTTCTGCGCGACGTGATGAGCGCTGCGATCGAGCATTTCGGTACTCAGGGAGATGGCAACCATTTCGCCTATGTCGGCACGATCAAGTCGACGGGAGAAACGGCGCTGGTGACGCATCACGGCTCGCGCGGTCCGGGAGCGCGTCTGTATGCGAAGGGCATGAAGGTCGCCGAAGGCTATCGTAAGCAGCTCTCTCCCGAGACGCTGCCGCAGAATGCCTGGATCCCTGCCGACACAAAGGAAGGCGAGGATTATTGGGAAGCGCTGCAGACCATCCGCGCCTGGACGAAGGCCAACCACATGCTGATCCATGATCTGGCGGCGGAGCGCCTGTCCGCGAAGGTCGCGGATCGCTTCTGGAACGAGCACAACTTCGTCTTCCGGCGCTCGGATGGCCTGTTCTATCACGGCAAGGGCGCAACGCCTGCCTTCGACAACTGGGCCGACGATGCGACGGATCTGACGTTGATCCCGCTCAACATGGCGGAGCCGATCCTGATCGCACGCGGCAAGAACGCGCCGCATGGTCTTGGCTTCTCACCGCATGGTGCGGGGCGCAACTTCTCGCGCAGTCAGCACCGGCGAATGCAGGCGGGTCGCAGCGATGCTGATATCTTCGCTGAGGAGACGAAAGGCATCGATGCGCGCTTCTTCTCAGGCGTCACCGATATTTCGGAGTTGCCGAGCGCCTATAAGAACGCCGCAGCGGTGCGTCGTCAGATCGAGCGTTACGAGCTGGCCGACATCGTCGACGAGGTGTTGCCCTATGGCTGCATCATGGCTGGCGATTGGGAGGCGAATGCACCCTGGCCCAAGAAGAAACAGCAGCGCTCGTAGCATGTGAATGCTGGAGCGGTCGGACAATGCGAGTGCGCCTTCATGCTCAAGGCATGAAGACGCATCCACATAATGGCTCAGACTCCAGGATCAGCCCTGCAGGGGCGCTGCTACGCCGGCAGGACGATCACCTTCGTCTTGACGGGCGTACGGTCGTACAGGTGCATCATGTCCTGAGTAAGGAGGCCGACGCAGCCGCTTGTGATGCCGTTGCCGATCGATTCCGCATCGAGGCTGGCATAGATCGTGTAGAGCGTGTAGGCGCCGTTCCGATAGAGATAAAGCGTACGGGCGCCGAGCGGATTGTCGAGGCCACCCGGCATGCCGCCGGCCCATTTGGCCGCCTCGGGCTGACGCTTGATCATTTCCCTCGGTGGGGTCCAAGTCGCCCATTCGCCCTTGCGCCCGACATAGGCCTCTCCGCTCCACCGGAACCCGTCGCGGCCCACATTGGCGCCGTAGCGGGTGGCATTTCCGTCTTCCTCGATGCGGTAGACATAGTAATTGCCGGGATCGACGATGATCGTACCGGGCGCCTCTTTGGTCTCGTAGCGAACGGTCCGGCGATAATATTTCGGATCGACCTTGCTGACATCGATCGCCGGGATCGGGAACTTCTCATTGGGCACCGGACCATAGACCCTCGATGCCTCGGCGGCGCTCATGCCGTCGGATACGCAGCCCGCGAGCCCCAGTGCGCCTATACTGGCGGCCGAGCCGGCCAGAAACGATCGGCGGCTGAGAAAATTCGCTCGCTGTTCGAGCAAAGCATCCCCGTTTGCCTTGCCGGCATCGGCAGTCCTATCGTCCATGATCATGGTCTTTTCCCTTGTCTATTGCCCGACGAGAAAATAGTCCGGCAACCACCCGCTGAACGTCTTGTTGAGTTGAGATTGCCGTCACACGGCCCGGTTGACAAGCCCAAGTTCCCGCTGTGCGGGGTTGGCTCGATTGCGACCAATGCTGCAGCCAGTCTCTGTGCTGAAGGGTATTGAAGGTTTTTCAAGCTTGAGCGGCAGTGTGACCCGTAGTGAGGAATTCCTGTCCACGCAGGCGGGTCTGGATGGGCCATTCACCGCCGAGATTGCCTGGCGGTGGGACCAAGGTCCGCTTTGGGCATACACGTTGATATCCTGAAACGATCGGCTAGTGGACTTTGTCTGCGAAAGCCGGTTGTCTAGGCTGCGATGCGTCAGTACTCGGCACAAGATCGGTCATGATGAAGCGGCTTCCATCGCTCAGCGCTCTCAAAGCCTTTGAAGCCGTAGGGCGGACCCAGAGCGTCCGGGCTGCGGGTGAAGAGCTTTCCATCAGCCCGACGGTCGTGTCCCGTCACTTGCACAACCTGCAACTCGACTTAGGAATCGATCTGGTGGAGCCGAGCGGACGGGGGCTGTCCCTCACTCCGACCGGTCAGGCATTCCACGCTCAGATCTCGCAAGCATTCGGGATTCTTCGCCAAGCAGTCAAGGATATTCGTCCTCAGCAGCGGGAAAGCCTGAACATCTGGTGCATTCCCGGGATCGCCAACCGACGTCTTTTGCCTCGGCTGTCGGAACTTCAGGAGCGCCTGAAAACCCTTGAGATCACGCTGCAGCCGACTCTGTCGCGCCCGGACTTCGGGCGCGGGGAGGCCGATGTGGAGATTGTGTATCTCGCTGAGCTCCAAACCGCCCATAACCTCCAGGCGACATTGCTGGCGCAGCCACAAGTCTTTCCGGTGGCCAGCCCTTCGTTTCGGGCTCGTTATCCAGGGCTCTCGAAGCCCTCTGATCTGCTGGGCCTCCCGTTGATTCATGAGGAATCGACGCATCAATGGGAGAGGTGGTTTGCTAGGGCGGGCGTTACAGCGGTCCCACCTCTTCGGGGGTCTCGCCTTTGGCATGCGCATTTGGCTGTGGAAGCTGCGTGCCTGGGGCAGGGGATTGCCCTCGCGAACCGGTTCCTTGTGGAAGAGGATCTAAAGACAGGACGGCTCGTCGAGATCGTCCCATCCGATGTAAGGCTCGGCGGGTACTACTTGATTGCTCCAGCCGGGCATTGGCGCGATCCCTCTATTTTGACGTTGCGCAATTGGCTGACAGAGCTGCTGGACGAGCATGCAATTGATGCATCTGATGCAACAATGAGGACAAATAGCTGATTGTTGAGCCTGGTTAGGCCAGCTTAGCCTGCGTTGCATCAACACAGGTGATAGGGCCATGGCTACGAACTCCGCTCTTCTATCCCGCCGCAACGCCGCTGTCGTGCGAGGGGTCGGTCACGCGACGCCTCTCTCTGCCTCCCGCGCACGCAATGCCGAACTTTGGGACGTTGAAGGCAGGCGCTATGTCGATTTCGCCGGAGGCATCGCGGTGCTCAATACCGGTCATTGCCACCCCAAGGTCATCGCGGCCGTTCAGGAGCAGATGACGCGCTTTACGCATACCTGCTTCCAGGTGGTGATGTACGAGCCTTATATTGCCCTTGCCGAGCGTTTGAACGCTTTGGCTCCTATTCCTGGGCCGCTCAAGTCCGCGCTCTTCACCACAGGCGCCGAAGCGACCGAGAACGCAGTGAAGATCGCTCGCGCCGCCACCGGGCGCTCGGGCGTGATCGCTTTTACGGGCGGCTTCCATGGCCGCACGGTTCTGGCCTCGGCTCTCACGGGTAAGGTCGTGCCGTATAAGAAGGGATTAGGACCGGCCCTTCCCGAGATCTGGCACGTTCCATTCCCGACGCCACATAATGGCGTGACCACCGAAGACGCCCTGAAGTACCTGGATTTCATCTTCAAGGCGGATGCCGATCCGTCCCGGATTGCGGCCATCATTGTCGAGCCTATCCAGGGCGAGGGCGGGTTCCATCAAGTTCCGGCAAGGCTCATGCATGGTCTGCGCCGGGTCTGCGACGAGCACGGTATCGTCCTTATCGCCGATGAAGTGCAGACGGGCTTCGGCCGCACCGGCAAGATGTTCGCCATGGAGCACTACGACGTGTCTCCCGATTTGATCTGTGTCGCCAAAAGCCTCGCCGGCGGCTTCCCGCTCTCGGGAGTGATTGGAAAAGCCCCGATCATGGATGCAGCCGATCCCGGTGGGCTCGGTGGAACCTATGCGGGCAATCCGCTGGCCTGTGCTGCGGCTCTGGCGGTTCTGGATGTCTTCGAGGAAGAGAAACTGCTCGACCGGGCTGACGCTATCGGCCAGCGCCTGCGCTCCTGGCTTGAAGGGGTTCAAGGCCGCAACGATCTTTTGTCCATCGCCGATATCCGTGGCCCAGGCGCGATGGTGGCGTTCGACATCGTCAAGGATCGCGCCAGCCGCGAACCTGATCCTGTGGCAACCAAACAGGTTGTCCAGCGAGCCTATGAGAACGGCCTGATCCTTCTGTCATGCGGCACCAACGCCAACACGATCCGTATCCTCGTGCCGCTGACGGCAGAAGATGCTGTGATCGATGATGGCCTGAGCATCCTGGAACAGGCGCTCGCTGCTTAAGGTCTTGCTCAAGCGAATTATCCATTTCCCTCGTAAGTGCCCTCTCAGCTCCTGCCGAGAGGTTCTTTGAAAGGGGAAGCTGACGTAGAAGAAAGGAGTCTTCATATGACTGCCCATACGAAGACCGCTGCCCGTGTTCCTGCTCTGAAGGACCCATCTTTGCTTGTTTCGCGTGCGTATGTGGCAGGTGAATGGGTCGATGGCGCCAAAACCCTTCCCGTCACCGATCCCTTCGACGGCGCGCTCATCACCCATGTGCCCGATCTCGGCCCCGAGGCTGCAAGCCAAGCCATCGCCAAGGCCCACGCGGTCCAGAAGCAATGGGCCCAGCGCACCGCCAAGGAGCGCAGCGTCATCC
>NZ_JAKUCN010000004.1 GCF_022808595.1 Microvirga solisilvae
CCGGCGCCAATCCAAGCCAGCGCATCCTGGTGCTCAAGCAGCCGGTGGGCGTGTGCGCGGCCATCACCCCCTGGAACTTTCCCAATGGCATGATCACCCGGAAAGTGGGCCCGGCGCTGGCGGCCGGCTGCACCATGGTGCTCAAGCCAGCAGCCCAGACCCCGCTCTCGGCGCTGGCGCTGGCGGTGCTGGCCGAGCGGGCGGGCATCCCCAAGGGCGCCTTCTCGGTCATCACCACGAGCGAGGCCAAGCCCATCGGGGAGGAGTTCTGCCGCAACCCGCAGGTGGCCAAGATCACGTTTACCGGCTCGACCAACGTGGGCCGCTGGCTGATGCGCGAGGCGGCAGACGGGATCAAGCGGCTGTCGCTGGAGCTGGGCGGCAATGCGCCGTTCATCGTGTTCGACGATGCCGATCTTGATGCGGCGGTGGAAGGCGCGATGGCCTCGAAGTTCCGCAATGCGGGCCAGACCTGCGTGTGCGCCAACCGGATCTATGTGCAGGAGAGCGTGGCTCAAGCCTTTGCCGAGAAGCTCGCCGCGAAGGCGAGGAGCCTCAAGCTCGGCCGGGGCACGGAGGAGGGCGTTTCCATGGGCCCGCTGATCGACGAGCGCGCGGTGGCGAAGATGGAGGAGCATGTGCAGGACGCGCTGGCCAAGGGCGGGCGGGTGCTGGTGGGCGGTAAGCGCTCGGATCTGGGCGGCACGTTCTTCGAGCCCACCGTGATGACGGGCGTGAACCAGGCGATGAGGGTGACGAAGGAGGAGACGTTCGCGCCGCTGGCGCCGATCATCCCATTCAAGGACGAGGCGGATGTGATCGGGATGGCCAACGACACGGAGTTCGGGCTGGCGTCGTATTTTTATGCCCGTGACATGGCGCGGGTGTTTCGGGTGGCGGAGGCGTTGGAGAGCGGGATGGTGGGCGTGAACACGCCGGCCTTGGCCAACGAGATGGCGCCGTTTGGGGGCATCAAGCAATCGGGGCTGGGCCGCGAGGGCTCGAAATACGGCATCGAGGGCTTCCTCGAAATCAAATACATCGCTCTCTCAGGCCTCTAAGCCACAGCACAAAACGAACAAAGCCGGGCAGCTCAGCCCGGCTTTTCTTTTCGCGCAGTCCTAATTGATCGAAATCTCTTACCGGATACCAGCGCGCATGAAGGATTGAACGAACTGTCTCTGGAAGAGAAGGAAGGCCAGAAGCAGGGGCGCCATGGTCATGACGGTCGCGGCCGTGATCACTGACCAATCCACGCCCGTTTCAGGAGCGCCGAACACGGCAAGACCCACCGTAAGAGGACGACTCTCGACGGAGTTGGTGACGATGAGCGGCCAGAGGAAGTTGTTCCAGTGATAGCTCACGGAGACGAGACCGAAGGCGATGTAGGTGGTCTTGCCGAGCGGCACGAAGACTCGCCATAGCACGCCGAAGGACGATGCGCCTTCCACACGCGCGGCCTCCACGAGTTCGTTCGGCACGCCCTTGAAGGTCTGGCGTAGCAGAAAGATGCCGAAGGCCGAGGCGATATAGGGCAGGGCGATCGCCGGGATCGTGTCGAGCAGGTTCAATGCGCTGATGACTCGGTAGTTTTCCACGATCAGCACATCCGGCATGATCATGAGCTGTACGAGCACAAGTGCGAAGAGAACGTCGCGGCCGAAAAATTTGAACCGCGCAAAGGCATAAGCCGCCAGCGTAGCAATCACGAGCTGGCATACGAGAACCAGGCTCACCAGCATCAGGGTGTTCAGGTAGTAGCGCGCGAACGGCGCCTGATGCCAAGCCTTGACAAAGTTGTCGAGTGTCAGCGGCGCGGTCAGATCGAAACGCGTGGCGTATTCTGACGGATGGAATGCGCTCCACAGGCTGTAGGCCAGCGGCAGCAGCCACAGCAGGGCCAGTACCCAGGCGGCGATGGTTTCGACCGAATGATCTTTCTGTCTCATTGGTAATGAATCCTGCGGTCGAGATAGACGAACTTGGTCAGTGCCACACCTGCCAGGATCGCGATCAGCGTCACAGTCAGCGTTGCCGCGTAGGTGGTGTCCTGGAAGGTGAAGGCGACTTCATAGATGTAGTAGAGCAGGAGCGAGCTCGCGTTATTCGGCCCGCCCTTGGTCATGATGACGAGCTGATCCACGAGCTTGAAGGAATTGATGAGCGCGTTGATCGAGATGAAAAGCGTCGTCGGCATCAGGAGCGGCAGTGTCACGCGACGGAAGAAGTACCACCGGCTCGCACCTTCAACCTCTGCGGCTTCTTTCAGCTCGGGCGGAATGGTCTGCAAAGCCGCCAGATAGAAGATCATGAAGAAGCCAGCCTCCTTCCACACCACCATAACGGCAAGGCACGTCATGACGGTGGAAGGATCGCCGAGCCAATTATTGCTCGCAAAACCGAAATTCTTCAGGAATTGATCGAGCAGGCCGTAGCCCGGCGTGTAGAAGAACAGCCAGATATTCGCCACCGCGATCATGGGAAGAACGGTGGGTGTGAAGAAGGCAAGACGCAGGAAGGAACGGCCTGCGATCTTCTTGTCCACCCACACGGCCATCAGTAGCGCCAGCGCGATGCTGGTCGGGACGGTCGCCAGAGCAAAGACGATGTTGTTGCGCAGCACCTGCCAGAAAACATCGTCATCCAGCATGTAGGCGTAGTTCTCGAACCCGACGAAATTCGATGTGCCGCCACGGCCGAGCGAGAAGAAGCTGTGATAGAGCGTCGACAGGATCGGGTAATGGGTGAAGGTACCCAGCAACACGATGGCAGGCAGAAGCAGCAGCCAGGCATTGATGCTCGTCATCCAATTCCTGCGCTTGGCGGCTCTGGGCTCTGCGGCGCTCATGACGGCTGCAACCATTGTCGGCTCCTAGTCGGAAGAGGGGAGGTGCTGCGGCAGAGGTCCGCCGCAGCACTTGAGCAACATTACTTGTAGCGGCTGAGGATGCGCTCAGACTGCTTCTGCGCGCTCTCGAGAGCTTCCTGCGGGGTCTGCGTGCCGGTGACGGCTGCCTGAACCGCATCGTTCATGATCTTGTAGATGCGGCCGTTCTCGTGAACCGAGAGTTCGGCGACGGCATGCTGCAGCTGGTCGCGTGCGACGACGGCCTGCGGGAAGTCCTTGACGTAGTTCTTCATGACTTCCGTTTCGTAGGCGGCAGGCGTCACGGCGACATAGCCGGTCTTGATGCTCCACTCGGCGGCGCGCTCGGGAGCCGTCATCCACTGGATGAACTTCGCGGCTGCCTTTTGCTGCTCAGGAGAGGCGCTCTTGAACACATAGAAGTTGCCGCCACCGGTCGGCGAACCACGGCGCTCCTTGGCTGGCAGCATGGCGACGCCGAAGTTGAACTTCGCGCCTTCCTTCACTGCGGTCAGGTTACCGGTGGTGTGCCACATCATGGCCGTCTTGCCTTCGAGGAAGTCCGTGCGCAGAGTGCCCCATTCCACGGCGCCCTTCGGCATCACGCCGTCCTTGGCGGCGAGATCGACCCAGTACTGCAGGGCTTCAACAGTCTTCGGTGCGTTGAAGGAGACCTGAGTGCCGGCCTCGTTCATGAGCTTCTGACCGTTCTCGATGGCGAGGGCTTGAAGCATCCAGTAGCCGTAGCCGGTGGAGGGAATTTCCACGCCCCAGCGGGTCACGTTGCCGGAAGCGTCCTTCTTCACGAGCTTCTTCGACATCTCGGCCATCTCAGCCCAGGTTGTCGGCGGCTTCTCGGGGTCGAGGCCTGCTTCCTTGAAAGCGTCCTTGTTGTAGTAGAGGACGATGGTAGAACGCTGGAACGGGATGCTCCAGGTCTTGCCCTCCACACGGCCGTTTTCCATGAAGGCCGGATAGAAGCTGTCGAGCCACTTCTTGTCTACACCCTCGATCTGATCGATCGGCACGATGGCCTGCTCGTCCATGAGCGTGAAGAGGTCCGTGGAGAACAGCACCGAGAGCTGCGGGGGCTGACCACCCTTCATGGCGGTCATCGCCTTGGTCATCGTGTCGGTGTAGTTGCCCGAATAAACGGACTCGACCTTGATGTCCGGGTTCTCTTTCTGGAAGCCCTGGACCATGTCGTCGATGATCTTCGTGACAGGTCCGCCGACGGCGACGGGGTAATACATAGTCAGGTTGACCGCATGGGCCACGGTGGCGCTCAGGCTTGCCGCCGTCATGAGGCCTGCCGTGAGCAGGGCTTTGGTTTTGAACTTCATTGTCCTCCCCCTCGGGGTTTATGGAAGCCACACGCTTGCGACCTTGGCGAGCCGCGAGCGTCCTTTCAGAGGATGAGCCTCACGCGTGCGATGCAGTGCCCGCGCGACGCTTTCCGCTGTCCCTGTCAAACAGATGTATATGACGGTTTTGCCACTCCAGCGAGACTTGTGCACCGGTCGGTAGCGAGCAGTAACCGGTCTGGCGAACGGAGACGTTCTCGCCTTTCACGTCGCACAGGACGATGCTGTCGGCCCCGAGATACTCGACGGCTTTGACGGTAGCCGGAACGCCGTTGCCTTCAACGATCGACACATGCTCCGGCCTCACGCCTAGCATGGCGTTGTCCTGCCAGGAAATGATGTTCATGGGCGGCGTGCCGATGAAGCGTGCCGTGAAATCGCTCGCGGGCTCATTGTAAAGCTCATGCGGGGCGCCGTTCTGCTCGATATGACCGTCGCGCATGAGAATAACGCGATCCGCCATGGTCATGGCTTCGGTCTGATCGTGCGTGACATAGACCATGGTCATGCCAAGGCGCTGCTGCAGGCTGCGGATTTCCGTGCGCATTTCATGGCGGAGCTTTGCGTCGAGGTTCGATAACGGCTCGTCCATGAGACAGACAGGCGCTTCGGCAATAATGGCGCGACCCAGCGCGACGCGCTGGCGCTGGCCGCCGGAGAGCTGGCTCGGCTTGCGCTCGAGCAGATGGCTCAGGCCCACGATATCCGCCACTTTCTTCAGGCGCTCGTCACGCTCGGCGCGTCCGACGCCACGGACCTTCAGGCCGAAGACGATATTTTCAGCAACGTTCAGGTGCGGAAACAGCGCGTAAGACTGGAACACCATGGAGATGTGGCGCTGCGCGGGCGAGAGATGCGTGACCTCCCGCCCGCCGATGGTGATCGTGCCTGAGTCGACTTCTTCGAGACCTGCGATCAGCCGCAAGGTTGTCGACTTGCCACAGCCGGAGGGGCCGAGCAGGACGAGAAGCGTGCCCGCATCGGCCTTGAAGCTGATATTGTTGACGCCGCCGACGCCACCCCATGTTTTCGATACTGCGTTGACGACAATCTCGGACATGAGAACGATCCTTGGCGTTGGAGATCAGACGGCCTGACGGCGTTTTGCGTTGAGGAGGAGCTCGGCCAGCTCGGCAAAGCCGTCACCGGAATGGCCCTTGGCGATATAGGCCGGCTTGTTCTTCAGCCGGTGCTCGAAAGCGTGAATGTTGGCGACGCCGACGCTGAGTGGGAAGGCCTCGAACATCGGCTCATCATTCGGCGAGTCGCCCGCATAGATCACGGATTTCTTCGCCTCTTCCCAATCCATGCCGAACGCATCGGCCAGAAATGTCTTGGCCATGCTGAGCTTGTTGTAGTCGCCGAACCAGCCGTTCACATGGATGGAGCTGACCTTTGCCTGCGCCCCGTGGCGTTCGAAGATCGCGACAATTCTGTCGACTTCGGATTCCGGCAGCGCAGGAACGTCCTCGCAGAAATCGATGGCAAGGTCGGCGAGACGATAAGCCTGATCGCTGGCGAGCGCTGAACCGGGAACAGATTCGAGCACTTCCTTCTCGATGGCATCGAGCTTGGCGCGGTTCTTCTTCAGGTCTTCAGGACTGGCCCAGAAATGCTGGTCCATCTTTTTCCGCTGGCGGTCGTAGCGGAGATAGAAGGCGCCATTCTCGCCCACGATACCATCCACCGGCCACATACGGGCGATGTGATCGCACCACCCGGCCGGGCGACCGGTGACGGGAACGACCAGGAAGCCTGCACGCTGCAAATTTTCCAGGGCGGCATAGGCCGAGGCCGTAAGCATGCCTTCCGTCGTAATGGTGTCGTCGATGTCGGTAAGGATGACGCGCACGGACCGCGCCTTTTCCAGCGGAAGCTGAGAAAGGGGGATCATGCTGCTCCTCCCATAGAGGTGGAGCTGCAGGGTTGCAGGGCGCTTTCGTGCATAAGCAGGCGTTTCCTTCTGCGGCACTCATCGGTGCCTTATGTAAAACCTAGATGACGGAATTTGGAGCTTCAATCATACTTCTGTGGAATGTTCCAACTTTTTTGACCAGGTTACGCTATTCTCGGTTGTGCATGGAGGCTTGAAGCGTGTCCTTCCCAGAAGGCAAGAAGGCTGTGCGCCAGCGCCTGATCGTGGCTGAGCTGGGCCTGAGCCCGGCCGTGCGAACCTCCGACCTTGCACGACGGCTCGGCGTCTCTGCGGAGACGGTGCGGCGCGATATCGAAGAACTGACCCAGCGCGGGCTGGTGAGCCGCACCTATGGCGGCGCGGCCGGGCGACAGCTGGGCCTTCAGCCCGAATTCCAGGACCGGAACACCCTTGCCGTCGAAGAACGAGAGGCCATTGCCCAGATCGCCGTCAAACTGGTCCAGCCGGGTGATGTGATCATGATCGACTCAGGATCCACCACGGCGCGGTTCGCCCAGATTTTGGCCGAGAGGGCAGAACGAATCACGGTGATCACGAATTGCTTCGCGGTTGCCAGCGCTCTTGTATCGCAGAACAGCGTCAGGGTTCTTTTCTGCCCGGGCGATTTCTCGGCCCGTGAGCGAGGCGTCTATGGTTCGGAAACCAACGCCTTTCTCCGACGCTTCAATGCAGATATCGCCTTCATCGGTGCGAGCGGTCTCACCCTCGAAGGGCCGAACGATGTGGAAACCCAGGCGTGCTGGGTGAAAAGAACCATGATCGAGCGGGCGGAGCGCAGCGTCCTCCTCCTCGATTCCGCGAAGTTCAACCGCCGCCATCTCGAACTCGTCTGTTCCATGGCAGAATTGTCAGACATCATCACGGATCACGTGCCGGATGGGGCTCTGGTCGACAGGATCGCAGCCAGCAATGTGGCTCTGCATGTTGCAGAGCAGGGTGATAAGCCGCGCGTTCTTGCAACGGCTTAGACAGGCTCTTCACGTCAGGAATTTATCGCGTAAGCTCACGGCATGACAGATGATGCAGCAATCCTCCGTGCCTTGTTCGACGCTGCCTTGAAGGTCGCTCTGCCTGACGGGAAATTCGAGACCTGTTTGCCGCCCAAGCCGAAGGGGCGGACGATCGTTCTCGGTGCCGGCAAGGCTTCGGCACGCATGGCGGCGGCTTTCGAGCAGGCCTGGGCGAAAGAAGGCGGCACCTGCGAGGGGCTTGTCGTCACCCGATATGGTCATGCTGTTACTGTGCAATCCATTGAAATCGTGGAGGCCTCTCACCCTGTTCCCGACGAGGCCGGATTGAACGCGGCCAAACGTATTCTGGCACTCGCTCATGAAGCAGGCCCCGACGATCTCGTCGTTTGCTTGATCTCAGGCGGGGCCTCGGCGCTTCTCTCGCTTCCCGCTGCAGGCATCACATTCGCAGACAAGCAGGCAGTGAACCGTGCTCTTCTGAAATCAGGCGCCCCCATCGGCGAGATGAATCTCGTCCGCAAGTCGCTCTCCGCTATCAAGGGCGGCAGGCTGGCCGCAGCTGTCGCTCCGGCGCAGCTCGTTACCTATTTGATATCCGATGTTCCAGGAGACGATCCATCCAGCATAGGATCCGGGCCAACAATTCCCGAGCGTATCGACCCGGAGACCGCTTTATCGATCCTCGGAAAATATAGCATCGAGGTTTCTCCCCATGTGGTTCAGGCCATGCGCGTCAACATCGTTGAGAGTTCGGCAGCAGGGGGAGAGATGCATATGCTCGCAACGCCCAAGATGGCTCTTGACGCGGCGGCAGACAAAGCACGCGAATTTGGCCTGACACCCTTGATCCTCGGGGATGCGATTGAAGGGGAGGCGCGTGAAGTTGCGCGCGTGATGGCTGGAATTGCGCGATCCGCAAATACACATGGAATGCCTGTTGCTGTTCCATGCGTGCTACTCTCAGGCGGTGAGACGACGGTGACCGTTCGCGGCCAGGGCCGTGGTGGTCGTAATGCGGAGTTCCTGCTGGCCCTGGCTTTGTCGTTGCGCGGCGCGAAGGGCATGTCCGCTCTTGCCTGCGATACGGATGGAATCGATGGATCGGAAAACAATGCCGGGGCATGGTTTGATCAATCCATTTTCGCAGCTGCAGACGCGAAAGGGCTGAACCTTTCGGAATATCTCGCCAGCAACGATGCCTACAGTGCTTTCGCGCAGATCGACAGATTGATCGTAACGGGGCCGACCCTAACGAACGTGAATGACTTTCGCGCTATTCTCATCCGTTAAAGTGCACCGACCGCGCCGGTAATGTTTTTCTCCGGAATCGTCAGGGTGACGCTCGTGCCGTGGCCTTCCACGCTGTCGATATCGAGCCCGCCGCCATGAAGCTTCAGGATATGCCAGGCCAGGCTTAATCCAAGGCCCGTACCGGGCAGTTGCTTGGCATTCTGCCCACGGAAGAAAGGCTGCATCAGGAAGGGTAGGTCCCGGTCGGAAATGCCGATGCCTTCATCCTTCACCGTAATTACGATGCAGTCATCGAGCGCATAGGATGTAACGGTAATCGGTTGGCCGGCCTCCGAATATTTCATGGCGTTGGAGAGCACGATCACGAGCGCTTGCTCCAGGAGAATAGGATCTCCCACGATCGCTTCCGGCAGTTCGCTGATGTCGATGTCAAACGGGCGTTCGGGCTCATGGCTGTTCTGCTCGCGGCAGGCGCGCAGGATCAGGGCTTCAGGGTTGAACTCGCTGGGATTGAGAAGCATCCCGCCGGCGCTGGCGCGCGTATAGGACAGGATCATCTCGATCAGCTCGTCCAGCCGCAGGCTGGACCGCCAGATTCTCTCGGCCCTATGCCGGACGTCATCCGCGCTCATCTTCTCGGCGCGTCGCATCATCCCTTGAGCAAGGGCATTGATGGTCGAAAGCGGCGTCCTGAGCTGATGAGCAAGAAGAGCGATACGATCCAGCGGTTGGAAGATCTTCCTCTCGCTGGGTCGGACAGCCGCGGCCTGCTGAGGCTTGGAGGGCTTTTTAGGGGGCCTTTGGGCAGGAGGCACAGAAAACTCGTACTTTTTAAGTATATAACGTTCAATCCAGCTCCCGAATTAGAGCAGTAAAATGCCGTGTCCATGCTTTGGGCTTTAGAAATGTGAAGCTGCGCACATTGAAGTGGTTCCGACTGTTCAGATTTGTTTTTGAACCCGTGAAGTTTCGCATTTCCGAAATAAATATGGCGAATTAATAATATTTAACGCGCGTCTGCGGAGAGTATTATTTTGGAATCCTATCGGAATGCTCTCGATTTTGTGGACAGGTTCTTAGGGTATTCGTCAGAGGCCACACTTTCCTGTCACGCTTGAAACCTGCACTTCGTTAAAGCGTTTCCTTGCCGGATATCATAGCCAAGGAGAATGATCATGGATCGTGATCGCACTGAAGGCAGCATGAAGAACATCAAGGGCCGCGTGAAGGAAGGCGTCGGCAAGGCTATCGGCGATTCCAAGATGGAAGCCGAGGGCAAAATGGATAAGACCGAGGGTCGTATCCAGAATACGATTGGCGGCATGAAAGACAGCATGCGCAAAGGCAGCTGATCCTGAAGTTCTAAAAAGAACCCGGCCATGGCCGGGTTCTTTTTATGCAGGCTTGCCCGCTCGCATAATCAGGAAGCTGATATTCTTCTCGTTCTGCTGTTGCTCTAAGAGTTCGTCCCCAAGCTCTCGGATGAGATTAGGAACATCGATACCCGCCAGAGGATCCGTACAGATAACTCGTAATTGATCGCCTGGGTTCATGGAAAGCAACGCTTTGCGCGTGCGCAAAACCGGAAGCGGGCACTTCAATCCGGACAGATCGAGTTCAATCATCGAGGCTTTCCTGCCCGCATTCAGCATTGATATTTGTACGTTTCATGAAGCTCTCCGCCGCATCGAGATCTTCAGGGGTATTGATATTGAAGAAAGGGTCTACCTGATCCACGGACCATGATGCTGTTGCGAGTCCATGCAGTCTTACCCAATCCTCCACACGACGTAAGCCTTTGCATATCAGCGCATCGCGCAGATTGCCGCATAGGGATACCGGCCAAAGGCCTGTCGCGAAATGATGTCGCGATCCTGAAGCGGCACACGCGATCAAACTACGTGAAGCAGCACGCGCCGCATGAAGGCGCTCGACAAGGTCCATGGGGATGAAAGGCGTATCGCCTGGAACGCTGACGATCCATTCGATGGAGGGGTTGTTTCTTGCAGTCCACTCCATCGCTGCGAGAAGCCCTGCAAGCGGACCAGGATGATTGGGAACGGTGTCTGGTACGACGGTGAGGTGTGTCTGCGCGAAGCGGCCCGCATTACCGTTCGCGTTGACAATCATACTTTCGCATTGAGGTTCTAATTTCCGGACGACATGAGACAGAAGGGCTTGTCCACCGAGCTCCAAAAGCGTCTTGTCTATGCCGCCCATGCGCCTTGAAAGGCCGCCTGCGAGAATGACGCCCAAGGTAGTGGGAGTGGACCCCATGCTGGATTACTCGATGACGATACGCGGGGCGGGACGCGCAACTGCGCCGCCGGACAAAGATGTCCATATCTGCTGCGCCATGGCCTTGTAGATCTGCGCATGCGGTCCGCTCGGATCTGTGGCCGTGACAGGGCGCCCTGAATCCGAAAGTTCGCGGATCGTCATATTGAGCGGGACCTCTCCGAGGAAGGGAACGCCGAGGCGTGCGGCTTCATCTCTTGCGCCACCATGTCCGAAGATGTGCGAAGCCTGGCCGCAATGGGGGCATACGAAGGTCGCCATGTTTTCGATGATGCCCAGGATCGGGATTTCCACGCGCTTGAACATGGAGACACCGCGGCGTGCATCGATGAGCGCCAGATCTTGCGGTGTGGATACGATTACCGCACCTGCCAGAGGCGTCGCTTGGGCCATGGTGAGCTGCGCATCGCCGGTGCCGGGCGGCATGTCGACGACGAGTACGTCGAGATCACCCCAGGCAACCTCGCGCAGCATTTGCGTGATTGCGGACATCACCATCGGTCCGCGCCAGATCATCGCCGCTTCCTCCTCAACGAGGAACCCGATGGACATGACTTTCAGGCCATAGGCTTCCATGGGCTCGAGAATGCGGTTCTCGAGCAACTTGGGCTTTCCTTGAATGCCGAGGAGCTTCGGCATGGAAGGGCCATAGATGTCGGCATCGAGAATGCCGACCTTCAGGCCGAGAGCCTTGAGGCCGAGGGCGAGATTGCAGGCCGTGGTCGACTTGCCGACGCCGCCCTTGCCGGATGCAACGGCAATCACGTGCTTCACGCCAGGGATGCGCTGGCCCTTGGCTTGAGCCGCTGCATGGGGGCGCTGTGCTGCAGCCGGGGAGGGAGGCGATGCCGCCGCGCCTGCAGGGCGGTCTGCCGTGAGGCTGGCGAAGACACCCTTCACGCCAGGCAGACCCTGGACGGCCGTTGCCGCAGCCTGGCGAACCTGTTCCATGGCCTGTGCTTCGGTTGGATCGATCGCGATAGAGAACATCACCCGGCCCGCGTCGTCGATATGGACGTCCGACAAGCGTCCTGATGCGACGAGGTCCGTCCCACTGGCTCCGACCGGTACGGTGGAGAGCGCTTGCAGCACATGGTTACGCGTGATCGCCACGATGGAGGCTCCTGAAAGTCGAGCAAACAGATTTCTGAGCATCATGTATAGCCTTGCGACCCATTCGTTAAGGCGTTGCTTGGCCGTCATAGAGGATATCCGAACCAAAACCGAGCCTGTCCGTTGTCAAAACACTCCCTCGGGGCCTGCCGAAGCCAGCCGAAAGCCGCGCTTGCAGGTCGCCCCGTGACGACACTGCCCAATCAGGAGAGGATGATGCACCAGCACGGCCATAACGATCCGAATGCCAAGAAGCTCTATGATCTCATCAATGACGTGAAAATCGCCATGATGACCACCATTGATACCGATGGCACGCTGCATAGCCGGCCCATGTACAACCAGGAAGCCGATGAACATGGCGATCTCTGGTTCTTCACGCAGATCCAGTCGCCCAAGACGACTGAGCTTTCTCGCGACAACGAGGTCAATCTAGGCTTCAGCGATCCGAGCAGCCAGACCTATGTCTCCATCTCCGGCAGGGCCGAGATTGTACGCGACAAGGCCAAGATCGAGGAGAAGTGGTCTGAGCCCTTGCGTGCTTGGTTTCCGAAAGGCGTGGACGATCCGCAGATCGCGCTGATCCGCGTGCATCCTTCCAAGGGCGAGTACTGGGACAGCCCGTCCTCGACGATCGTGCATCTTTATGGATATGCCAAGGCCGCGCTCACCGGAAAACCTCCTCATCCGGGTGATCAGGCAAAGGTCAATCTCAATTGATGCTATAACGACAATTCAAGCAACGAGGGCCGCTTAAGCGGCCCTTTTTCATGCCTCTTATTTGCTTCTTTCTTGGACGCCCCAGCTTGAGTATGATCGGTGCCAAGCCAACAAAAGTGACCCGGAACTTATCCGCAGGTTGACAAAAGAACAGGAAAGGGGCGTTCCCAGGGAGGGAAGGATGAAATCCATCTGGCTTGCCGCCGTCTCCACTGTAGCCTTCGCGTCCACGGGTCTTACCCAGCCTGCCACTCAGCCGCCGACCAGCAATCTCGAAAAGCTGCAAACATTCCAGAGCACAGGTACTGTCGAGCCTAAGCAGATTCCCCAGGAAGGCCGTCGTGCCGACGCCATTCGCAAGAATCTTGAAAAGATCAAGCTACCGGCAGGGTTCAAGATTGATCTTTATGCCGTCGTACCTGATGCCCGTCACATGGCGGTTGGTCCCAATGCCGGTGTCGTCTTCGTCGGAACCCGCAAGAACAATGTCTATGTCGTGACGGATCGCGATAAGGACCGCATGGCCGATGAGGTGAAGCAGTTCGCTCCGTCCGTCGAGTTCAAGATTCCCAATGGTGTCTGCTTCTCGCGAGACGGTATGCTCTATGTTGCGGAACAGAACCGGGTGCTGCAATTCCCGGCGGCCGAGTTCTTCTACGAAGGACCTGATGTGGCAGCCGGCATCGTTGCCAAGCAGGGCGAGTTGATTCCACCGACGGAGGAGAGCTTCAACCACACTGCCCGAGTCTGTCGGGTCGGCCCCGACAACAAGCTCTACATTGCGCTTGGCCAGCCCTACAATGTTCCGCCGAAAGAGAAGATGGAGCTTTACCGCAAAGTCGGCATCGGCGGCATCATTCGCATGGATCAGGACGGCAAGAATCGCGAGGTCTATGCGACCGGCATTCGCAACTCGGTTGGGATGGACTTCAATCCTGCCGACAAGTCCTTGTGGTTCACCGACAATCAAGTCGATGGCATGGGTGATGACCAGCCTCCCGGCGAGTTGAACCGCGTCGTTCAGATGGGGCAGAATTTCGGCTTCCCGTATTACGGCGGCGGCATGGTTCGCACCGTCGAGTACAAGGACGACCAAGTGCCATCAGGCACCATTGCGCCGCAGGCCGAGATGGCACCGCATGCCGCCGATCTCGGAATGGTCTTCTACAGCGGTAAGATGTTCCCTCGATCCTATCAGGGCGGCATCTTCTCGGCTCAGCACGGATCGTGGAACCGAACCAAACCAGTAGGGGCGCGGGTGATGTTCACGCCTCTCAAACCCGACGGCACGGCCGACAAGCCGCAGGTCTTCGCCGAGGGATGGCTCAACGAGAACGGCGAATATCTTGGCCGGCCAGTTGACGTGGCCGTGCTGCTTGACGGCTCGCTTCTCGTCTCTGACGACACGGCGGGTGCAGTTTATCGCATCTCTTACGAAGGTCAGTAGGGCTCCTTACGCCAGGCGTGCCGATCGGCACGCCTGGCTTCTTTCAAAGGAAACGCCATGAAGATCACTTTTGCTCTGGCTGCTGCCGGGGCTTGCTTGATCGGGTTCTTTCCCATGGTCGCCGAGGCAGCCGATGCCAGGGCCGGTCGACAGAAAATCACCACGTGCCAAGCCTGTCATGGCCTGGACGGGCTTTCGAAGAACCCCGAAGCCCCAAACCTCGCGGGGCAGATCCAGGGTTATCTCGTAAAGGCGCTGACGGAATACAAATCCGGCGCACGGCAGAACGAGACTATGAACATTGTAGCAAAAGACCTGTCAGAACAGGATATGGCCGATATTGCGGCCTATTATTCCTCCATTCAGGTCGACGTTCTGCCTCCTTGAGCGGGGGATTGAAGCTGGCCGCCCTTTCTTCGGAGGGCTGGCTTCGCTATTGTCCTGCCTCCTGAAACGGCTAGGAGCAGGCGATGGTGGACATCGCAACCAGGGTCTATAACCACACCTGGAAAATCGACCCGATCGTCCGGTCGGTGCTGGATACGGACTTCTACAAGCTCCTGATGGCGCAGACGATCTTTCGCCGCCATCGGGATGTGCAGGTCACTTTCGGTATTCACAACCGTACAACACGGATCCCGCTGGCCGACATCATCGATGCAGGCGAGTTGCGCGAGCAGCTCGATCATGTGCGCAGCCTCTCCCTGACCCGCGGTGAGTCCACTTGGCTGCGCGGCAATACCTTCTACGGCAAGCGGCAGATGTTCTCGCCGGAATTCATGGACTGGCTCGAGACCTTCCGCTTTCCGGAGTATCTGCTTGAGAAGGAAGACGGCCAGTATGTGCTGACTTTCCATGGACCGTGGATCGAGACCACCATGTGGGAAATCCCGGCGCTTGCGATCCTCAACGAGCTGCGTTCACGCGGCGTCCTGAGAGGCATGGGCAAGTTCGAGCTGCAGGTGCTCTATGCCCGCGCCATGACACGCGTGTGGGAGAAGATCGAGCGCCTGAGAAAGCTGCCGGGTCTCTCCATTTCCGATTTCGGCACGCGCCGCCGCCACGGCTTCTTGTGGCAGGATTGGTGCGTGCAGGCGATGATCGAAGGAATGGGATCGTCCTTCCTTGGTACGTCCAATTGCCTCATCGCCATGCGTCGGGAGGTCGAAGCCGTAGGCACGAACGCCCACGAGCTTCCGATGGTCTATGCGGCACTCACCGACAGCGATGAGGAATTGGCGAAGGCCCCCTACAACGTGCTCGCCGATTGGCAGCAGGATTACGAAGGCAATTTGCGCGTTATCCTGCCCGATACCTACGGCACGACGAATTTCCTGCGGAACGCGCCTGATTGGGTTGCGTCCTGGACTGGTATTCGCATCGATTCAAAGGATCCGATCGAGGGCGGTGAGGAAGCCATTGCCTGGTGGCAGCAGCGGGGACAGAATCCGAAGGACAAGCTCGCGATCTTCTCAGATGGCCTCGACGTTGATGTGATCGAGCGCATCCATCAGCATTTCAGCGGGCGCATGCGCATCGGCTATGGCTGGGGCACGCTGCTGACGAACGATTTCCGCGGGCTTGCTCCCAATGGTGGGCTCGATCCGATCTCCATCGTCTGCAAGGTCATCTCGGCCGATGGTCGTCCAACAGTGAAGCTCTCCGATAATCCGACGAAGGCTCTCGGGCCGGAGGCTGAGATCGAGCGTTACAAGCGAGTGTTTCATGTAGGGGCGCAAACGGCGCAGCCGGTTGTGGTGTGAGGCCATGAAAATCGATCTGAACTGCGATATGGGCGAAGGCTTTGGTCCCTGGCCCATGGGTGATGACGAGGCAATGCTCGATATCGTGTCGTCAGCGAATATCGCTTGCGGCTTTCATGCGGGCGACCCGTCCATCATGTTCCGCACGGCAGAGACGGCGAAGCGCAAGGGCGTGGCGATCGGCGCACATCCCGGCTTCAACGATCTTCACGGTTTCGGACGGCGTGTCATCCGCGGTGACAGTCCTGCCGAGATCGAGCGCATGGTGGCTTACCAGATCGGCGCCATGCAGGCTATTGCCGCGCTAGCCGGCCATCAGGTCACTTATGTGAAGGCGCACGGGTCGCTCAACAATATGGCGAACGAGGACGAGAGCCTCGCGCTCGCCATCGCTCGCGCCATCAAGGGTGTCGATGCAAGACTCATCAACATGTGCATGCCGGGCCTCCTGATGGAGAAGGCATCGGAGCAAATCGGTGTCCGGGTCGCGCGTGAGTTCTTCGCCGACCGCACCTATGAGGATGATGGCACGCTGACGTCACGCAAGAAGCCGGGTTCCGTTCTGCACGATGCCGATGCCGCAGCCGAGCGCGTGCTGCGCACGCTCCAGGATAAAGCGGTCCTCACCACATCGGGCAAGCGTATTCCCATCGAGATCGACACGATCTGTGTCCACGGCGATGAGCCGAGCGCGGTTGCCATGGCACGCACGATCCGCGCCAAACTCGAAGCGAATGGAATCGAGATCGCACCGTTCTCAGGGACGTAAAGCTACAGTGAGTATCAGCTCTTTGGAACCAGACGCAGCGTTGGCATCCCTGCTTCTGGACGCTGCGAACGCGATGTCGCCAACGCGTTTGCGCTGAAGGACCGAGTGAGGAATGATTTGAGGGCGGCCAGCGTCTCGTCGGGGGCCTCCTCGGCAAGATAGTGGCCGCAATCGATCCCGTGACCTTCCACATGATCTGCCCATTCGCGCCAGACGGATAACACGTCATACCAGCGCTCCAGGCCATTCCTTAAGCCCCAGAGCGCCTGCACTGGGCACATAATGCGATTTCCAGCCTTCTTGTCGGCTTCATCCAACTGCATATCGATGGTTGCGCCGGCGCGGTAATCCTCGCACATGGCATGGATGGTCTCAGGATCGGTGTAGCAGCGCCTGTACTCAGCGAGTGCATCCGCATCGAACATCGTGCGCCCGCGCCGCAGATAGAACGTGTCGGGGTCGGCTGAGATCAACGTTTCCGGGATCGGGTTCGGTTGCGCCAGAAAGAACCAGTGCCAGTAGCCCATGGCGAAAGCCATATCCGTGCGCACGAAATGCTCGTAGGTCGGCAGGATGTCCAGAACGGAAAGTGCTACGATCAGTGACGGGTGATCAAGCGCCATCCGATAGGCGCAACGACCGCCGCGATCATGGCCGATTACGGCGAAACGTTCGAAGCCGAGAGCCTGCATGACCTCGACCATGTCGCGCGCCATGGCACGTTTGGAATAGGGCGCATGATCCGCATTTGTCGGCGGCTTGGAGCTGTCGCCATAACCCCGCAGATCCGCGCAGACAACGGTGTAGTCCTCGGCCAAATGTGGCGCTACGCGGTGCCACATCGCGTGTGTCTGCGGATGCCCGTGCAGAAGCAGGACGGGTGGTCCTTCGCCTGCATGGCGAAGGTTGATAAGGGCCTCGGATGTCTCGATCCGGCGATGTGTGAAGTTCTCGAACATGAGTCGAAGTGTCTTACACTTTCACGGCCTATTCCAGTGCGGCGAAAGCAGGCGAGACAGGTTTGCTAGGCATAGTCCTGTCCCGCCCGCCATGAGAGGGCTACCAGGATCGACGTTCGCCGTTGTCGATGTGGATGATGCCATTTCGATAGATCTTGAGGCCTCCGACTTCCGGGCGTGCTCGCAGATAGGCGAGCACTCCGCGTGCGCGCGCCCTGACACGAAAGTCCATGGCGCGGCAGGAAAGATGCAGGGAATGGCGGGCCCCGCCTGCCCGCCAGTTGCGACTGCTGCTGCGATGCGTGGATTCGACGCTGACGGGCCCGAACTTGCTGGCAACATCAGCCACGACCTCCCGGAGATCACCCGGCAGGCAATTGGTCGGCGCGCTCTCGCGCAGGGTGATTGTGCCTTTCGCGACCAGAGATGCAAAGCCTGAGAGCGTCCGACTTCCGAGGTTGCCGGCATCCGGCAGGCTGCCGGTGCTGGCGGGGTCTGTGATCCGGTCATTCGAGGGGAGGCTGGAATATTCGGCTGTGGGAACGGCCTTATGGAGGGATTTAACTTTCGGAAGAGGTTTCGGGGCGGGATTGGCGGCAGGTGAAGAGTCCGGTTTGGGATCGGAGATTGGAATTGGAATGACGATCCCGATTGGTGCCGTCATTGGGCTTTGGGCATGAGCGACTTGGGCTGACAGTCCGGCAAGGCATGCGCCGGCCACGAAGCCAAGCCAAGGTGCGCGACGAACTTTGAATTCGGTGCTCATCGGGTTCTCCCCGTTTTGAGCCCCCACAAGGGAACGCCGTATGGGTGGTCCTCCCGCAACGGCAATAATGTTATTGGCCAGTAAACTGGCAGTTGCGTTTACCGCTTAGTCGCAAGTACCTATGCCGTAGCCTAGATGATGCAAGAGAGGCGTCAGAATTTTCCATAACTCAAAAGAGTTATCGTTTATGAGATCCTTATTTTAAAAGGATTTTAGCCTGTGAAAAATTTATTACTTTAACGTAATATAATTATTACTTAAACGTAACGTATTACGTTCCATGCGCTCTTGTCGACATTCCCGGCCATACACATATCATGTTGCGAGCCGTAACATCGGCGACTGGAGATTGGAATGCCCGCTGTCCGTAGCGACCTGTTCGATGCCATCAAAACCGCCGGCCCAAGCCGAGAGGATTCTCTTGCGCGCGTCGCCCTCGTGGCAAAGCTGATGGACAGCGCTTTCCTCATTCCAGGCTTGAACCGCCGGGTCGGCCTCGATGCCGTCCTCGGCCTCATCCCAGGCGTTGGCGATGCTCTATCTGCAGCACTCGCCAGCTACATCATTTGGGAAGCGCGCCAGCTTGGTCTGCCGCGCTGGAAGATCGCGCGCATGGTCGCGAATGTCGCTGTAGACACGGCGATCGGCGCTATTCCGCTGGCCGGCGATGTGTTCGACGTGTTCTTTAAATCCAATCAGCGCAATCTGCGCATCATTCACGAGCATCTCGGCACGCCCAAGCGCGGACCCATGGAAATCGACGGCACAGCAGTGCGCATCGACGAGCGCTGATCATGAGAAAGCTACTTTGGATTCTCGCCTGGACGGGCGTCGCGATCTGGTCGCTCTTCGCGTGGGGTGCTTATGGTTTGCTCGATTTGTTCGGAGGCCTCGCCGTTCGCAACGCCGATATCGTGACAGATCATCCTGAAACGGTGGAATGGCTGTCCTGGGCACTCGCGACGTTGCGAAGTTTAGGACTGGGCGCCATCGTGTTCGTTTGGGCCTCGGTATCTTTGGTCATCCTCGCCGTTGCGGCCCTGCTCGGACGGGTTCTCTCACCTTCGCGTCAGGCCCACCAGAACAGCCAGTGGCGTGATTTCCCTGAAAGGGCAGGCGGTCCCGATACCAATCTGCCACATCTCAGAACGCCGCCGCGTCAAATCGAGCGACGTTGAGAAACGAGGCAAGAAGAGAAAAGCGCGGTCATGAACCGCGCTTTTTCTTTTTACCGATGAGTGGAGATGAACTGCTTGAAGCGTTCCGATTTCGGAGCGCCGAACACCTCTGCGGGCGGTCCTTCCTCTTCCACCACACCCTTGTGCAGGAACACCACGCGGTTCGACACGTCGCGGGCAAAGCCCATCTCGTGCGTTACGACCAGCATGGTGCGGCCTTCTTCCGCGAGTGAGCGCATCACACGCAGCACTTCGCCCACAAGTTCAGGGTCGAGGGCAGAGGTCGGCTCGTCGAAGAGCATCACGTCAGGGCGCATGGCCAGCGCGCGCGCGATCGCCGCGCGCTGCTGCTGGCCGCCGGACAGGTGAGAAGGATATTGGTTGCGCTTGTCGGCGATGCCGACCTTCGCGAGCAGTTCTTCCGCTTCGGCGATGCACTCCGCTTTCGGACGCTTCTGCACATGGACAGGCGCTTCGATAACGTTCTCCAGGATCGTCATGTGAGACCAGAGATTGAAGCTCTGGAACACCATGGCGACACGAGACCGTATACGGTCGACCTGATGCTGATCCTCCGGCATCATGCCCTTGCGGCTTTTCTTCAGCCTGATCGTCTCGCCTCCGATGGTGATATCGCCGCCATCGGGCACCTCGAGCATGTTGATGCAGCGAAGCATGGTCGACTTGCCGGAGCCGGAGGCGCCAAGGATCGAGATCACGTCACCCTCGTTGGCGCTCAAGGAAACGCCCTTGAGAACTTCGAGCGGGCCGAAGTTTTTGCGCAGATTGCTGATCGAAACAGCAGGAACGGTCTGAGAAGACAAAGGCAAAACTCCGTTAGACATGCGCAGCCTCCAGGCGCGGCTCGATGGCCGGCGGGCGGCGAAGATGAGGCGAGAGCCACCATTCGATGGCCATGATGATGCGCGTGATGATGAAGTTCATGACGAGATAGATCACACCGGCGACAACGAAGACTTCAACGGCGCGGAAGGTTTGAGAGATCATCTTCGCGGCAAGTCCCGTAACTTCCATCATGGTGATGACGGAAGCGAGCGATGTGGCCTTCACCATCAGAATGATCTCGCTGCCATAGGCAGGAAGCGCCTGGCGCACGGCGATCGGGAAGATGATGCGGCGGAAGAGTAGGAAGCCCGACATGCCACAAGCGCGCGCGGCCTCGACCTGATGGTGAGGAACGGCTTGCAGACCACCGCGAATGATCTCGCTGCCATAGGCCGCTGTGTTCATGGTCAGAGCAAGAACCGCACACCAGTAAGGTTCACGGAAAAAGCCCCAAAGGCCGAGAGCATCCAGTGTCGGACGGAACTGGCCGAGGCCGTAATAGATCAGGAAGATCTGCACGAGCAGAGGCGTTCCGCGAAATACGAAGACATAAGCCTGCGCCGGCCAGTCGAGCACCTTGATGTTCGACATGCGCATGAGCGCGAGCAGCATCGCGAAGATCGCGCCGAACGCGATCGACGTGAAGGCGAGGTTGAGCGTGAGCGGAACGCCGGCGATGAGACGCAGGAACGCTTCCTGCATGAAGGCGAAATCCATCAGGAAGCCCTCCGCATGCCGCGCAGCGAATAGGTTTCCGCACGCTGGAAGAAATAGGTCGAAACAACGGTGATTACGAGATAGAGCATCGCTGCCGTGATGTAGAAATCGAAGGGGCGGCGCGTGGACCCTGCCGCGACCTGCGACTGGCGCAGCAATTCGACCAAGCCCGTGACCGAGATCAGTGCGGATTCTTTCAGTACCAGCTGCCAGGTATTGCCGAGGCCTGGAATTGCATAGCGCAGGACCTGTGGCGCGATGATGCGCCGGAACATCAGCCAGCGATGCATGCCGACCGAGCGCGCGGCTTCCAATTCGCCGCGGCTTACCACCTGATAGGCACCGCGGAACACTTCCGCCTGATAGGCGCCTGAGACGATGCCGATGGCCATGGCGCCCGAGGCGAAGGCCGGCACGCCGATGAAGCCATCCGCTCCGAAAAGGCTGCCGATGGCGCCGAGCGCCGCGCTGCCACCGAAATAGAACAGGTAGATCACGAGAAGATCGGGAATGCCGCGCAGGATGGTGGTGTAGCCGTCAGCCAGCCAGCGCACCGGCGCATTGCCACCGATCTTTCCCCAGGCCACGAAGGTTCCGACAATGGCGCCCGCGAGGAAGCCGCAGGTGGCGACCGCAATCGTCATGCCCGTTGCCGTGAGAAGAGCCCATCCCCAGCCATTGGGGCCGAACCCGACGAGTTCGAAATAGCTCAATTGTTGCACGCTTTAACTTTCTTGACTATGCGCGCTCTCTAAAGCGGAAAGCGGGCCGTTTCCTCATATTATTCACCCGGCTTTGCCGGTGTCTGCTCCCCAGAACAGCAGGGCCATGCCGGGGAGCGGTATTTTTTTCGCTCTCTTGTCAGGTTTGCGGCGTCATGTCGATCTTGAACCACTTCTGGGTGAGCTTTTGCACCGTTCCATCGGTGATGGCGGCCTGAATGGCCTGATCGAACATGGTCTTGAGTTCGGCATCGTCCTTGCGAAGGCCGACCGCCACGCCCCGCCCGAGAACGTCGCCGCTGATCGCACCGCCGACGATCTCCATGTCCTTGAATTCGGGCTTCTCAGTGGAGGCCTTCAGGGAGGAATGCGCCGCGAAGATCGCGTCCAGACGGCCTGCGGCAAGGTCGAGGTCGTGCTGCTCGGTGGTCTTGTATTCGCGAATCGTCACCGTGTCCTTCAAGTACTTCTCGAGAAACTGGGCATTGACGGTTGAGCCCTGCGTGCCAACGGTCTTGCCCTTCAGCATCGGCTTCCAGTCCTCGATCATCTTCTTGGCGGCATCGGGATCCTTGTCGAGGCTCAGGCGCTGGCCCTGGCCTGCGAGCTTCTCGAGGGGAGAGCCTTTGAGAACGCCCCAGCCATGCGGGCCGGAGGCATAGGGGCGCGAGAAGTTGATAGTCTCCAGCCGCTTCTCCGTGATGTTCATGCCAGCCATGATGGCATCGTATTTCTTGGCATTGAGCGCCGGGATGATGCCGTCCCAATCCTGGGACACGATCTCGCATTTCACCTTCATGCGTGCGCACAGGTCGTTGGCGAGGTCGATCTCGAATCCTTCGAGCTTGCCGCCGGCGCCTGTGAAGTTCCACGGTGCATAGGCGCCTTCGGTCGCGATCTTGATGGTCTTCTCTTGAGCCGAAGCCACACCCACGGAAAGTGTGGTGGCCAGCAGGGTGAGACCCAGTGCCTTGAGTATCCTCATCGTCGTTCCCCTGGTCAGCTTTAACTGATCCTTTTACCCCCTGGCAGGCCACGACAGCTCGCCAGGCGATCTCTCAAGGTAACAGCCAAAAGCGAAGCCGGCGCAAGGCCTAATCCTGCCGAATCAACGGGCTGGATTGGCGTTTTCGGTCGCAGTTGATCCGTTTTCATACAAAAAAGGCGCGGCCTGAGCCGCGCCTTGATGAAGATAGGAAGGATCAGCCTTTCGGCGAGATGTCGATCTTGA
The DNA here is from genome assembly GCF_022808595.1 of Microvirga solisilvae. GTDB lineage: Bacteria > Pseudomonadota > Alphaproteobacteria > Rhizobiales > Beijerinckiaceae > Microvirga > Microvirga solisilvae. Next base: position 22,918 of record NZ_JAKUCN010000004.1, read on the forward strand.
ACCACTTCTCAGACAGCTTCTTCACGGTACCGTCCTGGACGGCAGCCTGGATGGCGTCATCGAAAGCCTTCTTCAGCTCGGTGTCTTCCTTGCGCAGGCCGATGCCGACGCCTTCGCCGAGCAAGCCGCCGCTCATGGCGGGGCCGACGAGAACGTAATCCTTGCTGAACTCGGGCTTCTCGAGCGTGCCGATGAGCGCCGTGGAATCCGCCAGAACCGCGTCAATGCGGCCGGCGGCGAGGTCGAGGTCATGGGCCTCGGTGGTCTTGTACTCGCGGATCTCGGCGGCGCCCTTGTAGTACTTGTCGGCGAAGTTCGCGTGAATGGTCGAGCCCTGGACGCCGATGGACTTGCCCTTCAGGAGAGGCTTCACAGCCTCGATAGCCTTCTCTGCGGCTTCCTTCTGCGTGGCGAGGTTGAAGGTCTGGCCCGTGCCCGGCATCTTGGCGAGCGGCGAAGACTTGGCAACGAGGAAACCGTTGGGGCCGCTGGCATAGGGAAGGGAGAAGTTGATGGTCTTCTTGCGCTCGTCGGTGATGCTCATGCCGGCGACGATGGCGTCGTACTTCTTGGCCGTCAGAGCGGGAATGATGCCGTCCCAATCCTGAGCCACGATCTCGCACTTGGCCTTCATGCGGTTGCAAAGCTCGTTGGCGATATCGACGTCGAAGCCTTCGAGCTTGCCGCCAGCGCCCGTGAAGTTCCACGGAGCGTAAGCGCCTTCAGTCGCGATCTTGATGGTCTTCTGCTGGGCCGAAGCTCCGCCAACAGCGAGAGCCGTACCAATAATGGCCAGGCCAACAGTTTTAGCGATTGTCATAGTCGTTCCCTTGTTTTTGAGGCTCGGATACACCTTGAGCCTGTTGCTCGCAGCCTTCTTGAGGCCGCTCCGGAAGGAAGTAACGGCCAATCTCAGAAAAAAGGCAAGGGGCGCTTGAGGGGCCTTGCACAAGAGCCGGTCTGCAGGGCTAAGTCCAAGGTAGAGCTTGCCAAATCGCGCCCGAGCAGAGGCGGCTTAAAAAGGAAAAGGCGCGGCTGGCGCCGCGCCCTTCCGGTTGGAGATCAGCTCCGGGGTGTGATGTCGACCTTGAACCACTTCAGGGCCAGGGTCTTGAGCGTGCCGTCCTTGATGGCGCCCTGAATGGCTTCGTTGAAAGCCTTCTTCAGCTCCTGGTCTTCCTTGCGCAGACCAACGCCGACGCCCAGGCCGAGCATGCCGCCCGTGACGGAGGGGCCGACGAGAACGTAATCCTTGCTGAACTCGGGCTTTTCAAGGGTGCCGATGATGCTGGTGGCATCGCCAAGAACCACGTCGACACGGCCGGCGGCGAGGTCGAGGTCATGGGCCTCGGTGGACTTGTACTCACGGATATCGACCGTACCTTTCAGATACTTGTCGGCATAAGCGGAGTGGATGGTCGATCCTTGAACGCCAAGCGTCTTGCCTTTCAGCAGCGCCTTGGTTGCCTCGATGGCCTTCTCGGCGGCAGCCTGCTGCGTGCCGAGGTTATACGACTCGCCCGTGCCGGGCATCTTGGCGAGCGGCGAAGACTTGGGAACGAGGAAGCCGTTTGGTGAATCACCGTATGGGCCTGCGAAATCGATGGTCTTCTTGCGCTCGTCGGTGATGCTCATGCCGGCCATGATGGCGTCGTACTTCTTTGCGGTGAGCGCGGGAATAATGCCGTCCCAATCCTGTGCCACGATCTCGCAGGTCACTTTCATGCGGGCGCAGAGATCCTTGGCCAGTTCGATCTCGAAGCCGTCGAGCTTTCCATCCGGTGTTGTGAAGTTATAGGGAGCATAAGCTCCTTCGGTCGCAATCTTGATGGTCTTCTGCTGAGCGACCGCGCTCCCGGTCACGAGGGCCGAGCCGAGGAGGGCCAAGCCGAGGGTCTTTGCGAAATTCATAGCCATTCCCTTGAATGCGGCCCGTGCTTTTGCCGGGCCTTATTGCCTGCTGCCATGAGGCTGCAGGCAACTATGTTTCGCGGAATGGCAGAAAGGCAAGAGGGTTACACCACCTTCAGGCGGATATCTCCCAAGCCTTCGATGGATCCCACCATCGTTTGGCCTTTCGTGACGGCGCCAACCCCTTCGGGCGTACCCGCAAAGATCACGTCACCGGGCGCAAGCTCGAAATAAGAGGAGAGATAGGCGATCTGCTCGGCAACCGACCAGATCATGTCCGACAGGTCGGCCTTCTGCTTCACGGTGCCGTCGACGGACAGCGAGATCGCTCCCTTGGCAGGATGCCCGACTTTCGATGCCGGATGGATCGGGCCCAGAGGGCCTGAAAAATCGGCCGCTTTGCCGAGCTCCCAGGAGCGGCGCAGCTGCTTGGCCTCGTCCTGGAGATCGCGGCGGGTCATGTCGAGGCCGATTGCATAGCCGAACACATGGTCGAGCGCCTGGGCCACGGGGATGTCCTTGCCGCCCTTGGCGAGAGTGACCACCAGCTCGATCTCGAAGTGATAGTTCTGGGTCTTCGGCGGGTAGGGGTGATCGATCGTCTGGCCTTCCGGCACGACCTGCAGGGCGTCGGCTGGTTTCATGAAGAAGAACGGCGGCTCGCGGGTCGGATCGCCCCCCATCTCGCGGGCGTGGGCGGCATAGTTGCGGCCTACGCAATAGACACGCCTGACCGGGAAAAGATCGCTGGAGCCGGCAATCGGGAGCGCCGTGACGGGGGGAGTGGGAATCGCATAGGCCATGAGGGTTTTCTGGCTTTCCTGATGAAGAGGCAGAGAGGTCTTTCCTCTACCTACACCTTGCGGTTTCCACGACAAGACGTCATGAACGAAGCCTCCACATGAGGAATGGCAATGACCGCATATGGCAGCATCGGCACGGCTCTTGTCCAGGTTCTGACGAACAGGCTCGGCGAGGCCTATGTGCTGACGGCCGCCGGCGACATCGAAGGTCACATCACCGAGGCGCGCGGCCTTTACCGTGGCGAGGCCCTAGCCGTGGTCAGACCTAAGAATCGTGACGAAGTTGCGTTCGTGCTGAAAGAGTGCGCGAAGGCCGGTGTGCCTGTCGTACCGCAGGGCGGTAATACCGGGCTCGTCGGCGGCGGTGTGCCCTATGGCGGTGTAGTGCTCTCGCTCGCGCGCCTCGACAAGGTGCGCGAGATCGATCCGATCAATGCCACGATCACGGTTGAGGCTGGCTGTATTCTGAAAGCGGTGCAGGATGCGGCAAACGACGCGGGTTATCTTTTTCCTTTGTCGCTGGCATCCGAAGGATCGTGCCGCATCGGCGGGAATCTGGCCACCAATGCAGGCGGCACTGCCGTTCTGCGCTACGGCAACATGCGCGATCTGACGCTCGGTCTAGAAGTTGTGCTCGCGGACGGCCGTGTCTGGGATGGTCTCAAAGGCCTGCGCAAGGACAACACCGGTTACGATTTGAAGGATCTGTTCATCGGATCAGAAGGCACACTCGGAATCATCACAGCGGCGGTACTCAAGCTCTTCCCGAAGCCGTATTCGCGCGTCACGGCCTTCATCGGCTGCTCCTCTCCCTATGATGCGCTCAAGGTGTTCCAGCGCCTGCGGGAAGCGACAGGCGATCAGCTCACCGCATTCGAGTATGTGCCCGAGTTCGGAATTGAGATTGTGCTCAAGCACATGCCGGGCTCGATCCGCCCACTCGCCGAGAAGCACAATTCATATGCCTTGATTGAGCTCTCCTCGCCGCAGAAGGATGCGGATCTGCAGGGTCAGCTCGAAGCCGTACTAGGCGAGGCTTTCGAGGAAGGTCTGGTGCAGGATGCCGTCATTGGTTCAAGCGAGGCGCAGAGCCAGGCGTTGTGGGGCTTGCGCGAACATCTCTCCGAGGTGCAGCGAATGGAAGGCGGCTCCATCAAGCACGATGTGGCGGTGCCGGTCTCGCGCGTGGCCGAGTTCATCGATATCGCGACGAAGGCCTGCGAGACTGAGATGCCGGGCGTGCGCGTCTGTGCCTTCGGTCACTTCGGTGATGGGAACATTCACTTCAATCTCACTCAACCTGTCGGCATGGACAAGGCTGCGTATCTCAGTGAGTGGGAACGCTTCAACCGGATCGTGCATGACATCGTCCATGGCGTGAACGGATCGATCTCCGCTGAGCATGGCGTCGGCCTTATCAAGCGCGATGAGCTAGTGCTCTATAAGGATGCGGTCGCGCTCGATCTCATGCGCAGCCTCAAGCGTGCCCTCGATCCTCAGAACATCCTCAATCCAGGCAAGGTTGTCTCCATCGGAGACAATGCGCCTGCGGCTCTGCCAAAATAAGGTCTGTCATGAAAAGCATCGATCTTCTCACCTTCGGCGAACCTTTGATGGAATTTGCGGAGGTGCAGCGCAATGGCGAGCGCCTCTACCTGCCGGGCTTTGGAGGCGATGTGTCCAACACCGCCGTTGCGGCCGCACGCCAGGGTGCGAAGGCTGCGATCTTCACGGCTCTTGGCCGCGATTTCTTCGGGCAGGATTTTCTCGATCTCTGGCATCGTGAAGGAATCGACTGCTCTTCCGTCATCCTGCGCAAGGATGGTCGCACCGGTGCCTATTTCATCAGCTATGGTGCAGAGGGGCATGTTTTCTCCTATGCCCGCGCCGGTTCGGCGGCGAGCCTGATCACTGTCGATGAGCTGCCTCTGGTCCAGATCGCCTCTGCGCGTATCCTGCACGCATCGGGCATTACGCAGGCCATTTCGGAAAGTTGCACCGATGCTGTCTTCGTAGCCATTCAGCATGCTAAGGCAAATGGCACGGTGGTGAGCTACGACACGAATCTTCGCCTGAAGCTCTGGCCGCTGGAGCGCGCCCGCGCCATCATTCATGGCGCGTCCGCCCTATCGGATATCCTGCTGCCAGGCCTAGACGATGCGCGACAGCTCACCGGACTGGAACGGCCTGAAGATGTCTGCGCTTTCTATCTCAATCTCGGTTGCGGCGTAGTAGCTCTGACCATGGGCAAGAACGGCACGATGGTCGCCACGAAGGAGAGGCTGGACGTAATCGCCGCAAAGCCGGTCGAGGCTATTGATGCGACAGGTGCAGGCGATACGTTTGACGGCGCCTTCCTCGCCGAGTGGCTCGTGCATCGCGATCCGTTCCGCGCAGCGGCCTATGCCAATGCGGCTGCAGCTTTGTCCACTCTGGGTCACGGTGCTGTTGCACCCATTCCACAACGCGCCAAGGTCGAGGGCTTTCTTCAGGGTGCATGAAAACGGCGGGCTCGAATGGCCCGCCGTTAAAGTTCTCACATCAGCAAGATCGCTTAGCGGCGACGGCTTGCCGTGCCGCCCGGAAGGCGGCGGGTTTCTGCAAGGTGATGCTCGATATGCGGCACTACGGAAGCCGCGAACTGGCGCAGGGACGGATCGCCCCCGGACTGAGCATAGCTGGCGTGCAGGTTCAAGGCCTCCTGGTGCGCTGCACGCTGATACTGACCGTAGAGACGATCGAATTGCGTGCCGGACGTGGAGGCGAGCTGGTTCAGCATAGCCATCTTTTCAGGACTGAGCGGCATGGCGACGCGAACCTGGCTCACGGAGCCAGTGGCCTGCACATCGGTCGCTGTTCCCGCTGCTGCACCGGTGGTTGCTCCGACGCCCGCACCCACGGCTGCGCCCACGGGGCCGCCAACCAACGCGCCGACACCAGCACCAGCCAGGGCGCCCGTGGCCGTGCCGCCAGCAGTGCCGGGAGCTGCAGTGGCTGCTGCTCCTGCGGTGGTGCCGGCAGCCGCACCGACGCCGGCGCCTACGGCTGCGCCAACGGGACCACCGATGAGAGCACCAATTCCTGCGCCGGCAAGCGTGCCGCTCAGCGAACCGGCAATGAACTCACCGGATGCGTTATAGACCGGGCGTCCGCCATTCAGCGCCTGGCTGGTCATGCCGTGATCGCGGATCATCTCGGTTGCGAAGCGGCGAACATTGGCGTTGCGCGAACGCTCGAGAGCAAGCTGGCTCGATGCGATTTCGAAAGCATCGCCCTGGGCCGCCATCATGCGATAGGTTGAGCTATCCATCACCGTTTGAGAGAAAGCGGGAGCAGAGATGGATGCAAGCAGAGCTACAAGAGCAACATGCTTCTTCATGGTGGAACTCCTCTGTGTAAGGCGCAGAACACCGTGCGAAGCCTGTGGGGCTTGCTACGATCATAGGTGGCTGCTGTACCCCCTTCAACGAGGAGCGATCTGAGCGGTTCCAGAAAAGGAAAAGATATCGCTGCCAAGCTCAATTCATGAATTCATGCCAAGCTTGTGGTGCGAGAAAGGTATCAATCCTATCTTTGCGAAGGCTAGGACATGGCGATCGCCACGGCTTCCACAGCCTTGGCCAGAGCTTTCGGTTCGACTGAGAAAACGGCGTGCGGTGTGCCGGCTGCAGCCCACACGATGTCGTGCGCGAGAAGATCGGGATCGATGAAGGTCTTCATCGGACGATCATGACCGAAAGGCGGAATGCCGCCGATGGCGAAGCCCGTCCAGTCGCGCACAATGCGCGCATCCGGTCGTGTGAGAGCTTCACCGATGCTGTGCGCTACGCCGTCCTGATCGACACGGTTCTTGCCGGATACGAGTAGCAGATATGGCGTACCGCTTGCGGCGCCCTGGAACACCAGCGACTTGACGATCTGCGCTACGTCGCAGTCGCAGGCTGCGGCCGCTTCCTCTGCGGTGCGCGTCGATTGCGGCATTGCACGGACGTGAATCTCCAGCCCGAGTTTGGCCGCGAAATCCTTGACCTTCCGCGAACTCGTTGAAAGCGGTGCATTCATGGTTGCGCCTGGGTCTGTCTGATGCGGGCGAGCGAGAGCATGCCCATGCCGCCGACCGTGCCATCGGGATTCAGGCCTCGCAATTCCGCCGTCAGCAGAAAGCCTGTCTCGTCGCGATCGATGGTGAAGAGGTGATAGCCGGCCTTGTGCGTCAGCGTTCCACCGCGTGCGGAGGCAGAAGGCGCACCGACGATGGGAACGGGCCCACGCGGTCCGTCGAAATGCGCGAGCGAGCCCACATGGTTGTGGCCGTGCAGAATGAGTTCCGCGCCGACGCGCTTGATCATGCTCCCGAAGCGCTTGGCATCGGTGAGCTCGCGCCCGGGATTCGCACCACCTACATGCGGCGGGTGGTGAATGAGCACGATGCGGAAGCAGGATGGATCTCGTCCCAGTTCGGCGAGCATGGCCTCCACGTCTTTCGTCTGCTGCGAGCCGACGCGGCCGGTGGCGACGAAGGGCAATGTCGGAATGGCGGAGGAGAGGCCGATGATCGCGATCTGTCCGTAGCGGCGCAGATAAGGAAAGACGGCTTCGCGCCCGTTATCGCCGCGTGTCCATGGCCCGATCTTCTTGAGCAAACCTTCCAACGATCCACGCACATAGGCGTCGTGATTGCCGGGCACGAAGGTCACGCGGGATGGGTCGCCGAGGCTCTCCATGAATATGCGCGAGGTTTCCCATTCGTCGGGCAGGCCGATGTTGCAGGTGTCGCCGGTGCAGGTGATGTGATCGGGCTTCTGCGCATGGATGTCGGCGACGAGTTCCGCCAGGAGTTCCATGTCATGCAGATCTTGCCGGCTGCGGTGCCAGTTGTACCAGCCGGTCAGGCGCTTGCTCAAAAGCTGCTTCAGGCGGGGCCGGGGGAGGGGCCCGACGTGAGGGTCGGTGAGATGAGCGATGCGGAACATGATGACCTGGTGCAAGTGAACTCGGGAGAGTTCGCCCGCGCCAAGCGCGTCGTCAAGCGTTGCCGCATCAGATGGCGGCAACGGCAGGGCAGAAATTCTGCCGAATTAGTACTGGGCGCCCGGGATCAGCGTCGAATAGATCGCGCGATCTTCCAGGTTGAGGGCCGGCTTCCAGGAGAAACGAGCCGAGCGGTTGAGACGGGACAGGAAAATGGTCAGAAACATTGGAACACCTTTGGTTGGCGCTGTCTTAGACCTTAGTAGGGTGTCGGTCACGCGCTATTCCCATGGAGCAGCTATGCATGGGACGAATGTCTCCGTTCATCTTCCCGTAAGTTTCATGTGATCTATTCCGCCAATGTCCGACTCTGCGCCTTCGAGCAAAGCCACCCGTTTCCTGACCTGGGGCTTGCATACCTATTGGCGCTTCGCCCGGGGCATGACTCTCGGGGTCCGGGCCGTCGTCCTCGACAGCCAGAACCGGGTCTTCCTGATCAGACATACCTATGTGCCCGGCTGGCACCTGCCCGGCGGAGGAGTGGAGACGGGGGAAACCGCCATCGACGCCCTGACCCGCGAGCTGGTGGAGGAGGCCTGCATCGTCCTCGACGAGCCGCCGGCCTTGGCGGGCGTCTTCTTCAACAGCCGGGTGTCGCGGCGCGACCATGTGCTGGTCTATGTGGCCCGCCGCTTCACGGTTCTGGCTGAGAAGCAGCCTGACCGAGAGATCGCGGAGGCCGGGTTCTTTCCCCTCGACAACCTGCCCGAGGGCACGACGGCGGCGACCCGCCGACGCCTTGCCGAAATTCTCGAGGGCCAAGCCCCGTCGGCGACCTGGTAGAAGAGTAGGGTTTGCGTGGCACCCGCGAGGCTGCTATGGCCAAGACCATAAAAGGAAACGCCGCACCCATGACCCGCATCCGGATTCAGCGACGACGACAGGGCTGACGCATTCGTCACGCCGCCCTTGTTGTCATTTCATGCGCTTTGAGTCCGTCCATGACCGAGCTTTCCCTGATCATCCGTTCCGAGCAGCCCATCGATGCCGAGGCCATCGAGCGCCTTCATGAGCGCGCCTTCGGTCCAGGCCGCTTTGCCCGCACGGCTTCCCGCCTGCGGGAGGGCGCGGGCCATCATCTCGATCTCTCCTTCACCGCCATGGTGGGCACGCTGCTCGTCGGCTCCGTGCGCCTGACGCCGGTGATGGCGGGCGAGGTGCCCGCTTTGATGCTGGGTCCGCTGACCGTCGAGCCTGCTTTCGAGAACCGTGGCATCGGCGCCGCTCTCATGCGCCGCTCGCTCGATGCGGCCAAGGCCAGCGGACACGCGCTGGTCCTGCTCGTGGGTGACGAGCCCTATTACAGCCGCTTCGGCTTCAAGCGCGTTCCGCCCCAGCCGCTGCAACTGCCCGGCCCGGTCAACCCGATGCGCTTCCTCGCCCTGGAGCTGGAGGAGGGAGCGCTTGCCCGCGCCAAGGGGATCGTCACGCCTCTGCCGAAGACGGCCTGATTTCGGATTTTCTTGCGCCTGCCGGTCTCTTGGAACCTCCGTCCTCATCCTGAGGAGGCGCGTGATTGCCGTCTTTACGGATGTTTCGGTGCGCTCTGGAGCCTCCTTCGAGACGCATCCTCACGGCTGCTCCTCAGGATGAGGGCGGAGCGTGATCGAGCGATGGTTGTTCACCAGGAATTTGCACGGCTTGTGAGATGTCAAAGAGCGAGCGGGAATGTTCTCGCGAGCGTGTGGCTCCGAGGTTTGGGGTGAGGGAGACGCGAGAGGTCGTCCGGTTCGCTTGTGAGAGTGAGAAGAACCTGACGGCCCCTCGCGCACGGTTCTTTTAGGCGGACACCGCGTCTTGCAACGATGGGCCTCCTGGGCCGGCTTGCGAGGCCGAACCAGGACCGTTCCCGGCTCCATCATTCACGACGCCTCGCGAGCGCGCCCCTCATCGAGCCAGGACACCAACACATATAGCCAAGGTTAGGACCATTGTCAAGAACAAAAGCGGAACATTCCTCATAGGCCGTCCTCCCGGACGGTGCCGCCGAGCCGGGATCGCGTGTCGAATAAGGCTCTGGTCACCTCTCCCCGGTGGGGAGAGGTCGAGCGGAGCGAGGGTGAGGGGGTGAGACCTCTCCGGAAAGACCTGTAACCCCTCACCCGGACCTGACGGTCCGACCTCTCCCTCAGGGAGAGGTGACAAGCGCCACTCTGGTCCAACGATCCCGGGTTCTGCTCCGCAGCCCCGGGAGGACGCCAGTCGTCTCCTGTCTCGGCCATCCCGATCCGAGAAGCGCTGCGCTTGAGATCATCGGGATCACCGGCCTTATGCCGATGATAACGCGCTCAATGCATCACGCCCGCCGCCGGCCCTCTGTCAGCCAAGCCGCGAGCGTTGCGCCGATCAGCAGCGCGAGGCCGATGAAGCCCAGCGCCAGCGGGAAGACGGAAACGCCGCGCACGATGGCGCTGTCGCTGGGCTTGAGGCCGATCCAGTCGCTGCCTGCCAGGCGCGAGCCCGAATGCACGGCGAGAATACGGGGGATGGTGATGTTCTGATCGCCCATTGTCGCCACGCGCCGCACGGAGCCGCCGGTCGCCTCGGCGATGGGCGCGAGCGCTTCCGTATTGCTGAACACATCCATCAATTCGCGCGGATTGGCAGGGCCGATGCTGACAAATGCGATGAGCTCGCCCGAGCGCACCGTGTGAAGCCCCAGCTCCTTGCCCTCGACTTCCGCTGTGAACAGGCCGGGTCGGCTCTCCGACAATGCGATGCTGGTCTCGGCGCCGCTCGGCGCGATGAGAGTCGCGGCTTCAGCCGTGTCTTCCATCGTCTGCCGTTCGATGCGGATGTTGCGGCCGCTGGCGGAGGCGCGCAGGGCTTCCTCTTCGAGCGCGGGTTCCTTCATCAGCCAATGAGCGAGACGGCGCAGCAGGTCGAGATGCGGACCGCCATCCTGATAGCCGCGCGCCCAGAGCCAGGCGTGATCGGAGAGAAGCAGCGCAACGCGTCCCTTCTCCTCGCGACGCAGCACGAGAAGCGGCAGATCGTTCGCACCCGACATGAGCGTCGAGCCCGATTGCACATCCGAGCCGATGATGCGCAGCCACTCGCCCCATGAGGGCGGCGATGTCTCTGAGCCGGGAAGCTCGCGCGTCACCGGATGGCGATTGCCGGTCTCGGTGATGCTTGCCTTGTAGGGCTGCTCCACGACGCGGCCGTTGGGAACGCCGGGAATGACAGGCGCGAGACGTGTCTGTGCGAGGCTGCCGTAACTTGCGAATTCAGGACCCGCCGCCACGAGGATCGCACCGCCCTCGCGCACATAGCGCACGATGTTCTCGAAATAGCCGGAGGGCAGGATGCTCTGGTTCGCGTAGCGATCGAAGATGATGAGATCGAAATCCTTGATCTTCTGCTGGAACAGCTCGCGCGTCGGGAAGGCGATGAGCGACAATTCGTTGATCGGCGTGCCGTCCAGTTTTTCCGGCGGGCGCAGGATGGTGAAGTGAACGAGATCCACATTGGCATCGGACTTGAGCAGGTTGCGCCATGTGCGCTCGCCCGCATGAGGCTCGCCGGAGACGAGCAGCACGCGCAGTTTCTCGCGAATGCCCTCGATGGGAACGACGGCGCGGTTGTTGGCCTGCGTCAGCTCGTTGGGAAGGCCGTCGACCTCCAGCTCGACCACATTCGTGCCGCCATGTTCGATCAGCACCTGAAGGGAGAAGGGCGTGTCGGCGCGCACCGTCTGGCGGGAGAGAACCTGACCATCGCGACGTAAGGTGACGAGCGCGGAGCCGGTGCCGCCGCGCTCCATCACCTGCGCGCGGATCGTCTGCTCCTTGCCGACGATGCCGAAGCGCGGCGCCTCAAGCAGCTTGATCTGCCGGTCACGTTCGTCGGGGCGTCCCGTGATGAGAGCATGCAGCGGCGCGCGGAAGCCGAGCGCTTCGGCGGAGGGCGGAATGTCGTGCACCACGCCGTCGGTGATGAAGATCACACCTGCCAGACGATCCGGCGGAACATCGGCGAGGCCATTGGAGAGCGCCGCGAACAAACGTGTGCCGTCATCGCCGCTGCCGTCATCGGCTTCGATATAGCGCGGCTCCACGTCAGTGAGCGCGCCGAAACGCCGTTCGAGTTCAGTCCTCACCCGGTCGGTCATGGCCGTGCGGTCGCCGAGCGTCTGCGATGTGGATCGGTCGGTAACCACCGCTACGATATCCTTCACCTTCTCGCGCTCTTCCTGAACGAGTGACGGATTGGCCAGAGCAAGAAGCACCAAGGCGAGAGCGACGGCGCGAAGGATCGCGATGGGGCCGCGCGACATCAGCGCGAGGAGCGCCAGCAAAGCGGCGACAGCGCCGACAGCCCAGAGGGCATAGATGGGAATGAGCGGGGAGAAGCTGAGCGAAAGAACGGACATTAGCTTATTGCCCCAATCGCTCGAGCAGAGCAGGCACGTGCACCTGATCGGCCTTGTAGTTTCCGGTGAGCGAATACATCACGATGTTGATGCCGCTGCGATAGGCCATCTCGCGTTGACGCGGATCGCTGCCGACGACGGGGAAGAGATATTCTCCACGCGTGCCGGTGGCCCATGCGGCGGCGAGATCGTTCGATGTGATGATGATCGGCGAGACGCTGTCGCCGGAGCGGGCGGGACGGTTCTCCTCGCCTTCCGGTACGGGCGGCAGGGCCTCGACCCAGGTCTGGCCTGTGGCGTAGCGGCCGGGGAAGTTTTCGAGAATGTAGAACGTCTTCGTTAGCACGTGATCCGTGGGCACGGGCTCGAGTTCCGGAATGTCGAGAGTCGCCAGCATGCGGCGCAGATACTGACCTTCCGCGCTCACCGCGCCGTCGGGGCGGTTGTTGAAGGCATCGCGCGTGTCGAAGATCACCGTGCCGCCGCCCTTCATGAAGGCATCGAGCTTGCGGATCGCCGCTTCCGAGGGAATGGGACGCGAGGGGACGATGGGCCAGTAGATCAGCGGATAGAAAGCAACCTCATCCCGCGAGAGATCGATGCCGATGGGATCGCCGGGCGTGAGCGCGGTGCGTTGGGAGAGAACATCCGTCAATCCGGCAAGCCCGGCCTTGCTCGCCTCGTCCACGCCCGCATCGCCGGTGATCACATAAGCCAGTCGTGTCACGAGCGCGGGGCTCGCATTCTCGTCCATGCGGCGTGGGATCAGCTCCTGAGCCCTCACGTCGAAGGCGGATGTGAAGAACATCATCGCAGCCAGAAGCACGGAGGCGGCTGCGCCCATCTTCCGGATGCGCCCCGAGAGATTGGAGACATGTCCGCCGAGCCACAGGGAGGCGAGCGTGTCCGCGAGAAGAAGGATGAGAGCGATCATGAAAAGAGGCATGCGCAGATCGACGGTTTGCGCACCCGCAAGCGGCGCGATGCGCGCATTGAGCGGGGCGATGTTGAGCGGCGCGAGCTTGTCGCCCGCAAGAAGCGCGTTCACCGCGAGGCTCGAATCCACGGGGCCGTAGAAGCCCGGCGGATGCTCAGCTGTGGCGCGTTCGCTGTAATTGCGCGCGACGGCGCGGGCATTGGCGGGCGGTGTCGTGAGCACGCCGTAGCCGTCGAGGGTGAGGCGCGGAGCGACGGTTTCGATCTCCGTGTTGCGCGCTTCCGCATTCACGTCGTTTGGCGCACCGGCCAGAGCCGTGATCCGGCGCAGCATGTCCACGAAGAGGCCCGAGAGCGGCAGGTTCGACCACGTTGTGTCCGCCGTCACATGGAAGAGAACGACCAGGCCGTCGCCGCGCTTGTCCGCTGTCACGATCGGCGTGCCATCAGCCAGCGAGGCCCAGGTGCGCGAAGGCAGATCGCCGTCGGGTTCTGCCAGAATCTGGCGGCGGATGCCGATCTCCTCCGGCACGTTCAGGCCGAAGAAGGGGCTCTCGCGGGTAAACGGCGCGAAGGTCTTCGGCGTGTCCCATGAGAGCGATCCGCCGAGGCTGCGTCCACCGCGACGCAGGCGCACGGGCACGAGCTCGTCGTTGCCTGCGGCAAGGCGCGAGCCGGCGAAGCGCAGCAGCAATCCGCCCTGCTCGACGAAGGCGGTGACCTTGCCGAGCGTCTCGCGGTCGAGGCCGCCCACATCGGCGAGCACGAGAATGGAGACCTGCTCGTCGATGAGCTGGTTCACCGCATCGGCCACGCCGCCGCGTCCGTTTCGAATTTCCGAATAGGGCGAGAGCGCGCGTTCGATGTAGTAGAGTGGCGAGAGAAGCGGCTGCGTCTGGTCGGCGGTGCCGCCGAAGACGAGGCCGACGCGCCGACGCTTGCTGCTCTCGTCGACGAGGTTCACAGCTCCGGCGGAACCTTCGCCGAGAATCTCGATGCGCGCGATGGAATTGCGGATCTCGGTGGGCAGGTCGAATGAAACGCTCGTCTCCGTTGCGCTCGCATCGAAGCTGAAGCGCATGTCGGCGAGCGGCAGGTTCTTGAGGTCCGTTGCGCGCAGCGTTCCGGAATCGCGGCCGTTGGGCTCGGGCCTGATGACACGGGCAGTCAGGCGACCGCCCGCATTCTCGACGCCTGCGACGGCAAGCGTGGAGGCCCGCTCGGATTTGAGCACCGTGATCCGTCGACCATCCGCCATTTGCGCCAAGCCGTCGATGAAAGCCTGCCCATCAACGCCCGCGACCCCATCGCTGATCCAAACGATGTTGGCATCCGGCGTGCTTTCCATGAAGCCACGGATGGAGGGAAGATGCGCGCCGCGATCCTGTAGATAGGGCTGGGGCTTCAAGGAGCGCAGCCGTTCCATGGCCGCAGCCGGGTTGGAAAGCTCGAGCGCCGCCGGCTGTTCCGCCGTCGCGACGAGAGCAACCGTGCGTCCGTCGCGGCCAGCCGCCTCGATGCGTTCGGACGCGAGGTTCATGCGGTCGCGCCAGTCATGCGCTGCGGCCAAGCCGTTGTCCACGACCACGAGAAGCGGTGCGCGGCTGCCGTCTTCTGCCAGCGGATTCCAGATTGGCCCTGCTGCTGCAAGGATGAGGAAGGCTGCCAGCAGCAGACGCATGAGCAGGAGCCACCAGGGCGTGCGCGCAGGCGTCTCTTCCTCGGGCCGCAGATCGGCGAGAATCTTGAGCGGCGGGAAATCCACGCGCTTGGGCTGCGGCGGCGTGATGCGCAACAGCAGCCAGATCGCGGGGAGCGCCGCGAGCGCCGTGAGCACGAGCGGAACGGTGAAGGTGAGGGGAAGGCCGAACATAATCTAGCGCCCTCCCATGACGGTGCCGCGCGCAGTCGAAACCAGCGTCATGAGACGCAAAGCCGCTTCGCTCGCCGGGCGGTCGGTGCGGTGGATGGTGAGCGTCCAGCCGCGCCGGCGCGTGACTTCCAAGAGCTTGGCCCGGTGCTGTTCGATGCGCTCGCGATAGACGCGGCCCCAGGCCTCCGCGTCGCCGATGCGCAGCGAGAGTCCATCTTCCAGATCGTGCAAAACGGCCTGGCCCTGGAACGGAAACGTCTCTTCCACCGGATCGACGATCATCACGAGATGTCCCCGCGCTCCGCGTGACGAGATGCCTTCCACCATGGCGGCGATGTCGCGCGCAGGCGAGAGGAAGTCGCTGATCAGGATCGCCTCGTGCTGAGGTGCGATGGGTGCGGAAGGCGGCAGGTCTTCTTCCAGGGAGAAGCGGTCCGCCACCAGGGTCTGCGCCATGGTCTCGGCGATGCGCCGCGTGGCGCGCGGAGCCATGAGCCCCAGCATGCCGACCTTCTCGCCCGCTTCCACGAAACAGCTCGCGAGCGCGAAGCCCAGCACGATGGCGCGCTCGATCTTGGGAGCCTGCGCGAGATCCGACGCATAGCCCATGGAGGCGGAACGATCGATCCAGACCCAGAGCGTCTGCGCGGTTTCCCATTCCCGCTCGCGCACATAGAGGCGGTCGTCGCGGCCGGAGCGGCGCCAGTCGATGCGCTGCGCGGCCTCGCCCGCCACGAAGGGACGGAACTGCCAGAAGCTCTCGCCGATGCCCGCCCGCCTGCGGCCATGAAGGCCATGGGCGAGATTCGCGGCCACGCGCCGTGCTTCGAGCACGAGGCGCGGCATGCGGTGGGCGAGCGAGAGCGCGCTCTCGGTGACTTGGCGCCCCGGCGAGCGGGCGCTTTCGGGAAGGACCCGGACACGGGCCATGGCCGCGATCCTTAAGCTGCCAGCCGCGCGGTGAGCCGGCCGATGACGCTGGACAGCGTCTCTCCATCGGCTCGTGCGGAGAAGGTGAGCGCCATGCGGTGCTTCAGCACGGGCTCGGCGAGCGCCACCACGTCGGCGATGGAGGGCGCGACACGGCCCTCGATGAGCGCGCGCGCGCGCACCGCCAGCATCAGGGCCTGGCTGGCGCGGGGGCCGGGGCCCCAGAGAATCTTGTCGCTGATGCCCTCGATATTCTCGCCTTCGGGACGCGCGGAGCGCACGAGATCGAGGATCGCCTCGACCACGCTCTCGCCGACCGGCAGGCGGCGCACGAGGCGTTGGGCGTTCATGAGCGCCTCGGCGTTCATCACGGTGACGGGCTTGCGATCCTCGGCGCCTGTCGTCTCGATGAGAATGCGGCGCTCGGCCTCGCGGGTCGGGTAATTCACGTCGATCTGCAAAAGGAAACGGTCGAGCTGCGCCTCGGGAAGGGGATAGGTGCCTTCCTGCTCGATGGGGTTCTGGGTCGCCAGCACATGGAAGGGCTGGGGCAGGTCGTGCCGCTCGCCGCCCACGGAGACGTGATGCTCCTGCATGGCCTGAAGCAAGGCGGATTGGGTGCGCGGGCTCGCGCGGTTGATCTCGTCCGCCATGAGAAGCTGGGCGAAGACCGGGCCTTTCACGAATCGGAACGAGCGGCGGCGATCCGCGCCCTCGTCGAGGATCTCGGAACCGAGAATGTCGGAGGGCATCAGGTCGGGAGTGAACTGGATGCGGCGGGCGTCCAGGCCCAGCACCGTACCGAGGGTATCGACGAGCTTGGTCTTGGCGAGGCCGGGGACGCCTACGAGCAGGCCGTGACCGCCCGCGAGCAGGGTGATCAGGGTCTGGTCGACGACATCTTCCTGGCCGAAAATGACCGTGTGAATGGCCTCTCGGGCGCGCCCGACAGTCTCAAGGGTCGCCTCCGCGTTACGGATGATCGCGTCGTCCAGGGCGGTGGGCGCTTGAGAAATGCTGGCCGTCATGAGGTCATTCTCCCTCTCGTTGCAATCGCCCCCAAACACCTAGTCTGCCTTCGTTTGCTATCGAGTGGCAAGGGTCGATGCGCCGCAGCGAAAGGACCCGAGGGTGGACGTGGCGTCCGGGGACTCTATGCTGAGGAACTAGCCGATGGCAGCCCTTCGTCGATCCTCAACCTTCACAATCTTGTTCACGCTTGCGTCATGACGGATTCCAATTCCTCACCTCCCGGCTCTGCCCTGGCCCGCCTCACGCAGGCCATCGGCTCCGATGCCAAGCGAAAGGGCCCCCCTCCGGTGGAGCGCTGGAACCCGCCCTATTGCGGCGAGATCGACATGCGCATCGCGGCGGACGGCTCTTGGCATTACATGGGCTCGCCCATCAGCCGGCCTGCCCTCGTGCGCCTGTTCTCCACGGTCCTTCGCAAGGACCCGGAGCGCTATGTGCTCGTCACCCCCGTGGAGCGGGTGGGGATCATCGTCGAGGATGCTCCGTTCCTGGCGGTCGAGATGGCGGTGGAAGGCGAGGGGGCAGAGCGGCAGATCGCCTTCCGCACCAATGTGGACGATCTCGTGCAGGTGGGGCCCGACCATCCTCTGCGGTTCGAGCAGGACGCTCATGGAGGCGTGAAGCCCTATGTGAAGGTACGCGGCGACCTGTGGGCCCTCGTCACCCGCGCTCTGGCGCTCGACCTGATCGCGCTCGCCGAGGAGCGGGAGGTCGAGGGGCAAAGCCTGTTCGGGATCGCTGTCGGGCAGGCTTTCTTCCCCATTGCGTCGGCCGCCGACCTGGAGAGCTTGGCATGAGGGCCGCTTCCCTCGATGCGCAGGACTTCCTGGCGCTCGCCGCCGAGCGGCTGCGGCCCGAACCGCCGCATCTGGAGGATGCGCTTGCCAATCCGCGCGGCGACCACAGCCTCGACAACGTGCCCCTGGTCTATCCTCTCAATCCGAAACCCGCCGCCGTGCTGGTGCCGGTGGTGATGCGCGACGAGCCAACCCTGCTGCTCACCGAGCGTTCGGCCCACCTGCGCCAGCATTCGGGACAGATCGCCTTTCCGGGCGGGCGCGTCGATCCGGAGGACGACTCGATCCTGGCGGCCGCTTGCCGGGAAGCTCAGGAGGAGATCGGCCTCGACAGCCGTTTCATCTCGCCGCTAGGCTACCTCGATGCCTATCTCTCCACCACCAATTACCTCGTCGTTCCCGTCGTGGCGCGGGTTTCCGAATCCTACACGCTCGACATCAATCCCAACGAGGTGGCGGATGCTTTCGAGGTGCCATTGAGCTTTCTCATGAATCCCGAACGGCACGAGCTGCATTCACGGGAATGGAAGGGCAAGGTCAGGCGCTATTATGCAATGCCCTACGAGGAGCGCTATATCTGGGGGGTGACGGCGGGAATCATCCGCAATCTTTATGAAAGGCTCTATGCATCGTGACGCGCGCGTTCCTGCAGGGATTGGTGTTGTTTCTCCTGCCTTTCGTTCTCTTCGGTCTGTATCTGGTCGCCCGTCGCCGCAATGCGCTTGTCTGGTCGTCCTGGAGCGATCAATCGCTCTGGCTCGCCATCGCGGGGGTCGTTATGGTCATCGCTTCGCTCCTCGTCACGGGCCTCGTAACAGAGCGGCATAAAGGCGCCTTCGTGCCGACACATATGGAAAATGGACGCGTCGTTCCGGGACAGTTTCAGTGAGTGACACTCTCGATCACAAGGCGCTCCAAGTGCTGCTCGAGCGCCCGGCTTTGCGCCGCCTGCTCGAGGCCTATAACGGCGCGGTCGAAGAGACGCGCATCGTCGGTGGCGCCGTGCGCAATGCGCTGATCGGCAAGCCGCTCTCCGATATCGACTGCACCACGACGATGCTGCCTGAGGCCATCATCGAGCGCGCCAAGAAATCCGGATTCAAGTTCGTGCCGACCGGCATCGATCACGGCACGATCACGGTGATCGTCGACGGCGAGCCCTTCGAGGTCACGACATTGCGTGAGGATGTGGAAACGGACGGACGACATGCTGTTGTCCGTTTCGGACACGATTTCGAGCTCGATGCCAAGCGGCGTGATTTTACCATCAACGCTTTGTCGCTCGGTCTCGACGGCAAGCTCTATGACTACACCAACGGCGTCGCCGATCTCGCTGCGCGGCGCGTGCGCTTCATCGGTGAAGCACGCACTCGCATCCGCGAGGATTATTTGAGGATTCTGCGTTTCTTCCGCTTCCATGCGGAATATGCGCGCGATGGTCTGGATAGAGAAGGCCTCGAAGCTTCAGGGCTTGAGCGCCAGGGCTTGGCGACGCTGTCGAAGGAACGGATCCGACAGGAGCTTTTGAAGCTTCTCGTGGCGCAAAGGGCGCAGGAGACGATCCGCACGATGGCCGAGCACGGCTTTCTCACATGGCTTCTGGCCGGTGCCGCAGAGTTCGGACGCTTCGCCCGCGTGGCTGATTTCGACCAGGGCAATCCTGTCTGGCGGTTGGCGGCGCTCGCCGTCATGGTCGAGCAGGATGCGGAGCGCCTGCGCGAGCATCTGCGCCTGTCCAACGACGAGCAGAAAAAACTTGCGGCTTATGCGCAATTGCTCGCCGTTCTGAAGACATGGGCGTTGCCGTTCGATGGCAGCGCCATTCGGCGCCTCGTTGCCGAGCACGGCGTCGAGACATTGAATATCGTCTTGGCTGCGATCAGGGGAGAGCCTGCACCTCACATTCTCGGCGATGCGTGGATCGCATTGGAGAACTATCGGAGCGGCGCGGAGAGCGTGCCGGTCTTTCCGCTGCGCGGCGCTGATCTCGTCGAGCGCGGCATTCCGAAGGGGCCGAAGGTCGGCGAGATTCTTAGTGCCGCTCGTCAGGCATGGCTCGCGGAAGGATGCCGGACGGATGAGGCTTACGCGAAGGATTTGTTGAATAGGGTTCTGGCGCAGGCCTGACACTAGCCGTCATCCCGGGGCTGCGAAGCAGAACCCGGGATCGTTGTCAGAATGTGGCTCTGATTACCTCTCCCCTGATCTCGGATGTTTCCGAGATCAGTCTTTTGCTGGAGCAAGTCGGGAACACCCGACTTGCGGTGGGGAGAGGTCGAGCGGAGCGAGGGTGAGGGGGTGAGACCTCTCCGAAAAGGACAGTAACCCCTCACCCGGACCTGACGGTCCGACCTCTCCCTCAGGGAGAGGTATTCCAGCGCTTCATCCTGCTCGCGATCCCGGATCGGCTTCCGCCGTCCGGGATGACGCTTGAGAGATTTTAAGGCCACCGCACCGTCGGCGGCATGGACGACAGGATTGAGGCGATGTTGCCGCCTGTCTTCAACCCGAAGATCGTGCCGCGGTCGTAGAGCAGGTTGAACTCCACATAGCGCCCGCGCCGCACCTGCTGCTCATGACGGTCTGCCTCTGTCCATTTGTCGAACACGTTGCGGCGCACGATCTCGGGATAGACCTTCAGGAAAGCCTCGCCCACATCCTTGGTGAAGGCGAGGTCCTGGTCCGGATTCCCGGTCCAGTGATAATCGTAGAAGATTCCGCCGATGCCGCGCGGCTCATGGCGATGCTTGAGATAGAAATACTCGTCGCACCACTTCTTGTATTTCTCGTAAGAGCCTTCCGGCGCATGGCGGCTGCAGGCCTCTTCCATGATCGCGTGGAAGGCGATGGTGTCGGGATCGTCCTGCGTGCGTCTGCGGTCGAGCACGGGCGTGAGATCGGCGCCGCCGCCGAACCAGGCTTTCGTCGTCACCACGAAACGCGTGTTCATGTGCACGGTCGGCACGTTCGGATTCCACGGATGGGCGATCAGCGAAATGCCGCCGGCCCAGAAGCGCGGATCCTGATCGGAGCCGGGAATCTGGCCGCGAAATTCGGGTGCGAACTCGCCATGCACGGTCGAGACATGCACGCCCACCTTCTCGAACACGCGGCCGCGCATCATCGACATCACGCCGCCGCCGCCCGGCGCGCCGCTGTGGTCCTTGCGCTCCCAGGGGGTGCGCTCGAAACGGCCGGGTGCGGAAGCCTCGGAGGGGAGAGGAGCCGCCACCTCGTCCTCGATCTCCTCGAAGGCGGCGCAGATCCGGTCGCGGAGAGAGGCGAACCAGAGCGGGGCCTCGATCTGCATGCGCTCGATATCGGCTTTGTCGGTCATGGCAAGGCTATCCTTCAGATCAGATCGAGACCTCATCCTGAGGAGCCGCGTAGCGGCGTCTCGAAGGAGTGTCCAGAGTGCGCTGGAACCTCCTTCGAGACGGGCCTCCGGCCCTCCTCAGGATGAGGACGGGGTTTGCGTTCACGGACTCAGTGTATCCGAATGGGGAAATGAATGGGTCTGCCGCAAGGCTTCCCCGAGAATCATGGCGGCGGTCACGGCTACGTTGAGCGAGCGCATGCCCGCCTGCATGGGCACGATAATACGGGCATCGGCGGCCACATGAACCTCGTCCGGCACGCCTGCCGATTCCCGGCCCACGAGGATGATGTCGTTGGGTTCGTAGGCAAAATCCGTATAGGGCACGGCGCCCTTGGTGGTGGCGAGCACCAGCCGGCCTTTGCCTTCCCGGCGCCATTCCTCGAAGGCCCTCCAGGAAATGTGACGTGTGATGGTCACGTGGTTGAGGTAATCCATGCCGGAGCGACGCAGGTTCCGATCCGAGACGTCGAAGGCCGCAGGCTCGATGATGTCCACAGGCACGCCGAGACAGGCGGCGAGGCGCAGCATGGTGCCGGTGTTCTGCGGGATATCCGGCTGGAAAATGGCAAGACGTGGCTTGGAAAGACCTGGCATGCACCCGTCATCGGGGCAGCCGGGGCTCGCGTCAAGTGAACGGTTCGTTCCTCCTCGTGTTAAAGCAGGGGGACGTCAGGACAAGATTCGGGGAAGGACATGTTCCGTTGGCTGGAAACGCGGGTCGATCCGTTCGCCCCGTTCGATGAGAATGCCACGCCGCCGAACACGGTGAGCGGCTTCACCTGGCATTATCTCAAGCCGGTGCGTTTCTGGCTCGCTGTCCTGTTCGTGGTGGCGCTGATCGGCGGCCTGTTCGAATCGTCCCTCTACATCATGCTGGGCTGGCTGGTGGACATCCTCGCCCATTCGACCCCTGAGACCATCTGGGCCGATCACGGCACCACGCTTCTGGTGATGGCGGGGCTCGTCATTTTCGTCAGGCCCATCCTGCATTTCGGGCATGACCTGATCTCGGGCCAGATCATCATCCCGCAGAGCACCAACATGATCCGCTGGCGGACCCATGTTTACACGCTGGGTCATGCAGTCAGCTATTTCCAGGCCGATTTCGCAGGGAGACTCGCCAACCGTGTCATGCAGGGCGGCGGCGCGATCCGCTCCATCGCCACAACCCTGATCGATACGCTGCTCTACGTGGTGATCTATGCGGTGACTGCGCTCGGCGTGTTTTCCAGCGTCAGCCCCTGGCTCGCCCTGCCCATGGCGCTCTGGATCGTGGGCTACGGCCTGCTCCTGCGCTTCTTCGTGCCCCGCGCCAAGGAGCGCTCGCTGAAGGTGGCCGATACCCGCTCCGTCCTTATAGGTAGGGTGGTCGACAGCTACACCAACATTCTCACGGTCAAGCTCTTCGCCCGCGCCGACGAGGAGCGCTCGGCGGTCAAGGAGGCGGTGAGGACGAATACGGAGGCCTTTCTCCGGTCCTTAAGGCTGAACGCGAGCGTCGCGGGTCTTCTCGCGGTCATGAACAGCCTGCTGCTCGCCGCCACCGCCGCCTTGTCGGTGATGCTGTGGAGCCAAGGCATCATGACGAGCGGCGAGGCGGCAACGGGCCTGGCGCTCGTCATGCGCATTCTCGCCATGTCCGGCTGGGTCATGCATACGGTGCGCGACGTGTTCGAGAATATCGGCACGGTCCAGGAGAGCATGCAGACCATCGCCCGCCCGCATGGGCTGGTGGACGTGGACGCGGCGCCCCGCCTGAAGGTGGCGCGGGGCGAGATCCGCTTCGAGGACGTGTCCTTCCATTACGGTAAGGAGGGGGGCGTGATCGAAGATCTCGACCTGACGATCCGCGCTGGCGAGAAGGTGGGGCTCGTGGGCACCAGCGGCGCGGGCAAGACCACCATCACCTCGCTGCTGCTGCGCCTGCACGATGTGGAGAGCGGACGCATCCTCATCGACGGGCAGGATATCGCGGCGGTCTCCCAGGATTCCTTACGCTCCTCCATCGCGGTCGTGACCCAGGACACCTCGCTCCTCCACCGCTCGATCCGGGACAACATCGCCTACGGCCGGGTCGGAGCGACCGAGCGGGATATCATCGAGGCGGCCCGGCTCGCCCATGCCCATGACTTCATCATGGGTCTGGAGGACCACCGGGGCCGGCGCGGCTACGACGCCCATGTGGGCGAGCGGGGCGTCAAGCTCTCCGGCGGTCAGCGCCAGCGCATCGCGATTGCCCGGGTGATCCTCAAAGATGCCCCCATCCTGGTGCTGGACGAGGCCACCTCGGCCCTGGATTCGGAGGTCGAGGCGGCGATCCAGGAGTCACTCTCGACCCTCATGGAGGGCAAGACGGTGCTCGCCATCGCCCATCGCCTGTCCACCATCGCGGCCCTCGACCGGCTCATCGTGATCGAGGAAGGGCGGATCGTGGAGGAGGGGAGCCACGCGGAATTGCTGCTCGCCGGCGGCCTTTACGCCCGCCTCTGGCGGCGCCAGTCGGGCGGCTTCCTCGGGGCGGAGGAAGGGCAAGGCGCCCCGGAGACGGTGTCCCTGTAAGGGAATATAGGTTGGAACATCTCCAATCCACCTATGGACAGCGGGGCTTGGCCGTGCCAAAGAGCCAGCGCGCGGCGACTCCCAGTCGCATTGCGTGCGCGTTGACGCGTATGCTTGTTCCTTAATCAAGGAGCCGGTGTGCCGAATGCCTTGTTTCGCAAGGCATTGCCGATGCGCGGTTCTCGTTTTTGATCATTGCTGGAGAGCCACGTGGCCGAGACCACCACTCATGTCGCTGAGCCGACACGGCGCGATTTCCTTTACATCGCCACGGGCGCGGCCGCCGTTGTCGGCGGAGCCACCCTGGTATGGCCTTTCGTTCAGTCCCTGGCGCCCGACGCGGCGACGGTGGCTGCAGGCGCCCCCGTCGAAGTCGACCTGACCCCGATCGCCGAAGGGCAGATCGTGAAAGTCTTCTGGCGCGGCAAGCTCATCTTCATCCGTCACCGCACGGCCGAGGAAATCAAGGCTGCCGAGGATGTGAACGTGGCTTCGCTCCGCGATCCGCAGGCCGACTCGGCCCGCGTGAAGGAAGGCAAGGCCCAGTGGCTCATCGTTTACGGCAACTGCACCCATCTGGGTTGCGTGCCGCTCGGCCAGCAGGGTGAGTATCACGGCTGGTTCTGCCCTTGCCACGGCTCGGTGTTCGACACCTCCGGCCGCGTGCGCGGCGGTCCGGCTCCGATCAATCTGCCGATCCCGCCCTATGCCTTCGCGTCCGACACGAAGATCATCATCGGCCAAGAAGCCACGGCGTAACTGCAAGCGACGATCAGGCGATATCCATGAGCCAGCATTCCACAACTTACGTTCCCAAGAGCGCCTTCGGTAAGTGGTTCGAGAGCCGCTTGCCCATCGCAGGCCTCGTCCATTCCTCGTTCATCGCTTTCCCGGTGCCGCGGAACCTGACCTATTTCTGGACCTTCGGCGCCATTCTCGCCTTCATGCTCGTCTCGCAGATCGTGACGGGCGTGGTGCTGGCGATGTACTACACGCCGAACGCCGCCATGGCCTTCCAGTCCGTCGAGCACATCATGCGCGACGTGAACTACGGCTGGCTCATCCGCTACCTGCACGCCAACGGCGCCTCGATGTTCTTCGTGGCCGTCTACGTGCACATCTTCCGCAACTTCTACTACGGCTCCTACAAGGCGCCGCGTGAAGTGCTCTACATCCTCGGCGTGATCATCTTCCTCCTGATGATGGCCACCGCCTTCATGGGCTACGTGCTTCCCTGGGGCCAGATGAGCTTCTGGGGCGCGACCGTGATCACCAACCTCTTCTCGGCGATCCCGGTCGTCGGCGAGACCATCGTCAGCTACCTCTGGGGCGGCTACTCGGTGGGCAACCCGACGCTCAACCGCTTCTTCTCCCTGCACTACCTGCTGCCCTTCATGATCGCGGGCGTCGTCGCCCTGCACATCTGGGCACTGCACGTGCCGGGCCAGAACAACCCGACCGGCATTCCGATCAAGTCGGGCAAGGACGCGGTTCCGTTCACGCCCTACGCCACGATCAAGGACATCTTCGCCGTCGTCGTGTTCATGCTCTTCTTCGCCTATTGGGTGTTCTACATGCCGAACTATCTCGGCCATGCGGACAACTACATTCCGGCGAATCCGGCGGTCACGCCCGCGCACATCGTGCCCGAGTGGTACTTCCTGCCCTTCTACGCGATCCTGCGCGCCATTCCCGACAAGCTCGGCGGCGTCATCGCCATGGGCGCTGCCATCGTGATCTGGTGCTTCATGCCCTGGCTCGACACCTCCAAGGTGCGCTCCACGGCCTACCGCCCGCTCTACAAGCAGTTCTTCTGGCTGTTCGTGGTGGTCTGCTTCCTGCTCGGCTGGCTCGGTTCCCGTCCCGCCGAGGGCTGGTACGTGATCGCCTCGCAGATCTGCACGGTGTACTACTTCGCCCACTTCCTCATCGTCCTGCCGGTGCTCGGCTTCGTCGAGCGTCCGCTGCCGCTGCCGAACTCGATCCTCGAGTCGGTGATGGGCGTGCAGAAAGGTGGAGCGGGTGTGCCTGCCGGCGCCAATGCCGAGCCGAACACCAAGGGCTGATGCGAGAGTTGAGGAATAGAACAATGATGAAGCGTACTCTTCTCATCGCAGCAGCCGTCCTCGGCTTCTCCGCTTCCGCATACGCTGCCGGCGAGACCCCGGTCCCGCCGCAGCAGAAGTGGACGTTCCAGGGACCGTTCGGCAAGTTCGACCGGGCTCAGCTGCAGCGCGGTTTCAAGGTCTATCGCGAGGTCTGCGCCTCGTGCCACGGCCTGAGCTATGTGGCTTTCCGCAACCTCTCCGCGGAAGGTGGTCCGGAATTCTCCGAGGCCCAGGTCAAGGCGCTGGCCGCCGAGTACAAGATCCAGGACGGCCCGAACGAGGCCGGCGACATGTTCGAGCGTCCCGGCCGCCCGGCTGACCGCTTCCCGTCGCCGTTCCCGAACGAGAACGCAGCTGCCGCCGCCAACGGTGGCAAGGCTCCGCCGGATCTCTCCCTGATGGCCAAAGCCCGCACATACGAGCGCGGCTTCCCCTGGTTCATCACCGACGTCTTCCGTCAGTATTCCGAGAACGGCGCCGATTATCTCGTCGCGCTGCTCAACGGCTACGAGGAGGCTCCGGCCGGTTTCACGGTTCCGCAGGGTGGCCATTACAACCACTACTATCCGGGCCATGTGATCGCGATGCCGAAGCCGCTCAGCGACGGTCAGGTCGAGTATGCGAAGAACGAGGCCGGTCAGCCTCAGGCTCCGGAAACCGTCGAGCAATACGCCAAGGACGTGACGGCCTTCCTCACCTGGACGGCTGAACCGCACCTCGAAGCGCGCAAGCGCCTTGGATTCCAGGTCATGCTGTTCCTGCTGGTGCTCTCGGGCCTGCTCTACTTCACGAAGAAGAAGGTGTGGGCGAATGTGGGCGGCGAGGTCGAAGGCCACGCAACGCCTCCGATGACCCACAACCCCTAAGTTCTCCAGAGGTTTAAAAAGGCCCCGGTTCCCGGGGCCTTTTTTCATGATACAAAGGAACATCAAACGGGGGCTAAAGCATGATCTGGAATCCTTTCAGCAAGAAGAAGCAAAGCGACGAAAGTGAAGAGGTTCTTGTCTTCATGCCCGCGCTTGTGGCCATTCTCACGCAAATGGAAGAGCGCAAGGGATCGCCTCTGAATCAGGAAGAGGTGGAGAAGATTCGCGACCACTTCCTGCCCAACGCCATGCGCGTTCCTCTCGCGGCTGCCGAGAAGCTGGCCGAGGATCGCGGCTACGACGATGTCGACCCCGATCATTGCTGGGAAGATTGGCAAGCCCTCAAGGCATCGGCCTAAGCTTCTGCAGGGGTACGTTTCTGATAGGGTGACTTCCGGCAGCGATGATTTTAAGTCGGTCGTCATGCTGCAGACCATCGCCGACACGATCTGGGGCGAGCCATGCCTCGCCTATCACGTTCAGCCGGAGCTCTCGCTCGAGACGCGTGCGTCCCTCGGAGAGCTTCAGCATGCCATCGCCAAAAGCTGGCCCGTACCCCTCTATTTCGCTCCCGCCGAGGCGCTTCACATCACGCTCTATGCGCTGATCAATGTGAAGGATCGCTTCGACAAGGAAGGCTATTGGAGCAGCATTGCCGAACCCTGCCGCGCCTTGCTGGACGACCTCTGCACCGGACATGCGCCTTTGGAATTACGGTTCTCCGGCCTGAAGGTCACGGATACGGCGATCATCGCCACGGCGACGGACGAGACCGGTCTCATCATGAGAATTCGGGAGAGGATCGCGGACCTCATCCCGCCTCCACCGGGACTCAAACCCATGCGCTACAATCTCATCCACTCCACGCTTGCACGCTACCGGACATCGGATGCGGTGCCTGACGATGCGGTTCGTGCTGTGCAATCCATCCCGGTTTCGATCACGGCCCCCATCGAGCGCCTCAAGATCGTTCGTGAAACCGTTTTTCCCTGCCTGGCGATGGACGAGATCTTTTCGTTCCCGCTTCGCTAGGGGCTATTGGGAATCCCGCCCCACAGCCGCTATGGTCTCAGCCTGAGACTCAAGGCGAGAAGGCGGGAGCATGAGGAAGGCAATCTTAGGCATCATCGGCGGATCGGGGGTCTATGACCTTCCGGGGATCGAGGACATGCGCGAGGTGCGCATCGCTTCTCCCTGGGGCGAGCCCTCCGACGTGCTGCGCATGGGCCGTATCGGCGAAACCCAAGTGGCCTTTCTGCCGCGCCATGGCCGCGGCCATCGCCTGTCTCCCTCCGACATCAATTATCGCGCCAATATCGACGTGATGAAGCGTGCGGGCGTGACCGACCTGATTTCGGTTTCCGCCTGCGGCTCCTTCAAGGATGAGTATTATCCCGGCTTCTTCGTGCTGGTGGATCAGTATGTGGACCGCACGCATAAGCGAGAGAACTCGTTCTTTGGTGCGGGTTGCGTGGCGCATGTGCCGATGGCTCATCCGGTCGGTCCTCTGCTGCGGCAGCGCATCGCCGATGCGGCGGTGGCCGAGAAAATCCACTTCACGCTTGGCGGCACGCTCGTGTGCATCGAGGGGCCGCAATTCTCCACTTACGCCGAGTCCATGACCTACAAGAAGCTGGGCTACGACGTGATTGGCATGACGGCGATGCCGGAGGCCAAGCTCGCGCGCGAGGCCGAGATCACCTATGCCACTATCGCCATGGTGACGGATTACGATTGCTGGCATCCCGACCACGACAGTGTGGATGTGGCCTCCGTCGTCGCGGTGGCCCATCAGAACGCCGCGAAGGTGGCGCGGCTCGTCGCCCGCATCGCGCGCGATTTCCCAGCCGAGCACGAGCCTTGCCCCGCAAAGTCCGACCGTGCGCTCGACGGCGCCATCATGACCGCTCCCTCCGCACGCGACCCGGAGCTTTTGAAAAAGCTCGATGCCGTTGCGGGGCGCGTGCTAAACCGCGCTTAAAGATATCATTCAAGGCAGGCTCAACCATGGACCAGCGTCTCATCACCGATCTGAAAGCAGCGATCCGCTCGATCCCGGATTATCCGAAGCCCGGCATCGTGTTTCGCGACATCACCACGCTTCTCGGCGATGCGCGCGCCTTCCGCCGCTCCGTGGACGAGCTTGTCCATCCCTTCGCTGGCGGGCGCGTGGATAAGGTCGCGGGCATCGAGGCGCGCGGTTTCATTCTGGGCGGCGCCATAGCGCATCAGCTCTCCTCCGGCTTCGTGCCGATCCGCAAGAAGGGCAAGCTCCCGCACGAGACCGTGCGCATCGCCTATTCGCTGGAATACGGCGTGGACGAGATGGAGATCCATACGGATGCCATCGGCCAGGGTGAGCGCGTGATCCTGGTGGACGATCTCATCGCCACCGGCGGCACGGCGGTAGCCGCAACACAGCTTCTGCGCCAGATGGGCGCGAACATCGTGGCTGCCTGCTTCATCATCGATCTGCCGGATCTCGGTGGTGCGAAGAAGCTGCGCGATCTCGGCGTTGAGGTGCGCAGCCTCGTGAGCTTCGAGGGGCATTGAGGATACGCCTGTCATGACGGCTGATCGCATCCTGGGTGCATTGGAATTTCTGCGCGAAGCGGAAAGGCTGAAATGCACCCTGCGCAGCGGTTTCACATCCGATGGGCGCCCTGAGAGTACGGCGGAGCATACGTGGCGTCTTTGCCTCATGGCGCTCGTCTTCGCGGATGAGTTCGACGGCATCGATGTGTTGCGCCTCATCAAGCTCTGCATCGTACACGATCTCGGCGAGGCGCTGAGCGGCGACATTCCCGCCATCATGCAGACGGAAGGCAGCAACAAATCCGCTCAGGAAAGAGCTGATCTGGAAGTGCTGACGACATCACTTCATGCTGAAAAGCGCGCAGAGATTTTGTCGTTGTGGGAAGAGTACGAAGCGGCGCAAACGCCGGAAGCCATTCTCGCCAAGGGCCTCGACAAGCTGGAGACCATTCTCCAGCACGTTCAAGGCAAGAACCCCGCCGATTTCGACTACGCTTTCAATCTCGGCTATGGGCGCAAGCACACTTCCGCCCATCCGCTGCTCGCGCAGATCCGCGCCATTCTTGATGAAGAGACGCGCGCGCGGGCTGAACAGAAACGCCTTTAACAAGGACGTCATCCCGGACGGCGCAGCCGATCCGGGATCGCGTGACGATACAAGCGCTGGATCCTGCAAACGATCCCGGATCTTCGCTACGCTTCGTCCGGGATGACGATGCGATTAAGCGCGACGCTCCCAGAACACCATGCCGTCGAAGGAGAAGACCTCCTCGCCGTGCTGGTTCGTGGCAGCGTTGTGGTGGAACACCAAACCCCAACCGGGGCGCGAATTCGATACGCGCTTGCCTGTCACTGTCGAGCGGTAGGTGATGGTGTCGCCCGCATAAACCGGCTTGAGCCATTTCAGGTTGTTGAAGCCGGGCGAGGGGCCAAGCCTGGCGGGCCGCGAGCCGTGAGCGAGCGCATGCTCGCGGATGCGGCTCCGATAGCCCACCATCTGCTTCATCCATATGCTTGCCGTATGCCAGCCGGAGGCGCAGAGCGCGCCGAAGAGGCTGTCTTTCGCGGCTTCCGCATCCACATGGAAACGCTGCGGGTCAAACTGCTTCGCAAAGCCGATGATGTCGTCGGCTTCAAACGTGTAGGTGCCGAGCTCCTCCGTCTCTCCGATCACGAGATCCTCGAAGAACGGGTTGGAGGAAATGTGCGGCAGCTCGCGCTTCGGCGTGCGGTCCGGCATGGCGGAAGCCGCAGCCGCGAGAGCGCTGGGGCCTGCGCCCTTGACGGGCTCCGCATCGCGGCGGCCGAACATGATCCAGTTCTTCTGCGTGAAGACGGTCTCGTCCGTTTGGTTCAGCATCTCGAACTGGAAGCTCACGAGGCCAAGCGAAGGGCGGCTCTTCGACGGGCGGCTGTCCAGGATCGTCATGCGCGAGCGAAGCGTATCGCCGGGGCGCACGGGCTTGATCCACTTTACCTCCTCGATGCCGGGCGAGCCCAGGGACGTGGAATCGAGGATCAGGTGATCTGCGATCAGGCGCATGTTGATCGAGCAGGTGTGCCAGCCCGAGGCGATGAGCGTGCCGATGAAGCTGTCCTTGGCGGCTACCTCGTCCACGTGGAAGGGCTGCGCATCGTATTCGCGCGCGAAGGCGAGCAGCTCGTCCTTGGTGACAGTGTGGGGCCCGAGCATCTGCGTGGTACCGGGCGTGAGGTCTTCGAAAGCGTAACGGGGCATGGCTCGCTCTATGCGGGTTTTATGCGCTTGGATTCAGACCAGCGAGGGACTGAACTGTCCAGCTGCGTTGTGCGCCAGGCGGATCGGTTCGGGCAAGCGATACTTTGGTGAGCAGCGTAGCACGAGTTCCGTCGCGCTGGGGATATCGGCCAGATGCCCCGGCGAGATGAACATCGGGTTCTTGGCCGTGCGGGTGCGCAGCGCAACCCCGATGGTTTCCTTCCGGTCGATCAGGGGTGCTGCCGAGCCCTTCTCCTCGCCTAGATCCTTGTAGCGCCCGCAGAGCAGGGTCTTGCCGCAGCCGATGGTGGGCCGCTGCAGCCACAGGCCCATATGGCTCGCGATGCCGATGCGGCGCGGATGGGCGATGCCCATGCCATCGAACAGGAACACGTCAGGTTCCGACTTCAGCTTCTCGAAGGCTTCCTCCAGCACCGGACCCTCGCGGAAGCTCAGCAGGCCGGGAACATACGGGAATGGGGTAGGGCGCTGCGCCAGCACCGTCTCGACGGGCAGAAAGCCCGGATAGGTCACGACGACGATGGCAGCCTGCGATTGCTCGTTCTTCACGCTGACATCGACGCCTGCCACGAGCTTGACCGCATCGAGATCGATGGGCCTGTCGGACACGACCTCCCGCCGCAGCTCCTGCTGGAGCGCGATGGCCTCGGAGGGGGAGAGATTCCAGGGGTGGCGGTGATGAAGCTGCATGAGGTGAAGAGAGTTTGTCGCCAGGCTAACGCTCAAGGTCGGGGAACGATCCGTGAGTCTTGCGCTTCAAAGGGTCACAAGCTCAGGCTCATGGCCAAGCCTTGGATACATAGGGGAATTCCTTAGGCACTTGATCTGAATGTTCGCTACGCCCAAGCGGATGTATCCCCCTCGTGACTTGAAACGATAGTACCTGAGTCACGAGGATATCATGCACATCATGATGATGACGAAGCGGGCAGGGGCTGCCTTTGCCGCACTTGGAACCGCCATGTGGGCGCTGCCTGTAGAAGCGCATGTGAAGTGGTTTGCCCCTTACATTGTCGACGCGGCGCCGCAGCCGATCAGCGCCACGCTCACCAATACCTGGTTCTGGACCGGCATCGGTCTCGTGCTCGCCTTCTTCTTGGCGACGCTCACGGTCGAGCGCACCTTCATCGGCCGCAGCGTTCTGTCGGGTCTGGATCGTGTCAGCGCGCCGCTCTGGAGCCGCTCGGACGATTTCATGCGTGTGTCCATCGGCGCGTTCTTCGTTGCGATCTTCGCGGTGGGCGGCATTTATCTTACGCCTGATCTGAAGACGAATTCGGAAGTGATTTCCTGGGCGCAGCTTCTGATCGCGGCCTGCGTGTTCTCACGCCGGACCATGCCGATCGCCGCTGCCGGCATCATTGCTCTCTGGGTGGTGGCGCTTCGCGA
Source organism: Microvirga solisilvae (assembly GCF_022808595.1). Taxonomy (GTDB): domain Bacteria; phylum Pseudomonadota; class Alphaproteobacteria; order Rhizobiales; family Beijerinckiaceae; genus Microvirga; species Microvirga solisilvae. The sequence goes on from NZ_JAKUCN010000004.1 coordinate 55,201, forward strand.
ATACGACTTCTTCCACCTGCTCGACTATCTCGCGCTCGGTGTCGGCGTCGCGGCTTATCTCGTGATGGCATCGACCGATAACCCGAAATGGCATGCGCGCCGCTTCATGGCTCTGCGCTGGGGCATCGCGATTGCGCTCATGTGGTCGAGCCTCGAGAAGTTCGCCTATCCGGATTGGTTCTACCCGCTCGTCGAGGAGAAGCCCTTCCTGACCTTCGGCATGCCGCGCGACGTATTCATCCCCATGGCTGGCGTGTCTGAGTTCACCCTCGGCTTCGGCCTGCTCTGGAGCCCGCTGGTGCGTCGTCTCTCGGCCGTGTCGCTGCTCGTGATCTTCTTCACCGCGGTTTACCCGTTCGGCCGCATCGACCTCGTCGGTCATGCGATGATCATGGCGGCTCTCTTCGTCGTCGCCGCCGATCCGTGCCGTGACGCAAAAGCCATCGCGGTGAAGGTGCCGACGCTGCCCCGCCTCGGGAGTTTGGCTTCGGTTCCTGCCGGCCTTGCGGTTGCCCTCGTGGTGTTCGTCATGGGCTATTGGGGGCTGCACGGAATGTTCTACGGTGCTGAGGGCGGCGCAGCTCAGATCATCGAGCAGACCACCCACGCGCCGAATAAAGAACACCCGCATGGATCTCAGGCTGTTCAGGCCGCGCCTCACAGCCACCACTGAATAACCTCAAACCAGACCGTTATGAGCGGTCTGGTTTGATCTTCAACAAAGACATTTGACCGGGATGGAGGCATCTGCTTTCCATCCCGTTCTGCGAAGAGGAGAGGTTTGTTTGACCCAGCACGTTCCAACAGGCCGTAGCATTCCCCTCATCATGCCAGCCGAGAGCGTGACGGAGGAGATGATCCGTGAGCTTGTCGTCACTTTCTACGACCGTGTGCTGAAGGATTCCGAACTCGGCCCGATCTTTCACCACGCGCTCTCGGGCCGCTGGAGCGAGCATCTGGCGATCATGGTGGATTTCTGGTCCTCGATTGCCCTAAGGACGGCGCGCTACAGCGGCAAGCCGCAGGCGGCGCATTTCGGTCTTGAACTCACGCCTGAGCTGTTCACGCGCTGGCTTGCATTGTTCGAAAAGACGGCACGCGAAATCTTCGAGCCGGATACAGCGGAGTTCTTTATCGTCCGCGCTCAGCGCATTGCGGAGAGCCTGCAGATCGGCCTCGGCATCGGGCCGAAGGCGTTGCGGCTGCCTTAGCGCTCCCACCATTCCAGATCGTCGGCGGTGCCCCTCGGCAGGAGGGATGAAATCGCGATCATGAGAAGGCCGCAGGCTACAAGCACGGCAACGAAAAACTCGGCCGTTCCGAGGCCGGGCGAGACAAGCGTGGCAATGGCGTTTTCAAAAGCATCCTGCATGGGATCAACCCTCCATGCAGGACATCAAAGCAGAACGGGCCTGAACGCCCGAAAAAGCAGGCGTTCAGGTTTCCGACAGATTTATTAACGGTTAGAGGTGGTTCCACAGGCATGGAACCACCTCTCTTCTGTGATAAGTCGCATTTTTGACGGCGAACCGGACCCACTTCGCCGAAAATGCTCTAGGTATTGAAGCGGAAGTGCATCACGTCGCCGTCCTGAACGACGTATTCCTTGCCCTCAAGGCGCAGCTTGCCTGCATCGCGCGCGCCGGCTTCGCCCTTCAGCGAGACGTAATCGGCGTAAGCGATGGTCTCGGCGCGGATGAAGCCCTTCTCGAAATCCGTATGGATCACGCCGGCAGCGCCCGGGGCCTTGGTGCTCTTGGTGATCGTCCAGGCGCGCGCTTCCTTCGGGCCCACGGTGAAGTAGGTGATGAGGCCGAGCAGCTCGTAACCCGCGCGGATCACGCGGTTCAGGCCAGGCTCTTCGAGGCCGACGGCCTCGAGATATTCCTTCTGCTCCTCGGGCGGCAGAACGGCGATCTCGCTCTCGATCTTGGCCGAGACCACAACCGCCTTCGCGCCTTCTTCCTTCGCGCGCTCGAACACCTTCGCGGAGAAACCGTTGCCCTTGTCGGCGGAGGATTCCTCCACGTTGCACACGTAGAGAACAGGCTTGGAGGAGAGGAGGCCCAGCATCTGGAACAGGCGCTCTTCCTCAGGCTTGCGCTCCACGATGCGGGCGGGCTTGCCGTCGCGCAGCAGAGGCAGGCAGCGATTGACGAGGTCGAGCGTTTCCTTCGCTTCCTTGTCGTTGCCCTTGGCCTTCTTTTCGAGCGCAGTGACGCGCTTCTCAAGGCTGTCGAGATCGGCCAGCATCAGCTCGGTTTCGATGGTCTCGATATCGGCGATGGGATCGATCTTGCCTTCGACGTGGGTGATGTCCGTGTCCTCGAAGCAGCGCACCACGTGAGCGATCGCATCGACTTCACGGATATTGGCGAGGAACTGGTTGCCGAGGCCTTCGCCGCGGGATGCGCCGCGCACGAGGCCGGCGATATCCACGAAGGTGAGGCGCGTCGGAATGATCTGCGCCGAGCCCGCGATGCCCGCAAGCTGATCGAGCCGGTCGTCCGGCACCGCCACGTCGCCGACATTCGGCTCGATGGTGCAGAACGGATAGTTCGCAGCCTGCGCCGCAGCGGTCTGCGTCAGCGCGTTGAAGAGGGTGGACTTGCCCACATTCGGCAGGCCGACGATGCCCATCTTGAAGCCCATGGCCTCACTCCTTGGTTTGGTTGGCCTTTTCTCCGGGCCGTTTCACGTCCGTCCAGCCTCTCGCCTCCATGGCGAGGTGGACCTTGTTCTGAAAGCTTCCGTCCTCACCCTTGGCGAGGAGGGCTGAATTGTCCGCGATGATGCGGCACAGGTCTTCGACCCATGCCTCTTCGCTCTTTCCGAAATCGCCGAGCACATGGTGCTGCACGAGCGGCTTGTGGCCGGGATGGCCGATGCCGAGCCGCACGCGGCGATAATCGTTGCCGCAATGGGCCGAGATCGAGCGCAGGCCGTTATGGCCCGCATTGCCACCGCCGATCTTCACGCGCAATTTCGCGGGCGGAAGATCGAGCTCGTCGTAGAAAACCGTCACGTCGTTCAGCGGGATCTTGAAGAAGTTCTGCGCTTCTCCCACCGATTGGCCGGACAGGTTCATGAAGGTCTGCGGCTTCAACAGCAGCACCTTCTCGCCGCCGATCACCGCATCCGCCGTCTCGCCCTGAAAGCGCTTGCGCCAAGGACCCGCGTTATGAACGCGCGCAATCTCGTCCACAGCCATGAAACCGATATTGTGGCGGTTTTTGGCGTAGCGATTTCCCGGATTACCAAGGCCGACGAAGAGACGCATGTAAGAGAGGCTTCATAGTTATCGGATGCTCGTTTCTGCTCAGACTGATCCTTAGGGTGCTGAAGCGTCTCTCGAGCAAGCTGCATGGCGATGAGATAAGTAAGATTATTCTTCTTTCCCCTCAATCCTCTTTTCCATTCCAGAGGATGGATAACCTCGACCTCGACCAATTGCGGGTTAAAGTTGACACCTCTCGGCAGCTCGAACGAAGCAACGCTCGATCCATCGACGAGGAACGAGTAGAAATCTTCGCCCTGGTCAGGTGTCCAATTGAGCAGGATTGCCGATTGAACCTCTCCGAAGTGTTTGAGCAGAACCGAGCGGGGCGCCCTGGCGTGAGGATCTGACAGCAGCCAAGCCTGCGACGACCGCAACGACCTTTCGATTTCGCGCTCTAACTTGCTTCCGATCAGCTTCATGGTGAGAACTCAGGTTCCCCATTTTCATAATGAAACGCTCCGGCCTTGCGGTCGGAGCGTTGAAGCCGATCGATGGGCTTTAAACGCCCGATCAAAGCCGATTAGGCAGCGGCGCCTTCAGCAGCGGGAGCCGCCTCTTCTTCCTTCAGGCCGGTCGGGGCCACGACGGTGACGAGGGTGGCGTTCTCCGTGGAGGTGGCCTTCGCGCCCTTCGGCAGCTTGATGTCGTTCAGGTGGACCGAGGAGCCGATGTCGAGACCCTCGACCGAAGCCTCGATGAAGTCCGGGATCGCGTCGGGCGAAACCGCGAGTTCAACCGAGTGCTCGACGATCTGGATCGTGCCGCCGCGCTTCACGCCGGGGCTCTTCTCCTGGCCGACAACGTGCACCGGAACCACGACCTTGATGGTCTGGCCCTTGGCGACGCGCAGGAAGTCGACGTGCACGGGGAAATCCTTCACCGGGTCGAGCTGGTAGTCGCGCGGAATGGCGCGGACCGTCTTGCCGTCGACGTCGATGTCGAAGATCGTGGTCAGGAAGTGGCCAGCGAAGATCAGCTGCTTCGTCTGGTTGAAATCGAGAGAGATCGCCTGGGCGGGCTGACCGGCGCCGTAGATGACGGCAGGAACTTGGCCTTGGCGACGAACGGCCCGGGCGGCCCCCTTGCCGCTCCGGTCGCGCGCCACGGCCTTGATTTGCTTAATTTCGCTCATGGTCGTGGTCCTTAAAAGGGTGGTTAGAAAACCGATGGCCGCCCAGGCTTCCATCAAGGAAATCTACCGGCGGCCATGAGGTCCGCGCCCGTGCCTCCAAGGGTGTCGAGCGGGCGCGAGGCGGCTTATAGGGGAAAGCAGGCGGAAATGCAACGGAAGCCCTGGCAGAAAGGGGTGTTATCTCATAACGTCGATGCCATGAGGAACCTGCTGAAAGCCATCGGGCATTTTCTATCCCGCCAGAGCCCGCCTGAGAAGCCAGCGGATGGGGGCTATCGTGCCTATACGAAACGCTTCGACAGGATTGTGACATCGGAAGCCCTCATTCGGGAGCATGATCCTGCCCTTGTCGACGGAAAGCCTCTTCGAGAATTTTATAAGGAATTTCGCGCGTTTACTCAGTCTTGGAGGATGCAGGCCGACATCGCTGCTCTCGAAGCAGGCGCGCGGGTGAAGACCAAAATCGGAGAAGGCAGGCTTAAGGATACGGTTGTCAGCCTCCTCATCGACCACTCTGGATCCATGCGTGGCCAGAAGACGCTCTTGACCATGGAGGCGGTCTCCATCGCAACGGAATTGCTCGTGAACCTCGGGGTCAAGGTTGAGGTCCTCGGATTTACGACCTCATCCTGGCAAGGCGGCACATCGCGCTGGCTTTGGCTCAACCGCGGCAAGCCTCCTTGTCCTGGCCGTCTGTGCGATCTCCTACATATCATCTATCGGGAAGCCAGCGAGACCTTCCCAGGAAGCGCACAGAACCTGAGTGCCATGCTTCTGCCCGACCTTCTCAAGGAGAATGTTGACGGCGAAGCCATCGAGTGGGCCGTGGAACGCCTGCGCATGAGGCCTGAGACACGAAAGAAACTGATCGTTCTCTCGGATGGTGCGCCGGTTGACGACTCGACTCTTCATGCGAATGGAGACGGTTACCTCATGCGCCATCTGGTTCAGGTGCTCGCCGAGGTAAAGGCTGCTGGCGATATTGCGGTTGCGGGACTCGGGATCTGTTATGCCTCCGAGGGGCTTTACCGGCTCTCGGCGGAGATCACGACACCGGGCGATCTGAGAGGCCCTCTCATCGATCTCCTGGAAAAAGTGCTGGTCGACGCGGATTCCGACCAGCCGCAAGGGGTCTATCACTGACCCGGCTTACGGCGCCGAATTCCATAGCAGTACATCCGACTGTAGCAGCTTGCTTTTTGCTCAGTCGAACAGGCTCGACACCGAGCTTTCCGTCGCCGTGCGGCCGATGGCTTCGCCCATCAGCGGGGCGATCGAGATGACGCGGATGTTGTGCGCCACCTTCACGGCTTCCGTCGGCAAGATGGAATCGGTGATCACCAGTTCCTTCAGGCGCGAGCCTGCGATGCGAGCCACCGCGCCGCCCGAGAGCACGCCATGGGTGATGTAGGCATAGACCTCTTTCGCGCCTTGGGCGAGGAGGGCGTCGGCGGCGTTCACCAGGGTGCCGCCGGAATCCACGATGTCGTCCACCAGGATGCAGGAGCGGCCGGACACGTCGCCGATGATGTTCATGACCTCGGACTCACCCGGGCGCTCGCGGCGCTTGTCCACGATGGCGAGCTGGGCGTCGATGCGCTTGGCGAGCGCGCGGGCGCGCACCACGCCGCCCACGTCCGGCGAGACCACCACCCGGTTGCCGCCGTCGAGGTGTTCCTTGATGTCACGGGCGAGGGCCGGTGCGGAGAACAGGTTGTCGGTCGGAATGTCGAAGAAGCCCTGGATCTGACCGGCGTGGAGATCAAGCGTCAGCACACGGTCGACACCCGCATGGGTGATCAGGTTGGCGACGAGCTTGGCCGAGATCGGGGTGCGGCCCGACATGCGTCGGTCCTGCCGGGCATAGCCGAAATAGGGGATCACCGCCGTAATGCGCTTGGCCGAAGAGCGGCGGAGCGCATCGGTGATGATCAGGAGTTCCATCAGATGGTCGTTCGTGGGGAACGAAGTCGACTGGATGATGAAAACATCCTCGCCGCGCACATTCTCCTGGATCTCGACGAACACTTCCATGTCCGCGAAGCGCTTCACTTGGGCCTTGGCCAGCGGCACATTGAGATAGGCGGAGATGGCCTCGGCCAGGGGACGGTTGGAATTTCCCGCAACGAGCTTCATGCAAGCGACTTCTGCTTTGAGTGACCCGAGCCCGCTGCGCGACGATCATCCTCCGCGCGGCCAGGCGCATGGCTCTTAGCAGCGATGAGAAACCCTCACAACATGCAAATATGGTACCGTCAGCCTTCAGCGAAATGTGGATAGCATGTCGAGTCGGGAACTGGCGGAAGATCGCTCATCTTGAGTGAAATGTTATTATATAATAATACAACCTATGATCGACACAAATTAGCGGCCAGGAGCTGAGATAATGATCATCTGGAGTGGTTGGGGATTTTTGATCGTGTTTATCGCTGCCCTCAGCGGGGTGGCCGCAAGTGCGATTCCTGGGCCTATGGCCTTGAAGATGGGAGCGCTGGCCGTGTTCGCGGCTGTGGGCACCTGGGCCTTATCTTATATGCTGAACAAGCGTGAGGTGCGAGTTCTCGTAGATCCCTCCACTGGCGAGAAGGTCGTGCTAGGGCATAACGACAGCTTGTTCTTCATCCCAGTGCGTTTCTGGCCTTACCTCATCCTGATCCTCGGGTTGGCTCTAGTTCTGATCAACAGCTTCAACCAATAAAATCTCAAGGCGTACCCGTCGTGTCGTCGTTGCTTGCAACGATGAACTCGGCGATTTCGGCAATGCTGGCCTGAGCCAGCTCGGCGAGCGTGTCCTTGTCGAGTGTTGAAATTGAGGTTGCAGGTGCTTTGGCCGGGTTGGATCCGGCCAGGCGCTTGGCACGGCGCTTTTGGGAATCGAACACATCCCAGACATAAGAAATTTTGGTTTCTCCATCCTCTGTGGTGGCGGAGAGATAGCCGCGGATGCGATAACGGGCCTGAGCGCTTGAGCCGACCAGATCGACTTTACGGTCGGAGGCTGCGGTCGCGAGTTCGCCGAGCAGGGCCGTTTGAACCGGGGCAGGGGCGCCGTCGATGCTTTCCAGCGCCACCGGCACGCCCTCGGGCGAGCCGCTCATGAGGGAGCCCTGGCAGGCGCTCAAGGCAGCCGTCATCACGATTGCAGCAATCCGTCCCCAGCGTTTCCCGGCCATGAAGGCTCCCGTTCTTTTTCTCGGTAATGAAACATTAACCGTGACGGGCGCGCTCGTCCAGTTCAGCCACGCTTGCGCAGTTGAAGGATGAGGAAGTCGAGACCGAGGGCGATCAGGCCGGCGGCCAATCCCCAGAAGGCGGAGCCGATTCCGTATAGCGTAATTCCGGAGGCGGTGACGGCCAGCGTCAGCACGGCGGGAAAGCGCTTCGCCTCCTCGGAGAGGGCCGAGCCCAGGGCACCAGCAAAGGCTCCCATGAGGGCGAGGCCCGCCACCGTCTTGATCAGTTCCGGCGGCAGGGCCGCGATCAGGCCGATCAGCGCGGCGCTGAAGGCGGCGAAGACGAGATAGCTCAGGGTGTAGAACGGTCCGACCATCCAGCGCTTGCCCGGATCGGGATGGGTATCTGGCCCGGTGCAGATGGCGGCGGAAATGGCGGCGAGGTTGCTGGTATGGGCTCCGAACAGGGCCGTCACCATGGAGGCGAGGCCCGTCACTGCCAGAATCGGCCGGGTCGGCGGGTTGTAGCCGGAGGCGCGCAGTACCGCGAAGCCCGGCAGGTTCTGCGAGGCCATGGTCACCAGGAAAAGGGGAAGACCCAATCCGATCAGAGCCGCAGGCTCGAAAGAGGGGGCGATGAAGGTGAGCGTCGAGAGGCTGAAATCGGAGGTGAGGGGGCGGGCGAGGCCGCCGCCGAAGGCGATGCCGAGGCCCACGAACAGGACCGCGAGAACGGCGAGCGCCGGATTGAACAGGCGCACGACCAGGAACAGGCCGACCAGGGGCAGCACGAGGCCGGGCGCTCCCTGCGCGCTCTCGAACACCGCCATGACGAAGCGGATCAGAACGCCCGCGAGCATGGCGGCTGCAATCGAGGTGGGGATCTTCTCGATCAGCCGGCCGAACGGCTTGATGAAGGCGGCCAGCATGATGAGCAGGCCTGCCATCAGGAAACACCCAACGGCGGCATGGATGGAGATGCCGCTGGAGGCGGCGATCAGGGCCGCGCCCGGCGTCGACCAGGCCGTGACCACGGGCATCCTGTAGCGCATGCTCAAGAAGCCGCTGGTGGCGGCCATGGCGAGGCAGAGCGCCGCCACCCAGGAGGTGGTCTGCGCCGCGTCGGCCCCAACGGCCTGGGCCGCCGCGATGATGATGGCGATCGTGCTGCCGAAGCCCACAAGGGCCGCAACGACGGCTGATGTGACGATCGACAGGCGCATCACGGCTCTCCCGGTTTGGACGGCTTAGCCGTTTAACGCGAACCCACACCCCGCGCTACTGGCCGAAAAGCTGGCAGGTCCATTTCGGAGCAGCCTGCGACATATCGGCAGGAGCACCGCAGATCTGACCTTAGGGAATAGACATATTATTTTGTAATGTTATGTCGAAACATTGCAGTTTTAGAGCCTTTCATTGGGACATAAGCCCATGCCGTTTTTGAACAAATCGATTGGTGGCGCTCAAAAGATCAATGCGGTTACAGTTGGTGCGCACGATACACCCCGCATGACCGCCCTGGCGGATGGTGGATGGCTGGTGACCTGGGTCGCTGATCGCTATGACGGTTTGGGCTCCGAGATCTACCAGCAGCGCTACGACAGCAGCGGCCGGGCGCTTTATGAAGGCGACAAGTTCGTCAACACCACGACGGCCGGGCAGCAATACGATCCGCATACGACCTCACTGCCCGATGGCGGGTGGATCGTCACATGGAGCTCCTTCGGGCAGGACGGATCGGGCTGGGGCATCTATCAGCAGCGTTTCGATGCGCAGGGCATCGCCCAAGGCGGAGAGGTTCGCGTCAACCAGACCAGCGTCAAGAATCAGGATCAGGCCGATGTCGTCGCCTTGGCTGACGGCGGATGGCTGGTGACATGGCAGTCGATGGTGTCAGTCGGCGTCGATCGCTGGGCCGCCGACATCTACCAGCAGCGTTACAGCAAGACCGGTCAGCCGCTCTACGCGACGGAGCAGCGCGTCAACACCACAACAGCCGACCAGCAGGACGAGCCGTCGATAACCGCCTTGGCCGATGGTGGCTGGGTCGTGACATGGCGCTCCTACAGTCCGGACAGTTCAGCATACGATCTCTATCAGCAACGCTATGATGCGCTTGGCAATGCTCGAGGCGGGGAAACCAGGATCAACCTGACGATCGAAGGCGCTCAGGTGGGGCAGGAAGTTGTGGCGCTCGCGGATGGTGGATGGGTCGTCACATGGGGATCCTACGGGCAGAGCGATGGCATCTATCAGCAGCGCTACGATCAGACGGGGCGCGCGCTTTATGCCGTCGACAAGCGGGTCGACACTCTTCCCGATGGCGCGCTTCTCGATGCCCAAGTGACGGCTCTCGCCGATGGCGGCTGGATGGTAACGTGGCGAAATGCGGAGCGAGGGCAGGAAGGTCTCTATCAGCAGCGTTACGACAAGAATGGAAACGCGCTGCTTGCTGTCGAGCAACGCATCGTGGCAAGCGCCGATACGATCACTGAATCTACTGTATCAGTGTTGAAAGACGGCAGCTTCATCGTTGCCTGGAATGAATCCTTCGCAGACTTCGATACAGGTGTCTCGCGCGACAATCTTTATCAGCAGCGTTTCATTCTCGAAGGCACTGTGAAGAACCTCATGCTGAGCGGCAGCGCGATCAAAGAACTCGCGGCAATTGGAACGTCCGTGGGCACATTGAGCGTGGATGGCAAGGAGCCCGGAGAGTCCTTTACCTATCGACTCGTCGATACTGCGGGCGGGCGGTTCAAACTCGTGACGGAAAATGGAACGACTAAGATCGCCGTCGCCAATGGTCTGCTGCTCGACTACGAGCAGGCTCGCTCTCACACCATAAGGGTGCAGGTGGAGAAGGAAGGCTTCTCCGTCATCAAGAGCTTCACTCTCAATGTCGGCAATGTGGCGAGTGAATCCGTTCGAGGATCCTCCCGTAACGAAAAGTTCGTGGGAGGCGTCGGCAGCGATATCTTCCAGGCCGGCGGCGGCAACGACATTCTGATTGGCGGCGGCGGCAACGACAAGCTCATGGGAGGCACCGGCAACGATGTGCTGACCGGGAGCGCGGGGCGGGATGTGTTCGTGTTCAACACGAAGCCGAACCGGAAAAGCGACCTGGACCGGATCACCGACTTCAACGTGAGGGACGACACGATCCAGCTCGAGAACGCCGTCTTTCGAAAGCTGGGCTCCAAGACCGGCACGCTGAAGAAGGCATTCTTCACCTTCGGCACCGCGGCCAAGGATTCCGACGATCATATCCTCTACGACACCAAAACCGGATACCTGCGTTACGATGCGGACGGCACCGGCAAGGGGGCTTCCGAGATCATTGCCAAGCTCCAACCCAAGCTCGCGGGCATGAGCTATCTGGATTTCCAGGTTATCTAGGGGCGCGGGGCGAACTCCCAGGAGCTGCCACGGGCGTTCGCAATTGCCAGGCGCCTTATTGTTCCCACCCAAAACGCGTTAGCAGCCATCAAGGGGGGCTGCATCCCTCCAAAGAGCTCGGGGCCGCAGCGATGGCGAATGGCTCATGTCGGTCTGTAAAGAGCCTTGGCCACCTGAAGGACGGGGATATCCCCAGCCCAACCTTTGCATTTAACGCAAAGCTCTCAGGCTCAGGAAAATAAATCCAAAGGGGAATAATTTGCATGGATGCATAATTGATAGGGGGCGTCCTCTTGAGACTAACCTAGGCTGTAGACTTTAGATCAATTATGAAACGTTATAAATATGCATAGACCAGGGAGGTTCATATGGCTCTGACGCAAATCGGTTCGCAATGGTCCAACGCGACGATGCCCCAACACATGACCATCTTGAGCGATGGTACGTTTCTCGCGCTGTCGACGAGGAATGGCAGTAAGGAGCTCTGGGGGCAGATTTACACTCCTGAGGGCATCGTTCTCGGCTCGGCTTTCGTGATCAAGCCTGCCACCAGCGGGCACGTTGCTTCCTACTCGGCGGTCGCTCTGGCCAATGGCAAATTTGCGGTATCCTGGCAGCGCTACCCGGAGGGAGGCGTTGAAGGCAGGTCCACCCTCGAGGGCAAGATCATGAATGCCGGTGGCGCCGGCGGCGGGATCATCACCACGATCGATACGAACGGCTCCTCCGGTGAACTGGCGGCGCTGGCCCATGGCGGCTATGTCATTGCCTACAGAAACAATAAGATTGTGGAGATCAACAGCGCGGGTGTCGTCACCAAGCAGTTCGATATGGGCGGCAACCCTTCCAGTTATCGGGTCGAAGGTTTGAGCGACGGCGGCTATGTGTCGGTGGCCAGGCTTTGGGCTGCTGACGGTGTCAGCACCGTTATCAAAGCCGATCTTCACACGGCAGCTGGCGACACGGTCGCGCTTGACGTCAGCGGACGGACGAACTTTGCCGAGGCGGAAATCCTCACTCTCGCAAACGGCAACTTTGCCGTTGTTTGGCGTGAGGATGTCTGGTCCGCCGAGACGGGTGAGGCCGATGTCCTAAAGGCCCGTTTCTTCACCTCGGCAGGCGTTGCTGTAGGAGGAGATGTTGTTCTGAACAACAGCCTGGGAGGCAAGGACGAGATCAAGGTCAAGGCCTTGCCGCAAGGCGGCTTCGTTCTCTCATATGTCGGCTATGGTGCCGATGCCGACGTTTATGTCGGCACTTATGCGAATGACGGGGCGGTCGTGAATGCTCCCGTTGTGGTCGGCCAGAGCACGGCGGGCCAACAACATGAAGCCGAAATCAATGTTCTAAAAGACGGCCGTTTCGTTCTCGGATGGTCGGATACTCCGACCGGCAAGAACTTTTATCAGACATTCGATCCGCGTGAAGGCGCGGTCACGGTGTCAGGCGATGGCGGCAACGATCGTTTCCTTGGAACCAGCAATGCCGATACCCTGAAGGGCTACGGCGGCAACGACGTGCTCAACGGCGGCCTGGGTGCCGACCGGATGGAAGGCGGTACAGGCAACGACATCTATTATGTCGACAATGCCGGAGACCGTGTGGTCGAGACCAGCACCGGCGGCACGGCCGATGTCGTTTATACCTCGATCACCCATACCTTGGCCTCGTATGTCGAGAATCTTGTCGCGACCGGCTCCGGCACGATCCGGCTTTACGGAAATTCGCTGAACAATGTGATCACCGGCAACAAGGGCGCCAATGTCATCAATGGCGGCTCCGGCAACGACAAGATCAATGGCGGTCTCGGCAAGGACGTTCTGTACGGCAGTTCCGGCAAGGACATCTTCGTGTTCAACACGAAGCCGTCCTCATCCAACTTTGACAAGATCGCCGATTACAGAGTCGCGGATGACACGATCTATCTGGAGAATGCCGTCTTCACGAAGCTGAAGGCCGGCAAGCTCGCGGCCTCCGCCTTCTGGAAGGGTGCCAAGGCGCACGATACCAGCGACCGCGTCATCTACGACGACAAGAAGGGCTATCTCTACTACGATGCCGACGGCACCGGTTCGTCCAAGCAGGTCCTTATCGCCACCATGGCCAAGGGTCTGAAGATGGGCTACGGCGAGTTCATCATCACCTAAGCATCTCCCAGGGCAGGGGAGCATGGGCGAAGGCTCGTGCTCCCCTGTCTCTCGGAAAGGGAAGCCCCTTTCCTGACGACTCTGGAGTGCTTAAATCTCCCTCATGAGTCGCAATACCTATAACGACGTTCCCCCCGATATCCTGGACAACGAGGAGGATGACGACAGCGTAGCCGTGGAGAGCGGCTCGGATGTCGAATTCGACCTTGAGGCCAATCCCAACTCGGTCCAGCGGGGAACCGAGGTCATCAAGCGTTTTTGGACTACGCTGCCCAACGCGCCGGGCGTCTACCGCATGATGGATGCGAAGGGCGACGTTCTCTATGTGGGCAAGGCGAAGAGCCTGAAGAATCGCGTGGGCTCCTATGCCCGCGGCCAGGCGCATTCGAACCGCATCGCCCGCATGATCGGCGAAACCACCTCGATGGAATTCGTCACCACGGCGACGGAAACCGAGGCGCTGCTGCTCGAGGCCAATCTCATCAAGCAGCTCAAGCCCCGCTACAACGTGCTTTTGCGGGACGACAAGTCTCTGCCCTATATCCTGCTCACCGCCGACCACGAAGCGCCTCAGCTCGTGAAGCATCGCGGCGCGCGAAAGCGCAAGGGCGATTACTACGGCCCCTTCGCGAGCGTCTGGGCGGTCAACCGCACGATCAACGCGCTGCAGCGCGCATTCCTGCTGCGCTCGTGCAACGACAGCTATTTCGAGAACCGCACCCGGCCCTGCCTGCTGTTCCAAATCAAGCGCTGCTCGGGGCCTTGCACCAACGAGATCTCGTCGGAGGAATACGCCGGTCTCGTCTCGGAAGCGCGTGGCTTCCTGTCGGGTAAATCGAATGCCGTGAAGCAGCGCATCACGGAAGAGATGCAGCAGGCCTCGGAGGAGCTCGAATTCGAGCGCGCTGCGCGCTGTCGCGACAGGCTCGCGGCCTTGTCCGCCATTCAGGGCGTGCAGGGCATCAACACGCAGTCGGTGGAAGAGGCCGATGTGTTTGCCCTCGACGAGCAGGCGGGGCAGTTCTGCGTGGAGGTGTTCTTCTTCCGCAACTGGCAGAACTGGGGCAACCGCGCCTATTTCCCGAAGGCCGACAAGTCCATGACTCCTGACGAGGTTCTGGGCTCCTTCCTCGCGCAGTTTTACGACGACAAGCCCGCGCCGCGCCTCGTCCTTCTCTCGCATGAGATCGAGGATGCGGAGCTGATGGCGGCAGCGCTTTCGACGAAGACAGAGACTCGCGTGGAAATTCACGCCCCGCAGCGCGGCGAGCGCCGTCAGCTCATCGAGTATGTCCTGCGCAATGCGAAGGAGGCGCTCGGACGCCGTCTGGCGGATACGGCCTCGCAGCAAAAGCTGCTCATCTCGCTCGGCCAAGCCTTCGGCATGGAGAAGGCGCCCAAGCGCGTGGAAGTCTACGACAACTCGCACATCATGGGCACCAACGCCGTGGGCGCGATGGTGGTGGCGGGCGCGAACGGCTTCATGAAGCAGCATTACCGCACCTTCAACATGAAGTCGGAAGACCTGAAGCCCGGCGACGATTACGGCATGATGCGCGAGATGCTGCAGCGGCGCTTCGCACGCCTCGTGAAGGAGGAGCCGCGAGGGCCCGATCAGCAGGAGAATGCGGATCGGCAACATCCTGACGACGCTTTTCCCGCATGGCCCGATCTCGTTCTCATCGACGGTGGCAAGGGGCAGTTGGAGGCGGCGCGTCAGGCTTTGGCGGATGTGGGTGTTTCCGAGAGCGACGTAACGCTCGTGGGCATCGCCAAGGGGCGCGACCGCGATGCGGGGCGCGAGACCTTCTTCAAGGTAGGCCAGCCGCCCTTCAAGCTGCCGCCGAGGGATCCGGCGCTCTATTTCGTGCAGAGGCTTCGCGACGAGGCGCACCGCTTCGCCATCGGCACGCACCGCGCCAAGCGCAAGCGCGAGATGGTCAAGAACCCGCTCGACGAGATCGCCGGCATCGGTCCCACCCGCAAGCGGGCGCTGTTGCACCATTTCGGGACGGTCAAGGCGATCCAACGCGCGGCCCTGGAAGACCTGATGAAGGCTCCCGGCGTGAACGCCGCCACGGCACGGGCTGTATACGACTTCTTCCATGAGCGGGGATAAAGCGAACAGGGTCACGGCAATGTGGGGTGGGCCACGGTTGACGGACCGCGTCGAGACATGCTTCCTGCCTGTCTCATGAGCACTACACGTTCCATGCGCCGGTCGAAGGCCTTCAATCTCGCCAATATGCTGACCTATGGCCGGCTTGTTGCGGTGCCGGCCGTAGTCGGCCTGCTGTTCTGGCCGGAGGATCACTGGTCACGCTGGTTCGCTCTGCTGCTCTTCGCCCTCGCAGCGATCACCGATTATTTCGACGGCTACATAGCCCGCACGTTCTCGCAGCAATCGGCGCTTGGTCGTATGCTCGATCCTATCGCCGACAAACTGTTGGTCGCGGCCTGCCTGCTCATGCTGGTCTCGGACAAGACGATCTACAGCTGGCACATCTGGGCTGCCCTCGTCATTCTCTGCCGCGAGATCCTGGTGTCGGGCCTGCGCGAGTTCCTGGCCGAGCTGAAGGTCGGCGTGCCGGTGAGCCGCGTCGCCAAGTGGAAGACCACGTTCCAGCTTCTCTCCCTCGGCTTCCTCATCGCCGGCCCGGCAGGCGATACGGTGCTGCCCGGAAACACGATGATCGGGCTGAGCCTTCTGTGGGTTTCCGCGATCCTGACGCTGTATACCGGTTGGGATTATCTCAGAACCGGCATTCAGCACCTGATAGACGAGGAATGACGGCGATGAAGCTCGTCTATTTTGCCTGGGTGCGAGAGCGGGTCGGCAAGACGGACGAGACCATCGATCTGCCCGAAGGCATCGCCACGATCGCCGATCTCGTGCGCTGGCTGAAGACGCGCGGCGAGGAATACGAATACGCCTTTGAGAACGAGAGCATCGTCCGGGCCGCCATCGATCATGTGCATGCGAAACCTGAAGCCGCGATTGCGGGCGCGCGGGAAATCGCGTTCTTCCCGCCCATGACCGGCGGGTAGGGGCCATGGCCACCATCCGCATTCAGGCCGAGGCGTTCGATGCCGCAGCCGAAACGGCGGCTCTTGCGGAGGGGAGGGGCGATATCGGGGCAACGGTCGCCTTCACCGGCTTCTGCCGCGACGAAGGCGGCAGGCTCTCCGCCCTGGAGCTTGAGCATTATCCCGGCATGGCCGAGGCCGAGATCGCTCGTATCGCCGATGAGGCCGAGGCGCGCTGGCCTCTCATGGGGCTGACTGTCATTCATCGCTTCGGCCTGATCCGGCCGGGAGAGCCCATCGTGCTCGTGCTCGCGGCCAGTGCCCACCGCAGCGCCGCCTTCGAGGCGGCCGAGTTCATGATGGATTACTTGAAGACACGCGCTCCGTTCTGGAAGCGCGAGCATCTGACGGACGGCACGACCGGCGCCTGGGTCGAGGCCAAGGATGCGGACGATGCCGCCATGGAGCGGTGGAGCTGATCCTCGCCGGAGCGCGCGCCTTGACCCGTCTTCCCGACAGGAGGACCATAGGATCGAGAGTGCAAGCGGAGGCGCCTATGCCCAACGTCTTGGTTTTTCTCGCTCTGATGTCCGGCTCGCCCGCCGATGCCGAATATGTGCAGGCGCCCGGGCACAATCCTCTCGACTGCTATTGCCGCGCTCAAGGCCGGTTTTATGCGGAGGGGGAGACGGTGTGCCTGAAAACCGCAGAGGGGCCGCGCGTCGCCCAATGCGACATGGCGCTCAACGTGATGTCCTGGATCATCACGTCCAAGCCCTGTCCCGAGGCATGAAAAAACCGCCCGATGGGGGCGGTGTTTCAGAAAACGAATCCGGTTGCTTCAGCCGCGAAGGCGGCACTCGTCTTAGAAAATTCCGACGACGATGGCGCAAATGAAGGAGAACGAAAGGCAGGCAGCGGCAATGTTGAGCTTCGCGACCCAATCGGCATGAGATGTCAGGTGCATGGTGAAAACCCCCTGTCTGAACGAAGGGGAACCTACCAAAACGAAGAGGTTCTGAAAAGAGCCGGCAAGGTCTGTTAAATACTATTATTCAACCAAAAAGATGGTTAACAAATGGTTAACTCCTTGCCCTGATTAAGAAGAAACCTCCCTTTGGGAAGTAGAAAATATTTCAAAACCGCGCCCTCGGCACGGCGGCGGTCCCCGTCTTTCCCCCGCTACGCTTAACATCGGAGCCTGATTCTCGTTTCGGGCCCCCGTGTTGACGGGATGTTTACCCGGGCCCGTTAGGGTCCGTCCCATGCGTCGTGGGTTAGTTGCGTTTGTTGCCCTATCGCTTGTTGGGCTCGGTTTGACCGGTTGCGGGTTGTTTCGGTTTGAACAGCGCGAGCCTTGGCGCGCGCAGGCCGAAGAGGCCTGCCTGGCCGAGAAGCTCGTCCAGCCTTCGGCCTATGTGGCCATGTCGTCGAAGATCGACGGGCCCGGCGTCTGCGGCATGGAATATCCCTTCAAGGTGGCGGCCTTCAACAATGGCGAGGTCGGCCTGAAGTCCAAGGTGACCCTGGCCTGTCCGATCATTCCCCGCATCGACACCTGGCTCAACGAGATCGTGAAGCCGGCCGCCATGATGTATTTCGGCGTGCCGCTGGTGGACGTCAAAGCCGGCTCCTATTCCTGCCGCCCGCGCAACAACCAGCGCGGCGCCAAGCTCTCCGAGCATTCCTTCGGCAACGCCATGGACGTGATGGCCTTCGTTCTGGCCGACGGCCGCGAGGTCTCGATCGTGAAGGGCTGGCGGAGCAACGATCCCGCCGAGCAGGACTTCCTGCGCGAGGCCTTTGTCGGCGCCTGCCGGTATTTCACGACGGTTCTCGGTCCGGGCTCCGATGCCTTCCACTACGACCACCTGCATATCGACCTGGCCCGGCATGACCCGCGCGGCGAGCGCCGCATCTGCAAGCCGATCCTCAAATTCGCGCCGCGAATCGATCCCGAGCAAAGCCGCCAGATCCTCCAGAGCGTGAGCAACCAGAACGATCTGCCGCCCGTGGAGATGGAGCAGGACGTGCCGGAGGACGCCGCCTCCATGGCCTATGAGCCGGCCTCTCCCAGAGGTGCTCCCATGGCCCCGCCTGTGGTTTCGGCTCCCGTGCCGCCGCCCGCACCGCAATATCGGGCCAATACAGGCTATTCCGGCAACCAGCCCCAGGACCTCTATGCGCCTCCGCCCCCTCCGGGATATGGCAGCCCGTATCCACAACAGGGCTATCAGCCTCAGCAGACCTATGCCCCGCCGCGTTCGCCGGGGGCGCCCATGCAGTCTTCAGCGGGTCAGCCCCTGGTGCTGAACAGACACGCTGCCTATTAAACGTTGAGCGGAGCCTTGACCTTGTCAGCGCTCGCCCACATGGTCGATGGGACACAATCTGTCGAGTCTGCAGACGACCCCTTGGAGTATTAGAATGAAGTGGCTGGCGGCAATTATCTCCTGCATGCTGTTGAGCGCCCCCGCGTTCTCCCGTGAGATAACTCCGGCCGAGCGCCGTGAGCGGGCGCACCTTCTCGATTTGAAGGGCTTCAGTGCCGGTCTGCCGGCTTGCGCCGAAGGGGCTGTTCTCCACAACGTTGCCTCTAATTTCGCAAACAAGGAGCGCCAGTTCTGGAACTCCAACGCGCAGATCCTTGCCTTTGAGCAGATCGAGGAAGTGGCCTGGCGTCCTGCCGGTCTCGATTACATTCCGCGTCGCTATTGCACGGGCACGGCCGTCGTATCGGACGGCTTCCGCCACAAGGTGAACTTCTCCATCCGTGAGGATCTGGGCTTCATCGGCATCGGCTGGAGCACCGATTCCTGCGTGGACGGCTTCGACCGCAACTACGCCTACGCTCCCCATTGCAAGCAGGCTGCTCCTTGATCCTGCGCTGGTGCTTCGCCTTCGCGGGCGCCTGCCTTCTCCTTGCCTCGCCTTCCGTTGCCCAGGGGCCGCGTGAGGCGAGGGGAGCCCCCATGGGGCAATTCGATTTCTATGTGCTCGCCCTTTCCTGGTCGCCCGGCTTCTGTGAGATCAGCGGCCGGAAGAGCAGACAATGCGATACGGGCAGCGGCCTCGGCTTCGTCGTGCATGGCCTCTGGCCGCAGATGGAGCAGGGCTATCCCAGCTTCTGCGAGCCCAGCGGCCGCTTCGTGCCGATGACGGCCATGGCCGACGCAAAAGGCCTTTTCCCTGACGACAATCTCGCGCGCTACCAATGGCGCAAGCACGGCAGCTGCACCGGCGAAAGTCCGGGCGGCTATTTCAAAGCCGTCAAACGGGCCCGGGAGCTCGTTCGCATCCCTGATGGCTTCAAGGCTTTGAGCGATCGCTCGAAGGTTCTGCCCAGCGAGATCGAACAGGCCTTCATGAGCGTTAATCCCGGACTGCGCCCCGACATGATCGCGGTGTCCTGTGGGCGACGCATCTTCCAGGAAGTGCGGATCTGCCTCGACAAGGATCTGCGCGGCTTCCGTCGCTGCCCCGAGGTCGACCGCGACGGCTGCCGCTCGGGCGAGCTGACGATCCCGGCGGTCCGGTAAGGACGAAAGATGAACTATCGCCACGCCTTTCACGCCGGCAATTTCGCCGACGTCATGAAGCACGCTCTCCTGGTGCGGGTCCTTGCCTATCTGCAGCGCAAGGAAACGCCGCTTCGCGTCATCGACACCCATGCGGGCATCGGCCTTTACGACCTCACCGCCGACGAGGCCGAGCGGACGGGCGAATGGGTCGAAGGCGTCGGCAGGCTCGACGAGCCTTTCTCTCCGCAGGTCGAGGAAATCCTCGCGCCTTATCGCAAAGTGATCGCGGATGTGCGCGCGCGGCACGGGCAAACCATCTATCCCGGCTCGCCCGGCATCGTGCGCGAGCTGCTGCGCCGTCAGGATCGCGGCGTCTTCGTCGAGCTGCATCCTGCCGATGTCGAGGTGCTGAGCGAGGCTTTCAATGAAGTCTCGAACCTGAAGGTGATGCATCTCGACGGCTGGACGGCGCTCAATGCGCTCATTCCGCCGAAGGAGAAGCGCGGTCTCGTGCTGATCGATCCGCCTTACGAGAAGACGGGCGAACTGGAGCGGCTGGGCACCGAGCTTCTTGCCGCGCTCAGGAAATGGGAAACGGGCGTCTATGCCGGCTGGTATCCGATCAAGGATGTTGGCGCGGTCGATGCGGTGGTGGCGCGCCTGAACAAGGAGAGCCCGCGTCCGGGTCTTCGCCTCGAACTCTATGTAGAAGATCCGCGCGATCCGTCACGGCTCAATGGCAGCGGGCTCTTCGTCATCAATCCACCCTGGTCCCTGAAGGATGAGGCGGAGATTCTTCTGCCCGCTCTCGCCGAGCGTCTCTCCCGCAGCGGCTATGGGGCATATCGCTGTGAAGCCTTCGGTCCTCCTGCCTGAAGCAGTTTTCTAGCGAAGTGGATCCGGTTCGCGTCAAAAACTGCGTCTCTCTGAAGGAGGGATCGTCCAACGTTAGTGGAACGATCCCTTATACGCATTGCCGCCTTGCCTGAGAGGGTCCATGAATGCTGACGTTCATCGGAACCTCTCTTCGCTAGGAAGCCTTCATGCTCGTTCTTCGCTCGTCTCCCGCATCGCCCTTCGGCCGCACGGTCAAGATCTCGGCGTCTCTCCTGGGTCTCACGGACCGCATCCAGATCGTCGAAGCGGAAACCTTGAATCCTGAGGATTCCCTGCGGCGGCAAAACCCGTTGGGCAAGATCCCTGCGCTTGTCCTGGAGAATGGCGAAACCCTCTACGATTCCCGCGTGATCATGGAATATCTCGATTTCCTTGCCGGCGGCGGACGCCTCTATCCGGCGGGCGAAGCACGGTTCCTGGCCCTGCGTGATCTGGCGCTCGCCAACGGCATCATGGATGCCGCGCTGCTGCAGGTTTACGAGGGCCGCTTCCGCGCCGAGGACAAGCGCGAACCGAAATGGCTCGAGCATCAGGCGGGCAAGGTCGAGCGCGGTCTCGCCTACGCAGAGGCGCATCTCTCGACACCGGCGGCCACTCTCCATGTCGGCCATATCGGTCTCGCCTGCGCGCTCGGCTATCTTGATCTGCGCTTTGCGGGCAGCTGGCGCGCGACGCATCCGAAGCTCGTGGCATGGCTCGCCGATTTCGAAGCCCGCGTGCCGGCCTTCGCGAAAACCAAGGTCACGCCGTAAAATAAAAAAGGCCCGGAGAAATCCGGGCCTTTTCATCTGTCGCTGACGCGACGGATCTTAGTAGGTGCTGAAGCGATAGTTCAGACCGGCGCGGACGACGCCGAAGTCACGCTCGCCGGTGCTGTAGTTCGTGCCAGCGAAGTCGAAATCGTCCTCGTCGAGGTTCACGTACAGACCTTCGACCTTGGCCGAGAGGTTGTTGGTGAAGGCATACTCGAGACCGCCACCAACGACCCAGCCGTTGCGATTGTCCGTGAAGGCCCAGCCGCCGGTTGCGTAGATGAGGGCGCGATCGAAGGCCACACCAGCGCGAGCGCGGACGGTGCCGAACCAATCGTCGGAATCGACCGTGACGGTGCCCGTCGGGAAGACGTAGGTGGTGCTGCCGAAGTCAGCCCACTGCAGGTCGCCTTCAACACCGAGCACGAAGGAGCCCATCTGGTAGTTGTAGCCGATCTGGCCGCCGCCGACGAAGCTGCCGTCGTCGTCGCTGTCGCCGAAGATCGTGTCCGTGCCGAACACGATGCCGTCGTCATCGCTGCCGTTGAAGGCGAAGCCAGCGTTCACACCAGCGTAGAAGCCGGTCCAGGTGAAGATCGGAGCAGCTGCAATGATCGGAGCCTGGGGAGCGACACGGGCGGGAAGGTCCGCAGCCGAGGCAACACCGGCGAAGCCGAGCAGAGCGACGCTAGCGAGAAGAATCTTCTTCATGGTTTCTCTTTCCTTATCGATGTCGTGCGCCGCCCAGCCCAAGAGACGCCTGGACCAAGCGAAGCACTATTCTTTTATAGAGCGACAACCTGACGAGGGCTGTGACATGACAACCACAGCACCCCAAAGGTACTGTGGCGGCAATGTGGCGTTGAAAGTAAGCTTTCCCCTTATGGCCTCGCTGGACTCCACAACGCACAACTAGGCAGTTGGTTCGAAGGCGGGGTCGAAAAATGTCATTTTCTTGGCAATGATCTCAACTAACGCTACGTCCTAGCGTTTCAAGAGGTGAAGAATGATTAAGAATGCGCTCGTGACCGGTGGTGCGCAGAGAATCGGCCGGAGCATCGCCGAACGCCTCGCCCGGGAGGGTTACGGCGTGGCGATCCATTGCCGCCGCTCGACCGCCGCTGCCGAGGAGATCGCTGCGCGCATTCGCGCGGCAGGCGGCAGGGCTGCTGTCGTCCAGGCCGATCTCGCGGATGCCGCAGCCGTCGAGAAGCTGGTGGAGGATGCGGCGAGGGGGCTCGGTTCCCCGCTGACGCTGCTCGTGAACAATGCCTCCGAGTTCGAGCCCGATGAGGTCACAAACCTCTTGCAGGATCGCTGGGACCGGCACTTCGCCGTGAACCTGCGCGCGCCTGCTTTCCTCGCGCGGGATTTCGCCAACCAATTGCCGGGCGATGCGCAGGGCTCCATCGTCAACATCGTCGATCAGCGGGTGTGGAAACTCACGCCGCAATTCTTCTCCTACACGCTGACCAAGGCGGCGTTATTCTCCGCAACGCAGACCATGGCACAGGCGCTTGCGCCGCGCATTCGCGTGAATGCCATCGGCCCCGGCCCGACACTCGCGAACGAGCGGCAAGGCGAGGAGGATTTCGGCAAGCAGGCGAGCGCCGTTCTGCTCGGACATGGCGGAACGCCGGAGGAGATTGCGGAGGCGGTCGTCTATCTCGCCAATGCGCGCAGCGTGACGGGCCAGATGATCGCCGTCGATGGCGGCCAGCATCTCGCCTGGGAGACGCCGGACGTGGCAGGCATCAAGGAGTAAGCGCGATCGCCGAGATCAGGCGCCCGTAATCGGGCTCCTGACGATGGGTGGTGCGGCGATAGCTGAAGAACCGCTCTTCATCGGAATAAGTGCACAGACCCAGATTGGTGAAGCCGCCGATGCCGGCCGCATTCAGTCGCGCGCCGATGAAGCCGGGAAGATCGAACATGGCGTGATCCGCCTTTTCGCTCGCGCGGAAGAAGCGCTCATGTCCCGGCGCTTCCTCGGCAAAACGCTGCACGAATTCGGGGCCGACCTCGTAGGCCTTCTGGCTGATCGTGGGGCCGAGCACCGCCGCGATCTTGCTGCGCTGTGCGCCGAGCTTTTCCATCGCTTGAAGGGTGGATTCGAGAACGCCTGTCACTGCGCCGCGCCAGCCCGCATGCGCCGCGCCGATCACGCCGCTCTCTGCATCCGCGAAGAGCACCGGGCCGCAATCGGCCGTCGTGATCGCAAGGGCAATGCCTGGAACATTCGTCACCATCGCATCGGCCTTGGGACGCTCCGCTTTCCACGGACCTTCGACAACAACAGCATCGGGCGAATGCACCTGGTAGACGCTGATGAGCGCGTCAGAAGCCACGTTCAGCGCCTCCGCCATGCGGCGTCGGTTTTCCTTCACCCGCTCTGGTTCATCCGACGAGCCGATGCCGCCGTTGAGGGAGGCATAGATGCCTTCCGACACGCCGCCCTGGCGCGTGAAGAACGCGTGGCTGATTGTCGACAGGGTGGAGAGAGCAGGGGCCTGGATGAACATGGTGCGAAAACTTCTACGGTGCTGATGCGAGGGGCGGCAAACCGGGAACGGCTTCGAGAGAGTGATGAGTAACGGCCAAAACCTTAAAGAGCTCACCCATGCCCTTCTCGTCGCGCTCGGTCAGGCGCGCGAGGGCCGCATCGATGTCCGCGGCCTGGGACGGCGTGGCGCGTTTCTTCAAGGATGTGGCGCGCGCCTCGATGCCGAGCGCTGCGAGAAAATCGCCTTGCGTGGCGATGCCGTGAACACGAAGCTCGTTCGCCAGAGCCGTTTGAGCCAGGCGATGAAAATCCACATGCGTGGTGAGATCGGCCTCACCCGGCTCAGCCAGCGGATCCACATAGGCGTGAGCTTTCAGCGCCTGTAGCGTGTCGCCGAAGGCAGGCCCCCAATAGCCGTAATCGACGATGAGCGCCGCGCCTCCATCGCGCGCGATCCTGCGCGATGCATCCTGCATGATGTCGATGGAGACGGACGGCCATTCGAGCGTGTCGCCGATGCGCAAAGGGTTGCCGAGAGATGTCTCTGCCTCTGCGCGCAGACCGAAGATCAAACAATCGTCTTCGAGCCCGACCAGACGTTCGCACCAGCCGCGCTCGGTGGCGATGAATTGGCGAACAGGCAGCGCATCGAAGAACTCGTTGGCGATGACGAGAAGCGGGCCTTCCGGCACATCCTCCAACCGCTCATGCCAGTGGATGCTCATGCCTGATGAAGCAAGCTGCGCGTGCTGCTTCTGCTTCAGGATCGGGCTCGTCTCCACGAGATGAACCTGCGCGGCTTCTGCGAAATCTGGCAAGAGCTTTGTGGCACGCAACAGATCGGCCATCAGCGTGCCGCGTCCCGGCCCCAGCTCGACGAGATGAACGGGATGCGAGCGGCCCATGGCGTTCCACACTTCCAGCATCCACAGGCCGATCAGTTCGCCGAACATCTGACTGATCTCGGGCGACGTGGTGAAGTCGCCGCCCGAACCCAGAGGATCGCGCGTGGCGTAGTACTGCCTCAGGCACAGGTCCATGTAACGCTCGACCGTGATCGGCCCTTCGAGGGCGATCCGCTCGCGCACATGCTGGCTGAAAGGCGTCATGCGGCCTCGGCGGCTTGCGCAGAACGCGTATGGCCGCGCGCTGCCATGACGATGAAGATCGCGCCGACGATGGCCATCGGCACCGAGAGCAGCATGCCCATGGTGATGCCGCCGCCCAACCCCTCGACGGAGGAGCCGAAGAGGAATCCGAGCTGCGCATCGGGCTCGCGAAAGAATTCGCAGATGATGCGGGCGATAGCATAACCCAGCACGAAGATGCCGCCGAGAAGACCCGGACGGCGGAAGCCGAATTTCTGCGCAGCGATTGCCATCACGATGAACAGCACGAGGCCTTCGCCGAAGGCTTCATAGAGCTGGCTCGGATGCCGGGGCAGGGGGCCTGCATGTGGGAACACGACGGCATACGGAAAATCGGGAGCCGGGCGGCCCCAGAGTTCGCCGTTGATGAAGTTGGCGATGCGTCCGAAGAAAAGGCCGATGGGCGTTACCACGGCGGCCATGTCGAGCATGGCCAGCGGGTTGAGCGCGCGCGAGCGGGCGAAGAGCACGATGGCTGTCACCGCGCCGAGGAAGCCGCCATGGAAGGACATGCCGCCATGCCAGACGGCCAGCGCCTCCAGCGGGTTCTTCAGATAGACGTCGAGATTATAGAACAACACGTAGCCCAGGCGCCCGCCCAGCACGACGCCGAGGGCGACCCAGACGATCAGGTCATCGATGTCGATGGGCTTGGGCTGGCGCAGCGGCGACCAGAGGGCCGTCTTGGCGGCCAGCCGCTTGGCATAGAACCAGCCGCCCAGGAGGCCCGCCACATAGGCGAGCGCATACCACCGGATCACGAGGGGGCCGATGGAGAAGGCGACGGGATCGAGAATGGGAAACGAAAGAGGCATGACCGGCCCTGATTGAACTCTGCGCCATTGGACCCGGTGGGGACGGATCGTCAACCCGGTTGCAGTTTCGCTCAATTGTGACCACATCTGGGTAGCCTGGGCTTTAAGCCCCTAAACGATGTGGATTTTCGACCATGACTCAATCCTCGAACCGGATTTTCGATGAACTCGCCCGTCTGGCGACCGATGCCGCAGGCGCCGCGCAGGGTGTCCGGCGGGAGGTGGAGACCGTGGTTCGCAGCCAGTTCGAGCGCCTGATCAAGGATATGGACGTCGCCACCCGCGAGGAAGTCGAGGTGCTGCGCGAGCTGGTTCTGGCCACCCGCGCCGAGAACGAGCGCCTGGAAGCCCGCCTAAAGGCGCTGGAGGAGAAGCTCGGTTCGTCCAGCCCTGCAACCTGACCTTTGGGGGTAGAGGCCCTCTGCTTCTGGCGCATTCCTCCTGCTGTGGACAGGTCCTGAAGGCGCATTGTGGGCTGAGTCAAAATCTAAGACTGTGATTCATGAGCTGATTCGGGCCTGACGTGACAAGAATCCTGAATGCCTCTCTGTATTCGGGAAGTTCTTCTCAAATATTGCTCTGATCAACGAAATGATATTGCCTGTTTATGCTTGCCATAATTCAGGCGCTCAAGATTTTTGGATCGCCATGTCCCAGCATCACTTCGAAATCGATCGCCTGGAACATCCTCTCGACGTTGTGGAGAGGCTTGCCTCCCTGCGGCACTGGATTTTCGATCGGGCGGATGCTGACGAAATGTCGGTCTCCGTTGCCGGGCGCTGGGCCGATTACGATATCGCCTTCACCTGGATCGAGGACGTGGAGGCGCTTCACGTCGCCTGCGCCTTCGACCTGAAGGTGCCGGAACGCCGCCGGCAGGATGTCCTACAGCTCATCTCCCTCATCAACGAGCAGCTCTGGGTCGGTCATTTCGACCTATGGAGCACGGAAAACGTGGTGATGTTCCGCCATTCCCTGCTGCTGGCAGGCGGTGCGGACCCGACGCAGGAACAGTGCGAGACGATCCTGCGCGTGGCGGTCGAGGCCTGCGAGCGCTATTTCCAGGCCTTCCAGTTCGTGATCTGGGCTGGCAAGTCGGCCCGCGAGGCTCTCGACAGCGTGCTGTTCGAGACCGAGGGCGAAGCTTAAGCCTCGAACCTTTGACCGCCTCGACAGGGCAGGGCGGCATGTGAATAGTAGCGGCCGCCGCTTCACTCACTGCCGGAAGAGTTCCCATGCCCATCGATGCTCAGCACCTGCCTTCGTCCCTCATTCTCGTCGGCGCCGGCAAGATGGGCGGCTCCATGCTGGAGGGCTGGCTCAAGGTCGGCATGAAGGCCTCCGGCGTGACGGTGGTCGACCCGCGCCCTTCCGAGGAGATGACACGCTTTTGCTCAGGGCTGGGCATCGCGCTCAATCCGGTTCAGCCAAAGCCCGCCGATGTGCTCGTGCTCGCCATCAAGCCGCAGATGCTCGATGACGCGGCGAATGCCCTGAATACCTATCTCGGGCCGCAGACTCTCATCATCTCCATTCTCGCCGGCAAGACCATCGGCGATCTCAAAAACCGTCTTCCGGCAGCGTCTGCCATCGTGCGCGCCATGCCGAATCTGCCCGCCAGCATCGGCCGTGGCGCGACGGGCGCGGCCACCAATGCCGAGGTCAGCGAGACGCAACGCCTGATGGCCGATGCGCTCCTGTCGAGCAACGGCATCGTCGAATGGCTGCCGTCGGAGGATCTCATCGACGCAGTCACGGCCTTGTCGGGATCGGGGCCTGCTTACGTGTTCCATCTCGTCGAGTGCCTTGCGGAAGCGGGTGCCGCCGCCGGCCTGCCGCCGGACCTCGCGCAGCGCCTCGCGCGCGCCACCGTGACGGGTGCGGGCGAGCTGTTGTTCCAGAGCGATCTACCGCCCGCGACCCTGCGCCAGAACGTGACCTCGCCCGGCGGCACGACGGCTGCGGCGCTCGATGTTCTCATGCACGAGCCGAACGGCCTGAAGGCCCTCATGCGCGAGGCTGTAGCTGCGGCCAAGCGCCGTGCCGAGGAGCTTGCGGGCTGACAGAACGGACAAAGCGCCTAGATCAATCTGAAAGATTGTAGGTTCAGGAGAGTGCTATGACGGATGCCCCTTTCGACAAGCGTAAGGCGATCATCGATGCCCTGATGCGGCTGGCCAGTGCGCGTGCCTGGAGCGAGATTGAGATCACCGATATTGCTCAGGAGGCAGGCGTCACGCTGGCGGAATTCCGCGATCTCTTCCCATCCAAGGGCGCGGTGCTCGGCGGTCTCTCGCGGCAGATCGACCGCAAGGTGCTGGAGGAAACCACGGACGATCTGGCGGGTGAGCCTGCGCGCGAGCGCATCTTCGATGTGATCATGCGCCGCTTCGATGCGCTCGAACCCTACAAGGAATCGCTGCGGCGGATTTCGCGCGACATTCAATATGATCCGTTGTCGATGACGGCTCTGCATCAGGTGGCCGTCAATTCCATGCGCTTCATGCTGGCTGCTGCCGGCATCGCCACGGAAGGGCCGCTCGGCACGCTCAAGCTGCAAGGTGCGGTGCTTGTCTACACCAACACCATGCGCACCTGGCTCGATGACGACGATCCGGCCCTGGCGAAAACCATGGCGCGGCTCGACCGCGAATTGCGGCGCGGCGAGCGTGTCATGGAAGGCGCGGAGGATCTGCGCCGACTGACGGCGCCACTGCGCGGTTTGGGACGTGCGCTGCTAAACGGACGCCGCTCTGTCCGGCGCGAGCGTCGGGGAGCAGACGAAGGCGATGTGGACAATCCCGCAGCCGCGATTTGAGGAACACGAGGGGGCATCATGGATCAGGCACATTCGCCGACGATCACGTTCGACGATTTCCTGAAGGTGGATATTCGCGTCGGCCGCATTGTCGCCGCTGAGCCTTTCCCGCAGGCACGCAAGCCCGCGTTCAAGCTCACCATCGATTTCGGTCCCGAGATAGGCACCAAGCGGTCATCCGCGCAGATCACCGTGAATCACACGATCGAAGAGCTTGTCGGCTCTCTGGTGCTCGGCGTGGTCAACTTTCCGCCGCGCCAGATCGGCCCTTTCATCTCCGAAGTGCTGACGCTCGGCGTGCCGGATGCGAATGGCGACGTGATGCTCATTCGGCCTGATAAGGAAGTGCCAGTGGGCGGGCGTCTGTACTGACTACGCCGGCAGACGCACCGTCGCACGCAATCCGCCGAGTGGGCTGTCGCCCAGCGTGATGTCGCCTCCATGCGAGCGCGCGATGTCGCGGGCAATCGCGAGGCCGAGGCCTGAGCCGCCTTCGTCCTGATTGCGCGCTTCGTCGAGGCGCACGAACGGCTTGAATACTTCCTCGCGCATTTCCGGCGGAACGCCCGGACCATCATCGTCCACATTCAGTGTCAGCCAGCGCGTTTCGTGATTGGCTGAAATCTCGATCCGGTCGCCATGGCGCGCAGCATTGGAAACGAGATTGAAGAGAAGGCGTCGGAATGCATCAGGCCGCACGATGATGATGGGATCGCCTGTAATCTCGAGCTCGGTGATATGGCCCTGGCGCTCCGCATCCGTTTGCGCTTCTTCGAGCAGCTGACGCAAGTCCGTTTCGCAGGCAGTCTCGCCCGCATCGCCGCCTTCTCCGCGGGCGAAGGCGAGATAGCCTTCCAGCATCCGGCTCATCTCGTCCACATCGCGCTTGAGATCCTCGATCTCAGGCGTCTGCTGCATGAGGGCGAGCGAGAGCTTGAAGCGCGTGAGAATGGTGCGCAGGTCATGGCTGACGCCGTTGAGCATCGTCGTGCGTTGCTCGATGTTGCGCTCGATACGGCGCTTCATCTCAAGGAAGGAGTGGCCGGCTTGACGCACTTCGCGCGCGCCGCGTGGGCGAAACTCGATCTCGCGTCCCTTGCCGAGTGCTTCGGCGGCTTCCGCGAGACGCAGGATCGGGCGGATCTGATTGCGCAGGAAGAGAATGGCGATGCCGAGCAGCACGAAGGACGATCCGCCCATCCATACCAGGAAGATATGCGAGTTCGATGCATAGGCCTGGCTGCGCCGCGCCAGCACGCGCATGACCGTGTTCTGGTTGAGCTTGATGCGCACTTCCACGTAGTTGGAGCGGCCCACCGTATCGAGCCAGTAGGGTCTGTCGATCTGGCGGCGCAGCTCGTTCGAGAGCGTCTCGTCGAGTACCGAGAAGAATGGTTTGGGGCCGGGCGGCGGCAGGTCCGTGTTATGCAGAATGTCCACGTCGAGCTGCAGGCTCTCAGACGCAATGCGCGTGAGCGTGGTTGCTTCCTTGTCCTGCGGATAGCTCTCGTAGATCTGGATCAGCGCGGCGATATCGGCCGTGACGGCGGAGGAGAGGCGCCGTGTCACCAATTCGTAATGCCGCTCCATGAACACGTAGGCGACCACGGATTGCAGCAGGATGACCGGCGCGATGATGATGATGAGAGCACGCGCATAAAGACCCTTCGGCAGGAACCTGCCGAACCAGCGCGCCGCATGGTCGAGCGGCGAATAGCGAAGGGCCGCGCCGATCTTCATCGGTCGATCACGAGGCGATAGCCGATGCCGCGCACGGTCTGCAGGAAGATCGGGTTGGCCGGATCGTCCTCGATCTTGCGGCGCAGGCGGTTGATCTGCACGTCGACCGTGCGCTCGTTCGCGGCAGCACCATTGCCGGCGAGCGCCTCGCGCGGAACGTTGTCGCCGGTCGCGGAGCCGAGGATGGTGAGGATCTCGCGCTCGCGCTCAGTGATGCGCACCACCTCTTCGCCGCGCCGCAATTCGCCCCGGTCGAAACGATAGGAGAAGGGGCCGAAATGGATGAGCTCCGGCACTTCGTTGTTTGTCACGCCTGCCGCAGGCAATGTGCGCTTGAGGATGTTGCCGAGGCGCAGCAGCAGCTCTCGCGGCTCGAAGGGTTTGGGCAGGTAATCGTCCGCTCCGATCTCTAGGCCCGTGACGCGATCCGACGTATCGGCCCGAGCGGTGAGCATCAGGATCGGCACCTGGGAGGTCATGCGGATGCTGCGCGCATAATCGAAGCCGGATTCGCCGGGCATCATCACATCGAGAACGAGGGCATCGAACACGAAGCTCTCGGCGATGGAGCGTGCTTCCGCCGCGCTCGACGCCGCCGTCACGCGATAGCCGTTCTCGCTCAGGAATCGTGTGAGCAGGTCGCGCAGGCGCCGGTCGTCGTCCACCACGAGAACGTGGGGGGCGTGATCGGGAATATCGATGCGGGGTGCTTCCATGGGCTCCGGGGCGCTTGGGTTGTGAAGGCCCCCTGCTTTATCAGGTTTTCTCCGGCCCGAATACGAGCTGCTTCACATGCTCGCGGTCGTCCGGGTCGATGAGGCACAGGAGGTACTGGCTGACCGCCGCCTTGGCCTCGGGGCTCGCAGCGGACAGCGCGCGCATGATGCGGCGGGTCTGGAGTTTGGCGAGCTTCAAGGCGAGATCATGGCCCTGCGGCGTGGCATGGAGCAGGCGTTGGCGCCGGTCGGAGGTGCCCATGCGGCTCTCGATGAAATCCTTTTCGATCAGCTCCTTCAAAACCCGGTTGAGGCTCTGCTTGGTGATCCGCAGGATGTCGAGGAGCTCGGCAATCGTCAGGCCCGGCTGGCGGCTCACGAAGTGCAGCACCCGGTGATGCGCCCGGCCAAAGCCGTATTCATCCAGGATCCTGTCCGGATCGCTGACGAAGTCGCGATAGGCGAAGAAGAACAGCTCGATCAGATCATAGGCCGGGGTTTCGGCCAGGATGTCCCGGTCGGAGTTCTGTGAAGGGATCTGTTGCTTGAAAGCCGGGATCGCGTCTGGCACCGTCCTGTCCAATTTTATGTCAGCCTTGTTGACATATCTCAGGACGATTGTTACTCGTCAAGCAGCTTTCGTGAAATGAATGAAACTCAAACGACACGGAAGCGACCGGAAATTACACGACCCCGGTTGCCACAAAGGTCGGCAGTAAAGGAGAAAACGATGTCCGCGACCCCCTTCGATCAACGTGATGGATGGATTTGGTACGACGGGCAGCTCGTACCCTGGAAGGACGCCAAGCTCCATGTCCTCTCGCACGCCCTCCATTACGGTTCGGGTGTCTTCGAGGGTGAGCGCGCCTATGGGGGCGAGATCTTCAAGTCGACGCAGCATTCCGAGCGCCTCAGGAAGTCCGCTCAGATCCTCGATTTCGAAATCCCCTATACGGTCGCCGAGATCGATGCCGCCAAGCGCCTCGTTCTGGAGAAGAGCGGGCTGAAGGACGCCTATCTGCGCCCTGTGGCGTGGCGCGGCTCCGAGATGATGGGCGTCGCTGCCCAGCACAACAAGATTCACCTCGCCATCGCCTGTTGGGAATGGCCGAGCTACTTCAATCCGGAAGAGAAGATGAAGGGCATCCGCATCGACATGGCGGAGTACCGCCGTCCCGATCCGGCGACCGCGCCCTCCACGGCGAAGGCTGCAGGCCTCTACATGATCTGCACCATCTCGAAGCATAAGGCGGAGCGTAAGGGCTATGCGGACGCGCTCATGCTCGACTGGCAGGGCCGCATTGCGGAATGCACGGGTGCCAACGTGTTCTTCGTGAAGGATGGCGTGGTTCACACGCCCATCGCCGATTGCTTCCTCGACGGCATCACGCGTCAGACGGTGATCGAGCTCGCCAAGCGCCGCGGTCTCGAAGTGACCGAACGCCGGATCATGCCCGAGGAGATGGCCGGCTTCCAGGAATGCTTCATCACCGGAAGCGCCGCGGAAGTGACCCCTGTGGCCGAGGTCGGCCAGTACAAGTTCACGCCGGGCGCCATCACCAAGATGCTGATGGACGACTACACGGCCGAGGTGCAGCCGAAGGCCAAGGCGGCTTAAGGCCGAGAAAGCGTTGCAGACACTGACATGCCCGGCTTCGTGCCGGGCATTTCGCTTTTCGGGAGGGTGTGCGTCGCAGCGAGACGTCTGCTAAAAATCCTCCATATCGGGAATGCGGTTGAAGGCGATCTTCGCGCCCGCATAGCCGCCGGGAATCTCCACCCACGGCCCGAAATGCAGCAGCGTCTGCCCGTGATGCGTGTTGAGCCGGTCGGCGATCATGCACAGATATTCCATCCGGCGTTTCGCTTGCGCCTCCGCGCTGTCCCCGAACAGATCCTCCTCGATGTCCTGCAATGGCACCAAGTCGTGCAAGGCCACATGGACGCTGCGGCTGCGGCCCGTTCTCTCGCGCTCCGCATGCAGGAAAATGCGGTTCAAGGAAGCAAGCAGCGAAGGGTCGTCCCAGCTCGGCGCGAAGCGCTCCTCGCCATACCAGCCGGCGCTGTCCTTATCGGTGAGCCAGAGGGCGAGCGCACGGGCCGAGAAGCCGGCGCGGCGCATGCGGCGCGAGGCTTTGACCAGGAGAACGCGAGCGGCGGCATAGGCGCCGTTGAGGTGTCGCCAATCATGGGGCAGCACGCGCCCGTGGCCGAACATGCGCCGCTGCGTCTCCGGTCGCTCGACCGTGTAACCGTGCAGCCCCATCCACATCCGCTCGCCTTCCACGCTGCCCCAGAGGCGGCGCAGTTCCTTGGGTTGAAGCCGCAGGAGCCCAGCCATGTCGGTGACGCCGGCGCGGGCGAGCCTTGCCGCGTTGCCCCGTGCGATGCCGGGGATGTCGGTGAGATCGAGGGAGAGCAGGGGGCCCGGCAGGTCCTCGGGCCGGATGGCGGCGAGCCCATCCGGCTTGTTCGCCTCGGCGGCGATCTTGGCGAGAAGGTCGTTGGGGCCGAGGCCCACCGAGCATGTGAGCGTGGGGCCGATCTTAGTCGCGATGGCCTCTTTCACCCGGCGTCCGAGAGCCAAACCTTCCGCCTGCTCGGAGGGGAGGAGGGCGCAGACCACCTCGTCGATGGAGCACACGGCCTTGATCGGCACGATGCCCTCGATCACCTCGACGATCCTGCGGTGGAGTTCGACATAAAGCTCGTGCCGGGCATTCACGAAGACAAAGCCGGGAAATTGCCGCCGCACGTCGCGCACGGTGGCGCCGCGCTTGACGCCCAGCGCCTTCGCCTCGCGGCTGACGGCGATCAGGCCCGTATGCTCGGACTCGACCGGAATGACCCCCATGGGCCTGCCGCGCAGATGCGGCTGCAGGTGCTGCTCGGCGCTGGCGAAGAAAGAATCGAAATCGACATAGAGCCGCTCCAGCCCTGCCGGCTTGCGCATGTTTGCTCACTCGCCTTTGGACGAAGGAACAAAATGAGAACACAGGCTTGGCCATGAGTCGATCGCCCGATCTGTGGATAACGGGGATGGTTCACTGGAGGTAGCCAATCTTTCCGCAAGGGAACCAAGGGACTGATTCCGATGTTCTCATGAAAGAACATAAAGAGAACAATAGGAGTCTCGCATGAATTTGAAGTCCAAGGCTCTTCACCGCGACGACCGTCATTCCGCGCCTGACAATCCGAAGATTGCACCTGGCCCATCGGATAATCGGATCAAGGACCCGCAGGAGTGGGTGAGCGGCCATGAGCCGATGACCGGCGCTCAGGCCTCCTACCTCAAGACTCTTTCAGAGCAGACGCACGATCCGGAGGCCTTTGATCCTGATCTCGACAAGGCGGAAGCCTCGAAACGGATCGATGAACTCAAGGCCAACAAGAGCCAATCAGGATAAGTCCACTCATTCATTAGTCGGCTCTGTAAAGCCATAGAATACTCACAATCCGACTCGACCGTTTCGAGTCGGATTGTGAGTATTCTATGGCTGATAAAATATCCGCCTTGTTTCGGCACACATGGCGCGAACGTGTGCAACTCTCCTTATCCCCGAGTTTTATCCCCTGGATGCCGCTTCTTGAGTGATTGCACCCAAAGGGTCTTTTGCAAAAGCTTCAGCGTCCCCACATAAGAAACGGAGCGTCGTGCTCCATTTGGGATGAAACGAAACGATGATGAAATTTGCTTCTCGCCGAAGCCGCGTCATGGTCGCCCTGGCCGCCGCATTGGTTCTGGCCGGCAGTGCCGCCGAGGCACGTGTCGGCGGGGGACGCGGCAGCTTCGGATCGCGCGGTTCGCGCACCTATACGCCGCCGCCGGCAACCCGGACGGCGCCTGATGCGGCTGCGCCGATCCAGCGCTCGCAGATTCCGAACCAGGGTCAGAACCTCAACCGTCCCGGTGCTCCGGCTCCGAACGTCGCGCAGCCGCGCCGCTTCGGCTTCGGCACGGGACTGATGGCCGGCCTCTTCGGCGCAGGCCTGCTCGGCATGCTCATGGGCAACGGCTTCTTCGGCGGTCTTGCGGGCCTTGCCTCGGTCTTTGGCCTGCTGCTGCAGATCGGCCTGATTGTGCTGCTGATCTCGTTCGCCATGAAGTGGTTCCGCCGTCGTCAGGAGCCATCCTATGCGGGTCCGCAGGGCTATGGCCGTACGATGGCTGGCGGCAGCGTTCCGCCGACCGGTGGTGATCGTCCCATGTCGGCCGGTCCGATGGCTGGCGGGCTCGGCGGTGCGCTTGGCGGCGCTCTGGGCGGCATGAACCAGTATCGCCGTCGCCGCACCGACGTGCGCGATGAGATCGGCATCGGCGAGCAGGATTACGCTGCCTTCGAGCGTTCGCTCGTCGAGATGCAGGATGCCTATTCGCGCAGCGACATCGAGAAGATCTGGGATTTGGCCACGCCCGAAATGGCTGGCTACATCCAGGAGGAGCTCAACGATTACGCTTCGCGCGGCGTCGTGAACAAGGTCTCCGGCGTCAGCCTGCTTCAGGGCGATCTGTCGGAAGCCTGGCGTGAAGGCACGGCGGAGTATGCGACCGTCGCCATGCGCTTCTCGGTTGTCGACGTGCTGACCGACAAGGCGACCGGCCGTGTGGTGGAGGGCGATCCTTCCACGCCGCAGGAAGCCCGCGAGGTTTGGACCTTCCGCCGCGATCAGGGCGGTCCTTGGAAGATCTCCGCGATCCAGCAGGCCTAAAACGCCATCAGAACAATATGAAGAAGCGGCCGGTTCTCACCGGCCGCTTTTTTGTTGGCATGATGTGCGTTGCTTACTCTGCGGCCTGACGCCGGTTCGCGTGCGAGCCCTCTCGCACCTCCTCGATGATCTTCTGCACGAAGGCATCGAGATCGCCAGGATTGCGGCTGGTGATGAGGCCCTGATCCGTCACCACCGTTTCATCACGCCACTGGCCACCGGCATTCATCACATCCGTCTTGATGGAATGGTAGGACGTGCATTTCTTGCCCTTGATGATGCCCGCTTCCACGAGCAGCCACGGAGCGTGGCAGATGGCGGCAATTGTCTTGCCGGATGAATAGAAGGCACGGATGATCTCGATGGCCTTCTGCTCCACGCGCAGCTTGTCGGGATTGATCTGACCGCCGGGAAGAACGAGCGCGTCATAAGCCGACGGATCGACGCTCTCGATATCCGTGTCGACCTTTACGCTCTTGCCCCAGTCCTTTTCGTCCCAGCCGCGGATATCGTCGGGCTTCATGCGCGACTTGGGTGCTGCGATCTCGACTTTCGCGCCGGCTTCCGAGAGCTTCTGCTGCGGAACCATGAGTTCCGACTGCTCGAAACCATCGGTCGCCATAATGAGAATTCGGGCCTGTTTGATGTCAGGCATGATGCTCTCCATCGTTGTTTTAGGGGATAGCGATGGAACGGATGAATGGGGCGGCGGTTCCGGCGACATGCGGACGCGGAACCTCATTCGCGCGGACTTGTTGATCCCATCACGGACTCTTCACCGAGATGGAAACAGCGAATGGTCAATCCAGGCATTCCGAACAACGACCCGCTGCCCGGCGGCAATATTCCAAGTGATGTCCCGCCAGGCACCGATCCCGATGATATGCCCGATACGGGGCCGACGGGGCCGCGTACGCCATATCCGGTGAACGATCCAGGCATCACCGATCCGAAAGGCCCAGGCTCCGAGCCCGATTACCTTCCGGGCAATCCGACCGATCCGGGCACACGGCTCTGACCAGGACGTTCAGACTTCAAGAATGGCATAGGGTCTGCCCGTCGGCTTCTCGATGTATTTCGCCACATTATAGACGGGCTGCCCACCGGGCGTGCGGCCCTCATAGCGGCCGCGATGAGCGTGGCCATGCACGATGGCGCTCACCTTGAAACGATCGATGGTTTCGGCAAGACGCGAGGATCCAAGGAAGGGGTAGATCTCCAGCGGTTCGCTTTCGATGGTATCGACCACCGGCGCATAATGGAGAATGACGACGGAGCGTTTGGCCTTGACCTGCCGCATGGCATTCTCGAGCCGCAATGTCTCGTTCATGGTCTCGTTGACGAACTGCTTCATGGCGGGCTCGCCGAAATAGCCGAGCATGCGCCGTCCAAAGCCACCGGCAAATCCCTTGACGCCGACGAAGCCGACACCGTCGATTTCCACGGATTGTCCGTCGAGCACCTTCATGCCCGCATCGCGGAGTATACGCGTGACTTCTTCATGGGCGCCGCACTCGTAATCGTGATTACCGAGCACGCCCACGACAGGAATCGAACAGGCCTTGAGATCCTGCGCCAGAAGTTCTGCTTCCTTCGGCTTGCCGAGATCGGTCAGATCGCCCGTCAGGACGAGAACATCCGCTTCTTTCGATATTTCGCCGAACAACTCGCGGAAAGCCTCCGCATTGTCTTCGCGCACGTGAAGGTCGCCCATCGCCGCGACCTTCATGGTCTTTTCGATCTCACTCATTCCGCCATTCACCTTCGCCGCCCACATCGGCGAAGCCCCATTGCTTCACGTCGATTTCGTAATCGATCCGGGAGAACATCCGTCCGCGGCACACCTTCATCTGCGGCGGCGGAAGGTCGAGCTGCTTGGCCAGGCGGTCGAGCAACTCGTCCATGACCCAGCGCGGAACCTTGTCGCGCTCGGAAGGATAGATCCAGCGGAAGTTCAGCAAGTGCATGAGCAGCACTTCCCAATGCACTTCCATGTAGGCGAGCAGGCGATGCCAATCGATCTGATCGTGCGCCTTCAAGATCGTGTGAGCTACATCCGCGCCGTCATAGCGATGGCGCAGCTGGATGAAGCATTTGGACCAGATGAGTTCGGTAGGGCCGACGATGCGCACGGGCGTACCGAAGACTTCGATCTGTCGCGCATGTTCGAACCAGGGATCGCCAATCGGCATCGTGCCGTTCGAAGAGGCGAAGATCACGTCGAAGAAGTATTTGCCTTTGAAGACCTTGCCGAGCCAGCGGTCATCCTCGATCTCAACGGAATATCCGAGATTCTTGAAATGCGAGAGGACGCGGGTGTAGTCGCCGGCCTTGC
The DNA here is from genome assembly GCF_022808595.1 of Microvirga solisilvae. Lineage (GTDB taxonomy): Bacteria > Pseudomonadota > Alphaproteobacteria > Rhizobiales > Beijerinckiaceae > Microvirga > Microvirga solisilvae. Next base: position 93,314 of record NZ_JAKUCN010000004.1, read on the forward strand.
AGAAGATGTCGAGATCCTTCGTCGGGCGTGTAATTCCTGTATAGGCCGAGAGGGCATAGGTGCCAGCCAGGAGGAAGGGCAGGCCCAACTGGTTCAACTCCCGCAGGGCCTCCGCATAGAACGCTTCGGATTCAGGATGTTTCAGCGTCGGTTCCGCCTTGGCATCCATGATGGGGACGCTGTGGGGAATGTTCGATGTGAGGTCCGGGTCGTGAGCTGCCATGGCCTTGTCCAAAGCGGGGCCGATAATGACCCGCGTTCGACAACCGTATGGCAGTAATGAAGTTCCGCGAGAGGCCAAGCTTCAGGCAGAAGTCGCCCCTTAGGCAATCTTTAGCTGCTGTTGCGGCTTCGGGTTTGCTTCTTGCGCCTCGATCAAGCCTGTGGCGCGCCAGAAGGTCTGCATCTTCTGGTGATCCGGGGATTCGATGATGGCGCGAAGCCCATGAAGCGTCTCATCATCGGACGAAGAGGCATTGCCTCCAACGTTAAGCCTGAGACCCGCCTGATTCAGGTTTTCCCGGAGAGCCTCAATGACATTTCCTCGGCTATCTTGCATGGAGAGCCAGATCATCTGGGCGGTCTTGTCATGGGGCAACCCGCCTCCTGTCACTCCCGACGCAAAGGCATGCTGTTTCTGCCGGTCCCGGGTTCGTTGCGCGACGACCTTATTGAAGCGATTGGCGCGAAGGATGCGCTCAGCCTGTCCATCGGCAGGAAGGCAAGGGAAGCAGGAATCCTGATCGATGAGGAAGGTCAGGATGTCGACGAGGCCTTTCATCTGGAGATGCGAGAATTCGGGCATGCTCATCAGATCGCCGAGAGAGCGGGGGCCGTTTTCGAGCGCCGCAACCAGGTCTTTGAAGATCGCCTCATTGAGTTGAGCCCCATGCCGCCTGCCGCTGATGTTGGACGACAATTTGTCTCCGTTCACCAGAGTGAAGCGTTGATCGAGCCACTTCTTTTGAGAAGCCTTTCCATTGAGCTTGGTCGGGCCTTTGACGAAGATGTCCCGGCGGAATTTCTGATTGATCATGTGGTCGCGAACGGTCTCGCGGAATGACGGATCTTCGATTCCGTCCAGCAAGTTGCGCTGTTCGCCCGTCAGCTGCAAATCGTCCATTCCCATGGTCGGACGTGAATGGCCCACCCATGTGAGCTTGGCCTCTGAGAGCTCCCGCGCCAGATCCGTGAAATAGAATGGCGTCATGTCGCGGCCGAAATATTCGTGAACGATGTAGTTCAGCGAATTCTTCTTCATGTAATCCAGGTGCTGGTTCAGCGAGGGATGGCGCGTGAAGTAGTCAGCGTCCGCGTCCTTGAGCGCGTCAAGGAAAGCCATGGATGACTTGACCCTGGGCATCAGGGGACGGGAGCTTCCCAGAGAATCCGCGTGCTCGATCATCAAGCGCCTGAGCGGCATCACGGACGCCCAGCCGGGCATCGCATTGTATGAAATGTAAACGACGCCGCCGGGCTTCAGCTTCCTGCGGATGAATTGAACGATCTCCTGACGCACCTCAGGCAGCACCCAGCTGTAGATGCCGTGAAGCGTGATGAAGTCGAAGTCCGGCAGGTCGTGTCTTTGCAGATACTCGCCGAAGCTGTTGTCCGAGAAGTGGACATTCCCGAGACCGGCTTCCTCCGCCAGGCTCTGGGCGTTGGAGATATGACGCGGATTGAAGTCCGTCGCATAGAACTCGATATGTGGGTTCGCCGCCGCGAGAAGGTTGGTCGTGAACCCCTGGCCACAGCCAAGCTCGCAATAGGCCCTCGGCGTAAGATCGCCGCCTGGAACATCCACGTTGTGCAGCAGGGCGACAAAATTGAGAAGGTTGGGCGTGAGGTCACGATAAAAACCGTGAGTGTAATCCACGTCCGTGACGTAGCCTGAATTCCAGCTGTCCATGGTTGATCCGCTCTGCCTGGAGCGCGCAGTTCTTCAGGCGTCGTTACGTAAAGATATGCAACATTATTCGCAGATCGTGCGGATCAGATCAAGATTGCAGAGATGTACAGGAGCACTTGTCGTTAATGGTCGCCGTGCGAGGTCCGCACATCCCGGGGGCTGTTGAGGATTTCCAGGAGGCTGGTGGCGATGTGCCGGGCCTCATCGTCCTTGAGGCGCAGCAGAAAGGGCGGCATCAGGCCGGCCTGCAGGCCCACCACGGCCAAGCCGTGCTCGTCGGTTCCGACATCGATGGTCGAGGAGGTGACCTCCACGAGTTCCTCGGGCACGTCCCCGCTGTCTTCGACAGTCTCGCCAATGGCTATGAGAAGCTGGCTCAGGGCCTTCACAAGCGAGCGGGCGGCATGCGGATCCATGACGACCGCTGTCGATTGCTCTCCCTTTTGGAAGGCAAGCTGAATGTTGTCGCCCTCGAGCGTGACGGAAATACCGGCCATTGCTGTCCTCATCCTTGCCCCGAGCATATGGGGTCCTGCGCCGCGCAGGAAAAGGCAGCCTCCTTGGTACGACAGGTGCGCCCCGCTCCCAAGGGAGGAGGCGCACCTGTCAGTCCAGCCGCAAGTTTTCCAGGGGAAAAGGGCTTCCAGCCCAACCTAAAGGTCAGGTTTCGGTCTTGCGGCCGGTGGTGCTGCCCGTGCCCGTGGCAGGCTGTCCGACGGTCCCGGCTCCCGCCGCGCCCGCGCCTGAGAGCATGCTGCCGCCCATGCCCATATCCGCATATTGCTGGACCCGCAGGTTGTTCTGCACATGGGTGACGCCGGAGACGGACTCCGCGATATCCTCCGCATGCCGCTTCTCGAAACGGCTGTTCACCGTGCCGCTCAAGGTGACCTCGCGGCCCGTGACCGAAACCTCGATTTCGGAGGCATCGAGATGCGGATCCTCGGTGAGGCGATCGTTCACGTCCTCCATGATCCTGTCATCCGAGCGCTGATAGCCCTTGGGGCCGCGTCCGCGATGAAGGCCTGCCTGGCGCATGTCCTGGTCGCGGCGGCGTTCGGCATCCTCGTCGCCGAACCAGGAGCGGACTTCGTCGCCCGCCCGCTCGAAGAAGCCTCTCTCGTCATAGGCATCGCGGGAACCGCGGCCGAAACTGTCCGAACCGTGGGATCGGTCTTGGTCACGGCCATAGGTCCCTACGGCGCGTGGGTGGTACCCCCGGTCGCGATCCCAGGTCCGGTCGGAGCCGAAGGTCGAGGATGGGTCATAATCACGGGTTTCGCCGACGACGTCGTGCCAGTCGCGGGCCGAGCCGCCTGACCCGTAGCCGGCGGAATCGCCGTAATCGCGCCTCGGCGTCCTCTCATGGGTGGTATCCCGGCTGCGGTCGCGGTCGTAGCCGGCTCGCTCATTGCCGAAGCCTCGGCGGGCGATGTAGCCGTCATCGTCACGATAGCGGTCGTTGGCCATGGGAGCGCTCCTCTTCGTTGTACTTGGGGGTGAGCCTGCCATTGGCAGGGCTTTGCTCCATCAACGTGAGGCGCTGAAAGCCGTTCCTCTCAAGGCTTTTTGGCGGATTGCCATGAACGGGAATCCCGGAGCTGCATTGACGGGATGTGCAATGGTCCTGAAGCGAGGTTCATCATGGCTGATCTGTCGGGTTTGAGCGACGAGGCCTTAGCGGTCTTCGCCTTTGCGGCCTATCATCGGCTGTCCAGCGGCCAGACGGTCAGAAGCGTGATCCAGCGCGACGGCATGGGACACAAGGCCAGCGATGCTGCCGTTTCCGAACTGACGGGGAGGGGGTTCGTCGAGGCCGATGGCGAGGAGATCCGCTTCACGGGCGAGGGCGAGCGGGCCCTTCATAGTGTTGTTTCAAGGCTTAGAGGGGATGATATACCCAAGAAGGCTTAAGCGTCCCCGCCTTGCATTTGCCCTATCCTTACCCTAACTTCTCGCCATCGACATTTGGCCGGACGACTGGGCTACACCGCTTTGGCACTGCCGGGCGCACGTTCCTCTCTCTACCAATATCGACTAACGGGCGTATTGGCTTTTGGCCCCCGCCCACGTGCAAGCGACAGTGAAAGGATTTCCCATGGAACAGGGAACCGTGAAGTGGTACAATGAAACCAAGGGTTATGGTTTCATCCAGCCCGACAACGGCGGCAAGGACGTGTTCGTCCATGCAACGGCGCTTGAGCGCGCCGGCATGCGTGGCCTGCGCGAGGGTCAGAAGATCTCCTACGAGCTTCAGACGGACCAGCGCACCGGCCGCACCTCTGCAGTGAACCTGCAGAACGCGTAAGGTTTGATACCTGAGGGCGTGCATGGCGCGCCCTCTTGCCTATCGGCCGTTCCCTTAAGGAGCGGCTTTTTTGTTACGAGGAAGACTTTGCATGGCAAAGGAAGAACTGATCACCTTCGAAGGTCTTGTGACCGAAATTCTGCCGGATGCGCGCTATCGCGTGCAGCTCGACAATGGCCATGAGGTGATTGCCTATACCGCCGGCAAGATGAAGAAGAACCGCATCAAGACGCTCGCGGGCGATCGCGTGACCGTCGAGATGTCGCCCTACGATCTTGAGAAGGGCCGTCTCATCTTCCGTCACAAGGACTCGGGTGCATCCTCCGGCCCCCGCCCGCCGCAGCGCGGAAACCAGCAGTTCCGTCGCCGGTAAGCCGATTGCGCGGCCTGACGCACGCGCAATTTCTGTCCGTTAGGTTCGATGAAGAAAAGCCCGGGAGCGGTTCTCCGCTGCGCCGGGCTTTGGTGTTTGTGAATGGCTCCGATCAGGCGACCGCGTGCATGACCGACAGGGTGACGCGATCGGGGCCGATATCCTCGTCCATATCCTCGAAATGCATCAACTCCGCGAGGCGGTTGCGGGCGCGGTTGACGCGGCTCTTGATGGTGCCGACGGCGCAGCCGCAAATCTCCGCCGCCTGCTCGTAGGAGAAGCCCGATGCGCCCACGAGCAGCAGCGCCTCGCGCTGATCGTGCGGCAAACGCGCGAGCGCCTTCTGCAGATCCTCGAAATCGAGATGAGGCAACTGATCCGGCTGCACGGAGAGGGCGGCCGCATACTTGCCGTCCGCATCCTCGACCTCGCGGCGGCGCTTGCGATACTCGGAATGGAAAAGATTGCGCAGAATGGTGAAGAGCCAGGCCTGCATGTTCGTGCCGGGCTGAAACCGCTCGATGTTGGCAATTGCCCGCATCAAGGTTTCCTGCACGAGATCATCCGCACGGTCCACGTTGTTCGTGAGAGAGATGGCAAAGGCACGCAGGTTCGGTGTCGCCTTGAGCATGGAATCGCGAAGATCGGTATCGATGCTCATGATTGCTGCTTCTCCGGCTTACGCTCGTCCAAACGGTTGATGATTTCGATGAAGCGATCCGGAACCGGTTGCTCGCCGAGTGCCAAAGCCTCGTAGAACTGGCGCAAACGCTGACCGAGCTGGGCCTGTACTGAGCGGCTAAGCGCTGGTGATGAAGATTTTCTGAGGCCCGGAACAGGCTCTGGATCGTAATGGGGCATGAGCTTTGGATTCTTCTTTTGCATCGGGTCGTCCTGATCCGTCTGAAGCGGCGACCTCCCGCAGGGGTCGCGCAAGACGGCGGCACCCAATCGCCGTGTTGCTAACGCCAAGTCATCCTGATCGTTCCGTTACGGCAGAGATTCATCGATGTGGGTTTTGTGACAAATCAGGGAACCAAATCCCAACGGCCAAGTTTCCCTGCAACAGTTCAGTTCCGACTGCAGGAATGCCGAACCCGATCATGGATCCTCCATGTAAGGCCACGCGCTCCTTCAAGCCGGAGCCAAGATTGGAGGCAACATCATGGCTATCAGCACCATCCTTCTCATCATCGTTATTCTGCTGCTCGTCGGCGCGGTGCCGGCATGGCCTCACAGCCGTGGCTGGGGTTACGGTCCGAGCGGCCTGCTCGGCGTCATCCTGCTGATCCTCATCATCCTGCTGCTGATGGGACGATTGTAAGCGAAAGCGATCAGCCAGAGAAAAGGGCGGCTTCGGCCGCCCTTTTCCGTTTGAGGATTAAGGCATACTGCTCAGCTTGTGTGGCCCCACACAGAGTTGGAATAAGCGGCGATGTAGCTCTTTCTCGTCGCGGCTCTCCGGGCACACGTGAAGCGATCGATGCAGTATCACGTGAGACTGCTCCTGCGTCTTTCGCTTCAGCTTTCGAAGGCCAAGCGTCGTTCCCGCCATCCGTTGTTGCAACGGATGGCGGGTTCGGACGCGATGCTTGTGTCAATCAGGAAAAGCCGTTGGCGTAGGGCGCATCGAATTGGATACGAGCGAGCCAGTAGCGGTCACAACGTCCTCTGACCGTGCAAATGATAGAGATGCTGTGCATGATCATGCTGATCTTCCGATAGGATACAACCGAAGAGAGTGTGAGTTTCATTCACCTCAAGATTGACCTTCGGTGCTTTTGCCTGCTGTTCTCTCATGCGTTTCGGGGATTCCGAAAACGGGGGCAAAATGAAAAAGCTACTTCTTCTAACGGTTATGGGTTTTGCTGCGGCAATATCGAGCGCGACGGCGCAATCGAAATTCGGTGCGACCATGCGCTGGTGCGGGACCTCTCCCGAGTTCAAGCTGACCGGCGTGCCGAAGGGCACGGCAAGCTTCGAACTGAAGATGGTGGATCTCGATGTGCCGAGCTATCCTCATGGTGGTGGTAAGGCATCTTACCAGGCAGGCCAGAATGCCATTCCTTGCAATACGATTTCCGCTGGATGGGGCTACAATCCGCCTAGCCCACCGCCCGGACAGGTGCATACCTACCAGTGGACAATCAAAGCCCTCGGTGCAAATGGCGGAGTACTGGGACAGGCCGTCACGCAGCGCAAATTTCCTGAGTGATATGCTAATGGCTTGAGAAGGAGCGGTGTTACCGCCCCTTCCGCCCACCTTTGTATTTCGGCTTCTGCCCCGCAAAGCCTTGCGTCGAACGACCTGTTGGACGCTCGCGGTAATTCAACGGGACCTCGCGATCCGTGCCGGGGCCCATCTCGTCGAGGCCGGGCTTGCGGATGCGGGTGCCTTCGTCCGAGCGGCCTTTGCCGAGCGGGCCGTAAGAGCCGGAATCCTCGTCACCTTCGCTCGCGCCATCAGCGGAAGCGGGAAGTCCCTTCGGCGGCAGGTTGGCATTGCGTCCATACTTGCGCGAGCCGCCATATTTGCCGGCATCGCGCTCCACATCGGCCTGCCGCGCCATCGGATCGTCGCTGATCGCGAGCTCCGTCGCCTGCAGGCGCTTGAGTTCGTCGCGTAGGCGCGCAGCCTCCTCGAATTCCAGGTTCGCTGCGGCTTCGCGCATGCGCTTTTCCATATCCGCGATGACGGCCTTCAGGTTGTGGCCGACGGTCTTGTCGGCGAGGCCCGTATCGACGGACACGTGATCGCGTTCGTAGACGCTCTCCAGAATGTCCGCGATGTTCTTCTTCACGCTCTGCGGCGTGATGCCATGCTCGGCATTGTAGGCGAGCTGCTTCTCGCGGCGGCGGTTCGTCTCTGCGATGGCGCGTTCCATGGAGCCGGTGATCTTGTCGGCATAGAGGATGGCCTTGCCTTCCACGTTACGCGCCGCGCGGCCGATGGTCTGCACGAGCGAGGTCTCGGAGCGCAGGAAGCCTTCCTTGTCCGCATCGAGAATGGCGACAAGCGCGCATTCCGGAATGTCGAGACCCTCACGCAGCAGGTTGATGCCGATGAGCACATCGAAGGCACCGAGACGCAGGTCGCGGATGATCTCGATGCGCTCCAGCGTGTCGATATCCGAGTGCATGTAGCGCACGCGGATGCCGTTCTCGTGCATGTATTCCGTGAGGTCCTCGGCCATGCGCTTGGTGAGCGTGGTGACGAGGGTGCGATACCCTTGAGCGGAGAGTTCCTTCACTTCGTGCACGAGGTCGTCAACCTGCGAACGCGCGGGACGGATCTCTACCACCGGGTCGACGAGGCCTGTCGGGCGAATGACCTGTTCCACGAACACGCCGCCGGTCTGCTCCATCTCCCACTTGGCGGGCGTTGCCGACACATGCACCGATTGCGGACGCATGGCGTCCCATTCCTCGAAACGCAGCGGGCGGTTGTCGAGGCAGGAGGGGAGGCGGAAGCCGTATTCGGCGAGCGTCGCCTTGCGGCGGAAGTCGCCGCGATACATGCCGCCGATCTGCGGCACGGTGACGTGACTCTCGTCCGTGAAGACGAGAGCATTGTCGGGCAGATATTCGAACAGGGTCGGCGGCGGCTCGCCGGGCTTGCGGCCCGTGAGATAGCGCGAATAGTTCTCGATGCCGTTGCACACGCCGGTGGCTTCGATCATCTCGAGATCGAACTGCGTGCGCTGCTCCAAGCGCTGCGCCTCGAGCAGGCGGCCCGCGCGGGCGAGTTCCTGCAGGCGATGCTGCAGCTCGTCCTGAATGCCCTTCACGGCCTGCTGCAGGGTCGGGCGCGGCGTCACATAGTGCGAATTCGCGTAGACCTTCACGAAGGACAGGTCGTTGGTCTTCTTGCCCGTGAGCGGATCGAACTCGACGATGCTCTCGATCTCGTCCCCGAAGAGACCGATGCGCCAGGCACGATCTTCCAAGTGGGCCGGGAAGAGTTCGATCACATCGCCGCGCACGCGGAAGGTGCCGCGCGCGAAATCGCTCTGGATGCGTTTGTACTGCAAAGCCACGAGATCCGCGATGAGCTGGCGCTGCTCGATCTTCTCGCCCACCTTCACGGAGAAGGTCATGGCGGTATAGGTTTCCACCGAGCCGATACCGTAGATGCACGACACGGAGGCGACGATGATCACGTCGTCGCGTTCGAGCAGAGCGCGCGTCGCGGAGTGGCGCATGCGGTCGATCTGCTCGTTGATGGAGCTTTCCTTCTCGATGAAGGTATCCGAGCGCGGCACATAGGCTTCGGGCTGGTAATAGTCGTAATACGAGACGAAATATTCCACCGCGTTGTCGGGGAAGAACGACTTGAACTCGCCGTAGAGCTGCGCGGCCAGCGTCTTGTTCGGCGCGAGGATGAGGGCAGGGCGTTGCGTCTCCTCGATCACCTTGGCCATGGTGAAGGTTTTGCCTGAGCCCGTGACGCCGAGCAGCACCTGGTCGCGCTCCTGTCGGCGCACGCCATCCACCAACTCGCGGATCGCATTCGGCTGATCGCCGGAGGGCGTGAAATCGGATTTGATCTTGAACGGAATGCCGCCTTCCGACTTCTCGGGGCGGGGCGGGCGGTGCGGCACCCAGGGCTTACCGTTCTTGAAGCGCGGATCGCCTTCGGTGAGCAGCCTGGAGAGCGCATCGACCGTGGCCGTAAAGCCGGTGCCCGACGTCAAATCGCCCAGCTCTTCCGCAACATCCGGGCCGTCGTCGGGGCCTTTGAGGCCGAGCTTCTTGGCAAGGGCAGGGTCCACATCCGTGACGTCGCCATGGATGAAGGTTTCCTGCGCGCGCTCGGCAAAACCCTCCGCCGCCTCTCGCTCCCGATTGACGGCGGGATTGAGCAGATCTGCGAGATGAGGAGCTAGGGGCTTCAGCTCGGGCTTGGAGGCTTTCCCGGTGGAAAGCTTGGGCTTTTTCGGTGTCTTGGCCATGGGAACGAATATGGTACAAAGCTGCGAAGATTAAAAGGGTCGGGAAGCTCCTTCCCGGCCGTCATGCACCCGTCATGAGTCTACCGCATGACAATCACCGCCAAGCTCCACCACCTTGCGGGGATATCATGCATCGTTCTCTCGTCGCCGGCTCTTTGGCCGCCATCCTTCTGTCGGGCACTGCTCTTAACGCTTCAGCAGCCGAATATTTCGATCGGATCGCCAGTTTCCCGATTACCGCCAATCTCCCGGCCGATGCCGACAAGAAAGCGGAGACGGTGGCGGAGATCATCTCCGCGAGCGAGGACGGCAATCTGCTCGTCTATACCGACAGCCCGCGCCAGAGCCTGGGCTTCATCGACATCACCGATCCGGCCGCGCCGAAGCCCGGCGGCACGCTTTCTGTCGGCGGAGAACCCACCTCGGTAAAGGTTGTCGGCGGTACGGCTTTCGTCGCCGTCAACACCTCGGAGAGCTACATGCAGCCGAGCGGCAAGCTTGTGCTGGTCGATTTGAAAGCTCGCAAGGTGTCTTCCGAATGCCAGCTTCCCGGCCAGCCCGACTCGGTAGCCGCCAATGCCGGCGTGCTCGCTATCGCCATCGAGAACGAGCGCGACGAGAAGGTGAATGACGGCGCCCTGCCGCAGCTTCCCGCAGGCGCGCTGGTGATCGGAAACTTGAATGGCAACGCCATCGATTGCTCGGCCCTCAAGACAATTGCCATGACAGGTCTCGCCGATGTTGCCGGCGATGATCCGGAGCCGGAATATGTGGACGTGAACGACGAGGGCAAGATCGTGGTCACGCTGCAGGAGAACAACTACATCGTCGTGGTGGATGGCAAGACCGGCAAGGTCGAGTCCCACTTTTCCGCAGGCCAGGTCGACCTGAAGAACATCGATACGAAGAAGGACGGCAGGATCGATCTTACCGGCTCCATGAACGGCGTGGTGCGCGAGCCTGACGGCGTGCACTGGATCGACAACAACCGTTTCGTCACCGCCAATGAGGGCGATTGGAAGGGCGGCTCGCGCGGCTTCACCATCTTCAACAAGGATGGCAACGTTTCCTACGAATCCGGCGCCAGCCTGGAGCATGAGGTCGTATCCCTCGGGCATTACCCTGAAAGCCGTAACAAGAAGGGCATCGAGATCGAGGGCGTCGAGGCTGCACGCTTCGGCCAGGACAACCTGATCTTCGTGGGTTCCGAGCGCGCCTCCGTCGTCGGTGTCTATCGCGATACAGGCGCTGCTCCCGAATTGTTGCAGGTTCTCCCCACGGGCGTTGGTCCGGAAGGCCTGGTCGCCATTCCTTCGCGCAACCTCTTCGTCGCCACGAGCGAGACGCCTCTGCATGTGGAAGGCGGCGTTGCTCCGCATGTGATGATCTACCAGCGCGCCGAGCGTGCCACACCTGCCTATCCCACCATCCGCTCGGCCAAGAACGCTCAAGGCCTTCCGATTGCCTGGGGTGCAATCTCGGGCATCGTGGCCGACAAGTCTCAAGGAGGTAAGCTCTATGCGATCACGGACAGCGCCTATGGCAGCGCTCCGCGCATTCTCACCATCGATGCCACGAAGAAGCCCGCCATCATCACGGTCGAAACTCTCGTGACCCGCAATGGACAGGCGGCAGAAAAGCTTGACCTTGAAGGCGTGGCGCTTTCAAGCGACGGCGGCTTCTGGCTTGCCTCGGAAGGCAACGTGCCAAAGGGCGTAAAAAATCTGCTCGTGAAGGTCGATGCCAAGGGGGCGATCCAGGAAGAGATTTCCCTGCCTGCAAGTCTTGAAGAGGGCGCGAAGAACTACGGCTTCGAAGGTGTGACCGTGACAGGCTCCGGCGCTGATGAAATCGTCTGGCTCGCCGTGCAGCGCGAATGGGCGGACGATGCCAAGAACAGCGTGAAGCTCCTGGCCTACAAGCCTTCCGACAAGAGCTGGGGCGCTGTGCGCTATCCGCTCGACAAGACCGAAGAGGGCTGGGTCGGCCTGTCCGAGATCACGGCTGTCGGCGACCGCGTCATCATCATCGAGCGTGACAACCAGATTGCGGAGAAGGCGAAGCTCAAGAAGCTCTACTCGGTTTCTCTCGCCGACATGAAGCCCGTTGCCCTCGGCAGCGAGCTGCCGCTGGTGAAGAAGACGGAGTTGCGCGATCTGCTGCCGGATCTCAAGGCCGCCAAAGGCTACGTTCTCGACAAGGTCGAGAGCTTCGCCATCGATGCGGCAGGGGATGCCTATATCATCACCGATAATGACGGCGTGAGCGACGCCTCCGGCGAGACGCAGTTCATGAAGCTCGGAAAGCTCTGAGCGTCAGCGATATCGAGAGATGCTCGTGAAGAAGGGCTGCTCTTGCGGGCAGCCCTTCTCCTTTCAGGCCGTATGCTTCTCAGCCTTGCTCTTGCCGCCACGCAAAGCTCTCACCAGCACGGCTCCATAATGAACCAGCGGGATCAGGATGGCGCCGAAAAGAAGGCCAAAAATTCCCGATCCTGCGGCGGAGACGAGCCACTCGATGAAGCCGCCAAGGGCAGGCACCGCATGGCCCGCCGCGACGGCGACATCGTGGATCGTGTGGCCGAGCCATGCGAAGCCATAGACTTCCAGACCATGGACGATGATGCCGCCGCCGACCCAGATCATCGCAGCCGTTCCCACGACGCCGAGGATGCGCAGGAATACAGGCATCGCACGCACAAGGCCGCGCCCGAAGCCGCGCGTGAGCGGTGCGAGAACTCTATCCGCTGATGAAGGAGCTGCCTGAGTGTCGCGCCGCATGAGGCTGGACACAGGTCGCTCGCTGGTGGCCAGCGCCACGCCTGCATCGTCAGCCTTCACGATCAGCGCCACACCGCCATAGACCAAGGCCGTGATGCCGATGCCGACCGCTGCGAGAACGAAGGCTTGCATCGTGGTGGAGGCTTCCGAGACGGTGCCAAGCGTAATGGCCATGATCTCGGCGGAGAGGATGAAATCGGTCTTGATCGCGCCGCTGACCTTTTCGTCCTCGAGGCTCTGAGCACTTTGCGTCGCCTCGCTCAATTGCGCTTCATGCTCGTGCGCCCCGTGAGGGAAAAGCGCTTCGAACACCTTCTCCGAGCCTTCGTAGCAGAGATAGGCGCCGCCGATCATGAGCAGCGGCGTGATCGCCCAGGGCGCGAAGAAGCTCAGGAGCAGGGATGCCGGGAGCAGATAGATCAACTTGTTCTTCAGCGAGCCCCAGGCAATCTTGCCGACGATCGGAAGTTCCCGGGAGGCGGCAAAGCCCACCACATAGCGCGGCGTGACGGCAGCGTCGTCGATCACCACGCCTGCCGCCTTCGCGCCGGCCTTGGCGGCCTGTGCTCCCACATCGTCCAGGGAGGCTGCGGCCACTTTGGCCAAGCCTACGATGTCGTCGAGAAGGGCGATCAGGCCGATGCTCATGGGGGCTCCTGTCGGAAGGCTTTCAGGCTGGAATGGACAATCGGAGACGAGCTAAACAACTCTCTCCGGGTTGGACAACGTGCAAAGCGAAAACTGGGTGCAAAAGGCTGCACTGTCTCGTTACTCTGTTGCCCATATCGTGCTTAGTCCAATCGCACTCGGATGTAAAACATCGCATACAGAAAGACGGCCCCGCGATGGAGGCCGCCTTCAGAAAGCATGGATCAGTTATGAGCGAAGTGGGGAGGGCTCCGCCCTGTCTTCGGATCAACCCGGCAGAAGCACGCTGTCGATCACGTGGATCACGCCGTTCGACTGCATCACGTCGGCAATGGTGACCATCGAGGTGCCACCCTTCTTGTCCTTGATGCTCAGACCGTTTCCGGACGGCGTCACCGTCAACGTCTCACCGGCTACCGTCTTGAGGGTTGCCGTGCCGCCGCCTTCCTTCACCTTTGCCACCAGTTCCTGCGCCGTAAGGCGGCCAGGTACCACGTGATAGGTGAGGACACCCGTGAGCTTGCTCTTGTTCTCAGGCTTCAGCAACGTATCGACGGTGCCGGCGGGAAGCTTCGAGAAAGCCGCATTGGTCGGTGCGAAAACCGTGAACGGACCCTTGCCCTGCAACGTCTCAACAAGTCCCGCGGCCTTCACCGCCGCCACGAGGGTCGTGTGATCCTTCGAGTTCGCGGCATTCTCGACGATGTTCTTCGACGCAGACATCGGCGCGCCGCCAACGGTCTTCGTCGCTTCCTGTGCAACGACCGGGAGCGACAGAATGGCGGCAGGCGCTGCAAGAGCGAAAGCGGCAGTCAGGCATGCGATGCGAAGTTTCATGAGTTCCATCCCTGAATCTATGAGTGTGAGGTTCCGGTTACGTGCCGGAGCCGAAGGCTCATCCTTCAGAGCTGGATACGGTGCGCGACTGCGATTGGATGTGTGATGCGGATAAATATTCTTGAAGAAGGATCGAAAGCTCAGGCGGAAAAGACCGTGGGTCCTTTCAGATATGTCTCGACACGGTCGAGCTCGACTCTCGTGTCCGGCTCCGTCTTTGTGACGGACGGAACGGAGGCGTCCTGCTCCGCCTGTGCCGCGTGAAGGCTTGCCTCATCGGTCAGAGCTTCATGCACAGCCTGTAGGAGCTCTTCCTGTACTGTCTCTTCGGTACTTGCGTCCGGGTTGCGCGGAGTCATGGCATCCTCCCTTTGGCAGACATGGAAGTGTTCGCTCAATCCATGTCGCAAATAGGGCACCGCTACCGTGTCGACAGATTGTGAACGAGAACGTGAAAACGCAGGACCATAATGGGTGCCGCGCAGGTTAGGGCTGCCCGTGCGTCTCGGTCAGGCGCAGCTGCGGCCCATGGCGTTGAGGCCTTCATCCAGCAGGTCGGCGAGATTGGGAATTCCGATGAGCCAATCGGCCGTTGAAACGGAGTTTGCCTCCTCACGCTCTCGGGCGAGGCGTACCGCGTCACCCCATTCCTCCGGCTCCATGTCGCCACGCCCGATATAGACGAGGGCGATCAGGTCCGCGCGTTCGTCGTCATTGAGACCGGCGATCACGTCTCGCAGCTCGTCTTCGGTCGCATCGTCCGATGAGGCAGTAAGGGCATCGATGGCACCGTCGTCGATGGGGTTCGAGCCCGAAGCCGGGTCGGTAGGGCCTTCTTTTACGTCAATGGCCCTGACCCGGAGAATGAGTTCGCAGACCTTGTCCAGCGCGATATCCATCGAAATCCTCTCTTGAGAACGACTTTGGTGGCTCTGGACAGGAAAACCCTCAACTCGGCTTTCGGTTCAGAGGCGGCCAAGCTCTGGGCATTGCGCTGATCGTTCTGGCCCTCGCAAATCTGCGCAGGTGTGGAAATGCACGCTTGCGGTATCATGGCTCTTGTCGTGGACGAATGAACATTATTTCATGGTCGGCGAGGCTAGGCCTCAAGGAGAACGACATGACCTGCAAAGCGCATGGCCTGAAAATGCTGATTGCCTCCATGGCGCTTGCTATGGGCCTCTCGGGTGCCGCATCGGCTCAACCAGCACCCTCCAACCGCCTCGCGGCCTCGCAGCCGGGAACCGATGTCTATATCCTCTCCTTCGGTCTTTGGGGGCCGCAGAGCGTGTTCGAGAGCGAGGCCAAAGGCGCGGCGCGCGTGCTCGAGACGAGCTTGAAGACCAAGAGCCGCACCATCGTCGGCTTCAACACGAGACGCAGTTCAGGCGCGACACCGCAGGCGATCCGCAAAGCTGCGCAATCGGTCAGTCAGGTGATCGACCCTGATGATGTGCTCGTGCTCTTCCTCACATCCCATGGCAGCACGGATGGCGCAGCCCTCGTCACTAAGGATTATCAGACGCGGATCACGCCCGACAATGTTCAGCAGCTGTTGCAGGAGAGCGGCGCGCGCTATCGCGTGGTCATCGTTTCCGCCTGCTATTCCGGTGTCTTCGCGCGAAGGCTTGCGGATGAGCGCACGCTCGTGATCACGGCGGCATCCGCCGACAGGCCGTCCTTCGGTTGCCGTGACGGCGCGACATGGACCTATTTCGGCGATGCGTTCTTCAACAAGGCCCTGCGCAGCGAAGGTCGCCTCGACGTGGCATTCCAGAAAGCGCGAACGCTCGTGACCCGGCGCGAGGAGCGTGAGGGCTTCGATCCGTCCAATCCTCAGATCGCCGGGGGAGCCGAGGTGCTGGCCCGTCTCGGCGAGCGCGGTGCCATGCCCGCGCAGCAGGCCTGCCGGGCGTCTGGGGCCAACACCCGCTCCACCTGCTAAGCGCACAAACGCCTAGGGTGAGCACTGCGCCGCAGTTGCATCCTTCTTGACAGGCAACGTCAAAGGGCTAGGGCAGGGGAAACTCAATCTCCCTTCCTCACTCCTTTGGCTCCGACCTTATGAATCCCCAGATCGCGCCCATCATCATGCTCGTCGCCTCGAACGTCTTCATGACTTTCGCCTGGTACGGTCACCTGAAGTTCAAGACGTCGCCTCTTTGGATCGCGGTGATCGCGTCATGGGGCATCGCATTTTTCGAGTACTGGCTCGCCGTGCCGGCCAACCGCATCGGCTCTGAGGTCTACTCAGCAGCCGAGCTGAAGACGATGCAGGAAGTCATCACTCTCATCGTCTTTGCGGGCTTCTCGGTGCTCTACCTGAAGGAGCCGCTTGGCTGGAGCCACCTCGTCGGTTTTGCTCTCATCGCGGCAGGCGCAGCCTTCATCTTCCACGCCAAGTAAGGTGTTCCTTACTCGGCAGGCTTCATGCGCAGGATGCGGCCCTGCGGTGAATCCGTGAGAAGATAGACGAGGCCATCGGGTCCCTGGCGCACATCGCGGATGCGCTCGCCCAGGTTCTGCAGCATGCGCTCCTCGCCGGTCACCTTGTTGCCGTCCGTCTCGAGGCGTGAGACGAGCTTGCCAGCAAGCGCGCCGACCAGGATGCTGCCGCGCCAGGCCGGGAACTTGTCGCCCGTGTAGAACGCCATGCCCGAAGGCGCGATGGACGGGTCCCAGTAATAAACCGGCTGTTCCAATCCGGCCTTGCGTGCGCCTTCGCCGATCTTCTGGCCGGAATAATGCACACCGTAGGAAATCACCGGCCAACCGTAATTCTTGCCCTTCTGGGGGATGTTCACCTCGTCACCGCCGCGCGCGCCATGCTCCACGGTCCAGAGTTCGCCGGTGGCGGGATTGAGCGCGGCCGACTGAACGTTGCGATGCCCCGAAGACCAGATTTCCGGGCGCGTATCCTCGCGGTTGAGGAAAGGATTGCCTTCTGCCGCGCCACCGGTCGGATTGATGCGGACGATCTTGCCGAGATGGTTGCTGAGACTCTGTGCCTGATCGCGCAGATCGTTACGCTCGCCGAGTGTCACGAAGAGATTTCCGTCGCGGGCGAAAACCAGACGCGAGCCGAAATGATGCGTGCCTGCATAGGAAGGCTCTTGCCGGAAGATGACCTGAGTGTCTTCAAGCGTCGTGCCATCCTGGCTGAGGCGCGCACGCGCCACGCTCGTGCCATTGCGGCCCTCGCCGCGATCTTCGGCGAAGCTCAAGTAAACGAGACGGGTCTGCGCGAAGTTCGGATCGAGCGCCACGTCGAGAAGACCGCCCTGTCCCCGGGCCGAAATGCGCGGGAGGCCTTTGATCGGCTCAGAAAGCTTGCCGTCCGCCTCCACGATGCGCAGTCGCCCCGGACGCTCGGTTACGAGCATGCGAGTGTCGGGCAGGAAGGTGAGGCCCCACGGATTTTGGAGATTGCGGGCAATCGTTTCGACGATCACTTCGACCTTGTCGGTGCGCAGGCGCTGCGTGTCCTGGGCCAGAGCTGCGGGAGCTGCGGCAAGGCTCAGCATGCAGGCGAGGGCAAGGCGAAGGTTCGTCATGAAGGCTCTCCGTTGACTTGAGGTCGAAGAGCTAACCTCTCGGCTGGGGGCGTCAACCTCGCGGCCGTTCACTCACGCGTTATCGGGACGAATAGAGGTGGAAACCGCTCGTGTGCTGGGCCGATAACGTTTTCGTGGTGGCGAGGACGGACAGGGTGGCAAGCCCCATAAGCATGATCAGGGCGAGCGACCAGCGGCTTTGCTGGCGAAGGTCCACGCGGTGAACGCGGGAGGCGACACGATTTCTGGGACGATAGGTTTTCATTGGCTCTCTCCCCAGCAGGGCCAAGGTGGTATTGCAGAAAAAACCGTTGGATTTCAGAAAAGTTCCCGTCGCTACTGAAGTCTTGCTTTCAAACACCTTCCTAAGTGCTCGCGTTAACACATTATTAACCAATATTAACGCTGCGACTGCCAAGCCAATTACGCGCTCGGCCTAAGAAAAATGGCCGGGAAATATCCCGGCCATCAGCGGAGAACCGTAATGCCGATAGCTTATTCGGCGCTGATATTGGCTGCCTTGATGATCTCGGCCCAAGTCTGGATTTCCTTGGCGAGATAAGGCTTGAAAATCTCTGGATCGCGCACGTTCAAAGTAAAGCCGAGCTTCGTGATGCGATCCTTGACATCCGGCTTGTTGAGGATCGCGATGATCGTGCCGGAGAGCTTGTCGAGGACGGGCTTGGGCGTGTTGGCGGGCGCGAAGAAGGCAGCCCAGGATTCCGCATCCGCGTTCGTGATGCCCTGCTCGCGCAGGGTCGGAACATCCGGTGCCAGCGGGTTGCGCTGCGGGCTCGCCAAGCCGATGGCGCGCATCTGGCCTGCCTGGAACTGCGACAGCACGCTCGGCAGGGTCGAATTCGACACGTCGATGCGCCCGGCCATCAGCTCCGTCACCAGGGGAGCGGCACCGCGGAAGGGCACATGGGTCATCTTGAGGCCTGCGCGCGCCATGAAGAGCTCCGTTGCCAGATGAGAGCCGGAGCCGATGCCGGTGGAGCCGTAATTGAGCTTGCCGGGGTCTTTCTTAGCGAGCTCGACCAGCTCCGGAATGGACTTCACGGGCAGATCGTTCTTCACCACGAAAACGTGCTCGAAGGCTCCTGCGCCCGCAAGCGGCGCGAAGTCCTTCACCGCGTCGTAGCCCGGTTCTTTCAGCAGGAACATGTTGTTCCCGTGGGTCTGGTTGTTGCCGAAGACGATGGTGTAGCCATCGGGAGCTGCCTTCGCCACGGCGCGGGTGCCGATGGCGCCAGAAGCGCCAGCCACGTTCTCCACGATCACGTTCTGGCCGAATTCCTTGCCCATCTCCTCCGCCACGATGCGGGCGATGACGTCCGTCGGGCCGCCGGCCGGATAGGGCACCACCATCTTGATCACATGGCTGGGATAGGGCTGGGCGAGGGCGGCCTGGGACAGAAGGGCGGCGCCGGCAAAAAAGCCGAGGGCCATGCGGCGGGTCAGGAAAATGGTCATGAAAAGGCGTCTCCTCAAAAACCCTGTCGAGCAGGGCTGTTTTGCTTGCTTGGACAGCTTGAGCGGATTAGGGTCCGCCCCCGTCACAATCCCTACCTAACGCCCCGACCGGAGGTTTCCCATGGGCTTTTTGTCTGATGCCCTTTCTCGCGTTAAGCCGTCTGCAACGATCGTCATCACGCAGAAAGCGCGCGATCTGAAAGCTCAAGGGCGGGATGTGATCAGCCTTTCCGTCGGCGAGCCGGATTTCGACACGCCCGACAACATCAAGGAAGCGGCCATCGCGGCCATCCGCCGCGGCGAGACCAAGTACACGCCGGTCTCCGGCATCGTGCCGCTCCGCGAAGCGATTTCCCGCAAATTCAAGCGCGAGAACGGCCTCGACTACAAGCCCTCGCAGACCATCGTCTCCACCGGCGGCAAGCATGTGATCTACAACGCGCTGCTCGCCACCCTGAACCCGGGCGACGAGGTCATCATCCCGGCGCCTTACTGGGTGTCGTATCCTGAGATGGTCGTGATCTGCGGCGGCAAGCCCGTGTTCGTGGACTGCACGATGGAGCACAACTTCAAGCTCCAGCCGGGCGATCTCGAGCGCGCGATCACGCCGAAGACGAAGTGGATCATCCTCAACTCGCCGTCGAACCCGACGGGCGCTGCCTATTCGCGCTCCGAGATGAAGGCGATCACTGACGTGCTGATGCGCCATCCGCATGTGTGGGTGCTCACCGATGATATGTATGAGCATCTCACCTATGGCGATTTCGAATTCGTGACGCCCGCGCAGGTCGAGCCGAACCTCTACGAGCGCACGCTCACCATGAACGGCGTATCGAAATCCTATGCCATGACGGGTTGGCGCATCGGCTATGCCGGTGGCCCCGAGCATCTCATCAAGGCGATGGATTTCGTGCAGGGCCAGCAGACCTCCGGCACGAGCGCAATCTCGCAATGGGCCGCTGTTGAGGCCCTCGACGGACCGCAGGATCACCTGCCGCGGTTCAAGAAGGCTTTCGAGGAGCGCCGCGATCTCGTGGTCTCCATGCTCAACCAGTCGAAGTACCTGAAGTGCCCGATGCCGGAAGGCGCGTTCTACGTCTATCCGTCCTGTGCCGAAGCCATCGGCAAGACTGCGCCGTCCGGCAAGGTCATCAAGACGGACGAAGACTTCGTCGCCGAGCTTCTGGAAGTCGAAGGCGTCGCCGCCGTGCACGGTTCGTCCTTCGGTCTGGGGCCGAACTTCCGCATCTCCTACGCCACGTCGAACGCGTTGCTGGAAGATGCCTGCAATCGCATCCAGCGCTTCTGCGGAAGCTTGCGCTAATGCATCGGACCCAAAAGTGGATTCCACTTTTGGGATCTATTCGATGCTTATTTCTTGAGGGGCGCATCGTTCATGCGGAAAACCGGAACCACTTTTCCGCACGATGCGCTTGATCTGCCTCGGACATTCCATCCGGATCCCGAGGCAGAGCCCTATCGGGTCAATCAGCAATCCGTGTTTCGGGTGAAGTCGGACTTTCGTGTCGACTTCACCAATGGCGGCCATGTCGAGGCAAAGGATTTCATCCTCGATATCGAAGGCGACAGTGTCAGCCCTGAGCGCTTGGCGGAGATGATCGTCTCATCCATGAACCTGTTGCGAGCAGGGCCGGTGACGATCTTTTCGATGAAGATCGTGCGTCGTGGCGAACATCAGGATTCAATCCCTGCTACCCTGAAATAGTCTATCATCCGTGGAACGGCATCAAGCCGTCGCTGTTGACGCCTGAGTTATACCTGAGCTTAGGAGATCAACATGCTTCGCGCAGCGCTTCCTATCGCAGCCCTCGCCATCTCGACAATTCTGGGTGCCCCCAGTGCTCAGGCGCAGAGCCGGACCCAGGTCGGCATCCTGACCTGTAATGTCTCGAGCAGTCTCGGCCTGATCGTGACGTCTCAGAAGGGTACGGCCTGTACCTTCGATAATCAGAAGGGCTACAGCGAGCATTATCTCGGCGTGATCCGCAAGTATGGGCTTGATATTGGTGCAACGAGTGCAGGCATCCTCACCTGGGCCGTTTTCGCGACAGGGCCTACTGTTCCTGGCGTGCTCGCTGGCAATTATGTCGGCCCCAGTGCCGAAGCGACGGTCGGAGCGGGCCTCGGCGCCAATGTTCTCGTGGGCGGATCGCAGCAATCCATTGCTCTTCAGCCTCTTTCCGTGAGCGGCCAGACGGGCCTCAATCTCGCTCTGGGCGTCGGCAGCTTCGAATTGAGCGCTGCTCCGTAAATCATTCGAGAGGTTTGCGAAAACGGCCAGGCTGAAGCTTGGCCGTTTTTCTTTTGCGCAAAAGACCTCTTGCCAACGCCCCCCGACAGGCAGAGCATTCCTCCAAGTGGCCGTGAAGAGCGCGCTGACGGGGGTAGGGAGGAAACTACCATGGCACCCAACGGCAGAGGACCTTCGGGCCCGCGATGCATTGCCATCGTCGGCCCATTCCAGAGTGGCAAGACCACGCTGCTCGAAGCGATCTTGGAACGCACAGGCGCGGTTTCCCGCGCGGGACGTGTCGCCAATGGCGACAGTGTCGGCGATGCAAGCGCGGAAGCGCGCTCTCACGGCATGAGCATCGAGCCCAACGTGGCGACCGTCCAATTCCTCGGCGAGACGATGACCTTCGTCGATTGTCCCGGCTCCACGGAATTCCTGCACGAGATGCGCAATGTCATGCCCGTCTGCGATGCGGCCATCGTCGTATGCGAGGCGGATGAGCGCAAGATTCCCGCACTCGAAGTCATCCTGCGGGAATTAGAAGAAGCGGACATTCCACGCTTTCTCTTCATCAACAAAATCGATTCCGCGACGCAACGCGTGCGCGAGACATTAGGGCTTCTGCAAGAAGCGTCACGCACACCGTTGCTGTTGCGCCAGATCCCACTTTGGAAGGACGGCATTGCCGTCGGCTTCATCGACCTCGCGCTTGAGCGCGCTTTCATCTATCGCGAGCATGCGCCGAGCGAGGTTGTCGATATGCCGGATGGCGAAGCGCCGCGTGAGCGCGAGGCGCGCTTCTCGATGCTCGAACGGTTGGCCGATTACGACGACGAGCTGATGGAAGAGCTGATCTCCGAGATCGAGCCGCCGCGCGACCGCATCTTCGACGATCTGTCGAAGGAATTGCGCGAGCGGCACGTGGTGCCTGCCCTCATCGGCTCCGCCGAACGCGGCAATGGCGTGACGCGATTGCTGAAAGCGCTTCGCCACGAAGCGCCGGCGCTTGCGGAAACCCGCGCCAGGCTCGGCATTCCGGAAGAAGGTGCGCCATTAGCTCATGTGATGAAGACCCTTCACATGGGGCAGGGCGGCAAGCTCTCCGTTGCCCGCGTCATGCGCGGCACGTTCCATGAAGGCGACATGGTGGTGGGCTCGCGCGGTGCGGAAAGCCGCATCGGCAGCCTGCTGACGCTGGTCGGCGGCAACACCACGCGCAAAAGCGAAGCGATGGCAGGCGAGACGCTCGGCTTCGGACGTCTCGAAGGCGTTGCGACAGGCGACAGCTTCGCCTCGGGCAAGAACAGGCCCGAGACCATCATCTCCTCCGCGCCGCCTGAGCCTGTCTATGCGGTGGCGCTGAAGGTAAGGGATCGCAAGGACGATGTGCGCTTGTCATCGGCGCTCACGAAGATCACGGAAGAAGATCCGTCGCTCACGGTGGAAACCCGTCCCGAGATGGGCGAGATCCGGCTGCTCGGCCAGGGCGAGATGCATTTGCGTGTCGCGGTCGAAAAGCTTGCGTCACGCTTCCAGGTTGGCGTCGACATTTCAAAGCCGCGCGTTGCCTATTGCGAGACGATCAAACACCCGGCCACGGCGCGTGGCCGTCACCGCAAGCAGACCGGCGGTCACGGCCAGTACGGCGACGTGATGATCGAGATCAAGCCGCTGCCGCGCGGTGAAGGGTTTGCCTTCGAGGATCGCATCACGGGAGGTGTCGTGCCGCGTCAGTACATCCCTTCCGTGGAGACCGGGGTTCGCGATGCCTTGAAGAACGGCCCATTGGGCTTCCCGGTGGTCGATCTCGCAGTCAGCCTGACGGACGGCTCCTACCATACGGTGGATTCGTCCGATGCCGCTTTCCAGGCCGCCGCGAAACTGGCCTTGGCCGAGGCGTTGCCGAAGGCGAAGCCCGTACTTTTGGAGCCGATCCTGTCGGTGGAGATCGCGATCCCCACGGAGGCCCTGTCCAAGGCGACGGGTCTCGTTACGGCCCGGCGCGGCCAGATCCTCGGTTATGACGGACGGCCCGGCTGGTCGGGATGGGAGGTTCTCAGTGCCTCCATTCCGGAATCGGAAATCGGCGATCTGATCGTCGAGCTACGCTCCGTTACGGCAGGCGTCGGCACCTTCTCGACCCGGTTCGATCATATGGCGGAACTCAGTGGGAAAACGGCCGACATGATCGTGCTGAAGGCCCATTAAGACCATGGTCGGTGGGCACCACCACCCCTCGTTGTAGGCTGCCCATCGACAAATACTTCCTTCCGCGCCAATCTAAGCGCTATCGGAGACGCCATCTCCTCTAAGATAAACTCGCCCTGGAGCGGGAGGAAAAGAATGAATGCAACCCAATCGGCTGCTGTCGCGGGAGCCGCAGGCACTTCCTCGGACCGGCCCTGGCTCAAGTCCTACCCGACAAAAGTACCGCTGATCATCGACGATGCGGCCATTGGCACGCTCAACGATATCTTTCGCGCGGCTCTCGCCGAGTATCCGAATCGCGTGGCTGCGGAGAGCTTCGGCAAGCGCGTTACTTACGCGGAACTGGGACGCGCCGCCGATGCCGTCGCATCCTGGTTGCAGCAGCAGGGGCTGAAAAAGGGCGATCGCGTCGCGATCATGATGCCGAACGTGATGGCCTATCCGGCTGCAATCTACGGCATCCTGCAGGCCGGCGGCACGGTCGTGAACGTCAATCCGCTCTATACGCCGCGTGAGCTGACCTATCAGCTGCAGGATTCCGGCGCGCGCTTCCTCTTCGTGCTGGAGAATTTCGGTGCGACGGTGGAAGAGTCTCTTCCCGATCTCAATCTCGACCGCGTGATTGTGACGGCGCCAGGAGATCTGCTCGGGCTTAAGGGTTCCATCGTCAATCTCGTGTCGCGCCGTGTAAAGAAGGCTGTCAGACCGTTCAACCTGCCGAATGCCGTACCCTTCAAGACGGTGCTCAGCGAAGGCGCTCGCAAGAAGCCTCAGGCCGTTACCGTCACGCGCGACGACATCGCTTTCCTGCAATATACCGGCGGCACGACCGGCGTTGCGAAAGGCGCGGTTTTGCTGCACCGGAATGTTGTGGCGAACGTGCTGCAATGCGAGGCATGGATGCGTCCGTTCTTCGGCGAACGCGAAGATCATGTGATGGTGACTGCGCTGCCGCTCTATCACATCTTCGGCCTCACCGTGTGCTCGCTCTTCATGACGAAGATCGGCGGCTGTCAGCTTCTCATCGCCAATCCGCGCGACATTCCGGGCTTCGTGAAGACGCTTCAGAAAAGCAAGATTACGCTCATGTCCGGCGTGAACACGCTCTACAACGCGCTCGCTCATGCGCCGGGAATCGAGAAGGTCGATTTCTCGCAATTGGTGTTCGCCGTCGCGGGCGGCATGGCCACGCAGGAAACCGTTGCGAAGAAGTGGAAGTCGATCGCCGGCGTTCCCATCGTCGAGGGCTATGGCCTGTCCGAGACCTCGCCTGTGGCCTGCGCCAACAGGCTCGACATCGAGGAATTCACCGGTACCATCGGCTATCCGCTTCCCTCCACCGATGTGTCCATCCGCGCAACCGACGGCACCGTTCTCCCGGCGGGAGAGCGTGGCGAATTGTGCATCAAGGGGCCGCAAGTCATGGCGGGCTATTGGCAGCGCCCGGACGAAACCGCGAAGGTGATGACACAGGACGGTTTCTTCCGCAGCGGTGACGTGGCGGTGCTTCTGCCCGACGGACAGGTGAAGATCGTGGACCGGATGAAGGACATGATCCTGGTCTCCGGCTTCAACGTCTATCCCAACGAGGTCGAGGATGTGCTCGTGAGGCATCCGGGCGTCATGGAAGCCGCCGTGATCGGCCTGCCGGACGATCAATCGGGCGAGGCGGTCGTGGCTTATATCGTGCGCAAGGATCCTGGACTGACCGAGGAAGAGGTTCGTCTTTTCTGCCGGGAGAACATGACGGGCTACAAGGTGCCGCGCCGGATCGAGTTCAGGGAGCTATTGCCCAAGACCAATGTGGGCAAGGTTTTGCGCCGCGTGCTCAAGGAAGAGGTCACCAGGCCCTACGCGGACAAGCCCTGAAAAGAAAAAAGCCGGGCCAAAGGCCCGGCATAAAGTGAGGTCCGACAAATAAAAGTCAAAACCTTCCAGAGGGAACGGCCGACACAGCAGCGCCGGGAGGAAGAAAAAAGCACTGCCGCGTTGAAATCAGCCAATGCCCATATCGGCTGCATTCGACTTATTTGCAATGCAACATGCCTCATGAAAGGGCTGCGCTGCGCGCATGGCTTTTGCCAAGCTATGACACAAAACTGCCACGCTTCCTCAAGGGGCCTAGGAATCGGTGTCTGTTGGGAGGCTCAATAGGTCCAGCGCTGGGCCTTGGAGATCAGGAAGTCGCGGAAGGCCTGAACGCGGGCAACGGACCGCATTTCCTCAGCATAAACAAGGTAGCTGTCGAGAGAGGGCATCTCGACATCGCGCAGGATCTGAACGAGGTTCGGATTGCCGACCGCCGCATAATCCGGGAGCACGGCAATCCCGGCCCCGGTTTCGACCGCCAGCTTGAGGGCTGTAATATTGTTCACAATATAGTGATACTGGCGCGCCTCTTTGCCTTCGCGTCCGGCCGTTGAGAGCCAATGGACGGACATCAGGTAGGACGGCTGGTCGCCGCCGAACGAGATGATGCGGTGCTCGTCCAACTCCTCCAGGGATTTCGGCTCGCCGAAACGCTTGATGTAGTCGGTCGAGGCGTAGACGTGGAAGTGCACCGTGAAGAGGCGGCGTTGGATCAGGTCCGGCTGGGCCGGGCGGCGCAGGCGGATCGCGACGTCCGCCTCGCGCATCGCGAGATCCAGCTCCTCGTTGGAGAGGATCAGCTCGACCCGCACTTCCGGATAGAGATCCATGAACTCGGCGATGCGCTGGGCGAGCCAGATCGAGCCCAAGCCCACGGTGGTCGTCACCTTCAGCTCACCGGAGGGGCGTTCGCTGGTCTCGACGAGGCGTGCCTTGGTGGTTTCCAGGCGCATGCGCATGTCGCGAGCCGCGCGGAAGAGCAGGTCGCCCTGCTCGGTCAGGATCAGGCCGCGGGCATGGCGATGGAAGAGGGGGGCCTTCAATTCGCGCTCGAGGGCGCTGATCTGGCGGCTCACGGCGGATTGGCTCAGTCCCAGATCATCACCAGCGCGGGTGAAGCTGCCTGCCTCCGCGACGGTGTAGAAAATCCGGATCTTGTCCCAATCCACGGCAATCCCCTGAGGCCCCGCATTCCTGTAGCGCAGGGCTCCTTATCTCCGATGAGGAGACGGCAGGATGCAACAGGAATCCTGCCCCAGGGACAACCAGTTGTGAATAAACCCTATTCGGCGGCCTCTTGGGTGGCCTCCAGGGCCGCCAGATAGCGCTCCGCATCCAAGGCAGCCATGCAACCCATGCCTGCCGACGTCACGGCCTGGCGGTAAACGTCGTCCGTGACGTCGCCAGCGGCGAAAACGCCGGGGATGTTGGTGCCGGTGGATCCCGGATTCACCTGAAGGTAGCCGCCTGGCTTCATGTCGAGCTGGCCGACGAAGAGTTCCGTCGAAGGCTTGTGGCCGATGGCGATGAACACACCGTCGGTCTTGAAGTCCGAGACTTCGCCGGAGACGAGGTTCTTCAGCTTCAGATGGGTGACGGAGGAGGGGTTCTCTGTCCCGCAGATCTCCTCAACGGCGCTGTTCCAGAGCACCTCGATCTTGGGGTGCTTGAACAGGCGGTCCTGCAGAATGCGCTCGGCGCGAAGCGAGTCGCGGCGATGAACCAGGGTCACCTTGGAGGCGAGGTTGGCGAGATAGAGTGCCTCCTCGACGGCGGTGTTGCCGCCGCCCACCACCACGACTTCCTTGTTGCGGTAGAAGAAGCCGTCGCAGGTGGCGCAGGCCGAGACGCCGAAGCCCTGAAACAGGCCCTCCGAGGGCAGGCCCAGCCATTTGGCCTGGGCGCCCGTCGCGATAATCAGGGAATCGCAGGTATAGACGTCGCCGGAATCGCCTTCCAGGCGGAAGGGGCGCTGCTTCAGGTCGACCCTGGTGATGTGGTCCGAGATCATCTTGGTGCCCACATGCTCGGCCTGGAGGCGCATCTGCTCCATCAGCCAGGGGCCCTGGATCACTTCGGCGAAGCCCGGATAGTTCTCCACGTCGGTGGTGATCATCAGCTGACCGCCAGGCTGGAAGCCCGAGATCATCACGGGCTCGAGCAGGGCGCGCGCTGCATAGATCGCCGCCGTGTAGCCTGCGGGCCCTGAGCCGATGATGATGAGCTTGGCGTGGGAATGGGCCATCAGGTTAACTCCAGAGAAAAAGCCAGGTCAGACAAAATTCAGGTCCGGCAAGCCGAGCGAGCGGCGATGAAGGCTGAAGCCCCGGACGATGGCAGCAGCAATCTTGGGTGTAGAATTTAGGGGTTCGTAGGCCTGTCCTACAAGACGTCCCTCGAACGGATGCACAATTCCATGGCCCTTCAGGCGATCCATGTAAACATCCAGTTTCGGGTGCCCACCGGATGGCTCGAAGACCAGGATCGGCTTTCCGGTGGCCGCCGCCTCTCCGATCATGTTGAAGGAATCCGCTGTGGCGACGATGAAATCGGCCAGGCCGAGCATCGGCACATAGGGGTTCTCGCCCGTCCCGTCCCAGAAGAAGGCGCTGTGCCTGCCGGCGATGTCGATAAGGGCCTGCCGCAGGGTCTCAGGCGTACGGCGGGAGGCGGTGATCATCAGCCCTGCGCCTGATTCCGCCAGTGTCGCCAGATCCTTGCCGAGACGGGCGATATCTTGCTCGGTGAAGCGATGGTGACGGCTGTCGCCGCCTATCAGCACCGCCACGCGAGGGTGTGGCAGAGCGGCGAGGCGCTGATCGGGTTGGGACTTGGCTGCTGCGATCCTCTCCGCCGAGACACGGTGTGGCGGTGTGAGCGTGGTGAGCACGTTGGGGCCACGCACGCGGTCATATTCCGGCGACCAGATGAAATCGGCGGTCTTCGGGCCCGTGCGCGGGTCCTTCAGGAAGACCGTATACGCTCGACCGCCTGAGGCGCGCTTCACGAAGCGTAGATAGGGCACGGCTCTGCGGCCGGAGGCGATGAGGAGATCGGGGTAGGGCAGGCTGAGGGGGCTGTCTTTTGCCGATGGCCGCTCACGCGGGTCGATGGGTCCCCAGGGCATCGCCCAGGTGAATGGCGCGCGGGGACGGATTCTTCTGATCTCCGGCCGGACGCCCAGGGCCTCGACGACGCTC
Organism: Microvirga solisilvae; assembly: GCF_022808595.1. Lineage (GTDB taxonomy): Bacteria > Pseudomonadota > Alphaproteobacteria > Rhizobiales > Beijerinckiaceae > Microvirga > Microvirga solisilvae. Next base: position 121,682 of record NZ_JAKUCN010000004.1, read on the forward strand.
AGCGCCTGAAGCTCGTCTCCGGCCTTGCCATCGGTCAGAACCCAGGTGATAAGGCCGGTATCGTCACGCAACATTTGATCAATGAGCCTGTGGAGTTCATCCGGTTCGTTGCGACTTAATCGCCTGTCCGGCTTGTGCAGACCCTTTACACGGTCTACTCAGCCAAGACGAGTTTTTTGACTGAAGGCCGTATGATCCTGACCTTAAGAGTTGGGCATGCGCCTCTTGGAGTGACCGTGCGCGGACGCCTCGATTCCATTGACTGGGCCATTTTGAAGGAACTGCAAGCCGACGGCAGCATCACCAATGTGGAGCTAGCCCGACGCGTCGGCCTTTCAGCTCCGCCATGCCTGCGCCGCGTGCGTGCGCTGGAGAGCGCGGGCATCATCAAGGCCTATCGCGCCATTCTCGACCCGAAGGGTCTGGGCTTCGAGATCGTGTGCTTCGCCATGGTGCAGCTCGATGTGCAGGGCAAGAAGGAACTGCAGGAATTCGAGCAGCGGGTGAAGGATTGGCCCATGGTCCGCGAATGCTGGACCCTGTCGGGCGATATCGACTTCATCATGAAATGCGTGGCTCCGAACTTAGGCGCATTCCAGGGCCTCGTCTCCGAGCTCACATCGTTGCCCAATGTGCGCAATGTCCGCACGGCGCTCACCCTCGACCTCATCAAGGACGAGCCGCTGGTGCCGATCGACGATGTGGCGGAAGTCGCAGAATAAAATTTAAAGCCAGTCAGAGCCTGCGCCGCAGCCACCAGACGTAGTGCTGGGCCATGGCGACCGCGCGGCCCCGCTCGTTCGGCTCCAGGCTGCTGGTATCCGGGTCCCGGGCCGCATGCTGCGGATGTCGGGCGAGGATCTGCCCTTTCGGGCCGACGGCGAGCGCCTCGCCGTCCATGCCGTCGCTTCCGCCTCCACCTCCGCCGCGGCGCCAGCCAACCCCGTTATCGGGAAAGGGCGTCAGGAAGATACCGGTGATCACCAGCACGAAGCGCGGCCCGCGCGGATCGATCCGGTCCGCGAAGGAGCGACGCAACTCGTCGAGGGCCGCTTGGCCGACGAGGTCGGCAAACGGGCCGAGACCCTTCGCCTTCAACGGGCTGACATCAACTGAAAAGGACGAGAAGCCCGGCGGAAAACCCTGAGCCTGGGCCGGACCAGCCGTGATTAGGCCCGTGCCGGCAAGGGCGGCACAGGCGAAGCTCAGGAGAAAAGAGCGGCGGGATTTAAAGGGCATGGTCTGATCTCTCATCGATGCCCCCTTCAATCTATCAGGCGCCGAAGCGGACGCCCACGACCTCGTAGGATTTGCCGCCACCGGGGGTCGACACTTCAACCGTGTCGCCGATGGTCTTGCCCATCAGGGCGCGAGCGATAGGGGAGGCGACGGAGACACGGCCGGAGCGCACATCGGCCTCGGGCTCGCCCACGATCTGATAGGTCTTCTCCTCCTCGGTGTCCTCATCCACCAGCTTCACGGTTGCGCCGAACTTGATCCGGTCGCCCGAGAGCTTGGTGATATCGATGACCTCCGCGCGAGAAATCAGGCTTTCCAGCTCCAGGATGCGGCCCTCGTTGAGGGACTGGGCTTCCTTGGCCGCATGGTATTCGGCGTTTTCCGACAAGTCGCCGAGCGCACGCGCTTCGGCAATGGCCTGAATGATCCGGGGGCGTTCAACCTGTTGACGGTGCTTGAGTTCTTCCTCGAGCGCAGCAAAACCCTTGATCGTCAGAGGGACCTTGTCCATCGTTTGTCTCGTCTAAAAAGAGGTACGAGGCCGCTGTTTCCAGCGCCCTCGCATGTCAGCGAAAACTTATCAAAAGCTTCGCAGTTCCATTGTGCAGGCAGAATGCCTCAGGCGAAATAGTCCTGAAGAGCCCTGACCTCGAGATCGCCACCGAGATAGGCCTTGATGCCCTCGGCAGCGGCGACCGCTCCTGCAAGAGTGGTGTAGTAAGGTATCTTATGCAAGAGGGCAGCCTGACGAAGGCTGCGAGAATCTGACAGGGCACCCGCGCCTTCGGTGGTGTTGAAGACCAACTGGATGTCGCCGTTCTTCATGGCATCGACCACATGGGGGCGGCCTTCCAGCACCTTGTTGATGCGCTTGGCCTTCACGCCCTTCTCTTCCAGGTACTTCTGAGTACCGGCCGTGGCCACGATTTGGAAGCCGAGCTCCTCCAGCATCTGGACGGCCGGAAGAATGCGCTCCTTGTCCGAGTCGCGGACCGAAACGAAGAGGGTGCCGGTCTTCGGAACCTGGCTGCCGGCGCCGAGCTGGCTCTTGGCAAAGGCCACGCCGAAGCCCCGGTCGAGGCCGATGACCTCGCCTGTGGAGCGCATCTCCGGGCCGAGCAGCACGTCGACGCCGGGGAAGCGGTTGAAGGGGAACACGGCTTCCTTCACGCCGATATGCGGCAGCTCCTTCGGGGTGAGGCCGAACTTGGCCAGGTTCTCGCCGGCCATGATGCGGGCCGCAATCTTGGCGATGGGCTCGCCGATGACCTTGGCCACGAAGGGGACGGTACGAGAAGCGCGGGGGTTCACCTCGAGCACGTAGATCGCGCCGTCCTTGATGGCGTATTGCACGTTCATCAAGCCGCCGACGTCGAGGGCCAGGGCCATCGCCTTTGTCTGGCGCTCCAGTTCGGCAATGGTCTCTTCCGAGAGCGAGCGGGGCGGCAGCGAGCAGGCGGAATCGCCCGAGTGGATGCCCGCTTCCTCGATATGCTCCATGATGCCTGCGATGAAGGTGTCCTTGCCGTCGCAGAGGCAGTCCACGTCCACCTCGATGGCGTCCGAGAGATAGCGGTCGAAGAGCAGCGGGTTCTTGCCGAGAACCGTGTTGATCTGACCGGTCTTGTCGTTCGGATAACGCGCCTTGATGTCGGACGGGATCAGGCTGGGCAGGGTGCCGAGCAGGTAATCCTCGAACTGCGTCTCGTCGCGGATGATCGCCATGGCGCGGCCGCCGAGCACGTAAGAGGGGCGCACCACGAAGGGCAGGCCGAGATCGGCGGCGATGAGGCGAGCCTGTTCCACCGAATAGGCGATGCCGTTCTTCGGCTGCTTCAGATGCAACTTGTCGAGGAGACGCTTGAACCGGTCGCGGTCTTCGGCGAGGTCGATGGCATCCGGCGAGGTGCCGAGGATCTGCACATCCGCTTCTTCGAGCGCGCGAGCGAGCTTCAGCGGCGTCTGGCCGCCGAACTGCACGATTACGCCATGGAGCGTGCCCTTGGAACGTTCGGTCTCGATGATTTCCAGCACGTCTTCCTGCGTCAGCGGCTCGAAATAGAGCCTGTCGGAGGTGTCGTAGTCGGTCGACACAGTCTCCGGGTTGCAGTTGATCATGATGGTCTCAAAGCCTGCATCCTTGAGCGCGAAGCAGGCATGGCAGCAGCAATAGTCGAACTCGATGCCTTGGCCGATGCGGTTCGGGCCGCCACCGAGAATGATGACCTTCTTCTTATCCGAGGGATTGGCCTCGTCCGCAGGCTGGCCTGCGAACGGCGCGGTATAGGTCGAGTACATGTAGGCGGTGGGCGAAGCGAACTCCGCCGCGCAGGTGTCGATGCGCTTGAAGACAGGGCGCACGCCAACGGCGCGGCGCGCCTCGCGCACTTCCGCTTCCGTCTTGTTCGTGAGCACGGCGAGACGCGCATCGGAGAAGCCGAGCGCCTTGATCTGACGGAACGCGCCGGGAGTTTTCGGCAGGCCGTGAGACTTCACCTTCGCTTCCATGTCGACGATGTCCTGAAGCTGCTCCAGGAACCAGGGATCGATCTTGCAGCTGTCGTAGACTTCGTCGTGGCTGATGCCGAGGCGAAGCGCCTGCGCGACCTTCAGGATGCGGTCGGGAGTCGGCGTGCCGATGGCGGCCTTGATCGCGTTCTTGTCGTCACCCTTGCCGAGACCTTCGATCTCGATTTCGTCGAGTCCGGTGAGGCCCGTCTCAAGCGAGCGCAGCGCCTTCTGCAGCGATTCCGGGAAGGAACGGCCAATCGCCATCGCCTCGCCCACCGACTTCATGGCGGTGGTGAGCGTCGGATCGGCGCCGGGGAATTTCTCGAAGGCGAAGCGCGGAATCTTCGTGACCACGTAATCGATGGTGGGCTCGAAGGAAGCAGGCGTTGCGCCGCCGGTGATGTCGTTGGCGATCTCATCCAGCGTGTAGCCGACCGCGAGCTTCGCGGCGACCTTCGCAATCGGGAAGCCGGTGGCTTTCGAGGCGAGCGCGGAGGAGCGTGACACGCGCGGGTTCATCTCGATCACGATCATGCGCCCGTTCTCCGGGTTGATCGCGAACTGCACGTTCGAGCCGCCGGTCTCGACGCCGATCTCGCGCAGCACCGCCAGCGAGGCGTCGCGCATGATCTGATATTCCTTGTCGGTGAGCGTCAGCGCCGGAGCGACGGTGATCGAGTCGCCCGTATGCACGCCCATCGGATCGAAGTTCTCGATGGAGCAGATGATGATGCAGTTATCCGCCTTGTCGCGGACGACCTCCATCTCGTACTCCTTCCAGCCGAGCACGCTTTCCTCGATCAACACTTCGTTGGTGGGCGAGGCGTCGAGGCCGCGCTCCACGATATCGAGAAACTCTTCGCGGTTATAGGCAATGCCGCCGCCGGTGCCGCCCATGGTGAAGGACGGACGAAGGATGGCGGGCAGGCCCACTTCGGCGAGCGCCAGCAGCGCCTCGCCCATGGCGTGCTCCTGGTAACGCTTGCGGCGTTCGTTTTCGCCTGCATCCCATTTCAGCTTGTAGGCAGCGATCATCCGCTTCTTGTCGCCGGGATGAATGTCGAGTGCTTCCATGCGCGCCAGCTCGGCGAGATAGGCGTCGCGGTCGGCCTTCTTGAGAGCCGAGGCGTTGGCGAGACGCGACTTCGGCGTGTCGAGGCCGATCTTGGTCATGGCCTCGCGGAAGAGGTGACGGTCTTCCGCCTTGTCGATGGCCTCCGCCGTCGCGCCGATCATCTCGACATTGAACTTGTCGAGCACGCCCATCTTCTTGAGGGAGAGGGCGCAGTTCAGCGCCGTCTGACCGCCCATGGTGGGCAGGATGGCGTCCGGGCGCTCCTTCTCGATGATCTTGGCGACGATCTCAGGGGTGATCGGCTCCACATAGGTGGCGTCCGCGAGATCGGGATCGGTCATGATCGTCGCGGGGTTCGAGTTCACCAGGATGACTCGGTAGCCTTCCTCCTTCAGGGCCTTCACGGCCTGAGTGCCCGAATAATCGAACTCACAGGCCTGACCGATGATGATCGGTCCGGCACCGATAATGAGAATGGAGGAAATGTCTGTCCGCTTCGGCATAGGGCCACCCAGGCGTGTCCAGCCGCGCGGCCGCTGATTGCGGCGCTACTCGCGCAGCCGGGATGTGTCAGATTGAAGGTTGAGAGAGGCTCTTACACGGTGCTGTCACAAATTCAAAGCCTCAAGCCATGATTTGGCGGCAAGTCTCCCATGGGGCATGATCGCCTGGGCAGCGAACAAGATTTCATGGGAGCAGAATATGGCCGAAGAGCCGCGCTGGGCTGTGATTACCGGGGCATCGAGTGGAATCGGAGCTGAATTGGCCCGGATTTTCGCTTCGAAAGGCTATTTTCTGGTTCTAGTCGCCCGGCGGCACGAGCGGCTGGAGGCCCTGGCCGAGGAGGTTCAGCGCACCCATGGCGTCCAGGCCGAGGCCATGGCGCTCGATCTGGAGGACAGGGAAGCGCCCCAAGACCTTGTCGACATGCTCCGCGACAGGGGCATTCAGGTCCATACGCTTGTGAACAACGCCGGTTTCGGGCTGAGGGGCGATTTCGCAACCCTGCCGTCCGAGCGCCAGCTTGCCATGATCGACCTGAATGTCGGGGCGCTCACGGCATTATCCCGCCTGTTGCTGCCCAGCATGATGGAGCGGGGAAAGGGCGGCATCCTAAACGTAGCCTCAACGGCAGCGTTCCAGGCCGGCCCCCACATGGCCGTCTATTACGCCACCAAGGCTTTCGTGCTCTCCCTGTCCGAGGCGCTCCATGAGGAGGCCAAGCCCCACGGCGTGACGGTGACGGCTCTCTGCCCCGGCTCGACCGAGAGCGAGTTTTCCGCAACGGCGGATGTGGAATATTCCAGGACCCTGAGGCCCACCCTCATGACGGCCGGGGAAGTGGCGCGGATCGGCGTCGAGGGCTACGAGGCGGGCAAGGCCATCGTGATTCCCGGAGGCGGCAATTGGCTCGGAACGATCGGAGCCAAGTTCCTTCCGCGCAGGATCGTGCGCAGAATCGCCGGACGCCTTCAGAAAGGCGAGGTGACGGGGCGCTCGGAAGAGGCTAACGACAACGCGTGACCGCGCTTCCACCCCTCCATCGCCTGAGCCGCCAGTTCATTGCCTTCTTCGGTGTCGGCCTGGCCGCAGCCGTTGCGCATTACGGCCTGCTCATCCTTCTCGTCGAGGGAGGAGGGATGCATCCCGTACCGGCGACGCTTGCCGGCTACGTGGCAGGCGGATTAGTGTCCTATTTGCTCAACCGGAGGCACACTTACCGAAGCGACCGTCCTCACCGTGAAGCCACCTGGCGTTTCGCCCTCGTCGCGTTTGTCGGCTTCCTGATGACCTGGTTCCTCATGCATGCCTTCACCGTTTGGCTCGGTGGGCCCTATCTGCCGGCGCAGGTCATCACCACCGGCGTGGTGATGCTGTGGAGCTTCATGGCACACAAGATCTGGACATTTGCATAAGGAAGCAGCGTTTCACGCCTGCGTATTGAACGTTCCAGTATTCCAGCGCAGGCCTGGGCTGCATTCCTACGGGTCGTCAGAATCTTTTTGCAATGCAATAAGTGCAACCTCATTTTCCTCCGAATTTTTCAAGGTCCTCCATGTCCAATCTGGCGATTGCAGAAGAAGCGCACTCGGCTGCTCCCACCATTGAGCAGCCCGCTTCCAGATCGCGTTTCGCGGTCGCTCTCATCGAGCTGGCGCTCGCCGTCGGCAGCTTTGGCATCGGCACAGGCGAGTTCGCGATCATGGGGCTCCTGCCCAACCTCGCTCAGGAATTCGCCGTCACGACGCCGCAAGCGGGCTATGCCATCAGCGCCTATGCCCTCGGCGTGGTGATCGGCGCGCCTATCATCGCCGTGCTCGCGGCAAAGCTCCCGCGCCAGACGCTGCTCTTGATGCTCATGGCGATCTTCGCCATTGGCAACGGAGTGAGCGCTGTTGCGCCGACTTTCGAATCCTTCGTGCTCATGCGCTTTCTGACCGGTCTTCCGCATGGTGCCTATTTCGGCGTGGCGGCGCTGGTGGCGGCTTCACTCGTGGAGCCCAACAAGCGCACGCAGGCGGTCGCTCGCGTGATGCTGGGCCTGACGGTAGCGACGCTGATCGGCACGCCGATCATGACGTTCTTCGGGCAGATTCTGAATTGGCGCATCCTGTTCGCCTCGGTCGGCGTCATGGGTGCGCTGACGGTTGCGCTCATCTGGCTCTTCCTGCCGAAGGACAAGGTGGAGGAGGGCGCAAGCCCTATGCGCGAGCTTGGGGCCTTCAAGCGCAAGCAAGTGTGGTTCACGCTCGCCATTGGCGCGGTCGGCTTTGGCGGACTGTTCTCGGTGTTCTCCTACATCGCATCGACGGCGACACAGGTTGCGGGTATGCCCGAAAGTGCCGTGCCGCTGATGATGGCTCTCTTCGGCTCGGGCATGATCGTCGGCAATCTCGTTGGCGCATGGCTTGCGGACAAGAACCTGATCGGAACGATTGCGGGAACCCTGGGCGGTAGCGCGGTCGTAATGACCCTGTTTTGGCTTTACACCGATAATCCCTATCTGCTGTCGATCTTCGTCTTCCTCGTCGGCTGCAGCGTCGCGCTTGGACCAGCGCTTCAGATACGCCTGATGGATGTGGCGGCGGATGCGCAAACGCTCGCTGCCGCCTCGAACCATTCGGCCTTCAACATTGCCAATGCGCTCGGCGCGTGGCTTGGCGGTCTTGCGATTGCTGCTGGCTACGGTTTCGAGTCGACCGGTTGGGTCGGCGCCGTTCTCGCCGTTGCTGGACTTGGCGTGCTGGCCTGGTCGGTTGCGAGCGAGAAACGCTCCCTCGCAAAGGCCTAAGCCACACGCCCGATAAAGGTCATGCGTGCCTGGTTGTGTCCGAAGTTGCGCGGGGCACGCTCCGGCGTGAAGCCGGCATCCTGAAGGATGTCGACCATCTCGTCCTCGCTGTACTGCGCCAAGCCGATTTCCTCACGGATCTTGCGATATTCCGAAAAAGCCGTGCGGGCGAGGCCCGCGAGAGCGGATTTCAAGAAGCCTCCGTGCCATGCGAAGGACAGAAGAGCTTTGGCATCCGTGATCGGGCTCACATCCGGCGGGATCACATCGGCGATGACGACTTGCCCGCCGCTCTTGAGCTTGGCGCGCCAGAGCTTCAACAGGCCGCGCAATTCATCGAGTGAGAGATATTGCAGGAGCGAGTTCACGACGATCAGATCGAGAGAGGCATCCGCAATATTCGCCACTTGGTCAGGCGACAGAATGGCAATGCGTTCAGCGGCACCGAACTTTGCCTGTAGCCGCTCACGCACAAGAGGCGCAGCATCGCTTAAGTAGAGCTTCCTGCATTTGGCCGCCACCTGATCGGCGAAGAGCGCTTCGCCGCATCCGTAATCGAGCACGATCGCATCGCGTGACGGAATATGGCCGATGATATCGCTCGCCACGCGCTTGTAGTGCAGCAGCTTGTGTCGCTCGCCCGAATAGATCGGCGTGTCTTGGTTCCAGTAATCGCGCCAGTTCATCATGGCCAAGTTCTAGCCCAAGCTTAAGCCTGCGTCATCCCGTTGCCTGAGCCCTGCGAAGGATCGAGATGTTCAGTTCAGATCACATGCCCAGCAGCATCGCAGCGACCGCGCGGTCGATGGAGAGGTAGAACATGATGAAGGCCACAGCCGCCGCGATGCCGAACTCGAAAGCCTGGCTCTTCAGAAGGCGGAACTTGGCAAAAGCGCTCTGGCCGAAGATGGAGAGCAGCCACGCGGTGGTGAGCACGACGGGGAAAACGAAGAGATAGGACCACGTGCTCTCGACAGTGCCCACATTGGTGGGATCGAGAAGGGGGCGGATGTTGCGCACCCAAGGCGCATAGGCAGCCGCATAAAGCGAGGTCAGCCAGGAGAGCGTGACGGCGATGCCGAGGTGAAATGTGAAGAGATTGTGCAAGCGGCTGAATTCGCCGGACTCGTGATCAAAATCCATCGGAGAAACCCCCAAAATATAGCCCAGAATCATTTAATTTTATGGTTAACCAGTGGTTAACGTGATTTGGGGGAACGAAGCAATATTCGCGTTTGTCGCGGCTTCAAAAGCTTTGCGCCGCCGCTCGGTGTGAGCGACGGCGCAAGAGGAATCGTCTCCAGCAATCGGGCGATCAGCGCTTCGCCTTGCCCTCATCCATCAGCTTCACGAAGCGATCGAAGAGGTAGTGGCTGTCCTGCGGGCCGGGGGAGGCTTCAGGGTGGTACTGCACCGAGAAGGCCGGGCGGTCGGTGAGCGCGATGCCGCAATTCGAGCCGTCGAACAGAGAGACGTGGGTCTCCGTCGCGTTCGCCGGAAGCGTTGCCGGATCCACCGCAAAGCCATGGTTCATGGAGGTGATCTCCACCTTGCCGGTGGTCTTGTCCTTCACCGGATGGTTCGCGCCGTGGTGGCCCTGATGCATCTTCTGCGTCTTGGCGCCAACGGCCAGGCTCAGCATCTGGTGGCCGAGGCAGATGCCGAAGGTCGGGATCTTCTCTTCCAGCACCTTCTGGATCACCGGCACGGCATATTCGCCAGTGGCCGCCGGATCGCCAGGGCCGTTGGAGAGGAACACGCCGTCGGGCTTGAGAGCCAGAACCTCGTCCGCCGTGGCGGTGGCGGGAACGACCGTGACCTTGCAGCCGGCACGGGCGAGGAGGCGCAGGATATTGCGCTTCACGCCGTAATCGATAGCGACCACATGGTGCTTCGCCTCGCCGTCCTGATGGCCGTAGCCTTCGCCGCGGTTCCAGGTGGTCTCGTCCCAGTCGAAACGCTGAGTGCTCGTGACGAGGGGCACGAGGTCGAGGCCGTCCATGGAGGGAAGGGCAGCTGCCTTGGCCTTGAGGGCCGCGAGGTCGAACTCGCCTTTGGGATTGTGGGCAATGACCGCGTTCGGCATGCCCTTGTCGCGGATGAGGGCGGTGAGCGCGCGGGTGTCGATGCCGGTCAGGCCCACGATCTGGCGTGCTTTCAGCCAAGCGTCGAGGTCGCGGGAGGCGCGCCAGTTGGAGGGCTCGGTGATGGTGGCGGCGAGCACCACGCCACGGACGCCCGAGGACGAGGCGGCGTTCACGCTCTCGATGTCCTCGTCGTTGGTGCCCACGTTGCCGATATGCGGGAAGGTGAAGGTGATGATCTGCCCAGCATAGGACGGGTCGGTCAGGATCTCCTGATAACCCGTCATGGCCGTGTTGAAGCAGACCTCGCCGGTGGCCTCGCCCTCGGCGCCGATGCCGAAGCCTTCCAGCACCGTGCCGTCCTGGAGCACGAGAACGGCCGTCGCGCGCGGCTCTTCCCAGCCACTCGCTGTGTCTTTGTCTTGCAGCATCGTCATGATCTCTTTAAGTCCGAGGCCAACAGGCCGTGCTTGAGCAGGCCCGTTCCGGGCCGACCGTGAACTGTCCCCCACGACTTAAGGGGCCGGTCGCGTCCCGTCAACGCTTGAAGCACCTTAAAACCAAGGAGATCCGCATGCTGCGAGACCGTTTTACCGCCGAGATGAAAGAGGCCATGAAGGCTGGCGACAAGGGCAAGCTTGGCGCGATCCGCCTGATTCAGGCTGCCTTGAAGGACAAGGACATCGAGGCCCGGGGCAACGGCAAGGAGCCGCTCTCCGACGAGGAAATCCTGGCTCTCCTCCAGAAAATGGTGAAGCAGCGCCAGGAATCGATCGCCATGTACGAGCAGGGCGGCCGCCAGGAACTCGCCGACCAGGAGAAGAACGAGGTCGCCGTCATCTCCGCCTATCTGCCGAAGCAGATGAGCGAGGACGAAACCAAGGCCGCCATCCAGGCCGCCATCGCCGAGACCGGCGCCGCCTCCATGAAGGACATGGGCAAGGTCGTGGCTGCGCTTCGCGCCAAGTATGTGGGCCAGATGGATTTCGCCAAGGCCAGCGGCCTCGTGAAGGACATGCTGCCCAAGGGCTGATCCGCTTCGACCCCGTGAGAATACGACATGAGCCCGCCGGACAGGCGGGCTTTTGCTTTTCGGCGCCGGAGGCTCTAAGATTAAAATCATGATCGCCAGCATCCGCAACGCAGCCCAAAATTCCGCATCCGCGTACCCGAGAGGGTGTGCAGGACGGGCTGTGCCTTGATGGCGGCATGACTTCCTGTGGACCCTCCCGAGGCGGGTGGGGTCCATGCTTCCGCTCTCCTCGCCAACCAATCCCGGAGAGCTTGATGAAAAGCGACACACCGAAAACCTTGCCCAGCCATTCCGACGGGATCACGCTTGTCGTGCCCCGTCCCGACTTTTTGCCCGCCTATGAGGCCGCGCTCGAGAAGGGCTGGTCCTCCGACACGATGCGGGATGTGAGCGGGGAGCAACTCGCAGCCCTGCGTGCCGACCCGGAAGAATTCCTCCATCGGCTCCTGGACCAGAGCGGCACGGTGACCCTGCACGACGGGCGTGTCGTCCCGCGTCTTCCGTTCCGTCTCTTCTGGCTTTGGGACGGCGATTTCTGCGGCAGCATCATGCTGCGCTTCCAACCGGGAACGGAGGAACTGCCGCCTCATTGCATCGGGCATATCGGCTATTCTGTCGTGCCCTGGAAACAGCGGCGCGGCTATGCGACGGCCGCATTGCGCCTCATCCTGCCGGTGGCGCGTGACGAAGGTTTGCGGAGCGTTGAGATCTCCTGCCGCGAAACGAACATTGCCTCGCGCAAAGTCATCGAAGCCAATGGCGGCGTGCTCGAGGCGACGATGCCTGCGGAAGACGCGCCCGGCGAGGTGCGTCTTGTCTATCGCGTGAGGGTATTCGAGAACGCGTAGCGTGTTGGCGGATGCGGGCAAGCAGGCCTCGGATCACGAGCCCGCATGGGGAGCGATGATGGCCGTCGTTGCTCTCCCTTCTGCAGGAGCAGGGCGCATTTCCTCCGTGCGGCGGAGGATGCGCCATGCGAGCAGGGCGAGTGCGATCAAGGTGAAGCCTGCGAGCGACAGAGGCATGTTGTCTATCTGAAGCTTCGCGTCGGTGCCATGCTCGGCTACGTACCCGAAGGACTGCGCCATGCCGAAGCCCCCCGCGAAGAGGCTCAGGCCGTAGATGATCGCGCGCTCCGCCTCGCGGCCCTGGCGGATCAGGTCCGGCAGGATGAGGGCAAGGCCGATGCCGAAGACCGGCATGTCGTAATCATAGGCATAGGGGCTGATCAGCAACGAGGCGATGGCGGTGAGGCCTAACGATTGCCGGAGCGGCAGGCCGCGATAGACCGACAAAACCACGAGGCCGAGCGCCAGAACGGCGACGAGGATCTGCGCGGCCATGGCCATCGAGGCGGGAAGCCCGAAAGTGTGCAGGGCCGCATAGGGCGAGATCATCCGGAAGAGCGGATACATGCCCTTTTCGAGAAAGATCTGCGCCTCTTTCGTGCCCTGCAAAAACGCGATCCAGACATCCGTTCCAAGCAGAAGCGCGGACAAAGCCGACATCGCAAGAACGGTCGCGGCGGCGATGCAAGCCGCAGCCCAGCGGCGGCTCGCCAGGGTGTAGAGCGCAAACGCGACGGCCAGATGCGGCTTGATGATCATGAGGCCGAGCGGAAGACCCGCCCACGCGGAACGCCGCTGAAAACCGAGGCAGGTAAGGCCGATCAGCGTACCGGTGAGAAAGCCGTTCTGGCCGCAGCCGATCACGACAGCCAATGTCGGCAGAAGCACGATCAGCAGAAGCGGAAAATGCTCGCTCTCGATCCGCTTCAGCGTGGCGAGATAAGCCGTGAAGGTGCCCCCGGTGAACAGCGCGTAGGCCAGCCCCAGCGGAAGAAAGGCGAGGGGAGCGATCAGCAGGTCGAAAGGCGGTGGATAGGTCCAGGGCATGAAGGATTGCGTGCCGCTCATCGCCTTCTGTACCTCGAACAGGGTGGCGAAGTGATAGGCATCCGCAACCTCGCCGCGCCAGATCATCTGCGCGACGATGTAGAACGCATCGAAATCCATCAGACGGCGCGGGCTGTTCCCCTGCAGCAGGTTCGAGAACCAGATCGTCTTGCTGATGAACAGCCCGACGAGCGCCAGGAGAAAGAGCCTGATGTAGCGGATGCCTTTCGGCGTCGATGACCGCGCGGCCTCGAAGGGTGAGATGATCATTCCGGGACGTCTGCTGTGGCGAAAGGCAAAAAAGTGAGGGGTATTGGCAACAATGCCAGTAAACACGCCGACCCGTGAAGCCTTCAACTCGACCACATGGCCTAGGCTGTCCCAACGCCGATCACTCCCGCTGATGCAGCGTCTTTCCGGCCTTGCGCTGCCGGCTCCAGTAATCCCGGTATTCCTCCATCTGCTCGCGCACCCCGTCCACGAAATCCTGGTGGCTCTCGAAATAGCAGGGCGGTCCGTAGCCGCCTTGGCACCGGCCCTCGCGACGGCAGCGATAGTTGCGGCAGGTGAGGGGAATTTGCAGCACATCGGCGAGACGGCGCAGGGTGTCGTTGCAATCGGGAAACGGAAAGAGAGGGGATGGGGCACGGCTCATGAAACGCTCCGGCGAATGTTCGTCTTGAAAATGAATTGTCGTTGGAAATCGCATGCGCCTTCGGGCTCCGGGCTGAAACAGCCCGAAGCCTGGAAGGAAAATCGAGGGTGGCGCGATGGGCAGCCCGGCTCGATGATATTTTGTGTGAGAGAGCAGGACTGCATCTCGCGCACGGTTCTTTTAGGCGTACATCGTGTCTTTCAACGATGGGCCTCCTGGACAGGCTTGCGAGACCTGCCGCAGGACCGCCCCCAACCCCACACATGCGACGCCTCGCGAGCGCGCCCCTCGTTGGGTCGGGACATCACGAGATATAGCCAAGGTTAGGAGGATTGTCAAGAACAAATGAGGAACAAGATTCACGCGACGTCATCCCGGACGGCGAAAGCCGAGCCGGGATCGTGAGCCGGATGAGGCGCTGGAATATCTCTCCCGGGCGGGAGAGGTCGGAGCGCAGCTCCGGGTGAGGCATGCCCTTTCCGGAAAGGACAATCCCTCACCCCTGCCCCTCTCCCACTCGGGAGAGGGGGATGGTTCCGCGCCATCCTCGTCACACGATCCCGGGTTCTGCTGCGCAGCCCCGGGATGACGGAAGGCTATGTGGCTTGCATCATCCATCACTGAGGCGGCAAGCATACGCTCGTTTCCGCAACGCTTACTTCACCGAGCCAGTGGTCTCCGTATGGCAGGCTGCGCTCTGCGAGCCGGGAGGGCAGCTGGCCTTGTTCTTGTTCATCGCTGTGTGATGACGAACCGCCTGATGCTTGGAGGCATGGTGCTTCGGCATCTTATGGGTCTGCGGCTGAGCTGCTTCGGAGGATGTGGGAGGATAAGCCTGAGCGGTTTGAGCCGCCTGAGCAGCCAGAGGCGCACCCAGAAGACAAGCCAGTGTCGAGGTAGCGATCAGGAATTTCTTCATCGGATCTCTCCATTTCATGACGGTACGCGTTTGTACCTGGGTTGGACGATACCGCTCGCGACTTAGGAGAGAATGAGGGCTCAAGCCTCCAGAACTGCCAATCGTGGCGGCAAAATGCATTCTTGAATCTCGAATGGGAGAAGCTCAGTTTTTCTGGAGCGAGGACATCCCACATGCGGGTTCTGCTGGTCGAAGACGATCCTTTAATCGGGCGCAGCCTGGTTCAGGCATTCGATGGAACCGGGATGGCGGTCGACTGGGCACGCACGGGCGACGATGCTCTCGAAGCTCTCGGTGCAAACCCTTATTCCATCGTTCTGCTCGATCTCGGCCTTCCCGACAAAGCGGGTCTCGATGTGCTCAAGGATATGCGGCGACGAAAGGATGCGACGCCGGTTCTGATCATCACAGCGCATGACGATATCGAAACCCGCATAGCGGGGCTCGATGGCGGCGCCGACGATTTCGTGGTGAAGCCTTTCGATGTGGACGAACTCGCCGCACGGATCAGGGCCGTCATCCGCCGACATGCGGGGCATGCCGCATCGGTGATCGAGACGTCCGAGATCGTGCTCGATCTCGCATGCCATGAGGCAACCTATAAGGGCATGACCCAGCTTCTGCCCGCGCGGGAATTCGCACTCATGCAGGCGCTTGTGCAACGGCCTGGCGCGATCCTGTCACGCAGTCAGTTGGAGGACGCGCTCTATGGCTGGGGCGAGGAAGTGGAGAGCAACGCGGTCGATGTGCTGATCCATTACATCCGCCGCAAGTTCGACAACGATATCATCCGCAATGTCCGAGGCGTCGGCTGGATGGTGGTCAAATGAAACAGCGTCATTCGCTTCGCCGCCAGCTCACCTTATGGTTCACGATCCTGCTGATCTCCTTCGGGCTTCTCGGCGGCGTGGGCGCTTACATCGTCGCGCAGCAAGATCCCGACAATTTCCTCGACAATCAGATGCGCGAAATTGCCGTGGATATCGTCGGCTCGGTTGATGATCTGGCGCAGATGCCTGCGCCGCCCTTGGATGAATCCGACATGATCGTCGTGCAGGCCTGGGATCCGGAGGGGCGCTTGCTCAAGTCATTTCCCCAAGACTTCGACTTGCCTCGTCAAAGAAGGACAGGGTTCTCGAATTTCGCGACGCCGAAAGGCAGTTGGCGCAGTTATACCTGGGTGCTCGATGACGGGACGGTGCAGGTTTCCCAACAGACGCGTGTGCGCCGGGAGCTCGCCCTGAAGGCCGCGCTGCCTGCGCTCATCACCACCTTCCTGCTCATCCCGATTTCATGGTTGCTGGTGCGATGGGTTGTCGGCCGTATTTTAAGTCCGGTGGATCTTCTGGCGCATCAGCTGCTTTCCCGAAGGCCGGATTCCACGCAGGTGCTTTCGTCGCCCGACATTCCTGGTGAGATCGCGCCTCTTGTGGCGGCAATGAACGAGGCGCTCTCCCGTGTCAGAGCCATGGTGGCGACGCAGAAGCAGTTCGTGTCCAACGCCGCGCATCAGCTGCGCACGCCCTTGACGGCTTTACGCATCCAGGTGCGCAATCTGCGCCATGCATCGCGCCACGCTGCTTCAGATGACATCCTAAACGAGATGGAAACCGGTATTCTGCGCATGTCCGGGCTGACCAGTCAGCTGCTGGCGCTCGCCCGCGCGGAAACGCTGCCGCCGAGCGAGGTTTCGCAAACTCTGCCGCTCGCGGATGCATTGCAGGAAGCGATTGCGGGCGTGATCGCGCTCGCGCAGAGTAAAGGCATCACGCTTTCCTTGACCGAGATGGCGCCCGGTTCAGTCAAAGCCGATCCGCATGACCTCGTGATGCTGCTGTCGAACCTTCTCGACAACGCGATCCGCTACACGCCGACGAATGGGCGCGTTGATCTCTCCTCTCATGTGAAAGGATCAACAGTGATCGTGGAGATTGCCGATACCGGACCGGGAATTCCTGACGATTTCATCGCTCGCGTATTCGATCCTTTCGTGCGCGCCGACAAGCAACAGGAGGGAACGGGCCTGGGGCTTTCGATCGTCAAGGCTCTCGCCTTGCGGATCGGCGCGAAGGTCACGCTCGACAACAGGGGCGGCGGCGGACTTGTGGCTCGTGTCGAGCTGCCAGTGATGGATGATTCCGGTTAAGGGAGCCGGGCGGTCGCCCCTCAGGGGGTGCGATATCGCCCGAAGTCTTAGCTTGGCCTGTGGATTATGGGCAAAGGCTTGCCTTTCCTCAGCCGTGGCGCACGCCTTAGTTTATTCAGCAGGTTTGGAGATTCACGCTTCGTGCGCTACCCGCCCCAGATTCTCGAGGAAATCCGCGCCCGGCTGCCGGTTTCGGCTGTCGTGGGCAAGCGTGTGCGCCTGAAGAAGGCGGGGCGGGAATGGAAGGGGCTGTCGCCCTTCAATGCGGAGAAGACGCCGTCCTTCTACGTGAACGACCAGAAGCAGTTCTATCATTGCTTCTCCTCCGGCAAGCACGGCGACATCTTCACCTTCGTCATGGAGACGGAAGGGCTGTCCTTCCCCGAGGCCGTCGAGCGGCTGGCGGCGGAGGCGGGCGTGCCTCTGCCCAAGCTCACGCCGGAGGATCGGGAGGAGGAGGTCAAGCGCAAGACGCTCTACGACGCCATGGAGCTTGCGGCGCAGTTCTTCGAGGCCTCGCTGCAGGGCCGCTTCGGCATGAAGGCGCGCGATTATCTCGCCGGTCGCCAGCTCAGCCCCGACACGCAGAAGCGTTTCCGCATCGGCTATGCGCCGCCGGAGCGCTTCGCCCTGCGCGATCATCTCGCCGAAAAGGGCATCTCCATCGAGATGATGGCGGAGGCGGGGCTTCTGATCTCGGGCGAGGATGTGAAGGTTCCCTATGACCGCTTCCGCGACCGGGTGATGTTTCCGATCTGCGACGTGCGCGGCCGGGTGATCGCCTTCGGCGGACGCGCCATGGCCGCCGATGTGCCCGCGAAATACCTGAACTCGCCGGATACGCCGCTCTTCAACAAGGGCCGGCTTCTCTACAATTACCACCACGCCCGCCAGCATGCGCACGAGAAGGGCACGGTGATCGCGGTCGAGGGCTATGTGGACGTGATTTCCTTGAGCGTCGCGGGCTTTGCCAATGCGGTCGCCCCGCTCGGAACGGCGCTCACCGAGGATCAGCTCGCGCTGCTCTGGCGCCTCTCGGAGGAGCCGATCCTGTGCTTCGACGGCGACAAGGCGGGCCAGCGCGCCGCCTATCGCGCCCTCGAGACGGCTTTGCCGAACCTGTCCGCCGGCAAGTCCCTGCGCTTTGCCATCCTGCCTGAGGGGCAGGACCCGGACGATCTCGCCCGCTCGGGCGGTCGCACCGCCATCGAGCGGGTGCTGGCCTCGGCCAAGCCCCTGGTCGACATCCTCTGGGCGCGGGAGACCGAGGCCGGGCCGCTGGATACCCCCGAGCGCCGGGCCGCCCTGGAGCGACGGCTTCGCGAATCACTTGCACTGATTCGCGACGAAACCCTCAAACGGTACTACCGGGAGGAGGTCGAAAGCCGCCTCGCGGGCCTGAGTCCCGATACCAGGGGGAATCGTTTCAACCGCCAAGGCGGGGGAGGGAGACGCGACTTTCGTGGACCTGCCCCAACGACACCGAGCGCCCGCCTGAGCGTCTCGCCGCTGCTCGCCCGCAGCCCGCTTTTCACGGGCGGAACGGCGGAGAGCCCCCGCGAGGCAATGATCCTCTGCGCCTTCCTGATCCACCCCGAGCTGATCCAGAAGCACGCGGAAACCCTTGCGGACCTTGAACTTGAGGGACGCGGTGCCCAAATGATGCGTTCTCTCCTCCTGGACAGCGCAGCGAGCGGCGAGCCCACCGACCAGACCGTGATGCAGGCCCGCCTGGAGCGGGCCGGGCTGACCCAGGCGGCGGAGAAGCTCACCGCCACGGTCCGTCCGGGGGACCATTGGATGCTCGATCCGCATGCGGACCCCTTGCGGCTTGAAGACGCATTGAGGCAAGCCATCACCTTGCATCGCCGCGCCCGCACGTTACATAGCGAACTTCGGGCCGCCGAGCGCGCGCTTGCCGAAGAGGACAACGAGGCCAATCTCGCCTGGCTGCGAGAGGTCCAAAACCAACTGTCCTCCGTCGACGGTGCCGAGGCCGATATGGACAAGAATGGGTCCGGTGGGGGAGCCGGCTTCTGATTAAGGCGGGATTAGCCCACACGGGCGGGAGATGGTTAACGGTTAGTCAATTGACTTGCTGTTTATTGGTCAGGAATTTCCGGGTGGCCGGGCCCAACAGCCTTGCTGCCCATTCGCGCATCATCGGTTCCGCTGGGGGCACCGACGGGGCGCTGGAGTAAGGCAAAGCATGGCGACGAAGGCGACCGAACGGGACGAAGGCGAGACGACGGCTCCGGAGCAAACGAGCGACGGGCCCCTGCTCGACCTGAGCGATGCCGCCGTTAAACGGATGATCAAGCTCGCGAAGAAGCGCGGGTATGTGACCTATGACGAGCTGAACGAGGTTCTGCCGCCGGAGGAGTTCTCCTCGGAGCAGATCGAGGACGTGCTCGGCCAGCTCTCCGAGATGGGCATCAACGTCGTCGAGTCGGAAGAGGCGGAAGAGGGCGAGAAGGCCGAGGCCGAGGATGATGAGGCCGAGGGCGGCGATCTCGTCGAGGCCTCGCAGACCCGCGCCGTCGCGGTTCGCGAAACCACGACCAAGGAGCCGACCGACCGCACGGACGATCCGGTGCGCATGTATCTGCGCGAGATGGGTTCCGTCGAGCTTCTGTCGCGTGAGGGCGAAATCGCCATCGCCAAGCGCATCGAGGCCGGCCGTGAGGCCATGATCGCAGGCCTCTGCGAAAGCCCGCTGACCTTCCAGGCCATCATCATCTGGCGCGACGAGCTCGTCGAAGGCCGGGTGCTTTTGCGCGACATCATCGATCTCGAAGCCACCTATGCCGGCCCGGACGGCAAGGGCGCGCCCAAGGTGGATGCGCTTTCCGACGAGAGCGAGGAAGAGACTGCCGCCGAGGGTGAAGAGGGCATGACCCCGCCCGAAGGCGACATGGACGACGACGACATGGAGAACAACGTGTCGCTCTCGGCCATGGAAGCCGAGCTGAAGCCGCGCGTTCTCGAAACCTTCGACTCCATCGCCGACAACTACAAGAAGCTGCGCCGCCTGCAGGTCGAGCATGTGGAACAGCGCATGCAGAACAAGCAGCTGACCCCGGCCCAGGAGCGCAAGTACCGCGAGCTGAAGTCGGACATCGTGGCGTCCGTGAAGTCGCTGTCGCTCAACAACAACCGCATCGAAGCGCTCGTCGAGCAGCTCTACGACATCAACAAGCGCCTCATCTCGCATGAGGGACGCCTGATGCGTCTGGCCGAGAGCCACGGCGTGGCGCGCGAGGAATTCCTCAAGCACTACCAGGGTTGGGAACTCGACCCGAAATGGGTGCTGCGCGTCTCCAAGCTCGGCGGCAAGGGCTGGAAGGACTTCGTCGCCAAGGCGAAGGACGGCATCCACGATCTGCGCGAGAACATCCACAATCTGGCGAGCGAGACGGGCCTGGAAATTCAGGAATTCCGCCGCATCGTCATGATGGTGCAGAAGGGCGAGCGCGAAGCGCGCCAGGCGAAGAAGGAAATGATCGAGGCGAACCTGCGTCTCGTGATCTCCATCGCCAAGAAGTACACGAACCGCGGCCTTCAGTTCCTGGACCTGATCCAGGAGGGCAATATCGGCCTCATGAAGGCGGTCGATAAGTTCGAGTATCGCCGCGGCTACAAGTTCTCGACCTACGCCACGTGGTGGATCCGTCAGGCGATCACGCGCTCCATCGCGGATCAGGCCCGCACGATCCGTATTCCGGTGCACATGATCGAGACGATCAACAAGATCGTCCGCACCTCGCGCCAGATGCTGCACGAGATCGGCCGCGAGCCGACCCCGGAAGAGCTGGCCGAGAAGCTCGCCATGCCGCTGGAAAAGGTGCGCAAGGTTCTCAAGATCGCGAAGGAGCCGATCTCGCTCGAAACGCCCATCGGCGACGAGGAGGATTCACACCTCGGCGACTTCATCGAGGACAAGAACGCGATCCTGCCCATCGATGCCGCGATTCAATCGAACCTGCGCGAGACCACGACCCGCGTTCTCGCTTCGCTCACGCCGCGCGAAGAGCGCGTGCTGCGCATGCGCTTCGGCATCGGCATGAACACCGACCACACCCTCGAAGAGGTCGGCCAGCAATTCTCGGTCACCCGCGAGCGTATCCGCCAGATCGAGGCGAAGGCCCTGCGCAAGCTGAAGCACCCGTCACGGTCGCGGAAGCTCAGAAGCTTCCTCGACAACTAAGCGAATTCAAAAGGCGGGCATCAAGCCCGCCTTTTTCTTACCTTCTGCCTGCTTTGTGGGAAAGGCGATGATAGATAAGCTGACTGAACTGCAGGTCGGAGTCTTACAAGAAGCATCTGTCTTTGGTGATAGCTTCAAGACAATAAAAACAGTTGCGATCTTTGGTAGTGTTGCTCGCGGCCAAGAGAATGCCGATAGTGATATAGATATTGCTTTCGAATGGCTTCCCATTGATGAGATTGTGCAGGACGACTTACTCGCAGACTTTCAGAGTGCGCAAGCAGAGTTAGACGCGTGGAAATCGCGTCTTGAAGGGCGGTTCAAAAGACCTGTTTCATTGCATCTTAGTCACCCGCATCCACTGATGAATGATGCAGCAGAGAAGGTTATTTTGGAAGCTATAAAGAACTCACAAATAAGGATCGGCAAAGCCGTCTTAGCACCAACATCATCAGTAAAGTTAACCTAAGAGTGCGAAAGCCACGGCGCCCGCCGCGATGGCGGCGGCACTTGCGCCCGAGACGATCAATCCGGCCTGTGTTCCGCCGAGGCTGAATGTCATTCCTGCTTTCACCACCGTGTTCACCGCGACGGCGATGGCGATGCCGAGAGCTGCCGTGTGGATTGCGATGCCGTTGCTGTTGGCAAGCCGCGCGAGCGAGAGCGTGATGGCGTCCACGTCGGCAATGCCGGAGAGCGCCGCGAGAATGGTGATACCGACTTCGCCTGCGTAGGAACTGATGATTTTCGCCAGCAGGCTGATCACCGCGATCAGCGCCGCAAGCTTCAGCGCAGTGCCGAGTTCGAACGGGCTCTTCATGGTCAGTTGTGGATGTTCCTTGCTTCCCCTGCCATGGGTGAAGAAGAGCACGCCTGCTGTCACGATCATGACCAATCCCGCAGCACCCAGAGGCCATGCCAGCGGCAGAAGAAGCGCGTTGTTCAAAGCGCTCGCGACGATCAGGACGCGAACGACCATCACCGATCCGGACAGAAGAATGCCGCCCGCAAGAAGGGGACTTGCGGCAGGATGCTCGCGCGCCATGCGCGCCAAGGTCACCGTGGTCGCCGTCGATGACGCGAGGCCGCCCGCCATCGCGGCCAGTGCGACGCCCGCCTGGCTGCCCATGATCTTTACGGCGATGTAACCGGCGAAGGAGATGCCTGCGATGATGATGGCAAGCAGCCAGATTTCCGATGGATTGACAGAATCCCAGGGGTCGATGGTCCTGTCCGGGAGAAGGGGCAGTGCCAGGAACGCCATGGCGAGAAGAATGAGCGCGGACCGGATCTCGACCCAGGTCAGTTGCCGTACCCATTGGTGGAGCGGCCGCTTGAGCGCCAAAATCAAAGTGATGACGACACCCGCGGCGATTGCGATCTGGAGATTCCCGAGAACGGCATAGGCCCCAAGCGAGAAGGTGAGGAGCCCGGCAACGACGCCTGTCACGCTGAAGTCGCGCTCGGCCTTTGCCTCCATCCAGGAGAAAGCGCCGAATGCCAGGGCAAAACCGAGGAAGGAAAAAGCCAGGAAGACGGCGCCCGTATGGGTTGTCAGAACGGCGGACAACGCGCCGAGCAGTGCGCTGAGCGTATAGGTCCGCAGGCCGGCGGTACGCTCTCCCTCCGCCTCGTCGCGCTGCCGCCAGCCCCTCTCCAGGCCGATCAGCAATCCGATGGCAAGGGCGACGACGAGGCGAAACAGCAGAGATGTGTCGTTCATGCGATCACGTGTTCCCGTCGGACAATCATAGGATTATTTTAGCACGCCCAAGCTTCGGATGACAGTTCGCCCTTTAAACGCGGCCACTGCGTCTTTGCATGAGCCTCAGGCCCCATACCTGTGCTTTACTCTCCTGCGCGCATGATGCGCTCACGCCCGCTCCAAGGTTTGCCTCCAAGGTCTACTTATGATCATCAGCCTGACCATCATCCTTCTTTGCCAGCTTCTGGGCGAGGTTATCGTCCGCTGGTTCGGATGGCTCGTGCCCGGCCCCGTTCTGGGCATGCTCTTCCTGCTCGTTTTTCTGAGTCTGCGCGATCGCATCAAGAAGCGGGTGCCGGAATTCGGCAGGGCGCTCGACGCGACGGGCAAGGGTTTGCTCGCGCATCTTTCGCTCCTGTTCATTCCTGCGAGCGTGGGCGTGATTCAGCGGCTCGATGTTCTGGCGGAATATGGTGTCGGGCTCGTGGTGGCGCTCGTCGTCTCGACCTTCATCACGCTGGTGGTGACGGTGGTAACCTTCGTCGTGGTGTCGCGACTGAGCGGTTCGTCCATGGAAGCGACGGACGATGCCGGGGCAGGGGAGAGGTCATGAGCGATCAGGCTTTTTCGTTATGGGTGTATCTGTCTCAGACGCCGCTGCTCTGGCTCGTCGTGACGCTTGGCGCTTACATCATCGCTGACAGGATCTCACAGGCCTTCAGGCGGCATCCTTTATTCAATCCGGTGTTGATGTCCGTGGTGACGGTCGCGCTCGTGCTCTGGCTGACCGGCACGTCGTACCCGGTCTATTTCGAGGGCGCGAAATTCGTACACTTCCTGCTGGGACCCGCGACCGTCGCGCTCGCCATCCCGCTTTATGAAAACCGCCGCATCGTGATGCGTGCCATCTTGCCTATGGTGATTGCGCTGATCGTGGGTTCCGTCACGGCCATCGTCTCGGCGGTGGCCGTTGCGCAGTTGTTCGACATGCCGAAATCGATCCTCATCTCGATAGCCCCCAAGTCGGTGACCGCTCCCGTGGGCATGGGCATTGCGGAAACGCTGGGCGGCGATCCCGCGCTCACCGCCATTCTGATCATGCTGACGGGCGTTGCCGGTTCCGTCATGGTGACGCCGCTCATGAATGCGCTGCGGATGAAGGATTGGCGCGCACGCGGCTTCGCCGTAGGCCTCGCCTCTCACGGCATCGGCACGGCGCGGGCCTTTCAGGTGCATTCGCTCGCGGGCACTTTCGCCGGCATCGCCATGGGACTGAACGCGCTCGTCACCGCGCTGCTGCTGCCGCTGGTTTTGGCGCTGATGCTCGATTAGTCTTTGCTCGAAGACCTGTTCCAGGGATGAAGCCATGACCGATACCGCAGTGAAATCGAAGCGTGATGGAAAGGACCCGGTGCTTCTTTCAGGCGGCAACCCGCAGATCGCGAAGGGCTACGGGGATGAGCCCGTGCAGGCCTATATCGCCGCCATGCCGGGCTGGAAGAGCGAACTCGGGCGCCGCCTCGATGCGATCATCGCGCGCGCCGTTCCCGGCGTGAGCAAGGCAGTCAAATGGAACTCGCCGTTCTATGGAGTTGAGGAGGGAAACTGGTTTCTCAGTTTTCATTGCTTCACGAAATACGTGAAGGTCGCCTTCTTTCGCGGCGCGTCGCTGAAGCCCGTTCCACCGGGACAATCCAAGCAAAAGGACGTGCGCTATCTCGACATTCGCGAGAACGATGCGTTCAACGAGAAACAATTCGAGGATTGGGTCAAGCAGGCGAGCCGATTGCCCGGCGAGCGCATGTGATCAAAGGCTTCCTGTCGCCTCTTCCTGCTTCGGCAGCAGGGCGGGGATGATGGCATCCGCCACGAGAGCGTGAAGCTGGCCGATGTAATTGTCCTCCCGTGATGGCTCCGTCGAGTCGGAGGTCATGACCACGGTCATGTTGAGACTTGGCGCCACATAGATCATCTGCCCGCCGAAGCCCCAGGCGTAATAGACCTGATGGCCGCGCATCTCGCGGATGAACCAGCCATAGCCGTAGCCGTCGCCCGTGAAGGGAGAGCTCGTGCGCTGTTCCCACGATTCCTTCACCCAGTTTTCCGGCAGCACGCGCTTGCCGTCGATCATACCGCCCTGGCGATACATCTCACCGAAGCGCAGGAGCGCGCGGGGCGACAGGGCCATCTCGTTGCCGCCGAGAAAGATGCCCTGCGGATCGCGCGTCCATGGCGGCACTTGAATCTCGAGCGGCTCGCCGAGCCAGTCGCGTGCAAGCTCCAATGTGCTGCGCTTCGAGGCACGCGTCAGGGCCGCCGAGAGAAGGTGCGTGCTGCCGGTGGAATAGAGCATGCGCCCGCCGGGCTCATCCACGAAATCGCGGGTCAGAACATACCGAATCCAATTTCCGCTGCTCACCCATGAGCCGTAATTGCGTCCGGAGGTGCGCTCCAGTCCCGCGCGCATGGAGAGGAGATGACCGATGGTGATTTGCTTCACGCGCTCATCCGCATCGGATGGAATGTTCGACGCCAGAATCTCCGCAACCGGCTGATCGACGCCCTTGAAGACGCCCTGCTCGATGGCGATGCCGACAAGCGCGGAGATGATCGTCTTGGATGCGGACTTGATGTTGGTGGGCCGCTCCAGGCTCGCGCCCTTGAAAGCCCGCTCCGACACCACGCGGCCCTGATGGGAGACGATCAGGCTACGAAGGTTTTCGAGTTCGCCCGCACGCTCGACCGCCGCTTCCATTCCAGTGGAGATTTGTGGAGACTGAGCCGACAGGCTCAAGGGCCAAGCTGATGCAATCAGCAATGCGGCCAATCGGACGAGGGATGATTTCAGCATAGGTGCCACGTGCCAGGTGTTCAGTGTCGATTCCCCGACGACAAAGCACCTAAATACGGCAGCGTTCCCGCCTCACCAGCCGATACACGGCATTGTGAGGCGGGTGATTGCTTAGAACAGGAAGTCGGCCGAGCTGATGAGGGCCTTCTTCATGTTCAGCAGGATGATCGTCTGGCCGTTTCCCTTGATGATCACGTCATCGGCATAGCCATCAGTGTCACCGTGGCCCTGCTTGATCGACAGGGCTGCAAAGCTCAAGGAGTTGCCGCGCAGATCGATGCGGTCGATCTTGTCCTGGAAGCCGACAATCTTGTCCCCACCCCATGAACCGACGAAGCGGAACGTGTCGGCGTCGGCCCCTCCATAGAGGATGTCGTTGCCGGCGCCGCCGTCGAGCACATCCTTGCCGGCTTCGCCATAGAGCACATCGTTTCCGGTGCCGCCCTTCAGCACGTCGTTTCCGGCGCGGCCATAGAGCTTGTCGTTGCCGCTGAGGCCGTTCATCGAATCAACACCCGCCGTTCCATACAAGG
Organism: Microvirga solisilvae; assembly: GCF_022808595.1. Classification (GTDB taxonomy): domain Bacteria; phylum Pseudomonadota; class Alphaproteobacteria; order Rhizobiales; family Beijerinckiaceae; genus Microvirga; species Microvirga solisilvae. The sequence goes on from NZ_JAKUCN010000004.1 coordinate 147,827, forward strand.
TGTTGGAGAGCGTCGTGCCGTTAATGATCTTGACAATGGCCGGATCGATGAGATCGAGCTTCACGTTGCTGGTGCCGATCGTCACCTGCTTCGTCGTCGAGACAAGGCCGCTCTTGGAGAAGGTGACCTTATAGGTGCCTGCCGACAGGGCCAGGTTGTATCCGCCCGCGCTCAGGGATGTGGTGGTGTAGCGTGCGCCGGTGGAACTCACGGCCGTAATCGTCACGCCGCTCAAGGCCTCGCCGACATCGTAGAAACGGTCGCCGTCCTTGTCGTCCATGGTGACGCCCGTGAGGAAGATCTTCGAGCCGGAGCGCGCGAAATTCTGAGTGACGAAAGCTCCATCCCAGCCCTGATAAGCGCCGACATTGAAGCCGATGCCGATCTCGCGGAACGTCCCGTTGAGGATGTTGGCCTTGTGGCCCGGGCTGTTCATGAGATTGGTGTGCAGGAGCTTGACTTCGTCCTGATAGCCGGACGGGGCGCGGGTGCTCGCCCAGGCGATGTTCTCGGCGGAGGACCAAAGGCCGCTGAAGGTGTAGCCCGCGCTCTTCATGCGGATGGTGGGAGTCGAGCCGTTCACGCCCGTATGGGAGAACTTGTCCGTCGCGAGCATCCAGTTGGTGTGGGCATCGGCGGAGCTGTTGAGATAGGTGTTGAAAGCGAGAGGTTGAGCGCCGACTTTGGCCCGCGCAGCATTCACCAATTCGAGCATGAGCTGCTCGTAAGCCGTGGCCTGTGCCATGGAATATGCCCCTTCTTGTCGTTGTTCTCGGGAGCGGTTGGCCCGCTCTTCCTTAATGAAAAACTTGGCTAAGCCCCAATTGAGATGAACTTGTGGCAGCTAGGCCGTAAGACCGGGGTTCGAGGATGCTCGCGAGAGGCAGGCCTGTCGTCGAGAATCTGTTGGATGAAAGTTCGATGGGCAAGAAGCTGGATTGAAGAGGCGGCTCCTATAGTTATGATCGCTCTTCCCTCGCACGACCTTGCCGACAGCAGGAGCCATCATGTCCGAACGCGTGATCAAGGACGACCAGCCGCGCATTCATTTCGATTGCAACAAATGCCCGGCCTTCTGCTGCTCCATCTATGAGCGCGTGGTCGTCACGAAGCGCGACATCACGCGGCTGGCGAAGCATTTCGGCGTTTCCTTCGAGGAGGCGCGCGAGCGCTACACGGCGCCTTTCGAGAACGAGCGCGTGCTGAAGCGGGTGAAGGACAAGATCTTCGAGAAGACCTGCATGTTCCTCGACCAGAAGACGCGCGGCTGCTCGATCTATCACGGCCGCCCGGCGGTCTGCCGTTCCTATCCCGGCCGGTCGCGCTGCGCCTATTACGACGTGCTTCGCTTCGAGCGCTCGTCCCAAGGCGACGAGAGCGTCATTCCGCTCATCAAGATCACCTTCCACGAGGTGGAGGAGGAGATCGAGGAATATGCGGACGGGCCGGAGCGGGTCTATGAATGGGACGAGAAAAAGAAGCGCTGAGGCGAGCCCGATGCCGGGACAGCAACCCTGCCTTGCAGGATCGGCTGGGGGTGCGGGGCTGAAATCTGGTATATAGCCAACTTGGAAACGCCTTTTCAGGGCCGGGCGGAGCTTGGCCTTAAAACATAAGAACGATCATGGACTCCAAGTCTCCGGCCTTTAAGTCGCCTGCCTTTGCCGCCACGCCCGCTCCGCTTGCCGCCGAGAGGGTCGCGATTCCGATCCTGATCGCCATCAGCGTCTCGCATCTCCTCAACGATCTCATCCAGTCCCTGCTTCCGGCGATCTACCCGATCCTGAAAGAGAACTTCCATCTCGATTTCGGCCAGATCGGCTTCCTGACGCTCACCTTCCAGCTTACGGCCTCGCTGCTGCAGCCGCTGGTCGGCATCTATACGGACAAGAAGCCTCAGCCCTTCTCGCTGGTCGTCGGCATGGGCTTCACGCTCACCGGCCTGCTCACGCTCTCCCGCGCGGATTCCTATCCGCTGCTGCTGCTCGGTGCGGCCCTGGTGGGCATGGGCTCTTCCGTGTTCCATCCGGAATCATCTCGCGTGGCCCGCATGGCCTCGGGCGGGCAGCATGGCCTCGCGCAATCGGTGTTCCAGGTGGGCGGCAATGCGGGCTCGGCGCTCGGGCCGCTGCTTGCGGCTTTCATCGTCGTGCCCTTCGGCCAGACGAGCATCGCCTGGTTCTCCGTCGTGGCGCTTCTCGCCATGATCATCCTGTCCCAGGTGGGGCGCTGGTATCGCGCGAAGCTCGCGGAACTCAAGGCCAAGCCGCGCGCGGCCGTGAGAACGTCGAGCCTGTCGAAGAAGCGCATCGGCGTGTCGATCACGATTCTCATGCTGCTCGTATTCTCGAAGAACTTCTATACGGCGAGCCTCTCCAGCTATTTCACCTTCTACCTGATGTCCAAGTTTCAGGTGTCGGTGCAGGAATCGCAAGTTTATCTCTTCGCCTTCCTTGGCGCGGTGGCTGCGGGCACGGTGATCGGCGGTCCCATCGGCGACCGCATCGGGCGGCGCTACGTGATCTGGATCTCGATCCTCGGCGTTCTGCCTTTCACGCTGATGCTGCCCTTTGCCAACCTGTTCTGGACGGCCGTGCTCAGCATCATCATCGGCCTGGTTCTGGCCTCTGCCTTCTCGGCCATTCTCGTCTATGCGACGGAGCTCGTGCCCGGACGCGTCGGCATGATCGCAGGCCTGTTCTTCGGCCTGTCCTTCGGCATGGGCGGCCTCGGCGCTGCGGTGCTCGGGCATCTTGCGGATATATGGGGCATCGAGACGGTCTATAAGATCGTCTCGTTCCTGCCCGCCATCGGCCTGCTTACCTATTTCCTGCCGAAGATCGAGAAGGCGCGGGCTTGATCCCGATAGCCTCACCCTGAGGAGATCGCATAGCGATCGTCTCGAAGGGCGAGGCGTCTCCAGCGTGTACTGAAGCCTCCTTCGAGACGCAGCCTGCGGCTGCTCCTCAGGATGAGGAAAGCGCTTAGAGAGCTGGCGCGGCCTGAGCTGAATGCTGTGGCGATTCCGGGATCTGCGCTGCCATGCGCCGCTCGTGCTCGAGCAGCCATTGCTTGCGCCAGATCTTGCCGCCATAGCCGGTGAGCGCGCCGTCGGCGCCGATCACGCGATGGCAGGGCACGATGATCGCGATTTGATTGGCGCCATTCGCCCGCGCCACGGCGCGTGGCGCATCGGGACGTCCGATGGAGCGCGCGATCTCGCCATAGCTGCGCGTGCTGCCGGTCGGTATCTGCCGGAGAGCGTCCCAGACAGTAACCTCGAAAGCGCTTCCCCGCTGCGCGACAGGAATGTCGAAGGCGGGTGACTTGCCGGAGAAGTAGCGTTCGAGTTGGCGCGCGAGTTCATCGAGCATCGGGTGGTTGCCGAAAGAGATCGCGCCGACGCGACTACGCAGGCGCTTGATCTCGGTCGGCAGAGCTGCGCGCTCCGCGAATTCGAGGAGATGAACGCCCCTGTCGTCCACGATGGCGAGCATCGCGCCTATGGGCGTGTCGAGCCATTGCGCGGTGAGGATTGGCTGACCCGCCGTGCGCGCGGGCGCATCGCCCACGAGCCTTGTGATCGCATCGCGAAAGCCACTTCCGGATTCGTATCCGGCGTCGAGCTGAGCATCCATCACGGAGCCTCCCTGCTGCAGGCGATTGACGGCGATGCCGAGACGTTGTGAGCGCGCATATTGCGTGAAGGTCACGCCATATTCACGCTGGAAGGCGCGGCGGACGGTGGAGGGATCGTAGCCGAGGCTCCTGAGGTCTTCCGCGCTCCATCGCCGCTCCGGCTCGGCCTTGATCTTCTCGCGCAGGGTTTCGAGAGCCCCGCTCACGGGGCGCTGCCGGTCGAGGGGCTTGCAGCGCAGGCAAGGGCGAAAGCCTGCTCCCTGTGCGTCGTCGCAATGGCCGAAAAACACCACGTTCTCCCGCTTCGGCTTGCGGGCCACGCAGGTGAGGCGGCAGAAGATGCCGGTGGTCTTCACGCCCACATAGGCGAAACCCTCATAGGAAGGATCGCGGGCGATCAGGGCTGCATAGAGTGTATCGTCGTCGCGGAGCATGGCTTCCTTGTAGCCGATCTCGCGAGGCCGCGCCGCCGGAAAAGAGGCGTTGATTTTTGGGGAGGCTAGGGAGCCGAGGCCACGTCCACGCTCAGGCGCATCTCCGGGTGAATGCCGCAGATGATGTCGTAATGGCCCGGCTTATCGAAGCCGAGGGTCACCGTATCGCCCGGGTTCTGCCCATCCGAGTTGAAGTTCATCTCCGCGCTGTCCACGCGAACATTATGCGTGCGCGTATCGTCGTTGAGGATGCGCAGGGCCTCGCCGACCTTGAGCAGGATGGCGCTGGGTGAGAAGCGGCGGTCCTTCTGGCTCGCCGTCGTCGCGGCAACCGCCTGCGCGGGTGCGCCGAAAGCCATAATCTTCGGCGGCAGGCTCGCGGGGCGCGGCGGGTCGTCGCTCGAAAGCGTGCTGAGAAAGGCGACGAGCTGTGCGCGCTCCTTCTCCGAAAGGTCGATCACCTGCGGCAGATCGGCGGAGAGGGTGGGGCGCTTCACAACACCCTTCGCATAATGATCCACCACATCCTCGAATGTTGCGAGCGAACCGTCATGCATGTAGGGCGCGCTCCACACGCGCTCGCGTAGGCTCGGCGTCTTGAAGGCGTGATCGGCGGCCTTCATGTTGAGCACCGGTCCGCGTCCCTTGTCGGTGCTCGGTAATCCGATGTCGTGAAAGGCCTCGTCCGTGAAGCGCCAGCCCTGATGGCAGGCGACGCATCCGCCCTTGCCCATGAAAAGCGAGAGGCCTGCAAGCTCATCCGCTTCGAGCACCGCGTCGTCGCCTTTCACCCATCGGTCGAAGCGCGTTTCGGGCGAGACCAATGTGCGCTCGAAAGCGGCAAGCGCCTTCAGGAGATTGTCGCGCGTGATGGACGGGTCTTCGGGAAAGGCTTTCGCAAAGGATGCCCGCATCTGCGGATCGGAAGCGAGCGCTTCGAGGGCGCGCTTGAGGTCGCCGCCCATCTCGCGCTGATGCTCAATGGGTCCCAATGCCTGCGACTCCAGGCTCGCCGCGCGCCCGTCCCAGAAGAAGGAGAGGCCCCAGGCCATGTTCCATAAGGGAGGCGTGCGCCGGTCGAGAGGTTGATCGTCGAGGCCGGGGTGACGGTCGATGCCGTCGGAGAAGGACAGCTCCGCCTGATGACAGCTGGAGCAGGAGACATTGCCTGCGCCGGACAAACGCGTGTCTTCGAACAAGGCCGCGCCCAGTTTCACCTTCTCGGGCGTCGTGGGGTTGTCGGCGGGTGCGGGCGTGTGATCAGGACGCGCGAAAGCCTTGCGCCAATGCTCGATATCGGGGATAGCGGATTTCTCCGCCGCTCCCCCGGCGAGTGTGGCGATCACCAGAACGGGCAGAACCCGCTTCAGGATGAGCAGGCGATCGCGCGTCATCGCATCAACGGAAGTTTCCGAGCTGCAGTTCGAACTTCGCGACGGTGCTGAGGAAGTCGCTTGCGTCCTTCACCGGCTGCTTCGGCGGGGTCACCGCGGGGAAGATCGCCTTCAACTCGTCGAGGCTCGCTTTCAGGGCCTTCGCCGCATCGGCGTTCTTGCCGCTTGCATCCTGCATCACCGTGCCGACGAGGCGATCTGCCTCGAACACGAAGCCGCGCGCATCCTGGTATTCCACCACGTTCGCGATGCGGTTCTTCTCGATGGCCTCGGCATATTCGTCGGCGGCCTGCTGCAGCACTTCGAGAGCGGTCTCGAGCGTGAAGTAGGTGCCGTTCGCTTCCTTCGCGCGCACCGCGGTCTCTGCGGCAGCGAGACGCTCGTCGAGGGCCGCGCGGGCGCGGGTGTAAGCGTCCTTGTTCTTCGCCTTCAGCGTCTGCGAGAGCGACTTCAGGGCGGCCTGGAACGGAGCGATGTTGAAGGCCTTCAGGTCGTTGCGCAGGCTGGCATAAATCTCTTCTTCAGGATGCAGGAAGTGGGGCAGAGCATCGGCCCAGCGGCCGGCCTCGATCAGCTCGTTGCCGACGATCAGATGGCCACGGATCATCTCGATGCCGCGATAGAGATGGAGCTGCGGAGCCAGGTTCTCACCGGCAGCGCCGCCTTCGTCGCCTTCGCCACCGGCCGCCGGCGCGGCGCCATGGCCCTGATGCGCCTGAGCGAGCTTGAGAAGCTGCTGATCTGCCTTTGTCTCGACCGTGGTCTGAGGATAGCTCGGCACGGTTGCAGCCTGCGAGGCTACCGGAGCCGCGACCAGGACGGCGGTGCTCAAGCCCGCCCAAATCTTACGCTTTTTCATCGTTTCCCTTCCCGGCAGATCCAGGCCACCGGCGACTAGTTTAGAAAGACTAAAAACTGCTAGTCTTTACAAGTACTTAGCTACATCTTATGGAGATCGGGCGCAAGTCTGAAGGCTCCCGACAATGCTCATCACCATCGCGGACGTCCTGCCTCCGAACGAAATCGAAGAGATCCGCACCATGCTCGCCGCCATGCGCTTCGAGGATGGACGCGCGACGGCGGGCTGGAGCGCTAGGCTCGTGAAGGACAACGAGCAGGCGCGCGAGGGTGCGGCCCTCAGTCTCCTGCGCGAACGGGTGACGAACGCCATTCAATCGAACGAGGTGTTCAATCTCGCAGCGCGCCCCAAAGCGCTGACGCCGCTGCTTTTCAGCCGCTATACGGAAGGCAAGCATTACGGCTCTCACGTGGACAATCCGCTCATGCATGGCCTGCGCACGGATGTGTCCTTCACGCTCTTCCTTGCCGATCCCGCAACATATGACGGCGGCGAGCTCGTCATCGAGTCGATGTCGGGCGAGGAGGAGATCAAGCTGCCGGCGGGCCATCTGGTGGCTTACGATTCCACCAGTCTTCATCGCGTCGCGCCGGTCACGCGCGGCGAGCGGCTCGTCGCTGTCGGCTGGGCGCAAAGCTATGTGCGCGACAGCGCCAAGCGCGAATTGCTGTTTGATCTCGAAACCGCGCGGCGCAATCTCTTCGCGCAATCGGGCAAGACGCCGGAATTCGACCTGCTCGCGAAATCCAGCGCCAATCTGTTCCGAATGTGGGCCGAAGTTTAGCGCGGTCTATTGCCAGGCGCAGTTGAAGCTGATGCTGATGCGCTCGGAATCCGCTTCGTTCAGCGGCACTTCGTGGCGCAGCCAGCTTTCCCAGAGCAGCACCGTGCCGGGCGCGGGCTTCATGTAGGCGAACTGGCGGTTCTCCTGCTTCGCCTTCGGCTTGCGCGGCGGAGCAGCCATCATGAAGCCGAGACGCGGGTCTTCGAGCTTGAGCGCGCTCGCGCCTTCAGGAATGGTCACGTAATAGGTGCCGCTGATCACCGAATGCGGGTGGATGTGCGAGGTGTGGATGCCGCCGGGCGGCAGGATGTTGATCCACAGGCTGTCGACTACGAGCTTGCGGCCCTGAAGGTCGTATTCCAGCTCCTTGGCGAAGGCCGCCACGTGCTTGTCGATCTCCTTCAAGAGGTCGCCGAAGACCGGCACGCGCCAGGGCAGGTCGTTGAGGGAAGCGTAGGAGGTGTAGCCGGGATAGCCGTTCTTGGCGCACCAGCGCTGGCCGGCCTCGTCGTCCTCGGCGATGGAGAGGCAGGCGGCCTCAAGCTCGGCATTGCGCCGCTCGGCCTTCGCGCCGGTCAGTTCGGCGCGATAGACTTTGGTGACGAAAAGGGTATCGATGCTTGGCATGTCTCGGCTCTATAGCGTCCTGGGGCTCGGTCAAAATGATTGCCCTTTTGAGGCGCATAGCATCTTTTCTCGAATGATGCCTCCCCGCTCCTTGAAGGAAGCATGGGGACAACACACCTTGGCCGTATGATGTCATCCTCCTCCCTGGCAGCCCTTCCTGACGACCTGCTGTCCTTGGCCCGCAGCCTTGATTCGGAAACCCTTCCGAGGGTCATCGCCCTGCGCGACTGGCTCGTGACCACAGCGGCCAGGACCGAGGATGCGAACGAAGTTCTGACGGGCTTCCTCAACCGTCTGATCGATCTGGGCCTTCCCCTTGACCGGGCCGTTTCCGCCATCGAGGCGCTGCATTCCGAATATGCGGGGATCGGACGGTTCTGGACCCGGGAGGAGGGCACCGTCGTCCGCTACCTGCCCCATGGGGACAGGCGCGAGGCGATTTACCAGAAGAGCCCCTTCGCCCATGTGAGCCGCACCGGCGAGTGGCTGCTGCTCGATCTCGCCGACACGCCCGACGATCTCTTCCCGATCATTCCGGAATTGAAGCAGGCGGGCTATCGCCATTACCTCACCATTCCTGTCAACTTCACCAATGGCGCGGAGAACGCCATCTCGCTCGCGACGCGTTCGTCTGACGGTTTCAGCCGGGAGCATCTCACGATCCTGCGGCTCGTCATTCCGTCCTTCGCCCTCGTCACGGAACTGCGCGCCACCAGCAACCGGCTCGACGAGGTGCTGCGCATCTATGTGGGCGACGATCCGCACAAGGCTATTCTCTCCGGCGCCATTCAGCGCGGGCAGGTGACGCGCATCCGTTCGGCGATCCTGTTCGCCGACATGCGCGAATACACGCGTATCTCATCCACCTTGAGTCCCGAGAACGCAGTGGAACTGCTGAACAACTATTTCGACTGTCTCGTTCCTCCTATCGAGGAGGAGGGCGGCGAGGTGCTGAAATATCTGGGCGACGGTTTGCTCGCCATCATGCGCGACCGCGGCGACGATACCGGCGGCGCGGCACAGGCCGCATTGACGGCTGCCACCAACGCGCTGCGACGCGTCGAGACCGCCAACAACGAAGGACGCTTTCCCGTGCCCATCCGCGTGGGTTTTGCCTTGCATCACGGCGATGCGGCCTACGGCAATGTGGGATCGGGGCAGCGTCTCGATTTCACGGTGATCGGGCGCGACGTGAATCTGGCGAGCCGCATTGCCGATCTCAACAAGCGTCTCTCGGAGCCGCTGCTCATGTCAAAGCCTTTCGTGGAGCATTTGTGGGGCAACCCGCATCCGCTTGGCGTGCACGAGGTGGAAGGCTTCGAGGAAGAGATCGAGGTCTATCGTCCCTGACGGACCGCGGATCCTGCCAAACCCCATCCGCCGGCAATCCCGCCGCATCTCTTCCTATTGTCCTGATCTCCCCTTCAACGGAAGAGCGGTTCACGACTTCGGTGAGGAATATAGGCGGTCGAGCTTCGCCGCGGTAAACTGCCGATATCGCCATAGGATCACAGGACGCTTCTCGTCGGTCATCTGCGCCTTCTTGCCCGCTTTTGTCGAAATTGCCTGGAACATCAAGAGGCTCGACGGATTAACGCAGGTCAACAAGGCCGATAAGCGGTCGTTCTGTGAACGGCAGGAATTTAGGGAAAAGCACCTTAAAAGTTCAGCTGTCTATCAAAGTCAGATGAGTAGGACGACAGCGCACAGCGCACTAATCCAGTCTGCTTTCGCGTCTTTAGTGCTTTTCCGTTCAATCGGCATATCCGTGCATGCCGCACGTTCCACGCTGTAGAGCTTGGGATCGTCTCTATTTAGAATTTGCGAGGGAAGATACAATGAATCGACGATTTAGCCAGACGCCTCCGGATAAGGCCAACGAGCTTTTCGAGAAGCTTCTTGCAACGTCCGAGAATGCCGTCAAGACTCGTGAGCGCCTGTTCTCAGACCTGAAGGAAGAGTTGGAACTCCTGGCTCGTCTCCAAGAGCAACATCTCTTTCCAGTGCTGCAGAAGCATAAGATGCAGGATCTCGTGCAGGCGGCTATCAACGACAATCAGGAAACGAGCGCACTCCTGGCTGAGCTGGAGCGCATGCCGAAGAACGGTGCCGAGTTCCTCAGTCAAGTCGCTGTACTGAGAAGAGTGTTTCAGCAGCACATCCGCGACGACAAGAAGGAGTTGCTTCCGGCCGTGCTCAAGGTTTTGAGCGATGAGGAAGCCGAAGCTGTCGTCGATAATGTGGAAGATGATATGGCGACTGTCGAACAGACGAAGCGGACCGATGCCCGGCGCAGTCGTGAGCAGGCTGAGCCTTTCCAGCGGGTGACGGATGACGTGGCCGACACTATGCGGGTTGGAATGGAGAGTGCCCAAACCGTCGTTCGCACCTTGCAAGACGCGGTGCAGAGCAGCTTTGGTGCTGCATCGGAGCTGGCCCGGCAATCTACAGGTCCAGTGGCTCAGGTTTTTAGCCTGTCTCCAAAAGATGCTCAGGGTTTTGCCGAACAAACGTCGCAGAATCTCCAAGCCGTGGTGCAATCGGGTGCGGTTCTCGCCCGCGCTATTCAGGATGTCTCGCGCGAATGCGTGGAGTTGAGCCAGAAGCGTTGGCAGATGAACCTGGAGGGTTTGAGTGCTCTCGCACAATGCCGATCGATAACGGAGTTTGTTGCAGCTCAAACATCTCTGATCCGTGACAACCTGGATCAAACCCTGGAGAACAGCCGACGTATTGCCGAGCTTACACGTCAGGCTACTGAAGAGGCCGCTCGGACCGTAACCGTTCAGGTCGAAAAGACGGCATCGCGCCTGGGTCGTGCTGCGTGAGAATGCTCATGTCTAGAGCCCGTGAAGGGCGCCTCTGGCTGAAAGGCCAGGGCGCTCGCGTACAGGGTAACCGCAGGCTAAACGCCAACCCTTGCATGCGCTCAGCAGGCCCTAATCGGTTCTTTGATGGTTCTGACTTCGCCTGTGGAAAAGAGGTGGTGGGCCCGGCAGGACTCGAACCTGCAACCAGACCGTTATGAGCGGCCGGCTCTAACCATTGAGCTACAGGCCCTTCCGAGGAAGGCTCGTGAGACCATCTAGCCGAGCCGGGGCCGTTCGTCACCCCCCCCTGTACCGCCCCATGAGCCCTGAGAGGTGGCCCTAGACCGCCTCAGGACCGGATCATGCTCATGATCGCGCGGGCGAGGCCTCCGAGGCCGATCTTCGACATCCAGATCTCGAAGGCGCTTCGGTTGTCCGCATTGGACGGGCCGCCGGTTTTCAGCCAGGTCCGCCGGGTCGTGGGGAACTGGGCCATGTCCACATCCTTGTAGCCATGCGGCGGCGCATAGGGCGCGGCATGGCCCGGATGGCTGACGTAAGGTGCATCGGCCGGGTCCATCACGAAGCCGATGTCGCGCTTTTTCGGCGGGGGCGAGGATCGGCGGTAGATCCGGTTCTCATAGAACACGGTGCCGAGATATTGCCCTTCTATGCTGACGATCTCGTTGTCCGCCCACGGGAAATAGCCGATCCAGTTTCCTTTCCGGTCGAACAGGTAACGGTCGTTATCGAGAAGGCGGAATGCGATCCACACGCCCGAGGACGAGAAGTAATGCTTCACGCCGGGCGTTGCGTCACCGTCTCTCTGACGTGGCTTCGCATGCCGGACGAGGGGAACCTCGAGCTCGGAATCCGCTTCCGAGGATGATCCGATGGGGATCGATGCAAGCGGCTTCGGTGCGCCGTCGCGGGTGGGGTTGAGCGGCAGGAGAGAATGGGTCGACACCCAGCCGATCTCCCGATCCTCCGGCACCACATAGGCGCGCGTGTCTTCGAGCTTCTCGATGCGGCACGCAATCGTTCTCTTGTCTCCCGGAGGGCGATACAGAACGGAGGCTCCGACCTGCAGCTCATCTGCGCCGAGGCTGTTCTGCGAGCCGTCATCCGGCTCGTCTTGCTGGGCCCCGCGCGAGCGCTCGACGGCTTGAACGATGAGCTGGGCGACTTCGCGATGGCGATTGCTGACGAACTTGGACCCGGATTGCGCGCGCTCGGGATACCAATTGCCGCCGATCTTGGCGAGCATCTCCGACACGATCTTGATTTCTTCTTCAGTCAACTCGCATTCCCCCGCAGCGAACCAGGCCTGTTGTGTTCGTTCCCATGATGATCGGCCCGCCTGTCGATTTATGTCGTGGACGCATCGGCATTCGGCGCGGAGAGCGTCGAGAGCGAAACCCAGCCGATCTCCTGAGGCGCCGGGGCGAGATAGGCGCGCCCATGCTCCATTTTTTCGATGCGGCAGGTGAGTGCCCGCTTCTCGCCGGGAGGCCGGTACACGACCGTCGCACCCACATAGAGCTGGTCGTCGCCAGCGAAATTGAAGGTGCTGGTTTCGTCGCTATTGTCTTCGCCCATGGCGGCGAAGGACGCGGCATTATCGGCAATGCCGCTGAGGCGGTCGAACTCGCTCAGGATGAGCTGGGCCACATCCCGATGGCGCTTATTGATCGTCCGCAGCGCGGGACGGGTGCGCTCCGGATACCAGTTGCCGCTGACCTTGGCGAGCAACTCGGCGATGGCTTCCACTTTATCGACGGTCATTTTCTTGAAAGGCCTGCAGCTGACAAATTCATCACACAACTTTGGAAGGTTACGACTATAACCTTCAAGCTGTGCCGAGGCTGACTTCCAGAACTCCGCTTCACGAACAACGTGGAAAAAGATCGAAGCGTGAACCCTTAATAATGTTACGTGAGATCAGGTGCGTCCCAGCATGTAGAATTCGTCGTTGGGCCGCATGTTGGTGACATTGGCCATGCGGTTCGACATGCCGAAGAAGGCTGCAATGGCGGCAATGTCCCAGACATCCTCCTCGGTGAAGCCGTGGAGGCCGAGCGCGGTGAGATCGCTCTCGCCCACGGCATAAGCTTCGAGGGCTACCTTCATGGCGAAATCGAGCATCGCCTTCTGCCGATCGGTGATGTCGGCCTTGCGATAGTTGATCGCCACCTGATCGGCGATGAGCGGGTTCTTCGCGCGGATGCGCAGGATCGCGCCATGCGCCACCACGCAGTACTGGCACTGGTTGGCGTTGCTGGTCGCCACCACGATCATCTCACGTTCCGCCTTGGTGAGATTGCCCGGCTTGTCCATGAGTGCGTCGTGATAGGCGAAGAAGGCGCGGAACTCGTCGGGGCGGCGGGCGAGAACGAGGAAGACATTGGGCACGAAACCCGATTTCTCCTGCACGGCCAGGATCCGCTCGCGGATATCCTCCGGCAGGTCGGCAATCTCGGGCGTCGGGAAGCGGCTAATGGATGGCTTGCTCAATGGTTCCTCCCTGTCTTGTTTGCGGATGAGCTTATTCGGCTTGGCTCTGCTCGACAACGTGCCTAGATTGTCAAGCGGGAGGAATAAGCATGAGCGCGCAGACGATGACTTCCGAAGAGCCCATCCTGACCCGCGAGGAGCGGGACGGGGTCGTGACACTCACGCTGAACCGGCCTAGGCAATACAATGCCCTCTCGGAAGAGATGCTGCACGCGCTTCAAGAAAGTCTCGACGGGATCGCTACTGACGAGAGCGTACGCTGCGTGGTGATTGCAGGCGCAGGCAAGGCCTTCTGCGCAGGCCATGATCTGAAGCAGATGCGCTCCAATCCACATCAGGACTATTACGAGGATTTGTTCCAGTGCTGCGGCCGGGTGATGCAGAGCATCGTGAACCTGCCGGTTCCCGTGATCGCGCGCGTACACGGCATGGCGACCGCTGCGGGCTGTCAGCTCGTTGCCTCCTGTGATCTGGCCATTGCCGCCGAGAGCGCGAGCTTCGCGGTCTCCGGCATCAATGTGGGACTGTTCTGCTCCACGCCGGCGGTGGCCCTGTCGCGCAATGTCGCGCCGAAGCAAGCTTTCGAGATGCTGGTGACGGGCCGCTTCGTCTCGGCAGCGGAAGCTGTCACTTACGGCCTGATCAACCGCGTCGCGCCGGATGCTGAACTTGATGCGGCTGTTGCGGAGCTGACCTCCTCAATCTGCTCCAAGAGTCCGGTGGCGATCCGCACCGGCAAGGCCATGTTCGCCCGCCAGCGCAGCATGAGTCTGGAGGAGGCCTATGCTTATGCAGGTCAGGTGATGGCTTGCAACATGATGGCGGAGGACGCGGCGGAAGGCATCGATGCCTTCATCGCAAAGCGCAAGCCAGTATGGAAGGGGCGCTAGCGCATCGTGCGGCCCTTCGGGTCAGCACAATGCGCTCGCTCTTAAAGTGAGCATCGAATTCGTCCCAAAAGTGCAAATCCACTTTTGGGTCCGATGCTGTAGCGCGCTCCCTATCCACCTTGCGCGTGAGCACGCGCCATCTCGCGCAGCTGGAACTTCTGGATCTTGCCGGTCGATGTTTTCGGCAATTCGGTGAAGATCACCGTGCGTGGACATTTGAAGGAAGCGAGGTGCTGCCTGCACCAGGCGATGATGTCCTCTGCCGTCACGTTCTGATCCGGTTTCACTTCCACAAAGGCGCAGGGGGTCTCGCCCCATTTCTCGTCTGGCATGGCGACGACGGCCACCGTCTGCACGGCGGGATGCTTGTAGATTGCGTCCTCCACCTCGATGGAGGAGATGTTCTCGCCGCCTGAGATGATGATGTCCTTCGAACGGTCTTTAAGCTGCACGTAGCCGTCGGGATATTTGACGCCGAGATCGCCGGAATGGAACCAGCCGCCCGCAAAGGCCTTGCCGGTTGCCTCCGGGTTCTTGAGATATCCCTTCATCACCACATTGCCGCGAAACATCACTTCGCCGAGCGTTTGTCCATCCGCAGGAACCGGTTGCATCGTCTCTGGGTCGAGAACATCGAGCGCTTCCAGCACCGGATAGCGCACGCCCTGACGCGCCTTCTTCGCGGCATAATCAGAGGCGGAAAGATCGTTCCAATCCTCGTGCCATTCATTGACGACGGCTGGGCCATAGACTTCCGTCAGGCCATACAGATGCGTCACGTCGAAGCCTGCTTCCTTCATGGCGGCAAGAACCGCCTCTGGCGGAGGTGCAGCGGCAGTCATGAAGCGGACCGTCTGGGGAAACGTGCGCTTCTCCGAGGTAGGCGCGTTCAGCAGCGTCGACATGACGATGGGCGCGCCGCACAGATGCGTGACCTTGTGGTCGGCCAATGCATCGTACATGGGCTTGGCGCGCACGGCGCGCAGGCACACATGCGTGCCGGCGACGATGGAGAGCGACCAGGGGAAGCACCAGCCATTGCAATGGAACATGGGCAGTGTCCAGAGATAGACCGGATGCTGGCCCATGGCGCTGGTGACGATATTGCCCATGGCGAGCAGATAGGCGCCGCGATGATGATAGACGACGCCCTTCGGATCGCCCGTCGTGCCGGAGGTGTAATTGAGGGTGATGGCGTCCCATTCGTCGCCGGGCAATTGCCATGTGAAATCGGGATCGCCTTCCGCTAAGAGTTCTTCGTATTCCAGCGTGCCCAGACGCTCGCCCGCACCAGTGAATTCCGGATCGTCATAATCGATCACGAGCGGCTTGACGGAGGAGAGTTCGAGGGCAGCCTTCACGACGCCTGAGAATTCCCGGTCAGTGATGAGAACCTTCGCTTCGCTGTGCTCAAGGGAGAAGGCGATGATCCTGGCGTCCAACCGCGTGTTGAGCGTGTTGAGCACGGCCCCCGCCATCGGCACGCCGTAATGGCATTCGAGCATCGCAGGCGTGTTGGGAAGCACCACCGAGACCGTATCGCCGCGCCCGATGCCGCGACGGGCAAGCGCCGAGGCGAGGCGCCGGGCGCGCGCATAGAAATCGCGATAGCTGCGGCGAAGCGAGCCATGGATGATGGCGGTCTTGTCGGGATGCACGCTTGCGGCGCGCTCCAGGAAGGTGAGGGGAGTCAGCGGCTGATAATTGGCGGGGTTCTTGTCAAGGTTCGTGTCGTAAACGGTCGAAGTCACAGGCGTTCCCCTGGTGTCTGCTATCCCTGTCTTGTTGGGGCATGAGCTTACCAAATGCCAAGGAGCTCGTCTTTGCGTGCAGGATTAGCAATAAGGCGATTGGACGAAAGCCGAACCGTACGTGCAAGTGATGCGTATCTTTTCCCTCCCCCTTGCGGGGAGGGGCAGGGGTGGGGGTCGTAAAGTCAGAGCACAGCGCGGCTTCCAGACAAGCCAGAAGCTGCTACAGCCTCACTGGTCCAGCCTCTCACCCAGTCGTTCCACCCCCACCCTCAATCCCTCCCCGCAAGGGGGGAGGGAAACACGCAGCATTCGTCAAAGATCGGTATGTAGTGATGAGAGCAAGCTAATTCCTGACATTCTCGATGTTGTGGATCGGGATCGGTCGGCTCAGGCCTTTCAGGTGAAAATCCCCGAGGGAGGTTGAAACCGCGAGACCCTCCACCTCGGTCGCGATGCGCTGGGTGACGAGGATCTGGCCGTCGCGTGCTTCCGAGCAGAGACGTGCTGCCACATTCGTCACGGTGCCGATGGCAGCATAATCGAAACGGCCCTCGAAGCCGATCCGCCCCATGGTGGCGTAGCCCTGCGCGATTCCGATGCCGAAGCCGATGGAATAGCCGCGCTGCCCCCAGTCGCGGGCGAGGTTCTGCACATGCTCCCGCATGCCGATGGCAAGCCGCACCGCGCGGGCGGCAGGATCGGGGCAGGGGATCGGGTCGTTGAAGAAGATCATCATGCCGTCGCCTGCGAAGCGCTCCAACGTTCCCTCCGCTTCGTGGATCAGGGGGCCGAGGGTGGAGTGATAAGCGTTCAGAAGGTCCATCACCTCCTCCGGCGCCGCGATTTCAGCAAAGCTCGTGAAGCCGCGCAGGTCACAGAACAGCACCACGATCTCCCGGCGATGGTGCTGAAGAATTTCGGCGCGGAAGCCCTTGGAAGCGATCATGTCGGCAAGCTGCGGCGAGAGAAAGCGCCTTAACTCGCGCAGGCGGTCGAGCTCCTGCACCTGCTGCTCCACCCTTGTTTCCAGATGGCGATTGAGTTCTGCCAATTCGGCGGCCTGCGCCTCGACCGTGTCGTAGAGGGATTTGATGCGCAGCAGCGAGCGCACCCGCGCCACGAGCGTCGCGGGCTCGAACGGCTTGGTGAGATAATCGTCGCCGCCGGCATCGAGGCCCGCCACCACATCCTTGATGGTGGATTTGGCGGTGAGAAGAATGATCGGGATGGCGCGCAGGTGCTCGCTCCCTTTCAGGTGCTTCGTCACCTCGATGCCGTCCATCTCGGGCATCATGATATCGAGCAGGATCAGGTCTGGGCGAAGGGTCTCCGCCTGCTGAATGGCCTCGCGCCCATTATGCGCAGTCGCGATTTTGTAGCCCTGCGCTTCAAGGCGCACGCGTACGATCTCGATATTCTCCTCGATATCGTCGACCACCAGGATGAGAGGGCGTTCGCGCATGAGCCGTCACCCCACAAGCTCGCGGATCTTCGCCAGGATCTGGCGCGGGCTGAACGGCTTCGCGATATAGCCGTCGCACCCGGCGGCCCATGCCTTTTCCTCGTCGCCTGACAGCGCATAGGACGTCACCGCGATGATCGGCGGCGGCTGGATGGACGGGTGCGCCTTGATGTGCCGGATGGCTTCGTATCCGTCGAGGATGGGAAGCTGGATATCCATCAGGATCAGATCGGGCTTGAACTCCGCGGCAGCCGTGACGGCTGCCTGCCCGTCATGCGCCTCGCAGATGTCGTATCCCGCATTGGTCAGGAGATCGCGCAGGATGCGGCGGTTGTCCTCGGTATCCTCCACGATCAGGATTCGCTTGCTCATCACGCAGCCTCCGTCACGGAGCGGACTTCGAGCGGCATATCGATGATGAAGGTCGAGCCTTGCCCCAATGTAGAGCGAACCTTGATGGTGCCGCCATGCATCTGCACGATGCGTTTGGAGATAGTGAGGCCAAGGCCTGTCCCCGTGCCGCCATTCACCGCATTGGAGCCCTGCTGGAACGCCTCGAAGATGAGCTTCTGGTCCTTGGGCGCGATGCCGACGCCCGTATCCTTGATGGCGATGGTGAGCCGCCGCTTCTCGACCTGGGCCGAGACTTCGACGGATCCCTGATCCGTGAACTTGATGGCGTTGCCGACGAGATTGACGAGCACTTGAGTTAGCCTCCGCTCGTCGCCACTGCCGAGGGGAAGACCATCGGGAACTCTGACGCGAAGCGCAAGGCCTTTCGCCTTCGCAAGCGGTTCAGTCGTAGCGACGACGGCATGAATGAGGTCGGAGATGGAATAGGGTTCGGCGGCGATCAGGAGTTCACCCGCTTCGATCTTCGACAGGTCGAGAATATCGTTGATGAGCGCCAGCAGATGGCGGCCGTTCACTTGCACGCGGGTGAGAACGCCATGCGCCTTGTCGGGCAGGCTGCCGTAGAGCCCGTCGATCAGAAGTTCCGTGTACCCGAGCACGGCGTTGAGCGGCGTGCGAAGCTCGTGGCTCACATTGGCGAGGAAGCGGGACTTCGCCTGGCTCGCATCCTCAGCATGTTCCTTCGCCTGCCGCAGGGCCTCGTCGCGGGCATGGCGCTCGGTGATGTCGCGCACCACGCAGATCAGGCCTCCATCCTGGATGATGGTGAGGGAAATATCCTGCGGGAAGAGCGTGCCGTCGCGCTTCCGGCCCACAGCCTCGCCGTTCCAGTGCCCATCCCGGAAGACACTCGGGAAGGCCACCTCCTCGATGCGCGCGCGCTCATCATCACTGTAGAGGTCCTTCCAGCTTCGGCCCACAAGATCTTCCGGTTTCTCGTAGCCGAAGATCCTCAAATGAGCTTCGTTGAGATATTGGTATTCGTAGTCGCCGTCGAGGATGGCCATGCCGTCCATGGCCGCTTCCATGGCGGCGAGGTGACGGCGCAGCACATCCTCGAACCGCTTCATGTCGGTGATGTCGAAATAAGTCAGCATGCGCCCGCCATCGGGCAGGGCGATGATGCGGTATTGGAGAACGCGCCCGTTTTTCAGGCGCATCTCGGTCGTGACGGGGCCGCCGCTCCTGATCTCGCCGATGCGTCTCTCCTTGTAGGATTGCCATTCAGCGTCTGACACATCGTAGCGGCCGAGCTGGCGGCTTTTCTCCATGTCCTCCTCGAGAGAGCGCGGCTCCTCGTAATAACTCGCCGGCAGATCCCAGATTTCGCGATAGGCGCGGTTGGCGAGGCGGATGCGGGAATCGGGATCGAGGAACAGGATGCCATACTGAATGGTATCGAGTACGGCATTGAGATCCCGGAGCGCCGCTTCCGTTTCCTTCTTGGCCTGCTTGAGCTGCGTCTCGCGCTGTTTCAGCTCGGAAATGTCGTTGAAGGCGAAGAGAAGAGCGGGGTGCCCCTCGTAATCGGCGAAGGTCGCATTCACCAGGGCCCAGAACTGCGAGCCGTCAGGCCTCTGGAGAAGAACCTCCACGTCCTGCACGCGGCCTTCCTGAGTCAGGATGCTGAGGATGCGCTCGCGGTCCACGGGATTGGCGTAATAGTTCGGAGCGGGCGTTCCCCGCAATCCATCGGGCCTCACGCCGATCGCCTCGGCGGTGCGTGCATTGGCATAGAGGATGATGCCATCCGCCATGTGGGTCACGACGAGCGGGAAGGGGGCGAGTTCCAGCAGGCGCCTCTGCCGCTGCTCGGCGAGAGCGATGGCATCGAGCGCGCGCTTCTGCTCGGTGATGTCCACATAAGTGAGCATGCGTCCGCCGTCGGGCAGGGAGACGCAGTGATAACGGAGTACCCGGTTGCCGGGCGCCAGAATCTCGATCGGGCCTTCGTCGCAGCCCCTGATCTCGGCCATGCTGCGCTCGATGAACGCGTCCTCGTAGGCATTCTCGATGCCCAGGACATGGCTGTGATGGGCGATCACGTCGCGGATCGGCGTGCCCTTGGCGAGCTGCTGCTCGGGCACCGCCCACATTTCCTTGTAGGCGCGATTGGCGAGGCGGATCTTCAGGTCGGGACTCAAGAAAAGAATGCCATAATCGATGGTGTCAAGAAGCGCGTTCAGTTCCCGGTGCCGGGCCAGTTCGCGCTCGGCCTTCTCGCGCTCGGCCAATTCATGAGCAAGTTCGTCGTTCAGCTTGGCGAGGCTGGCGCTGCGCTCGTTGAGCGCGGTTTCCCGCGCATCGATCTGGCGGGCCATGATGGTGAAAGCATCCGACAGCTCACCGATTTCGTCGTTGCGCCGCAGGTTGAGATGCGTCTTGAACTCGCCCTTCGCCACCGAACTCGTGGCCCGCACCAGGAGGCGCAGGGGAACCGCGATCTGGCTTCTCAACGTGGAGCTTAAGATCGCGATTTCGAGCAGCAGCGCGAGAGCGCCCATGAGAAGGATCAGGCGCGCGGTCTTCCACGCGCTCGCGGATGCGAGGTCCAGCGGATAAACGGTGGCAAGCGTCCAGCCCGGTCCGCTGAGCTTGGTGACGGCGATCACCTCGTCGTCGCCCTGATCGCGCAGAACCGTCTCCTCCGGAGAGCGCTCCCGCGCCATCCGGTAAATCTCTTCGAGCCTCGCGTCGCCGGTTTCCGCAATCGGAAGCGAGCCGCTGCGCGCCTGGATGGCATCCATGAAGCGCGGATGGGCGATGATCCTGCCTTCATCTGAGAAGAGGATGTTGTACGCGCCGCCCAGATCCGTGTTCATGGCGCGGCCGATCAGATCGTGTACGAGAATGTCCTGGCCGATCTGGACGGCGGGGCGTCCATCCACCAGCGCGGGGCGTGTCACGGAGACGAGCCAATCGTTGATCCCGTAATCGTAGTAAAGCTCCGACCAATGCTCCTTCACGCTGTCGACGATGGAGCCTGTGGTGGCGACGAGAACGCCATCTTTTTTCCCGGCAAGAAGATTCAGCTTGCCCGAAATCTCCCAATCGCCGCCGCGCAGGGCCCAGGGCTGCTCCGGCCAATACATGATCACGGCGCCCTCCGGCGTCATGACGTAGAGATTGGCAAATTGGCTTTTCCAGGCCGGCCCGAACTGGGTAATGAGATCGAAGGCGACAACGAGACGGCGTTTGAGATCACGTTCGATCATCACATGCTTGCCGATGAAGCCCGTCACGCCATAGGTCTTGAAGACATTCTCCGTCAGCCGCGTGGTTCCGTCGCGGTTCTGCTCGAAGAGCGTGGCAAAGCGCTGTTCCGCGCTTTGCGGATCCATCTGGCTGATCTCGCGCAGATAGGCATCGGAGAAGGTGCGGGTATTGCTGCTGGCGAGATCGAAGATCGCGCTTTCGCGCACGCGCCTTTGTTCGACATAGCGCTCCAGGTTCTCGACCGCCTGTTGCTCGAAACCCGTCTTCACATGCCAATAACTCATGATGGTGGCCGCGGCCACGACGAGGCTGATGCGGATCGCGATCTTTCGGAGCGTCAGAAGCGTGAGCGAGCGCTTCGGACTCGTGATCTTGCGGGGTTCGACACGGTCGATACTTGTCATGGCACCGCCTTGGCGAGAGCGGGAAGTTCCTTGATGCCGAGCCTGCGGGCGATCCGCTCATTGAAGAACAGCGCGCCTTCGCGGTTGTATGAAACGGGAATGTCACTGGGCTGAACGCCTTCGAGAATGCGAAGCGCGGCTTGCGCGGCCCAGCGTCCCTGTTCCTGCGGGCTCTTCACGACTCCGAAGAGGCTGATCGCGGTCAGCCATTCGAAATCCGTTCCGCTGGGAATCTCGCTCTTCTCATCCACGAAGCGCGTGGCGTCAGTAAGATTCCAGTCGGGCAGAGCGCCGACGCCCAGGATCATGAGCATGTCGACCTCTTTCTGAGCGCGCAGGAAGGCCTCCTTCCAGGCCGCGTGCGACGTCACGAAATACGCCTTGTCATAGGTGATGCCGAAGAGGCGCTCGTGATAGGTCAGCTCCTTGCGCTTGACCGGCGTATCCTCCGAGAGGAAGCCGATCCTTGTGCCGCGCGCATGGCGCTGCATGAGCCGCAAGATCTGCGGAATGGGCGAGACCTCCACCATGCCCGTGGTGTTGCGATAGGGCAGGTCGTAGGTCGAGGCATCCCAGTTCAGGCCACAGAACACGACCGGGATCGCGGCATCGCGCAAATACGGCATGACGAGATATTGCGCGGCGGGATCGTCGCTGGTGGTGATCACATCCGGCTTGAAATCCTCAATCGTTTTCAGCGCAGCTTGAGCGGAAACGCGAATATCGGCCTCTGACGAGCGGCGCTTCGTATCCATATGGAAGACGCGCAGTTCGACATTCTTGGCGGACAATGTTTCCTGAAGCGCGGCGACGATCCGGTCGTTCCACTCGTTCCCGGCATGATAGGAATCCACATGGAGGACTTTCTTCGAGCCCTCCTGCGCCAGGGCGAGAGCTGGCATGAAAAGCATGACGAGGGCGCACAGAAGGAGACGGACAAGCGTCGCCTGCCGCATTCCTCGAGGTGCCTGTTCGAAACGTCGTGACATGGCATATTCCGATCGCGTGAACGTTCGTTTGCCGCTGGCGGACTCTTGTCCTTCTCACACGTGCCGCGGGCCTATGCCTTGCTTGTGAGTTTCGCGTCTCAAACCATACAATGCCCTGATCCTGCCGTTCCCAACTCTTTCGCATTCTCACGCCCCTTAAGGGGTAGTTTCGATATAAAGCTGCCCTTCAATTAAAAGGACAATTTGGGAGCGATGGATTCACGAAACCTTTCGGTTCTGCTGAGCATGGCTTGAGGCGAAGTCCGCAAGCGGATTGCACGCCTCGCAGATGGCAACGATGTGGCGGTGGACACTGACGGGAAAGAAGATTCTCATCTGTGACCGGGATCACACGGAGCTGCCGGCGCCATCCGTATCGGCAGAGAAAAGGTGCGCGGGATGAAGCACGCGGATGCGGTTGCGGCTCAGCTCCACCCATCCCCTGCGGCGCCAATTCTGAAGCTGGCGGTTCACGCTTTCGCGGCTGGCGCCGACGAAGATCGCCAATTCCTCCTGGCTCACATGCAGCTCATGGCCGTAATCCTCGCTCAACGCGACGAGCCTATGGGCAAGCCGCGTCTCCAGCGGCAGCAGGGCGCGCTCTTCCATCTGCGCGCTCATCCAGCGGATGCGCTCGCACAAGAGCTCGATGATGCGGATCGCCACCGAAGGGCGCTTTTCGAGGAGGCCGAAGAAATCGCGCCGCAGCACGGTATAGAGCTCCGTCGGCTCGACCGCCACGGCATCGGCGGTCCGCGAGCGTCCATCGAGCAGCGCAACCTCGCCGAAGACATCGCCCGGACCGAGAAGATTGAAGGTCAGCCGCCTGCCGGATGCGCTGCCCGTCGCAATGCGGATCTGCCCGCGCCGCACCGCATAGAGCGCATCGCCCGGATCGCCCTTGAGAAAGAGTGTTTCACCCGCATCGAGCCGGCGCAGCACGCACAACACGGCAATGGCTTCGATAGCCTCGTCGCCCAGGCCCGCGAAGAAGGGATTGACCTTGAGCAGAAGGGCGAGGTTGTGCGGCTCAGCCATGAACGGGCCTTTCGAAAGAGTGACGAACGGCGGCATTGTGACGAAGGTCACAGAAGGAAAGAGAACCGCAAGGCATCATCACTGGCGATGATGGGCGGAACTGACATCCCTTCATCGGCAAAGGCCGGACCGTATCCGGCCAAGTCTAGCATCAAATGTCCTGGGAGGCATGCCATGATGCAGAACACGTCATCTCTTCACGGCTTCCACTTCGCTCATTCGGGATGGTTCATGCGGGCCGTCGCTGAAAGCACCGCCGCATCCGTCCGCTGCTTCGTCTCGCAGATGAAGGAGGCGGCCACGCATGAGCGGGATCGCCGTCATATGGCCAAGTTCGATATGCGCATGCTGAACGATATCGGGCTCGAACCCTTCGACGTCTACTACGGCTGGCGCGGATCCGGCCGGCATCACTGATACCGCTTTCCCGCCGCACTGGAGAACCATCATGGGCATCTACTCTCGCTATATCGGGCCGAAATTCGTCAGCTGTCTCTGCGGGATGGACGACATCACCGCGGAGCGCGAGCGGGTTATTCCTCTGGCTCGTGGCGTGGTGCTCGAAATTGGAATGGGGCCGGGGCTGAACCTGCCGTTCTACAATCCGCTTCTCGTCACGAAGGTGATCGGCGTCGATCCGAACGATGCTTTTCTCCATCTCGGTGAGGAGCGGCAGCGTTCGAGTAGGGTGCCGGTCGACATTGTCCGTGCGCCGGCGGAGGCGCTGCCGCTGGAGGACGGCTCCATCGATACGGCGGTGATCACCTATACCCTCTGCTCGGTGGACGATCCGGAACAGGCCCTGAAGGAAATTCGTCGTGTGCTGAAGCCCGAGGGCAGGGTGCTGTTCCTGGAGCACGGATTGTCGCCAGAAGAGGACGTGGCGCGCTGGCAGCATCGGCTCAACCCGATCTGGCGCTCCCTCGCGGTAGGTTGCAACCTCACGCGCCCCGTGGCGGATCTGCTCACGCAGGCGGGGTTCTCCATTCACGACATGGAGGAATATTATCTCGGTGGAGCCCCGCGCGTGATCGGCTTCCATTGCCGGGGCATCGCGCAGGCCAATTGAGGAAGCGGCGCACGATGATTGCCAAGCTAGGACTATTCTGGGTTTAGCCCGATCCTTCCGAGACTCTCTTAGAGTTGCCGCATGTCGTAGCGGCACTGTCTGCAAGCGTCAAACCCCGGAGAAACCTTCGATTTTCGCGAAATCCTGAATCGACAGGATTCCATATATGTTATAATGTTTAAAGATCGTTCCTTCTGTTACTGAAGACTTCCTGGCAATGAATTTCATCCGGCTGCGTCGCTTGTTTCTGTTTCCCGTCCTGCTGCTTTTGAGCACGGCTCCTGCGCTCGCGGAGGATTGGGTCGTCGCCAAGGTCTCGGGAGAGGCTTGGATTGCGGTTCCGAACGCATCGCCAGCCCGTGCTACGGCCGGGATGCCGATCCCGGACGGAGCGACCTTCTCGACACGCCACAACGGACGGGCGCAGCTGGAGCGTGGGCCCGAGTCCATTCTCGTGAGCCCGAACACGACCATCTCGCCTCAATCGACAACATTCTTCGGCACATCGACCACCATTCATCAGCAGACGGGACGCATCGAACTCGAAGTCGAGAAGCGTAACGTCAAGCATTTCACGGTGAAGACGCCTCTGCTGGCGGCAGTCGTGAAAGGCACTCGCTTCACCGTCTCCGTTACCGCCACCACCGCCGATGTTCAGGTGTCGCGCGGTCTGGTGGAGGTTTCCGATCTCCGGAATGGATCATCCGCCGATGTCGGCTCAGGCCAAAGGGCGACTGTCAGCACCAGCGATGCACGCGGCCCGCAGGTGACGGGTGGAGGATTCACGCCGGACGAACGCAAGGCACGCCGCGACGCTGATGACGCTGGAAAAGGAAAAGGCCAGTCCAGTGGCGGCAAGGGAACCGATGGCAAGTCCGGTGGGGGCAGCCAAGGCGGATCCTCGGGAGCAGGCAGCAGCGGCAGCGCGGGCGGCGGTAAAGGCGGCAACTCTTCCGGCGATGCCGGTGGCGGTAAGGGCGGTTCTTCCGGCGGCAGCGGCAATAACGGTAATGGCGGCGGCTCCGGCGGCAAAGGTGGCGGCGGCTCTTCCGGTGACAACGGCGGTGGCAAGGGCGGCAACAGCGGTAATGGCGGCTCCAGTGGAAACAATGGCGGCGGCAATTCCGGTGGCAACGGTGGTGGCAAAGGCGGCAATAGCGGCTCTGACGGCAAGGGCGGCAATGGCGGTTCCGGCGGCAATGGTGGCGGCAAGGGAAGCGACGGCGGCTCTGGTGGCAACGGCGGCGGTAAGGGCGGCTCCGACGGCAATGGCAACGGTGGTGGCAAAGGCGGCAATGGCGGTTCCGACGGCGGCAAAGGCGGCGGTGGCGGTGGCGGAAAAGGACGTGACCGCTAGCCTCGCATTACATTCAGCGACATCCTTCAGCTGTCGCTGATACCGATCCTCACGCTTCTCACCTGCGAGGGACACGTGCTCCGACACGCGCTCGTCATCTGCATCGTCACTGTCGCCGCAGGGCTTCTGCAGGCGAGCGGCGCGTTCAAGCCGATGCACGATGCATTGACGGAGCTGCGTTTTTCTGCGGCGCCCCGCAATCCCACCGGCAGCATCGTGGTGGTGGAGATCGATGCCAAGAGCATCGCGGCCATCGGTCAATGGCCATGGCCGCGCAGGATCCATGCCGATCTCATTCGCGCCATCGACCGCCTCGATCCATCCGAGATCGCGCTCGATATCGATTTCAGCGCACGTTCCAGCGAAGCCGACGATGCGGCCTTGGAAGCCGCTCTGCGAGAAGCGCGAAGCTCGGTGACGCTTGCGACCTTCCACCAGAAGGCGACATCCGACGCAGATGAGACTAGCATCGTCGCCAATCTTCCCTTGACCCGCTTCCGCGATCATGCCTGGCTCGCAACGGTCAATGTGGAACCGGATTCGGATGGTGCGATCCGGCGTTATCCCTATGGCGCCGTGATCGACGGAAAGCTAATGCCTTCCATCGGCTCTCTCTATGGCGGCGTTGCGGCGGCCGATGGATCGTTTGTTATCGATTACAGCATCGCCGCCGAGCGGATCGAGCGCATTTCGGTGATCGATCTTCTGCAGGGTCGCGCCCAGGAGGCTGACGTCAAAGGTCGCAAGGTCATCGTCGGCGCAAGCGCGATCGAACTGCGTGACATTTTCCAGGTGCCCAGCCACGGCCTCATCTCCGGCTCGCTTTTGCAGGCGATCGGCGCGGAGGCGCTGCTGCAGAAGCGCGCGCTGCAGATGACGGGCCAATGGGTCACAATCGTCGGCCTTATCATGCTGGCGGCCTTCGCCATGGCCATCGCGCGGTTTCGATGGAGCCATGTGCTGCTGGTTCTCTTGAGCGGCGCTGCAGGCCTCGAAGTCCTCGCGCTTGCCCTTCAAGTCATGAAGCCGCTGGTCGTCGATACATCCGCCTGGCATGTGGCCTTGCTTGGCTATGCGGTGGTTGCGGTCGGGCGCGAGATCGACTTGCGCCGCATTCTTCTCGTTCTGGCGAATAGGGACCGCGCCAATATCAAGACCATTCTCGATCAGGTCGTCGC
Source organism: Microvirga solisilvae (assembly GCF_022808595.1). Taxonomy (GTDB): domain Bacteria; phylum Pseudomonadota; class Alphaproteobacteria; order Rhizobiales; family Beijerinckiaceae; genus Microvirga; species Microvirga solisilvae. The sequence goes on from NZ_JAKUCN010000004.1 coordinate 174,659, forward strand.
CGACAGTTTCGATGGCATCGTCGTTGTCGATGACGAGGGCGTCGTCCAATCCATCAGCCGATCGGCCGCGCAGATTCTTCAGCCGCGCCGACGCCGTAACTGGATCGGCTTTCCGGCGAAGGAACTTGTGCCGCCCGAGATGGCGAATGCCATGAGGGATGCGATCACGGAGTGCCAGAAGGGCACATGGCAGGCGCATACGCCGCGCGAAATGCATCTGCGCGTCGACGGCAATCAGGAGCGGGTGATCGAGTACATTATCACGCCATCCAAGCTAGAAACTTTGGAAAGTGATCCGTCTTCTTCCGGTGACAGGTTCGCCGTGAGTGTCAGCTTCAGGGATATCACAGAGCGTCGTGCGGCCGAGCAGCGCCTGGAATATCAGGCGCGGTATGACACGCTCACAGGCCTCTCCGGACGCAATCATTTCATGGAAAGCCTTCGCGATGCCGCCAAGTTCGCCGATGCGGAGCGGCCTTCCGGCTGCGTGCTGTATTTCGATCTCGACAGGTTCAAGACCGTCAACGACACGTTCGGCCACGCGACAGGCGACCAGCTTTTGCAGGCAGTCGCGCGCCGTGGACTGGAAATCATCTCTTCTCCTCATCTTCTCGCCCGTTTCGGAGGCGACGAGTTCGCCGTACTCTGGCGCGGCCCGCATCTGAAGGACGAGCTCGATGTATTGGCAAGCCGGCTGATCGAGCAGCTGAGCGATCCTTACGAGATCAACGGTAACCGCCTCGCCATCGGCGCCAGCATCGGCATCGCGATGATCGAGCCCGGAGAGGACGCCGAATCTCTCATGAGGAAGGCTGATGTCGCGCTCTATCGCGCCAAGAAAACCGGCAAGGGCGTTCATTGCTTCTACGAGGCTTCGCTCGAGGCAAGCCTGCGCGCGCGCCAGAAAATGGAGACGGAACTCTGGGAGGCCATGACGCGCCAGGAGTTCCATGTCGCCTATCAGCCGCAATACGATCTGAAGACACGCACACTCGTTGGCGTGGAAGCGCTCCTGCGCTGGCAGCATCCGGAGCGGGGCCTCGTCTCTCCTGCCGAATTCATCCCGGTCGCGGAGGAAATCGGCTTGATGGAGGCGCTCGGAGAATGGGTTCTCATCGAGGCCTGCAAGGACGCCGCGTCCTGGCCCAAACCGATCAAGGTCGCCGTCAATGTTTCCCCGGTTCAGTTCGCACGGGGAGATCTGGCGAAGGCGGTCGAGAAAATTCTTACGCTCACGGGATTGCCTGCGAACCGGCTCGTTCTCGAGATCACGGAGACGATCTTCATTCAGGAAAATGGCGCAGTCCGTCGCGCGATGGATGTTCTGAGGTCCAAGGGCGTGAGCTTCGCCCTCGACGATTTCGGAACAGGATATTCGTCGCTGAGCTATCTGCGCGAATTCAGCATCGACACGATCAAGATCGACCGCTCCTTCGTTCGCGACATTCCGAACGATGCGGGATCGATGGCGATTGTGCAGGCCGTGATCGCCCTGGGCCGGGGCCTCGATATGCGCCTCATGGCCGAGGGTGTCGAAACGCCCGAGCAGATCGAGGCGCTGCGCCAGGCCGGATGCGACGAGGGGCAGGGCTACGGCCTGGGACGGCCTCAGCCGGCGAGCCAGATTGCGGGATTGCTCGCTTAACTCCGTCTTCGGCTTGGTCCTGAGCGATCCGGCCCTACATCCTCGCCGTGCAGGATTCTTCGCCCCCACCACGACGCAGGACGCGTCTTCTCCCGACCCTTGTCGGCCGGCTCGCTCTTGCAGTCCTGCTCGGGCTTCTCATCCTGTCGGGGCTCGTCTGGGGCGGCGCGATTGCCGTCCCCAATCATCTCAACCCCTTCACGCCTCTGCGCGTGGCAGATGAGGTGAACTGGCTGACGCGGATCAAGGTCGCGCGACTCGAGCGGAGCGGCCCGCAATGCCTCGCGGTGCTGACGAATTCTGATGTTGCCTTCAGGCCTGTTCCGGAAAGCCGGGGAGGTGAGGGCTGTTCCTTGCAGAATGCGGTCGAGGTGAGGGAGGCTTCGCGCGCCTTGAGCCGCAGCTTTACGGCCTCATGCCCGCTCGCCGTAGCGTGGGCGATGTTCGACGAGCATGTCCTCGGCCCTGCGGCGCGCCGGCATCTCGGACAGGATGTGGCGCGCGTCGTCCATGTCGGGACTTATGCCTGCCGCAACATCAATCATCGTTCCGACGGGCGGCGCAGCGAGCATGCGACGGCCAATGCCATCGACATTGCCGGCTTCGTTTTGACGGATGGGAGAGAAGTCACGTTGGAGCGCGACTGGAATGGAAAAGATGCGCCACGCGCGGCCTTCTTGCGTGCCTTGCGCGATGGCGCCTGTGAGATCTTCGATGTCGTCCTCAGCCCCGCTTATAATGAGGCGCACCGTGATCACTTTCATTTCGACATGGGCGCTTATCGCGCCTGTCGGTGAGGAAGCCCTGACGGCCTCAGTTGACGGCGTATGAGGGAGTGGCGCCCATGAGCGCGGCCTTGGCGGCCAAGAGCAGCGCTTCGCCCAGCTCGCGCGCATGCTCCGGCGTCATCGCCACCGGCAGCTGCCGGCGCACGCCGCTCTCATACTCCTCCGGCGTCGAGGCCATCTCGATCACCATCATCGCGTCGCGGCCATCGAGCGTGCCGACGGAGAAGCTGGTGAGAGCGCCGATCAGGTCCATGTCAGGTTTCATTGTTTTTGCCCCTACGTTTGTTGTTGGGAAGTATTTACCGAATCCCGCAAACCCTGTCTGCTCTCCGCCCAGAGAGTGGATTGTGTTACATCGCCAAAATTGAATGAAAATAAGGGGTTGAGGCCAAATTATTCTCGCATTTTCTCGAGCGGATAGTTGCAGGTGACAAAGAGGAAGGGACTTTGGGAAGTCGATGAAACCTTGGATCGATCTTAAATGCCGCAAGAGATTCTCGTGACATTCACCCAAGGTAATATTATGTTATAAAGATTATCCGAAGAGGGTGGGAGCAGAGGCGTCGCTCCCGATCATTCTGCAAGGCTTAGAGATTTCGAACCATAGGGGCATTCGGTTGTGTGGGTGAGGCTTGTTAGCAGCTGGTCTCGGAGTCCGATCTGGGGAGAGGCATGAGCCTTCCGCCCCACAGAAAGACTCCCGGCCGCAGCGCCGGTGAGAAGGCGCCCCTTGTGACCGAGGCTTATTCCTGGGGCCGAATGCCTATCGGCGCGCCGGAAGCATGGCCTCAATATCTGCGAACCCTCGTCACCGTGATGTTCGGCTCCCGCCAACCCATGTTCATCTTGTGGGGCGCGGATCGGATCATGTTCTACAACGAAGGCTATGCCCCCATTCTCGAGCAGCGTCACCCGACGGCTTTGGGCAAGCCCTTTGCCCAGGTCTGGCCGGAGCACGTGCAGGAAGCCGAGGCGATCATCGGCAAGGCCTGCGCAGGCGAGGCAGCCCACTTCGACGATTTGACATTCGTCCTGCGCCGCACGGGCTATTCGGGCGAAGTGCCTTACAGTTTCTCCTGCTCTCCCATTCATGACGAGAAAGGGCGCGTGCAGGGCACGCTCTGGATCTACGGCGCGAGCGTCGCGCAGGAGCGCGCGGAAAAGCATCTGCGCTTCAGGCTCGAGCTCGATCAGCGCCTGCGCTACATCAACGATCCGCGTGAAGTCATGGCTGCCACGGCCGAAATGCTCGGACGGCACATGAATGCCTCGCGCGTCAATTACGGATATATCGAGGACACGCCGGACGGAGAGATCTTCGTTGTCGAGCGCGATTGGACCGACGGGAAGGCTCCGAGCCTCGTCGGGCGCTATCCTGTCGAGTCTTTCGGCGCACCTCTGGTCGAGGTGCTAAGGGCCGGCAACACGGTTTGCTTGCACGATGCATTCGACGATCAGCTGACGGCAGGCGAGGGGATTGCTGCAACTTATGCCGCCATCGGCGCAAGGTCAGGCATCACGGTTCCTCTCATCAAGGGAGGCCGTATCGGAGCAGCCCTTCTCGTGCATCAGGTCGATCCGCGCCATTGGCGCGAGGACGAAGAAGTTCTGGTGCGACAGGTGGCCGAGCGGACATGGGACGCTGTCGAGCGTGCGCGCGTCGAGACTGCCCTGCGCGAAAGCGAAGAGCGCATGCGCGATATCCTGGAGAGCATCAACGACGCTTTTTATGCGGTCGGCAAGGATTGGCGCTTCACCTACATCAACCAGAAAACGGAAGAGTTGTGGGGCCGGAAGCGCGAAGACCTGATGGGCAAGGTCTTCTGGGATGAATTTCCCGACATGGCCGGCAGCGAGATCCACAAGGCGCACATCCTTGCGATGGAGAGTCGGGTTCCCATGCGCCTGGAAACCATCTCGCCGCTCACTCAGCAATGGCTGGAGATCAGCATCTTCCCCACGGCCGACGGCGGCCTGTCGACCTATTTCCGCAATGTGTCCGACCGCAAGAATGCGGAGGAGCATCGCGAGTTGCTCATCCATGAATTGAACCATCGCGTGAAGAACACTCTGGCGACTGTTCAATCCATCGCCGCCCAGACCCTGCGCAATGCAGGCGCTTCCCAGGAGGCGCGCATGGCGTTCGAGGCGCGCTTGTTCGCGCTGTCGCGTGCGCATGACGTTCTGACGCGCGAGAACTGGGAAGGCGCTTCCTTGCGCGAAATCGTTGCTCAATCCATCGAGCCCTATCGCGGGCTAGGTGAAACGCGTGTGAGCGGCGAGGGGCCGGAGGTGCGTTTGTCGCCACGCATGGCGCTTGCTCTCTCCATGGCCTTGCAGGAACTGGCGACCAATGCCGCGAAGCATGGAGCGCTTGCCAATGGATCGGGACAGGTCGCCATCATCTGGTCCCTCGACGAGACATCCCAACCCGCCCGCCTGCATCTGCGCTGGGAGGAGAAGGGTGGCGCGCCGGTCAGGCCGCCTCAGCGACGCGGATTCGGAACGCGACTGATTGAGCGGAGCCTTGCTTCCGATCTTCAGGGCCATGTCATGATCGACTTCGCGCCGGGCGGCGTCGTTTGCACCATCGATGCGCCGATGGATGAGAGCGGCCTTCCCGTCTATGGCAGTCCTCTCAAGAAATCCGCTTTCGCCGCTTAAGGGCGGACAAGATCGCTGCTGCCTTTCAAAGGCCATGGTCCTCTTTGAAGCTTACGCTTGAGCGAGTTCAGGCGACGCCTTCTGCCTGCATGGGGAAAGGCGCCGATCTTTATTCGTGGTCCAAGCGTATCAAAGTGCAGCTTGAGACGTTGAGAGAGGGGTGCTGGACCCTATCCGCTGGGCGCAGGGGGCGGAGGTCGTCATGCTTCGTCTTTTCCGGTGTTGTCTTGCGTGCCTTGTCTTGGCCTTCTGTTTTTTGATCAGGGGGACAGCGTTCGCCGATCCTCAGCTTGATGTCGCCCTCGTGATCGCGGTGGACGTGTCGTCATCCATGGAGGCCGACGAGCAGGGATTGCAACGGGCCGGCTTCGTCGAGGCCTTCCGCTCCTCCCTGGTGCATGAGGCCATTCGAAACGGTGCGACAGGGCGCATCGCGGTGACCTATGTCGAGTGGTCGGGCGTCAAGGATCAGGTTGTGCTCGTTCCATGGATGGTCATCGACGGTCCCGACAAGGCGAAAGCCTTTGCCGCCCATCTCGCCAGCAAACCCATCCGCCAGGCCGGCATGACGTCGATCTCCGGCGTCATCGATTTCAGCCGCGGTCTTTTCTCGGAACTCGGTCGCATCTCGGCAAGGCGCGTCATCGACATCTCCGGCGATGGTCCCAGCAATGACGGGCGCAGGGTCGTTTTCGCGCGGGACGAGGCGGTTGCCGAGGGTATCATCATCAATGGCCTGCCCATCATGTTCGCGCGTACCGGAGGCAATTCGGAGATGGAGGGGCTCGATACCTATTATCGCGAATGCGTCATTGGCGGCGCGGGCTCTTTCGTGATGCCCCTTCACGATGCCGAGCAATTCGCCATGGTGATCCGCACGAAGATCATGCGCGAGGTCGCGGGCAATGAGAGCTTCTCTTCGAATATCATCCCCGCTGTGTCGCGTATGAATTGCGCAACCGGTGAAAAGAAGAAGGAAGGCGAGGATCCTGGCGCGGAAAGCGATCCCTGAGAAGTCGCTGACGAGGCGCGCCAAGCCTCAGCGCATGAGGCCCGCCGCCTTCAAGGCGCGTGTGATCACGCTGCCCACATCCGGAATGGAAGACGACACCGGCTCCGCGCGCTCCTCGCTTTGCTTCGGATGAGCCTGTGCAGGCTCCTCGCGCAGCATGGCCTGTGGTGTCTCGCGTGGCTGCCGACGTGGTGCAGCATCTGTCGTGAGGCCCCAGAATTGCGCGATGTGGTAGCTCGAGGAAATTCCGACCTCCAACAGGAACGGGCCTGCGACGCCGTAATGGTTGTCGCCATCGCCTGTCGCGAGCGGCGTTCCATGCGCCATGCCCGTGATGACATATTCCTCGATCACATCCTCACCGGCATCGTTCGTCCAGATGCGGCGCGGGTAACCGTCCACCGTTTCACTGCGACTCGGAAGGGGAGGCAAACCGTGAACATTCGTCCATTGCTTGATGATCTCGCCCGCATTGAGCGGCTTCACGGTGGCATCAGCGCTGCCGTGCCAGACGGAAACTTTCGGCCAGGGGCCGCGATGTGATGAAGCGCGGCGAACGAGATCGCCCCATTCCCGCGAGGGGCGTGACTGTCCCTGGAACATGCACTCGAAGGCTTGCGGCACGCTCGTGGCGCAGCGATAGGGCAGGCCCGCAATGATCGCGCCGCCTGCGAAGACTTCCGGATAGGTGGCCAGCATGGTCGCTGTCATGGCGCCGCCCGCCGACAGGCCTGTTACGAAAATCCTGGAGCGGTCGATGCCGTGGTCGCGGGCGGCGCGTTCCACCATCTCGCGGATCGAAGCGGCCTCACCCGCGCCACGTTCGGTATCGGCGGGTTGGAACCAGTTGAAGCAGCGCTTGGGGTTGTTGGCTTCCTGCTGCTCGGGGAAGAGCGCGACGAAGCCGTAGCGCTCCGCCAGGACCGACCAACCGGAGCCGTAATCGTAGCCCGCGGCATTTTGCGTGCAGCCGTGAAGAACCACGACGAGAGCGGGCGAGGCGGAGAGTTCCTGCGGCGCATAGGTGAACATGCGCAGATTGCCGGGATTGGTGCCGAACTCGCGCACCTCAGTGAGGCGGCTCGGAGCCGTCGGGGAGGGCCCCTGAGAGGCTGCATCCGCAGCCGAGGCTTTCATCAATCCTTCCCATTGGTTCCGGTAGCGGGCCAACTGGTGGATCATGGTCCCTAAGCGCTGCATTGGTGTTATCCATCTTCGGCAATTGAGAGATGGATAACACCGGAAGCAGCAATACGTTGCAATGCAAAAATTTATGGTGCGGTGCAATAAATCGTCAAAAGCTTGTATTCCGCCGATAATTGGCCGGAATACATACCTGCTCTTAATTGAGAACGTATGAGGGAGTATCGCCCATGAGCGCGGCCTTGGCGGCCAAGAGCAGCGCTTCGCCCAGCTCGCGCGCATGCTCCGGCGTCATCGCCACCGGCAGCTGCCGGCGCACGCCGCTCTCATACTCCTCCGGCGTCGATGCCATCTCGATCACCATCATCGCGTCGCGGCCGTCGAGCGTGCCGACGGAGAAGCTGGTGAGCGCGCCGATCAGGTCCATGTCAGGTTTCATTGTTCTGCCCCTACGTTCGTTGTTGAGAAGAACTTAGCGAATCCGTCGAACCTTGTCTGCTCTCCAGCTAGAGAGTGGATTATGTTACTATAGATGGGAGCGTATTCGCCCTGCTTTCAGCTTAGCTGTTCTTGAGGTTTTCATAGGTCACAAATGTAAGGCCGGAACGTTTCCGCTCCGGCCTGAACACTTCCTCAGCGGCGCTTGTCGTTGGCGCGCTTCTTATCCTTAGGGCCCTTGTGATCCTTGGGCCCCTTATGGGCGCGAGGCGGCTTGTCGTCATAAGCGCGCTTGTCGTCACGTGGGCCTTTGCGCTCCGAGAACTCGCCCTTTCCCTTCGGGCCTTTGCGTTCGGAGAACTCGCCCTTGTCCTTGAAAGGCTTCTCCTTGAAGGGCTTGTCCTTGAAAGACTTGCGCTCCCCAAACTCACCCTTTTCCTTGGGGCCCTTGCTCTTGGGCCCGTCCCAGGATTTCGCGCCCGACGATTTCCCGCCAAAGGATTTTCCGCCCGCAGGCTTGTCGAAGGACTTGCCGCCACCACTATGCGGCGCATCCGCCGGCTCGATGCGGATGTCTTCGTCATTGGCCTTGCGCACGGCGGCTGCGAATTTCGGCGCGTGGGATTGCGCGATCTGGAATTTCGACTCGCGGTCGAAAATCTTGATCGAACCGATCTCCTTTTTCGTCACATGGCCGAGACGGCAGATGATCGGCAGCAGCCAACGCGGATCCGCATTGTTGCGGCGTCCGACGCTCATGCGGAACCACACCATGTCTTCCGACGAGCCGTAAGCACCATCCTCCGACGAACCGCGACCCCAGCTCTTGCCGCCACTGGCGCGCTCGTCCTGGCGTTCGCGCTTGTCCTTGCGCTCCCGCGTCGGGCGGCTCTCGCCCGGATCAAAGACTTCTTCGGGGGCGGGCAGGCGCGAGCGGTGGAAGCGCGCCAGCGCGTTGGCGATGTCCTCGGCGGATTTCTGCTCAAGCAGCACGCGCGCCGTGGCGATATCTTCTTCCGTGCTTTCCTCGGAGAAGATCGGGTCCTGCATGAACCGCTCGCGGTCGAGCTTGCGAATGTCGTCTGCTGACGGCGGCCCGTCCCACGTCACGTCGATGCCGGCCTGATCGATCAGGCGCTCGGCTTTGCGGCGGCGCGTATAGGGCACGAGCATCACGCACACGCCCTTGCGGCCCGCGCGTCCCGTGCGGCCGCTGCGGTGCAGAAGCGTTTCGTGATCGTTCGACAGATCGAAGTGAATGACGAGGCCGAGATCAGGCAGGTCGATGCCGCGTGCAGCGACGTCGGTGGCAACGCACACGCGGGCGCGTCCGTCGCGCAAAGCCTGCAGCGCATGGCTGCGCTCGCTCTGGCTGAGTTCGCCGGAGAGGGCGACCGCCGCGAAGCCGCGTTCGACAAGGCTCGCATGCAGATGACGCACCGCCTCACGCGTATGGCAGAACACCATCGTAGCGCGGCTCTCATAGAAGCGCAGCAGGTTGACCGTCGCGAGCTCGACCTCGTTCGGCGCGCAGCGGACGGCGCGATATTCGATGTCGCCATGCGACTGGTTCTCGACCAGCGTGTCGATGCGGTGAGCATCGCGCTGATAGCGGCGCGCAAGAGCGACGATGTTCTTCGGCAGGGTTGCGGAGAAGAGCAGCGTGCGGCGCTCTTCCGGCGTCGCATCGAGAATGAATTCGAGATCCTCGCGGAAGCCGAGATCGAGCATCTCGTCGGCTTCGTCGAGCACAACCACCTTCATCTTCGAGGTGTCGAGGCGTCCGCGCTCCAGGTGGTCGCGCAAACGGCCCGGCGTGCCGACGACGATGTGGCAGCCGTCTTCGAGCGCGCGCTGCTCGCGGCGCACATCCATGCCGCCGACGCAGGAAACGACGCGCGCGCCGGCAGGGCCGTAGAGCCAGATCAGCTCGCGGTTCACCTGCAGCGCCAGCTCGCGGGTCGGCGCGATGATCAGCGCCAGCGGCTCGCGCGGCGCGCCGAAGCGTTCCGCATCGCCGAGAAGGGTCGAGGCCATGGCGAGGCCATAGGCCACCGTCTTGCCGGAGCCGGTCTGAGCGGAGACGAGAAGGTCACGGTCGAGGGCGTCTTCGTCGAGAACGGCGGCCTGGACCGGAGTGGGGTCGTTATAGCCTTTGTCGGCGAGAGCGCGATCGAGGCTGGGATTGGATTTAGGAAAGGGCATGAAACAGGGCTGAACCAGTTGGAGGAAGTCTGTCGCGACTTCGATAAATGTGATCAGCCAGAGGCAGCGCCGTCGTCTATTTCGTCGATGGATACCAGGAACACGACATCGATATTGATATCGCCTGAATCGTCGTCGTCTTCGATCTCGTCCTCGTCCTCTTCGTCCAGAACCTCGTAGAAGGCATCGATTTCACCCTCGGATGCCGGTCTGGTTGTCAAGGCAGCTGAGCCGTCCCACAGGAAGCGGCCCTCGCTCTTAAACGACTTCAGGTCATCTTTAAAGCTCTCGCTCAAAAAGAGATCCTGGGCCTGATCCTGTTGGGCATTGGTTACGGCAACCGCCTTGCCGGCAATTTCCAGGGTCACCATTGGTGTGTCCTTCATGGCTTGATCATCTGCTAACGCGCATCGTGGCGTTTCGATCAATCAAGCTTAGGCTTGAGAACCTTACAACGTATAGCGCAGGGCCTCTCCGGCGGATTGCAGGGCGGGCAGGAAGCGCTCCTCCATCTCGGAAGCGGGCACGCGGGCCGCCTGGGCGCTGATGTTGAGGGCGATGGTGACCTGGCCATTCTTCAGCACCAGCGGCACCGCGATGGAGCGCAGGCCGAATTCCAGCTCCTCGTTGACGATGGCGTAGCCCTGCTGGCGCGTTGCTTCCAGCACGGCGCGAAACGCATCCTTGTCCGTGATGGTCTTCGGCGTCCGGGGCTCCAGGCGCACGCGCTGGAGATAGGCCTCGACCGTATCGGGAGGCTGGTAGGCCAGGATCGCTCGCCCCAGGGAGGTGCAATAGGCGGGCAGGCGACTGCCGACGCCTAAGCCGATGGACATGATGCGGCGCGTGGCGGAACGGGCGATGTAGACGATATCATCCCCATCCAGCACCGCGGCCGAACTCGATTCGCCCGTTTCCTCCGAGATCCGCTCCAGGAAGGGCTGAAGGCGCGTCGGCAGGGCGGTGGAGGAGAGATAGGCATAGCCGAGCCTGAGAATGCGCGGGCTCAAGGAGAAATGGCGCCCGTCGAAATCGGCATAGTTGAGACGGGTGAGGGTGCGCAGATACCGCCGTGCCGCCGCGCGGGTGATGCCTGTGATCTTGGCGACGTCCGACAGGGTCAGGCGAGGGCGGCTGGCATCGAAGGCTTCGATAACCAGAAGGCCCTTCTCGAGACTCGCGACGAAATCGCGGTCCTCACTGCCCTGATTGTCGGCGCCCTCGGCCTGCATGATGCTCTCCAAAGAGTGCGGTCTTCGACTCAAGGCGTCTTGACACAACACCCCTGAATCGTCCTTGATGTTCGATATGGTAATCAATGTTCGCAATGCGCACAAGATGGTTGCCGTGCAAACAGTGAGATCCCGGTCCGGCATAAAGAGACACGGCGACTCGGAGGGAAGGAAACGAGGATGACAGCAGGCAAGAGAATTCTCGGCGCAGCCATCGGTGCGTTGCTGATAGGCTCCGTCTCGGCACAGGCCGACACCATCAAGGTCGGCATCATCGGCCCGTTCTCGGGTCCGTTCGCCCTGCAGGGCAAGAATTTCCAGGCGGGCGTGGAAGCCTACATGGCGCTCAACGGCAAGACCGCGAAGGGCCACACTATCGAGGTCATCTATCGCGACCTTCCGGCAGCGAACCCCGCGCAGTCCCGCGCGCTCGCGCAGGAACTCGTGGTGAAGGAGAAGGTGCAGTATCTCGGCGGCGTCTATTTCACGCCGGATGCGATGGCGATCACGCCGCTGCTCGCCCAAGCCAACACCCCGCTCGTCATCTTCAACGCGGCGACTTCCGCCATCATGAACACCTCGCCGCTGGTGGTGCGCACCTCGTTCACCACCGCGCAGACGACGACGCCTCTCGGCAAGGTCGCCATCGATGAGGGTGTGAAGAAGGCCATCACCATTGTCAGCGATTACGGCCCCGGCGTGGATGCGGAGAACGCGTTCAAGAAGGCGTTCGAAGCAGCCGGCGGGCAGGTGGTGGAAGCCATCCGCATGCCGATGAACACCACCGATTTCAGCCCGATCATGCAGCGCGTGCGCGATTCAGGCGCAGGCGGTCTCTTCGCGTTCCTGCCCTCCGGCCCGCCGACTCTCGGCTTCACGAAGGCGTATAACGAGACGGGGTTGAAGAAGGCCGGCATCAAGTTCTATGCGCCGGGCGATCTCACACAGGAATCCGATCTGCCCGCGCTCGGCGAGGCGGCGGAAGGCCTGAAGACAAGCTTCCACTACGCTGTGTCGCATGACAGCCCGGAGAACAAGAAGTTCGTGGAGGCCGCCACCAAGGCTATCGGCGGTGCGGACCAGCTCTCGTTCCCGTCTGTCGGCGCCTATGACGGCATGCATGTCATCTACAAGATGATCGAAGCCACCGACGGCAAGCAGGACGCGCAGAAGGCCGTTGACGCGGTGAAGGGCCTGTCCTGGACAAGCCCGCGCGGACCTGTGCGTATCGAACCCGATACGCGCCACATCACGCAGAACATCTATCTGCGCGAGGTTGCCAAGGGTTCGGACGGCAAGCTGATCAACAAGGAAGTGCAGACCTTCCCGAACCAGAAGGATCCCGGTCTCGCCACGCAGTAAGGCGACCGGATTCTGGATGAGCGCAACCATCGTCCGGTTGCGCTCATCGTCTTTCCTTTTCGAGCCTACCAAGCGCGCGAGCGGAACCTTGTGATGCAGACGATCTTCAGCATAGGCATCGACGCCCTGGCCTTCGGCATGGTGCTGTTCATCATCTGCATCGGTCTGTCGCTGACGATGGGACTGATGCGGGTGGTCAATCTCGCCCATGGCGCCTTCGCGATGATCGCGGGCTACATTGCCTCCTATGCCGCGCGCGATCTCGGCCTCGGCTATGCGGTTGCGATCTTTCTCGCCATCATCGGCACCATCGTCATCTCCATCCCGCTGGAGCGGTTCCTGTATCGCCGCATCTATGGCAGCCCCGAACTGACCCAGGTGCTGATGACCATCGGCATCACCTTCTGCGTGATCGGCATCACCAATTACTTCTTCGGCCCGACGCTGAAGACCATTCCGCTGCCTCAGGCTCTGAGCCAGCCCGTTGATTTGGGCTTTCGCACAATCGCCGCGCATCGTCTCTTCGTGATCGCCTGCGGCGCGGTGGTCGCGGGCGGGTTGTGGTATCTCATCGAGCGCACGAGTTTCGGCATCAAACTGCGCGCGACCGTCGACAACGCGGCCATGAGCGATGCGCTCGGCGTGCGCACGCAGGTGGTCTACGCCATCAGCTTCGCCATCGCCATCGGCCTTGCGGCTCTCGGCGGCGTGGTCGGCGCGGAGTTCCTGCCCATCGAGCCCTATTATGCCCTGCGCTACATGGTGATGTTCCTCGTTGTCGTCTCGGTCGGCGGCGCGGGCTCCATCCTCGGCGCGGTGATCGCATGTCTTGTGCTCGGGCTGGTGGATACGACGGGGCGTTATCTCATGCCCGATTTCGGCAACTTTTTCTTCTACGCGGCGGTGATCCTCATCGTCTGCCTGTTCCCCCGCGGTTTCTTCGGAAGGGCGCAGTAAGATGCAGACATTGGTTCAGACCGGAGCTGTAACGAAGGTCCACTCGGTAAGACGCCCTTGGCTGCGCGACGTGATCGGTATTCTCGCCATCGTCATCGCGGGAGCGGTCGGCTACTGGCTCTTTCCGGACAACCTCGCGCTGCTCACGCGGATCATCGCGGTTGCTCTTCTCGTGCTGTCGATCGATCTCATCGTCGGCTATTGCGGCGTGGCCACGCTCGGCCAAGCGGCTCTGTTCGGCGCGGGCGCTTATGCGGCAGGCATCGCCTGCGTAAACGGTGTCACGGAACCGATGACGCTGATCGCCATCGGCGGCACTGCGGGTGCTGTTGCGGGCCTTCTGATGGGCACCATTATGCTGCGCGCGCATGGCCTCGCACAGCTCGTTCTCTCCATCGCCATCGTGCAGCTCTTCCATGAGGCTGCGAACAAGGCATCCTCCATCACGGGCGGCAGCGATGGCCTCGCCGGATTGATGATAAGTCCGCTCTTCGGCATCTTCGAGTTCGATCTGTGGGGCAAGACGGCCTATCTCATGGGCCTTGCCCTGCTGCTTCTCGTCTTCATCGCGCTCAAGTTCGTCGTCTCGTCGCCTTTCGGCATGCTCTGCCGTGGCATCAAGCAGGATCCGTTGCGCATCCGCGCCATGGGTGCCTTCGTCTTCCCCGTTCTTCTGAAGATGTTCGTGATCTCCGGCGCGGTGGCGGGCATGGGCGGCGCGCTGGCTGCCATCTCCACGCAGGTTGTCGGCCTCGACAGCGTCAGCTTCGAGCTCTCCGCCAATGCGCTCGTGATGCTGGTGCTCGGCGGCCTTGGCACGCTTTACGGCGCGCTCATCGGCACCGTGATCTTCATGGGCTTCGAGCATGTGGTCTCGTCCATCAACCCGTTCCATTGGATGACGATGGTCGGCGCGTTGCTGATCGCCGTGGTGCTGGCAGCGCCCGGAGGCTTGAGCAGCCTTGTCGAGAAGGTCAGGGGAGAGAAGGCATGAGCGATCTCTTCCGCGTCGAGAACCTCTCCAAGTCATTCGGCGGTCTGGCGGTCAGCCGCGACATTTCTCTCTCCATGGCTGCAGGCGAGCGTCTGGCGCTCATCGGCCCGAATGGTGCGGGCAAAACGACCTTCGTCAATCTGGTCACGGGCCAGCTCAAGCCCGGCGCGGGACGCGTGATCCTCGGCGGTGAGGATGTCACGCAGCTTGGAGCCGTGCGGCGTGTACGCAAAGGGCTGGTGCGCACCTTCCAGGTGACGCGACTTTTCTCCGAGCTGACGCCCGAGGAACATGTCACCCTCACAGTGCTGCAGCGCGAGGGAAAGGCTTCGCGCATCCTGAGTCGTTTTCGCGGCAATTCCGGCGTGGCAGACGAGGTGCACGATATTCTCGGCGCGTTGGGCCTGTTGGAAGTCGCCCGCCGCAAGGTCGGCCAGATCGCCTATGGCCAGCAACGTCTTCTCGAAATCGCCATCGCGCTTGCTTTGAAGCCGAAAGTGCTGCTGCTGGACGAGCCCGCCGCAGGCGTGCCCTCCGTCGATACACCGCGCATCGAGCAGGCGCTGGAACGTCTGCCGTCGAGCCTCGCGGTTCTGATGATCGAGCACGACATGGACCTTGTCTTCCGCTTCGCCAAGCGCGTGGTGGTGCTGGCGGCGGGCGAGATCATTTTCGAGGGAGCGCCGTCGGAAGTCGCAGCCGATCCAAAAGTCCGCGAAGCCTATTTGGGGAATTACGCTCATGCCCGCAGCGTCGCTTGAAGTGCGCAACTTGAGCGCGGGCTATGGCCCGACAGTGGTGCTGGAGGATGTGTCCTTCTCCGTACCGTCCGGCGCGCGCCTTTCGATCCTCGGCCGCAACGGCATGGGCAAGACCACGTTGCTCTCGACGTTGATGGGCATGAACCGGCGCTATGGCGGCGAGATCCTCGTCGGCGGCAAGGATCTCTCATCCCTGAAGAGTTCGGAGCGCGCCCGCCAGGGTGTCGGCCTCGTGCCGCAGACGCGAGACATTTTCCGTTCGCTGAGCGTGGAGGAAAATCTCATCGTCGGCATCAAGGATCGCCCACGCAGCGTCATCCAGGAAGCCTACGACATGTTTCCGCGTCTCTACGAGCGCCGCAACAATCTCGGCTGGCAATTGTCCGGCGGCGAGCAGCAGATGCTTTCCACGGCGCGCACGATCTTAGGGAAACCGTCTGTCCTGCTTCTCGACGAGCCGCTTGAAGGCCTCGCTCCCGTGATCTGCGAGGAGTTGATGACGGCCTTCACGCGCCTGGCCTCCAGCGGAGAGATGACGGTGCTGCTGGTCGAGCAGCGTCTCGAGAGCGCGCTCGACTTTGCCGAGACCGTTCTGATTTTGGAAAGAGGCCGCATCGTTTGGCAGGGCGCGAGCGAGACTTTGAGGAGCGAGAGCGGCCTGATCGAGCATTACATCGGCGTCGGCTCGTTGCATTGAGGGTGGACATGGCATTCGTACGGGTAAATGGCGTCGTTCTGCATCAC
This sequence comes from Microvirga solisilvae, assembly GCF_022808595.1. GTDB lineage: Bacteria > Pseudomonadota > Alphaproteobacteria > Rhizobiales > Beijerinckiaceae > Microvirga > Microvirga solisilvae. Next base: position 190,604 of record NZ_JAKUCN010000004.1, read on the forward strand.
CAGGTCATCGGGCGGCCTGATGCGCCTGCGCTCGTCTTCAACAACTCGCTCGGCAGCGATTTTCGCATCTGGCAGGATGTCGCGCCTCACTTCGCCGACCGTTTCCGCGTCGTGCTCTATGACAAGCGCGGGCACGGTCTCTCCGATGCGCCGCCTGCGCCCTATAGCATCGACGATCATGCGGATGACCTCTTCGCACTTCTCGATCATCTGAAGATCGCGAGCGCCGCTCTCATCGGCTTGTCCGTCGGCGGCATGATCGCGCAGCGCGCCGCAATCATAGCCCCCCAACGCGTCAAGGCTCTCGTGCTCTGCTGCACGGCGGCGAAGATCGGCACGCCGGAACTCTGGACTCAGCGCATCGGTGCCGTGGAGCAGAGCGGAATCGAACCCATCGTTGAGAGCGTTCTGCAGCGCTGGTTCACGCCGGCCTTTCACGAGGCCCGCAAGGACGAACTGGCAGGATGGCGCAACATGCTGGTGCGCATGCCCGCTCACGGCTACGCCGGAACCTGCGCCGCCATCCGCGATGCGGACCTCACATCGGATGCCGGAAATATCGCGGTGCCGACCCTCTGCGTAGCGGGCAATCAGGATGGCTCCACGCCTGCCGATGTAGTGCAGGGCACGGCCAATCTCATTCCGGGCGCCCGCTTCAAACTGATCGATGGCTGTGGGCACATTCCTTGCATCGAGAAGCCTGCGGCTCTCACGCAGCTCATTCAATCCCATCTTCAGGAGGCTGGCCTTGTCTGATCAAAGCGAACGCTACAAGGCCGGTATGGCGGTCCGCCGTCAGGTTCTCGGCGATGCACATGTGGATCGCGCCAGCGCGCAGATGACGGAGTTCGATGCCGATTTCCAGACCTTCATCACCGAAGGCGCCTGGGGCTCGGTGTGGGCGCGCCCGCATTTTTCCAAGCGCGAGCGCTCCATCGTCACCATCGCGCTCCTCGCGGCTCTGGGGCAGGACGAAGAGGTCGCCATGCATGTGCGCGCCACGCGCAATACCGGCGCGACGAAGGACGACATTCGCGAGGCTCTTCTGCACGTGGCGGTCTATGCGGGCGTGCCTGCGGCCAATCACGCCTTCAAGATTGTGAAGAAGACCTTTGAGGAAATGGACAAGGCCGAGGCGCAATAACAACGGCGTTCTGCAGGGAGGCAGCCATGTCGGATCAAGGATCATTCTATCAGCGGGACAGAAGCTGGCATCCGCCGGCCTTCACGCCGCAATACAAGACCTCCATCCTGCGTTCCCCGCAATATCCGCTGCTCTCGCTCGAGAACACGATCTCCGAACTGACGGGACCTGTCTTCGGGCACGACAAGCTCGGGCCGCTCGACAACGACCTGATCCGCAACTTCGCCAAGACGGGCGATGCCATCGGCCAGCGCATCATCGTCTATGGCCGCGTGCTCGATGAGAACGCGCGTCCCGTGCCCGGTGCGCTCGTGGAATTCTGGCAGGCGAATGCGGGCGGGCGTTACCGGCACAAGAAGGAAACCTATCTTGCCCCGCTCGATCCAAATTTCGGCGGCTGCGGACGCGTGATCACGGACGAAGAAGGGCGTTACTGGATCCGCACCATCAAGCCCGGCGCTTACCCTTGGCCGAACGGCGTCAACGACTGGCGACCCGCGCATATCCATTTCTCGGTCTTCGGCCATGCCTTCGCGCAGCGCCTGATCTCGCAGCTCTATTTCGAGGGCGATCCGATGATCTGGCAATGTCCCATCGTCTCGACCATTCCCGACAAGCAGGCCATCGAGCGGCTGATCGCAGCGCTCGACCGCGAGAACACGCTGCCGATGGATGCTCTCGCCTACAAGTTCGACATCGTGCTGCGCGGCCGCCGCTCGACCATGTTCGAAAACCGTATGGAGGGGAACTGATGGTCCAGAAACTCGACAGGTTGAAGGAAACTCCCTCGCAGACGGCAGGACCTTATGTCCATATCGGCGCGACGCCGAACTGGGTCGAGATCACGGGCGTGTGGAACGAGGATCTCGGCCTCGTTCTCGTTGCGCCCGAGACCAAGGGCGAGCGCATCATCGTGAAAGGCCGCATCTTCGACGGCAGCGGAACGCCGCTGAAAGATGCGCTGGTCGAGATATGGCAGGCGGATGCGCAAGGCCTCTACAACAGCCCGCAGGAAAAACGCGGAAAAGCCGATCCGCATTTTACAGGCTGGGGGCGGCAGCCGACGGACGGAACGACGGGCGAATACAAGTTCGAGACGATCAAGCCGGGCCGCGTTCCTTACAAGGAAAGTCGCCTCATGGCGCCGCACATCACGTTCTGGATCGTGGCGCGGGGCATCAATATTGGCCTTCATACCCGCATGTATTTCGGCGACGAGGAAAAGGCCAACGGGGAATGCCCCGTGCTCGCGCGCATCGAGCACAAGGTGAGGGTGCCGACCCTCATCGCTTCGCGCAGCGAGGAGAACGGCATGCCCACCTATACCTTCGACATCCATCTGCAGGGTGAGAAGGAAACTGTGTTTTTCGATATTTGAACCCCGCAAGGCGGGCGACCTTTCGAGAGAAAGCGTCGGTTCCGGAAGCGGGAGGAGCCTCGAATGGATAAGACAATCAGCACTCTGGCCGAGGCCGTTGCGGAAATCGGTGATGGCGCAACGGTGATGATCGGCGGCTTCGGTGGTTCGGGCTCCCCGATCGAGCTGATCCATGCGCTGATCGACCGGTTCCGCGAGACCGGCAGTCCAAGAAACCTGACTGTGGTGAACAACAACGCAGGCAACGGCCATGTCGGGCTTGCAGCATTGATCGAACACGGAATGGTGCAAAAACTGATCTGCTCTTTTCCGCGCTCGGCCGATCCCCGTGTCTTCACCGAGAAGTATCTGGCCGGAGAAATCGAGCTGGAACTGGTTCCGCAAGGCACGCTGGCCGAACGCATCCGCGCGGGCGGGGCGGGCATTCCGGCCTTCTACACGCCGACTGCTTATGGCACCGATCTCGCTAAAGGTAAGGTGATCGCAGAATTCGAGGGACGGCCCTACGTGCAGGAGCGCTGGCTCAAGGCCGATTTTGCGCTGGTGAAGGCGCATCTGGGGGATCGGCAGGGTAACCTGACCTACAACAAGGCCGCACGGAACTTCAATCCGCTGATGTGCATGGCGGCCGCGACCACGATCGTGCAGGTCACGCGCATCGTGGAGCCGGGCAGCATCGATCCCGAGCATGTGGTGACCCCCGGAATCTTCGTGCAGGGCCTCGTCGAGGTGTTCGATCCTCAACAGGAAGAAGTCCTGAACCGCGCTGGAGCGCATCATCCATGACTCTCAAGCTTTCCAACGCACAGATCGCCTGGCGTGCCGCGCAGGACATTCAGGATGGCGCCTATGTCAACCTTGGCATCGGTTTCCCGGAAATGGTGGCCCAGTATCAGCCTCCCGGTCGGCAGGCCATCTTTCATACCGAGAACGGCATTTTGAATTTCGGTGAATCTCCCGCGGAGGGGAGCGAGGATTGGGATCTGATCAACGCCGGAAAGAAGGCCGTCACGCTCAATCCGGGCGCCGCCTTCTTCCATCATGCCGACAGCTTCGCCATGGTGCGGGGCGGGCATTTGGATGTTGCGATCCTCGGCGCCTATCAGGTGGCCGAGAATGGCGATCTGGCGAACTGGAGCACCGGACCTAAAGGGGTTCCGGCCGTCGGCGGGGCGATGGACCTTGTCCACGGCGCCAAGCGAGTGGCGGTGATTACCGATCACGTCACGAAGGACGGCAAGCCCAAGCTGGTGAAAAGCTGCACCCTCCCGTTGACCGGCGTCGGCTGCGTGACGCGTGTCTATACAAGCCTCGCGGTGATCGACATCGAGGGCGGCCATTTTGTGCTGCGCGAGAAGCTGCCCGCATTGTCGCTTGAGGCGCTGCAAGCTCAGACCGGCGCCGAGTTGTTTACCAAGGGTCCCGTGGCTGACCTGATCGTTCCGGAGCTGTGATATGCGTGAGGCTTACATCTGCGCCTATGTGCGCACGCCCATCGGCCGCTACGGCGGCACCCTGTCCAGCGTGCGCACGGACGATCTCGGCGCCGTGCCGTTGAAGGCGCTAATGGAGCGTCACTCGAAGGTTGATTTCGAAGCTGTCGACGATGTGATCTTCGGCTGCGCCAACCAGGCGGGCGAGGACAACCGCAACGTCGCCCGCATGGCCCTGCTGCTGGCGGGGCTTCCCGGTTCCGTGCCCGGCACAACCATCAACCGCCTCTGCGGCTCCGGCATGGATGCGGTGATCACGGCGGCGCGTGCCATCAAGGCTGGCGAGGCCGAACTGATGATCGCGGGCGGCGTCGAATCCATGTCGCGTGCGCCTTTTGTGATGCCCAAGGCCGAAACTGCCTTCTCCCGTGCCGCCGAGATCCATGACACCACCATCGGCTGGCGCTTCATCAATCCGCTGATGAAGCAACAATACGGCGTCGATTCCATGCCCGAGACGGGCGAGAACGTGGCCGAGGATTATCGCGTGTCGCGTCAGGATCAGGACGCGTTTGCCCTGCGCTCGCAACAGAAGGCCGCTGCCGCGCAGGAGAACGGGCGTTTCGCGCAGGAGATCGTTCCCGTGACCATCCCGCGCCGCAAGGGCGATCCGGTGATCGTGGACAAGGACGAGCATCCGCGCGGCGACACTACGCTGGAGCAGCTGTCCAAGCTGTCGACGCCGTTCCGCAAGGACGGCACGGTGACGGCAGGCAATGCGTCGGGCGTGAATGATGGCGCGGCGGCTCTCATCATCGCTTCCGAGGATGCGGTGCGACGATACGGCCTGGAGCCCATTGCGCGTGTCGTGGGCGGAGCAGCAGCAGGCGTTCCGCCGCGTATCATGGGCATCGGACCGGTCCCGGCAACGCAGAAGCTCTGCGCGCGTCTTGGGCTGAAGCCGAGCGATTTCGATGTGGTGGAGCTGAACGAGGCGTTTGCCAGCCAGGGCATCGCGGTTTTGCGCGAGCTCGGCATCGCGGAGGATGCGGCGCATGTGAATCCGAATGGCGGGGCGATCGCGCTCGGCCATCCGCTCGGCATGTCGGGGGCGCGCATTACCGGCACGGCGGCATTGGAGCTGAAGCTGAAGACGAAGAGGCGGGCGCTTGCCACCATGTGCGTCGGTGTCGGCCAGGGCATCGCCATCGCGCTTGAAGCAGTTTGAGATAACGCAGATGCATCCACATCCCTTGCTCCATGCTCTTGTCGGCGACGCGGAAGTGGAGGCCTTGTTTTCGGATGAGGCCGAATTCGTCGCCATGCTGCGCGCGGAAGCCGCTTTGGCGGAGGCGGAAGGAGAGGCCGGTCTGATCGACAAGGAGGCAGCCACGCGGATCATGGATGTCTGCCGCAGCTTCACGCCCGACTGGCCGAAACTTGCTGAAGGCCTGGCGCAGGATGGCGTGGTCGTTCCGCAACTCGTCAAGCAATTGCGGGCCGCTGTCGGTGAACCGCATGCCAAGGCCATTCATTACGGCGCAACAAGCCAGGATATCATCGATACGGCGCTTATCCTGCGCCTCAAGAGTGTCGTCGATATCATCGCACAGCGAATCGCTCGTTTGAGCGAGGCGCTTCATGCGCTTAAAGAGCGCGACGGTTCGGTTCGCCTGATGGCGCATACGCGAATGCAGCAGGCGTTGCCGTTCACCGCTGCGGACAAGGTCGATACGTGGCTGCATCCCCTTGAGCGTCACAAAGAGGCTCTGCGATCCCTCGCACCACGCCTGCTTGTTCTCCAGCTCGGCGGTCCCATCGGGACGCGTGGCGAGCTTGAGGGCCGTGGCGATGCGGTGGCGGATGTCATGGCAAAGCGCCTTGGTCTCGGCTCTGCGCCGTCCTGGCATTCCCAGCGCGACCGTATCGGTGAATTCGCGGCGTTGCTGTCACTTCTGTCGGGAACTCTCGGCAAGATCGGTCAGGATGTGGCGCTGATGGCGCAGAACGAAGTGGCCGAGGTGCGCCTTGCCTCCGGCGGTGGCTCATCCGCCATGCCGCACAAGTCAAATCCCGTTCAAGCCGAACTGCTGGTCACGCTGGCACGCTTCAATGCAGGCCTGCTCGGCACGCTGCATCAGGCACTCGTGCATGAGAACGAGCGTTCGGGCGCGGCCTGGACGCTGGAATGGATGGTTCTGCCGCAGATGGTGGGGGCCACGGCTGCGGGCTTGAACAAGGCGCAGGCCTTGATCGGCAGTATGAGCTTTGTGGCCTCACAGGCACCCAAGCATTAGGCATCGCCGACGATGACAGTCACCCTGCCACTTCCATCGCAATCGGGACAAGGTTTCTGGTTCAACTCGCCAGAACCGTTGCAGGTGGGGCAGATGTTCTCGCCGGTCTGCTTTGTGCCGGGTGCATCTTCATCGCCGGGATTTTTTCTGTCCTCTTCAGCCATCGCTTCATCTCCGTTGCAGGAGGAACGCCGTATGTCACGCAGCGGTTCGCTTCGGGAATGCGAGCGCTGAAGAGCGTGCACTGACAAGAACAAAGCGCTGCTTCAGACGCAGCAGGAGGAAATGACAATGCGCTGCCAAGTTGCGATCATCGGTGCAGGACCTGCAGGCCTTCTGCTTGGCCAGCTTCTGCAGAAAGCCGGAATCGACAACATCATCATCGAGCGCCGCAGCCCCGATTATGTGCTGGGCCGCATCCGTGCCGGCGTGCTGGAGCAGGGAACCGTCGAGCTTCTCGAAAAGGCGGGCGTGAGCGAGCGCATGCATGCCGAGGGGCTGGTGCATGACGGCGTGGAATTTTGCTTCGATGGCGACAAGCATCGCTTCAACTTCCGCGAGCTGATCGGGCGCACGGTCACCGTTTATGGCCAGACGGAGGTGACGCGCGATCTCATGCACGCGCGCGACGCGTCCGGAGCCGTCTCGATCTACGAGGCGGATGATGTGTCGATCCACGATTTCGATGGCAACACACCGAAGGTGCGTTTCGTCAAGGATGGCGTGCAGCAGGAACTTGTCTGCGATTTCATTGCCGGATGTGATGGCTTCCACGGCGTTTGCCGCGCCAGCGTGCCGGCAGGTGCGCTCACCACCTTCGAGCGTGTTTATCCCTTTGGCTGGCTGGGTGTGCTAGTGGACCGCCCGCCTGTAGCGGATGAGCTGATCTATGCGCATCATGCGCGGGGCTTTGCGCTCTGCTCCATGCGCTCGCCGACGCGCAGCCGCTATTACGTACAGGTGCCGTCTGACGAAAAGGTCGAAGCCTGGTCGGACGAACGTTTCTGGGACGAGTTGCGCCGGCGTGTGGACGAGGAGACGGCAGAGAAGCTGGTCACCGGTCCCTCCATCGAGAAATCCATCGCGCCACTTCGCAGCTTCGTGGCCGAGCCGTTGCGGTTCGGGCACCTGTTCCTCGCGGGCGACGCCGCTCATATCGTGCCGCCCACGGGCGCCAAGGGGCTGAACCTCGCCGCCAGCGACGTGGGCGCGCTCGCGGAGGCGCTGACCGAATATTATCAGGAGCGATCCCCGGCTGGAATCGACGGCTACTCGGCGAGGGTGCTCGCCCGGGTCTGGAAGGCGGAGCGCTTCTCCTGGTGGATGACCTCGATCCTCCACACCTTCCCCGAGACCGATGCCTTCGGCAGTCGGATGCAGCGGACCGAGTTCGACTATTTGGTTAGCTCCGAGGCCGCCTCCCGGTCCCTGGCCGAGAACTATACGGGCCTTCCCATCTAGGCTCTCAGGGGTGTGAACAGTCCCTAAGACCAGTATGGACAGAAGGCGACCAATATGAGACCAGTTAGGGGTGAACCCGACTGGCCCTGAACCCCTTTTCCGGTCCTTGTACCGGCAATCATTGGCAGGCTCCCGTATCAATGAGGACGGGCTGGGCCTGCTTGGGCCTTGCGCCTGGATCATCGACGGCGCCACGGGTTTGTCCACCGAACAGCTGACCAAGGGCGGCAGCGATGCCGCTTGGCTCGCGGGCACCATCGGGGAAACCCTGGAGCGGCTCGCGAGCGACGACCGAGCCGGCGCGGAATACCTGAAGCGCCTTGAATCCGAGGTCGAAGGGCTGTTCAAGGAGGTGACCGCTCATCTGCCGGGTCACCATCTGCATCATGCCCCTTCGGCATGCCTCGGCTTTGTTCGTGCGCAGGCAGGCGGTGCCGGAAAGGTGCGGGTCGAAGGCTCTTTCCTTGGCGACGTAGTGGCCCTGGTTCCGACGGAGCAGGGAATCGTGCGCTGGACGGATGAGCGCGCCAAGCCCTTCGAGCGGAAGACCCTCGCGGCGCTGGAGGCCGGAGGCCATGAGCCCGGCCAGATGCCCGAGGCGGTGAGACAGCAAATTTTCGAGAACCGCACCAAGCTCAACCAGCCGGAAGGTTACTGGGTCGTGAGCCCGTGCCATCCATGGGCGGGCCATGAGCTGCGGTTCGAGGCTGACGTTAAGGCGGGCGAGATCATCGTTCTCGCGACCGATGGCTTCATGCGCCTCGTCGATGTTTTTTCAGCTTACACGGATCGCACTCTCCATGCCGCTCTGAAAGAGGGCAGGGGAGACGATCTGATCGAGGAATTACGCGCACTGGAGCGTGGCGACTCCCTCTCGGGAGCTTACCCGCGTGTCAAAATGCACGATGATGCGACAGTGCTCGTGATCGCAGCCGAGACAGGCGGCTGACAAGAATTCCGAAGGGCGATCCTCAAAAGCGCTCTTCGGTGGGAGGACTAAGGACTTAACAATGAGGGATCTCACAATGAAACTCACCCGACGCATTCTGATGGGCGCTGCCGCCGGCAGCTTCATCTTCTCTGCCGGCGCCGCCATGGCGCAGCAGACCGAGCTCACCTTCTGGAGCTGGCGCCAGGAAGACAAGGCGTTCTACCAGGACGCCATCAAGAAGTTCCAGGCGAAGGAGCCGAACATCTCGATCAAGTTCGAGACCTACGCTCCTGAGAACTACCAGACCATTCTCTCGACCGCGCTCGCTGCCGGCCGCGGCCCGGATGTGATCCAGGTTCGCGCCTACGGCAACCTCGAGACCATCGCGACCCCAGGCTATCTGCTTGCGCTCGACAAGACCAACGTGCCGGAACTGGCGAACTTCCCCGAGGCTGCTCTCGCCGCCGAGACGCTGCGCGCCGATGGCAAGGTCTATGCCGTGCCGTTCGCCATGCAGACCCAGCTCGTGGTCTATAACAAGAAGATCTTCAAGGATAACGGCCTGAACCCGCCGAAGACCTGGGACGAGCTGATGACGCTCGCACAGGCCTTGAAGGCCAAGAACATCACGCCGTTCGGCAACGGCACTGCGACCGCCTGGCAGAACGAGACCATTGTCGGCGGCCTGCTGTCGTCGATGCTCGGCCAGCAATTCGAGGCGGACATCGTGTCCGGTAAGGCAAACTTCACCGATGCGCGCTTCGTGAATGCGCTCACAAAGCTGAAGGACGTGAGCCAGTACTTCTCGCCGAACTTCACCGGCGTCGATTACCCGTCCTCGCAGCAGCTCTTCGTGGCTGGCCGCGCGGCCATGTTCGCTGGCGGCTCCTATGAAGTCGCGAACTTCAAGAACCAGAACCCCACGCTCGATCTCGGCGTGTTCCCGGCGCCTGTCCTGAAGGCTGGCGATCAGGCGCTTGTCGCTACCTATTACGATGGCGGCTATGCGGTGAACGCGAAGAGCGAGAAGAAGGACGCTGCGCTGAAGTTCGTGCGCTTCCTCGCCACGCCGGAATACGGCACGTCCTTCACCAACACCCTGAAGAACCTGTCGCCGATCAAGGGTATCAAGATCGAGGACGCGATCACGCAGGATGTGGCTAAGCTCACCGAGAACGCCATGTCCTACCTGATGCTCGTGCGCTTCCGCTATAACGAGCCGAGCGGCTCGGTGCTGCTGCAGTCGAACGTGCAGAAGATGCTCGCCGGTCAGCAGACGCCTGAGCAGGCCGCTGCCGAGATCAACAAGGGCATCGCGACCTACTACAAGCCGTTCCAGAAGTAAGGTTTCGGCAAGGGAGCGGCGGCTTTGCCGCCGCTCTCGAAGGTTCTACAAACCTCCACCTCATCCTGAGGGCCTGCGCAGCAGGCGTCTCGAAGGATGATCCAGTGAACGCTGGAGACGCCTCGTCCTTCGAGACGGACCTACCGGTCCTCCTCAGGATGAGGCTAAGGCGGAGGCAATCCGTAAGGTTTGCACATCCATGCCCGTCTCGCCCAAACAGGCCCGCACGCTGAAGCATCGCAGCTGGGTGGCGTTTCTCGTCGTCCCGCCCATCGTCTTCATGTCGCTGTTCGTGGTCTATCCGATCCTGTCCGCCTTCGCTTACGCCTTCTATGAATGGCGCGGGATGGCGCGAGGCGAATTTGTGGGGCTGGCGAACTTCAAGGAAGTGCTGTTCGGCGCCACCATGGCGCCTACCGTGTGGAATGCCTTCCTGCACAATGTCTATGCGCTCATTGCGCTCATGATCATCCAGAACGGCGGCGGATTCTTGCTCGCATGGCTGCTCTACAAAGAGCCCTTCGGCTTCCGTTTCCATCGCGTGGCGGTGTTCGTGCCGGTGGTTCTGTCGACGATCATCGTGGGCTTCCTCTGGAAGCTCTTCCTCAATCCGAATTTCGGCATCATCAATCAGGCGCTCTATTCCTTGGGCCTCGATTCATGGGCCAAGCCGTGGCTGGGCGATTCATCGACCGCGCTCGGCGCGCTCATCCTCGCCAATGCGTGGCACTTCGTGGGCTTCCCCACGCTCGTCTATCTGGCCGGCATGCAACGCATCCCGTCCGAGATCATCGAGGCGGCGCGGCTCGACGGTACGAGCGAGTGGCAGCTGTTGAAGAACATCGTGTGGCCGCTTGTGGCGCCGAGCACCACCATCCTGTTCACGCTGCTCTTCATCGGCGCGTTCAATTGGTTCGAAATTCCGTATGTAATGGTGGGTCTCGACGGTTCGCCCTTCGGTACCACTGACGTGCTCGGCCTCGTCTTCTACCGCACGGCCTTCGGCAACCAGAGCGCCAGCATCCAGAACTTCGGCCTGGGCTCCGCGCTTGCCACCCTCATCTTCCTCTTCATCGTCGTCTTCGCGTCCACGCTTACCCTGTGGCTGCGCCGTCGGGAGATTCAGTTTTGACCGCCCTGGCCAGTTCCTCCGCATCGCGCAAGCCCATCTCCTTCGCGTTTCTCGCGCAGGTGATCCTGATCGCGAATTCCTTCATCATGCTCTATCCGGTCGTGGTGATGGTGCTTTCCGCCTTCAAATCCACGGGCGAGATCTTCGAGCATCCCTTCGCGCTGCCCAATTTCACGCAAGTCGGCAACTTCGCCAAGGTTCTCGGCGAAACCTCGATGCCGACCTACTTCATGAACTCGATCATCGTGACGGGCGCATCGATCATCCTGATCCTCGTGCTTGGCACCATGGCGGGCTATGCGGTGGCGCGTTATGAATCGCGCACCAACACCTTCATCCTGCTGTTCTTCCTCGCGGGCCTGATGCTGCCCCTGAAGCTCGCGGTGATCCCGCTCTTCATCCTGTTGCGCGACCTCAACCTGCTCGACAGCCGCTGGAGCCTCATCGTCACCTATACGGCCATCGGCCTGCCATCGGCCGTGTTCATCATGGCGGGCTTCCTGCGCTCGCTGCCTTCTGAACTGGAGGATGCTGCGCGCATCGACGGTGCGTCGGAGCCGCGCATCATGTGGTCGGTCATGCTGCCGCTCGCGCGCCCGCCCATGGCAATCGCCGCCATTCAGAATGCAGTGCCGATCTGGAACGACTTCTTCTTCCCGCTCGTGTTCATCCAGACCGATGCTTACAAGACGCTGCCGCAGGGCCTCACGACTTTCATGGGTGAGTACACCACCGATTGGGGCATGCTGTTCGCGGGCCTGACTATCGCGGCTGCACCGATCACGCTTCTCTACATCGCCCTGTCGCGCCAGTTCATCCAGGGCATGACGGCGGGAGCGGTGAAGTAAGATGCCGATTCCGAAAGGCGCTCTCGTCGTATCTTGCCAGGCCCGTGCGGACAATCCGCTGCACGGCCCTGTCTACATGTCCGCCATGGCGCTCGCCGCGGAGGCTGGCGGCGCGAAGGGCATTCGCGCCAATGGCGTCGAGGACATCGCTGCCATTCGTGCTGTGACGAGCTTGCCGATCATCGGCATTGCGAAAGTGTGGAACGACCGCTTCCCGGTTTACATCACGCCGGGCTTCGATGATGCTGCCCGCATTGCGAAGGCCGGCGCCGATATCATCGGCCTCGATGCCACGGTGCGCCCCCGCGACGGCGAGCCGGTGGATCGCCTGATCGCTAGCATTCGCGGCGAACTCGGCAAGGAAGTCTTTGCCGATATTTCTACGCTCGATGAAGGCAAGGCCGCACACGCCTATGGCGCAACCTATGTGGCGACGACGCTCTCCGGTTACACGGAAGAGACAGCTTCGCGCAAAGGCGAGGGCCCCGACTTGGAATTGCTGGAGGCGCTTGCCGCAGCCATTCCCGCGCCGGTCGTGGCGGAGGGCCGTTTCGACACGCCTGAGCTTGTGGCTGAAGCCTTCAAGCGCGGCGCCCATGCGGTGGTGGTGGGAACGATGATCACCAATCCGCGCGAAATCACCAAGAAATTCGTCCGTGCCGCAGAAGCACGGAACCCATAAGGGAGACCAGAATGGCCAATGTGTCGATCCGCGATGTCCGAAAGTCCTTCGGTACCGTCTCGATCATCAAGGGTGTCGATGTCGATATCCAGGATGGTGAGTTCGTCATTCTCGTCGGCCCCTCGGGCTGCGGAAAATCCACGCTGTTGCGCATGATCGCTGGGCTTGAGGATATCTCCGGCGGCGACATCCGCATCGGTTCGCGCGTGGTCAACGACGTGCCGCCGAAGGACCGCGATATTGCCATGGTGTTCCAGTCCTACGCGCTCTATCCGCATATGACGGTGGCCGAGAACATGGAGTTCTCGCTGAAGCTCAAGGGCGTGCCTGCGGCCGAACAGAAGAAGCGCGTGGCGGAAGCCGCAAGCTCGCTCGGCCTCACGCCGCTGCTCGACCGTTATCCGCGCCAGCTCTCCGGCGGTCAGCGCCAGCGCGTCGCCATGGGTCGCGCCATCGTGCGCGATCCGCAGGTGTTTCTCTTCGACGAGCCACTCTCCAACCTCGATGCCAAGCTGCGCGTGCAGATGCGCGCCGAGATTAAGGAACTGCACCAGCGCCTCAAGACTACGACAATCTACGTGACGCACGACCAGATCGAGGCCATGACCATGGCCGACAAGATCGTGGTGATGCATGACGGCATCGTGGAGCAGATCGGCGCGCCGCTGGAGCTCTATGATCGTCCGGCGAACCGCTTCGTTGCGGGCTTCATCGGCTCGCCTGCCATGAACTTCATCGAAGGCCGGTTCGGGCCTGAGGGGATCGTGCTGCCGAGCGGCGCGGTGCTGCCGCTGGACATCAAGCCGCAGCTGAATCTGGGCGCGGAAATCACCTATGGCATCCGTCCCGAGCATCTTCAGATCGCGCCTGCTGGAACGCCCGGATCCATCCCGGCAACTGTCTCGGTGATCGAGCCGACCGGCTCCGACACCACCTTGATCGTGAAGGCGGAAGGCGGCAATCTGACAGTCGTGCTGCGGGAACGCTGCGCCCTGAAACCCGGTGAGGCGGTGGCTCTGAAGCCGGTTGCCCATCAGGCTCACCTCTTCGACGAGCAGGGCAAGCGCATCGCCACGGCTTAAAGGACACACGGAAACGTGAAGGCACCATCGGCGTTCCCGGGTGTACCTCTATCAGAGGTTTGAAACGAGGTTTCGCCGTGTTGATCCGTCGCCCGTCCGATATCCTTCCCTCCGAGATCACCCCTCGGGAGATTTATCTCAACCGTCGGCAATGGATGGCCGGGGCCGCAGGGCTCGGCCTCGCAGCCGCCTTTCCAGGATGGGCGGAAGCTGCGCCGTTATCGGCGGCCAAGAGTCCCTTCTCCACGGACGAGAAGCTCACGAGCCGCGAGGACGTGACGAGCTACAACAATTACTACGAGTTCGGTGTCGACAAGGACGATCCGGCGAAAAACGCGGGAACGCTCAAGACGTCGCCCTGGACGGTGAAGATCGACGGGCTTGTCGGCAAGCCGCAGGAGATCGGCATCGAGGATCTGATCAAATCATCCACTCTCGAAGAGCGCATCTATCGCATGCGCTGCGTCGAAGGCTGGTCGATGGTGATCCCGTGGGTCGGCTTCCCGCTCTCCGATCTCATCAAGCGCGCGGAGCCGCTGGGCAGCGCAAAGTATGTAGCGTTCGAGACCGCTAATCGTCCGAACGAGATGTCGGGCCTGCGTACGGTCTTTCCTGTGCTCGACTGGCCTTACACGGAAGGCCTGCGGCTCGATGAAGCCATGCATCCGCTGACCATCCTCGCGGTCGGCCTCTATGGCGAGACGCTGCCGAACCAGAATGGCGCGCCGATCCGTCTCGTAGTGCCGTGGAAATACGGCTTTAAGGGCATCAAATCGATCACGCGTATCAGCTTTGTGGAGAAGCAGCCGCAGACGGCCTGGAACAAGCAGACACCGAGCGAGTACGGCTTCTATGCCAACGTGAATCCGAACGTGGACCATCCGCGCTGGAGCCAGGCGACAGAGCGCAGGATCGGGGAGGGCGGCTTGTTCGCCAAGCGCCGTCCCACGCTCATGTTCAACGGTTATGCGGAGCAGGTGGCAAGCCTTTATAACGGCATGGACCTGAAGAAGTATTACTGATGCAGGAACGCGCTTCCGTTCAGGCTGCTAAAAAGGGCTTCGCGCTGCCGCAGGTGCCGAAGATCCTTGTCTACATCGTCGGCTTCATTCCTGCTGTCTGGCTGTTCTATGCGGGCATCACCGATCAGCTCGGCGCGGACCCCATGCGCACGCTGGAGCAGGAGCTCGGCGAATGGGCGTTCCGCTTCCTCATCGCAACACTCACGATCACGCCTCTGCGCCAGCTTTTCTCCGTCAATCTTCTGCGCTATCGCCGCGCCATCGGGCTGCTCGCGTTCTATTACGCGCTCCTGCATCTCATCACCTATACGGTGCTCGACCAGGGGCTCGATTTCGCGGCCATCGGCGCGGATATCGTGAAGCGGCCCTACATCACCATCGGCATGGCGACCTTCGTCATTCTCGTGCCGCTCGCCATCACCTCCAACAATCTCTCGATCCGCCGTCTGGGCGGGCAGGCCTGGGCAAAGCTGCATAAGCTTGTCTACCTCGCCGCCATCGGTGCCGCGCTCCACTTCATCCTCGTGGTGAAGTCCTGGCCGCTGGAACCGCTGATCTATGCGGCTATCGTCGCCGTTCTCCTCGGCTATCGTCTTGTGCGCTCCCTGGGGAGGAAGCCCGCGCCTCGCCGCCGCCCGGCTTGAAGCTGCGGCCCGCTTCGGTAAGGATGCCGGGGCGGGGAGGGGTGAGGAGCAGCCGATGAACGCGTTACCGTGCATGAGAAGCGCCTTATGGACGCGTACCTGCGTCAGGGCGACAGGTCTGTGCTCGTGACGGATTGGTTGTCTCCCGAGGAATGGACAGCCGTCGGCTTGAGCCTCAAGGTCGCGCTCGTCGCCATGGCGGCGAGCCTCATTCCCGGCATCGCCATTGCCTATGCGCTGGAACGCAGCCGCTTCTGGGGACGCCAAGTTCTCGACGTGCTCGTTCACCTGCCGCTCGTGCTGCCTCCCGTCGTCGTGGGCTATACGCTGCTTCTCGGGTTCGGGCGGCGTGGTCCCATCGGTTCGTTTCTCGCCGAACATTTCGGAATCGTGCTGTCCTTCCGATGGACCGGGGCCGCGCTTGCCTGCGCCATCATGGGCTTTCCTCTGCTCGTGCGGGCCATCCGCTTGTCACTCGAAACGGTGGATCGAAAGCTGGAAGATGCGGCAGGCACGTTGGGCGCACATCCCGTTTGGGTTTTCCTGTTCGTGACATTGCCGCTGATCTTGCCGGGCATCATCGCGGGCATGGTTCTCTCCTTCGCCAAAGCCATGGGCGAGTTCGGCGCGACCATTACCTTCGTGTCCAATATTCCGGGCGAGACGCAGACGATCCCGTCGGCCATCTACACCTTCACGCAGGTGCCGGGCGGCGAGGGCGGCGCGCTGCGTCTGACGCTCGTGTCGGTTGTCATTTCCATTGCAGCCTTGTGGGCGTCCGAATGGATGGCGCGGCGCGTCAGGCGAAAGGTTATCGCCTGATGATCCTCGACGTCGATCTTCATCACAGGCAGGGCAGCTTCACGCTTGAGGCGCGCTTCCAATCGGATGGGCGCCTTACCGCTTTGTTCGGCCCCTCGGGCTCCGGCAAAACCACGCTCGTCAACATCATCGGCGGCCTCGTTCGTCCCGATGCTGGGCGCATCTCGGTGAAGGAGCGCATCCTCATCGACACGGCGCAGAACATCTTCGTGCCGCGGCACCGACGCAGGATCGGTTATGTTTTTCAGGAGGCGCGTCTCTTCCCGCATCTGAACGTGCGGCAGAACTTGTTGTTCGGACGTTTCTTCACGCCTCGTCGCGAGCGCGTGTCGAGTTTCGATGCCATCGTCGAGATGCTGGGCATTGCGCATCTTCTGAATCGTTGGCCTACAACGCTCTCCGGTGGAGAAAGACAACGCGTCGCCATCGGTCGAGCCCTTCTCACGGATCCGCAATTGCTGCTGATGGATGAACCGCTCGCCTCGCTCGATGAAGACAGGAAGACCGAGATCTATCCTTACATCGAGCGCCTGCGGGATGAAGCGGGCGTGCCCATGGTTCTCGTGAGCCATTCCGTCGCCGAGGTTGCGCGGCTTGCCACGTCCGTCGTGGTTCTCAACGATGGTCGTGTCACGGCTTCGGGACCGGCATCGGAGATCCTGCGCCACACGAGGTTCTTTCAGCATATGGGTCCTGCGGAGGCCGGCGCGCTGATCGAGACGCGCGTGCTCCGGCACGACGATGCTTATGGCCTGACCGTGCTGCAGGCTGCTGCCGGTGCGCTCACCGTGTCCCGCGTCGATCTTCCTTTAGGCGCGCCTGTGCGCGTGCGCCTGCGGGCGAGGGACATCATGCTCTCGCTTGCTCCGCCGGACGGAATGAGCGCGCTCAACGTGCTTCCTGGTACGATCACGGCCATCGAGCCGGTGGATGCGTCCAGCATGGATGTGACCCTCGATTGCGGCGGCGACGGCATCGTGGCGAGCGTGACGCGCAAATCCGTGGAACGGCTTGGCCTTAAGGTGGGGCTGCCGGTCCATGCCATCATCAAGAGTGTCGCATTCGACCGCGAAGCCCTTGGCTCCCCGCGCATGGGAAATATGTGAGCTTCCATCTGCAAGGTTGCGCCGTGGCCTCAGGCGTGTAGCCTGCCTCCAACCCTTTTTGCGAGAGATGACGCCATGAACGAACAAGTCCGCACGCCCTCCGATGCCATGTCCCACGACCAGCTGCTCGACCGCCTGGCGGAAGTGACGGTGCGGGTGGGGCTTGGCCTCAGGCAGGGACAGGAGGTCGTCATCACCGCTCCGCTCGATGCGGTCGCCTTCGTGCGCCGCATCACGGAACACGCCTACAAGGCCGGCGCCTCTCTCGTGACCACGTTGTTCTCGGACGAGGAGGCCACCCTCATGCGCTATCGCCATGGCCACGACGAGAGCTTCGACACGGCCCCCGCCTGGCTCTTTGACGGCATGGCGGCAGCCTTCAAGAACGGCGCAGCGCGGCTTGCCGTCGTCGGCGAGGATCCGTCGCTGCTCGCCAAGGAGGATCCGGACAAGGTCTCCCGCGCCAACCGCGCGCGCTCGAAGGCCTATATGCCCGCGCTCAGCCTGATTGCGGATTCCGTGATCAACTGGACGCTTGTTGGCGCCGCAACGCCCGCATGGGCTAGAACCGTGTTCCCGAACGATCCGGAAGATGTGGCCGTCGCAAAACTTTGGAAAGCGATTTTCGCGGCCTCCCGCGCCGACACGCCCGATCCGATCGCGGCCTGGGAAAAGCACAACGCGGCCCTTCACGCGCGCAGGGACATGCTGAATGCGAAGAACTATGCCACGCTGCATTTTACCGGCCCCGGCACGGATCTGCGCGTGGGCCTTGCTGATGGACATCAATGGGCGGGCGGTTCGAATAAGGCGAAGAACAGCATTATCTTCAACGCCAACATCCCGACCGAGGAAGTCTTCACCACGCCGCACAAGGACCGCGTGGATGGCTATGTCACCAGCACCAAGCCGCTCTCCTATAACGGCACGCTGATCCAGGACATCCAGGTGAAGTTCGAGGGCGGGCGCATCGTCGAGGCCAAGGCCCGCACGGGCGAGGCCGTTCTTGGAAAGGTGCTGGACACGGACGAGGGCGCCCGGCGTCTCGGCGAGGTGGCGCTCGTGCCGTTCTCGTCACCGATATCGAAGAGCGGCCTGCTGTTCTTCAACACTCTCTTTGACGAGAACGCCTCCAGCCACATCGCGCTGGGCCAGGCCTACAGCAAATGCGTCCGTGGCGGCGGCGACATGAGCGAGGAGGAGCTTGCTTCCCGTGGGGCCAACAAGAGCCTGATCCACATCGATTGGATGATCGGCTCCGATAAGGTCGATGTGGACGGCATCACCCAGGATGGAAGGGCTGAGCCTCTTATGCGCGGTGGAGAATGGGTAACTTCGTAACGAAAGGACTCGCGCTCTTCGCGGCCTTGAGCTTATGCTCCTAAACAACTGCCTGATTTCACATAATTAAAGCGCTTGACGTGTCAGGTCTGGACTTGTGATGGAAGACAGGTATCAAAGAGGTACAGGCCTTCCGCTCGGGAAGGTCGGTGCTTTTCCATGGGCATGGATGGATGTCGGACAACACGCCTAACCTGAAGTCTTCTCATCAGCCTCTCCTGTCGGTTCGCTCGCTTTCGGTCGAGTTCGGGGCAGGGTTCAAAGCGGTCAAGGACGTCAGCTTCGACGTCGAGCCGGGCAAGACCCTTGCCGTCGTCGGCGAGTCCGGGTCGGGAAAGTCCGTCACCTCGCTGGCGATCATGCGGCTCACCGACTACACGGGCGGCCGGATCGTCGGCGGCGAGGTGATGTTTCGCCCCGCCCAGGGCGAGGCGATCGACCTGACCAAGGCGTCCGACGACACGCTCCGGAGTATTCGCGGCAACGACATCGCGATGATCTTCCAAGAGCCGATGACGTCGCTCAATCCGGTCTTCACTATCGGCAACCAGATTGCCGAAACCCTCGTCCTGCACGAGAGGCTGAACGCCCGTGATGCGCGTCTGCGCGCGAAGGAGCTGCTGCAGAAGGTGCGGTTGCCCGATGCGGAAAGGCTGCTCGACCGCTATCCGCATCAGCTCTCGGGCGGTATGCGCCAGCGTGTGATGATCGCCATGGCTCTGGCATGCAATCCCAAGCTCCTCATTGCCGACGAGCCGACGACTGCGCTCGACGTGACGATCCAGGCGCAGATCCTCAACATCATCCGCGACCTTCAGCAGGAGATGGGCACCGCCGTCATCTTCATCACGCACGACATGGGCGTGGTGGCCGAGATGGCCGACGACGTGGTGGTGATGTGGAAGGGCGAGAAGGTGGAGCAGGCGCCCGTGCGCGACATTTTCGCAGCACCCCAGCATCCCTACACCCGCGCGCTCCTCTCCGCTGTGCCACGCCTGGGCAGCCTGCAAGGCCAGCCTCTGCCCAAGCGCACGCCCGTCATGGTGATGGATGGCGGTGAACCGAGATTGGTCGGCGAGACGCATGTGCAGAACACCGCCGATTACGCGAAGCCTCTTCTCCAGGTCGATAAGCTGACCACCCGCTTCGATGTGGGCAAGACCTTCCTCGGCCGCGTGACGCATCGCGTCCACGCCGTTGAAGAGGTGAGCTTCGACATCTATCCCGGCGAGACCCTGGCACTGGTGGGTGAATCAGGCTCCGGCAAATCCACCATTGGCCGCACGCTGCAGCAGCTTGTCGAGCCCACCTCCGGAACGGTGCGCTTCGATGGGCGCGACATGGCCGCCATGAGCCATGGTGATCGCCGCCGCCTGCGTCAGGAAATCCAGTACATCTTCCAGGATCCCTTCGCCTCGCTCGATCCGCGCCATACGGTGGGATACAGCATCGCGGAGCCCATCGTGGTGCATGGCCTGATCCGCGACCGCAAGGCCATCGAGAAGCGCGTGCATGAGCTTTTGGAGCATGTGGGCCTGCAGCCGCAGCATGCCAAGCGCTATCCTCATGAGTTCTCCGGCGGCCAGCGTCAGCGCGTCTGCATCGCGCGTGCGCTCGCAAGCGATCCGCGCCTCATCATTGCGGACGAATCCGTGTCGGCGCTCGATGTGTCGATCCAGGCGCAGATCGTCAACCTGCTCATGGAGCTGCAGGAGAGGCGGCATCTCTCCTATCTCTTCATCACGCACGACATGGCCGTGGTGGAAAAGATCAGCCATCGCGTGGCGGTGATGTATCTCGGCCAGATCGTCGAGCTGGGAACACGTCAAGCGATCTTCGAGAACCCGCAGCATTCCTATACGCGCAAGCTGCTCTCCGCCGTGCCGATCGCCGATCCGCAGCGGGAGCGCGCGAAGATGCGGATCGAGGGTGAAATTCCAAGCCCGGTCCGCCCGGTCGGGCAGGAGCCCGCCATCCATCGCATGCGCGAGGTGGGGCCTGGGCATTGGGTTGCCGTGGAAGCCGATGCGCTTCGCGGCGCAGCGTAAGTCTCAAACACAAAGAGGGAAGACGAGACATGAAGTTTTCGAAATTTTTCATGGCGGCGGGAATGGCCGTTGCCATGGCAGTGCCCTTCGCCGCGCCGAGCGCGCAGGCCGCCGGCACGCTGACGGTGGGCCTCACCATCGATCCCGGCAGCTGGGATCCGATCGACACCTTCCTCGTGCCGTGGGCATCCGCCGCCACGAACATCTATGACGGCCTGACCTCGCGCGGCCCCGACATGAAGCTCCAGCCCGGCCTCGCCACGAGCTGGGAGTTCCTCGACAACAACAGCCGCATCCGCTTCAAGCTGCGCCAGAACGTGAAGTTCCACAACGGCGAGCCCTTCAATGCGGCGGCTGTGAAGTTCACCTTCGACCGTCTTCTCGGCGACGAGGGCAAGAAGGGTCCGCAGCAGTCGAACTACAACTCTATCTCCAAGGTGGATGTGGTTGACGATTACACGGTCGACTTCATCATGAAGCAGCCTGATCCGGTGCTGCTCACCAAGCTCGCCGGCTATGGCGGCATGATCGTGCCGCCGAAGTACATTCAGGAAAAGGGCGACGAGTACTTCAACACCCATCCGGTCGGCACGGGCCCGTTCAAGTTCGTGGAGTACAACCCGAAGGTCAACCTGACCCTCGAGGCATTCCCCGAGCATTGGGGCGGCGCGCCGAAGCTCGACAAGGTCGTCTTCCGCATGATCGCCGAAGCGAACACGCAGATCGCCGAGCTGCAGGCTGGCCGCATCGATCTCGCGACGCTCATTCCGTTCGGCCTCACGCCGACCGTGCAGCAGGCCTCCAACCTGCAGCTCGTCAGCATCACCGGCCCGACGGTCGTGTCGCTTCGCCTCAACACCCGCGACGGCATCACCAAGGACGTGAAGGTTCGTAAGGCTCTCAACATGGCTGTCGACCGCGAGGCGATCATCAAGGCCGTGCTGCTCGGCCACGCGAAGCCCATCGCGAGCTTCCAGTCCGAGCTGTCCTTCGGCTATGATCCGAACCTGAAGCCGGTTCCGTTCGATCTCGCGGGCGCCAAGAAGCTCCTGCAGGAAGCGGGCGTGCAGCCCGGCGCTCCGATCAAGATCGACTTCCGCGGCAACGACGCCACCTTCCGCGAAGTCGCGCAGGCAGCAGCAGGCTTCTTCCAGGCTCTTGGCCTGAAGCCGTCCGTGCAACCCTATGAGCCTGCGGTGCTGCTCAACGACATCATCCCGAACGGCAAGACAGGCGAAGCCTGGCACAATGCCTGGGGCGGCTGGACCTTCGACTACGACAACACCGCCTACCTGATGTATCACTCGGGCGAGAAGTGGAACCCCTATGGCAACGACAAGAAGCTCGACGAGCTTCTGGAGAGCCAGCGCAAGATCTACGACGTGAAGGAGCGTGAGAAGATCCTGCAGGAGGTTGCGCGCTATGTTGCCGACCAGGCGCTCGAAATCCCGCTCTATAACCAAAACACGATTGTGGGCTTGAACAAACGCGTGAAGAACTTCACCGCGCCTGCCGATCTGCGCTTCCGCTTCACGAATGTGACGGTTGAGTAAGTTCGAGCTTTACGAAGAATAAGAAACAGGATCACGAAATGGCTGCCTTCATCCTCAAACGGCTGTTGCAAGCTGTCTTCGTGGTCCTGGCCGTGACTTTGATCGTATCCTTCGCGATCAGGCTGTCGGGCGATCCAGCGGTCATGATGGTCGGCGGCGCGGGCAGCGTCACCGAGCAGGACCTTCAGAACATCCGCCAATCGCTCGGCCTCGAGCGGCCCTTCATCGTCCAGTATCTCAGCTTCCTTCAAGGCATCGTCGTTGGCGATTTCGGCAAAAGCTTCATGGGCGGAACGCCCGTGTCGCAGTTGATCGGCCGCGCGCTTCCCTCGACCTTGCTGCTGGCCTTCGCCTCTCTCATCACATCCATCGTCCTGTCCGTCCCGCTCGGCGTCTATGCGGCGGTCAAGCGCGGCCAATGGCAGGATCAGACGATCCGCATTCTCTCCCTCGTCGGCTTGTCGTTCCCGAATTTCTGGCTTGCGATCATGATGGTGCTGTTCTTCTCCATCATGCTAGGCCTTCTGCCGCCGAGCGGAATGGAGGGTCCGCAGAGCTTCATCATGCCCGCGCTCACCATGGCGATCATCCTCACCGCCACCAATGTGCGGCTGGTGCGAACCTCGATGCTTGAGACGCTCTCGCAGCAATACATCATGGTGGCCCGCTCCAAGGGCCTCAAGGATTGGGTGGTGCTCTACAAGCATGCCCTGCGCAATTCCGCGATCCCGCTCGTCACCTATATCGGCCTGCAATTCGGCGGTCTCATCGGCGGTCTCGTCATCGTGGAACGGGTGTTCAACTGGCCTGGCATGGGCACGCTCGCCTTCGACGCCATTGCCGCGCGTGATTATCCCGTGCTCCAGGGCACGATCACTGTGCTCGCCCTGTTCATCATTTTCATTAATATCGTGATCGACATCGCCTACGGGCTCATCGATCCGCGCATCCGCACGGAGTGAGGCTCATGGCAACGGCACAAGCCCTTCCTTCAAGCCGCCGGCGCTTCCGGTCGTTCGAACTCATTCTCGGCACGCTGCTCGCGGGCGGCATGGCTCTTGCCGTGCTGTTGTCGCCGCTCCTGTTTCCCGATGGCGGTGAGAGCATGGATTTGATGGCGCGCCTCGTGCCGCCGTTCCAGCAGGCCTCGCACATTCTCGGCACGGACCCGCTCGGCCGCGATATGCTCGCCCGCGTCATCGTCGGCGGCAAGATCTCGCTGACCGTCGGTCTGCTGTCGATGCTCGGCGCGATGACGCTGGGTACGCTGATGGGGTTGGCGGCGGGCTATTATCGCGGCATCGCGGAAATGGTGCTGATGCGCTTTGCCGATATCCAGCTCGCGCTGCCCTTCATTCTTGTGGCCATCATGTTCCTCGCCATTCTCGGCACGGGTCTCGACAAGGTGATCTTCTTCATGATCGTCGCGCAATGGGTGCAATATGCCCGCCTCGTGCGCGGCTCCGTGCTCGCCTTGCGCGAGCGTGAGTTCATCCTGTCGGCGCGCGCCATCGGCGTCGGCAATTTGCGCATCATCTTCACGCATATCCTGCCCAACGTGCTCGGCCCCATCGTCGTTCTGATGACGTTGAACGTGGCCAACAACATTCTCTTGGAAAGCAGCCTCACCTTCATCGGGCTGGGCGTCGATCCGCTCATTCCGAGCTGGGGCGGCATGCTGGCGGATGGGCGCACTTATCTGCAATCGGCCTGGTGGGTCAGCGTATTCCCCGGGCTTGCCATCATGTTCACCGTGCTCGGCCTGAACCTTCTGGGCGATTGGCTGCGCGATTATCTCGATCCGACGGGGCAGACATCGAAATGACGACTTTGCTCGACGAGCGCATTTCACGCACGCTCGATATCCTTCTGCGCGACTGGGCCAAGGAAGAACATCGCAGCACGCGCCTGGAGGCCTGGCTGTTCGAGGACGAAGCCGCGCGCCGTGCCGCCGAGGCGCAATTGGCGCAAGTGGGTGTCACCGCGCGCCTGCGCAGCGCCTACAAGCCGCTCGTCCATGCTTTCCTCGAAGAGATCGAGACGGATGGACTGAAGAGCCTCGCGATCCGTTATCCGGTGCATCCTGAAGCGTCACCCGTGCGCTTCCTGTCCGAAGCCTATCCGCTGGTGGCGCTATACGACGGCGTCGAGACGAGCTTCGAGCCAGGTGAGCCCGATCTCACCTATACCGTACGCGCCACCTATGAGGATGGGCGTACCGCCGAGCACAGCGTGTTCGCGCCCAATCGCACGCGCGTCAACCATCTTGGAGAGACCGATCTTTCGCCGACGGGCTGGCTGATCATGTCCGACCGCGCCGATGGCGAAGCCGACATCGACGAGCCTCTGGAGACGGAAGCCGAACTCGTCTTCCACAAGGTCATGGTCGCGCTCGCCGCGCATGAATGGCCGGACGAGGAGCCTTATGTCGATACGCTTGCCATCGACGTGACGATCCCCGGCATCGAGCAACCTCTCGCTTACGGCGACGAGGTGATGAGCACCCGTGAGGCGCTGCACGAGGATTTCTATTTCTCGATCCTCGAATTCTTCAAGCGCCGCTCGGGCCGCGCTCCCGAGGATCGTGGCCTGCAGCCGGGACAGATCGTGCCGGATATTCGCTCGGGCGAGGGCGATGCCCATGTGCGCGTCGCGCTTCGCCGCTTCGGCCCGCCACTTGATCCCGCTCGTCCCGAGCAGGATCTGGAGACGGCGGATGCCGCGCCCGGCCTCGCGCAGATTCATCGCGAACTCGCGGCTTTGTCCGGCGAGGTCTTCGAAGGCCGTTCCGTCGAAGGACGGCCGATCCGTGGCATCTATCGTTCCGGCTCGCGGCCTGCCGTTCTCGTCACCAGCGGACAGCACGCCAACGAAACCTCCGCGCCGGTCGGAGCCTTCAGAGCGGTGCGCCGTCTGCTGGCGAACCCGGAGGCGAATGTCGCCTTCATTCCGGTCGAGAACCCGGACGGTTATGCCCTGCACGGCCGCCTCTGCGAAGGAAGCCCGCGTCATATGCATCACGCGGCGCGCTACACCTCGCGCGGCAACGATCTCGAATTCGGGCGCGAGGATGCACCCTTCGAAATCGGAGCGCGCCACCAAGCGCTGGCCATGTCCGGCGCGCAGCTGCACCTCAATCTGCACGGTTATCCGGCGCATGAATGGACGCGGCCCTTCACCGGTTATCTGCCGCGCGGCTTCGAACTCTGGTCGATTCCGAAAGGCTTCTTCATCATCATGCGCCATCATCCCGAATGGGCCGACACGGCGCGCTCGCTGGTGGAGGCCGTGACGAAAGGCCTGTCCGCCGTTCCGGGTCTGACCGAGTTCAATCGCCGTCAGATCGACATCTGCTCGATCCATTCGGGCGGCAAGCCCTATGAGATCATCAACGGCGTGCCATGCCTGATCACGGCGGAGACGCGCCATCCCGTGCCGCTCACCCTCATCACGGAATTCCCCGACGAGACGATCTACGGCGACGCTTACCGTTTCGCGCATACGGTGCAGATGGCAACCGTGATCGCCGCCGAGGAAGCCTTCACCGCGATCATGGAAGCGACTGCAGTATCTTAGGAACGGGAGCCGCCAGCCATCGTTAAGGGAGAGGTCCCTCCCTTTGACGAGGTGCGGCGATGGCGCGCTTTTCCTGGAAGCAGAACGAGAACGATGCCTCCATCAAGGAGGCGATCGACGTGGTGCGCGATCACGGCGAGCCGCTGCCTCCCATCGATGACGAAGAAGCCTTCGGTGCGGTGTTCGACCGCTTTGCCGACGCCAAGGTCGTGCTGCTGGGCGAGGCGACGCATGGTACCTCCGAATTTTACCGGGCACGCGCCGCGATCACACGGCGGCTGATCGAGAAGCACGGCTTCACCATCGTGGCCGTGGAGGCCGATTGGCCGGATGCTGCGCGCATCGATGCTTATGTGCGCCATCGCCATGTGCCTGATGCAGACGATGCCGCGTTCGAGCGCTTTCCCACCTGGATGTGGCGCAACGAGGAGGTGGCGGATTTCGTCAACTGGATGCGTGCCTACAACAAGGATCGCTCCGATGAGGATCGCGCGGAGTTTCGCGGGCTCGATGTCTATAGCCTGAACTCGTCCATTCGCGCGGTGATCGAGTATCTCGACCGTGTCGATCCGGAAGCAGCAAAAGAGGCGAGGGGACGTTACGGCTGCCTGAGCCCCTGGCAATCCGATCCCGCGCGCTATGGCCGCGCCGTCATCACGGGCCAGAAGAAATCATGCGACGAGAAGCTGCTGCACCAGCTGCAGGACATTCTCGACAAGCGCATGGACTATCTCGGAAACGACGGCAGCGAGCAATTCTTCGACGCGGTGCAGAACGCCAAGATCGTTCACGCGGCGGAGCATTACTACCGCATCATGTATGAGGGCGCGACGGAGTCCTGGAACCTGCGTGACCGGCATATGTTCGACACACTCCAGAGCCTGCTGGCGCGGCGCGACAATGCCAAGGCGGTGATCTGGGCGCACAATTCCCATATCGGCAATGCCGCCGCCACCGCCATGGGCTGGCAGGGCGAGTTCAATATCGGGGAGCTTTGCCGCAAGGCCTATCGCGAGGAGGCCGTACTGATCGGCTTCGGGACGGATCGCGGCACCGTAGCCGCCGCCGACGATTGGGACGAGCCCATGCAGGTGAAGACCGTTCTACCGGCACGGCCCGACAGCCACGAGCGGATCTTCCGCGATACGGGTCTGAAGGCCTTTCTCACGGATTGGCGGGAGAACTTCCAGGACGACCTGAAGGACGCCTTGTCCCGCCCACGCCTGGAACGCGCCATCGGCGTGGTCTACCGGCCCGACACGGAACTCTACAGCCATTACTTCGAGGCCATCATGGCCGAGCAGTTCGACGCCTTCGTCTGGTTCGATGAAACCCGGGCCGTGAGGCCGCTCAGCCACGCTCATGGCAAGGGGATGCCGGAGACCTATCCGTTCGGGCTTTGACCGGCCAGGGCGGCGTTCCCCGCCTTGCTCCCGCCGTCCGCCCCTGCTAACTGACGGCCAACTCCATTCAACCGATCTCAAAAAGCAGGGCTTTATCCCGTGTCCCGTCAGTTCATCTACCACATGCGTGGCCTCACCAAGACCTATTCGGGCGGCAAGAAGGTCTTGGACAATATTCACCTTTCCTTCTACCCGGATGCCAAGATCGGCGTGCTCGGCGTCAACGGCGCCGGTAAGTCCACGCTTTTGCGCATCATGGCCGGCATCGATACCGACTGGACCGGTGAGGGCTGGGTCGCCGAAGGCGCCCGCGTCGGCTACCTGCCGCAGGAGCCCCAGCTCGACCCGTCGAAGAATGTCCGCGAGAACGTGATGGAGGGCGTGGCCGCCAAGAAGGCGCTGCTCGACCGCTATAACGAGATCGCCATGAACTACTCGGACGAGACGGCGGACGAGATGACCCGCCTTCAGGACGAGATCGAGGCCAAGGGCCTGTGGGATCTCGATTCCCAGGTCGATCAGGCCATGGACGCGCTGCGCTGCCCGCCGGACGATTGGCCGGTGGACAAGCTCTCGGGTGGTGAGCGCCGCCGCGTGGCCATGTGCAAGTTGCTCTTGGAGCAGCCGGAGCTGCTGCTCCTCGACGAGCCGACCAACCACCTCGATGCCGAAACCACCGCCTGGCTCGAAGGCCACCTGCGCAATTATCCGGGCGCGATCCTCATCGTCACCCACGACCGCTACTTCCTCGACAACGTGACGGGCTGGATTCTCGAACTCGACCGCGGCCGCGGCATTCCCTACGAGGGCAATTACTCGTCCTGGCTCGAGCAGAAGCAGAAGCGCCTCGAGCAGGAAGGCCGTGAGGACGCGGCTCACCAGCGTACCATCGAGCGCGAGCGCGAATGGGTGTCGGCTTCTCCGAAGGCCCGTCAGGCCAAGTCGAAGGCCCGTATCCAGCGCTATGAGGAACTCGTGGCCAAAGCCAACGAGAAGGGCCCGACGACGGCTCAGATCATCATTCCGATTGCCGAGCGCCTCGGCAACAACGTCATCGAGTTCAACGGGCTCAAGAAAGCCTTCGGCGACAAGCTGCTTATCGACGATTTGTCGTTCAAGCTCCCGCCCGGCGGCATCGTCGGCATCATCGGTCCGAACGGCGCCGGTAAGACGACCCTGTTCCGCATGATCACGGGCCAGGAGCAGCCGGATGAGGGCTCCATCACCATCGGCGAGAGCGTGAAGCTCGGCTACGTGGACCAGAGCCGCGACTCGCTCGACCCCAACAAGACGCTCTATGAGGAAATCTCCGGCGGCAACGAGATCCTCTATCTCGGCAAGCGCGAGATCAATGCCCGCGCCTATTGTGGCGCATTCAACTTCAAGGGCTCCGACCAGCAGAAGAAGGTGGGCGTGCTCTCGGGCGGTGAGCGCAACCGCGTGCACCTCGCCAAGATCCTGAAGTCGGGCGCGAACGTCCTGCTCCTCGACGAGCCGACCAACGATCTCGACGTCGATACCCTGCGTGCTCTCGAAGAGGCGCTTGAGGATTACGCGGGCTGCGCCGTCATCATCTCGCACGATCGCTGGTTCCTCGACCGTATCGCCACGCATATCCTCGCCTTCGAGGGCGACAGCCACGTGGAATGGTTCGAAGGTAACTTCGCCGATTACGAGGAAGACAAGAAGCGCCGCCTCGGCACGGATTCCACGATCCCGCACCGGATCAAGTACAAGAAGTTCACGCGCTGACATGAAAAAGGCGCTATCTCTGAGAGCGCCTTTTATCTTCATGGGTCGCCACTTTTAGTAATGCGGGAACGACATTTCATTCTTCGGTCGTGAAGAAGTCTTCGTCGATCCGCTTCATGTCAATCGTTCGCTCTGTTCTCACTCCGACACCATACTTGATCATCAGGTCGGCAAGTCTCTCTCCATCGATAAGGGCGACTCTGTAGGGCACGGTGCTCAAATAAGATGTTGCAGTCGGCGCAAACCTGGACGTTGTGACGAATACCCCATCTCTTGCGGCATTGCCTGTTAATGCCCCAATGAACATTTGTAGCTCTGGACGCCCTACAGATCCCGAGGTGTACCGCTTGGCTTGCAGGTAAAGACGATCGCGACCAAGAATGTCGACATCGATCACGCCGTCGATTCCACCGTCCCCTGGACGCCCGATTTGCTGCATCACGCTTGCGTAAGATGCACCATAGCCCATTGCGAGCATAAGTTTGACAACTAATTGTTCGAAGAACTGCGGACTTTGAGCCTTTACTCTCTCTAGAAGCTCAGTTCGCACTGCAAGTTCGAGCTCTCGGACGGCGCTGTCAATTTGTTCATCTGGCGTCAACGGATCTAAAGGCACTTCCTTCACATTCATGGCGCCGGCATCGGTGCTCTCTTGAATGTTCGAGCTACGCTCAGTCCAAAGTCTGTACTCTTCGCTGATTTCCCGGAGGGTCGAATCTGTAATTGGTTTGCCGCTGCTAAGAAGGTCTTTTCCAGCTGCATTGATGACGTATTTGCCTCTGGACGGGCGCGACAGTAATCCGGCTCGAAGAAGACAAAACCTTGCCCATCGCACACGATTGGTGACGGTGCGCTCTCTGCCAGACGGCAGTAATCGACTGCGCTGCTCATCGTCGAGGTGGAATTGGTCAGCTATTCCATTGGCGAGGTCTTCCGTGGAGAAATTGCCTTGTGAAAGCATCTTCAACACAGCTGGCATCACCTCTTCCCAGTTGGGGATTGGTTTGAAATATCCATAAGCCATCATTCACCTCAGGTACTATTACACGTACTAGTAGCGATGGGCACATTCTGCTGCAAGTGTCATAAGATTATTACTGTGCGCTTACCTATGGTCATAAGTGGGTGAATGTATACTCGACTACCAATCGGTTGAGCGAAGGCGCTAATCAGCCTTTGAGCTCCATGAAGCGGATGTGGTTGTTGAACGGATCGGTCACTTCCACTTCCAGGCGTCCGCCTTCATCCTCCAGGCCAGGCTTCATGTAGCGATAGTTCTTCGCGGAAAGTTCTTTGTGAAAGGCGCGGATGCCTTTCATGTAGACGACCATGTTGCCGCCCGGCGTTGCATCGCCCGCATGTTCGGACAGATGCAACCGCAATCCACCACGCGAAATCTGCGTGTAGAGCGGGAAGTTGTCGCCGTAGCGGTGTTCCCAATCGACGGTGAAGCCCAGGAATTCGAGATAGAATTCATGCGCCTTCGCCACATCGAAGATCCGCACGATGGGGATTGCCTGCTCGAAGACGATCTCGCTTTCCCGTGTCGGTTCTTCGATCTTCGCGGACAGGATGTTCCAGTTCGCCAGCCCGAATTGCCGGGCGACGATCTCAAGCGCTTCGCTGTGGGAGAGGGGCAGGTCTTTATCGGCCAAAGCCTCCCGCAGGGTCTTGGCCATGGCTTTGGCATCGCGATGGTCGCGCATGTCGTTCCTCATCGAGGCGAAGTCTTCGTCAGTGCCCGCATTGCCGACGTCCTCGCCCGACGTTGAAACGACAGGGTAAGATCACAGGGAGGCATTCGCCATGCCCCTTTCAGGGTGCGGGCTGCCGGTCGCCTCCGACCGTATCGGGAACTTAGCTGATCCCCATGGCTTTTGCCAAGGGAAGAGGTGAGGGCAGGAAAATGCAGGCGATTTGGGTTTTTTGCGAAAAAGGTGTATGACCCTTGAGGCACGAAACATAAGAAGAGACTTATCACGTGCCCACTGATCTGAATCCAGCCTTCCAATCCGTTGCAACGCCTGAAGAAGCCGTCGAGCGGCTGATCCAGCTCCATGACAGCGCGGTCGACGCGCAGCGTCATGCCCTTGAGCATTTCTTCGCGACCCATACTCCGCCCACGCCCCTTGAGCGCTCGCGCTTCCGCTATCCCGAACTGAGGGTCGATTATCGGGCCACCTCCGTGCCGCCTGTGAAACAGCGCGCCTATGCCAAGTTCCAGAGCCCTGGGATTCATGCGACGACGATCACGCAACCGGCCTTCTTCAAGAACTATCTCCTTGAGCAGCTCAATTATCTCGTGCGCGATTACGGCGCCACTATCGAGGTCGGCGTCAGCGATCAGGAAATTCCCTACCCTTACATTTTCGAACGCGGCGATGAGCTGGGACGCGGCGCGCATTCGGCCGCCGAGCTCGCGCAGCATTTCCCGACGCCGCTTCTCGCGAAGGTCGGCGACGAGATTGCAGACGGCACCTGGATCTTTCAAGATGACGGGCCACGTCCGCTCTCGCTCTTCGACGCCGCGCGCGTAGATTATTCTCTGCGCCGCCTCGTGCATTACACCGGCAGCGACTGGCGCTCGGTCCAGCCTTGGATTCTGTTGACCAACTATCACCGCTATGTCGACCAGTTCGTCCGCTGGGCGGTGAAGGAGTTGGCAGACGAGAGCGGGCCTTACAGCAAGCTCGTTCTGCCGGGCGGCATCACCATCGAGCGGGGCTTGAGCGAGACGGCGGTCGAAGAGCTGATCGCGTCCTCGCCGTGGCACCGATTCCAGATGCCGGCTTATCATCTGATGCGGAAAGACGGGCAGGGCGTCACGCTCGTGAATATCGGCGTCGGTCCGTCGAATGCGAAGAACATCACCGATCACCTTGCGGTGCTGCGCCCGCATTGCTGGCTCATGGTGGGTCATTGCGGCGGCTTGCGCCAATCGCAATCCATCGGCGATTACGTTCTCGCGCATGGTTACCTTCGCCGCGATAGCATTCTCGACGGCGCCGTGCCGCCGGACATTCCGGTGCCGGCCCTCGCCGAAATCCAGGTCGCGTTGCAGGACGCTGCCGTGAAGGTCACCGGCGAGCAGGGCGATGAACTCAAACGCCGCCTGCGCACCGGCACGGTTGTGACTTACGACGATCGTAACTGGGAGCTCCGCTGGAGCCAGGAGCGCCGCCAGATCAATCTCTCCCGCGCCATCGCGGTGGACATGGAAAGCGGCACCATCGCGGCCCAGGGTTATCGTCTGCGCGTTCCCTATGGCACGCTGCTCTGCGTCTCTGACAAGCCGCTGCACGGCGAGATCAAGCTGCCCGGCGCGGCGAATGCGTTCTACGAGCGCGCTGTGAGCGAGCATCTCATGATCGGTCTGTCCGCTCTCGATATTCTGCGCGGACAGCGCTCATCTTTGCACTCGCGAAAGCTGCGCAGCTTCGACGAACCTCCGTTCCGGTAAGCTGCCGTTTCATGTCACGAGAGAGTACGGGGCTTGCTCTAGGCTTTGTCGGCGTATGCATCTTCGCCGGCACTCTGCCTTTCACGCATATCGCCGTCGAGCATCTGAGCCCGCTCTTCGTCACGACGGGTCGTGCGGCGGTCGCGGGGCTTCTCGCGCTCGCGACTCTGCTCGTCTTGCGCAAGCCGTGGCCGACGCCGCGCCTTGCGCTCACCCTGGCGCTGGCGGCCCTGTGCCTCGTTGCAGGTTTCCCCGGTTTCACGGCGCTCGCCATGAAGAGCGTTCCCGCTTCCCATGGCGGTGTCGTGCTCGGCATCCTGCCGCTTGCCACATCCGCCATCAGCACGCTCATTGCCGGTGAGCGTCCGAGCCCGGCCTTCTGGGTGGCGGCCTTGGCCGGCGCGGGACTCGTGATCGGCTTCACGTTTTATGAGGGCGGCGGTTCGCTGGGGGTAGGGGACCTGTTCCTGCTCGCTGCGGCCCTCGCATCGGCTTTGGGCTATGTGATCTCCGGCAAGCTGGTGCGCAAAGGCATGGCCGGGTGGGAGGTGATCTCCTGGGTCCTCGTGGTGGCCCTACCGGTCACGGTGCCGGTAGCGCTGTTGTCCATGCCGGAGGAGCCTGCCGCCATTCCCGCCTGGAGTTGGATCGGTTTCGTCTATGTGGCTCTCATGAGCCAGTATCTCGGCTTCTTCGCCTGGAATGCGGGCCTGGCATTGGGCGGCATTGCCCATGTCAGCCAGGTTCAGCTCCTCCAGACCTTCGTGACGCTTCTCATCGCCGCAATCCTCAACCGGGAGCCGATCGCTCTCTCGGCTTGGTTCGTGGCCGGGGCGGTGTTCCTGCTCGTGGTGGCGGCCAACAAGGCCAAGGTCAGGCAATCCAGGATCTGACAGGGTCGGAACCGACCCTGTTATCTGAGAATTCCATTTAAATTTAATGGCTTGGCTCGTTTCTTCCACTTGGAGAGGACGCTAAACCTTTGCTTGCTCTTTCTCCAAAAGAGATATAAATATATCTTTATATGTAAGAGCGAGTTTTGCTCATGGCTGACAAAGAAGCTCCATCGCTGGATCTGACGCTGGATGTCCTGCGGGCCGCCGCTGAGGAAACGCGTCTGCGCATTCTCGCCCTGCTGGCGGAAGGCGAGTTGTCCGTTTCCGATCTCACCGACATTCTCGGTCAGTCCCAGCCGCGCATTTCCCGCCATCTGAAGCTGCTCGTGGAAGCGGGGCTCGTAGAGCGGCACCGGGAAGGGGCCTGGGCCTTCTTCCGTCTCACCGACAAGGGCACGGCGCTCAAGATCATCCGCCCGACACTCGAGAGCCTCGACCGGTCCGATCCGCAATTGCTGGAAGACCGCACGCGCCTCGAAGGCGTTCGCGCGCAGCGCTCGCAGGCGGCGCAGGCTTACTTTTCGCGCCTTGCGCCGGAATGGGATCGCCTGCGTTCGCTCCACGCTCCCGATAATGTGGTGGAGGCGGCAGTCGTCGACGCGCTCGGCCAGAAGGCGATCCGCAATCTCGTCGATCTCGGCACCGGCACGGGCCGCATGCTGCAGCTTCTCGCGCCGCGTGCGAGCCGCACCGTGGGACTCGATGCGAGCCACGCCATGCTCTCCGTCGCGCGCGCCAATCTCGAAAAGGCGGGGCTGCGCGGCATCGAGCTGCGCCAGGGCGACATCTATGCACCGCCATTCCCGCGCGACACCTTTGATCTCGTGATCATCCATCAGGTGTTGCATTACCTGGACGATCCCGCGCGCGCGATCCGCGAAGCCGCGCGGCTGGTCGCACCCGGCGGGCGCATTCTCGTGGTGGATTTCGCGCCGCATAAGCTGGAATTCCTGCGCGAGGCGCAGGCCCATCGCCGCCTTGGCTTCGCGCCATCGCAGGTGGCGGGCTGGCTCGATGAAGCGGGTCTCGATTGCACGCTCACCAAAGAAATCGCACCGCCCAAGAAGGGCGATGACAAACTCACCGTTTCGCTTTGGCTTGGACAGGACCGCCGCGCCATGACGGATTGGCCTTTGTCCGAGCCCAATAAAGAGGTTGCCTGATGTCACCCCTGACCCTTCGTCCCAGCAGGCAAGCCTCTGCGGCCATCAAAGTGTCCTTCGAGTTCTTTCCGCCGAAGACGCCCGAGATGGAGACGACGCTGTGGGCCTCGATCCAACGTCTCGCGCCGCTCAATCCTCAATTCGTGTCCGTTACCTATGGCGCGGGCGGCTCCACCCGCGAGCGCACGCATGCCACCGTGTCGCGCCTCGTGAAGGAAACGCATCTCAAGCCCGCCGCGCATCTCACCTGCGTCGCCGCGACGAAGGACGAGGTGGATGATGTCGTCCGCTCCTATTGGGATGCGGGTGTGCGCCACGTGGTGGCCCTGCGCGGTGATCCGGTCGGCGGTCTCGGCACAGCCTATGAGGCTCATCCGGGCGGATATAAGCAGACCTGCGATCTCGTGGCTGGCATCAAGAGCATCGGCGATTTCGAGGTGTCCGTTTCCGCCTATCCTGAAAAGCACCCCGAGGCCGCGTCCCTCGATGCCGATATCGATGTGCTGAAAGCCAAGGTCGATTGCGGTGCGGACCGCGCCATCACCCAGTTCTTCTTCGATAACGATCACTACTTCCGCTATCTCGACCGGGTCCGCGCGCGCGGCATCGACATCCCGATCGTGCCGGGTATCGTGCCTGTGCAGAACTTCAAGCAGACGGCGAATTTCGCGGCCAAGACCGGCGCGAGCGTTCCCGATTGGCTCGCTGCCCGCTTCGAGGGCCTCGATACTTCAAGCAGACGGCGAATTTCGCGGCCAAGACCGGCGCGAGCGTTCCCGATTGGCTCGCTGCCCGCTTCGAGGGCCTCGATAGCGATGTGGAAACGCGAAAGCTCATCGCCGCCGCCGTTGCTGCGGAACAGGTGTTCGATCTTCTCGACCGTGGCGTCAACGAGTTCCACTTCTACACCATGAACCGCGCCGATCTCGTCTATGCGATCTGCCACCTGCTCGGGCTGCGCGATCAGAGCGTGAAGGCTGCTGCATGATCTCCGTTCTGCGTCATAGCTTCCCTCTGTGGGTACTCGCCGCCTGTGCATTAGGGATCGGTGCCGCTTGGGCTCAAAGCGTGCCTCCTAGAGAGACGATTCCTGAAGAGGTCCGACAGGAAAGGCTAAGGCTTAATGAAAAATACGCACGCGAAGCTGCGGAACGAGAGCGGGCTGCCAAAGCGGCGGGAACTTGGTATCTTCCGTGGGTCATGAATGGTCAGGCGCATTGCCCGGCCGAAGCAACACCACATGGATCTCTCGAAAAGAAATCCCATTGGGAAAGCCGGACCTTGCAGGCTTTTGCATTGTTCGTTCATGACAGCTCTAAAGAAAAGAGCTTCCGAGGAGATGGCGTGGCAGCAGAGATTATCTGCCAGTACCGTGACGGATATGAGCTTTTTCTTGAGGTGAAGCAATCGTGCCGCTTCACAAAAAGCGACCTCCCCATAGAGGCGGTCTCAGAAACTATCCCGAAACCGCGGAACGGCTCTTTAACAACTTGCAGTCTTAAGGACCGCTCTGTCCAAGATTGTAAAATCCAATGCATAGAATGAATTGCGGCAGTCAGTCTGACCCAATGAGAGATGATGATGTTTGAACCTCGCCGCGCCAACGGCGCTGAAATTCTCAAGGCACTTCGTGAAGCTGCCTCCAAGCGCATTCTCGTGCTCGATGGCGCTATGGGTACGGAACTTCAGCGCTCGCGTTTCTCGGAAGAGGATTTTCGTGGCGAGCGGTTCAAGGACTGGAGCCACGACGTCAAGGGCAACAATGATCTCCTGATCCTTACGCAGCCGGACGCGGTTCGCAATGTGCACCTCGACTACTTCCGCGCGGGCGCGGATATCGTCGAGACGAACACATTCTCCGGCACCTCCATCGCCCAGGCCGATTATGGCATGGAGGAGATTGTCTACGAGCTGAACTACGAAGGCGCGCGCCTTGCCCGCGAGGCTGCGATCATCGCACAGAAGGAAGATGGCCGCCGCCGCTTCGTGGCTGGTGCCATCGGCCCGACGAACCGCACGCTCTCCATCTCGCCGGACGTGAACAATCCGGGCTACCGCGCCGTGACCTTCGATCAGGTGCGCGATGCTTACGCCGAACAGGTGAGGGGGCTCATGGACGGCGGAGCCGAGATCATCCTCATCGAGACGATCTTCGATACGCTGAACGCGAAGGCTGCCATCGTCGCCACGCATCAGGTTTTCGAAGAGACGGGCGTGACGCTGCCTGTCATGATTTCGGGAACGATTACGGACCTGTCCGGCCGCACGCTCTCGGGCCAGACACCGACGGCCTTCTGGCATTCCGTGCGTCACGCGGAGCCGTTCTCCATCGGCCTCAACTGCGCGCTAGGCGCGCGCGAGATGCGTGCTCACATCCAGGAAATCGGCAAGGTCGCCGATACCTTCGTCTGCGCCTATCCCAATGCGGGCCTGCCGAACGAGTTCGGCCTCTATGACGAGAGCCCCGAAGCCACCGCGCGTATGCTCGCGGAATTCGCGGATGCTGGCCTCGTCAACGTGGTCGGCGGCTGTTGCGGCACCACGCCCGCGCATATCAAGGCCATTGCCGAGGCCGTTGCGGGCAAGACCCCGCGCGCATTGCCGAAGCTCAAGCCGCTCATGCGCCTGTCCGGCCTCGAGCCATTCACACTTACCTCCGACATTCCCTTCGTGAATGTGGGCGAGCGCACGAACGTCACCGGCTCGGCCAAGTTCCGCAAGCTCATCACCAACAATGATTATGCCGCGGCGCTCGACGTGGCCCGCGATCAAGTGGCGAACGGCGCGCAGGTGATCGACGTCAACATGGACGAAGGCCTGCTCGATTCCGAGAAGGCGATGGTGGAGTTCCTCAACCTCGTCGCGGCCGAGCCCGATATCGCCCGCGTGCCGGTGATGGTGGATTCGTCCAAGTTCCACGTCATTGAGGCCGGTCTCAAGTGCCTGCAAGGCAAGGCCATCGTGAACTCGATCTCCATGAAGGAGGGCGAAGAAGCGTTCATCGCGCAGGCGAAGATCTGCCGCTCCTATGGCGCCGCCGTCGTGGTCATGGCTTTCGACGAGACGGGACAGGCCGACACGCAGGACCGCAAGGTCGAGATCTGCACGCGGGCTTACAAGATCCTGACCGAGAAGGTTGGCTTCCCGCCGGAAGACATCATCTTCGATCCGAACGTGTTCGCAGTTGCCACCGGCATCGAGGAGCACAACGGCTACGGCGTCGACTTCATCGAGGCGACGCGCATCATCCGCGAGACGCTGCCGCATGCTCACATCTCGGGCGGCGTGTCGAACCTCTCGTTCTCCTTCCGAGGCAACGAGCCCGTGCGCGAGGCGATGCATTCCGTGTTCCTGTTCCATGCCATCAAGGTCGGCATGGATATGGGCATCGTGAATGCGGGCCAGCTTGCGGTTTATGAGCAGATCGATCCGGAGCTGCGTGAGCTGTGCGAGGATGTGGTGCTCAACCGTCGCCCCGACGCGACGGAGCGCCTGCTGGAGGCGGCACCCCGCTTCAAGGGCGATGGCGCGGGTGCCTCGAAGGCCGCCGATCTCGAATGGCGCTCCTGGCCGGTCGAGAAGCGTATCGAGCATGCGCTCGTCAACGGCATCACCGAGTTCATTGAGCAGGATACGGAAGAGGCGCGCCAAGCGGCCGAGCGTCCGCTGCATGTGATCGAAGGTCCACTCATGGCGGGCATGAACGTGGTGGGCGATCTCTTTGGCGCAGGAAAGATGTTCCTGCCGCAGGTGGTAAAGTCCGCGCGTGTGATGAAGCAGGCGGTGGCCTATCTCATGCCCTTCATGGAGGAGGAGAAAGCTG
The DNA here is from genome assembly GCF_022808595.1 of Microvirga solisilvae. Taxonomy (GTDB): domain Bacteria; phylum Pseudomonadota; class Alphaproteobacteria; order Rhizobiales; family Beijerinckiaceae; genus Microvirga; species Microvirga solisilvae. The sequence goes on from NZ_JAKUCN010000004.1 coordinate 228,946, forward strand.
CCAATGGAGGCGAGGCACGTTCCGCCGCCGGCAAGGTTCTGATGGCGACCGTGAAGGGCGACGTGCACGATATCGGCAAGAATATCGTCGGCGTGGTTCTCGCCTGCAACAATTACGAAGTCATCGATCTCGGCGTCATGGTATCGGCGCAAAAGATCCTGGAGACCGCGCGCAAGGAGAATGTCGATGTGATCGGCCTCTCCGGCCTCATCACGCCGTCTCTCGACGAGATGGTGCATGTGGCAAGCGAGATGGAGCGCGAAGGCTTCGACATTCCGCTCCTCATTGGCGGTGCCACCACGAGCCGCGTGCATACGGCGGTGAAGATTCATCCGAACTACAACAAGGGCCAGGCCGTCTACGTGACGGATGCGAGCCGCGCGGTGGGTGTGGTCTCGTCGCTGCTCTCGCACGACATGCGCGACAACTACGTCGAGACCCTGCGCAGCGAATACCGCAAGGTGGCGGATGCCCATGCCCGTTCCGAGGCCGACAAGCAGCGCCTTCCCATCGAGAAGGCACGCGCCAATAGCATGAAGATCGATTGGGCTTCGTATGACGCTCCCAAGCCTACCTTCACCGGCGCGCGCGTGTTCCGCAGCTACGATGTGGGCGAGCTCGTTCCCTATATCGATTGGACGCCGTTCTTCCAGACCTGGGAGCTGAAGGGCCGCTTCCCCGCGATCCTCGACGACGAGAAGCAGGGTCCTGCCGCGCGTCAGCTGTGGGAGGATGCGCAAGGCATGCTCAAGCAGCTTGTCGAGGAGCGCTGGTTCAACCCGAAAGCCATCATCGGCTTCTGGCCCGCCAATGCGGTCGGCGACGACATCCGCCTCTATACGGGCGAGAGCCGCAGCGAGACGCTCGCCACCTTCCACGGCCTGCGACAGCAGCTTTCGAAGCGCGACGGCAAACCCAACATGTGCATCTCCGATTTCGTCGCGCCCGCCGAGAGCGGCAAGCCCGACTGGATCGGCGCCTTCGTCGTCACGTCCGGCATCGAGGAAGTACGTATCGCCGAGAAATTCGAGCGCGCGAATGACGATTACCGTTCGATCCTCGTGAAGGCGCTTGCCGACCGTCTCGCGGAAGCTTTTGCCGAGCGCATGCATGAGCGTGTGCGCAAGGAATTCTGGGCCTATGCGCCTGACGAGAACCTGTCGAATGAGGATCTCATCCGCGAGGAGTATCGCGGCATCCGTCCGGCGCCCGGCTACCCCGCGCAGCCCGATCACACGGAGAAGGCGACGCTCTTCAGCCTCCTCGAAGCCGAGCGCCGCATCGGCGTGAGTCTCACTGAGTCTTACGCCATGTGGCCCGGCTCCTCCGTGTCGGGCCTCTACCTCGCGCATCCGGAAGCCTATTACTTCGGCGTGGCGAAGGTGGAGCGCGATCAGGTGGAGGATTACGCCGAGCGCAAGCGCATGAGCGTGCAGGAAGTCGAGCGCTGGCTCGGCCCGATCCTCAACTACGATCCGGCAAGCTACAGACCGATGGCGGCGGAGTAAGAATTTCGCCGTCATTTCGGGGCCGCGCAGCGGAGCCCGGAATCCGTAACCGCTAGCGTTGCAGGAGGAACTGCGACGCTAATCGCTTTTCTTTGAGCTGTGGTGTTTATGGATCCCCGCCTTGGCGGGGATGACAGTGGTGTGCATCATCTAACGACATGCGGCCGCTTGGCGATCAGGTCGCGCAGGGTGGTGATTGTGGAGGCGTCCGCCACGCCATCCACGCGCTCGGGGCGGAAGTGGCGCTGGAAGGCGGTCACGACCTTCTCCGTGTCCTCGTCGAACACGCCGTTGATCTTCACGCCGTAGCCGTACATGGCCAGCATCGCCTGCAACGCCTCGATGGGCATGCCCTGATCGCCGCGCGCGAAGAAGCGTCCGTCGTTCAAATTCGCGGGCTGCACCCAATGGCCAATGCCGTTTTCGTGCAGGCGTGGCCAAGGAAAGTTCTCGCCCGGATCGACCTTGCGTCCGGGCGCCACGTCGGAATGTCCGAGCACGCGGGTTGCGGGAATGCGCCAGCGGGCCGCGATATCCTTCGTGAGTGCGATCACGCTGTCGATCTGCGCGTCGGGATAGGCGGGCATGCCGCCGGGATGGCCGGGATTGGCGATCTCGATGCCGATGGAGGCGGAGTTGATATCCGTCTCGCCGTCCCAGAAGGAGACGCCAGCATGCCAGGCGCGGCGGGATTCCGGCACGAGCTGCAGCACGCGCCCGTCGCCAAAGACGAAGTAATGCGCCGAGACCTGCGAGACCGGATTGCAGAGCCATTGCAGAGCCTCGCCTTCGTCCGGCATGCCCGTATAGTGCAGGATCAGCATGGTCGGCCGCTGTCCGTCCTTCCGCTCCCCGTGATTGGGTGAAGGAAACACCTTCGTGGCGACAGGGCTCTCGGGAGAAAGAGACATGCTCATCTCGTTACCTGAGATTTCGCTCTGAGGCGATGCGCTCCCATGCGGCATTGATCGCGGCCAGTCGTTCCGTTGCGATCTTCACCGCTTCCGGCGGCAGGCCGCGGGCGATTTCCCGGTCGGGATGGTTCTCGGCCACCATGCGGCGATAGTGGCGCTTCAATTCCTCGTCGCTCATGGAGCGATCAGCCTTGAGGATGAGATAAGGATCGTCTGCCCGCCGCACATGGCGTGCGGCGATGCGCTCGAAATCGGTTTCTGAAAACGCGAAGATCGTCGCGACGCTTTTGAGATAGACATATTCGGCCTCGTGCACCGCCTCGTCGGCCTTGGCGATGTGGAACAGGCCGTCGAGCACGTCCTCGAGCAGGGCAGGCTCGTCCTTGAACTCCGTGCCGATCTGCCGGGCGTAAGACTCGAAGCCGTCGGAGGTCTGCATCGCGAGTTCGAAGAGGCTCTGCACGCGGGCGTGCTCACTCTCCGGCACCTCGACGATCTGCTCGAAGGCCTTCACCTCCACATCCACCACGACGCCGTCGGCCTTCGCCATCTTCGCGGCGAGCGCCACGAGACCCATGGTGAACAGCACGTCGCGCGGCGGCTTACCGAACAATGCGCCTTCGCGATCGATGAGAACATGGCCGGCAACACCGCCCAGGAGAGCGCCAATCGGCCCTCCGAGCGCCAGGCCGATGCCGGCACCACTGAGCTTACCCCAAATCGACTGAATCATGATGAGCCTAGTCGTCGCTTAACTTCGCCCAAAAGAAAAGGGGCCGAGAAGATCTCGACCCCTTAAATTCAATGTGAGGACGCTCTTAGCGGCAGTAGACGTTGCCGTACATGTCCTGATAGGTGCCGTAGGGGCATGCCGGGCCGCGCGGAGCCGTGCTGGCGCCGACGATTGCACCACCAGCGCCGCCGATGGCAGCACCAGCCAGAGCACCGCCTGCAGTGCCCGTTGCAGCGCCGCCGATAGCCGCGCCAGCCAGACCGCCGATGGCGGCACCACCGACTGCACGCTCACCAGGAGTGTTGCAAGCGGCCATCGAGAGGGTGAGAGCACCGGCGGCAATCGCGGTAATGATCTTTTTCATGGAGGCTTCCCTGTATCTAGCGGGCTTTAACGGCCCAGCTTCATCCTTAGCTTGACCTTACGCTCAGGCCAACTCCCGACCCGTGGACAAAGTTCCTTGCGCCTTAAATGAGCTGTAGAAAAAATTGTGACCGATGCTTTGAGGCTATTACGCGCCTTTATTTGCTTGGGTTTGACGTAGAATCACTGTTGAGCTTGAGCAGATCTCGGACACATTTAAGACTTGCATAGCCACAACTTTGCCTTATTTGACGGCCACCCACCGCCTCCCCGGGGCTGATGCCATTTGGAGTTTTAGTATGACTTGGCAGCATTGCCTGAGAGCCTCGACCATTGCGATTCTTGGCGTGGTTACACTTGGCCTCGGGACTGTCGCGCAAGCCGAGGATGGCCTTATTTCTCCTGATCGGGCCGAGGCGCTGGTGCGCGCTCAGCTTGAAGAGCAGAAGGCAGCCGCTGCTGCTCAGAAGGAAGAAGAGGAAGCCATCGCTGCCGAGGAGGCTCAGGCTGCCAAGACCAGCAAGACAGCCGACAAGAAGAAAGCCAAGGAAGCTGTAGCTGCCGCCAAGATGCCCGCGCCCGAAAAGGCCGTGGTGGAGAAGGCAGCAGTCAAGGCGAAGGATGCTGTTCAAGAGGTCGGCGCGGAAGAGACCGCCTCTCTGCCGGATGCTCTTCCGGCATTGTCGCGCTCTCAGCGGGCCGATGCCGCCAAGGCCAGCGCTCTCAAGCCCCTCATCGCACGCTACGCTTCCGAGAACGGCTTGTCGTATGAGCTGGCTGATGCGGTGGTTCGCCTCGAGAGCCGCTACAATCCCGGTGCCCGCAACGGTCCCAATATTGGCCTGACCCAGATCAATTATCGCACGGCTCAGTCGCTGGGCTACAAGGGCGATGTGGCGGGTCTGATGGATGCGGAAACCAATCTCCGTTATGGCCTGAAATATCTCGCTCAAGCCTACAAGCTTGCAGGCGGCGATACCTGCGGCACGATCCTGCGCTATCAGTTCGGTCATCGCACGACGACCATGACCAGCGCTTCGCGCGCCTATTGCGCAAAGGTCAAGGTGATCACGGCGGCAGCCGAATAACCGTCAGTCAAACAGCCTTCGGCCTTGACGCAGGCCTCTGTTTCGCACCACATCCCAACCGTCAGCTGGCCGGGCGGCCGCTTCGAGCTTGCTCGGGGAGGAAAGTCCGGGCTCCATGGAAGTAAGGTGCCGGATAACGTCCGGCGGGGGCGACCCCAGGGATAGTGCCACAGAGAGCAGACCGCCCTGCAAGAATCTTCGGATTCCCAGGGTAAGGGTGAAAGGGTGCGGTAAGAGCGCACCGCGGACGCAGTAATGCGGACGGCACGGTAAACCCCACCAGGAGCAAAACCGAATAGGGACGACAGGCGTTCGCGCCAGGCCTGCTTCCAGGCTGGTCGTCCGGGTTGGTTGCTTGAGGCGGTCAGCAATGACCGTCCCAGAGGAATGGCCGCCACGTTCAAGGGTTAAACCTTGGGCCATACAGAACCCGGCTTACAGGCCGGCTGACCCCTTCTTTTCCACAGGCCGAAAACTGCGACAAAGCGAGCCAAACCCTTGGCTTGCTTACGATTCATTAACCCTATTTGCGTCTCATGTGTGTTGCATGCAGCAAGGTGTGCGCCCCATCCTCGTTCCGTTGACGCCCATATTATCCCATGTTATCCCAAATCATCCCGTTGACGGTGTCTTCCGAAGGGAATGTCAGACGCACCAGATGTGCTGACATTGGGCTTCGGAAAGAGGCGTTTTCGCCGAGAACGGGTGGCAGGCTGACAAGGCCTGTCGGGGGGCTGACAATCGGGAGCTTGCGAGCTGCGGCCAATGAACCGCTTCGTGTCCAATTTCACCAACAAGTTGGATTCGAAGGGTCGCGTCTCGATCCCCGCATCCTTCCGGGCCGTCTTGGCCCGCGATGGATTCGAGGGTCTCTACGTTCATCCGGCGCTCGATGCGCAGGCCTTGGACGCAGGTGGCAACACGCTTCTGAACGAAATCGATGCGTTCTTGTCGACGCTGTCGCCCTATTCGGACGAACGGGATCAGCTGTCGACCGCGTTGTTCGGGACCAGCGAAATCTTGAAAGTCGATCCGGAGGGGCGTGTCATCCTGACGGACTCAGTGAAGGTACATGCCGGGATTGGCGATACGGTGACGTTCGTCGGCCTCGGTCACAAGTTCCAGATTTGGGAGCCGGAGCGTTTCCGTGCGCACTTGGAGGAGGCGCGCACGAAGGTCAGAGACCTGAAGAAAACTCTTGGAGCCAGGATCGTGGAACCGCGTATGGTGCAGAACATCTCACCAGGAGTGCAGGAGCAATGATGGGACGCGGCGACGGCCCAGAAGCCGGAGCCGCTGGCGGACCGACCCGTCACGTTCCTGTGCTCCTGGCGGAGGTGTGCGACGCGCTTGATGTAAAGCGCGGCGGCTTATTCATCGACGGCACGTTCGGCGCGGGCGGTTACACGCGCGCCGTTCTCGATGCCCACCCTCAGAATAAAGTCATTGCCGTTGACCGCGATCCCGATGCGATTGCGGGCGGCGCTGCTTTGACCGCGAAATTCAAGAAGCGCCTGATGCTCGTGCCGGGACGCTTCGGCGATCTCGACGAGATCGCACAGGCGCAAGGTTTCGAGAGCGTCGATGGCGTCGTTCTCGATATCGGCGTGTCATCCATGCAGCTCGATCAGGCCGAGCGCGGATTCTCGTTCCGCAACGACGGTCCGCTCGACATGCGCATGGAGCAGGACGGACCGAGCGCAGCCGACCTCATCAATGAATCATCCGAGGCCGAGCTCGCCGACATCTTCTATCATTACGGTGAGGAGCGCCGCGCTCGCGCAGTGGCGCGCGCCGTCATCGAGGCGCGCCGCCGCGCACCGTTCGAGACGACGCGCCAGCTTGCCGATCTCGTGGCATCCTTGATCCGTCAGGAGCCGGGCGGCATTCATCCGGCGACGCGCGTGTTCCAGGGCCTTCGCATCGCCGTCAACGACGAACTGGGCGAATTGGTGCGCGCGCTGCATGCGGCGGAACGCATCCTGAAGCCGGGCGGACGTCTCGTGGTCGTTACCTTCCATTCGCTCGAAGACCGCATCGTGAAGCAATTCTTCGCGGCCCGCACGGGACGCACGCCGAGCGGATCGCGCCACATGCCGACGATGGCGGCCCCCGAGCCGACATTCGACGCCGTCACGAGGGGGCCCGTGGGTCCGAGCGATGCCGAGATGGCGCGCAATCCGCGCGCACGCTCCGCGAAGCTGCGTGCTGGCGCACGCACGAGCGAGCCGCCGCAGGAGCCGCTCAGCGCCATCACCATGCTGGCCGAACTGCCGCAAACGGCAGAGAAAAGGGGAGGGCGGCGATGAGCAAGCTGCTCCATATCGTTGCGATCTCCAGTCTCATCGCATCGGCGGGCTATGCCTATTCGGTCAAGTACGACACGCTCTATTATTCGGAGCAGGTGGCGAAGCTGAAATCGAAGGTACAGCGCGAGCGCGAATCCATCGCCGTGCTTCAGGCGGAATGGCAATATCTCGACCGGCCCGACCGTCTCCAGGCAGCGGCCGATCAGCATCTCGATCTGCAGGCCATGAAGATCCAGCAGCTTGCGCGCCTATCCGATCTGCCGAACCGCCCGAGCCGCGAGGATGAGATCGGTCTCAAGCTCCAGGCGCTCGGCCTGCTCGAACCGACGGCGACGCCGAAGGACAAGAGCAACGAAGCCCGTACCCCGACGACCCAAACTCCCAGGCGGTAACTCCCGTGCTGCACGTGCCCCAACCTGAAATGAAGGTCATGAAAGATCCGCCGAAGCGGGGTCTTCTCTGGCATGCGCGCGAGCTGTTCCGCCTGCGTCTCGACAAGAGCACGTCCCGCGTCGGTCTGGCCTCTTTCTGCTTCATCCTTCTCTTCGGCGCCATCGGCGGCCGTCTCGTGCAGCTGGCGATGACCAGCGAGAACACGAGCGAAGTGCGCCGCGCGGCTTCTTCCGAAATTTCGGCGGCGCGTCCCGACATCGTGGACCGCAACGGAGAAATCCTCGCCACCGACGTGAAGATGGTCTCCGTCTTCGCGGAGCCACGCAACATCATCGACAAGGACGAGGCGGTGGAGCTGCTCACCGCCGTTCTGCCCGATCTCGACGCCACGGATCTGCGCAACAAGCTCGGCACGAAGAAGGGCTTCGTCTGGGTCAAGCGCGAGATCACGCCGCGCCAGCAGGCCGAAGTGCACCGCCTCGGCATTCCGGGCGTCGGCTTCCTGCCCGAAAACAAGCGAGTCTATCCGAATGCAGAAGCCGCGGCTCACGTGCTGGGCTTCGCCAATGTCGACAATGTCGGCATTGCGGGCATCGAGAAATACATCGACAGCATGGGCCTGCAGGATCTCAACGGCGCGGGCTTCAACATCTCCGCCGCGGATCTGAAGCCGGTGCAGCTCTCCATCGACCTGCGCGTGCAGCACGCGCTGCGCGACGAGCTGGCGAAGGGCATGGCGAAGTTCAAGGCCAAGGCCACCGCCGGTGCGATCCTCGACGTGAATACGGGCGAGATCATCGCGCTCGTGTCGCTGCCGGATTACGATCCCAACAATCCCGTCGACGCGCTCGACAAGGACCGCATCAACCGCATCAATGTCGGCGTGTTCGAGATGGGCTCGACCTTCAAGGCCTTGACGGTCGCGATGGCGCTCGATTCCGGCAAGTACAACATCAATTCCACCTTCGATGCGCGTTCGGGCCTGCGCTACGGCAAGTTCACCATCGGCGATTATCACCCGACGCGGCGTGTGCTCACCGCGCCGGAAGTCTTCGTGCATTCCTCCAATATCGGCACGGCGCGCATGGCGCTCGGCATCGGCGTGGAAGGGCACAAGGCCTTCCTGCGCAAGATGGGACAGCTGACCCGCCTCGAGACTGAACTGCCCGAGAATGCTTTGCCGATCATTCCGCCGCGCTGGGGCGAGCTCAACACCATGACCATCGCTTTCGGCCACGGCCTTGCCGTAGCACCGCTTCAGGCGCTGTCGGCGGTCGGCGCGCTGGTGAATGGCGGCATCATGATCAAGCCGACTTTCCTGAAGCGTACCGAGGAAGAGGCCCGCAAGAGCGCTCTGCAGGTGCTCAAGCCCGAGACGAGCGAGGCGATGCGCTATGTGATGCGCCTGAACGCGACGCATCCCGAAGGCTCCGCGTCCAATGCGGCGGTTGCAGGCTTCTTCGTCGGCGGCAAGACCGGTACCGCCGAGAAGGTGATCAACGGCCGCTACGCCAAGAACAAGAACTTCACGACTTTCACGGCGGTTCTGCCTGCCGACAAGCCAAAATACGTTTTCCTGACCATCATGGACGAGCCGCAAGCGGTTGAGGGTACCTACGGCTTCTCGACCGCAGGCTGGAACGCCGCGCCGACCACGGGCCACATCATCGAGCGGGTGGCACCGCTCCTCGGCGTGCCGCCGCGCTTCGAGCCGCCGGCGCAACCTTTCCCCCTTATGTCTCGCCTCAACGCATGGGGCACGAAACAATGACAAAAACCATGAGACTTGACGATCTGCTTCCGGAGGCGAAGAGACTTCCGGAGGCTTCCTTGTCTGTGAGCGGCATCGCTTCCGACAGCCGCAAGGTCGCGCAGGGCAGCGTGTTCTTCGCGGTGCCCGGCACGAAGGTCGACGGCATGAGCTTCGTGCCACAGGCCCTCGCTGTCGGCGCGACTGCGATCGTCGGTGAGGCGGAGCGTCCCGCCGATCTTCCCGTTAGCGTGGCTTATGTGCGCGTGAGCGAGGTGCGTGAAGCACTTTCCCGCGCAGCTGCACGCTTTTATTCGCGCCAGCCCGAAAAGGTCGTCGCTGTCACGGGCACGAGCGGCAAGAGTTCGGTCGCCGATTTCACACGCCAGCTCTTTGCCGTTCTCGGATACAAGTCGGCAAGCCTCGGCACGCTGGGCGTGATTACGTCGGACGGCGCTGCCTATGGCTCGCTCACGACTCCCGATCCGATCTCCCTGCATCAGACACTCGACAAGCTCGCAAGTGACGGCGTCACGCGTCTTGCCATGGAGGCATCCTCCCACGGTATCGACCAGCGCCGTCTCGACGGTGTTCGTTTGAAAGCGGCGGGCTTTACCAATCTCGGCCGCGATCATCTCGATTATCACGGCACGACGGAAGCCTATGCCAAGGCGAAGCTGCGCCTGTTCGACACGCTCATGCCACAGGATGCGCCTGCCATCATCAACGCGGATGGTCCGTTCTCGGATGTGTTCCTGCGCGGTGTCGGCGAGCGCGGATTGCCGATCATGACCACCGGAAGCCAGGGCGAGGCCTTGCGTCTCGTCGCGGCGCGTCCTGAAGGTTTCAGGCAGGCTCTCACCATCGAAGCGTTTGGCAAGACATTCGAAACAACTCTTCCGCTTCTCGGCGCCTTCCAGGTCGAGAATGCGCTTGTTGCCGCCGGTCTCGTGCTCGCTGTCGAAGGCGAGGGCAGGGCGGCTGAAGTGTTCGAAGGCTTCAAGACGTTGAAGGGCGTCTCCGGGCGCCTTGAGCAGGTGGGCGAGGTCGATGGTGCGATCTGCATCGTCGATTACGCGCACAAGCCCGATGCGCTGGCTCATGTGCTCGATGCACTGCGTCCGTTCACCAAGGGGCGTCTCGTCTGCGTTCTCGGCTGCGGCGGCGACCGCGACAAGGGCAAGCGTCCGCTCATGGGCCGCATCGCCCATGACAAGGCGGATATTGTCATCGTCACGGACGATAATCCTCGCTCGGAGGATCCTGCCACGATCCGCGCCGAGGTGCTCAAAGGCGCTCCCGGTGCCCGCGAGATCGGTGACCGCACGCTTGCCATCCGCACGGCGGTGAAGGAGCTGCAAAAGGGCGATGTTCTGGTGGTTGCTGGAAAAGGCCATGAAACGGGCCAAATCATCGGCGACCGGACCCTGCCGTTCTCGGACCATGACGAGGTCCGGGCGGCCATTGCGGAGAGGCAGGGATGAGTTCGCCTTTGTGGACCAAAGACGAGATTGCAGCCGCCACCGGCGCTCGTGTCGGCAGTGGCTTCAAGCAGGCGACGGGCGCGTCTATTGACACGCGCACGCTGGAGCCCGGCGATCTTTACTTCGCCATCAAGGGCGATGTGCATGACGGGCACGATTTCGTTTCCGCCGCCTTGGAGAAAGGCGCGTCAGGTGCCGTGGTTTCCGAGGAAAAGGCTCCTGCCTTTTCTTTCGACAAGCTCATCGTCGTTCCCGACGTGCTGGAGGCCATGCGCCAGCTGGGCCGCGCCGCACGCAAGCGCACCGACGCGAAGATCGTTGCCATCACCGGATCCGTCGGCAAGACCGGCACGAAGGAAGCCATGCGCCTTGCGCTCTCGCAGCAGGGACGCACCCATGCATCGGTGGCCTCCTACAACAACCATTGGGGCGTTCCGCTCACCCTCTCGCGCATGCCGCGCGAGACTGAGTTCGGCATTTTCGAAATTGGCATGAACCATGCCCATGAGATTTTGCCGCTGACCGCGATGGTGCGCCCGCATGTGGCGGTGATCACCACCATCGAGCCGGTCCATATCGAGTTCTTCCCGTCGCTCTGGGGCATCGCCGATGCGAAGGGCGAGATCTTCTCCGGCCTCGAGCCCGGCGGCACGGCGGTGATCAACCGCGACAGCCCTTATTTCGATCGCATGAAGGCGCACGCGCTGGCCTCGAATGCGGGTCGTGTCATCTCCTTCGGCGAGCATGAGGATGCCGACATTCGCGCCGAGCGGATTGCTGTGAAGCCCGATCAGTCCCTCGTCGAAGCCCGCGTCTTCGGAAAGCTCTTGAGCTACAGGATTGGCACGGCGGGCCGGCATATCGCGCTCAACTCATTGAGCGTGCTTGCAGCCTGCCATGCCATCGGCGCTGACCTTGCGCAGGTCGCTCTTTCTTTTGCCGAAATGAAGCCTCCCGTGGGCCGTGGTGAGCGCACGATGCTGTCCGTGAACGGCGACGAAGCGCTTCTCATCGATGAAAGCTACAACGCCAACCCCGCTTCCATGCGCGCGGCGCTTGCCAATCTCGGTGCGGTGGAACTCAATGGCCACGCTCGGCGTCTAGCAGTGCTGGGAGACATGAAGGAACTAGGCGAAACGGGTCCGGCCCTTCATGAGGAGCTCGCGGAAGCGATCCAGGCCAACAACATCGATCTCGTCTTCGCAGCAGGGCCTTTGATGAAGAATCTGGTGGACCGTCTGCCGAAGGTGAAAGTGGCGCTACACGCTGAAACCTCTGCCGAGATCGTCGATGCGGTCTGTGCCGCGATCCGGCCGGGTGATGCGGTGACCGTCAAGGGCTCGCTCAGCATGAAGATGGCCCTGGTTGTCAAAGCCCTGAAAGAACGTTACGGCGCGGGCCAGGCGGCCCATGCGCTGAAAGGATGAGAGTAAAATGTTGACCTGGTTGGCTGAGCTCAGCCCCTATTTCAGCCCCCTCAATATCTTCCGCTACATCACGTTCCGCACCGGGGGCGCGACGGCGACCGCCATGCTCTTCGTGTTTCTGTTCGGCCCGGCGATCATCTCGATGCTGCGCTTGAAGCAGGGCAAGGGCCAGCCGATCCGCGAGGACGGGCCGCAATCGCACCTTTTGACGAAGCGCGGCACGCCGACCATGGGCGGGTTGATGATCATGGCGGGCGTGCTGGTGTCGGCGCTGCTCTGGGCCAACCTCGCCAACCCCTATGTGTGGGTCGTGCTGTTCGTCACGGTGGGCTTTGGCGCCATCGGCTTCTACGATGATTACCTGAAGGTGACGAAGCAGTCGCACAAAGGCTTCTCCGGCAAGTCGCGCCTCGCCATTGAGGCAATCATCGCAGCCATTGCCTGCATCGCCATCTCCTACATCGAAGCCCCCGGCCTCGCGAACAAGCTGGCGCTGCCCTTCTCGAAGGAGCTGATTTTCAATCTCGGCTGGTTCTACATCATCTTCGCCGGTTTCGTGATCGTCGGTGCAGGCAATGCGGTCAACATCACGGACGGTCTCGACGGTCTTGCCATCGTGCCCGTGATGATCGCGGCCGGCACCTTCGGCTTCATCGCCTATCTCGCCGGCAACGCGGTGTTCGCGAACTACCTGCAGATCCATTTCGTGCCCGGCACCGGCGAACTCGCCGTCATCTGCGGTGCATTGATCGGCGCGGGCATCGGCTTCCTCTGGTTCAACGCACCCCCGGCCCAGATCTTCATGGGCGACACGGGCTCGCTCGCTCTCGGCGGCCTGCTCGGCACCATCGCCGTGGCGACGAAGCACGAGGTGGTTCTCGCCATCGTCGGCGGCCTCTTCGTGCTGGAGATCATGTCGGTGATCATCCAGGTCACGTCGTTCAAGCTCACGGGCAAACGCGTCTTCAAGATGGCGCCGATCCACCATCATTTCGAGCAGTTGGGCTGGACCGAGCCGCAGGTGGTGATCCGCTTCTGGATTATCTCCGTGGTGCTTGCCCTCGTCGGCCTCGCGACCCTCAAGCTGCGGTAACACCCATGACGCCCGTCACCGTCTTCTCCGGCAAAACCCTCGCTCTCTTCGGTCTCGGCGGATCGGGGCTCGCGACGGCGCTTGCCCTGAAGGCGGGCGGATCCCATGTCATCGCTTGCGACGATAACCCGGCGAAGATGGCGGAAGCCGCGTCCAAGGGCATCGAGACGGGCGATCTGCGCGGGCTCGACTGGTCGAAGGTGTCGGCCCTCATCCTTTCGCCCGGCGTGCCGCTCACGCATCCCGAGCCGCATTGGTCGGCAAAGCTCGCGAAAGAAGCAGGCGTCGAGATCATTGGCGACATCGAGCTGTTCTGCCGCGAGCGGGCGAAGATCGCGCCGAACTCTGAATTCATTGCCATTACCGGCACCAACGGCAAATCCACGACGACAGCTCTCATTGCGCACATGATGCGTGAGGCAGGTTGGGATGTGCAGATGGGCGGCAATATCGGCACGGCGATTCTCTCGCTCGAGCCGCCAGCGCCGGGCCGCATCCATGTGATCGAGTGCTCCTCTTTCCAGATCGATCTCGCGCCCTCGCTTGCGCCGAGCGTCGGTATCCTTCTCAACATCTCGCCCGATCACATCGATCGTCATGGGACGATGGAGAATTATGCGGCGATCAAGGAACGGCTGATTGCAAAGGCCGATTGGTCTCTTGTCGGCGTCGAGGATCCCTATAGTGAGGCCATTCACAAGCGCGCGCTCGAACGTGAGGCGCGCGCTAAAGCATCAGGCAAACCCATCGGAAGGCAATATGCCGTTTCGGTCGAGCACGGCGTTGAAGCCGGCATCTCCTTGAAGGGGGAAATGATTCATATGCTGGCCTATCCCGGCCAAGAACGCGATATCGGCAATCTGAACGGCATCTCGACGTTGCGCGGGTTGCACAACGCTCAGAATGCATGCTTCGCGGCGGGCGTCGCGGATATTTACGAGATCTGGCACGACGATCCGGATGTTATTCAGCGCGCTCTTAATACCTTCCCCGGCCTGCCTCACCGCATGGAAGAAGTCGGTCGTCGCGGCGAGACGCTGTTCATCAACGATTCCAAGGCCACCAACGCGGATTCCACCGAGAAGGCGCTCAAATCCTTCGACAACATTCTCTGGATCCTCGGCGGCAAGGCGAAAGAAGGCGGCATCGAGCCGCTGAAGGAATACTTCCCGAAGATCCGCAAGGCCTACCTGATCGGTGCAGCCACGGAAGATTTTGCCAAGACGCTCGGCAGCGATGTGCCGTATGTCCGCAGCGGCACGCTCGACAAGGCCGTCGAGCAGGCGGCTGCCGATGCTGCGGCAATGAACGGCCCGTCGGTCGTTCTGCTCTCGCCGGCCTGCGCGTCCTACGATCAATTTGCCAATTACGAAGTGCGCGGAAACGCTTTCCGCGATTTGGTCCGGGCATTACCCGGCATTGAAGCCAAGGGGGCTTGAACACATGGTGTCGCGCGCGGAACGCTCGGCTTTCAGCGATTGGTGGTGGACCGTCGACCGGCTGCTGCTGGGCGGTTTCGCGGTCCTCATGCTCGCCGGTCTCGTCTTCCTCATGGCAGGCGGTCCGCCTGTCGCGGAGAGGCTGGGGCTGTCGACCTTCTACTTCGTGAACCGTCAGGTCATGTTCCTCATTCCGGCGCTGCTCATCATGCTGCCGGTTTCGTTCCTGTCGCTGCGCCACATCCGCAGGCTTGCGCTTCTCGTTTATCTGGGCGGCATGGTGATGATCCTGCTGGCCTTCAAGTTCGGTCCCGAGATCAAGGGCGCGCATCGCTGGATCATGATCGGCACGTTCGGTCTCCAGCCTTCCGAATTCGTGAAGCCCGCTTTCGTCGTGCTCGCCGCATGGGCCTTCTCGGAAGGCGCGCGGCGCAAGGACATGCCGGGCGCGCTGCTTGCCTTGATGTTGCTTCCCGCCACCATCATCCCGCTCATCCTGCAGCCCGATTTCGGCCAGACCATGCTGGTTACCATCGTGTGGTGCGGCCTGTTCTTCGTGGCCGGATTGCACTGGTTTTGGGTGATGGGGCTCGGCGGCGCGGGGCTGATCGGCATCGTCGCGGCCTATGAATTCCTGCCGCACGTGCGCGCTCGCTTCGAGCGCTTCCTCGACAAGGATTCCGGCGACAGCTTTCAGGTGGATACAGCGATGGAATCCTTCGCGCGCGGCGGCTGGCTGGGACGCGGTCCGGGCGAGGGCACCGTGAAGCGCATCCTGCCCGACGCACATACCGACTTCATCTTCGCCGTCACGGCAGAGGAGTTCGGCATCGTGGTGTGCCTCGCTCTTCTCGTGCTCTTCGCCTTCATCGTGCTGCGCGGCCTCATGCTCGCCCGGCGCAACGAGGACACGTTCTGCCGTCTCGCGGCGACGGGCCTCATTCTCATGTTCGGCCTGCAGGCCTGCATCAACATGATGGTGAACGTCCATCTCATGCCGGCCAAGGGCATGACGCTGCCCTTCATCTCCTATGGCGGCTCCTCGCTGCTCTCGCTGGCGCTCGGCATGGGCTTCCTTGTAGCGCTCACACGCCGCCGTCCGCGCGCTGAGATGATGGAGCACTTCAATCAGGATTGGCAGCGTTGAACAATCAGCCTCTCGTTCTTCTTACCGCAGGCGGCACCGGCGGCCATCTCTTTCCGGCCGAAGCACTTGCCAACGTCCTGAAAGCCTCCGGCTGCCGCGTGGTGCTCGCCACCGACAAGCGCGCCAATGCCTATGCGGGTTCGTTCCCGGCGGACGAGATCATCGAGATTCCTTCCGCGACACCCTCGGGCCGCTCGATCCCGAAGATGGCGAAGGCCGCGTTGCTGCTCGCGCAGGGCACACTGAAGGCGACAAGCGTGATCCGCAAACTCAAACCCGATGCGATCGTGGGCTTCGGCGGTTATCCCACCGTGCCGCCTGTCATCGCCGCATCGCTCTTGAGCGTGCCGACGGTGATCCATGAGGCCAACGGCGTAATGGGACGCGCGAACAAACTGCTCGCGCGTCGCGCCTCGCTCATCGCCACCGGCTTTGCCGACATCAAAGGCGTTCCCGCAGGCGTGCGGGGTCAGGTAATCCAGACTGGCAATCCGATCCGCCCGGCGGTTCTCGACGCGGCGAAGCAGGTTTATTCTCCGCTTGCGCCGAACGGCACAATGCGCCTTCTCGTCGTCGGCGGAAGCCAGGGCGCGCGGGTGATGAGCGATGTGGTACCGCCCGCCATCGAATTGCTGCCGCAGGAAATTCGCTCGCGCCTGTCCATCACCCAGCAGGCGAGGGGAGAGGATCTGGAGCGCGTGCGTGAGCATTACTCACGTCTCGGCGTCGGGTTCGAGGCCGAGCCCTTCTTCAAGGATCTGCCGAAGCGCTTGGGCGATGCCCACCTCGTCATCTCCCGTTCCGGCGCCTCCACGGTCGCAGAGCTGGCGGTGATCGGCCGTCCCTCGATCCTCGTGCCTCTGCCGGGTTCGCTCGATCAGGACCAGGCCGCCAACGCCAAAACCCTTGGGGACCTTGGCGCTGCCATCGTTCTCCCACAATCTCAGTTCACCCCAGAGCGTCTGGCTGGCGAAATTTCTTCCTATTTCGATGCGCCCGACCGCTTGACCAAAGCCGCTGCCGCCGCACATAGCGCCAGCATCACGGATGCGGCCGAGCGTTTGGCTCACGCCGTCCTCAACCTGATACCTTCTAACAAGAACGGAATGCCGTCATGAAACTGCCGCCGAAGCTAGGTCCCATTCACTTCATCGGTATCGGCGGCATTGGCATGTCGGGCATCGCCGAGGTCATGCACAATCTGGGCTACACGGTTCAGGGCTCCGACGCCGCCGACAATTACAACGTCAAGCGCCTCGAAGAGAAGGGCATCAAGACCTTCATCGGCCACAAGGCCGAGAATGTGGAGAATGCCGAGATCGTCGTAGTCTCCACCGCGATCAAGCGCGACAACCCGGAGCTGATCGTGGCGCGCGAAAGGCGCCTGCCAGTGGTGCGCCGCGCGGAAATGCTCGCCGAGCTCATGCGCTTCAAGTCCTGCGTGGCGGTGGCCGGCACGCACGGCAAGACCACCACGACATCGCTCGTCGCGACGCTGCTCGACGCGGGCGGCCTCGATCCCACCGTCATCAACGGCGGCATCATCAATGCCTACGGCACCAACGCTCGCATGGGCGATGGCCAGTGGATGGTGGTGGAGGCGGATGAATCCGACGGCACCTTCCTGAAGCTTCCCGCTGACGTCGCCATCGTCACCAACATCGATGCCGAGCATCTCGATCATTTCGGCACGTTCGACGCGATCAAGGAAGCCTTCCATTCCTTCATCAACTCGATCCCGTTCTACGGCTTCGCAGTGATGTGCATCGATCACCCGACCGTGCAGGATCTCGTGGGCCATATCGAGGACCGTCGCATCATCACCTATGGCGAGAATCCGCAGGCTGATGTGCGCATCATGGATATCGATCCGCGCGGCGGTCAGACCAAGTTCCGCGTGATGATCCGCGACCGCCGCCCCGGTTTCCGTCTTGAACTCGAAGACCTCGTGCTGCCGATGCCCGGCGCGCACAACGCGCTCAATGCCACGGCCGCGATTGCCGTCGCGCATGAGCTCGGCGTCTCGCCCGACGCGATCCGCAAGGCGCTTTCCGGTTTCGGCGGCGTGAAGCGCCGCTTCACCCGCACGGGCGACTGGAACGGCGTCACCGTGTTCGACGATTACGGCCACCATCCCATCGAGATCGCCGCCGTGCTGAAAGCCGCGCGTGCTTCGACGGATGGTCAAGTCATTGCCGTGGTGCAGCCGCACCGCTATTCGCGCCTGTCGTCGCTCTTCGATCAATTCTGCACCTGCTTCAACGATGCGGATTCCGTCATCGTTGCGCCGGTCTATGCAGCAGGCGAGCAGCCGATCCCTGGCGCCGACCGCGACGGTCTCGTGTCGGGCCTGAAGGCGCGCGGCCATCGCAACGTGATGGCGCTCGAAAAGTCGGAAGATCTCGCGGGTCTCATCAAGGGCGTTGCGAAGCCGGGCGATTACGTGATCTGCCTCGGCGCCGGCAACATCACGCAATGGGCTTATGCGCTGCCGGGCGAACTCGAGGCGCTTGGCGAGAAGGCGGCTTGATAATTTGTGGCGCGGCCCAAGGTTTCCTCATCCTGAGGAGAGCGCATCGCGCTCGTCTCGAAGGACGAGGAAACCGCTTCCAGTGGGCTCTGGAGACGCCCTCGTCCTTCGAGACGCGAGCCATGCTCGCTCCTCAGGATGAGCGCTGTGGGGTTGTTGATGTTTCCTGATCTTGTTCCGAGTCTTAAAGCCGCTATGCCGGAACTGCGCGGCAAGCTGGAGGCGAATGCGCCGACGGCGCCGCTGTCGTGGTTCCGTACGGGCGGCCCGGCGCAGGTGCTGTTCACGCCGGCCGATGCGAACGACCTCGCTTACTTCCTTCAGCGTCTCGACCGCAGCGTGCCGGTGCTCGTCGTGGGGCTTGGCTCCAACCTGCTCATCCGTGACGGCGGATGGGAGGGCGTGGTGATCCGCTTGGGCAAAGGCTTCTCGGACATGTCGGTCGAGCCAGGCCTGCGCGTTCGCGCGGGCGCTGGCGCTCCCGATGTGAAGGTGGCGCGCGCGGCGGCGGAAGCAGGCATTGCCGGTCTCTCGTTCTTGCGCGGCATTCCCGGCACCATCGGCGGCGCGCTGCGCATGAATGGCGGCGCCTATGGCGGCGAGACGAAAGATGTGCTCGTCGAAGCCAAGGGTGTCACCCGTACCGGCGAATTCGTGTCCTTCACCAATGCGCAGATGGGCTTCACCTATCGCCATTCCTCTGTACCGGACGATGTGATCTTCACCGAGGCTCTCTTCGAAGGCCGTCCCGGCAATCCGGAAGAGATCCTCGCCGAGATGAACGCGATCACCGAAGCGCGCTCCTCCACCCAGCCAGTGAACACCCGCACGGGCGGCTCCACCTTCAAGAATCCGCCGGGCAAGAAGGCCTGGGAGCTGGTCGATGCCGCCGGATGCCGTGGCTTGCGGATCGGAGACGCGCAGGTCTCCGAGATGCATTGTAACTTCCTCATCAATCACGGTTCGGCCTCTGCCGCCGATATCGAGAATCTGGGTGAGGAAGTGCGTCGCCGGGTTCGCGAGATGTCGGGCGTGGAGCTCGAATGGGAAATCAAGCGCGTCGGCTTCGCCCGAGCCTAAACCCCGAATCACTTTGTTAACGCCCGGCTGGTTCACTGGCCGGGCTGCCATTCAAGGAGCCCTATCATGGCCAAGCACGTTGCCGTTCTCTATGGCGGGTGGTCCTCGGAGCGCGAGGTGAGCCTGGCTTCGGGCCGCGCCTGCTGCAAGGCCTTGGAGGAGAGGGGCTACAAGGTCACCCCCATCGACGTTCAGCCCGATATTGCCACCGTTCTGCAGGCAACCGCGCCGGATGTGGTGTTCAATGCTCTTCACGGCCCGGTCGGCGAGGATGGCACCATCCAGGGTCTCCTGGAGATCTTGAGGATTCCCTATACCCATTCCGGTGTGCTGGCTTCTGCGATCGCCATGCAGAAGGACAAGGCGAAGATCGTCATGGCCGCAGCCGGCGTTTCCGTGCCGAAGGGAATGGTTGTTAACAGAATGGAAGCGGCCAAAAGCCACGTGCTTCCTGCTCCCTATGTGGTGAAACCGATCAGCGAGGGCTCCTCGAAGGGTGTCATCATCGTCCGCGCGGACCGCTCCCATCCCCCTCAGGAACTCATGCGGGACGACTGGGCTTTCGGCGAGCAAGTCCTTGTAGAATCATATGTTGCGGGCCGCGAGCTCACCTGCGCGGTCATGGGCGACAGGGCCCTTGGGGTCATCGACATCCAGCCCGCCACCGGGGTCTTCTACGACTATGACGCAAAGTATGTGAAGGGCGGGTCCATTCACATCCTCCCGGCAGAAATTAAACCGAATATTTACCAAAAGGTCCAAGAGTTGGCGTTAACGGCGCATCAAGCGCTCGGCTGCAGGGGAATCAGCCGTGCCGACTTGCGGTACGACGACACCCCCGGGGGAACCGGGGAACTCGTGGTCCTAGAGGTCAACACGCAACCCGGCCTGACCGAGACGAGCTTGGTGCCAGAATTGGCAGCCCATGCGGGCTATACGTTTGGCGAGCTTGTGCAATGGATGGTGGAGGACGCTACCTGCAACCGATGACGGCCTACCCGGCCGGCGCCGTTGCTGCGCGTGCTGCCTCCCACAGGCAGCCCCGAATCAAAAAGTTCTTCGGCTCCTCGCGGAGCGTTCGTCGGCGCTCCGCCGGCGTCCCCCTCGAAAAGCGCATCCCGCGCTTCCTGGGCACCTGGCTCACCCTCGGCTTCTACACTGGCGTCGTGACGCTCGGTCTCTGGCAGGGTGGCCATCTCGACACCTTCATCCGCGATAACGGCCAGCCGCATCATGCGATTGCCCGCGCACTCGGCCTCGGCCTCGAGCGCGTGACGATCTCCGGCATTGCGCAGATGCGCGAGGCGGAAGTGCTCGCCGCAGCCGGTCTCAACGGCAAGCAATCGCTGGCCTTCCTCGACGTGAACGATCTGCGTGAGCGCCTCGAGCATGTTCCGCTGATCGAGAGCGCCACCGTGCGCAAGCTCTATCCGAACGAGCTCGTGATCACGCTCACCGAGCGCCAGCCCTATGCGGTTTGGCAGAACAACGGCGAGCTTTTCATCATCGCAGCCGATGGCACCGTCATCGACCTCATGCAGGACGACCGCTTCACCAATCTGCCCTTCGTGGTGGGCGAGAGCGCCAATGTCCGCAGCAAGGAATATCTCGCGCTCCTCGATGCAGCTGGTCCGCTCAAGGGCCGCATCCGCGCCGGCACGCTCGTTTCCGGACGCCGCTGGACGCTCAAGATGGACAACGGCATGGACGTGCGCCTGCCGGAGCAGGGCGCATCCGATGCGCTCGCCCGTCTCGTGAAGCTCGAGAACGAACAGAAGATTTTGGAAAAGGACGTGCTCGCGGTCGATCTGCGCATGGCAGATCGCGTCGTGGTGCGCCTCACGGAAGAGGCGGCTCTGGCCCGCGCCGAGTCGCTCAAGAAGAAACCGATGCGCGGCAAGGGGGTCGATACATGAGTCTCTCGGGTCACGGGCTAACGCCGCGCCTCAAGCCTTTGTCTGCGCGCAAGAGCGCCATCCTCTCGGTCCTCGATATCGGAACGAGCAAGGTGGTCTGCGTGGTGGCGGAGCTGAAGCCGGCCGATGAAAGTGAATCGTTGCGCAGCCGCACCCATGTGGCGCGCATCCTCGGCATCGGCCATCAGCGTTCGGCAGGCTTGAAGGGCGGCGTCGTTGTCGATCTGGAAGCAGCGGAAACATGCATTCGTCAGGCCGTTCATGCGGCCGAGCGGATGGCGAAGGTGGAAATCCAGTCGGTGATCGTCAACCTCACCGGCGGGCGTCTCGCCTCCGAGCATTTCGATGCGCATATTCCGGTGCGCGGCGCCGTGAATGCCGGTGATATTCACCGCGTTCTCGATGTGGCCTCCGATTACGATCTGCGCCGGGGCAGGGCGGTTCTTCACGCGCTGCCGACGGGCTTCTCGCTCGACCAGCAGAATCACATCGTCGATCCCGCCGGCATGATCGGCGAGCAGCTCGGCGTCGATCTGCACGTGGTCACCACGGAAACGGCGGCTGCGCGCAATCTCATGCTCGCGGTCGAGCGCTGCCACCTCGGTGTGGAAGCGGTGATCGCATCTCCCTACGCTGCCGGCCTCTCGGCTCTCGTCGATGACGAAGCCGATATGGGCTGCGCCGTCGTCGACATGGGCGCGGGCACAACGAGCGTAGGCATCTTCTCCAACGGGCATCTCGTGCATACGGATGCCATCGCCGTCGGCGGTCACCACGTGACCATGGACATCGCGCGTGGTCTCACCACCCGCGTCTCCGCTGCCGAGCGGCTCAAGACTCTCTACGGTTCCGCGATCACGTCGAGCGCGGACGATCGGGACATGATCGCGGTGCCGCAGGTCGATGAGGACGAACGGGACGTTCCGAACCATCTGCCGAAGTCGCATCTCGTTCGCATCATCAAGCCGCGAGTCGAGGAAATTCTCGAACTCGTGCGCGATCGCCTCAAAGGCGCGGGCTTCGCAGCCCAGGCCGGACGGCGCGTCGTGCTGACGGGTGGCGCAAGCCAGCTCGTGGGCTTGCCGGAAACGGCGCGCCGCATTCTGCAGGGCCAGGTTCGTGTCGGGCGTCCGCTCGGCATCAAGGGTCTGCCGGAAGCGGCGAAGGGCCCCGCTTTTTCGGCGGTGGTCGGCCTCCTGGTTTATCCCCAGGTGGCGCATATCGAGTATTTCGAGCCGCGCTCGAGCGGCTTGTTTCAGAGTACGGGAACCGACGGCTACTTCTCGCGGGTGGGCCGGTGGATTCGCGATAGTTTTTAAATGCGTAACGCGATGGCGCGGCGGGTCATCGGGTAGAGTTCAAGTCAACACAGTAAGCGTCGGCCAAACGCTGTCAGTCAAAAGGCCAAAGAGGCACAGGTCATGGCAATCAATTCGCAAACTCCGGACATTCGGGAACTCAAGCCGCACATCACTGTCTTCGGTGTCGGTGGCGCCGGCGGCAACGCCGTGAACAACATGATCGAGTCGGGTCTGGAGGGCGTCCAGTTCGTGGTGTCCAACACCGACGCGCAGGCGCTGACCTCCTCCAAGGCTCCGCGCGTGATCCAGATGGGCATTCAGGTGACCGAAGGCCTCGGCGCCGGTTCGCAGCCGGAAGTCGGCCGCGCCGCCGCTGAAGAGGTGATCGACGAGATCCGCGATCAGCTCGCAGGCTCCCACATGGTGTTCATCACCGCCGGCATGGGCGGTGGCACCGGCACGGGCGCTGCTCCCGTGATTGCCCGCGCTGCTCGCGAACTCGGCATCCTCACAGTCGGTGTCGTCACGAAGCCGTTCCAGTTCGAGGGCGTGCGCCGCATGCGTCTGGCTGAGGCCGGCATCGCCGAGCTGCAGCAGGCTGTCGATACCCTCATCGTCATCCCGAACCAGAACCTCTTCCGCGTCGCCACCGAGAAGACCACCTTCGCCGACGCCTTCGCGATGGCCGACCAGGTGCTCTACTCGGGCGTGGCCTGCATCACCGACCTCATGGTCAAGGAAGGCCTCATCAACCTCGACTTCGCCGACGTGCGCTCCGTCATGCGCGGCATGGGCAAGGCCATGATGGGCACGGGCGAAGCCTCCGGCGAGAAGCGCGCGATCCGCGCCGCCGAGGCTGCCATCGCGAACCCGCTCCTCGACGATGTGTCGATGAAGGGCGCGCGCGGCCTGCTGATCTCGATCACGGGCGGCAACGACCTCACCCTGTATGAACTCGACGAAGCCGCCACCCGCATCCGCGAGGAAGTGGATCAGGATGCCAACATCATCCTCGGCGCCACCTTCGACGAGAGCCTGGAAGGCATCATCCGCGTCTCCGTCGTGGCCACCGGCATCGACCATGCGGTTCTGGAAAACGCCGGTGACCTGTCGGCCACCGAGCAGCGGATCTCCGAAGTGGCCGAGCGTCTGCGCGCCGAAGCCCGCTCCCGCGCCACCCAGGCCCAGCCTGTTCCTACCTTTCGCGCCAACCCCCAGCTCGCCGAGCCGGTGAAGGCTGCCCAGCAGATCCTGACCGAGGGCACCCCCGTCCTCGCTCCCGCTCCCGTGGCTGCCGTTCCGCAGGTCATGGAACCGGCTCCCCAGCCGGTGATCCGCGACGACGTGGTGCTCACCCCGGCCCAGCCCAAGCCCGCGATGTCCTACGAAGCTCCGGCTCCGCAGGCTCCGGTCTATGACGAGCCGGCGATGGACGATTCCTTCATCCCACCGCAGGCCGAGCGCGCCATGCGTCCGGCCCGGATGCCGCGAATCGACGAGCTGCCGATCCCGGCTCAGAATCAGATCCGCGCCAGCCGTGGTGAGATCGACCCGGTTCAGGAGCACAAGCCGTCCCTGATGCAGCGCCTCGCCACCATGGGCTTCGGCCGCCGCGAGGAAAACCAGCAGGTTCAGGTGGATCCTGCTCCCCGCCAGGAGGCTCCGCGCCAACAGATGTCCCCGGTTCACGCCGAGTATGCCCGCCGTCCGGCGCCGCAGGCTCAGCGTCCCGCCCCGCGCGGTGCCGAGGACGATCAGCTGGAGATTCCGGCCTTCCTCCGCCGCCAGGCCAACTAAGCCTGTAAGGTTTGTTACAACGGGAAGCCCCAGCCGCACTCGCGGCTGGGGCTTTTTTCGTAAAAGCGTTAGTTAACAAAGGGTTAACACTTATCCACTCTGTAACAGAACGTTAAAAAGCGTGATTTGGCCTAGGCTGTAGTGGGGACTATGTTCCCCATGTCGAAAGGGCGAGGGTCCTACTTCGATCCCGCCGATCAACAGTTTGAAGCGAACGCATTGCGCGGCTTTTTCCAAAGCGGCGATCATGTTCGAGGTTCAGAGATAATGAAGCAAAGCCATCAAACCACGCTCCGCGCCGCCGTTACGCTCGTAGGTATCGGCGTTCATTCCGGAGATGAGGTGAGGATGATCCTCCACCCGGCGGAGGTGAACCATGGCATTGCTTTCCTGCGCACCGGCCTGCCCGGCGGCTTGGACCGTCTCATCGACGCCCGCCATCTGGCTGTGACCGCCACCGAACTCTGCACCGTCATCGGCGACCGTGAGAGCGGCGCCGTCGCCACCATCGAGCACCTCATGGCGGCCCTGACGGGTCTGGGCATCGACAACGTGCTCGTCGAGATCGACGGCCCGGAAGTGCCTATCCTCGACGGCAGCTCCGCCCCCTTCATCGACGCCATCGATCAGGTCGGCATCGTCGCCCAGGGCGCCAGCCGCCGTTATATCAAGGTTCTCAAGCCCGTCCGCGTGACCCAGGGCAAGGCCTTCGCCGAGCTTCTCCCGAACGAGCGCGCCTTCCGCCTCGACGTGGAAATCGACTTCCCGACCCCGGTGATCGGCCGTCAGCGCAAGGCCATCGACCTGTCACCGTCCGTGTTCCGCCGCGACATCTCCCGCGCCCGCACCTTCGGCTTCATGCGCGACGTGGAGAAGCTCTGGAGCGCGGGCTTCGCGCTGGGCGCTTCCCTCGACAATACGGTCGCCATCGGCGACGACGGCATCATGAACCCGGAAGGCCTGCGCTATGCCGACGAGTTCGTGCGCCACAAGCTTCTCGATGCTGTCGGCGACCTGGCCCTGGCCGGCCTGCCGCTGCTGGCCACCTACCGCTCCTATTGCGGCGGCCACCGCCTGAACTTCTCCGTGCTCGAGGCCCTGTTCTCCAGCCGCTCCAACTACGCCATCGTGGACGGCGCTCCGCGCCGCGAGCCGGGCTATTTGGATGTCAGCAGCGCGGCCCGGACGGCTTTCGCTCCTGAAGTTCACTGAAGATCTTCCTCTTTCAAGAGCCTGCCGAGCGCCCTTTGGCCGCACGGTTTCTGACCGCTTTGCGCCATCGATCTGGGTAAAGCCGCTCGGATGGGGTTGGCTCTTACCCCCCGCATAGGTTAAAGAACCTCGGTGCATCGTTAGAAAATCACCGGGCACCGATTTTGGAGGACCGCGAAGCCATGTCTTTCGCGAAGGTTTACTTGAGCTTGAGAACCGCTGCCGGGCGCGCCCTGATGGTTGGCGCCTGCGGCTTGGCACTCGCCGGCTGCGACACCCTGTCGTCGATCAACCCATTCGACAAGAGCGAAACCTACAAGCCGGAAGTCGTCGCCGACGTCCCGGCCGAGGAGATCTACAACGACGGTCTCGCGCGCGTTCAGAAGCGTGACTTCGAAGGCGCCGCCAAGAAGTTCAACAGCCTGGACCGCCAGTACCCCTATTCCGAATGGGCCCGCAAAGGCCTGATCATGGAAGCCTACGCCAATTACGAGGGCGGCATGTACGAGGAAGCGATCACCGCTTCCAAGCGCTATCTCCAGCAGCATCCGAACACTTCGGACGCCGCTTATGCGCAGTACCTGATGGCTTCGTCCTACTACGATCAAATTCCGGACATCACCCGCGATCAGGCCGCCTCCGAGCGCGCGATCTCGGCGCTTCAGGACCTGATCCAGCGTTATCCGAGCTCCGAATACGTGGCCGATGCCCGTAAGAAGATCCAGGTCGCCGCCGACCAGCTCGCCGGCAAGGAGATGGAAGTCGGACGCTTCTATCTGCAGAAGCGCAACTATTCCGGCGCCATCAACCGGTTCCGCACCGTGGTGTCGCGCTATCAGACGACCCGACACACGGAAGAGGCGCTCGAGCGTCTCACCGAGGCCTATATGGCCATGGGCATCGTCGGCGAGGCGCAGACCGCCGCCGCCGTTCTCGGCCACAACTTCCCTGACAGTCCCTGGTACAAGGACGCCCACGCATTGCTGACCAAGGGCGGCGTCGCGCCGCGCGAGGACTCCCAGTCCTGGATCAGCAAGGCCTTCCGTGGCGTTCCCCAGGTCGGTCAGCGGGCGGGGTAAGCCTCACCTCCCATGCTGATCCAGCTGGCGATACGCGACATCGTCCTCATCGACAGGCTCGAGCTTCATTTCCACGAGGGACTCTCCGTCCTCACGGGTGAAACAGGCGCGGGCAAGTCCATCTTGCTCGATGCCTTTGCCCTGGCTCTTGGCGGACGCGGCGACGGAAGCCTCGTCCGTCATGGCGAATCTCAAGGGCAGGTCACGGCCGTTTTCGACTGCCCGTTGGATCATCCGGCGCGCCGCATCGCCCGCGACGCGGAGATCGATGTGGACGGGGATCTGATCCTGCGCCGCGTCCAGGTCGCCGACGGGCGCACCCGCGCCTTCGTCAACGACCAGCCCGTGAGCGTCCAGGTACTCAAGGCCATCGGCGCGACCCTGGTCGAGATCCACGGCCAGCACGACGACCGCGCCCTGGTGGATCCCGTCAGCCATCGCGCCATCCTCGATGCCTTCGGTGGCCTCTCCGACGAGCTTCAGGCCGTCTCTGACGCCGCGCGCCGGGTGCGCGAGGCGAGGGCGGCCCTGCAGGAGCACCGCAGCCGGATCGAGAAAGCCCGCAAGGAAGCCGATTTCCTCCGCCATGCCGTGGATGAGCTGACCAAGCTCAATCCTCTGGCCGGCGAGGAAGAGGCTCTGGCCGAGCGCCGGGTCGTGATGATGCAATCCGAGAAGGTGGCCCAGGACCTGAACGAGGCCTTCGAGGCCGTCGCAGGCAACTCCTCTCCCGTTCCGGAACTGTCGGCCGCTCTGCGCAAGCTGGAGCGCCGCAGTGCCCAGGCGCCCACCCTCGTGGACCCGAGCGTGAAAGCCCTCGATTCGGCGCTTGTCGCCATCGACGAAGCTCGCGCGGCCCTGGAAGAGGCGATCCGCGCCACCGAATACGATCCCCGCGAGCTGGAGCAGACCGAGGAGCGTCTCTTCGCGCTTCGCGCTGCCGCCCGCAAATACGATGTGCCCGCCGATGAACTGGCGGCCCTGCGCCAGCGCTTCGAGGGCGATGTCGCCGCCATCGATGCAGGCGAGGAACAGCTGTCCGGTCTCGAGACCGCGCTGAAGGAGGCCGATCAGGTCTATCTGAAGGCCGCCCGCAAGCTCTCCGAGGGCCGCAAGAAGGCGGCTCAGGCGCTCGATTCCGCCGTGCAGGCCGAGCTGCCGCCGCTCAAGCTGGAGCGCGCCAAGTTCATCACGGAAATCCAAACCGACGAGGACAGCCGCGATCCGTCGGGCTTCGAGCGGGTGGAGTTCTGGGCCCAGACCAATCCCGGCACCCGTCCCGGTCCTCTCATGAAGGTGGCATCCGGCGGCGAGCTGTCCCGCTTCATGCTGGCGCTGAAGGTGGTGCTGGCAGACAAGGGCTCGGCTCCGACCCTCGTCTTCGACGAAATCGATACCGGTGTCGGCGGCGCGGTGGCGGACGCCATCGGCCAGCGTCTCGGACGCTTGGCCAAGCGTGTCCAGGTCATGGCCGTGACCCACGCCCCGCAGGTGGCCGCCCGCGCGGAGAGCCATTTCCTCATCGCGAAGGAAGGCGTAAACGGCGCCGAAGACCGCGTGGCGACCCGCGTCATCCCGCTGGAAGCGACGCCCCGCCGCGAGGAAATCGCCCGCATGCTCGCAGGCGCGACAATCACCGAAGAAGCCCGCGCCGCAGCTGCTCGGCTTCTGGAAGCAGCAGCGCATTAACAGGACGCGCATGAGGCATGCCATTCAGGCCTCTACTGAAATTCGCTGAAGCCGGCTAACCACTTGATAAGGGATCGGGGCGCACACAAGTGTCCCCGACCTTGAGCGGCGCAATGCCGTTTCCGAACCGTTCTATGTCCAACGCCAGGGCTTCATCCTTGTGAGGCACGAACCTCCCCCAGCCGTCGACCTGAAACGTAAGCCAGCTCTTTGGCTTCTGGTGCTCATCACCTTCAGCGGCACTCTGGCGATGCACATGTTCGTGCCGGCGCTCCCAATTGCCGCGCAGGATCTCAGCGCAAGTATCGCCTCTGTGCAGATGTCCATCAGCCTTTACATTCTTGGGCTGGCATTCGGACAGCTCATCTATGGCCCACTCTCCGATTGCTTTGGACGTCGGCCGATCCTGATGATCGGGCTTGTTCTCTACACAGTAGCCGGGATTGCCGCCGCTGCTGCGCCTGGGGTTTATGCTCTGGTTGCCGCGCGGCTATTCCAGGCTCTGGGCGGGTGTGCCGGGCTGGTCCTCGGGCGCGCCATGGTGCGAGATATGTCCGGCCCTGAAACGGCTGCCCGGCAGCTTGCCGTGATGAACCTCATCGTGGTGATCGGTCCAGCACTTGCGCCTCTCTTCGGCGGGCTGCTTGCCACCACCTTCGGCTGGCGCTCCATTTTCCTGCTGCTCATCGCGCTTGGCGCGTCGAACCTTTTCTTTGCATGGCGCCTCCTGCCGGAAACGGGACAGCCTTCCGGCACAATCAGCGTTCTCTCCTTGGGTCGTGACTACAAGGGCCTCCTCGGCTCGCGCGCCTTCCTCGGCTACACCATCGGCGGCAGCTTCGCGACGACGTCGGGCTATGCTTTCATCGCGGCATCGCCCTTCATTTTCGAAGAATTCGGCCGACCTGCCCATGAGGTCGGCATCGCCCTCGGATTGATGGCGGTGGGGGCTTCCATCGGCAGTGCTTTGGCCAGCCGCTTCATCGGCAGGGTGAAGATGGAGCGCCTGATGGTGGAAGCTAACGCCGTGAGTACCCTTGCAGCATTGATGCTCCTCAGCCTCGTTCTGCTGGGCGTCGTCGATGTGTTTTCTGCGGTTGGCTTGATGATCCTGTTTACGATGGGAGCGGGCCTGTCGAGCCCTGCCGCACTGACCAAGGCAGTGAGCGTCAATCCTAGATTGATCGGCTCGGCCGCGGGCCTCTACGGGTTTGCGCAAATGGCGGTCGGTGCCATCTGCACCTCCTTGTCCGGGCTGGGGCATGACCCGGCACTTGCAGCGGCATGCGTGCTGGCGGCCTCAGGGATCATCAGCCAGGTCGCATTCGGGATTGCCTTGCGAAAGGAGGGCGCCACTGAGGCTTAGTCAAGAATTATCTGGGGTCTGAACCCTGGAGAGTCGCGCCTAAGACGCTATGGTTCATCCAACGCCAACCTCGATTCGATCATGTCCGCAAAAAACACCCCATCTCTGAAGTCCGTCGATGAACTGACGCTCAAGGAAGCCCGTGCCGAGCACGAGGCGCTGGGCGTCGAGATCGCGGAGCATGACCGGCGCTATTACGAGGAAGACGCGCCCACGGTCTCGGACGCGGAATACGACACCTTGCGCAAGCGCTACGAGGCGCTGGAGGGCATGTTCCCCGAGCTGAAGACGTCGGAGAGCCTGACGCAGAAGGTCGGCTCCAGGGCTTCCGAGAAATTCGCCAAGATCAAGCATCGCATCCCGATGCTCTCGCTGGCCAACGGTTTCGCCGATGAGGAGGTGGAGGAATTCGTCGAACGCATCCGTCGCTTCCTGCAATGGAAGGCCGATGCGCCGCTCGTGTTCACGGCGGAACCGAAGATCGACGGTCTGTCGCTCAGCATCCGCTACGAGAAGGGCAAGCTCGTCTCGGCGGCGACGCGCGGCGATGGTGCGGAAGGCGAGGACGTGACGGCGAATGCGCGCACGGTCGACGACATTCCGCATGTGCTGAAAGGCGCAGATGTTCCCGACGTGTTCGAGGTGCGCGGCGAGGTCTATCTCTCGCACAAGGATTTCGCGGCGATCAACGAGCGCCAGGAAGCGGCGGGCAAGCCACTCTTCGCCAATCCGCGCAACGCAGCCGCCGGCAGCCTGCGCCAGCTCGACCCAAAAATCACCGCATCGCGTCCTCTATGCTTCTTCGCCTATGCCTGGGGCGAGGTGAGCAAGATGCCCGCCGATACGCAATCCGGCATGATGGATGCGCTGCGCGGCTTCGGCTTCAAGGTCAACAAGCTCACGCGCCGCTGCTCGAGCATTGCCGAAATGCTCGAGCATTATCATGCCATCGAGACGGATCGCGCCAATCTCGGCTACGATATCGACGGCGTTGTCTACAAGGTCGACGACTTGGGCTTGCAGCAGCGTCTCGGCTTCGTGTCGCGTTCGCCGCGCTGGGCGCTGGCGCACAAGTTCCCCGCACAGAAGGCGGTGACTGTTCTCGAGGGCATCGAGATCAATGTGGGCCGCACGGGCTCGCTCAATCCGATCGCACGCCTGCGCCCCGTGACGGTGGGCGGTGTTGTGGTGTCGAATGCGACATTGCACAACGAGGATTACATCAAGGGCATCGGCGGCAACGGCGAGAAGATCCGCGAGGGCGTCGACATCCGCATCGGCGATACGGTGATCATCAACCGCGCGGGCGACGTGATCCCGAAAGTGCTCGACGTAGTGCTGGACAAGCGCCCCGCTGATGCGAAGCCATACGAATTTCCCACGCAATGCCCCGCCTGCGGCAGCCATGCGGTGCGCGAGGTCAATCCGCGCACGGGCAAGGAGGATGCGGTGCGCCGCTGCACCGGCGGCCTCATCTGTCCGGCGCAGGCGCGCGAGCGCCTCAAGCATTTTGTCTCGCGCAACGCCTTCGACATCGAAGGAATGGGCGAGCAACGCATCGATGAATTCTACGAAGAAGGCATGGTGCAGCGTCCGCAGGACATCTTCACCCTAGCCGAGCGCAACGCGCGCAGCCTCAAGCGTCTGGAGAACAGGGAAGGGTGGGGCGCAACGAGCGTCGCCAACCTCTTCGCCGCCATCGAGGCACGTCGGTCGATTGAACTCAACCGCTTCATCTTCGCGCTCGGCATCCCGCATATCGGCGAGACGTCGGCGCGCCTGCTCGCGCGCCATTTCGGCACCTTCGAAGCTTTGCGTGAAACGGCCAATGCCGCAGCCGATCCTGAATCGGAAGCGCATGCGGAGATCACCGCCATCGGCGGCATCGGCCCCGTCGTGGCCGAGGCCGTCGTCGAGTTCTTCAAGGAAGAGCACAACGAAGAGATGCTCGATGCTCTGCTAGCGCAGGTGAATGTGGAGCCGATGGAAGCGCCGGCCACCATCGACTCGCCTGTCGCTGGCAAGACAGTGGTCTTCACCGGTTCGCTCGAACAGATGACCCGCGAGGAGGCGAAGGCCATGGCCGAGCGTCTCGGAGCGAAGGTTGCGGGCTCCGTGTCCAAGAAAACCGATATCGTAGTGGCTGGTCCCGGCGCGGGCTCGAAGCTCGCCAAAGCCGCCGAGCTCGGCGTTCAGGTGATGGACGAAGACGGCTGGTTCGCGCTTGTCGGGCGCAACGGATCGTGAGTGGAACAGCCATGACAACCTATAAGCGCGAGATGCGCGCAGGCCTGCGCGACATTGCACCGGTCGCTGTCGCCGCCGTTCCCATCGGACTCCTGTTCGGTGCGCTTGCCGCTGCCAAGGGATTGTCGCCGCTCGAAATCGGGCTGATGTCCGGCCTCGTCTTCGCGGGCGGCGCGCAATTCGCGGCAACCGAAGCCTGGCTTCATCCCGCGCCTGTCGCAGCGCTCACCTTCGCGACGCTGCTTATCAATGCGCGTCACGTGCTCATGGGTGCTTCGCTCTCGCCGAAGCTGAAGCTGTCGCGCCCTCAGCAGCTTCTCGCGATGTTCTTTCTCACCGATGAATCCTGGGCGCTGTCCGAGCGGCGCGCATTAGAGCGGCCGATCACGGGTGCTTATTGGGCCGTCATGGCCGCCGTACTCTGGCTGAACTGGAGCATTTCCAGCACACTCGGCGCGATCCTCGGCTCCTTCATGGGCGATCCTGCGCGCATCGGCGCCGACTTCGCCTTCACCGCGCTCTTCATCGGTCTCGTGGCTGGATTCGGCCGTAGCCGCGTGACGCTCGTGACAGTCGGCGTCAGCGCGGCGGTCGCTGCCCTCGTGCATTACTTTATCGGCGCGCCGTGGCATGTGGCGTCTGGCGCGTTGGCAGGTATCGCCGCCGCCTATCTTGCCGCTCCCAGGGAGGCGCGCTCATGAGCCTCGATACGACGACGCTGCTCGCCATCATCTGCATGGCGGTGGTGACCTACATCACGCGCATCGCAGGCTTGTTCGTGGCGGATCGTCTCGTGTTGACGGGGCGCGCTAAGGCTGCCTTCGACGCGATCCCGCCCGCCGTGCTGGTCTCGGTGATCGCGCCGACGGCACTGACGACGGGATGGGCGGAGGCGATTGCCGCCGCCATCACCGCTATCATCGCCTTTCGGTTGCCGCTGCTCGCGACCATCGCCGTCGGCGTGGCCTCCGTCGTGCTGCTGCGAAACCTGATCTAGCCGATGGGGCGCGTGGCGTCCTCGAGCCATGCGCGTGTCTCGGCATCGAGATGCGGGCCGATC
This sequence comes from Microvirga solisilvae, assembly GCF_022808595.1. GTDB lineage: Bacteria > Pseudomonadota > Alphaproteobacteria > Rhizobiales > Beijerinckiaceae > Microvirga > Microvirga solisilvae. The sequence goes on from NZ_JAKUCN010000004.1 coordinate 261,871, forward strand.
TTCGCGCGCACCTGCGCATGATAATCGTTGAGCCATGCGATCTCCTCGGCGCTCATGATGGAGGGCTCTACGAGGCGTAGATCGATGGGCGTGAAGGTGAGCGTCTCGAAGCCCATCATCTCGCGGTCGCCACCGGCAATCTTGCGCGGCTCCACGAGGATCAGATTCTCGATGCGGATGCCGTAATCGCCCTGCTTGTAGAAGCCAGGCTCGTTGGAGAGCATCATGCCGATCTCGAGCGGCGTGGTGCCGGTCTTGGCGATGCGCTGCGGTCCTTCATGCACGGAGAGATAGCTGCCGATGCCGTGGCCCGTGCCGTGATCGAAATCGAGGCCCGCTTCCCACAGCGGCTTCCTCGCGAAGGCATCGATCTGCGCGCCCGTCGTGCCCTTCGGGAAAACGATGCGGGCAATCGCGATATGGCCCTGCAGCACGCGCGTGAAGCGGTCCTTCATCTCAGCGGTCGGCTCGCCCACGATGATCGTGCGCGTGATGTCGGTGGTGCCGTCCTCGTATTGCGCGCCTGAATCGATGAGGAAGATCTGGTTGTTCTCGATCCTGCGATTGCTGGAAGCCGTCACGCGATAATGTGGCAGTGCGGCATTCGGGCCGGCACCCGAAATGCTCGGGAACGAGATGTTTTTCAGTGCGCCTGTCTCGACGCGGAACGCTTCCAGCGCTTCCACCGCATCGATCTCGGTGAGCTGTCCCTTCGGGGCCTCGCGGTCAAGCCAGGCGAGATAGCGCGCCATCGCAATGCCGTCGCGCAGATGCGCCGCATGCGAACCGGCGATCTCGGCCTTGTTCTTCACTGCCTTCATGAGCGCGATGGGATCGGCGCCCACATCGACCTTGCCGCCTGCCGCTTCGATGCGGCGGATGAGGGCAACGGCGCCGGTGGTGGAATCGACGCGCACCTTCCCACCTGTCTGGCCGAGCGCATCGAGAGCGCTCTGGAAGGAGCTGATGGGCGTAAACTCGGCGAGTTCGCCGATAGCCGCGCCGGCCTCATTGGTGATCTTGGCGGGGTCGAAGAATAGGCTTGCGCGTCCCTGCTTCGGCAGAATGGCATAGCCGAGCGGCAGCGGCGTGTGACCCACATCGCCGCCGCGCAGGTTGAAGGCCCAGGCGAGGTTGTGCGGATCGGAGATCACCACCGCATCAAGCTTGGCCTCCGCCATCTTCCTGCGGATGCGCTCGAGCTTCGCCTCTGCCGTCTCACCGGCATAATCCAGCGGGTGAGGGCGCACTGGAGCCTGCGGAGGCGCAGGGCGGTCGATCCAGATCACGTCGACCAGATTGATGTCGACGGGAGCAAGCCTGCCGCCTACCTTCGCCACGGCCTGCTCCAGACGCTTCAGTCCATCGCTCGTGAGCAGCCACGGATCGTAGGCCAGCGTGCCGCCTTCCGGCAGATTGGCAGCGATCCAATCCTCCACCGACATCTCGGCGAGCTGGACTGGCGTAATTACGGAAGTATCCACCTGCTCGGCGGCTTGGACCGTGTAGCGTCCATCGACCACGAGAGCAGCCTTCTCCTGCAGGACGACCACTGTGCCGGCGGAGCCCGTAAAGCCAGTGAGCCATGCTAGACGTTCGGCGCTCTTCGGCACGTACTCGCCCTGGTGCTCGTCGGCCCGGGGCACGATGAAGCCGTCGAAGCCGCGGCGGCTCAGTTCGGCACGCAGCTTGGCGATGCGGGCAGGGCCCTGCGAAGGAGAAGTCGTGTCGTCGAAGAATTGAAACTGGGCCATCCGGGCAGTACCGCGATCAGGATTGAGGAAGCAGCACGCTATGCCGCTGGGACAGGCCCTGCAACCGCCATGGAGCCGCCCGGCCTGCATAGGCAACAGGCAATTTGCCCATCCCGCATGCGCCGAAGGCTCAAGCGTTAATATTTTCCGATGGTGCAGTGCAATAAGTGCATGGCTCGCATGCAATCGGCCCGCCTACTACTAAAGTCTGGCATGGCTTATGTATAGCGTAACAAGAACAGAGGAACGCTGAACCGAAGGGGTCTCAACGCCAATCTGTTGGAGATGAGCCCATGACCACAGCTGTTTTGTCCCCCGTCTATACCGGCCAGGTAAAGACCCCGTCCACGTTCTCGCTGATCGTCAGGAACGTGATGGACGCCCTTGCCGAGAGCCGTGCCCGCAGCGCCGCTCGTGAGCTGCGCCGCCACGAAGCTCTGATGGCCGATCTCGGCCGCAGGCAGGATCATTCCGCCGATTTCTTGATCCAGGGCAATGATCTGCCCTTCAAGATCTGAGACAAGAATTTCATCGATAAAGAAGAGAGCAAAACAATGTTGATCGTCCTCGCCCTCAAATTCGTCCGCGACGTCGTTGCCGATACCTTCCAGCTCCGCCGCGAGATGATGAAGCGCTATCCCGGCGTCCTTGCCGAGTAAGCCTCACACCTACCCGCTAATGGCGGGGCTGCGGACGTGCGCTGCCCCGCTTCAGCACCAGAGCAGCCCAGCCTTCGAGATTGTAGCGGCGCTGCAGATACCAGCCCTGATGGGCATAAGCTGACAGCACACCCGGAACATCATGGCCCAGAAGCCCTGACAGAATGAGCGTTCCGTCATTGCTTGCCACGCGCGACAGTGAAGGCGCCAGCATCCGCAGGGGCTTTGCCAGGATGTTAGCGAAGACGAGATCGAAATGTCCTGGGCGGTCGGCTTCCGGATTACGCGTGCCGGGGCCGACATAGAGCCTCATCCACGGCCCGATGCCGTTGAGACGTGCATTCTCCTTCGCTACCCGCACCGCTTCCGGATCGATATCGCCTGCAATGACAGGGCGCTTCAAAACCTTGGCCGCCACAAAGGCCAGGATGCCCGTGCCGGTGCCCACGTCGAGCACATGGCGGGGCGTGCGCATCTTCAATTCATCCACGAAAGCCTTCAGGCAGCTGAGCGTCGTGCCGTGATGGCCGGTGCCGAAGGCGAGGCCCGCCTCGATCTCGATGGCGATGTCGTTGCTGCGGCGATGCTCCCGGTCGTGGGAGCCGTGAACCAGCACGCGGCCGGCTCGCACAGGCTTCAGGCCTTCCAGGGAGGCCTTCACCCAATCCTTCTGCTCGAGGGGCAGGAACACGCCCTTGTCGGCTTCCTCGCCCACGATGGGGCGTACGAGATCGCGGATGGCGGCCTCGTTCGGCTCATGGGCGAAATAGGCCTCAAGCAACCATGGCCCATCCTCAACCGTCTCGAAGGCGGCAACGGCCGTCTCGGCAGGGTCGAATATCTCTCCGATCAGGTCCGTCATGGCGCGCGCGGAGCGCTCGTCCGTGGTGATGCGGAAGACATGGGTGGGGCGGTTGGGGTGCAGACCTTCAAGCATGAGGCTGCTCTAGCACCCCCTGTGCCATGCCTCAAGCGATCCCGATCAAAGGAACCGCTCGGACTCGCACCCGTTCTCCCAACGCTAAGCCTGTCCCACCACGATTGCAGCGGTGCCTGCGCCGCCAGGAGATCCCCATGTCCGGACGTCTTTTCGATAAGGTCGCCATCATCACCGGTGCCGGTACCGGTATCGGTGAAGCCATTGCCCTGAAGTTCGCCCGCGAAGGTGCGCGGCTCCTTCTCGTCGGCCTGCCTGACGATCCGGTTGAGGATGTGGCGCGTCTGATCAATGGGGCAGGGGGATTTGCGGAAACCTACCTTGGCGATATAGCCGAAGAGCACCACGCCCAATCCGCTGTCGAGGCCTGCGCGAATGCTTATGGGCGGATCGACATTCTCATCAACAATGCAGGCGTGTTTCTGGCCGCCGCCGAGACTCAGGATTACCCCATCGATAAATTCGATGAGACCCTTCGCTCGAACGTGCGCTCGGTCTTCCTGATGACCAAGTTCGCGCTGCCTTTTCTGCAGAAGACTTATGGCAACATCGTCTCTACCGGCTCAGAGGCCGGCATGATCGGGATCGCCCAAAACACGATGTATGGCGGGACCAAGGCCTTCATTCATTCGTTCATGCGCGGCGTCGCTGTGGAGCAGGCGGCTTATGGCGTTCGAGCCAATTGCGTCTGTCCTGGGCCCATCGATACCGCATGGACTCACAAGTCGACCGGGCCGATGGATCGGAAGATGGAATCGATGATGATCGAGGCCACGCCCATGGGACGGCGCGGTACGCCGGAGGAGGTGGCGAACGTATTCTGCTTCCTCGCATCCGACGAGGCGAGTTATGTGACCGGGGCTCTCTATGCGGTCGATGGCGGAGTTACTACGGCAAAAGGTGGCGTCGGCTCCATGGCCTCCTCGCATTTCAAGAAACAACCGGAAGGAACACTGCCGACGCGCCATTCGCATGACGGGCTGAAGAACAAGAATTACGAGACACTCACCTGATGGATGAGGTGCCGGCCCTTAAGCCGGCATCAACTCTCTCGCCGGTTCGAGAATCTTGAGGCGCTCGGGCTCGATGGATTTGTAGTGGCGCTGCAGATCCGTGATGTAATCGCGCACGATGGGCGCGGCATCGCGCCTGCGAGCGAGCTGCATGTGGAACACGAGCTGGCTGCCCGTGGTGAACATCGTCTCGGCAGAGATGAGATAGAACTCGAACATCCGGCAGAAGCGCTCGTCATACATCGCAGCGATCTTCTCCCGGTTGGCCTCGAAGCGCTTGTGCCAATGGTTCAGGGTCTTGGCATAGTGAATGCGGAGAAACTCGAGGTCCGTCACCCAAAGAGAATTCTGCTCTGTCACAGGAAAGACCTCGGACAGGGCAGGGGAGTAAGCGCCTGGGAAGATGTATTTGCGCAGCCACGGGCTGGCCGTTCCGGGTGGGCTCATCTTGCCGATGGAATGCAGCACCATCAATCCGTCATCGTCGAGCAGTGCGTTGATCTTGGCGAAAAACTCGCCGTAATGATGCACACCCACATGCTCGAACATGCCCACGGACACGATCCGGTCGAAGCGTTTGTCGACCTTGCGGTAATCGAGCAGCTCGAAGCGCACGCGGTGCGATAGTCCTACGCGCCTCGCCTTTTCGTTCGAGAGTTCGTACTGCTCTTTGGAAAGCGTGACGCCCGTCACGTCCACATCCTCCATTGCGGCGAGATAGAGCGCGAGATCGCCCCAGCCGCTGCCGATATCGAGGATCTTCAAGCCGGGCTTGAGCTGCAGTTTTGATGCGATGAGGCGCAGCTTGTTCTGCTGTGCTTCTTCCAGCGTGTCTTCATCGTTGACGAAATAGGCGCAGGAATACTGCATGCCCTTGTCCAGAAAGAGCCGGTAGAACTCATTCCCGAGATCGTAGTGATGCGCCACGTTTTGTTGCGCCTTGCCGACAGGGTTTGCCTGCTGAAAGCGCTTCACGGCCCTGGAAATGCGCTTCAGCACGTTCTGTAAGGGATAGTTCGCCAGAGTGGAGCGGTTCTGGGAGAAGAGGTTCAGGAAGTCCCTTAAGGAGGAGCCTTCCTCGAAGCTCATGCGGCCGTCCATATAGGCCTCGCCCGCATGAAGCTCCGGATTGAGGAAGAGTTTGTGATAGAGCGATTTATCCGTCAGCCGCATGGTCACGTTCAGGCCGGGCTTCTCGCCTCCGAAGACGTGAGTTTTGCCCTCTGCATCGATGACCTTCAACGTCCCAGTGCGCACGAAGGACTTGAGCATATGGGAAAGGGGAAACATCGGAAGCCTCATGGATAGCATCTTCTGAGAGGCGATGGTTCCACACTTAATAGAGCTTGGCTAGGGGCCAGCAAAATCGGAACAAGTCTAAAGTAGATGTTCCAAGGATTCATTGGGGAACAACCATGCTGTGCCTTGGTTGGAGAGCAGACTCTCGTGCGGCCAGAAGAGTCTGTCCATCCAACCCATACAGGAGCAAGCCGATGTTCTTCCGTCAGCGGCAAATGGCATATCATGCCAAGCCTGAGAGGCCCGATCCGCTTTTCGCCAAGATGCTGCAGGAGCCCCTTGGTGGCCAATGGGGCGAGATCAGCGTGATGATGACCTATCTCTTCCAGGGCTGGAACTGCCGCGGTCCGCAGAAGTACAAAGACATGATCATGGATATCGGGACCGAGGAGATCGGTCACGTGGAGATGCTCGCCACCATGATCGCGCGGCTGCTCGAAACCTCGCCTGTCGAACAGCAGGAAGACATGGCGAAGAACTCCATCGTCGGTGCCGTCATGGGCGGCGCGCGTGTGGAGGATGCCATCGTTGCGGGCATGAACCCGCAGCATTACATCGTCGCCGGCCTTGGCGCGCGCCCATCCGATAGCATCGGTAATCCCTGGACTTCGGCCTATACCATCGCGAGCGGTAATTTGCTTGCGGACTTCCGCTTCAACGTGACGGCGGAAAGCCAAGGCAGATTGCAGGTGGCGCGCCTTTACAACATGACGAACGATACCGGCGTGCGCGACATGCTCTCTTTCCTCATCGCGCGTGACACGATGCACCAGAACCAATGGCTTGCTGCCATCAAGGAGCTGGAGGAGGACGGTCTCGAGATGACGCCGGTGCCTTCGAATTTCCCGCAGGCTCAGGAGAAGAGCGAGGTCGCCTATCAATTCCTCAACCACTCGGAAGGCGTGGAAAGCCAGCAGGGACGCTGGGCCAATGGCACTTCGCCGGACGGTAAAGGGCAGTTCTCTTACGTGGATCGCCCGCCGGCCTATACCGAGGACGAAGGGCAGCTCAATCCCATCGATCCACGCGTTTATGGCACGCCACCCGCGCCGGTTCCGCCATTGGCTGCGGAATGATCAAAGACAAGGGCGCATCGCCGGATGCGCCCTTTGATTTAGCCCAACGCCTCGACGAAACTGTCGAGCACCATCTTGCGACCTGCCTTGTCGAATTCGACGGTGAGCTTGTTGCCGTCCACCGCCTCGATGGTGCCAGGGCCGAACTTGGAATGCAGCACACGTCCGCCGACCGAGAAGCCTGATGTGCCGGTGGACTTCGCCACCAGCTCGCCTTCGATCATCATCGGTCCGCGTCTGTCGCCGGAGCGAAGGGCGGAATAGCCGCCGTCTTCCGTGTTAGCGCGATGCGCCTGCGCGCGCTGCCAGCCGGGCGTCTGATAGGATGATCCGCTGAAGGGTTGCATGCGGTCGAAGCGCGATCCGCCGTAGCCGCTGCCATAGGAAAAGTTCGCGGGCGCTTCCACGATCTCCACATTGTTCTCTGGCAGATCGTCGATGAAGCGGCTCGGAACGGTCGAGTTCCATAGGCCATGGATACGGCGGTTGGAGGCGAAATAGATCTTCGCGCGTCGCTTGGCGCGGGTAATGCCCACATGAGCAAGACGGCGCTCTTCCTCAAGACCCGCGCGGCCGCTCTCATCGAGGGCGCGCTGGTTGGGGAAGAGGCCTTCCTCCCAGCCGGGCAGGAATACGGTGTCGAATTCGAGACCTTTCGCTGCGTGCAGCGTCATCAGGCTCACGCGCTCGGTGGTGTCGCTTTCATTGGCTTCCATGACCAGCGAGACGTGTTCCAGAAAGCTTTGCAGATCCGGGAACTCCTCCATGGAGCGCACAAGTTCCTTCAGGTTTTCGAGGCGGCCTGCGGCGTCGGCGGATTTCTCCTTCTGCCACATATCCGTGTAGCCGGATTCTTCCAGCACCGTCTGCGCGACTTCCGATTGCGACATGGTCTCGGACAATTTCGACCAACGCCCGAAGGAGATGAGAAGATCGCGCAGCGTCGCGCGCGGCTTCGGCTTCAACTCGTCCGTTTCGACAATGAAGCGTGCGGCTTCCATCATCGGCACGCGTGCGGCGCGGGAATGATTGTGCAGCACTTGGATCGTCGCATCACCGAGGCCGCGCTTGGGCACGTTCACGATGCGCTCGAAAGCAAGGTCGTCGGCGGGCTGGTTCACGACGCGCAGATAGGCCAGCGCATCGCGAATTTCCGCGCGCTCGTAGAAGCGTGGGCCGCCGATGACGCGATAGGGCACGCCGAGCTGCACGAGTCGGTCTTCGATCTCACGCATCTGCGCCGAGATGCGCACGAGAATGGCGACTTCCGACAGCGAGTGTTTCTTGGAATGCAGCGCCTCGATTTCCTCGCCGATGAGACGTGCCTCCTCCTCCGAATCCCACGCACCGGTGATCGATACCTTCTCGCCAAGCTCGTCTTCCGTGCGCAGTGTCTTGCCGAGACGGCCCTGGTTCTTGGCGATCAAGACGGAAGCGGCCGAGAGGATATGACCGGTGGAGCGATAATTGCGCTCCAAGCGGATCACCGTCGCGCCGGGGAAGTCATGCTCGAAGCGCAGGATGTTGTCGACTTCGGCGCCGCGCCAGCCGTAGATCGACTGATCGTCGTCGCCGACACAGCACAGATTCTTGCGCTTCTGCGCAAGCAGACGCAGCCAGAGATACTGCGCAACGTTGGTGTCCTGGTACTCGTCCACGAGCATGTAGCGGAAGCGTTCCTGATATTGCTCCAGAATATCCGGATGCTCGCGCCACAAGCGCAGGCATTCGAGCAGCAGGTCACCGAAATCGACAGCGTTCAGAACCTTCAGGCGTTCCTGATAAGCACGGTAGAGCTTGCCGCCCTTGCCATTGGCGAACGCGCCTGCTTCGCCAGCCGCCACCTGGTCAGGGCCGAGGCCTCGGTTCTTCCAGCCGTCGATAAGGCCGGCAAGATGGCGCGCGGGCCAGCGCTTCTCGTCGATGCCTTCCGCCTCGATCACCTGCTTCATCAGGCGAAGCTGATCGTCGGTGCCGAGAATGGTGAAGTCCGAGCGAAGGCCGACAAGCTCGGCATGGCGGCGCAGGATCTTGGTGCCGATGGAGTGGAAGGTGCCGAGCCATTGCATGCCCTCGGCAACCTCGCCGATGGCGCGGCCAATGCGCTCGCGCATCTCGCGCGCGGCCTTGTTGGTGAAGGTCACGGCGAGGATCTGCGACGGCCAGGCTTTACCGGTAGCGATCAAATGGGCGATGCGGGTGGTAAGCACCCGGGTCTTGCCGGTTCCTGCGCCTGCAAGCACCAGAACGGGGCCTTCCGTGGCTTCCACGGCGGCGCGCTGCTCTGGGTTCAGGCCGTTCAGATAAGGCGTCTGCGGCGCCACCGCAGCCCGGGCGCGAGCGCTCAGGGAGCCGGCGGAGGGCTGGTGCGCCAGATCATCGTTTGGATCGGGGCGGTTATCAGGCTGATTCATCGGCGCGACCATGGATCAAAAGGCGAACGACGTCGAGCCCGGAATTGCCATTCGCCCCGGAGGGAGGGGGCGAATTGAGGGCTCACTGGATTGTCGGAAAAGGCTTTCATCGCCATATGGGGAGGAAAGGCTCCAAAAGGAATGCTCCCATGCGTCTCTTAGGTTTCTTAGGCTCGGCTGCGGTTGTCTTGAGCATCGTTCTGCCCCTGTCAGCAGAGGCGCAGACGCGCCTGCCGAGCCAGAGCCGTTCCGAGCGGCAGGTCGAGGATATCAACCGCAACATCCAACAGGATCGCCGCATACAGAGCCTCGGGCAGGAACTCGAGGTCAGGGACAATCAGCTGAGGCAGGAGATCAATAGGGACCGGATGTTCGCTAATCCGCCTATCGGTGCTCCAGGCTACGGCCGGTGTCCCCCGGGCGCTGCAAGATGTTATTAGTCCAGATGCTGCAAGGCTGAGCTTTATTGGCGCAGCTCGCCATGAGGCATGAGGTCCCTGCTTGTCAGGGTGCCCCCTCAGGGCTATGCACGCCCATCAAGAGCGCGGGGGCGAGCTCGTATAATGTCGAAGCTGATCCACATTCAGATATTGCGCGCCTGCGCGGCTTTGGCGGTTGCAATCCACCACGCTCAATTCGACGCGGCTGCATTGGCGGGACGCTTCGGCGGCTCGTTTCATCCCTTTGAAGCCATTCCATGGGCTGCCGGTGTCGACATCTTCTTTGTCATTTCCGGCTTCATCATCGTTTATTCGTCGCAAAAGCTCGCGGAGGCCCCTGGGGCTGCGGGCGTTTTTCTGACGCGGCGCTTGGGGCGCGTCGTCCCTCTCTATTGGAGCGCCACCGGCCTCTATCTCGCGCTCGCGCTCGCTGTGCCCGGCGTCCTCAACAGCGAGGTTCTGGAGCCGGGTTTCATCCTGGCCTCGTATCTGTTCATCCCATTGGCACGTCCTGACGGATTGGTTCAGCCGCTCTATTCGCTGGGATGGACGCTGAACTACGAAATCTACTTCTATCTTCTCTTCGCCATGACCCTTGCATGGCCGCTGAAGAGATCCGTCCCGGTCCTGATCACCGTCATGGCCGCTACCGTTGCTCTTGGTCGCTTCGTTACGCTTCCGCTTCCGCTGAGCTTCTGGACCAATCCGATCGTGCTGGAATTTGCTTTCGGCATGATGCTCGGCCTTCTCAAGGTCGAAGGGTTCACCCTTTCCCGTGCATGGCGGGGGGCTCTCTTCATCTCTGGGCTTGGCCTGCTTGTTGTCTGGGCTCACGCAGGCCTGCCCCGAGCCATCGCTTATGGCCTGCCGGCCGCGCTCTTGGTCGCGGCAGCGGCGCTCGGAGCGGAGAGGCTTGTGCAACCGACGGGTTGGTTCGTCCGCGTGGGAAGCGCTTTGGGCGATGCCTCCTATGCGCTCTATCTCGTCCACCCCTTCGTCATTCGTGCCGGACGAGAGGTCGTTGTCAGAAGCGGCCTCGGCACCATCGTCGGCGGATGGGGCTATATCGCGCTGGTTCTGGCGGGAGCCGTTGTGGCTTCTCTCATGATCTTCCGCTGGTATGAAAGCCCTCTCACGGAATGGATCCGCCAGCGGTTGGAAACGAGGCGGCTGAGAGTGGCGTGACGCGCTGACGTCAGTGGCGGGTTCCGGCGACCAACATGGTTTCGGCCTTTGACGGAATGCCGATCGTGCTGCCCAGGGATTGCGGGCGGGCAAGGCGCGTATGGGCTGCCTTCATCACGGCGAGATTGGCGGCGATGTCGTCCGGGAAAGGGGAGACCTTACGGGTTTCCATGTCCACGTGCAGGGACATTCCCTCCATGGAGGCGGCGACCCAACCTTCCGCAGCATGGCGGATTTCCATGTAATAGTGGATGCGCTTCTCGTCGTAATCGATCAGCTGCAGGGTCACGCGGACCTGGTCGCGGGCCTTCAGTTCGCGCTTGTAGAGGGTATGGACCTCTGCAGCGAAGAAAGAAGCCTTGCGCTCCTCCACATATTCCCGGCCGAGGCCGATGAGGCCGAAACCTTCGTCGACGGCGCGGTCGAACAGCACATGGTAATAGGCCATGTTCATGTGGCCGTTGTAGTCGATCCAGGCAGGCTCGACCCGCATCGTGGACGACACGAAGGGAGCGAAGAAGAACACTGGAGTTCTCTTCTCCATGATCAGCTCCTTTCCTCGATGCCGGTCACACGCATCACCCTTCGTCAGCAAGTTGGAAACGTTAGCACATGTCTGGTTGCCATGCATGGGCATAATGGCCCATCCGCCCTTCAGAGTATTGCGTTCAGGAAGCTTTTGGTAGGTATGGATAACGCGTCATCCAACCGGAACCATAGCCATATGAGCGCTTCTCTCTCGCCCAGCCGTCCCAAGCCCTCGGAAGCCGTTATCGCTGCCTTGACTGCGGAGCTTTCCAGCCGCTTCGGCGATAGGGCGGTCACTTCGGCTGCCGTGCGAGAGCAGCACGGCCACACGCTCACCTGGGTCAAGAACCAACCGCCGGACGTTGTGGTCTATGCCCGCACGACGGAAGAGGTGTCCGAGATCGTGAAGCTCTGCATCGAGAAACGCGTGCCGATCATTCCTTTCGGGACGGGAACCTCGCTCGAAGGGCATATCAACGCGCCGGATGGCGGCGTCTGCATCGATCTGAGCCTCATGAAGCGCATCATCGCCGTTCATGAGGAGGATCTGGATTGCGTGGTCGAGGCGGGCGTGACCCGCAAGGAGTTGAACGAGCATCTGCGCGACAAGGGCCTGTTCTTTCCTATCGATCCGGGAGCGGATGCCTCCATCGGCGGCATGGTCGCCACTCGTGCCTCTGGCACCAATGCTGTCCGTTACGGCACGATGAAGGATGTGGTGCTTTCCCTCACCGCCGTCCTGCCGAACGGCGAGATCGTGAAGACCGCAAGCCGCGCCAAGAAAAGCTCGGCCGGCTACGACATCACGCGGCTCCTGATCGGCTCGGAGGGCACGCTCGGCGTTATCACCGAGATCACCCTGAAGCTCCAGGGTATCCCCGAGGCTATCTCCGCCGGCATCTGCCCGTTCCCGACCGTGAAGGCCGCTTGTGACGCGGTGATCATGACGATCCAGTCAGGCATCCCGGTGGCGCGCATCGAACTGCTCGACGAGGTGCAGGTGAGGGCGGTGAACCAACATGCGAAGCTCACCCTGCCGGAGAGCCCCTTGCTGCTGCTGGAATTCCACGGCACCGATGCGGGTGTTCAGGAGCAGGCCGAACGCTTCGGCGAGATCGCGGCGGAGTTCACCAACCAGCCCTTCGAATGGGCCACCAAGCCCGAGGAGCGCTCGCGCCTCTGGCAGGCTCGGCACGATGCCTATTGGGCGGCCCGTGGCCTTCGCCCCGGTGCCCAATCGGTCGCGACCGACGTGTGCGTGCCGATCTCGCGTCTGGCCGAATGCGTGGCCGAGACGAAGAAAGACATCCTCGAAAGCGGCATGATCGCGCCCATCGTGGGCCATGTGGGCGACGGCAATTTCCACGTTCAGCCGCTCGTGAATGTGGATGACCCTGCGGAAGTTGCGGCCTGCGAGGCCTTCGTGGATCGCCTTGTGAAGCGGGCCGTTGCAATGGAAGGCACCTGCACCGGCGAGCATGGGGTGGGGCAGAAAAAGATGAAATACCTGGAAATTGAGCATGGAGAAGCCACGCTTGAGCTCATGCGCGTCTTGAAACGGGCCATGGACCCGCACAACATCATGAATCCGGGCAAGATCGTTACACTTTGATGGTGGAAGGAGTGTCTGGAGCGCTCCCTATCCCGGAAGCCCTGGGCTAAAGAGCTTTAAGACGAAACGGAGACAATACACCTCTTGCGCGATATCCTGACGATCATCGCCGGCATCGTGATCCTGATCCTCGCCGTTGCCGTCGCGGCTCCTCCTCTCATGGACTGGAAGGACTACCGCGACACCATCGACGGCATGATCGCGCGCGCGTCGGGGACTGAAGCGCAGACGGAGGGCAGCATCTCCATTCGTCTTCTGCCCGAACCCAGGATCGTTCTCGACCGGCTGCGGCTCGGCGGCAAGACGGCGGATTCCCCAATCCTGACAGCCGATAATGTGGTGGCCGAGATCGCGCTGACGCCGCTTCTGCGCGGTGAAGTGCGCTTCACCTCGACCCGGATCGAGCGGGCCGACATCCAGGTGCCGGTCTCCGGAAAGGGCGACTGGCGACTGCCCTCGGATCTCGTCTCCGGCAGCGGTCGCAGCCGTGAATGGGCCATTGAAAGCCTCACGGTCGGCCAGCTTCTCGTCACCACCCGGACTGTCACTACGGGCCATACGAACCAGGCTTTTGCCGAAAACGTCCATATCGAGGGCCAGAAGCTCATCGGACCCTGGCGGGTGGAGGGCACAACGACTGGTGTTCCGTTCCGCCTCGTGACCGGCGAACTCGGCGAGGACAAGAGCGTCCAGGTCAAGCTTTCAGGCGGCGGCGATATCTACCCGCGTTTCGACATCGATTCCCGTCTCTCGCTCGACGAGCCGACGGCGGGCACCACGGTTCCCACTGTCTCGGGCAAGGCCAAGGTGCTGTTTGGCCCGCCCGCGCAGATAGCGGCGGCTGGCATTCCCATCCCGATCGCCGTTGAAACAAACTTCAAGACCGCGAATGGCGCCGTTTTATTGGAGGGCGTCAGTCTTGAGGCAGGCGAAGGCGGCGCGAGCCTGCGCATGACGGGCGAGGGCAGCATCGGCATCACCGATCCGCGCATCGCGTTGAAGCTCGAAGGTCGTCGTCTGGATGCGGACAGTTTCATCCTGTCCTCTAACGGTCGGGACTTCGGTTCTCGGCTCAAAGAGTGGTCTCTGCCTCCAATCACGGTTCCGATCGATCTTGACCTCAAGATCGACAGCATCGGCCTTGGCCAAGAGGATCTGACCAACGCCACCATGCGTCTATCGCTCGATCATGGAAAGGCACGCGTCGAGCGCTTCGAATTCAATGCTCCCGGTGAAACACGCGTTGCGATGGAAGGCCAGCTTGGCCTGACGACGCAGGGGGGCATTGAAGGCAAGGTTGCACTGGCCTCGAATGTCTCGGATCGCCTGGCGCGCTATCTCGACCGCATCAAGATCCACTCGCCATTCCTCGATGTACTCGATGGACGTCCTGTCGAGGTATCGTCGGATATCGTCTTCAGCAATCCAGTTTTGTCGCTCAACCGCATGCGCGTGAAGATCGGCGACGCAGTCACAACCGGAAATCTGCGCTACACCATCCCCGGCACCGATGAACGCGGCAAAGTTGAAGCGCAGGTTGCGATTCAAAATCTCAACCTCGATCAATTGCCGCAGCTCTCCAGCGTGTTCGAGGCTACGCAGAATGTGGATGTGGGCTTCATTCTTGAAGCACGCGGCGTTAGTGCGGGGAAGAGTTCGGCCACGGGGCGCATCACAGCGCGCATTCTCTCCGACGGATCGTCGCTGCTCGTCGAAAGTCTCGACATCGTGGACCTCGCCGGTGCCAATGCCCGCGTCAGCGGACGCATCGCGCCCGATGGTTCCGGCAGCATCACGGGCAAAGTCACGGCGCAGCGCGCAGCACCTCTCATCGATCTGATCGGTAGCGTGTGGGTTGGTGGCGTCTCGAAGCTCGTGCCGTATTTCGTGCGCGAAGGCGCGCTCAACGTGCAGGTGGGAACGGAGCGTGTTGCGCCGCCGGCGGGCTCTACCGAAGTGCGGCTGCGCACCATGGTGAAGGGCACCGCTACCGGCGGCAGCATCGAAGGCAGCGTCGATGCCGTCGATGGGCGCACGGAAAACCTGAATCTCACCCTTGCAACGGACAATACCGGCGCTTGGGTGAAGCGGACGAATATGGCCGGTCTCGACCGGCCATCGAGGATCGACCTGCGCGGCACACGCGTTGGATCGGGACAGTTCAACGTGACATTCGCAGGTGAAGTCGCTGGCGCGCAGATCAACACGCTGCGGCCCTTCGCGTTGAGCGCAAGCGATGACGTGGTGGATAGCGGCGAGGCGGAGTTCGTAACCGCAGACGTCACGCCGTTCCTGCTGCTTCTGGGCGATGGCGCAGGCGTGAATCCGCCTGTGCCGGTGAATGCTCGCGTGACACTGGGACGTGAGCGCGACGCGAGCCGCCTCGATGTGATGGGACAGGTTGCAAACAACGCCGTGCAGGCCAGACTCAACGTCCGCTCCCGCTCCGAGATCGGCGGTGAGATATCGCTCGACAAGCTCTCATTGCCGTGGCTGACGACAGCATTGGCGCTGAACATTCCAGGCGATCCCAATGCCACGGCCATCTGGTCGAACGCGAGCTTTGGTCAGAGCGGCAGGCTTGTGAGCGGCGGGCAGGTAACGTTCCGTGTTGGCACGCTCGATCTGGGACGCGGGATCCAGGGCACGCGTGCGAGCTTCACGGTCGAGGCTCAGACCGATGGCATCTCGATCCGCAATCTCGATACCAGCATCGGTCCAGGACGTCTCACGGGTTCCACGACCATCACGCGCCAGGGAGCGACAGCCACCGTTGTCGGCGAAGGTGCGATCGATAGCGTGCCGCTCTGGGCGTTGAGCGGATCGTCGCCTATCGAGGCGGTGCTGTCCGGCAATCTCAAATTCGGCACGGCAGGCGAGAGCATGTCTCAGCTCGTTGCGGCTCTTGGCGGGGCGGGTGACTGGAAGATCACGAAGCTTCGCGTGCCGAATGCGGATCCCTCTGTTTTCGATCGCAGCCTGAAGCGTGCGTTGGCGGAGAACGAGCCTCTGGCCGATGGGAAGCCGGAGGCCATCATCGGTGCGGAGTTGGGACGGGCGGCGCTATCTGCGCAAACAGTCACAACGTCGGCGGCTCTCGTCGGCGGATCGCTGCGTCTCTCGCCCTTCGTCATCGATAGCGGGGCTTCTACATGGCAGGGCGCCGTGACCTTCGATCTCAACACGCTCGCCCTCGAGGCGCGCGGTTCTCTGGTTGCGAAGACGTCGCCTGCCGGATGGACCGGCGCTCCTCCTTCCATCGGGCTCAACTGGCGCGGCTCGGTTGCCAATCCGGTGCGTGACGTGGATGCGGGGCCGTTCCGCAACGGGCTTGCTGCCATCGTGCTCAAGCGCGAGCTTGAAAAGATCGAAGCCTTCGAGCGTGCCGCTGCAGAGCGTCAGCGACAGATCCAGGCGCAGCAGGAAGCCGAGCGGCAGCGCTTGAGGGCCCTTGCAGAGGAGGCTGCTCGTCAGACGAGAGCACAGGCTGAAGCTGACAAGGCCCGCCGTGATGCAGAGCGTTTGCAATCCGAGCAACAGCAGCTGCCGGACGAAGAAGAGTCTGTGCCGCCGCTCAATCCGCCGGTCGAGATCCAGCCTGCGCCACCTGTGTTGAACGTGCCGGAACGCTAGATTTTTTTCAGTCAGGCCACGCGGCCGCGTACATCCATCAGCACGAACACGCGGATGGCGGAAGAGAGGTTCTGCTCACCGCGCTCGGCGTCGATGCGTCCGATCAGTGCTTGAACGGAAATCGTCTCGCGCTCCGCGATGTCGCGCAGCAACTGCCAGAACGGTTCTTCGAGAGAAATGCTCGTGCGGTGACCGGCAATCGAGACGGAACGTTTGACGATGCCTGCGCCCATCAAGATTTCTCGTCGTCGTCGCGCTTGTGAGCATCGATGCGGCGCTGCGCCAGCTCACGCTCGGCTTTGGTCAGTTCCTTCTCCGCCTTGGTGCGGCCGAAGGTGATGCGGTTCTGGTCGGCGCGGGCCTCCTTGTCGGCCCGCGCCTTGTTCTTGCGCGCCTGGCGCAGATTGATAATCTCTGCCATGGCGCGTGTTCTTCTTACTCGCCCGGCTGAAGCATCGTCTCGGGACGAACGATGGCGTCGAAATCTTCCGACGAGACGCCCGCCTTGAGGGCTTCTTCCTTCAGCGTCGTGCCGTTCTTGTGAGCAGTCTTTGCAATGTAGGCCGCCTTGTCGTAGCCGATGGTCGGCGCGAGCGCCGTCACGAGCATGAGGGAACGGCCCATCAGATCCTGCAGGCGCTCGCGGTTCGGCTCGATGCCGACGACGCAATTGTCCGTGAAGCTGATCGCGCCGTCCGCGAGCAGGCGGATCGATTGCAGAACCGCGTTCACGATCACCGGCTTGAACACGTTGAGCTCGAAATGGCCCTGGGAGCCTGCGAAGGTCACCGTGGTCTGGTTGCCGGCCACCTGGCAGCACAGCATGGTCATCGCTTCGGCCTGGGTGGGGTTCACCTTGCCGGGCATGATCGACGAGCCGGGCTCGTTCTCAGGCAGCGAGATTTCGCCGATGCCCGAGCGCGGGCCGGAGCCCATGAGGCGGATGTCGTTGGCGATCTTGAACAGGCCGGCGGAGAGTGCGGCCAGCGCACCGTGCGTGTAGACGAGCGCGTCGTTGGAGGCGAGCGCCTCGAACTTGTTGGCGGCCGAGGTGAAGGGAAGGGCGGTGAGCTCGACTACCTTCGCGGCGAAGCGGTCGGCGAATTCCGGATGGGCGTTGAGGCCCGTGCCGACGGCGGTGCCGCCCTGGGCGAGCGCATAGATGCCGGGCAGCGTCTGCTCGATGCGGGCGATGCCGAGACGGACCTGCGCCGCATAGCCGGAGAATTCCTGGCCGAGGGTCACGGGCGTCGCATCCTGCAAGTGCGTGCGGCCGATCTTCACGATGTCCTTGAACTCTTCCTGCTTGGCTTCGAGCGCCTTCAGCAGGTGCTTGAGAGCCGGGATCAGGCGGGCATGAATCTCGCGCGCCACGGCGATGTGCATGGCGGTCGGAAACACGTCGTTGGACGACTGGCCCATGTTCACGTGGTCGTTCGGGTGAACCGGCTTCTTGCTGCCGCGTTCGCCGCCGAGGCGCTCGATGGCGAGGTTCGAGAGCACCTCGTTCATGTTCATGTTCGACTGGGTGCCCGAACCGGTCTGGTAGACCACCAGCGGGAACTCGTCGTTGTGCTTGCCCTGCACCACGTCGGCGGCAGCGGCGGAGATGGCGTCGGCGAGCTTCCCGTCCAGCTTGCCCAGATCCTTGTTCACGAGGGCTGCGGCCTGCTTCACGATGGCTAGCGCATGAACGAGGGGGAGCGGCATCTTGTCCGTGCCGATCTTGAAGTTCTGGAGCGAACGCTGCGTCTGGGCGCCCCAGAGCTTGTCGGCGGGAACTTCGATAGGGCCGAAGGTATCTGTTTCGGTACGGGTCGAGGACATGCTCACCTCTTTCAATGGAGTTGCGTGTTCTTATCTCAAACTGGGGCTCCCGCAACAGCGAACGCCGCATGACGGCCTTGTAAATTCGGATGACCGACACACTCGACCCACCGCTTTTCCGCCCGCCCGCTCCGAAACCGCTTCAGGAGCCGCCGGGGCTCCTCGGCTTCCTGCTGGCCGTGCGCCGGAACCCGCTCACGACCTGGACGGAGCGGCATTTCAATGAGCGCATCATCTCGGGCAGCGGGGCCTTGGGGCGGATCACCGTGGTCAACGACCCGGAGGTGATCCGCCATATCCTGGTCGACAATGCCGCCAATTACCGGAAGGACGACCTTCAGCTCCGGGTTCTGGCTCCAGGTCTCGGGCGCGGGCTGCTGACGGCGGAAGGCGAGGAGTGGAAGCTCCAGCGCCGGACCATCGCTCCCCTGTTTCCACCCCGCGTGGTGGCAGGCTTCTTCCCAGCCATGACCGAATCGGCCGAGCGGCTCGTGCGCCGCTGGCAGAGGCGGCCGGAGGGCAGGGAGGTCGATATTTCCCTGGAAATGACCCGCGTGACCCTCGACGTGTTGGAGCGGACGATCTTCTCCAAGGGCGTCGCCCGCGACCCGGACGCCCTGGGCCGCGCCATCACCCGCTATTTCGAGGGACTGGGACGCATCGACCCCGTGGACATTTTCGGCCTGCCGGATTGGGTGCCGCGCATCGGCCGGTGGCGGGCCAAGCCCGCGATCCGCTTCTTCGAGGAACTGGTGAGCGAGCTGATCCAGAGCCGTAAAGCCTTGCTGGAGCGGGGTGAGACCGTGCCGCGCGACCTGCTGACCCTGCTGCTCGAGGCTGCCGACCCAGAAACGGGCAAGGGCCTCAGCGATACCGAGGTCGGCGCCAATATCGTCACCTTTATCGGCGCCGGGCACGAGACCACGGCCAATGCCTTGTCCTGGTCGATCTATCTGATCTCGCAGGACGAACGCGTTCGGTCTCGCATCGAGGCCGAGGTAGATGAGGTTCTGGGTGATGGTCCCGTCGAGCCGCAGCATCTGGACCGGCTCGTCTATACCCGTGCCGTGCTGGATGAGGCCATGCGGCTTTATCCGCCGGCACCGTTCTTGAGCCGCGCGGCCATCGCCGATGACCGGATCGGAGATATCACCATCGAGGCGGGCACGGTGGTGACCATCGCGCCTTATGTGCTCCACCGTCATCGCACCCTGTGGGACGAGCCTGATGCTTTCAGGCCTGAGCGCTTCCTGCCGGGCGAGAAGGAGACAATCGACAGGTTTGCTTATCTCCCGTTCGGTGCGGGACCGCGCGTCTGCATCGGCGCGACCTTCGCGCTTCAGGAAGCCGTGATCGTGCTCGCCACCATCGTGCGGTCGGTGCGGCTCGATTTGAAGGAAGGGCACAAGGTCACGCCGCTCCACCGCATCACGCTGAGGCCTCGGGAGGGCCTGCCGATGCGGCTGACCTATCGGCGGACCGGCATATCGGATTCCCATTGAGGCCAGTAGCCGTAGGGACGGCTGCGATTGTCAAAGAGCGAGCGGGCAAAGGCATGGGGGAATGACCTCGCGAGCGTGTGGCTCCGAGGGTGTGGGGTGAGGGAGACGCGAGAGGTCGTCCGGTTCGCTTGTGAGAGGGAGAAGAACCTGACGGCCCCTCGCGCACGGTTCTTTTAGGCGTTCATCGTGTCTTGCAACGATGGGCCTCCCGGCCCGGCTTGCGAGACCGAACCGGGACCGTTCCCGGCTCCGACACATGCGACGCCTCGCGAGCGCGCCCCTCATCGAGCCAGGACACCAACACATATAGCCAAGGTTAGGACCAAAGTCAAGAACAAAAGTGGAACATGCCTCATCGGGCGTCATCCCGGACGGCGCAGCCGTGTCGGGATCGTGAGCAGGATAAGGCGCTGGAATACCTGTCCCGGGCGGGAGAGGTCGACGCGCGTCAGCGCGGCGGGTGAGGGCATGGCCTCTCAGGGTATGGCATTCCCTCACCCCTGCCCCTCTCCCACTCGGGAGAGGGGAAACCAACGCCATACGCGTCATGCAATCCCGGCTTGGCTGTGCAGCCCCGGGAGGACGAAAACGGTGATCGTGATTGTTGAGGTTGCGTCAGTTCTTCTTGCGAAACGCATCGAGGCTGACGACCTCGGCGGTGCCGGCTGTGTTCGCTTCCGCCTCTTCGGGCTTGGAAACGGGCACTTCCTCGTTCTTGGAAGCAGGAGCCTTCTCGGGAGCAGGCTTCTTCTCCGCAGCCGGGGCAGCCTTGCGCGGCTGCTTCAGTTCAACCGGCTCGGAGGGGCGCATGGGCTGCGGCGCGGGCGGAGCTTCCTCGATCTCGTCTTCCTCCTCCTCGTCCTGACCGTCGAACTTGAGGCCGAACTGCACGGAGGGGTCGAAGAAGCCGGTGAGCGCATCGAAGGGAATGAGCAGCCGCTCGGGAACGCCGGAGAAGGAGAGACCCACCTCGAAGGTGTGCTCGGTGACGTTCATATCCCAGAACTGGTGCTGGAGAACGATGGTCATCTCCTGAGGATATTTGTCGCGCAGGCGATTCGAGAGGCGAACGCCGGGGAAATCCGTCTGGAAGGAGATGTAGAAGTGGTGCTCTCCCGGGAGGCCGTCCTTGCCAGCATCGATCAGCACTTTGCGCACGACGCCTTTCAGCGCGTCCTGCACCAGAAGATCGTAGCGGATCAAGTCTTTGCCGGCCATAGGCAACCCTTCTTCAGAAATAGAAGTGGAGGCTTCTGTTGCCAGGTGCCTCCGAACCCCGCCTAACGGTGCTACCCGCTAGGGCTTTGAGTCGGTGTTAGGGACCGCTTACGCAGCCACTGCAACCGGAGCATAGTTGTCGTTGGCAACTATAAAAAGGCCCGATATCGGCGGAACCATGCCGAGCGAAAGTCTACCCTTTACGCCCTCGTCGATCCTATTTCGCCCCCGCCGAAACCCAAGATTTGCCTGGGCTTTGGTGGAGGCGCCGGGTACCGCCCCCGGGTCCGATGGGTTTATTCCGATAGCCGTTTATCGCCATAGCCGGTCTTGCGACCGGCATCCCCAATATAGGTGGCGGAATTCGAATTTGAAAGAGCGGGGATAACCTCATGCTGGGTTAATTCCGACTCGGAGCGGGGGAGGTGGTGTCCTATATTCAGGTTAGGAGCACCCCATGCACGCCTATCACGATCTTCTTCGCCGCATCATGGATGAGGGCGTCCGCAAGGACGACCGGACCGGGACCGGGACGATTTCCGTCTTCGGCCATCAGATGCGTTTCGATCTGAGCGAGGGCTTCCCGCTCGTCACCACGAAGAAACTGCACCTGCGCTCGATCATTCACGAGCTGCTCTGGTTCCTGAAGGGCGACACCAACATCCGCTATCTGCAGGAAAACGGCGTCACCATCTGGGACGAGTGGGCGGACGAGAACGGTGATCTCGGCCCCGTCTATGGCAAGCAGTGGCGCTCCTGGGCGAAGCCCGACGGCGGAACCGTCGACCAGATCAAGTGGGTGCTCGACGAGATCAAGCGCAATCCGGATTCCCGTCGTCTCATCGTCTCAGCCTGGAACCCGGCGGAGCTCGACAAGATGGCGCTCGCGCCCTGCCATTGCCTGTTCCAGTTCTATGTCGCGGAAGGGCGGTTGTCCTGCCAGCTTTATCAGCGCTCGGCAGACGTGTTTCTCGGCGTGCCGTTCAACATCGCGTCCTACGCGCTGCTCACGCATATGATGGCGCAGGCAACGGGCCTGCAGCCGGGCGATTTCGTGCATTCCTTCGGTGATGCGCATCTCTACATGAACCATCTGGAGCAGACGCGCCTGCAGCTCTCGCGCGAACCGCGCGCTTTGCCGAAGCTGCGCTTGAATCCTGCGGTGCGGTCGCTGTTCGACTTCACCTTCGATGACATCGCCATCGAGGATTACGATCCCCATCCCGCCATCAAGGCGCCCGTTGCGGTCTGAGGTTGATGAACAGGCGCGAGGCTATTCAAAGCGCCGTCCGGGTTCTGGCTCCGCGAATCCCGAAGCACGAGTTCGAGTCCGTGACGGATCACGCATTGGGCAGCCGCGGTCTTCACACCGCCTCGCCGGAAACAGCGGCGTGGCTGTCGATTACCGCCTACATCCGCCACAGGCTGACCGATTACGACAATCTTCTCGATGAAGGCTACGATGTGGAGAGCGCCCGCTTCTTCGTGCTCGACGACATGAATGCCATTCTCGAGGAATGGGGTTCTCCGCGCCGTGTTCTGGCAGAGGATGAGGCGGAGTGAGTCTGAGCAGGTTCTCCAGCATCACATCATATTTCTTCGTGCAGCGCGTCACCGGCGATGCGCTTTACAAACTTGCGGAGGCCTAAGTGGCGTATCCTCTCATTCTCGTGGTCGCTGCGGCGGAAAACGGCGTCATCGGGCGCGACAATCAATTGCTCTGGCGGATCAGAACCGACCTGAAGCGCTTTCGTGATCTCACCATGGCCAAGCCGATGATCATGGGACGCAAGACCTTTGAATCGATCGGCAAGCCGTTGCCGGGGCGCGAGACCATCGTGCTGACACGCGATGAAGGTTTCTCCGCGCCGGGCACCCATGTGGTACATTCCTGGGACGAAGCTGTTGCGAAGGGCGAGGAGCTTGCCCGCGCCATGGGAGCCGATGCCGTCGCCGTCGTGGGTGGTGCGGAAATCTATAAGATCGCCCTGTCGCATGTGCAGATGATCTACCTCACCGAAGTCGCTGCCGCACCGGAAGGGGATGCCTTCTTCCCGCCTGTGGATCGCGCAGAATTCCGAGAAACGGCACGAATTTCTCATCCTAAAGGCCCGGATGACGAGCATCCGTTTACCTTTATCGATCTTGTGAGGCGTTCCTGAGCGATGCCAAGGTTGACGAACGGCTCTTGAATCCCCAATTCGCAGGCTTGACAGGCGGAAAAGGGAAAATCCAAAACCGTCTTTAAATTCCCATCGGCCTTCCAGCCGGTCTTTGCAGAGTGAGGAAAGACGTCCTATGCCTTGGAGTAACCAAAGCGGCGGCGGTGGCCCGTGGGGGCAGCGCGGCGGATCAGGCGGTGGCAAGAGCCCATGGGGAGGCTCCGGCGGCCCGCAGGGCAACGGCAATCCGCCCGACCTTGAGGACATTCTGCGCCGCAGCCAGGATCGCCTGAAGGATTTCATCCCCGGCGGCTCCATGGGCGGCAAGGGCCTCATCCTCCTCGTTCTCGGCGTCATCGCGATCTGGTTGCTCACCGGCTTCTATACGGTGCGGCCCAACGAGGTCGGCATCAACATGATCTTCGGGAAGTATGACAGCACCAGCGGCGAAGGCCTGCGCTACAACTACCCCTATCCGATCGGTCGGGTGATCAAGCCCAACGTGACGGCGCAGCAGAAGATCGAGGTCGGCTATCGTTCGACCGCGACCGGGCAGGGACGTCCGCGCGACGAGATCCTGGAAAGCCTGATGCTCACCGCCGACGAGAACATCGTCGATATCGATTTCGATGCGGTCTGGCAGGTCAATCCCGCCCGTCCTCAGGATTATGTGTTTAACCTGCAGAACCCGGACGGCACCATCAAGTCTGTGGCGGAAAGCGCCATGCGTGAGGTGATCGGCCGCCGCAACATTCAGGCGATCCTCACCACCGAGCAGGCGAGCGTCGCTCAGGAAGTGCGTCAGATCATGCAGGGCACCCTCGACGCTTATGGCGCAGGCGTGCTCGTCAACGTGGTGCAGTTGCAGGCCGCGCGTCCCCCGTCGGAAGTCCAGCAGGCCTTCTTCGACGTGAACGCCGCGCAGCAGGACGCGGTGCGCGTTCAGAACGAAGCCGAGACCTTCGCAAGCCGCGTCATTCCCGAAGCGCGAGGCGAGGCCTCCCGCACCGTTCAGCAGGCTGAAGCCTATCGCGAGCAATCCGTGGCCGATGCCAGCGGTCAGGCGGCACGCTTCCGTCAGGTTTACGAGGAATACCGCAAGGCTCCCGACGTGAGCCGTGAGCGCATCTTCCTCGAGACCATGGAGCGCGTGTTCGGCAGCGTCGACAAGATCATCGTCGATCAGAACGGGCAGGGCGTCGTACCCTTCCTGCCTCTCAACCAGCTGCCTCAAACCCAGAACAATGCCGCCAATCCGGGAGCCACGCGATGAATAACTCCACTCTTCGCACGGGTCTCCTGATCCTGTTGGCTCTTGCGGCCATCGTTCTCTACAGCTCGATCTACATCGTTCAGCAGACGCAATATGCGCTCGTGCTGCGCTTCGGCGCCGTGCAATCCGCGATCTCGGAACCCGGCCTGAAGTTCAAGATGCCGCTGGTCGACAACGTGACCTATTTCGAGAAGCGCGTGCTCGATCTCGACCTGCCGGTGCAGACCGTTCTGTCGGCCGACCGCCAGAACCTCGAAGTCGATGCGTTCACGCGTTATCGCATCAGCGATCCGCTGCGCTTCTATCAGGCCGTGGGCGACAACGAGCGTGCCAAGCAGCGTCTGTCGAGCTTCACCAACTCGGCCATGCGCAATGTGCTCGCCAACGCTTCGCGCGATGCTATCGTGCGTACGGATCGCGGCGGGCTGATGAACCGCATTCAGGAAGACGTGAACCGTCAGGCCCGCAGCCTCGGCATCGAAATGATTGACGTGCGTCTCACCCGCGTCGATCTGCCCAATGCCAACAGCCAGGCAGTCTATCAGCGCATGCGCACCGAGCGTGAGCGCGAGGCGGCGGATCTGCGCGCCAACGGCCAGCAGCGTGCCCAAACCATCCGGGCGCAGGCCGAGCGCGAGGCGACGATCATCCGCGCCGAGGCCAACCGCAAGGCGGAAGAGCTGCGTGGTCAGGGCGATGCCGACCGCAACCGCATCCTGGCGGAA
Source organism: Microvirga solisilvae (assembly GCF_022808595.1). GTDB lineage: Bacteria > Pseudomonadota > Alphaproteobacteria > Rhizobiales > Beijerinckiaceae > Microvirga > Microvirga solisilvae. The sequence continues at coordinate 287,128 of NZ_JAKUCN010000004.1, forward strand.
GCCTTCGGCCAGGATCCCGAGTTCTTCACGTTCTATCGCTCCATGCAGGCTTACGAGGCGGGCTTGAAGGGTAGCGGCACGCGTCTCGTGCTGAGCCCCGACTCGGAATTCTTCCGCTATTTCAACGGGTCTGCCGGCAGGCCCAATGGTGGCGCTTCCGCAACTCCGGCTCCCCGGCCGGCTCCTGCTCAGTAAAGCCTGATGTTGGACCTGATTGCAGCCCTCGGCCTCGCTCTCGCGGTCGAGGGCCTTCTATTTGCGGCCTTCCCCGATGGAATGCGCCGCGCGATGTACGAAGCTGCCCACAGCCCGAGCGACCAGATGCGCATCGTCGGCATCATCTCGGCTATCCTGGGGCTTGGCATCATCTGGCTTGTGCGCTGGTTGACCTGACGGGCATCGGACGGTGCTGAAAGTGGATTTCACTTCTCTCGTCCGGTGCCCAAGGCCCAGCTTCCGCCGCATTCGCCGCTTGAATGGCGGCCAGGAACGACAATCTATATCTCATCATCCAAGAGAGGGTTCTCGATGACTCATGCCACGAACGCGCTGGCGCTCTCCATAACGGCACCGTCCCAGCGCCCCTTGCGCCGACTGGCCGCATCCTTCCTCGCGGTCGCGGCCTTCGTCGCAACGGCGATGCCGCTGCCCGCCTTTGCCCGCTCGGCCCCGGAATCCTTCGCCGACCTTGCTGAATCGGTGACCGGCGCGGTGGTCAACATCTCGGCCTCGACCACAGTCGAAGCCCGCAACCGCACCCTGCCTCAGCTGCCCCCGGGCACGCCGTTCGAAGACCTCTTCGAGGAATTCTTCAACCGCCGCGGGCAGGGCAATGGCGACAACGCGCCGTCGCGCCCGCGCAGCTCGAATTCGCTGGGCTCCGGCTTCGTGATCGATCCTTCCGGCATCGTGGTCACGAACAATCACGTGATCGGCGACGCCAACGACATCAGCGTGATCTTCTCCGACGGCACGCGCCTCAAGGCCGAGATCGTGGGCAAGGATTCCAAGGTCGATCTCGCGGTCCTGCGCGTGAAGTCCGACAAGCCCCTCAAGGCTGTGAAGTTCGGTGACTCGGATGCCCTTCGCCCCGGCGATTGGGTGATGGCCATCGGCAACCCGTTCGGCCTCGGCGGTTCGGTGACGGCGGGTATTGTGTCGGCCCGCGGCCGCAACATCGAGTCCGGTCCTTATGACAACTACATCCAGACGGATGCGGCCATCAACAAGGGCAATTCCGGCGGTCCGCTGTTCAACATGAACGGTGAAGTCATCGGCATCAACACCGCCATCCTCTCGCCCACGGGCGGCTCGGTGGGCATCGGCTTTGCCGTTCCTGCTTCCACCGCCGGGCCGATCATCGATCAGCTCCGCGAGTTCGGCGAGACCCGCCGTGGCTGGCTGGGCGTGCGCATCCAGAACGTTGATGACGCCACGGCCGAGGCCCTCAACCTCGGCACGGCGCGCGGCGCGCTGGTGGCCGGCATCGACGACAAGGGTCCCGCCAAGCCTGCCGGTCTCGAAGTTGGCGACGTGATCGTCAAGTTCGACGGCAAGGACGTGAAGGATTCACGCGACCTGCCGCGCATCGTGGCCTCCACGCCCGTCGGCAAGGCCGTGGATGTGATGATCGTCCGTAAAGGTCAGGAGATGACCAAGCAGGTCACTCTGGGTCGCCTCGAGGACGGCGAGAAGCAGGCCAGCCTTCAGCAGCCGCCTGCCGATGCACCCACGGTGACCCGTCAGGCCCTGGGCCTCAGCATGTCCGGCATGACGGATGAGCTGCGCCGTCGCTTCAGCCTGAAGGACGACCTGAAAGGTGTGGTCATCACCCGCGTCGACCCCAACTCGAATGCCTCGGACAAGCGGATCCAAGCCGGCGAGGTGATCGTGGAGGTCAATCAGGAGCCAGTATCGAACCCTGCCGATGTGACCAAGAGGATCGACGATCTGAAGAGCCAGGGCCGCAAATCCGCGCTGCTGCTGGTGTCGAATCCGCAGGGCGAAGTTCGCTTCGTGGCGCTGTCGATCGAATAAGTTGCTTATGATGCCTGCTGGCTCAGGGCGATCCTGAGCCAGCAGGCTTGGTCGCTTACATGATGACGAGGAAGTCCTGAGCCGTCATCTTCAGGTTCTTGTCGAGCGTCGCGAACTGAACTTGCTTCGCGGCGCCAGTGCCATCCTGATCGTAGAACAGCTTGCCATTCTTGGCATCGTAGATGATGCGGTCGTCGGCATCATGCGCCTTCGCGCCTGTCCAGAACGCCTTCTGTGACAGCTTGCCTGCGTTGAGCTTGCTGAAGACGTACTTGTGAAGCTCGATGGTGTCGTCCTTCACGGAGAAATCCACGATGTGATCAACATTCGATGCGCCGAGCTTGGCGTGCTCGAAGCGGAACACATCCTTGCCGATGCCGCCGTACATCGAGTCCTTGCCGCCGAGACCGGAGATGACATCATCGCTGGTCGTGCCTTTGAGCTGATTGGCTTTGTTGGTGCCGTAGATGTAGTTTTCTTCTTCGAAAACGTCGTTGACCCACACATTCCAGTCCAGGTCGGTGACATTGCCTTGGCTGTCGGTCACACGGAGGGTCACCTGGTAGCTATCCGCCGCTTCGAAGTCGATCTTCGAACCGTCGGCGACGATCAGCTTGTTGCCTTCGAGCTTGAAGCGACCGCCGGCATTGTCGACGAGAGCGAGCGTGTAAGTTTCGGTTGGGCTGTAGGTTTCGAACGTGCCTGCCAAGGTGCCGTTCTGGGCGTTCTCGGAAACGAAACCGTCGCTCAGGCTCATGAGCACCGGCGGCTTCTCACCGGCTTCGAGGACATTCGAAACGCCGAGCATGAAGCAGAAATCGACGCTCACGCCTGCGCTGTTTGTGGCGCGGAACGAAATCTCATGGAAAGCGGACGCTTCGTAGTCGAGCTTTGAGCCGTCTGCCACGATGATCTGGTCACCCTCCAGCTTGAAACGGCCACCGGCGTTGTCGAGAAGGGTGTAGGTGTAGGTTTCACCGCTCGTGTCGGACGTGTAGATGCTGCCCACAACGGTGTTGTTGGCGGCATTCTCCAAAACTTCCGCGTTCGTGAGGTTGATGCCGGGAAAAGGCATTGTAGCCATAGCCGAAAATCCTAATATTTATTGACGTTTAGGGGTAATTGCGACCATTTCTGACCGCATCAAATGGTATAACGTTACGAATAAATTCTGTCGTTGTGCTAGAGTGTCGCTCACCGAACGGAGAGGTGAAGGCAACCTCATGAAGCCAAGCTCAGGTCCCGCGCAGCAACGATGCTTAGACGCTCACGGCAATCACGCGCATCGATACGCGTTCAGTATTTTCAGGATGAGATGATCGATGGTTATACGGCCACGATGGATGTGGCCGTATATCCCTGCGCATAAAGCAGCGCTGTCAGATCCGCATGATCGACGCGCGCATGTGCGGCAGCCGCAACGGCAGGCTTGGCGCGGAAGGCAACGCCAAGACCTGCTTCGCCCAGCATGGCGAGGTCGTTCGCGCCGTCGCCCACGGCCATGGTTTCGTGAGCTGCGAGTTTGAAGCGCTCGCGCAGCTCGACCAGCGTCGCGAGCTTCGCCTCGCGACCGAGGATCGGTTCCTCCACCAGTCCGGCAAGCTTCTCGCCGTTGAGGATGAGATGGTTGGAGCGATGCTCATCGAAACCGATCTTCGCACCGATGGGGCCGGTGAAGAGGGTGAAGCCGCCGGAGACGAGGCAGGTATAGCCGCCATTCTTCCTGATGGTTTGCACCAGCGCTCGTCCGCCGGGTGTGAGCGTGATGTGCTTCTCGATGATCTCATCGACTACGCTGACCGGCAGTCCCTTCAACAGCGCCACGCGCTCGCGCAAAGCCGGCTCGAAGGCGATCTCGCCGCGCATGGCGCGCTCGGTGATCTCCGACACCTCGCTTTTCAGGCCCACGTAAGCGGCAAGCTCGTCGATGCATTCCTGGGCGATCATGGTGGAGTCCATGTCCGCCAGGAACAGGCGCTTGCGGCGGGTGGCCACGGGTTGCACCACGATGTCGACGGGCTGGCCAGCGAGGGTGGTGCGCAAGGAAGCTTCGACCGCTTTCGCTTCGGCTGGAGCGGAGAGAGCCAGATCCGCTGCAATTCCTCTTGCCAGAACGGCGCGTTCCGTCTCATGTCCGACCGCTTCTGCCGCCAGGGCGAGAAGATCGTCGGTCACGACCGGCTGGGACGGGTTGGCGATCAGGGTCGCGACGAGGGAGCTTCGAGAAGACGCCATGGGGAGACCGGACTGTGAGTGACGGAAAGGTCGGTGCGGTTCTCATTGCAGGACCGACCGCATCAGGCAAGTCCGCCTTGGGCATCAAACTGGCTCAAAGCCTCGACGGGGTGGTGATCAATGCCGATTCCATGCAGGTCTATCGCGACTTGCGCGTGATCACGGCCCGCCCGACGCTTGAGGAGGAGGCGCAGGCGCCCCATCGCCTCTATGGCCATGTGGATGCCGCCGTGAACTTTTCCGTTGGGCGCTATGTAGCCGATGCGGTCAGGACGCTGGAGGAGGTTCGAGCCCAAGCCAAGCTGCCGATCTTCGTGGGTGGAACGGGACTCTACTTCAAGGCGCTCACGGAGGGCCTTTCCGATATCCCGGCAGTGCCTGAGGAAGTCCGCGAGGAGGTGCGCCGGGAGAGCGAGGGGCTGGAAACGCCCGAGCTTCACCGCCTCCTCTCCGGGCGCGATCCCGAGACGGCACGCACGCTGCGGCCCTCCGACCGGTTGCGGGTGCAGCGCGCGCTCGAAATCTTCGCGGCCACCGGCCAGCCGCTCATATCCTTCCACGGAGCCCGCCAACCGGGGCCGTTCAGCGGCATCCCAGTCATCAAGCTTTTTCTCGCGCCCGAGCGGGAAGAACTGCGTCGCCGCATCGACAGCCGTTTCCTCGCGATGATGGAGCAGGGTGCGCTCGATGAGGTGAGGGCGCTGGGCGAGCGCAGTCTCGATCCCATGCTTCCCGCGATGCGGGCGCACGGTGTTCCGGGCCTGCTCGCGCATCTGCGCGGCGAGATGTCGCTCGACGAGGCCATCGTCAAAGGTCAGGGCGACACGCGCCGCTACGCCAAGCGCCAGTTCACTTGGTTCCGCCACCAGCTGCCGGATTGGCAATGGGTAGAGCCGGAGAAGGGCTACGAGGCGGTGATGGGCCGCCTCAATGCCCCGTCAGATAGCCAACGGCCATCTGATAGAATGTGATGAAGATCTCGAAGACGATCAGGAGCACGATGATCAGTTCGAGACGCAGCGAGCGTTCCGTGTCGATGATGTCGGTGAGTGCCTGAGCGGTATCGCCGAGAACTTCCAGCTTGCTGTGAAGGGCCGCGGCGCGTTCCTTCAATTCGTATTCATCCTCGAGGCGTGCATAGAGACGCTCGAGATCCGGGCGATCCCACAGCACGTCGGGCTTTTCTTCCACCGCGACGCCGCCGGACATGCGTTGGCGCACGAGAAGAGCTTGGCCAACCTGCTTCAGGATCTTGCGTCGGTCACGCGGGCGGCGGCCCTTTTCGGCGAGGTGCTGGACTGACGGCTCCACCGATTCAAATGCAGCGGTTGCCTCACGCTCGTCGCGGGCGAGGGTTGCGCTCTTGGACAGAGCGTCGGCGATCACGATCAGCCGCTCGGTGGAGAGCTGCTTCACATAGATCGGCCCGCCCGGCGGAATCTGGTCGTCCCGATCGGGGGAGATCTCGATGATCGCGGTCTCCTCCTCGTGCCGCGCGAACTCGCCCTTGATGCGCTGGCGCAGGCCACGGATGATCTCGTCCTCCTCGAGGGGCGTGAGGCCCACGAGCACGGCGACGCCGTAGCGGAAAAGGGCCACGAAGCCGTCCTGGCCAGCCCGGAAGGCGAGGGGGGTGGTGGAGAGAACGTCGCTGCGCTCGAGCCCGGCCACATCGAGGCGGTCGCCCAAAAGGAGGGCGCGGGCGGTCAGGCGCTGGTTCTGCATCGGGGCGCCAGTAGAGGAGATAGTGTCGGTCATGGTCATAAGACTAAAATAGGGAGCGCACCTTAAAAGCTAAGCTTGCTTCTGCCAACCGGACCCCGCTTGACCGAATGAAACGGATCATATAGCGTCTGCGCAACTTTTGAACCGAGAGCTGCCCAAATGCGCAAGCTTATTCTCGTAGTACGAGCGCCATCGACGGAGCGGGATTGATCCCCGCAGGTCCGGCGATGGCGCACAGGCCCCCTCAGGGGCCTTTTTTATTGCCCGAAACACCAGAACAACGCAGACAAAGCACTACAGACCCGACGGAGTTAAGACCATGAGCGAGACGATGACCGGAGCCGAAATGGTGATCCGAGCCCTGCAGGACCAGGGTGTCGAGCATGTCTTCGGATATCCTGGGGGTGCGGTGCTTCCCATTTACGATGCGCTCTTCCACCAGGAGAAGGTGCGCCACGTTCTCGTCCGTCACGAGCAGGGCGCGGTTCACGCTGCGGAAGGTTACGCCCGCGCCTCGGGCAAGCCGGGCGTGGTGCTGGTGACATCGGGCCCTGGCGCGACCAATGCCATCACGGGCTTGGCCGATGCCATGATGGACTCGATCCCGCTGGTCTGCATCACCGGCCAGGTGCCCACGCACCTCATCGGCTCCGACGCCTTCCAGGAATGCGATACGGTGGGCATCACGCGCCACTGCACGAAGCACAATTATCTCGTCAAATCCATCGAGGACCTGCCGCGCGTTCTGCATGAGGCCTTCTACGTGGCGCAGAACGGCCGCCCCGGTCCGGTGGTGGTGGACCTGCCGAAGGACATCCAGTTCAAGGCTGGCACTTACGCTCGTCCGCTCAGCAATCAGCACAAGACCTATCGCCCGGTGGTGAAGGGCGACATGGATCATATCCGCGCCGCTGTCGAGCTGATGGCGAATGCCAAGCGCCCCGTGTTCTATACGGGCGGCGGCGTCATCAATTCCGGCCCGCATGCCTCCGCGCTGCTGCGCGAGCTGGTGGAGCTCACGGGCTTCCCGATCACCTCGACGCTGATGGGTCTCGGCGCTTATCCGGCCTCGGGCAAGAACTGGCTCGGCATGCTCGGCATGCACGGCACCTACGAGGCCAATCTCGCGATGCATGAATGCGACGTGATGATCAATATCGGAGCGCGCTTCGACGACCGCATCACCGGCCGTCTCGATGCCTTCTCGCCGTTCTCCAAGCGCATCCATGTGGACATCGATCCGTCCTCCATCAACAAGACGGTGAAGGTGGACATTCCGATTGTCGGTGATTGCGCGCATGTGCTTGAAGACATGGTGCGCCTGTGGCGCCAGGGCGCGAAGCAGGCCGACAAGGTGGAATTGCAGGAATGGTGGAGCAAGATCGAAGGCTGGCGGGCGCGCAACTGCCTCGCGTTCCGCAACTCCACCGAAACGATCAAGCCGCAACACGCGATCCAGCGTCTCTATGAACTCACGAAGGATCGCTCGCCTTACGTGACCACCGAGGTCGGACAGCATCAGATGTGGGCGGCGCAGTATTTCCGCTTCGACGAGCCGAACCATTGGATGACGTCCGGCGGCCACGGCACCATGGGCTACGGCCTACCTGCCGCCGTCGGCGCGCAGCTCGCGCATCCCGATGCGCTCGTCATCGACATTGCGGGCGAAGCCTCGATCCAGATGATGCTGCAGGAGATGTCGACCGCGCTGCAATACAATCTGCCGATCAAGGTGTTCATCCTGAACAACGAGTACATGGGCATGGTGCGCCAGTGGCAGGAGCTGCTGCACGGCGGCCGCTACTCGCAGAGCTATTCGGAATCGCTGCCCGATTTCGTGAAGCTCGCGGAAGCCTATGGCGGCGTCGGCATCCGCTGCGACAACCCGGCGGAACTCGATGCGAAGATCCTGGAAATGATCAACGTGAACCGCCCGGTGATCTTCGACTGCATTGTCGACAAGATGGAAAACTGCTTCCCGATGATCCCATCGGGCAAGGCGCATAACGAGATGCTGCTCAACGACTATCTCGGTGAGACCGGCGCCGATATCGGCTCCGTGATCGACGAGAAAGGCAAGATGCTGGTCTAAAGAGGAGAACCCCTCTCCCGGGTGGGAGAGGGGCAGGGGTGAGGGAATGCCGCTTCATGGTGAGAGAGCCGCGCCAATTCGCACGCAGCCTTCGCAAGACGCCCACATCTGCGGAGGACGTGCTGTGGCAGGCGCTCCGGGGACGGCGTTTCCAAGGCCTCAAGTTCAAACGGCAGGTGCCATTTCTGAATTACACCGTCGATTTTCTTTGCGTGGAGCGGAAGCTGATCGTCGAGGTCGATGGAAAGCAGCATGATTGGTATGCAGATTATGATGCCCGCAGAACGGAAGAGATTGAGCGCCATGGCTTTGCGATCATTCGCGTTACAAACGGTGATGTAATGAGCGATTTGGACACTGTTCTGACGAGAATTGCGAAGGCAGTGGTGCCTTCTGCATCCTCTTTCCCTCACCCCTGGCCCCTCTCCCGCACGGGAGAGGGGGAAAGCGCTTGATCATGCCAACCCTTGTCATCGCCAACAAATGTTACTCGTCCTGGTCGCTGCGCCCCTGGCTGCTGATGAAGCAGTTCGGCATTGCCTTCGACGAGATCACGATCCCGCTCGATCTTCCCGACACCAGGGAGAAGAACCTCAAGTATTCTCCCGCCGGTAAGGTGCCGATCCTCATCGACGGCGATGTGACCGTTTGGGAGAGCATCGCCATCATGGAATATGTGGGCGAGGTCTTCGGCGTGCCTGCTTGGCCCGAGGACCGCAAGGCTCGCGCCATGGCGCGCTCCATTGCCGCCGAGATGCATGCGGGCTTCCAGGGTCTGCGCAGCACCTGCCCGATGAATCTCGGGAAGAAGTTTGCGCAGAAGGATCGCGGCGAGGCCGTCGCAAAGGATGTGGCGCGCTTTGCCGAAATCGTTCGCCAAGCGCGCGAGCGCTTCGGTGCGGGCGGACCGTTTCTCTTCGGCGCGTTCTCGGCGGCGGACGCCATGTATGCGCCGCTCGTCACGCGTCTCGACACCTATTCCATCGCTCTCGATGCACAGGCGCGCGCCTATGTCGATGCGATCCTTTCGCTTCCCGCCTTCCAGGAGTGGCGTGCTGAAGCGCTCAAGGAAAGTTGGATCGTCGATGCCGACGAGGTCGATGAAGAGCCGATCGAGACTTTCCGCAAAACAGCCTGACACCAGACAATCAAGCCGGACGACAACCATGCTCCAGATGAAAACCCATTATCCCGATGCGCACCGCGTCGAGCCCGTGAACCGGCATACCCTTGCGGTGGTGGTTGACAATGAGCCGGGCGTTCTCGCCCGCATCGCCGGCCTGTTCTCGGGCCGCGGCTACAACATCGAAAGCCTCACCGTCACGGAGACGGAGCACGAGGCGCATATCTCGCGCATCACCATCGTCACCACCGGCACGGACAGCATCATCCAGCAGATCAAGAGCCAGCTGGAACGCCTCGTTCCGGTGCACCGCGTGGTCGATCTTACGCTTACCGGCGAAGCGGTGGAGCGCGAGCTCTGCCTCGTGAAGGTTGTGGGCAAGGGCGATCACCGCGTGGAAGCCATGCGCCTCGCATCCGCTTTCGGCGCACGCACGCTCGATGCGACGCTCACCTCTTTCGTCTACGAGTTCACCGGCACGACCGACGAGGTCGAGCGCTTCATCAAGCTGATGACGGCTGTCGGCCTCGTGGAAGTGTCGCGCACCGGCGTTGCAGCTATGTCGCGCGGTGCCGAAGGGATCATGTAAAAGCCCTTAACCCCTGAACTCGCTCTCTTTCAGAAAGGCTTCCTCCTCCGGCGTCGTCTCTCGTTCGAGAATGGCGTTGCGGTGGGGGAAGCGGCCGAAACGGGCGACGATGTCGTGGTGGTGGCGCGCCCACTTAGCGGAATCCTCGCCGAGGGTTTCGTTCAAGGCCACCGAGCGTTCCTGATGCCGCAAGGACTCGGAATGCATGAAGGGCAGGTAGAAGAAACGGCGGAACTCCGGTTCCACCTTGTGATCGAAACCCCGCTCGATGGCGCGATCCGCGACCATCAACGCGACGGGATCGGTCTTGTAGGTCTCGCGCTGTCCCCGGAACATGTTTCGCGGGAACTGATCGAGAAGAATGATCACGGCGAGCGCGCCTTCCGGGGTGAGCTCCCATTCGTTGAGGTCACCCCGCGCGGCGGCCTCGTAGGTGGGCATGAAACGGTCACGGCAGGCCTGGTCGAAGGCATCGTCCTTCGAGAACCACTTGTCGGGTCCGGCTTCTTTCCAGAAGGCAAGGACTTCATCGGCTGTGGCGATCTGCGACATGACATGGCCCCTTTTCGATACGGCAAATCTGCGGTCTTCCTGCAAGACCGCGGTGATGGCTTCTATTTAGTGTGTCTCGTCTGATGTCCAAGACAGGAAAGCCTCTTGACATTGCTATTGCCGGATGCGGACCGGCAGGCCTTGCCGCTGCGCTCTTCCTGTCGCGCGCTGGTCATCGCGTTACGCTTTTCGATCAGTTCGACGAGCCGCGGCCTCTCGGTTCCGGCCTGATCCTGCAACCGACCGGCCTTGCCGTTCTCGCAGAACTCGGCCTTGATGCGCAGATCCTCGCGCTCGGCCAACGCATCGACAGATTGTATGGGCGCGTGTCCAAGACGCAGCGCATCGTTCTCGATGTTCGCTATGCGACGCTTGGGCCCGAGATGTTTGGTCTTGCCGTTCATCGCTCGGCTCTATTCTCGGTTCTTTACGATGCCGTGCGGCGTGCAGGCATTGCCGTTGAGACGGGCCGCAAGATTTCCGGCGCTGAGCGCGTCTCGGATTCCTGCCTGCGTCTGGTGCACGAAGAAGGACGCTCCTCCGGCCCGTTCGATCTCGTCATCGATGCGCTCGGTGTCCGCAGCACGCTGACGTCGATCTTCGATCCTTCGCATAAACCGCGCGCCGATCTCACCTATGGCGCCCTGTGGGCGACGCTGCCCTGGCCTGCGCAAGGCTTCGATCTGCATTCGCTCGAACAGCGCTACGAACGCTCGAGCGCCATGATCGGCGTGCTGCCCATCGGACGCGCGCAGCCTCATGGGCCAGACCTTGCGGCGTTGTTCTGGAGCATTAAGCCGCCCTCATATCAGCAATGGCTCGATGATGGCCTCGATGCTTGGAAGAGCAATGTCCTGCGCCTGTGGCCCCAAACGGAGCCGCTTCTGAACACGATCCGGCATCCTGATGAACTGACGCTTGCTCGCTATTGCCACAGCACCTTAGCGAGCCCCATTGCCCCCGGCGCTGTCGCCATCGGCGATGCAGCCCATGCGGCGAGCCCGCAGCTGGGGCAGGGGGCGAACATGGCCCTGCTCGATGCGCGGGCGCTCGCTCTGGCTTTGGAGGAGGCCCCGGATCTGGAAACCGCCCTCAAGGCCTATGCAAGGGCGCGGCGGCCCCATGTGCGGTTTTACCAAGCCCTTAGCTTCGGGTTTACGCCGGCCTATCAATCCGATAGCCGCTTTCTGCCGGTCCTGCGGGACTGGGTGATCGCTCCCGCGACCCGTCTGCCCGGAATTCGTAAATTCGTCGCCGCTTCCGTCGCCGGAATCGCGCTCGACCCGAGAACTCACCTGCGTCTGCCATCACCGATAAAGGAGGCGGTCAGCATGTGAGGTGAAGACAAGGTTCGTTGCTCCGGCAACGGCCTTCTGCACCAAGTGCGCAGCATTTGATGCAAAAACAGCTTGTCAGCGCAGTTTTGTTCGCTAAAAGCGGCGCCAGACAAATAATTGTTGCGCAAATCCTCGAAAAGGGCGTGTGCAACACAACGAAGACCGGGCCGAAAGCCCCCTGAACACAAGGACTAGAGCACCATGCGCGTGTATTACGATCGCGACGCCGATATCAATCTGATCAAGGGCAAAAAGGTCGCCATCGTCGGCTATGGCAGCCAGGGCCATGCTCATACGCTGAACCTGCGCGATTCCGGCGTGAAGGACATCGTCGTGGCTTTGCGCAAGGGCTCTCCCTCCGCCGCCAAGGCGGAAGGCGCCGGCATCAAGGTCATGGAAGTGGCCGAAGCCGCCAAGTGGGCCGACGTGGTGATGATGCTCACCCCGGACGAGCTGCAGGCCGACATCTATCGCAACGACCTGCAGGCCAACATGAAGCAGGGTGCTGCTCTTCTGTTTGCCCACGGCCTCAACGTGCATTTCAACCTCATCGAGCCCCGCAAGGATCTCGACGTGCTCATGGTCGCTCCCAAGGGCCCCGGCCACACGGTGCGCTCCGAGTATCAGCGCGGCGGCGGCGTGCCGACGCTCATCGCGATCCACCAGGACGCCACGGGCAACGCCCATGACATCGCGCTGTCCTACGCTTCCGCCAATGGCGGCGGCCGCGCCGGCATCATCGAGACCTCGTTCAAGGAAGAGTGCGAGACCGATCTCTTCGGCGAGCAGGTGGTGCTCTGCGGCGGTCTCGTCGAGCTGATCAAGGCCGGCTTCGAGACCCTGGTCGAGGCGGGCTACGCCCCCGAGATGGCCTATTTCGAGTGCTTGCACGAAGTGAAGCTGATCGTTGACCTCATCTACGAGGGCGGCATCGCCAACATGAACTACTCGATCTCGAACACCGCTGAGTACGGCGAGTACGTCACCGGCCCGCGCATCATCACGCCTGAGACCAAGGCCGAGATGAAGCGCGTTCTGGAAGACATCCAGACCGGCAAGTTCACCCGCGACTGGATGCTCGAGAACAAGGTCAACCAGACCTCGTTCAAGGCCGTGCGCGCCCGCAACGCCGCTCACCCGATCGAGGACGTGGGCTCGCGCCTGCGCGCCATGATGCCGTGGATCAAGGAAAAGGCTCTGGTCGACAAGACCAAGAACTGATCTCGCACAATCGCGAACGAAAAAGGGGCGGAAATTTCCGCCCCTTCTTTTTTGTCTGTCTTTAGCGGATCAGAGCGAGTGCCCGACCAGGGAGGCCACCGCGATAAGCGCGCAGAGATGAAAGCCCACGCTCGGGCGGCGGCGGATCCAGAAATGGAAGAGGCCGGCGCAGGCTGTCAGCACCACAAGCAGAAGCCAGGTGCCCTGAGCGATGTGGTTCATACTCATCACACCACCCAGCGTCTTGCCGACGGTCCAAGTGTCGACAAACCAGAGAGCGGCGAACAGGATGGCTGCGATCTTCCACTCGTAGTGGCGCCAGGTTTCCGGCAGGCCAGCCATGGTGAGTTCGGTCGGGATCTGCTCTTCCAGGGAATCGTCTTCGTCGTACCAGGCGTACGTGTGTTGAGGGACCTGTCCCATGGCAATGCTTCCGTAATGTTATATCTTGGCAATAACATTACGGAAGGCATTTGCCACCTCCGGGAATGAAGGGGATTTAATCAGGAAAACTGAAAATAGGCCGTTCTTACTGCTGGTTGCTCTTGGTGTTGGCGGCCTTGTTGTTGTCCTGCTTGCCGGGGTCCTTGCGATTCTTCATCGTGCCGCCGGAGCCGCGGATGTGATCGCCCGGATGCTTCTTGCTCTCGCCCGAGTTGTCGCCGTTCATCTTGCCTTTGCCCATGGGAAACCTCCGTTGCAATGGGAGGTCAATGAGCCTCGGCAAGCCCGGTTCCCCTCACCAGGCCAGATAGCGCGCGAGGCCCGAGCCGGGTGCAAGGAGGGCGAAAGCCCAGACAGAGGCCGAGGCCATGTTGGCGGATTGAAAGAGCACGCGCGGCATCAGGAAGATGCCGGCAACAAGGGGGACGACGGCCCGCGTCGGGCCGAAGAAGCGGCCGAGGAAAACTGCCCAGGGGCCGAAACGCTCGAAGAACCTCTCGCCTCTCTCAATGAGGCCCGGGTTCCGCGAGAGAGGCCAGACGGCATAAGCCTTCTTCTTCACCTTGAAGCCGATCTCGTATGAGAGCCAGGCGCTCAGGAAAGCGCCTGTCGCCGCGCCCAGCCAGACCTGCCAGAACGGAACCTCCGCCGCCGCCAGCGCGAAGCCCACAGCCACGAGAATGCCAATCATCGGCAGAACGAGGGAAATGAAAGCAAAGGATTCCGCAAAGGTCATGATGGCCACGATCAAGGGCGCATAGGCCTGATGGGCGCGGATGAAATCCAGGATGGCGGTGGTGACAGTGTCGAGGTTCACGGGGCGTCCTTTCGCGTGCCCTTGTAAACCATGGCGGGGCATGGGGCCACATCTCGCCTTCCGTGATGAAAAAGATCACATCACGTCATTTGAAGCAGGATCGCCGATGCGCTAACCCAAGGGGGAGAAGGGGGCCTTACGCCATGAATGTTCTCTCGATCCAGTCGCATGTCGCCTATGGTCATGTGGGCAATGCATCCGCTGTCTTTCCGATGCAGCGCCTCGGCGTCGAGGTCTGGCCCATCCATACGGTGCAGTTCTCCAACCATACGGGCTACGGTTCCTGGAAAGGCCGCGTCTTCGACGGTCCTGCCATCGAGGAGCTTGTCGAGGGCATCGCCGAGCGTGGCGTGCTTGAGCGGTGCGACGGCGTGCTCTCCGGCTATATGGGCTCCGCCGATATCGGCAACGCAATCCTCTCCGCCGTGGCGCGGGTGCGAGCCCTCAACCCCGAGGCGCTTTATTGCTGCGATCCGGTGATCGGCGATGTGGGACGCGGTGTCTTCGTGCGCCCAGGCATTCCGGAATTCATGCGCGATCAGGCTGTGCCCGCCGCCGACATCATCACGCCGAACCAGTTCGAGCTGGATTATCTCTCAGGACAAACGACGCAGACCTTGAGCGACGTGAAGCAGGCGGTCTCCGCCGTGCAGAAGCTCGGCCCCAAGGCCGTGCTCGTGACATCGGTCGAGGCAAAGGAGACGCCCTCAGATGCCATCGATCTCATCGCAGGCGAAGGCGGGCGCTTCTGGCGCGTGCGCACGCCGAAGCTCTCCTTGAGCGTGAATGGGGCGGGTGATGCCATCGCCGCTCTCTTCTTCGTGCACTACGCCCGTTCCCGCTCCGCCGCGACGGCTCTTGCCGAAGCATCCGCCTCTGTCTACGGCTTGTTGAAGCGCACGGAGGAAGCAGGGTCGCGCGAGATCCTCACCATCGCAGCGCAGGACGAGTTCGTTTCGCCCACTCACCGTTTCACGCCGGAAGAGGTTTGATCCGCATGAATCGTCGCTTCATCACACTCGATGTGTTCACATCGGAGCGTTTCGCCGGAAATCCTTTGGCCGTCGTGCTCGATGCGGAAGGCCTCGACGATGCCCGCATGCAGATTATCGCGAAGGAGTTCAACCTCTCCGAGACGGTCTTCGTGTTCCCGCCGGAGGATCCGCACCAGCGCGCCGACATCCGCATCTTCACGGTTGCACGGGAGCTTCCGTTCGCTGGTCATCCCACGGTGGGAACAGCAGTGCTACTCGCGTTGCTCGACCGGAACGGCGAGCCGGGCGCCGTGGCTTTCGGCTTGAAGGAAAAAGTCGGCATTGTGCCCTGCGTGGCTGAGGTGAGGGATGCATTGAGCGGCGTGGCGCGCTTCCGCTTGCCGCGTCTTCCGTTCTCCTGGGGCGAGGGCAAGGAGAGCACCGATTGCGCCTGGGCGCTTGGTCTCGATCCGAAGGAAATCGGTTTCGCGCGTCATGTGCCGAGCAGGCATTCCGCGGGTGTCGCTTACGATCTCGTGCCGGTCGCATCGCTCGATGCCCTGGCGCGCGCCTATCCGAAGGGTGAGGCCTTCGACAAGGCCTTCTCCGACAGCGATCATCCGGCGGCTTACGTGTATACGCGCGTGCCGAATGCGGAGGGCTTGCGCTTCCGCGCTCGCATGTTCGGTCCCGGCATGGGCGTCCTCGAGGATCCGGCGACCGGCTCGGCGGCAGCGGCTTTCACCGGCGCGCTCATGCAATGCGAGCCTCTGGGCGATGGCGAGCACAACATCGTCATCGAGCAGGGCGTCGAGATGGGACGCCCGAGCGAGATCCGCTTGCAAATGACGATCAAGAACGGTGCGCTCGTTTCCGCCGAGATTGGCGGCGGCGCCGTCATGGTCATGCGCGGCGAGATCGTCGCGTGAAGCGCGATCTCATGATCCATCGCGTCTCGCGGGTCGAGGCGCGCTGCGTGCCCATGACATGGGAATGGGCCGAGCAGAACCGCGAGCTCATCGCGGCGAACTGGAAACGCCGCACCGCGGACAAGCCGAAGATGTTCAATGGGCGCGTGCTGCTGCTCAACAATGTGGAATTCGAGCAGGATCTGCTGCGCAACACCTATTTCGAAACCGATTACGCGGATTTCGTCGCGTGGATCGACAATCAATATCCGGACGACACCATCGCCAACGGCTTCGCCATGGGCGCGCTGCGCGGATCGGACGGCGCCTTCATCTGCGGAATCATGGGCGCGCATACGACGAATGCGGGCCGCATCTATTTCGCCGCAGGCACGCCCGATCTGTCGGACCTCAGACCCGATGGCACCGTCGATCTCGCAACGAGCCTCATTCGCGAGTTGGAAGAGGAAACAGGGCTGCGGGAAGGCGATTTTCACGTCGACGATGAATGGATCATCGTCCAGCGTTGGCCGACCATCGCGCTCATGCGCATGGTGACCATGCCCGTGACGGCGGAGGAGGGCGCGAAGATCATTCGCGCCAACATCGCCAAGGACCCGGAGCCGGAATTGCAGGACGTTAAGATCGTCCGCGGCTTGGAGGACATCGATCCGAAGACGATGCCCTTATTCCTTCAAACCTTCTTCGAGTGGGTCTTCACTCACACATAACCGTGACGGGCCTTCGTCGCCCTGATCATGCGCTGGGCCTCCGCATCGCGTCCGGCAGCGCAAGCCGCTTCCGCTTGGCCGATTTCCTTGTCGACCCGGTTGTAGACCGACTGGCCCACATGGCCCATGGCGAGGTCGTTGCTCATCACGGCCCGATAGCGGGCGATCTCAGCCCCGCAGCCGGAGCCTTCCGGCATGCGGAAGCTCGAGGGTGTGACGCTCGTATTGGCCGGGGTGGGGCCGGAGGCTGTCTGGTTGCAGGCGGCAAGCGGCAGGGCTGCCAGACCGGTCAGGCACAGGCTGCGGATCGCGTTCTTCATCATGGGCACCTCATGCTGGGTTGGATGGTCGGAGTAAAAGCCGAGCTTGCCTTGATCTAGAGCATTTCAGCGGCCGTCCAGGGCAGGGGCCTTCAGGGTATTTCCTATACAATCGTCGAGGTTCCCGCTTTTCGTTTGTTTCAAGCGCTTGCCATTCCACGGACCGCCCGTTACAACCATGCCCGTTGTTCGCGGGCTTGCGCCGCGGCTTTTGGAGGAATGGGCAGCGATGGCAATCGGCTCCCACAGCGCTGGAATGAACGGCACCGCTTCTGCGGCCGGCCGCGCGCTTCTCCTTGGCCTCCTTCTCCTTAGCTGCCCCTGAGGGTCGGCTGGGCGCTGCCGCCTGGGCTCTCAGGGGTTTTGAGCGAAAAACCAAACAACAACCCCGAGCGCATGCCCTATAATCGAGATTGGCGCCGCTCCCGAGAAGGACCGACACGATGACCGCTTCCAAAGACCGCGTATTGATCTTCGACACCACCCTGCGCGATGGCGAGCAATGCCCCGGCGCGACCATGACGCTGGAGGAAAAGCTCGAGGTCGCAGGCCTGCTCGATGCCATGGGCGTCGACATCATCGAGGCGGGCTTCCCCATCGCCTCCAATGGTGACTTCGAAGCGGTGTCGCTGATTGCGCAGCAGGTGAAGAACGCGACCGTCGCAGGCCTCGCCCGCGCCATCTCGGCGGACATCGCCCGCGCCGGTGAGGCCGTGCGCCATGCCAAGAAGCCTCGCATCCACACCTTCGTCTCCACCTCGCCGATCCACCTGCAGCACCAGATGCGCAAGTCGGAAGAGGAGGTGCTGGAGATCATCACCACCACGGTGACGCAGGCGCGCAACCTGATCGAGGACATCGAGTGGTCGGCCATGGATGCCACGCGCACGCCCATCGATTATCTGTGCCGCTGCGTGGAAGCCGCCATCAAGGCAGGCGCCACTACCATCAACCTGCCGGACACGGTGGGCTATGCGACGCCCGATGAATACCGCGCCATGTTCCGCGCCGTGCGCGAGCGCGTGCCTAATGCGGACAAGGCGATCTTCTCCGCCCATTGCCACAACGATCTGGGTCTCGCCGTCGCGAACTCGCTCGCAGCCTTGGAAGGCGGCGCGCGTCAAATCGAATGCACACTCAACGGCATCGGTGAGCGCGCAGGCAACGCGGCGTTGGAAGAGATCGTGATGGCGATCAAGACGCGCGGCGACGTGCTGCCCTACGAGACCGGCATCGAAGCAACCATGCTGACACGCGCGTCGAAGCTCGCTTCCGCCGCCACCTCGTTCCCGGTGCAATACAACAAGGCCATCGTGGGCCGGAACGCCTTCGCGCATGAAAGCGGCATCCACCAGGATGGCATGCTGAAGAACGCGCAGACCTACGAGATCATGACGCCAGAAAGCGTCGGCGTGTCGAAGACCTCGCTGGTCATGGGCAAGCATTCGGGTAGAGCCGCTTTCCGCAACAAGCTGGAAGAGCTGGGCTACAGCCTCTCCGACAACCAGTTCCAGGATGCGTTCGAACGCTTCAAGGATCTCGCCGACCGCAAGAAGCACGTTTATGACGAGGACATCGAGGCGCTGGTCGATCAGAACATCGCCACCGCTCATGATCGCATCAAGCTCGTCTCGCTCTCCATCGTCGCCGGTACACGCGGCCCGCAGCGCGCCACCATGCGCCTGCAGGTGGACGGCGACACGGTGATCGAGGAGCAGGAGGGCAACGGCCCGGTGGACGCCACCTTCAACGCCATCAAGGCGCTGGTGCCGCACGAGGCCGTGCTGGAGCTTTACCAAGTGCATGCAGTCACAGAAGGTACGGACGCGCAGGCCGAAGTGTCGGTGCGTCTCTCCGCCGACGGCCGCAGCGTGACCTCCCGCGCCGCCGATCCCGATACGCTCGTTGCCTCTGCGCAAGCCTACCTCGGCGCGCTCAACAAGCTCATGAGTCGAGGCGCGCGTTTGCACGCACAGCACGCGGCTGAGTAAACGCTCTTCAATTAATTGAGCCTTTGCAGCCCTCGCATGAATTCCTCATGCGAGGGCGTTTTTATGGGTGGAACAGGTTCAGGCGGTTCAACGCCGATCGACTTCCTGAACCACTCGAAGTGATCAAAGCCGGATTGTTTCAAACAGCGGATATCGAAGTTCTGTGCCTTGCCGCGCGTAATGCGCGTCACGGCAGTCGCATCAGCGATGGCATTTGGGTCTCGGAAGGGCGAATGCTCAAGAGAATGGGTGCTCAAAAGCTGAAGAACGATGGACACGCACCCGTCACTCGCTTCCAAGACGATCCAGTCTTGAAACTGCTGAATCATGGGATCTGTCGTGAATCTCTGAGCTTTTCCCTTGAGTGGCCCAAGCTGAACGGAAACCGGGTCACCATTCGGGTTAAAGTTGTCTGTCGCTGCTTCTGCTCGAAGAAACTCAAGCAATTTCGGAGCGCTTGAGGCTTCAAAAAACTGAACCTGTCCGCAATCAGCACAGAAACTGATTGCGTCTGTCAACGCATCTATCGACCAAGCTGGGTTTCTGCTTTTTGCATTGTACTCAATCGCCTCATCGCCATCCTGAACGATGATCCATGTGTAATTATTGTAGAGCGTCGAACATGCTGCCGCGACGGGCGTGGAAAATAGAAGAAGTATGAAGAGCGTAACTGAGGTTAAAAAGCGCATTGCATTGCTCTTCGAACCGTGATGCATGTCGCCACTTATTATTGAAACTCTATATCAATGTTGAGCTATCGACCTCAAACATGCTCCGGCACCGGAATCGGACTCTGCGGCTTGATTGTCGAGAGCACGAAGCTCGAGCGCACGTCGGCGACGCCGGGGAGGGTGAGCAGGCGGTTCATGGTGAATTCGCCGAAGCTCTCGATGTCGCGTGCCACCGCATGGACGATGATGTCCACCTCGCCAGCAAGGGCATGGCAGGCGATGACCTCCTCATAGCCTTTCAGCCGGTCCACGAGCCGCGTGCGCCAGCCGGGCTCCGACTGCTCCAGCTTGATGAAGACGAAGGCTTCCACCTCGAAACCCAGGGCCTTGCGGTTCACGAGCGCCCGGTAGCCCTCGATGATCCCATCCTCCTCCAAAGCCTTGAGGCGTCGCAGGCAGGGGGAAGCGGCCAAACCGACTTTCTCGGCAAGCGTGGAGTTGGGGATGCGCCCATCACCTTGGATGGCCCGCAGGATGCGGCGGTCGGAAGGAGACAGGTGACGCTTCATGACTGACCTCGAATAGGGGCCTTGAGGTCATTTTATGACTGCTAAAGCATTTATCCAGATCACATCCGGCGGAAAATGACCGGATGAGAGTGCTATCCTAACGTCATAACAATGGACGGAGGAAACGCCATGAATACCGCCACCGGCAGCGACGATCCGCGCGATTACATGCGCGACCAAGGCTTCGAGAACTATACAGAGACCGACCACGAGACCTGGAGGACGCTTGCCAAGCGCCAGCGGGAAATCCTGAAAGGTCGCATCGCCGACCAATTCCTGGAAGGGCTCGACCGGCTTGGCATCGGTGAGGAGGGGATCCCCGATTTCCGGGTCATGAACCAGCGCCTCAAGGCAGCGACGGGCTGGGAGGTGGTGGCAGTGCCGGGCCTCATCCCTGACCTCGCCTTCTTCCGCATGCTGGCGAACCGCCAGTTCCCAGCGGGGTTCTGGATCCGCAAGCCGGAACAGCTCGATTATATCGAGGAGCCGGACATCTTCCACGACGTGTTCGGCCACGTGCCGCTGATCATGCAGCCGATCTATGCGGATTATCTCGAATCTTACGGCAAGGCCGGCCTTGTTGCGGCCGAGCACGGGGCGCTGAAGTACCTGGCGCGGCTCTACTGGTACACGGTGGAGTTCGGCCTCGCCCAGACCCCTGAGGGCATGCGGATCGTGGGCGCGGGCATCGCGTCCTCGCCCGGCGAGACGATCTTCGCCCTGGAAAGCCCGTCGCCCAACCGGGTCGCCTTCGATCTCGGCCGGGTGATGCGCACCCTCTACCGGATCGACGATTACCAGGAGACCTATTTCGTGCTCGACGGCGTCGAAGCCTGGCCGGGCCTGGATATCGACCGGCTGATACCCTTGTGGAAAGAGCTGGCCGAGAAGGAGGAGATCGAGCCCGGCCAGATCCAGCCGGAGGACCGGGTTTTGACACAAGGTGACGGTACTTATCACCGGGCCAAATCGAAATCCGCCGCTTAAGGAAAAAACCTCTCCGAATGGGCTAGACAGGGGCCGTGCGGTTTGTTACACGCACGGCCTCTTCAGCGAACAACGCGTCGCTGAATTCGCTTCGGCGACGGGTGATTAGCTCAGTTGGTAGAGCAGCTGACTCTTAATCAGCGGGTCGTAGGTTCGAGCCCTACATCACCCACCAATCTTTCCAAGATTTCGGAAGTTTGAACCTTATTCGACACCAGGCGGATAAGGTTTTTTCTATTCAAGCTCTCCTGCAGCGTAAGCTCGCTTTGCAAGAAGGCTCTGCCATCATTGTGTGGTCCGCTTTATCAAAGTCTTATGGACGGACCACGCGAGCCGATGATTTTTCGGCCATGCGGAGTGGGCTTCTCAGTCACCTCAAAGGGATGGACGTTGAGTGGGGAGGCCGACAGCCTCATTCAAGCGGCACTTCACTGTTTCCATCTCGACTTTGTAGCGCGCGTGGATTTTCCCGATGGCTTTCTCACCGGGTTTAACATTCAACACAGCTCCAGTAACGGTTTCGAGCGGCTCGCCGCCGTTGTCGAAAAATGTGCAGGCGACATAAACCGCCTCCGCGGCTCTGTTCGAATTATTCAGCACGCTGAAATGGACATAGGCCCATTTAGGGTCGCGCAAGAGATTCTCGGCCTTTACGATCAGGAGAGGCTCCTGCGCGGCTGCATGGATGATGCTGAGCGCCATAAAGCTGGCCGCTATACCAAGTTTTATCATGGGAAGAATTTACTCCTCATGACAACTGCACTTAGGGCGATTGGATAAAATAACAATCGTATGTCGAGCCGTCGCTGGAACAGACGCGAGCAAGGCAGTCACGAGCGCCTTGTTAAAGGCGTGACGGCGCTCCGCCTGTTGACTGTACGGAGAGGGCGCCCGCTTCTATTCCGGCTTTCAGACTTGCCTGCAGATCGCGGGTGCTCAACCAGGAATGCAGGAAGCCTGCATTGAAGGCATCGCCGGCGCCAGTCGTATCCACCACGTTAACGGGCAGGGCATCGACCGCGATGCGGGCCGCTTTATTGGAGGCGGTTGCGCCGCGTTCGCCGCGCTTCAGCACGACGAGCGGGAAGTGCTCTTCCAGACTTTTCAAAATGGCCTCGTCCGAATGCTCGCCGGTGAGGGCCTGTCCTTCCTCGACATTCGGCAGGAAGATATCGACGCCTGCGCACATTGTGAAGAAGGCGGCATCGCGGCGGATCAACTGATCATCCCAGCTCGGGTCGAGCGACACCGTCAGGCCATGGCCATGCGCCATGGCGATCACATCTGGGTTGTCGTGAAGGGTGGCGAATTCAGCGATGTGCAGATGGGCGACGCTGTTATCCGAGAGAGCCTTTTCCAGCGTGGATGGCCGTGAGCCGCCTGCGCGGCGGGACACGAAGGCGCGCTCGTTATCCTTGATCAAAGCAACGGTCGGCTGCGGGCCAGCATCGTTTGAGCGTTCGACGAAGGACAAGTCGATGCCGCTGGCCTCGAGTTCAGGATCGAGACCGCGCGACAGGGGATCCGTGCCAAGACGCGTGAGCAGCGCCGCAGAACGGCCGAGGGACGCAAGATGCGCTGCGGTGATATAAGCGCCGCCACCGGCTGCGATCGTCACGCCTTCTGCAAAGCGCTCCCGTCCGAGCACCGGCATGTCCTTTAGGCCCGTGAAGATGATGTCGCAATAGGTTCGCCCAAGGCACACGACCTTGCGGCGTTCGGAAGGCTTTCCGCTCATTGGGCCGCCAATGCCTTCTCTGTCGCCTTGTCGAAGAAATAGAGTCTCTCGGCAGGAGCATGGAAGGTCAGGTGCTCGCCGATGCGCGGGATCTCGCGTCCGGGCGCGGAGCCGATGATGGTCTGGCCGCCGCTCTCGATATGAACGAGCGTCTCAGAGCCCAAGGTCTCCACGACGGCGACCGTGCCGGAGACGGTCAGGCCCTGCGCACCGTTGCTTGTCGGAATGAGATCCTGCGGGCGCGCGCCGACGAGAATGTCGGACGTGGTGGCCGTTGCATGCGGCACCCGAACCGAGCCGCCCACCGACAGATCCGCTCCGCCATCGCGCAAGGAGGCGGGGATCAGGTTCATGGTCGGGCTGCCGATGAAGCGCGCGGTGAAGATGTCGACCGGCTTCTCGTAGAGCTCCAGCGGCGTTCCCACTTGCAGGATGCGCCCGTCGCGCATCACCACGATCCTGTCGGCCATGGTCATGGCTTCCACCTGGTCATGCGTGACGAAAACCGACGTGGTGCCCAGGCGGTGATGAAGCCGCTTGATCTCGATGCGCATCTGCGTGCGCAGCTGCGCATCGAGATTGGAGAGGGGTTCGTCGAACAGGAACGCAGCGGGATCGCGCACCATGGCGCGCCCGATGGCGACGCGCTGACGCTGCCCGCCGGAAAGGGCGGAAGGACGACGCTCCAGGTAAGGCGTCAGGCCAAGCGTTCCGGCAACCTGTTCGACGCGCTGGCGCTTCTCAGCTTTCGAGAGCTTGGAGCGATAGAGACCAAACGCGATGTTCTCGGCAACGCTCATGTGCGGATAGATGGCGTAGTTCTGGAACACCATGGCGATGTTCCTGTCCTTGGGCTGCAGATCGTTGACGACGCGGCCGTCGATCCGGATCTCGCCGCCGCTGATCTCTTCGAGCCCCGCGATCATGCGCAAAGTCGTGGATTTGCCGCAGCCGGAAGGGCCGACGAGCACGACGAATTCGCCGTCCCGAATCGACAGGTCGATCCCGTGAACCACAGTCGTCTGCCCATAGCGTTTGACGAGGCGATCAAGTTCGATGGTTGCCATCATCAGGCTCCGAGAAGTGCGGTGAAACGGGTTTGAAGATCCTGAGCGGAGGTTCGCGCGCGCTGCGCATTCTCGCTCATGCGGGCGCGGATGCCCGAAATCTCCTGCTTGTATCCGGCAATCGCCTGCGCCAGCGCTCTGGGGGCGGGGCCGCCGAAGCGGTCGCGCACGGCGACGAAGTTTTCCGGCGAGACGATCTCGGCGAACTGCGCCTTGTCGATGGAGGTCCGGCGCTTCGTGCAGCGCTCGAAGGATTCATGGAACGCGTCATAGCCGTCTTCCGCGATGTCGCCTTCGATGGCGACAACGGCGCGGGCGACCTCGGCTGCGATTTCATGCGCTTCGCGGAACGACAGGCCCTCCCGGCGCACCAGGCTGTCCGCGAGCTCCGTCACTGTGATGCAGCTGCGGCGGATGTTCTGGCGAACCCGGTCAGGATTGATGCGAAGCGCCGGCACGAGCGCGGTAAGCAGATCGAGAACGCGGCCGCCGCTCTCGAACGCGCCATAGCCGAAGCCCTGGCTCTCGCCTTCGCTGTCGTTCATGTCAGTGAACGGCGTGTTGTGCATGATGGTGAGCATGGCCTGCGCGCGGCCGACGGTCTGGGACGCCAGATGGCGCATATGCTCGATGGGAACGGGATTGCGCTTCTGCGGCATGATCGAGCTGATCTGCACGAAGGCGTTGGGCACATAGACCTGGCCGACCTCGAAGCTCGTCCAGAATTGCAGATCCTGAATGAAGCGGCCGAGATGCAGGAAGGTCAGCTCGATCGCGGAATAGGTCGAGGTGATGTAATCGATGGATGCGATGCAGCTATAGGAATTCTGCAGCGGACGGCTGAAGCCGAGAAGACGGGCCATCAGGTCGCGGTCGATGGGAAAACCGCTCGTGGTGATGGCTGCAGCGCCCATGGGAGAGCGGTCGACGATGTCGCGGGCCGCTTCCAGACGCGCGATGTCGCGCAGGACGGTTTCCAGAACGGCGGAGAGGTAATGCCCGAAGACCGTAGGCTGAGCCGGCTGTCCGTGGGTATAAGCGACGATAAGCGTGTTGCTTTCGCGCTCCGCAACGGCAGTGAGCGTCTCGGCGAGGCGAACCATCCGCTCCAATAAGGGATCGATGCGTGCTTTAAGGCCGAGCTTGAACAGCGTGTGGTCGATGTCGTTGCGCGAGCGCGCTGTATGAAGGCGTCCGGCGAGATCAGGCCCGAGGCGTGCGCGCAGCTCCTTCTCGATCAGGAAGAAGAAATCCTCCACCTCTCCGGTATAGGTGAGCTTGCTGACATCGATCTCGCGGTCGATGGCCTCGAGAGCCTGTGCGATGGGACGCGCCTGCTCGATGGTGAGGATGCCGGTCTCGTGGAGCATGACGAGGTGAGCACGGTCGATGAGACGGAAGCCCTCCACATGGTGATCCTTCGCGCCGTCGAAGAGCGGACGAAGAACGGTTTCCTTGTAGGTGGGGTCCGGGAAGACGGAGGTGTCCTTGAAGGTGCCTGCGTTCATCGGCTTATCCTTTAAGTCCGGCCAGCATCACGCCTCGCACGATGTAGCGCTGAAGGAACAGGAAGATGAGGAGAGTGGGCAGCGTCGCGATGCTCGCGCCCGTCATGATCTTTTCCCACTGGATGGATTGCTCCACCGCGAAGCTGGAGAGACCTACCGGCAGGGTATAGAGCTCGGCGCTCGTCGTCACGATGAGAGGCCAGAAGAAAGCCGTCCAGTTGCCGAGGAAGGTGAAGATCGCCAGCGCCGACAGGGCAGGGGTGACAAGCGGCATGGCGATCTTCCACCAGATGGTGAATTCATTGAGCCCGTCGATCCGCGCGGCTTCGATGAAATCGTCCGGCACGCCTTCGAAGAACTGCTTCATCAGGAAGGTGCCGAAAGCCGTCATCATGCCCGGGAACATGATGCCCCAATAGCTGTCCACCCAGCCGAACTGGCTCGCCATGAGATACCATGGCAGCACCAGCATCTCGGTGGGGATCATCAGCGTCGAGAGGATCGCGATGAAGACGAGATAGCGACCCCGGAACTTGAACTTCGCCAGCGTGTAGCCGACGAGACTGTCGAAGAACACGTTGGAGATGGTGACGATCCCCGCCACGATCATCGAGTTGATGAACCAGCGCGTGAAGCGCCCGTCGCCCAGGATCTCGATGTAGTTGTCGAGTGTCGGAGCCGCCGGGATTACGCGCAGATCATAGACCTGCGAGGCATCCTTCAGCGATGTCGACAGCATGAAGATAATCGGCGTGATCATGATGACGCCGCCGATGAACAGGAGCGTCCAGGAAACGATCCGTCCCGGCCTGACACGCGACATGGGAAGACCTGGAGAGGATGAGATGGCAGTCATCAGCGGTCTCTCATGATGCGCAGTTGAACGAGGGAGATCACGAGCAGGATCAGGAACAGGACGACGGTCTGGGATGCGGCATAACCCATCTCGTACGAGCTGAACGCCGTCTGATAGATCATCAGCACGAGCGGCTTCGTCGAATTGAGCGGTCCGCCGGGATCGTTGGTGTTGATGTTGTAGACCTGATCGAAGATGCGCAGGAATCCGATCGACGAAAACACGACCAGGAAGACCAGCGTCGGCTTAAGCAGGGGAATGGTGATCTTTCTCAAGATCGCCCATTCCGACAGGCCGTCGATACGCGCGGCCTCGTAATAGGTGGCGGGAATGGCGCGCAGGCCCGCTAGGAAGATGATGATCTGGAAGCCGAGGCCCGCCCACACGGCGGGCGCGAGCACGGTCGGCAATGCCTGCGTGGTCGAGCGAAGGAAAGGCTGCTGCGGCAGGCCAAAACTTGAAAGAATGTCGTTGATGACGCCGATGGGGACAGGCTGATAGAACCAGCGCCAGACCCAGGCCATGGCCGCCGCCGTCGTGAGAAACGGCAGGAAGTACAACGCGCGGATGAACGAGTGCATGAACCGCACGCGGTCGAGATAATAGGCGACGACGAACGAGATCAGCAGGCTGATCGGCGTGCCCAGGATGAGATACATGAAGGTGTTGCGGAACACCTGCCAGAACAGAGGATCCGCAACCAGCCTCTTGTAGTTCTCAAGACCGACGAATGAAGCAGGCTTCGTGATGGTCCAGTCCGTGACGGACAGATAGAAAGCCTGAAAGGTCGGCCAGAAGCGGATCACCACATAGAAGAGCAGCGGAACCGCGAGGAAGCCCCAGGCCCAGATCACCTGTTTCTGGCCAAGGCTCATCCTCGACCAGAGACCGCCGGTGGCGGCCTCTCGATGTGTGACAGCGGACATCGGTGCGATCCTCGCGGATTTTGGCTTAGCGCTTGGCGCGGTCGATGATGGCCTGCTCGGCCTCGGCGGCCTTCGCGAGCGATGCCTTCGGCTCCTCTTTGCCGATCAGAACGCGGTTCACCATGTCGATGGCGGTCTGGCGCTGGGCAGCCTCGTCCTTGAACAACGTGGTGTGAGCGTATTCCAGACCCTTGAGGAACGGACCATAGACCGGATGCGCGGTGTTCTCGGGCGTGAGAGCCGCTGCGCGACGCGCCGGCAATTCGCCGACGACTTCCAGCCAGATCTTCATGGCTTCAGGTGAGGAGACATAGGCCAGGAACTTCTCGGCGGCAGCGAGCTTTTCGCCTTCCGCCTTCGTGGTGATCGCGTTGGCGAAGTAGCTGGCATAGTTGCTGCGTACGCCCTGGGCATTGGCGGGGAGTTCAGTCACGCCCCATTCGAAGCCCTTGATCGTGTTGAAGGAGCCGAGACGGAAAGTGCCGTCGATGGTCATGGCGGCAAGGCCCGCACGGAACGCTGCCTGTCCTTCATCCATGAAGCCAACCTGGCCGACTTTCTGCTTCGTCTGGAGATCCGTGTAGAAGGTGAGCGCCTTCAGGCCGGCCTCGCTGTTGTAGGCAACCTTGGTGTCGTTATCCGTGTAAGGCACGCCGCCGAACTGACGGACCAGCACCTCGCGCCACCATTGGTGATCTTGGCCTGCCATGTCGAGCGTGATGCCGGCGGAGACGATGTTGCCTGCGCCATCGCGCTTCGTGGTCTTTTCCGCAGCGGCGACAAGTTCATCGAGGTTCTTGGGCGGATTGTTGGGATCGAGGCCCGCATCCTTGAAGGCCTTCTTGTTGTAGAACAGCGCCAGGGAGCGCACGGCCGTCGGCAGGCCGTAATAATCGTTGCCGCGCTTCATCGCACTTACGATCGGGAAGAAGTCGCGCTCGATATCGGCAGCAGGGAATGCTTCGGCCCGCAAGGGGCGGATCATCTTGCCGGCGATGAAATTATCCGTCCAGCCGTAGAAGAGCTGCACCACGTCGGGGCCCTGGCCCGCGAGAATCGCGGCGGAGACCTTCGTCTGGTAATCCGCATAGGGGAACGTGGTCTGCTTGACCTTGATGTCCGGATTGGCAGCCTCGAACTTGGCGATCAACTGGGTCATCGCCTTGACACGGGTGTCGAAGACATATTGCCAATACTCGATCTCGACCGCCTTTGCGCCGAAAGAGGCGAAGGTGGCGAAGCCCACGGCAACGCTCGCTAGCATGTGACGAAAACGCATATCCCTCTCCTTATTGTCGGACGCCTGGCGCCCATCGTTCTCTGGTGGCGGCCTGACAGGGCCATTCCGGCATCAAGGCTCCCTTAAGTAAGACCGTCCTGTCAATAAGATAATTAACTTGAGTTATTCATTGTCCCGGCTCATTCTTCCGGCGTGGAGGGGAGATGCCGAGAAAAGCCAAGGCCGGTGCGCCATCGACCATTGGAAGCAATCCGGAGAGGAATCGCTCCCATAACCGCCGCGTGGTTCTGGACGTCGTACGCCAGCTCGGCCCGGTCGGGCGGATGGAAATCTCGCGCCATGCGCATTTGAGCACTCAGGCCGTCTCGAACATCGTGGAAGAGCTTGTCGCGGACGGGCTGCTCATCAAGGCCGGTCGGCTCAGGGCAGGGCGCGGGCTGCCGCCGATCCAATTCGTCGTCAATCCCGATGGCGGCATGACGGCGGGAATCGAAATCGCCGCCGACCATATCTCCACTCTTCTCGTGGATATCGGCGGACGCATCCGTGCCCAGCGGACAACACCGCTTCCGCGCAACGATCCCGAAACAGTGTTGCCGATCATCAAGGCCGAGATTGAGGCGGCCCAAGCGCAGATCAAGTCGCCCGTTCCGCAGCTGCTCGGAGTCGGCGTGGTCATGCCGGGCCCCTTCAATGTCGAGGGCATGTCCTCGGTCGGACCGACGACACTTTCGGGATGGTTCGACTTCGATGCGGTGGCAGGTATCGGGAAGTTGCTCGATCTGCCCATCACGCTCGAGAACGACGCAACCGCGGCGGCTGTCGGCGAACGTCTTCATGGCGTCGCGAGGGACCTGAAAAATTTCTGTCTAATCTATTTCGGCCAGGGCCTTGGCCTTGGCATCATGATCGATGGTCGTCCCTATCGCGGGGCGAACGGCAATGCGGGCGAGATCGGTCACGTCATGGTGCAGAAGAGCGGGCGTCTCTGTTCGTGCGGACAGCACGGCTGTCTTGAAGCTTATGCGTCCATGCAGGCCCTTTCCGAAAAGCTGGCGGCTGCGGGAATTCACATTGTCGACGAGACGCATCTGGAGCGCCTCCATCGTGAGAAGCATCCCGTCGTCGCGGCGTGGGTTCAGGAGGCGGCGGATTATCTCGCGCCCCAGATCGCCATGCTCGAAAACCTTTTCGATCCCGAGGCCGTCGTGATCGGCGGCGCGCTGCCGCCGGGTCTCTTGGCGGATCTCGCTCAAGCCATGCAGCCGCTTCCGTTATCGGTGGCGCGCCGCAGGAATCGAAGCGAGGCGCGTTTGATCCATGGACGCACAGGTCAATTCACAGCCGCTCTCGGTGCCGCTGCCTTGCCGCTTCTGGAAACGATGACGCCCCGGCTCGACACGGCCCAGGCGGCTCATCGCGAACGTTCGAACGAGGAGATCTCCCTTGCTGGATGACCATCATCGTCTCGCGCGTGCTGTCCATCAGCCTGCGCTCGTCCGACTGCATCGCGCCTTGAGCCGGTTGCGCTCGGTTGTCACCGTGATGAATACCGGGGCGCATCCGGACGACGAGATCAACGGCATGCTGGCCGCCTTCCGGTTCGCTTACGGCATGCGCGTCGTCGTAGCCTGCTCCACGCGAGGAGAGGGCGGACAGAACGCTCTCGGACCGGAGCGGGGCGGGGCGCTCGGTGTTTTGCGCACCGCTGAGATGGAAGAAGCAGCACGCCGCATCGATGCCGATGTGGCATGGCTCGGCCACGGACCCGACGACCCGGTGCATGATTTCGGCTTCTCGAAGAACGGCGACGACACGCTGAAGAGATGGGGCGAGGAGCGCATCGTCGAGCGTCTTGTTAGAGCATACCGACAGTACCGTCCCGATATCGTCATCCCGACTTTTTTGGATGTGCCGGGACAGCACGGCCATCACCGCGCGATGACCCGTGCCGCGGAAAAAGCATTCGTCGCGGCAGCCGATCCTTCAGTCTTTCCGGAGCACGCGCAGCAGGGCCTCAGGCCATGGCAGGTTTCAAAATTCTATCTGCCGGCATGGTCAGGCGCAGGTTATGCCTATGACGACGAGGTGCCGCCGCCACCCACGACGCTCAATGTTGAAGTGGCTGGAGGTGACGAGGTCACAGGCCTGGCTTATCGGCAACTCGGTGAATGGTCTCGGGCGGCGCATGCGTCTCAGGGCATGGGTGTGTGGCGCGACGATCCGATTGACCAGTGGAGCCTTCATCTGAAGCTCCAAGCGGGCGGACAGGCTGAGCCTGAAAGCGACATTCGCGATCACCTATCCGCGAACCTCTCCGCTCTGTCGATGATCCCTGGTCTGCCCTGGGCAGCAGCCGATGCATTGCAGGAGGCGCAGCAGCATCTTGATGCTGCTGTTGCCGCATTCCCGGATCGCAAGCGGATCGGCGTGGCGCTTGGCCGTGCCGCGAGCCTGATCGAAAAGGGAAGAGAGGCACTCGACGGGGAAATGGCCGAAAGAATAGGCCATCGCCTCGACCGCAAACTTCGGGAAATCGATGTCGCGCTTTTCGAAACGCGCGTGAACGCAGCGCGTGCGGTTATTGCGGGCACGTGTCATCCAGGCGCGCACGCGATGCTCGATGTCCACATCGATGCGCCTGATGTTGCGAACCTCAGCATCTCGCCACGTCTTCCCAAAGGGATAGACGCTGTCGAGATTATCAGGGAGGCAAAGCGCGTCCGGTACGATCTTACAATTCCCGCGTCGGTATCCCATACGGGCAATTACCCGGCGGCCTACGATCCTCTCGGCGGCAATGGCGAGGCCGGAGTGATCGTCTCAGGCAATGTGGAATCCCGCACGATCAGGGTCGATATAGATGCTGAGGAACCCATGAGGGTCGGCCCTGAGCAATCCTTGTCTCTCGATCCTGCGATTGCCGTTATCAGGAATAGCGAACGTCTCTCCAGCATCCGGGTAAAGACAACAGGCGCAGCCATTCAAGACTGGCAAAAGCCGAGTGGCTGGAGCGTCCGTGCAGAGGGGAGCGATTGGATTGTCGATCCGCCGCAACAGACCGGAACCGGAGTTTCGAAGCTCATTCCTATTGTCGATGGAAGGCCGGCAAGCCAGACGCAAACGATCGCTTATCCGCATATTCGGCCCGGCTCATACGTATCGCCTGTCGAACTTAAAGCTCTGACGCTCGATGCCGCTCTCCCTGCCAATGTGCGCATCGGATATATCGGTGGCGGAAGCGACAATGTCGGCGCCCATATGCGCCGTCTCGGCCTCGACGTGACGGATCTGACCGATGCCGACCTGAAGACCGGCTCGCTATCGCAGTTCACGACAATCGTTGTCGGCATCTTCGCGTTCGGAATTCGAAAAGACCTTCAGGCGGCAACCCGCCTTCTACATCGCTTCGTCGAGGAGGGCGGGCATCTGGTGACACTCTACCATCGCCCTACCGATGGTTGGAATCCCGATGCCACACCGCTGCGCCGTTTGGTCATCGGCTCGCCGTCGCTCCGGTGGCGCGTGGTCGACCCGGCGGCTCCTGTCACTGTTCTGAAGTCCGAGAGTCCTTTGCTGACGCATCCGAACAGGATCGAAGCGGAGGATTGGCAGGGTTGGGACAAGGAGAGAGGGCTCTACTTCGCAGCGGAATACGATCCCGCTTACGAGGAGCTTCTCGCTTTGAGCGATCCGGGAGAGAAACCACTGAAAGGATCGCTCGTTTCGGCGCGGATCGGGCGAGGGCGGCATACGCATGTGGCGCTCGTTCTGCATCATCAGCTGGACAAGCTGGTGCCGGGCGCTTTCCGGCTCTTGGCCAATCTGGTTCAACCGGCCTGACGGCTGGCGAGGAGACATGGCAGCTTCACCGGACAGCGATGTGAACTCGACCACAATCCCTTTGTGGAGGAGCGTGGTCTGGTTGCTCATCGACATGACGCTGATCACGATCATGCAGGCCATCGTCAAGGCCGAGGGTGAAACCTATCCCGCTGTCCAGCTTGTCTTTCTGCGCTCCCTCGTCGGTTTCATTTCGGTTGCGCCGCTCATGTGGCGACATCGTGAGAAGCTGACGAACCTTTCCAACATTCGTACTCACCTCGCGCGTGTCGCGTTCAATTCCGCAGCGCTGACGTGCAACTTCGCCGCGTTCGCGGCCTTGCCTCTTGCGTCCGTCACCGCCATCGGCTTCACGCGTCCGCTTATCCAGTTGGTGCTCGCGGCTCTCATTCTCGGAGAGATCGTCACCCGGACGCGCTATGCCTTCACGGCGCTCGGCTTTCTCGGAGTCCTGATCATCGTTCAGCCTGGCTCCATCCCATGGAACATGGGAATCCTCGCGGCCTTCGGATCGGTCATCTTCGGGGCGCTGGCGGTGGTTCAGACGAGAAAGCTTGCCGGCGAGAGTACGGTCGTTCTCATGCTCTTCTACACGGCTGGCCTGACAATATTGACGTCCATCCCCGCTGCAATCGTATGGGTGCCAATCCCTCTGAGCGAGGCACCGAACATCATTCTCGTCGGCGTCCTCGCGCAGCTGGGACAATATTGCTGGCTCCAGGCTTATCAGAAACAGGAATCGCGACTTCTCGCCCCGATCGGATATCTTTCGATTGTCTTCTCAGGGGTTGCAGGCTGGCTCCTGTTCGGAGAGATTCCAACGCTGTCTTTGGTTATCGGTGCAGCCATCGTGATTTCGACCACCCTGTTGGCGACGCCGGCGGAACGGTGGTTCAAGAGCAAGGTGCGGGCATGAACACAACGCGTCGTTTCTGGTTGTCGCTCATGGGAGCCTGTGGGCTCGCCTTCGGCCTTGGAATGTCGCCTCTGCCTTCCGCCGCGCAGGATCGCGACCTGCTGGTGTTCGCGGCCGCAAGCCTCAAGAACGCACTGGACGAGGCGGCTGCAGGCTATGCGCGCGAGAGCGGCAGGCGCGCGCCCACGATTTCCTATGCCGGTAGCAATGCTCTGGCGAAGCAGATCGAAGCGGGGGCGCCGGCGGACATCTTCGTCTCGGCCGATCTCGACTGGATAGATTATCTCGCGCAGAAAAACCTGATCCGGCCTGAAACCCGCGTGAACCTGCTCGCCAATCGCCTTGTCCTGATTGCTGCGAAGGATGCGGCTGTAACATTGGCGCCGATTCCAGGCTTTGATCTTGCCGCTGCCTTGAAGGGAGGCAAGCTGGCGATGGCCAATGTCGATGCGGTTCCGGCCGGGAAATATGGCAAGATGGCGCTGGAAAAGCTGGGTGTTTGGGACCGCGTGAAGGGCTCTGTGGCCCAGGCCGAGAACGTGCGCGCGGCGCTGCTGCTGGTGTCGCGTGGAGAAGCTCCGCTGGGTATCGTCTATCAGACGGATGCAGCGTCCGATCCTGGTGTCAGGATCGTCGGAACCTTCCCGGAAGACAGTCATCCGCCGATCATCTACCCGGCAGCTCTTCTGAAGGATGCTGATAACCCCGCGGCTTCGGCCTTTCTGAGCTATCTGCGTTCGCCTGCTGCGAAGTCCATCTTCGAGAAGCAGGGCTTCACGGTTCTGAACCGTTCCCTCTCGGGCTCATGATTGTCTTTGCCATTGCAACAGGCTTTTCCGTCGCATCTCCGCAACCGGCATTCAGGACCTCAAGGAGATTGTTTATTCGGGCGTGACGGTGTCCGACACAGAGTTTCCGAGGTTCTGAATATGGCCTTGCATGTTTTCCCGCGTACGCGGGTCGATAACGGCGACCGGAGCAGAAACCGCTAGTCCCGCAGCCGTGCCGACAGCCGCTGCCGCTCCTGCAGTCACCTGAATGATCCTGTCACCGATCCCAACCCGTGAATCCGTCAGTGTCTGGCCTTCGGCGAGCTGCTGACCGATCATGCGGACAACCTCGGGGCTTTCCGCGAACTTGCTATGGTTCAAAGGATCGCCGGAGCGGAGCTTGGACAGGTTCAATACATTGATGCCGGATTTTTCCAATGCGCTGCGGTAGGGCTCCTGTTCGGGATCGATCGCCCCGAGGCGCACGGAGTCGCCCCAAAGCCGACGGGAGATGGCGAGGGCCCGGTCGTCCTGAGAGACGAACAGAGTGAAGTTCGGACGGGCTTTGCCCATGTCCAAGATCGATTCACGGAAAAGGTCGACGTCGACGTCCGGCGCCGCCAGAAGGACATTTCGGATCTTCGGTGCAATTCGGCCGTCACGGATCGCCATCTGGCGCAGAGCTTCGAGAGTGACCCAATTGCCCATGGAATGCGCCAGCACCGAAATCTCACCAACCTCAGGATCTCTGGCGAGCGTGCGCAGCGTGGTCTCCAGAGCGTTGCGCGAATACGTGTTGCTCTCACGGTCGTATCCATAAGCCAAAACGCTGCCCCGTGAAGGCCAGGTGAAGAGAACGGGAGCAACCGGGGTTCCGGCGTCATGCACGATCTGCGCAAAGCGGAACACGGCATCGTCGAAGCGATTGTTGAAGCCGTGAATGAACACCAGAACTCGGCGCTGAGGCACCTTGCGCACGGTGCGGTGGAACCACGCGGATGCCTGCGTGCGGTCGATCAGATCCGCTTTGAGAGTCACGAAATCGGTTGTCGGGTTTCCGGGAACGCTGCGCGGCCACTGGACCTCGCCCGGCTTGCGATTGGCTTCCGGCGGAATGGAGACGGTAAACTCGGCGAAGGAGAGGGCAGGGCCGCGGTCGCCCGTGAAGAACTCATCAGAAGCGGTCGCTCGCATGCGGGTCGTGGCTACGAGCATATCGACGCGGCTTGCATGAGGGTCAGTGGC
The DNA here is from genome assembly GCF_022808595.1 of Microvirga solisilvae. Lineage (GTDB taxonomy): Bacteria > Pseudomonadota > Alphaproteobacteria > Rhizobiales > Beijerinckiaceae > Microvirga > Microvirga solisilvae. The sequence goes on from NZ_JAKUCN010000004.1 coordinate 322,560, forward strand.
CGAGACGGGGAGCAGCGCGCCACGTAGGTCAGCACAGGCGGAAAGGGCGCTCAGGATGATCGCGCCATGAGCGAGCCGAAGCATCCTGTTTCGGCCTGCTACCGCGGTGAAGAGCCTTGTGATCATCGTGCCCCCGCTTTCCAGGACAATGCCAAGGTTGCCAAGCCGATTGAGAACCTGACTTGTACCTTCAGCGACCTCGCTCAAGCCTAGTCCGCTGCCACCAACTGGAACGGATTAACACTGCAATCCTGCTCCTGATCGCAGCTTGCCTGCCTTTCGGGAGTGGCTGCTCGGGTAGATTTTCATGAGATTTGCGTCTTTGTCGAGCTTGTGGAGCGGATTTTAATGATAAAGGCTAGATTCTTTAGCAATTGCGGCTGATTTGCTTGGTTCAGAGTCTTCCGTTTCCGTAGCGGATTTATATTGCAAATAATCTGAAGTATTGTTTCTTTCAGATGGCGAGAGAAGTTAGAAGTTATTTTGGATGCCGTAGTGATCAATTGAAGAAGAAGTTTTTAGTTGAGTTGAGTTGAATTGCATAAAAATTAACGAATTAAGCGCAGATATAAGCAGTATCTGGCGGAGTTCGTCCAAGAAAAGTTATATCGAAACGTATTGTGCCAGCTTATCTAATCATCTCCCTCAGCATTCTGATCGCGGCTGCAGCCCTTGTCTGCGCCGTTTTCCTCATTGTGCGAGGCCACAGTGATGATCTTGCGCGGGCCGAGAGCGACCTGGCGAGCCTTGCCCTGACTCTCCAAGAACGTACGGATGCCGTCTTCCGCTCCATCGAGAATGTTCTACGGGACATCGTCGGCAAGATCCCGCAAGCCAGTCTCAAGGCAGATGAGTTCGAGGCCTTCGCGGGATCGAAGGCAACAAAATCTCTTCTCGCCGAGGCGGCCCAATCTCTCCCTCAGATCATACGCATCAATCTCATCAACACCCGAGGGCGGGTTGCCGGTTCGTCGATTCCAGGTCCGATCTCCAATTCCGTGTACTTGAGAGACACGTCTTATTACCGCGCGCTTTCGACGGATCCATCGCTGCTGCTTTATTTAAGCGAGCCCATCAAGATTGAGGCCACCGGAAAAAGGGTGCTCTCCCTTGCCCGAAAGATCAACGACGCCGATGGTAATTTTCTCGGAATCATCGCAGCCACGATAGATCAGCATTCTCTTGAGAAGATTTATTTGGATCATCTCAGGACGCATTCGATGGCCATCACCCTCTATCGGCGTGATGGAATAATTCTGGCTCATAGCCCGGCTGATGCGAAAGCCCTTGGGCGCAAGGTCTGGCTGCCGAACACACCCCTTCAGCGAATGATCGCGAAGAACACTCCCACGCTCATTCGTGATGTCAGTTGGCTCGATGCCAGAGAGCGCCTGATTGCTCTCCATCCTCTCGCCAATTATCCAAGCGGCATCGCCGTCAGCAGAACCGTGGCCGAGCTCATGGCCGGGCGGCGTTTCGAGGCTCGCGTTGTCAGGTTCATGGCCTTCTTCATCGATGTCATGATCGACGCAGCCAGTCTGCTTGGCATCAAGCAGGTCAGGACCGGCCTTCTCAGAGCCGCCAGCGAAAGCTATCTGTCACGTCATGACATGCTGACCAAGCTCCCCAACAGGCAATTCTTTGTCGACGAACTCAAGCGAACATTTCAGGCTTCTCAAAAATCAAGCTCGAACTTTGCGCTGCACCTTCTGGATCTCGCCAAGTTCAAGGACATCAATGACAATCACGGGCACGCCGCAGGAGACGAGATCGTCAAGGCCGTGGCGCGGCGGCTGCGTGAACGTCTCAGGAAGAGCGATTTCATCTCACGGATAGGCGGTGATGAATTCGCCATTATCCAGAGGCCCATCAAGGGCCAACAACAGGCCGTCGACCTCGTTCGGGCCGTACAGGCCGCTCTCAAGGTGCCATGCACGGTTGCCAACACGGAGATCGAAGTCGGGATATCGATCGGCGTCGCGCTATCTTCCCCCAGCATCAAGACATCTAACGAGATCATGAGATCGGCCGATATCGCTTTGTACGAGGCGAAGTCAGATCCCGATAATGCCTATCGTCTTTACGATGCGAGCATGAAGGATTCCCGAGCCGAACGGCGCGAGCTCGAAGGGGCGCTGAAGAGCGCCCTTGATAGCAAGGAATTCGAGCTGTTCTATCAGCCCATCCTTGACCTCGCGACAAATCAAATATGGGGCTGCGAAGCCTTGGTGCGATGGAAACACCCCACGAAAGGGATGGTCTCGCCTCAGAACTTTATTCCGGCTGCAGAGGATTCCGGCCTGATCGGTCCGCTCGGTGACTGGGTCCTTGAGGAAGCCTGCTCGACGGCCATGACATGGACCCTGCCGCTGAAGGTTGCTGTCAATCTTTCACCCGTGCAGTTCAAGCGCCGAGATGTATTCGCCAGCGTCACGAAGGCCCTGAACGCCTCAGGTCTACCGGCTCATCGCTTGGTTCTGGAACTCACGGAATCGGTCAAGCTCACAGAGGAGGCGACCGCGACGCTCAAACAGCTCAAGGCGCTTGGAGTGTCGATTTCCCTCGACGATTTCGGCACCGGTTATGCCTCCATGAGCTACTTGAGAAGCTTTCCCTTCGACAAGATCAAGATCGACCAATCGTTCGTGCGTGGCATGCTCGGATCGGCAGACAGCAGCGCGATCATCAAGGCAACGATCAGTCTTGCCAATGATCTCAAAATGAGCACGACAGCCGAGGGCGTCGAAACGGAGGAGCAGCTCAATGCCCTGCGCTTGGCCGGTGCTACTCAGGCCCAAGGTTATCTGATCGCCAAGCCAATGCCTCGAGAAGCCTTCGCAGCTTTTATGACGGAAACCCAGGGAAGCTATAAGGCCAGTGAAAACGTGCATCCTTTGGCATGAGGAATGCTTGAGGCATCCATCGTTCCCAACTGACTCGATCCGCCTCTCAGGCTCTATCCATCATGACTTTCCGGATCCAGGTTCGGCCATCTTGCGATGCTGCTCTGCCAGGATACCTGATGGTGTGACCGAAGCCACTGCTGTCATGAGCTTGTTCTTCCAGCCGGTCACGACATCGCCTTCGCCGTTCATCATGGCGTCGAATCCGGTTTTCGCCACCTCTGCAGGGTCGTCCTTGTCGGATTGCCCCACCTGAGTGTCCATCATGTCGGCGCGCTCGAAGAACTCGGTTTCAGTTGCACCGGGCATCAGGCATGTCACGGTGATGTTCGTATCCTTGAGCTCATTGCGCAGAGCAAACGAGAAAGAGTCGAGAAACGCCTTGCTGCCGTTGTAGGCAGCCTGAAAACTGCCCGGCATGAACCCTGCGATCGAGCCCGTGATCAGAATGCGTCCCGAGTTACGGCTACGCATATCCTTCCCGATCTTATGAATCAGATAAAGTGTGCCCGTAACGTTGGTATCGATCACATGTCGGACATCGTCGAAATTCTGATCGAGGAAAGCGTGGCCCAAACCGCGTCCCGCATTGGCCAGGAGCGCCTCGACAGGCTGGCTCGAGGCCGTGATGGCCTGGTAGAGCTTGTCGACGCCTTCCATCGTCGCAAGGTCGGCTTCCACAGCGTCGACCCTGGCGCCGAGCTTGCGGAGTTCCTGGGCTGCTTCGTTGATCCTCGGTTCGTCCGCTGCGATAAGGAGGTCGAATCCGTTATTGGCGCAGCATTTGGCAAGTTCGAAGCCAATGCCTGTTGAGGCGCCAGTGACGACGGCGAGAGGGCGGACGGCCTGAGCCATGGGAAACTCCTGTCTGGCAGCAAGCGATGCTGTGCCATTGCAGCATCGCACTTGCAGTGCCAAACCAGCCTTCGGAGAGAATGTTCCGGATGAGGAGTGATTGCCGCACCCCACACCTGTCATGTGCTCTCGCAGGGTACCGGAGGGATCAGCCGGAAAAGCTCAGCTGGCGCATCGATCGAGGCGTGGGATCAACCCCGACCACTCGCCTCAGGAAGAGGATGAATATCTGCAGGCGCAGCTTCCTTGGGGGCTGCTTTGGGCTTTGTGGATTTCCTTGCGTCTTTTTTCTTCGGCTCTTCCGGGGGACTCGCCTTCGAGGACTTGTTCTTCGGGGTCTTCTTTCCATTGCCGGATGAACGTTCCGCAGACTTGACGCTCTTGCGAATGGCCTTGAGGCCGCCTTGAACAGCGTTCAGGAAATCCTCGATCTCCGAGCCCGGCTCGGATTGCGCAACAAGCTTGGTCAGGGTGCGCCCCAGCTTTTCGCCGCGCTGCAGGGCTTTGTCCCTGAGAGCGGAAATTTTCTTGAGCGAGTCTTTTGCGGTTTTTGCCATACGGCTCCCCCTTGCGTGACCACGGAGGGATAGCAGCCCGACCATGTGCCGCCTAATGAAGTTTATATGACAGTTTTATGACGGTTGCGGAAAAATTCCATCAGGCGCAAACGGGCTAGCGCTATCGAGCAGCCCACAACATTCCGCGTCGGAGAATGGTGCGCATCTCCGGCACGTCGAATTCCTTCGCGACATGCCCGAGAGAGCTGTAGAACACGCGACCCTCGCCATGACGGCGTTTCCACACAACAGGCATCACGACGCCGTCGATCCATGGCGCATGCTCACCGGAAAAGGTTGTGGTGGCGAGAACCTCATTCGAGGGGTCGACATGCATGTAGTATTGCTCGGAGCGATAGTCGAAATCGCGAGTACCCTGCATGATCGGATCATCCGGGCGGGTGATGTTGACCCGGTAATCGATGATATTGCCGGGATGCGCGACCCACTGGCCGCCGCACATGAACTGATATTCGACGGCTTCGCGAAATGCATCTCCCATGCCGCCGTGGTATCCCGCCAGGCCGACGCCGCCGCGCACGGCCTGAGAGAGATTGGCCACCTCGCTCTTCTCGATTTTCGACATGGTGAAGATCGGAACGATCAGACTGAGCTTGCCCAAATCCGGATCGGCGAAGGCGCTTGTCGATGTTTCCATGCGGACGGAGAAGCCGTCCTCTTCCAGCATTCCGGCGATGATGCCGGCGCATTGCTCCGGCTCATGCCCGCTCCATCCGCCCCAGACGATCAGCGCCTCACGCATCATCTTTTTCCCTTACGCTGCAGAGGCCGTTTGCGGCAGGCCCTGCCAGAGAGCGGCGGCATCGTGATCATCGAGCATCACAGGCCGCTCCAGCGTGGTCGTGATGGCCTTCGGCTGACCGGTTGCCGCGCCTTCCAGAATGGAATGCATGACTTCGAGCACATGAAGCCCGAGACGGCCGCTGGAACGGTGCGGGGTGCCTTTGAGTGCAGCGCTGGCAAGATCGGCGAGGCCAAGGGCGCGATAGTTGGCGCGGGACGGCGCATCCGGTGCCCAGTTCGGGGAGCGCCAGTTCGGCGCGCCGAGGGGCATGTCGCTTGAATCGACGGAGCGCCAATCTCCACCGCGCTCGGTGATCTCCACATGGCCGCCGAAGAAGTTGGGGTCCGGCACACGCAGCGAGCCTTCCGTGCCGTAGAGCTCGATCGCCGGGTGTCCGTGCTTCCACACATCCCAGCTCATGGAGAGCGTGACCTGCGCGCCCGATGCGAATTCCAGCAGCGACATGACGCTCGTGGGCGTCTCGACGCTGATGCGCTCGCCTTTGCGAGGAGAGGATTCCGTGGTCACGATGCGCTCAGGAAAGCCGATACTCGACATTGCGAAGACGCGCTTCACCGGTCCGATCAAGTTGACGAGCGTGCTGAGATAATAGGGTGCCATGTCGAAGATCGGGCCGCCGCCCGGCTTGAAGAAGAATTCCGGATCAGGATGCCAGTGCTCCATGCCGTGCGACATCAGGAAGGCGGTTCCGGACAGAATGCGTCCCACGGATCCATCATCGATGAGGTTGCGAGCGAGACGCCCGCCGCCGCCGAGGAACGTATCGGGCGCGCAGCCGAGCAGAAGGCCGCGTGCCTCCGCTTCATCCACCAGCTTGCGGCCCTGCTCGAAATCCACCGCGAGCGGCTTTTCCGAGAACACATGCTTGCCGGCGCTGAGCGCTGCCAGCGACACGCCGAAATGCGCGGCCGGAATCGTGAGGTTGACCACGAGATCGATATCGGGGCTCGCCAGCATCTGATCGACGGACATGGCCTCGATCCCGTGGCGGCTCGCCTGAGCCTGCGCGATTTCGGGCCGCATGTCGGCGCAGGCGCGGAGCTTGAGGCCGCGATAGGCGGGAATGTTCTGCAGGTAGATGCCGGAAATGTTGCCGCATCCGATGATGCCGACATTCAACGTATCCATGGTAATCAATCCTCGATATTGCGCAGAAAGGCGAAGCTGGAGCGGGCAGTTTGTGCGGGGTCGGAAGGCTTGTCGTGCTCGACCACCATCCATCGTGCGCCCGCATCGCGGCAGGTGCACCACAAGTCGCGCCAATCGAGAGTGCCGGCCCCCACATCGGCCCATCCATCCTGATCCTCGTTCTGCCCGGTAGGTGCGATGTCCTTCACATGGGCGGCGGTGATGAGGCTGCGGTAGCGGCTGATCCATTCCTTGGGGTCGACATTGCCGCGAACGAGCCAGGCCACGTCCACCTGCCAGGCGAGGGGGCTTCCTTCCGCCGCCTCAAAGATTAGTTCGAGAGCCGTCTTGCTGCCGTCTTTAGGGATCAGCTCCCAATGATGGTTGTGGTAGCCGAGCCGGATGCCCTGCTCGTGGAAGCGATGCGCAATGTCCCCCAGTTCGCTGCCGAGGGAGCGCCAGCCGGCAGCGTCCATGTCGCGCTGCTCCGGCGGAACGGCGGGCATGAACAGATCCGTGAATCCCAGCGTGCGGCAGGCGTCGATGATGGCATCGGGCTTCTCGCGCAGTGCCGCCATGCTCACATGGCTCGATGAGGCCTTCAGGCCCCTTGCATCAAGTTTCGCCTTGATGCCGGCTGCATTGTCGAGATGCGATCCTACCGTCTCCACATAGCGGTAGCCGGCTTCTGCAACCGTATCGAGAATGCGGTCCACATCCTCCAGCGACCGCAGAGTGTAGAGCTGAATGGAAAGAGTGTCTGTGACGCTCATAAGATCCTCAAGGCTTTGTGACGCGAGCGGACGAAGAGCGCCGTTTCGCAAGTTGCTGAAGGGCTGGGTTCAGAGACGTTCGCCGGTTGCGGCGGAAAACAGGGAGACCTGGTCCGGGTCGATACCGAGCGAGAGCGCATCGCCGCGCGCGGCACGCTTGCTGCCGCTGGTGCGAACCTGGATGGAGCCCTCGCCATCGCTGCACCAGATCACCGTGTCGGCGCCCATGGGCTCGACGATGTCGACCTTGAAGCCGGGCCAAATGCCTGCCTCGACGATATCCAGATGCTCGGGCCTGACGCCCAACACCACATCCTCGCCCGCTTGAGGAGAAAGGGTAAAATGGTAACCTGCTAACGGCAGACGGCGCTTGCCCGACACGAATTCATGTCCGCTGCCGGTCACCTCGATCCTGCCCTTGATGAAGTTCATCTGCGGGGAGCCGACGAAGCCGGCGACGAAGAGATTGGCAGGGCGGCGATAGATCTCGTCGGGGCTGCCGATCTGCTGGATTTGCTGATCTTTGAGAACGACGATGCGGTCGGCGAGCGTCATGGCCTCGATCTGGTCATGGGTCACATAGACCATGGTGGTCTTGCCGAGCTTGGCATGCAGACGCTTGATCTCGACGCGCAATTCGTTCCTGAGCTTGGCATCGAGATTGGAGAGCGGCTCGTCGAACAGGAAGACGGCGGCGTCGCGCACCAGCGCCCGACCAATGGCGACGCGCTGGCGCTGTCCGCCCGAGAGCTGGTCCGGCTTGCGGTCGAGAAGATGCGTGATCTGCAGAAGCTCCGCCGCCTGGGCAACGCGTTTTTCGATTTCCGGCTTCGGCGTCTTCGCCATCTTCAATCCAAAGGACATGTTCTCGCGCACGCTCATGCGCGGATAGAGGGCATAGGATTGGAAGACCATCGCGATGCCGCGATCCTTCGGCTCCTCCCAGGTCACGTTCTTTCCGTCGATCCAGATCTGCCCGGAGGCTACATCGAGAAGGCCGGCAATGGCGTTGAGCAGGGTCGATTTTCCGCATCCCGAGGGACCGAGAAGAACGATGAACTCGCCTTCATTGATATCAAGCGAGAGCCCATCGAACACACGGAAGGATTCGAAGGAGACGGTGACGTCACGAACGGAAACAGTCGACATGGTCTTAACCCTTCACTGCGCCGGCGGCGATGCCGCGCACGAACCAGCGTCCGGAGACGAAATAGACGACGAGAGGAACCAAGGCGGCGAGCATGGTGGCCGCCATGTCCACGTTGTAGGCGCGCTCGCCTTGCGTCGAATGCACAATGTTGTTGAGCTGCACCGTCATTGGCAGGTTTTCTCGGCCTGCGAAGGTGAGGCCGAAGATGAAGTCGTTCCAGATGCCGGTGACCTGCAGGATCGTGGCCACCACCAGCATCGGCGTGGACATGGGCAGCATCACGCGGAAGAAGATCGTCCAGAACCCGCCGCCATCGATGCGCGCGGCCTTGAACAATTCGATCGGCAGGCTCGCATAATAGTTACGGAAGAGCAGAGTCATTGTCGGCAGGCCGAAGATGACATGCACGATCACGATGCAGAGGAGCGAATTGTAGACACCCGTCATCGAGAAGATTCGCACTAGCGGGTATAGGAAAACCTGATAGGGGATGAAGGCACCCAGCAGCAGAACGCCGAACAGGATATTGGCTCCCTTCACCCGCCAGAAGGAGAGGGCGTAGCCGTTGACCGCGCCGACGATGATCGAGCAGATCACGGACGGGATGAGGATGCGCACCGAGTTCCAGAAACCGACGCTGATGCCGTTGCATTCAAGGCCGGTACAGGCAGAAGACCAAGCCTTGGTCCAGGCCTCGAAGGTGAGCGCCTGCGGCCAGGCGATGATGTTGCCCAGCCGGATTTCATCCATGGGCTTGAGAGAAGTGACCACCATGATCCAGAGCGGCAGCAGGAAGAAGAGTGCCGCGGTGATCAGAAAGGCATAGACGCCGATGCGCGCTGGCGTGAGATGGCGCGGCCGACGCCCCTGAGGGATCACATCACTCATGCATGCCTCCCTTCGCGGCGAACGTATTTCATGTAGACCCAGGGCGCGAGGATGGAGATGACGGCAACGAGCATGATCGTGGCGGCTGCCGTGCCGAGCGCGATGTTGTTGCGCTCGAAGAGATGGTCCATCACGAACTTCGCAGGTACCTCCGTGGCGATGCCGGGGCCGCCGAGAGTCATGGCGACGACGAGATCGTAGAGCTTCACGACGCCGGTCGCGAGAAGCACGGTTGCGGTCACGATCATGGGGCGCAGCAGGGGCAGGATGATCGAGGCATAGACCCGCCAGGTGGGCACGCCGTCGACGCGCGCCGCCTTCCAGAGGTCGTTATCCACCCCGCGCAATCCCGCGAGCAGGATCGCCATCGTCAGGCCCGAACCGTGCCACAGGCCTGCGATGACGATGGTGTAGATCGCCATGTCCTGATTGACGAGCCAGTCGAAGGTGAAGTTCGGGAAACCCATGTCGCGCACGAGCTTCTGGAGGCCGAGGCCGGGATTGAGGAACCACTGCCAGGCGACGCCGGTGACGACGAAGGACATGGCATAGGGATAGAGAAAGAGCGTACGGAAGAGGCCTTCGCCGCGCACGTTCTGGTCGATGAAGACGGCCAGAAGAAATCCGAGGATCAGGCAGCCGGAAATGAACAGGAAGCCGAAGATGACGATGTTCTCGGCAGATGTGAGAAAGCGGTCATTGGCAAAGAGGCGGCTGTATTGCGCAAGGCCGACCCAGTCGAGCTTCGGCAGCAGAGTGGAACTCGTGAAGGACAGCCGCACCGTCCAGAGCATGCAGCCGATATAGACGATGAGAACGATCAGCGCTGTCGGCAGGAGCGCGAAGGCCGCGGGCAACCGTGTGAGAAGCCGGCGGCGGGGAGGGGCTGTGGCTGGGCTTATGCTCGGAGCGCGGAGTGAAACGGTCGACATCGAGAATGCCTCGTGAGAAAGCCGGGTTCAGCGAAGGACGGCCCGCCCCGAGCCCCGCAGGGGGCGGGCCGTTTCTCATCAGCTTGCGTCACGCATCGCGCCGAGGATCTTCTCGATGAAGGCGTCGGCCGTCATGTTGGCGTTGTTCCAGTATTGGGTGACGGCATCCTGCATCGCGCCGGAGAAGTTCGGCGTGCTCAGCATTTCCATCGCTTCCACCTGGTTGGCGGGATCCTTCAGAACAGCGTGGGACTTCTGGGCGCAGGTGTCCATGGACGACACGTCCACATCCATCCGCACCGGGATCGAACCCTTCTTCTTGTTGAATTCGATCTGGCTGGTCGGATCGAGCAGCACTTCGATCAGCTTGTCCTGCGTTGCGGTCTGGGCCTTGTCCTTGGTGACCGGGAAGACGAACACGTCGCCGCCGATCACAAGCTTGCCGCCGCCTTCACCGACGAGGGCGCAGCCATATTCCTTGCCTGCGGTCTGACCGGCGGCAATGAACTCACCTTTCGCCCAGTCGCCATTGAAATGCATGGCGGCCTTGTTGGTGATGACCAGAGCAGTCGCGTCGTTCCAGTTGCGGCCGGGGCTGCCCGGATCGACGAGCGCGCGCATCTTGCCGAAGAGTTCGACGGTTTCCTTGAACTTGGAGCTCTTGACGGTGGCCTGATCCCTGGCGCCGTAGAGTTTGCGGAACATATCAGCGCCGCCATGTCCGACGACCACGGCGCGGAAGAGGTTGTGCTCCCAGTTGGGCTGGCCGCCCAGGGCAATCGGGATCACACCCTTGGCCTTCAGCTTCTCACCGGTGGCAACGAGTTCAGGGAAGGTCTTGGGAACCTCGAGCCCGGCATCCGCGAAAACCTTGGTGTTATAGAACATCCAGTTCTGGCCGTGGATGTTCACCGGCACGGCATAGAACTTGCCGTTGCGCACGGTCGCATCGACGATGGGCTTGGGCATCAGCTCGCGCCATTTGCCGGCTTTCGCCTGCTGCTCGACATCGCGCACCAGCTCGTTGCTCACCAACTCGTCGAACTGCTTGCCGGTGTTGAACTGCATCATGGTCGGCGGGTTGCCGCCCACCATGCGGTTGATGCCGGCCGTGCGGGCATTGGCGCCGCCGGCAATGGCATTGTCCACCCAGGTGCCGCCGGCTTTCGTGAACTGGTCGGCAAAGACCTTGACCGAGGCGGATTCACCGGCGGACGTCCACCAATGGAGAACCTCGGCCTTTTGCTGGGCAAATGCTGCAGTGGTCGAAGCGAAGGCAAAAGCAAGGGTATACGCAGAAATGCGTTTTTTCAGGCGCATGGCTTCCTCCCAGAAGCGTTGTATCGATTTTTGTAATCGATTACATCTTGAGATATAAGTTGTAAGGACTTTTTGAATAAGTCAAGACGCTACGTAAACGGAACTATGATCTATAATTGCAAGGTCGATATCTTGTTGGAGTCCAGGGAGAATTTCTCATGAGCCGGAAGGGGTGGCGCTCGCCCAAGGAAGTGCGGATCGCCGATGTGGCTCGGATCGCAGGCGTTTCGACGGCCACCGTGAGCCGTGTGTTGGCCAGCCCCGACAAGGTCAGGCAGAAAACCCGCGACCTCGTGCTGGAGGCGGTGAGGCAATGTGGGTATACCCCCAACAGCGTGGCGCGAAACCTGCGCAAGCGCCGGACGATGACTGCTCTGGTCGTCGTTCCCAATCTGGCGAACCCCGTCTTCGCCCAGATCCTGCGCGGCATCGATGAAGAGCTCACGCAATCAGGCTATGGGCTCGTGATCGGAAGTCTCGACAATTGTGAAGATAGGGAAGCACGCTATGTGGAGCTTGCCCTGTCGCGGCAAGTCGATGGCGTCATTCTCATGAACGGCCGTATTCCGGAGGGCAACAAGAGGACGATGCGCGAGGCCGGCCTCCCTATGGTGGCGATGTGTGCGGCAATTGACGATGACAAGATTCCGAATGTCGTCGTTCAGGATCGTGAAGCCTCACGTGCAGCTGTCGAGTATCTCGTGCAACTGGGACATAGGCGCCTCGGATACATCGCCGGACCGCCCTCCAATATCATCGCTGCGGAGCGACTTGCGGGATTTCTGGAGGGCATTGCCGAGGCTGGGCTTTCCGAAAAAGATTTCGTGAAATGGGACGGGCGGTTCGTGTTCTCGGCAGGTGTCGCAGCGGCCGAGGCCTTCCTGAAGTTGAAAGACAGGCCAACAGGAGTCTATGCCACGTCAGATGAGAGCGCGATCGGATTCATCAAGGTTGTAAGGGCCGCCGGTGTTCGCGTGCCGGAGGATGTATCGGTGATCGGCTTCGACGGAATCGAGTTCGCCGATTATGTGGAGCCGACTCTGACAACTTTTCGCCAGCCGCTTCATGATCTGGGACGCAAGGGCGCCGCGGTGCTTTTGAAGATGATTCATAAGCAGATGCAGCCTGGAGACTGGAATATCCGACTGCCCTTAGAGCTGTTGGAGCGCGATACGACACGCGCGATTCCAGACGGCACGAGAAAAGCATCGCGGCAGGGTAGGGGAAAGCCGCATCTCGTCTCGCACTAGAAAAACCTGGGAGGATCGACATGCAACCCGTTCGTTGGGGAATATTGAGCACGGCGAAGATCGGCCGCACGAAGGTCGTGCCGGGAATGATCAAAAGTTCTCTGTGCGATGTCGCCGCCGTGGCCTCGCGCGATGAGGCATCCGCACGAGCCATGGCTGATGATCTTGGAATTCGTAAGGCTTATGGATCATACGAGGCGTTGCTGTCAGATCCGGAAATCGAGGCGATCTACATTCCACTTCCCAATCATCTGCATGTGCCGATGGCTCTTGCCGCTGCTGCGGCAGGCAAGCATGTTCTCTGCGAGAAGCCGATTGCCATCACCGCATCTGAAGCCGCGGAGATTCAGAGGGTAGCCTCCCACGTTCTTGTCGCGGAAGCCTTCATGGTGCGCCATCACCCGCAATGGCAGCATGCGCGGGACTTGATCCGACGCGGCGACATTGGCGAGGTGAAGGCGATCCAGGTGGCATTTTCCTATTTCAATGTCGATCCAGCCAATATTCGCAACAAGGCGGATATCGGTGGAGGCGGCCTTCTGGATATCGGATGCTATGCTGTCGTCGCAGGACGGTACTTTTTCGATGCTGAACCAGCACGCGTGATCACCATGATTGACCGCGATCCCGCGTTCGGAGTGGACCGTACGGCGAGCGCGCTGATGGATTTCGAGCAAGGCCGGCAATTGACCTTCACGGTTTCAACGCAGGCCGTGCCATTCCAGCGCATTCAGGTCCTGGGCTCGAAGGGGCGTATCGAAATCGAGATTCCCTTCAACGCTCCGCCGGACAGACCTGTCCGCATTTTCGTGGATGATGGATCCGTTCACGGAGGGGGATCTGCCCGGGCCATCGAGTTTCCCGTCATCGACCAGTATCAGCTTCAGGGGGAGGCTTTCAGCCGGGCGATCCGAGGTGAGGAGAGCTTGGCCTATGACTGGAGCGACGCCCTTCAGAACCTGCGGATTCTCGATGCTCTTCGGCGCTCGGAAGAGTCTGGAGCCTGGGAGCGGCCCTGAGCAGTCACGATGCCAAAGAGCCGACCGGGCTTGGCGCTTTATGCATCCGCTGCTCGAGACGCTCAACGTTCTCTGTGGCAGCGCAATTGAGCCTTCTTGAGCCAGAGAGTGCCCTGATCTAGGTTCAGGCATCAAATAGAATGCCAAATGGGGAATCTGGAGTGGCACACGATTGCGACGTCGTCATTATCGGGGCAGGGCATAACGGGCTGGTTTGCGCCTATTACCTGGCGTCCGCCGGATACAAAGTGAAGGTGTTCGAGCAGCGTTCCGTCGTGGGCGGCGCGGCCGTGACGGAGGAATTCCATCCCGGCTTCCGCAATTCCGTCGCTTCCTACACGGTGAGCCTTCTCAACCCCAAGATCATTCGCGATATGGATCTCCCTCGTCATGGGCTGAAGGTCGTCGAGCGGCGTCTCTCGAATTTTCTCCCTCTACCGGGTGATCAATATCTCAAGGTCGGCGAAGGCGTGACCCGCTCCGAGATCGCGCGCTTCAGCGCCAGGGACGCGGAGCGCTATGACGCCTACTCGAACGAGATCGATGCCATCGCGGATGTCTTGCGCGATCTTGTGCTCCAGCAGCCCCCGAATCTGGTCGCAGGCGGCTGGCGCGCGGCTTTTTCGGAAGGTTGGCGCGCGCTTCTCACAGGCAGCCGCCTGCGCGGCCTCTCCATGGCGAACCGGCGGGCTCTGCTCGATCTCTTCGCGAAATCGGCGGGTGATTATCTCGATGGTTGGTTTGAATCGGAGCCGGTGAAGGCGGCCTTCGGATTCGATGCCGTCGTTGGAAATTTTGCAAGTCCCTATACGCCCAACACGGCCTATGTGCTGCTTCATCATGTCTTCGGCGAGGTGAATGGAAAAAAGGGCGCCTGGGGACATGCCATCGGCGGCATGGGGGCGATCACACAGGCCATGGCGAAGGCGGCGCGCGAGAAGGGCGTCGAGATCGAGACCGATGCGCCGGTGCGTGAAGTCATCGTGGAGAAGGGAAGGGCAGCCGGTATCGTCCTGAAGGATGGACGCACGATCCGCTCCCGCGCAGTGGCGGGCAACGTTCATCCGAAATTGCTTTTCGACCAGCTCGTACCGGAAGATGCCCTGCCTGCGGACTTCCTGCATCGCATGCGCCGCTGGAAATCGGGCTCCGGTACGTTCCGCATGAATGTGGCGCTCTCGCAGCTTCCGAGCTTCACGGCTCTGCCCGGGCGCGAGGTCGCCGATCATCACACGGCCGGCATCATCATCGCTCCCTCACTCGCCTATATGGATCGCGCCTATGACGACGCGAAGCATTTCGGCTGGAGCCGAGAGCCTATCGTCGAGATGCTGATTCCATCGACTCTCGATGACAGCCTTGCGCCCAAGGGTGCGCATGTGGCGAGCCTGTTCTGCCAACACGTGCAACCGGTTTTGTCCGATGGGCGCTCCTGGGACGATCACCGCGAGGAGGTCGCCGACCTCATGATCGCGACCGTCGATCGTTATGCCCCTGGGTTCAAGGAAAGCGTTGTCGGACGGCAGATCATGAGCCCGCTCGATCTGGAACGTACATTCGGCCTTGTCGGCGGCGATATCTTCCACGGAGCCTTGACGCTGGATCAGCTCTTCAGTGCGAGGCCGATGCTGGGTCATGCGGATTATCGTGCTCCGATCAAAGGTCTTTACATGTGCGGTGCAGGAACGCATCCCGGTGGCGGTGTTACGGGTGCGCCCGGTCACAACGCGGCGCGCGCTGTCCTTGCGGATATCAAGCGCCTGAGCTGATTTCTTTGCTGTGCTCTTCCTCGTGGTAAAGGATGGCGAGATCCGTTCTCCCATGCTTAAATTGTCGCAGGCTTCCTCCGCCTTGCCCTGAATTGTGCTAAGTCCTTTGTCAGATTCATCTGATGGAGGCGGGATGACCGGGCGTGCAGCGAAAGTTCCCAGCAGAATGCTCGGCATGGTCGGCCCTCGAGCCGAAAAGAACGTCAATCTGGCATTGCAGGGCGGAGGCGCACATGGCGCGTTCACCTGGGGCGTTCTGGATTATCTGCTTGAGGATGGCAGACTCGCCATCGAAGCCATCACCGGCGCGAGCGCAGGCGCCATGAATGCCGTCGTCCTTGTGGAGGGCTGGCTTGAGGGAGGCAGGGATGGCGCCCGCGAGCAGCTTCGCAAGTTCTGGAAGCGGGTCAGCCTCGACGGCTCCCTTTCTCCCGTCCAACGCTCACTCTTCGATCATTTCCTGAATTACTGGAGCGGGGCTCATGCATCGACGAGCCTCTGGGGTGGCGCCTTCTCGAATCTTACAAGCCCGTATGATTTGAACCCACTCGACATCAATCCGTTGAGGGATGCTCTCAATGAGATGATCAATTTCGAGCGTGTCCGCGCCTGCAGGGATACCAAGCTCTTCGTCTCGGCGACGAATGTCTGGACCGGAAAGATCCATGTTTTCACGGCGCCTGAACTGACGGTAGATCATGTTCTTGCATCCGCGTGCCTGCCGACGATTTTCAAGGCAGTGGAGATCGATGGCGAGCCCTACTGGGATGGGGGATATACGGGAAACCCGGCTCTGTTTCCTCTGTTCTACGAAACCGAGGCGGACGATATTCTGCTCGTTCAGATCAACCCGGTTGAACGCCAAGTAACTCCACGGACGGCTGAGGAAATCCGCAGCAGGCTGACCGAGATCACTTTCAACGCCAACCTTCTCTATGAGCTCAGGGCCATCGACTTTGTTCGACGGTTGATCGATGAGGGCAAGCTCTCGACGGATGAATACAAACGCGTACTGATGCACCGCATTCACGGTGGATCGGAACTCGATGTTTATGCCGCCTCGTCTCGACTTGACGCGCGGTGGGAGTTCTTCAAGAAATTGAAGGATCTCGGCCGGGCTTCTGCTCGGACATGGCTCAGCAAGAATTATCAGGCGCTCGGGCGCGAAAGCACGCTTGATCTGTCCAATGCCTGAGAAGGCTTTTTAAGATGGCGAGAAAAGCAGGAAGCGCGGACCTTCCTCTCCATAGCGGCCATGTCCCGAAATGGCTGGCCGACCGCATGACGCGTCTGGGCGCCGTGATGAGCGAAGCCATCGTGCATCATTATGGGCGCGACGAGCTCTTGCGCCGTCTGGCTCATCCCTTCTGGTTCCAGTCTTTTGGTGCCGTCATGGGGATGGATTGGCACTCGTCGGGGATCACGACCAGCGTGATCGGTGCCCTCAAGCGCGGGCTGACGCCCTTGTCGAAGGAGTTGGGCATCCATGTCTGCGGCGGACGAGGGCGGCACTCGCGACAAACGCCTCAAGAACTTGCCCTCATAGGAGAACGCGTAGGGTTCGACGGTGATGCTCTTGCAAAGGCCAGCCGCTTGGTCGCGAAGGTCGACAGCGCCGCGATCCAGGATGGATTCGATCTCTACCTGCATGGTTTCATCGTCACGGATGACGGGAAATGGGCCGTGGTTCAGCAAGGCATGAACGATGCGCGCCGGCAAGCGCGCCGCTATCATTGGCTGTCCGAAGGTCTCAAGAGTTTCGTCGACGAGCCGCATAGCGGCATCGATGGGATCGGGCAGGGAATGATCGTCAACCTGACGGATCATCGGGCGAAATCTTCTCGCCTCGCGCAGATCGAAATGTTGGACACATTGGGTCCGGACGGCATTGCCCGGAAGTTCGTGGCGTTGACCGAGAAGGAGAGTGAGGTCGCTACCCACTCACAGCCCTTGTTGCCGCATCTCGTGATGCCGGAGCATCATGATGTGCGTTCCAAGGATGTGGTCCTTCGCCGATTGCACGGAACGCTTGCAGCAGCAGCCGAGCGAGGCCCTGAAGATTTTTCGGATCTTCTGCTGACGCCTGGCGTGGGCGCGAGGACAGTAGAAGCGCTCGCCATGGTAGCGGAGGTGATTCATGGCACGCCCTGCCGCTTTAGTGATCCTGCACGTTTCTCTTATGCGCATGGCGGCAAGGACAGGCATCCGTTTCCAGTGCCGCTGCGCGTTTATGATCAAACGATCCAAGTTCTGAAATCCGCTGTGCAGAAGGCAAAACTCGGACAGCAGGATGAGTTGTTTGCCTTGAAGCGTTTGGACGCTCAAGCACGCACACTCGAGCGCTTTGCAACAGGGGCGGAGTTCGATGATCTCATGGCTGATGAACGAAAGAACTCGCACGCTTATGGTGGCCGTTCGGTCTTCGGCGATGAGCCACCTTCCGAGCCTTAGTTCATAGCTTGGATTGCCCGTGAAAGCACATGCAAATGAAATTTGCCTATTTGCAGACTAATTCGCCTTATAGGTACAGAATATAATAAAACTATTCGTTTGGAGGGGGCCGGATTTGCCCCTCTTTAGAAATGAAGTTGAATCGTTCGTGCATCGTTCTGCTTTTGTTGGAAAATTTATAAGCCTGGTCTTCGCCGATCTCTGTGGTGATCACTGGCAAAAGCCTCCAGCTCTCGCACTTTGCTTGAATTTATGTTTGATATCGTTACGGCAGATGTCACATTGTCGCCATACTCGCCGGGCAAGCCTCCCATACCTCTTAAGTGTATTTCGTAAGAGACAAGTTATTTTATTTAAATCTCTCCCTGCGTTGAAATCATAGTTTTCGAAAGAAAGGACTTTCTAAACAATAGAAAGCACTGCCTGTATTTTATCAAAGACCTTCCAGAATAAATCTCATCCTCAAATAGATAATAAATCTATATTTTCCTAAGGGGCTATCTATGCCGTATACTTCAGACGTTTCGTCGACGATGCCTGCTGGCGCGATTCGTATATCTGTTGGCACGAACATTCAGTCGGTTGTGAACTCGGCGCCGGAAGGGGCGACGTTCTGGCTCGAGGCGGGCGTTCACCGCATGCAGAGCATCCAGCCCAAGAACGGCCAGACCTTCATCGGCGCCAAG
>NZ_JAKUCN010000005.1 GCF_022808595.1 Microvirga solisilvae
TGGTGTCGTGCAGCGAGTTGTCCGACCACTTGAACTTGTAAGTGATCGTCTCCTCGTCATCGTCCTTGAGCGCCAGCGTCACAACATCGCCCAAAGTCCCTTCCGCAATCTCAACAACACGGCTCGGATCAGCAGGCGAACGATTCGGAGCATCCGGCACGATCGAGTCGACCGCGATCTCGTCGGTGTTGGTCGCCGTTGCTCCTCCAGCATCCACAATCGTGATCGTGAATGTGGTCCGGACAGTGCCTGGGATCGACGGATCACGGTTCGCCGGATCATAAAGCAGGGCCTGAACAGCAGCTTCGACATCGGCCAGCGTGCCGGTGACCGTGTAGATGCCGGTGGCCGGATCGTAGGAGCCTGCCACGCCTGCCGGTACGATGATGTCGCCCAGGGTCCGGTCACTTACGGTGATCCTGACCGTGAACTCGTCACCGCCAAAGCGGTCATCCGTGAAGCGCACGCTGCCGAACGGAGCCACCGGATCGGTCGCATCGTGATTGACGTCGATGTCAACTGCATCGTTCGTGACTGTCGGCTTCTCGTTGAGACCTGCCACGTCGTTGATGGTGACATCGAAGGTGATCTCGTCGGTCAGGGTGTCGGGGGCTGCGCCGCCCTTGTCCTTGACAACGAGCTTCAGCGTGAAGGTGCGCCCACCTGCTGCCACCTTGAGCAGCTCGGGGTTCTTCACCTTGATCGTCATGGTGTCCCGGTCGACCTCGAACGCATCCGCCAGATCGGCCGGCAGGCCTTCGATGGTGAACACGAAGTCCTCGGACGCGTCGACGTCCTTCACTTCGAAGCTCGCCAGGACATCGCCCTTGATCGCGTTCTCGTTGATTGCGACCGTGGTGCTGCCCGTCGTCAGTTCAGGCTCTTCGTTCACGTCGGTGACATAGATCTTCACGTCGGTCACGGACGAGGCATTGCCGTCCGGATCCTTCGCAACGACCTTCACCGTATAGAACTTACCGCCATCATCGTCGGTACCCAGGCCCTCGGCTTCGAAGTTCAGCTTCTTGCCGGGCGCGAGCATGATCTGGCCGGTATCGGTGATCATGAACAGGTCGCCTGGGTTGCCACCCTCCGCGAAACCGTAGGTCACGCCCAGCTTCTCAGGATCTTCCGAGCCTGTGAGCTGCACCAGCACGTCTCCGCTGCTGAGGTTCTCAGCAATCGTCGGCTTGCCGGTGTAGGTCGGCGCGGTCGGGCCTTCGTTCTCATTTCCGACGTTGATGGTGATCTCCTCGGCAGCGCCGAAGAGGCCAACAGAGTCCTTCGCCTTGATCATCAGCTTGAAGAACTTCTTGTCCGCAGCCAGCGCCTCGTAGTCGAGGAGCTTGTCGGCCTTCACGCGGATATAGAACTTTCCGTCCTCTGAATGAATCTCGAAGATATCGCCGTCGTTGCCGCTTTCGATAACGAAATCGGTAATCGCATTGCGCTCGTCGTCGGTGGCTCTCAGCTCACCGATGATGCCCTTCGCATTCTCGAGAACATCCACGCTCGTCGCGTGGTTCAGCTCGATGCCGTGAGGAGCCGTGTTGCCCACCGTCTCATCATTGATGGTGATGGTGAACTCCAGCTCGTCCTGCAAGGAAACGCTGGATCCGTGCTTGTCCTTGACGACAAGAGTGAGCTTGAAGGTACGGCCCTCGAGCGGGACTCTCAGCAACGCAGCATTATCGACAACGATCTGCTTTGTGGCCGCATCGACCCTGAAGGCACCTTCCAGATCAGCCGGCAGACCAGTGATCGAATAAACGAAGCCATCATCGGCAGCATCAACATCCCTGACACCGAAGCGCGCCACGATATCGCCGGACACCATTCTCTCGTTGATGGTGACCGTCGTCGTCGACGAGGTCAGTTCAGGCGCCTCGTTGACGTCCGTGACATAGATCTTGACGGCCGTGGGTTTCGAGGGAAGGCCTCCGGCATCCCGCGCGATGACCATCACGGTGTAATACCTGCCACCGTCCGGATCCTCGCCGAGGCCTGCGGCTTCGCGATCCAGCGTCTTGTCGGGAGCCAGGTAAATCCGACCGTCGTCGGTGATCGTGAAGAGACCGCCCGGATTGCCACCATCCGCGAAAGCATAGGTGACAGCCCTGCCCTCCGGATCCCTGGAACCGCCGACCAGCACAAGCAACTTTTCGGCTTCGGGGAGCTGATCGATGGTGGTGTTCTCGGCAACCGTCGGCTTGCCCGAGTAAATCGGAGCGGTCGGACCCTCGTTCTCGTTCTCGACGTTGATCGTGATCTCCTGAGCCGCGCCGAAGAGACCGACCGAGTCCTTCGCCTTGATCATCAGCTTGAAGAACTTCTTGTCGTCCGGCAGGGCCTCGTAGTCGAGCACCTTATCGGCCTTGACCCGCAGGAAGAACCTGCCGCCTTCGGAATAGACCTCAAAGATATTGCCGATATTACCGCTTTCGATGACGTAATCGATGATGACGTTGCCTTCATCGTCCTCAGCCGTCAGCTCGCCGATGATCTTCGTGTTCTCGAGCACCGTGACGGTTGTCGCATCGTTCAGTTCAACGGTGTGAGGAGCCGTGTTGCCCACGGATTCATCGTTGATGGTGATGGTGAAGTCGAGTTCGTCCTGCAGATAGGCGCCCGTTCCGCCCTTGTCCTTGACCACCAGCTTCATGGTGAAGGTGCGACCTTCCAGCGGCACTTTCATCAGCTCGGCATTGTTCACCAGGATCTGCTTCTTGGCGGAATCGACCCTGAAGATACCGGCCAGCTCAGGCGGCAGACCCGTGATCTCATAGACGAAGCCGTCATCACCGTCGCTGTCCTCGACACCGAAGTTCGCCACGATGGAGCCGACACCCATACGCTCGTTGAGAGTGACCGCCGTCGACTTCGTCGTCAGGTGAGGCTTCTCGTTAACATTGTCGATGGTGATCGTGATGGTCTCTTCAGGAGAGGTCACGCCGCCCGCGGTAGCCGTGATCTTGAGATTGAAGACCTTGCTGGCCAGCTTCTCGTAATCGAGCTCCTTGTCAGCCCTCACGCGGATGTAGAACTTTCCGCCATCAGAATAGACCTCGAAGATATCGCCGTCGTTGCCGCCGGTGATGGTGTACGTGGTGATCGCGGCACCTTCGTCGTCGACAGCGGTGAGTTCGCCGATGATACCTGTCGTATTCTCCGCAACATTGAGCGATGTTTTATCGTTCAGCTTGATGGCATGGGGCGAGCCGTCCAGGTTGTCTGCGAAGATCACGATCTCCGTGAACTCCGAAGCCTTGCCGCCAGCCTTCGTCTCCAGCGCAAAGACGCTCAGCACGAAACCCTTGCGCATGGTGCCGGAAACAGCATCCCAGACATCGACCAGATCGCCGTCGCCTTCATAGTTGAAGGCCTTGACGAGCCTGATCTCACCTGTCGCGGGATCGATTGTGAACTTGCCGCCCTTGTCGTCGGCCAGGCGGTACCGGAAAGTATCGCCTTCGTCGTCATAGGATTTCACCTTGGCGATGACGACGTCCTTGGTGTTCTCGGCCACGGAAGACAGAGACTCGAGGACGACCGGCTTCACCGGCGCACCGCTGATGTCCTTGATGACGATCTTGACGATGGTCTCGCCGAACGCGTTGCCGTTCTCGTCGCGTGCAATCACCCGCAGCGCAAAGTACTTGATCGGCTTGCCCGTGACTTCATCGGTTCCGTTGGTCATGCCGGCTGTCGTGGATTCGTAATCCACGGGGCCATGCATGGTGATCTCACCCGTGTCCTTATCGATAGAGAACCTACCGCCGAAAGTGTCGGCCAGTTCATAATCGAAAGCGTCCCCTTCCGGATCGATCGAGCCACCGACATCGGCGACCACATGGCTGCCCTCGGTGTTCTCGAAGATGGCCTCAAGCCTCTCGATCACAGGATTGGATGGCGCTTCATCTTCATTGTCGATGAAGATGGTGACAGTCGTCGACGGGCCCCGCTTCCCTTCAGACATCGCATAGACTTTGACCTCGAAGTAGCGCTTCACCACTCCGTGCTCGTCGATGATCTGCTTATAGCCGGCTGGAAGGTTCTCGAAGTTGGCATTGTTGATAATGAGCTCGCTGCTATCCAGCCAGAAGAGGCCACCGAAATCATCTTCCAGATGATAGGTGACGTAAGTTCCTTCAGGATCGAATGCCTCGATCTCGGCGACACTCGACTCGGTGTTCTCGCTTACGGAGTCGCGTTGAGCCAGGATCACAGGCGCTTCCGGCGCCTCATTCACATCGTTGATGAAGACCCGAATCTCGATCGATGTGGACTCGTTGTTGTCCGGATCGAGGGCAACCACCTCCAGCAGGAAGTACTTCTTGCCGCCTTCCCCAGGGAGCAGGTCCGGATGCTTTTCGAAGTTCACCTCGCCCTTCAGGATGATCTGGCCCGAGGCGTTGACCTCGAATAGACCACCATAGGTGTTCTTCAGACCGTAATGGACAGCCTTGCCTTCCGGATCGACCGAGTTGCCGACCTGGGCCACCACTGTGGGCTCCTTGGTGTTCTCGTCGACCGAGATCGGATCCATCACGACCTCGGGCGCGTCCGGTGCTTCATTCACGTCGTTGATGAAGACCTGGACCTCGCGCACAGAAGATTCGTTGTTCTCTGGATCGAGGGCAACCACCTGCAGCAGGAAGTACTTCTTGCCGCCTTCCCCAGGGAGCAGGTCCGGATGCTTATCGAAGTTCACCTCGCCCTTCAGGATGATCTGGCCCGAGGCGTTGACCTCGAACAGCTCTCCATAGGTGTTCTTCAGAGCGTAACGGATAGCCTTGCCTTCCGGATCGACCGAGTTGCCGACCTGGGCCACCACTGTGGGCTCCTTGGTGTTCTCGTCGACCGAAATTGGGGTCATCACGACGTCGGGCCTGGAGGGGCCTTCGTTCACATCGTTGATGTAAATCTTGACCTGTTTCGGGTTCGAAGGATGCCCCATGGGATCTTCAGCAATGACCTGAAGATTGAAGTATTTCAGGACGCCTTCCGGCGTCAGGCGAAGCGTTGCATCCTCGAAATTGACCTCACGGGTCATGAAGATGTTGCCGTTCCCGTCAATGGAGAAAAGACCGTCGAAGGTATCAACCAGCCTGTAGGTGACCGCCTTGCGTTCCGGATCCTTGGCCTCGACCACCGCAACCGCTTCAGTCGGAGCCACGTTCTCGTTGATCGTCTTGACCGACTTGATTTCCGGATCAAACGGCTTCTCGTCCACGTCGTCGATATAGACGCGAATAGTCTTGGAGGGCGAGGTGAGACCGCCGGCCTTGGTCTCCTTCGCGTAGATCGTCAGTTCGAAGTACTTCCGGTCTCCATCGGGCAGCAGGTCCGGATGGGTCTCGAAGTCGACACCCGACGCCAGAGAGACGACGATCTCGCCATTGATGTTCGTGCTGAGCTGGAAGATGCCGCCGTAGTCTTTCTCCAGATGATAGGAGAGCGTATCGCCCTCTTCGTCGAATGCCTTGAAAGAAGCCACCATGGACGAGGTGGCATTCTCTTTCACGGTAGCAACAGCCGATTTCAAGACTGGAGCGCCAGGCCTGTTATCGATGTTGTTGATGTAGATGCGAACAGTCGCAGGGGGCGATTCATCTCCCTTGCTATCTTTCGCATAAACCTTGAGTTCGTAATATTTCTTCTCGACTCCATCCTCGGTCACCTTGATCAGGCCGGTGGTAGCCTCGTAATCCGCGGCGCCAAACATCGTGATGGTGCCTGAATCATCGATCCTGAAGCGGCCATGGGTGTTCTCGAGGCGATAGGTGACTGAGTCTCCATCCGCGTCGCCAGCTTCCACCTGCGCGATCGCACCGAACGGAGCCACGCCCTCGTCGATAGACTCCACGACGCTCTTAACGACAGGAACATCCGGTGGGGTATTGAAGCTGAAATCGTCAACTATTACGTTATCGATGCCGTACTTATTATATAGATCGGCGATGAAAGCGTCTCGCTGATTGGTATCCTCGAAAGTCGAGGTATAGACATAAGCGACGTCACCTTTGCTCGAACCCTCATCTTTAACATCATCGAAGCGGCTGCGGATAATATAGACGTCGTTGCCCTCGCCACCGCGCAGCGTGTGGCCGATTCCGTCATGTCCCTTACCGCCATCGAGGGTGTCGGCAAAATTGCCGCCCAGAAGGGTACCACCCAGATTGTTGCCGATCAGCCAGCTACCGTCACGCCCATCGCCATTCAGGTCAACGGGGTTTCCGTCAGCATCAAGGTAATCCTTCGCCTGCAGGACTTCGATGCCGACATCGTTGGCCAGACGATAAAAGCGTCCATAGACTTCAGCGACGTCGTTATCGCCGTCTGCCTTCGTCGCTCCTTCGACGATGATATCGGCTGAGGTACGGATCTTGTAGAGATCGTTGCCCGTGCCGCCCTTGAGAATATCGGCCGCGCCTGTGCTGCCGCCGCCGTCGAGGGTATCGTTGCCGGCGCCGCCGTCGAGAATGTTGGCGCGTGCGTTACCCGTGATCTGGTTGGCTGCCGTGTTGCCGGTCAGGTTGATCGCGCCCGTGCCGGCGCCCGCTTCGAGGTTCTCGAAGTGGTCCTGCAGGGTATAGTTCTTGACGCTTCCGTCCATCAGAATGACGGTGTCGTTGCCGCCGTCGCCATCCTCGATCAGGGTCGTCTTGGAGAGGTTGCGGACGATGTAGCGATCATTGCCCTGATTGCCCTGGAGCACGTCGGTACCATTGGCGCCGCCGTCGAGGGTGTCGTTGCCCTCCGCACCCACGATGGAGTTGCTGGCGTCGTTGCCGGTGAGCTTGAAATCCGTGATGCCACCTTCAACGGTCTCCGCCTGAAGAAGCGAGATGTTCGAGCCAGCGGCCTGCTTGCTCAGGTCGTAATGGGTCGAAGCATAGACCTTGTCGCCATTGGCGTCGGAAATGACCGTCTCGGAATTGCCGACCTTGTAGATATCGACGCCGTCACCACCGACGAGGGTATCGGCCCCGGTTCCGCCGCCGTCTTCCAGCGTATCGTTCTTGGCACCGCCAAAAATGCTCTGCTTTTTCGTGTTGCCGATGAGGTGGTAGCCGTGAAGATCGGCGCCGGCCGCGACTCTCATAACCTCGATGTCGAGATCATTGCCGAGGCTGTCCTTGCCGAGCTGATACTTGAAGGTGTCGGTCGAGGACGTCAGCTTCGACGACAGCTCCACGACGTCCATAGTGCCGCCGCTGTCGCGAATTACGTCCTTCTCGTTGGAAATGATGTAGGTATCGCTGCCACCGCCGCCATCGAGCGTGTCGCCCTTTGTCAGATCGGTGTTCTTACCGCCGCCGAGCACGTCCGCGCCGCCCGTGCCCCTGATCTCCTGCACCTTGTCGTTACCGGTGATGGAGACGCTCGTCAGAAGGTCGTCGGCCTTCAGCAGCTCGATATGCTGTCCGGCGCCGAGCGTGAAGAAATTCCGTACGATGACGGTGTCGAATTCGTCTGGACCATCTCCTGCAGCTTCGCCAGTGATGGAATCATCGGAGTCGACATAATACGTGTCGGCACCAGCGCCGCCGCTGAGCGTGTCTCTGCCGCCGGCACCATCGAGGGTGTTCTTGCCGCTGCCGCCCTTGATCAGGTTGGCAAGGCTGTTTCCGGTCAACGTCATGTTGCGGGTGATCTCGCTGCCATCGAGCGTATCGACCCTGCCAGCCAGAGTGTGGCTGGTAACGGACACGCCCCAGAAATCGCCCTTCAGAACGACGGTATCGAGGTCGTCGCCATCCTTATCGCCTGACTCATCGATCGTGTTGGTGTTGTCGTAGATATAATACGTGTCGTTCCCTTCGCCGCCACGGAGCGTATCCACGCCGCCGCCGCCGTCGAGGGTATTCTCGAGGGTGTTACCGGTGATGATGTTGGAACCGGTATTGCCGATGAGTGTGACCTTGCCGGTGCCCACGCCCGCTTCGAGATTCTCGACGTTCGCTGCTCCGAGCGTCACCATGCTGAAGGTGGTCTGCGAGGAGTTGACGATCTTGATGGTATCGCTGCCTTCGCCAGCGCCAGCTTTCTCTTGAATCAGCACCCTGGTTGCATCGCTGATCACATAAGTGTCATCGCCTGTGCCGCCGATCAGGATGTCGGTTCCGCTCGCTGCAGGCGAACCGGCTTCGAGCGTGTCGTTGCCGCCCTTGCCGACGATGGTGTTGGCCAGATTGTTGCCGACGATGTGCACGCCGGGGAGCTTGTTATCGTCGTGAACGACAATTTGCTCGAGACCCTGATTGTCGTCGAGCTTGAAATACGCGCTGTAGACGAATGCCGTATCCATGCCACCGCCGGAAGCCGAGTCCTCCTGAACCCGATCAGCATTGTGACGAATGTAATATGTGTCATCACCGGTGCCGCCGATCAGCGTGTCGCCAGCCGCATCGTAGTCGCCAAGAGGGCCGCCGCCATCGAGCGTATCGTTGCCGCCACCTGCGTTGAGGATGTTGAGATGCCGGTTGCCGATGAGCGTCTGGCCAACGCTGTTGCCCTGGATACCGCGCGCCTGAGCGCTGTCATCGAGCTTCAGGATTTCAAGATCGTTGCGACCTTCGGAGAGAACAAAACCACCCGTACCGTCGAGGCCATTGCCGGCCCAGTTCGTACCGGTGATGATAACAGTATCGATATCCGTGCCGGTTTCGTTGATCACGTCGCCGACGCCGTCGATCACATAGGTATCGGAGCCTAGGCCGCCGATGAGCGTGTCGTCGCCCTTACCGCCATCGAGCGTATTGGCTCGGCTGTCGCCGCCAATCTCATCCCGCCCGTCGGTGCCGATGATGTGCTCGATGCCGATGAGAACGTCGCCGGCAGCGCCGCCGCTATTGGTCTGCCCAGCAGTCGGCGCCATGTAGACTTTAATGGGAGTAGCCGAATTGGCATAAGTGACGAGGTCGATGCCGGCGTCGTCGCCGCCTTCGAATGTGTCGCCACCGGCGCCGCCGATCATCGTGTCGCTGCCGGCATCACCGAACAGCTTATCGCCAACTGCACCAGCAGTGAGCTTGTCGTTGCCAGTTCCGCCCTCAAGCGTCGAACGAATAGCTCCACCTGTAATCGTGTCGCTGCCAGCACCGCCCTGAATCGTCTTGAAATAAGTACCGTCATCGCGGCCATTCACGATCACATCGTTGTGCTCTGACGCGAGGAGGATTTCGACGTTCTTGTACGTATCGCCCAGGGCATAGCCGGTGTTAAGCCCTGGCGCCTCAAGATGAATGACCAGGCCATCCGTTGTGGCCTCACCCTTTTTGTAGTCATCGTAAGAAACGGTATCGACACCTGCGCCGCCGACATGATGGTCAGCGCCGTCACCGCCCATCAGGGTATTTCTGTCGGTGCCAAGATCGTCGCCGGCATTAAGGGTGTCGTTGCCGTCGCCGCCCTTGAGGATATCGCTGCCCCTACCGCCATAAAGCTTGTCGTGGCCGCCGCCGCCATCCAGCGTATCGTTGTGGATTGTTCCAACATGCTGATGATCAGGAAAGGCTGTAGAGGGCCCCTCGTTCTTCCCGGTGGTAGAGTTGTCGTAAATGGTAATGTGGAGCGAGCCGAGGCTGCTGTTGCCGACAGCGTACAAGCCGTCGCCCAGATAGACCAGGGCCTTGGAATTGGTCGTGGGGGTGGGGTCGCTCGCAACAGCACCTGAGTTGAAGAACACCTGCGATATATGGGTGCCTGCATTCGTGTAGCCGATAACGAACTTGCCACCGGCCAGCACTTCAAGCTGCACTCCGTAGCCGGGACCACCAGTGAAGCTCGTCGGAGTGGCGAAGGTCGTCAACGTCCCGGCATTTCCATCCGCGTCGTAAGTGCGTCCAACAATGCTTTTCGATGTGTTGTCGTACCAGACGACGAGCAGCTTTCCGTCACTGAGCGTCTTGGCGTTATAGTTAGCGTTGAATCCAGTAGGGATGTAGATCGTGTCACCAGGCCCATAGGAGGATCCATCAACTTCCTTACGGAAAGAGAGCCGAAGCTGGTTATTTTCCTGATAGATCGTGACGAACTTCCCCCCGCCCAGATCGTTCGTGACCGGGTTATCCCTCGCACCCACGCCTATTGCCACCGATTGCCGGTAGAAACTGCCATCTGCATTGTAGATGTAATCTCGCCCATTGGCGCTGACGACGAAGCGCCCCGAGGACAGTAGGGTGACATCATGGCCGCTATTCGTAGACGTGAATGACGCGCCATGCACGGACTGCAAGGGGCCCAGGAGATTCCCATTGATATCGTAGCGGAGAGCAGCCTTAGTATTGTTGAACAAATTGGCCAAGATGACGTATTGGCCATTCGCTAAAGTAAGGAGCTCAAAGTCGCTGTAAAAACCTTCAGTCAGCAGGGTTTTGATGGGACCTGCCGCGCTTCCATCGGCATTCAGCTTCAGACTGAAAAGACCACCAGTGTTGTTATTCCAGAAAGCCAGATAGCTTCCGTCGGCCTGCTTCTTGATATCGAGCAAATTGCCGGTCTGCTCCACCCCACTCTGATCCTTGATGACGAATTGGGACATCCAGCTGGGGGTCGTGGCCATGAGACTGCTCCGGAGAGAAAAATTACACCTATGTAACTCTATTATCCGTAACGTTACATTGTAATGCAAGTCCCAAACGTAAGCTGGGCATTCAGTCGGCTTAAATTGAAGCTGGGCCGAAAAGAGCTGAATGCGCGGTTCCGTTAAGTTTTGCGGCAGACTTTCCTAGGAACCGACATTTCTGCAAACGCTCGATGCTTTAATGCATAGTAATCGCAGCCTTATCCATTACTGCGAGCATATTTCTTGGGCATTTCAATTTAAAATTGTTTCAGCCTGTCATTAACTTTATCCCCATTTATCCCTCTGCGACATTTTCAGCAGGCTTTCGCTTCGGTTTCAGGTGGGGCGGAGCGCTTGAGGGCCTGCTGTGCCCCAAGCCAGACAAAAGCATAAGCACGACGGCATGCCACCGTCTGGTTGAGCTTCTCCAGACGCTAGAGCTCACTCACGACGCTGTGATGGGAAAACGTGAGGCAGTGTTCAGTCGATGCGCCTTGCCTCGGTGGCTTGAGCCGCTAAACCAACTGGCGACGTCCCGTCGCAGCTGACCTCTCCCTTCAATATGCAGGGATACAGCCCCCAATTGGGAGCCATTAATGACGATCACCCTATCCAACACCCAGCTGAAGGCTCAAATTTCCACGCATGGCGCGGAATTGACCGCCTTGTGCGACGAGCAGGGCCGCGACCTGCTCTGGGATGGCGATCCGGCGTTCTGGACAGGACGGTCTCCCCTGCTCTTCCCGATCGTCGGCCGGTTGCGCGACGATCGGGCTCTGGTCGAGGGGCGCCCCTATTCCATGAAGCAGCACGGCTTTGCCCGTACATCGCTCTTCGAAATCGTGGATGCAGGGGCCGAGAGCTGCCGCCTGCGCCTGAGCGCAAGCGATGAGACACGGGAACTCTACCCCTTCGATTTCAGGTTCGACATGGCTTACCGGCTCGAAGGGCCGCGGCTGGTCTTCTCGGCCTCGATCCTGAATCCTGAAGATCGGCCCATTCCGGTCTCGTTCGGTTTCCACCCCGCCCTGCGCTGGCCCCTGCCCTATGGCGGCGAGCGCGATGAACACGAGATCCGTTTCGAGAAGCCGGAGGCGGCCTCCCTCCACTTGCTATCGGATGGCCTGATCGGAGAAGCCTCGCGTCCGACCCCGGTAAGTGGCGACCGCCTGGCGCTCCGCGACAGCCTCTTTCAAGACGGGGCGCTCGTGTGGAGCGAACTGGCGAGCCGTAAGGTCCGCTATGGCGTCCCGGGCCACCGATCCATCACCGTGTCCTTCCCGCACATGCCGCATCTGGGTGTCTGGACGAAGCCGGGCGCGGGCTATGTCTGCATCGAGCCCTGGCAAGGCTATGCCGATCCCGTAGGCTTCAAGGGGGAGTTGGCCGACAAGCCGGGCATCGTCATGATCCCTGCCGGTGAAAGCCGCGAATTCTCGATGGCGATCGAACTCGACCCGCCGCAAGCTGCCTAAGGTCCCGAATTATCCCGATTATTACAGGAACCGGACGAAGCCTGTTCAGCGACCATATGCATCCTCGACGCGGACGATATCGTCCTCGCCCGTATAGCTGCCGACCTGAACCTCGATCACCTCAAGCGGAATGAGGCCTGGATTGGCGAGGCGATGCAGGGAGCCGATCGGGATATAAACAGACTCGTTCTCATGCACGAGCGAGACGGTCTCGTTCACGGTGACCTCGGCCGTGCCCTTTACGACTACCCAATGCTCGGCGCGGTGATGATGCTTCTGAAGCGAAAGGCGCCCGCCTGGCTTGACCATGATGCGCTTCACCTGGAAGCGGGAGCCCCGATCCGTGCGCTGGTACCAGCCCCATGGGCGGTAGACGCGGATATGTTCGCGGGTCTCGGGGCGCTCCTTCGCGCGCATGGAGGACACAAGGTTCTTCACCATCTCGGAACGGCTGCGCGAGGTTACCAGCACCGCATCGGGCTTGGCGACGACGATCACATCATCGAGCCCGACCACCGTGGTAAGGATGTCATCACTGTGAACAAGGCTGTTGCGAGCTTCGACGACTTCGACATTGCCGCGCAGGGCATTGCCGGCCTCATCCCGCACCGAACCCTCCCACAAGGCTCCCCAGGTTCCGACATCCGACCAGGAGAACGAAACCGGCAGCACGCCCGCACGCGCGGTCCGCTCCATGACGGCGAAATCAATCGAAGTCTTTGGAGCCTTGATGAAGGCTTCTTCATTCAGACGAATGAAGTCGAGATCCATCGCCGCAGCTTCGAGAGCTCCCCTGGCCGCTGCAAGGATCGCGGGCTCGAACCGCTCCAGTTCCTCCATCATCACGTCGGCACGGAACAGGAAGTTACCACTGTTCCAGAGGAAACCTTGGTCAATATAAATCTGCGCCGCTGCAGCGTCCGGTTTCTCGACAAAGCGGTCGACACGAAATACATCCGTGCCTTCGATCCGCTGACCAGGCTGGATATAACCATAACCGGTTGCGGGATATTGTGGGGCCACGCCCAAGGTCATGATGTGGCCCTGGCGCGCTGGCTCCAGAGCCGCCCTACATGACGCGACAAAAGCCGTAGGATCGTCAATCACGTGATCGGCAGGAAGGACGAGAAGAACCGTGCTGGGATCGCGCCGGGCAGCATGGAGGGTGGCGACGGCAATGGCCGCAGCGGACTCGCGCTGGATGGGTTCAAGGACGATATCGGCCTCAACGCCGATCTGCACCAGCTGCTCCGCGACAATGAAACGAACGTCGTTGCCGGCGATGACGACGGGAGGTTGAAAAACGTCAGAGGCTACGACGCGCTTAAGAGAAGCCTGAAATGTGGAATGGTCATCCAGCAGGTCAATGAATTGCTTAGGCATGCTATCCCGGGAAGCAGGCCAGAGCCGCGTCCCTGAACCGCCACAGAGAATGACGGGCAGAATACGTTTGTCGCCATCGTCCATGCCTAGCCCCTGATAGTTACAACATAACTATCATCTATAGGCCATTATTCGATTACAGAGCCAGCCATTGGTCGAAGTGTAAGGCACGGCACCTGAACGAGAGACCATCCTTGCTATGAAGAGAGTACATCTAGTAATCAAGTATGCGGATGACCTCGGCGGTTAACTTGCCACCAGCGCGGTCGATGAGGACATGCTTGCAGACCTCTCGAAAGATCTTCCGTGCACCAGCTCCTCGGAGATATTCGCTGGGCATTGAGTTGATATCGAAAACCAACTTGCTCGCGGTCAACCATCAAGATCAGCTAGATGTCTTGGATGGTTGAGATAAAGAAAGGCCATGCCCGCTTCCCAAACAAGGCCATGCTCGCTCTCAAACTCAGCTACTCCGTTATCAATGGCTGATTTTTGCAGCACTATGCCCAGCCACAAGCAACTGGCGATTATAGTTCTTCTGATGAGTTCGGCCTCAGGCCTCTGAAAGTCATTCCGCAACGTCTTATAAGACGCTCAAATACAGATGCGGCTACCTAAAGTGGCAGCCTGGGCAAATAACATTTCTATTACAAAAAGATACCGATTGTTTATTTGCCTCGATGATGTAACACATACCCTTTCGATTCTATGCTATATGTGATAACATCCTGACCCTCCTTTTGAACACGCTCGCGAGGCATCAAGTAAGTTGCCCGCCCATAGCGGCGCTTCCTTCGAGGGGCGGATCAGACACAACTGAAGGTACTCAATGTCTTCTTTGTTCTTAAATTCTGACACAGACGGTACGGTGGCTGCACCCAAGCAAACCCGTTCGCTTTCTGGCAGAGCAAAAGGACGAATTGAGCGTTTCATATTTGGAACAGAGCGCTCTCTCCAAAGCCTCTCTCCCGAATTGCCGCCGGGGGCGATCCAAACCTATCCCTCCGAAGCCGAAGGGCAACGGGTTTTGCTTCTGGTCGCTAACTCAGTCGACCACGATACAAGGGTAAAGAAGACCGCAGCCGCACTTCGGAGCGGCGGCTATTCAGTCGGCATTCTTGGAATCACGAAGAAGAATGCCGAGCATACCTACTCTGATCCTGGCTTGGTGCGCGCGCCTTTCATCCACTTAAGCTATCGCCTGTGCATCCTTCGCAATCTCTACAAGCTCGGCAAGCAGTCGAAAGCTAGAAAAAAGAGAAAGTTCCGCCTCTATAAAGGGCTCGCCCTTGCGGAACTGGCACGCCAATATGCGGTAACTCACGACAGTTTGCTGCAAGGTCTTTCGGACCAGCCATCCCTTTCGAAAAAGCTTTTGGCTATCGCAACGCAATGGGCTCGTATCAAGCGAAGCCAGTATCATCTTCGTAGAGAGGAAAATTACCTCAAGACCATTCAGAGAATCGACGCCACCTATGAGCGCCATCAAATTAAGTATTATGAAAAAACAAGAAAGAAACATAGTTTCTATAAGAAATACATAGGCCCATTTGGAAAGTATATTGATTATTATATATCAACATCGCCTTACATGAAAGAGTTCAAGCCAGATATTATTCACGCCAACGATCTATATACTTTACCCGCCGCTATTAGGTACAGAGATAAGCATGCTCCTCACGCGCGTGTCATTTATGACTCTCACGAGTTTGAGATGCATCGCAACAAAGAGTACAATTTTGTTAAGAATATCGCAGATCAGCTCATCGAATGGCGGTATATCCGTAAGGTCGATCATGTGATTACTGTAAGCGATGGTATCGCCGATGCTCTTGCGCGCTCGTATAACATTCCTCGCCCGGCCGTTGTTCTCAATAGCCCATCAGTATGGCGTGGCGACCTAACGAATAGATCTGGCTTGAAGGAAAAAACAGGCGTTCCTCAAGAGACGGTTCTGATCGTCTACACAGGCGCTGTAACTTTCGGCCGGGGGCTTGAGATCTTAGTCAAAAGCTTAGAGCACTTGCCGCAAAATTACCATGTAGCCATCCTAGGACCCCGGCGGCAGGACAAGGACGCCGAACTGCTTGAAGTTGCTAGCCAAAGCAGCACAGCCTCTAGGATACACTTGGTCCCTTCTGTCGCGCCGAACGAAGTTCCAGCCTTGATCTCAGATGCGGATCTCTTCATCAATCCGGCCCAGAATGTCTGCCTATCCTATGACCTCGCGCTTCCGAACAAACTCTTTGATGCAGTATTCGCTCATGTCCCGATTCTTGTGGGCGATCTGACCGAGATGAGGCAGTTCGTAATGGCAACCGGCGCAGGAATCTCCCGAGAGATGACTACCCCTGAGCAAATGGCAGCGGCCATAGAAGAAGCCGTGACACTGCGAAAGCAAGGATACTTCGACTCGGTCGATTGGTCGCAAATTGCGCAGTCTTATAGCTGGGAAGTGCAAACTCAGCGCCTGATCGAAATCTACGGGAGCCTTTCAGTTGCTAGATAACAAAACGATTTTGGTCCTCGCCCCCCACACGGACGATGGGGAGCTTGGGGCTGGCGCCTCCATCGCAAAATGGAAAGAACAGGGAAGCCGGGTCGTTTATGTGGCCTTTTCAACCTGCCAGGACTCTGTTCCTGGCGGCTGGCCCTCGAATATCCTTGAGCAAGAAGTCAGAGCGGCAACGGGTGCTTTGGGTATAACGGCCGACGATTTGAGAATTCTCGACTACCGTGTCCGACGCTTTTCAGAACGTCGGCAGGACATTCTCGATGACATGCTGAAGTTGAGAAGCGAGTTGAATCCCGACGTCATTCTGGTCCCCTCTGGAACGGATCTTCATCAGGATCACTCCACCGTTCATGTAGAAGCATTGCGCGCCTTCAAACAGAAGACAATCCTGAGCTACGAGCTTCCATGGAACAATATTGTATTTACGACTAGCTTCTTTTCTATCATCGAAGAGAGGCATCTTGAAGCAAAGGCCGCTGCTTTAAACTGTTACAACTCCCAGAAGGGTCGCCCCTACTTCAATCGGGACTTTCTGCGGTCGCAGCTAACGTTCCGTGGAGTGCAGGTAGGATCGCCTTTGGCCGAGGTGTTCGAGATCGTGCGGGCTGTCTCTTACTGAACACGAACAGCAAGGCAAAGAGACGAAGATGAGCCAAGCATCCTATTCTATTATCGGGCGAGGCGGACTATTTCAGCCAATTCGAGAAATTCTTACTGATCACATATTCCGCGGTTACTATGATGACCGCGCAACGGACGACCCCACATGGTTAGGTGCAGTCGCGCAATATAAGGATAGCGACGAGAGCGGCATTTTTGTCGCCATCGCTGCCTTGCGCAACATGTCTCTAAGGCGAAGACTCATCCAAGATTTAAAGCAACGGAATTTGCTTAGCTTAAATGCAGTATCGAAAGATGCATCGGTTGCAACCTCCGTTAAGATGGGAGTGGGAAATATCATCTGCCCCAACACCTGCCTACACAGTAAAGTAACTCTAGGTAGCGGCTGTATAGTTTTCTCCAACACCGCCATTGAGCACGATTCGGTCCTTGGAGATAATGTAAATATTGCTCCCGGTGTTACGATAGCCGGTGGCGTAAGAGTTGATGATGATTGTTATCTTGGCGCAGGCTCAGTCTTGATCGATGGCGTTGTCGTTGGCTCAGGCAGTGTTGTAGGGGCTGGCAGCGTTGTCCTGAAGTCAGTGCCTGCAGGTGTCATCGTGTATGGTAACCCAGCTAAGATCATTCGAAGCAACGATCTCTATCTGGAGCCCACAATTAGATGAAGAAGTTCTCGTCAGCCAGACCAATGATCGACGACGACGATGTGGCAACCGTTGTTGAGGCGCTCCGTTCCGGGCACCTCGAAGAAGGAGACTACGTCCGCGCATTCGAAGGACAGATATCAAAATTTTTGAATAAGCCTCATGGGCAGGCAACAGTTAATGGCTTCTCAGCAATTCATATTCTTCTGCAAGCGCTCAGTATAAAAGCTGATGATGAAGTCATCATTCCAAGCTACTGCTGCCCATCAGTACTTTACCCAATAAAACTAGTGGGCGCCACTCCCGTATTCGCCGATATTGGGCACAACAGTTTTAACATCACATTGGAAACAATTAGCCGTGTCTATTCAAAAAAGACACGATTGATAATCCTTCCATATCACTTTGGTTTCCCATCTGATGTAGACGCCGTGGCAAATCACTTCGGCAGGGAGAATGTTGTCGAGGATATCGCCCAAGGATTAGGAGTCGAGTATAATGGCAAACAATTGGGCTCTTATACATCTCACGCAGTGGCTTCCTTCTATTCGACAAAGATGATCACTTGTGGAGATGCGGGCATGGTCGTCACCGAAGATAGAGCGGCCTACGATACCGCAAAGCGGCTGACATATTATGGCGCGCGCCGAGGATATGAGCCGGTTGGATACAATTACCACTTGACTAACTTAAACGCTGCTTTGGGCAACTCCCAACTACAAAAGCTCGCAGGATTTATTGCCAAGCGCAAAAGGCTTGGCAGAGTCTATGCAGAATGTTTTCGTGACACACCAGGGATACAAACGAATTTTGCATTCTCAGAGCAATCAGGTTTTCTGAAGTATCCTATTTTGCTGCCGACCCAACAGGCCCGGGATTACTTGAAGCAGAAGCTAGCAGAGGCCAACATCTATTGTGGATTTGGTGTTCTAGAGCCCCTCCATATAAAGGAGGGGATCCGCGGGACCCACCTTCCAAATACTACAGATTTCGCGGAAAGGATCTTATGTCTACCAATTTACCCGTCTATGAGCGATGCTGACGTCTCGTACATCGCCGAGCAGGCCCTAAGCATGTTCAAGAGCATGCCCACTTAGGAATTCTCAACATATCTGGCGGATTACGCGCCTACGTGAGCGCCTAAACTTATCTGTAGCTACCCTCTCCTAGAACATGATCATAGAAGCCATATCGGCAAGCTGTCGAAGGGATGAACCATGAAGGTTGCGATTCATCAGCCCAACTATTTACCCTGGTGCGGCTTTTTCACGAAGATGCTCAACTGCGATGTCTTTGTTATACTTGATGATGCCGATATTCCAGGCGGGCAGAGCTTTGTCACTAGAACAAAGATACGCAATGGAACCACTGACCAGTGGTTTTCCGTACCAGTGTCCAAGCCGGGACGCCCAGCCATTAACCGCGTCGCAATTGCTCAACCCTTGTTTCGCGAAAAGCACCTGAAAACGCTCTATCAGGTATATGGAAAAGCACGCTTCTACACGGAAATGCTCGATATTATCAGACCTACTCTAGAAACGCCCCATGATAACCTATGTACTTTGAATACTGGATTGTTGAGATCTATTGCCAAGGCCGTTGGAGCTCAATCAAGATTGGTGCTCAGCTCCGATCTGAACGTCGAAGCAACGGGAGATGATCGCCTGATTCAGTTGGTCAAGAAGCTTGGAGGGACATCTTATCTCTCAGGACCTGGCGGAGAGAATTATCAAAATCGGGAGAAATTCGAGGGAGCCGGCATCGCACTTGAGGTTAGATCCTATCGTCCAGTGCCGTATGAGACGCAGGCTTTCCCGTTTATTCCGGGTCTCAGCATCGTGGATGCGCTAGCCGTTATTGGCTCATCAGCCACTCGCCAGCTTCTTAATTATCAAACATGATCACAAGGGGGGTAACAATCGGATTGAACTGTAGAGGAAGCCTGCTCAGATAGAGGCCATAAACACAGGTCCCGCATCAACTCATCCAAGGTTTAGGCGCAATCGTCGTCACAGTGAGATGGCCTCGCCCTTGTTTTGACAGCCTTTTCATGACAACGACACTTGCCTTATCTGAGTTGATAAGTGCTCAATATGCAACGGAGCAACGCCTTCGCTGCTTTTAGGAGCAGCCTACGGTTATGCGCCTTCAGATGCTGGCTGAAATGTACCTCTGCTTTGTTTTAGACCTACCATGCAGCAAACTTAAGACACCGCTTTAACTTTCTCTTGCACACGACCTATTAGATCACGTCGCAATTGCGTCTACATCAAATCAGAATATGGTCCTTCGGAGATATCGGAATAGTGTCTTTGCTGCTGTATCGAAACCTTCTGTCTCGCTAAGATATTTAAATTTTTTCAGTCCCATGCTTGCAGAGAGAGGCAAAGATGGCAGCCAGGAAGTCTCGTCTCTCAGGGAAGCCTGGTGCTCGAAAAACTTCTGAACGCCTCGCGCATCAACCGGCTTTGGCGAGTGCATGATATCCTGGTAGTGCTCTAGAAGGGGCTCGATCACGGCTTGTGTGCTGTGGGTCTTTTGAAACCACTCCCGCCCCGCTCGAGCATTTGCCTCTCTAAGCCCAGGATTTTCGATATGCTCGCGGAGGATCCCTATCAGGGTCTCAGGGTCGGCATTGCCAACAGGCATGCCGCGGTCGCCGAATGCACCGACAAGGTCAGGGCGAATATATGAGATGACCGACCGACCTAAGGCGAAGCCTTCCACGGCTAAGACGCCATACCACCCAATTCTGAGCTGATCCACGAGGATATCGGCGTCTGCGATAGCCTCTAGTATCTCAGCGTTGGAGGTGCCTTCCACCATTCTGAATTCAAATTTTAAACCTTCGCGTCTCAGTTGTTCAACGGCCGACAGAACGAATTCTGTTCCTTTCACACCCCGTCGAGAAGGAGCATGGAGCACAACAGGATTCTTATCCCTCAGAGGCCTTGCCTCAAATGTTTCAGGCAGCTCAAAGTATCGTGGTATGATGACGCTACCAGGCACATAGCTTTGCAGCTCGGGATCGGTCACGAAGACCCTGTCTGCCACAGCGGAAATGTAGTTGATGTAAATGTCCTGCGAAGGCTCTCTAAACTTCTTGAAAAGACGCTCCGGATCCTCGTCCACATAGTGGAACTTGTTTTCCGCACGGAAAAGCGAAGCCCTTCTGACTTCACTTCCGCGGAAATGAAAGCAGATCCTCTTGCCTGCCGCTTTTAAAACAAGAAGGTCCAGCAGAGCTGGGAAATAAAATTTGTTGGGATGCCAATAGAAAAAAGGCCGCATATGAAGATGGAAGATGTCGAATTCATCGACAATGCCAGTCAAATATCTGCCGACTGAAACCCAGTCCGTTATTGCGCTGTCAACCTTCTGATCGGCTCCGTAAGAGAATTTATTATCTCCAATTATGACACTTTGTGCGGCCACGCCATAATGCCGCAGCCCTTTTGCAAGAGCCGCCGGTTGGCCTGCCGATCCTGTCATACCCTGAAAAACTCGCACGCTATCTACCCCGGCCAGAACATGCCACCCTTAAGCCACTCAGATAAATACCTTTTTCCTCATGCGACTGGGGCTCGATGCGAAGCCGCACTTCGGCTCTGACGGCCCTTTTCGGGAATGTATTGAGAGGCGCCTGCACTTGAACCACTATTGTAGCTCAAAATGCAAGCTGGTAAGCGTCGGCTCATATTGAAACAGGCCCCCGATGAAAACACGCGACCGCACTCTGTTCCTTGCGACAGCTGTCAATAATAAATTCAACGTGGCGCTTCATGCTCTTGCCGGGATAGCCTTGATCGGATCGACGATCGGCTTCTCGACTATGATCGCGCTGTACTTTGGCTTCGATGTTATGGGACTGAAGCACCGTCCACAGTTCAGCTTTTTTGTTCAAAATAAGACTTTTGCGATTTCTCTGGCCATCGCCTTCTCTTTGATCGCTCTGATCTCAAGAATCGGCCAAACATTTATCGAGGCCAAGGTTACTGTTGATCAGGAACGCTGGTTCGCGGAGATGCTCAGATCTGCGCCGAATGCCAAGTACGCTGGGGGAAACATTCCCCGGGCATCGAATTATTATGGGCGCATTGCAACAATCAGTATGAGAACCGTCAGCATTGTCTGCGTGCTCTTCGCCAATCTTATTGGCCTCCTCATACTCATTCCGCATCACTATGGACTTGCCGGCGTTGGATTAATTCTCTGCTGTTCCAGTGGCCTCTACCTGATTATGAGGACTTTCAATATTAAGATGGCCGACTCGACTACTGGAATGTTTAAACATTCCAGGATCGTCTCCGAATGGAAGCTGAACGCTTCAAAAGAAGCAACAGATGAATTAGGAAAATACTTCAAAGCTTATCTCAATAGGATATTTATATCTTCTTATTTCAGCTTCACGCCTCTCATATTTAGCCTATTATTCGCTGTTTTTATTTTATTCGCCCATGAATTTAATATTGCGACATTTGACCTTGGAGAGATCTTCATCGTCTTCACATTGCTGCGCTCATACCTAGCCTTGGTTGGCAGCTTCTTCGGGTCTCTCGTCCAAGCGGCTGCGCTTCTACCAGCAGTAAGGCCCTATGCTCCGTTTATTCCAGGGGTAAATCTCTCCCCAGAACAATTGGAGGCCATCAAAGAGAAACAAATCGCCAGCGGAACAGTATTTGACGAGCAATCAATGGAAGAATTTTAAGTTTCAATAAGATATATACGTAATATATATAAATTATTTTACTTCAACCTCTGCTTTATAAGAATAAAATCTATTTCAATATTTATATATACCCTGCAAGACGCGCCTAATGCTCTTTTTCAATGAGCTCTCAGGTTCGTTCCGCGGCAATCAGAAATGTTGACCATTTGCTCCATTCGTGGGAAACGCCTGCCCTGCTACAGGGATACACTTCATGCTACAAGGTAATACGATTTCGGATATCGCCGTTCGCCTCGAGCGGGCTATGCAGGATCGCACAGCGGTCGTTGGAATTGTGGGCTTGGGTTATGTTGGTATTCCGCTGGCCCTGACCGCTGCAAAGGCCGGCTTTAACGTCCTCGGCTTTGACATCGATTCCCCGCGCGTGGATCAGATCAATCAGGGCAAGAGCTTCATTAAACACATCTCTTCCGAGGCCATTTCCGAGGCCGTGCAGAGTGGTAAGTTCGAGGCCACTGCGGACTTTTCTCGTCTGAGTGAGCCGGACGCGATTCTGATCTGCGTCCCGACTCCTCTCACGAAGCACCGTGAGCCGGACCTGTCCTATGTGGAGAACACTGCCCGCGCCATCGCGCCGCGCCTGCGCAAGGGACAGCTGATCGTTCTCGAATCCACCACTTATCCGGGAACTACGGACGAGATCCTCAAGCCGATTTTCGAGTCAACGGGCCTGAAGAGCGGCGAGGATTTCTTCCTGGCCTTCTCACCGGAGCGCGAGGATCCCGGCAATCCCGATTTCGGCACATCGACAATTCCGAAGGTGGTCGGTGGCGATGGACCGGATGCCCTGGCCGTGGCAGACGCCCTTTACAGCCGGCTTGTTGTCAAAACGGTGCCGGTCTCCTCTTCCGCTACGGCAGAGGCGGTGAAGCTTACCGAAAACATCTTCCGGGCCGTGAACATCGCCCTCGTGAACGAGCTGAAGGTGGTCTATGCCGCCATGGGCATCGACGTGTGGGAGGTGATCGACGCCGCCAAAACCAAGCCCTTCGGCTTCATGCCGTTCTATCCGGGGCCGGGTCTCGGCGGACACTGCATTCCGATCGATCCGTTCTATCTCACCTGGAAGGCGCGCGAATACGACATCGCGACCCGGTTCATCGAGCTTGCGGGCCAGATCAATACCCGTATGCCCTATTACGTGGTGAACAAGCTCGCGGAAGCAGTCGACAGGAGCGGCAAGGCCTTCACGGGATCCAAGATCCTGATGCTCGGCATTGCCTATAAGAAGAACGTGGACGACATGCGCGAAAGCCCGTCCTTGAAGCTCATCGAGCTGATCGAGGCTCGCGGCGCCCATGTCGATTACTTCGACCCTTACATCCCTGTGATCCCCATGACCCGCGAGCATGCCGAACTCGCCGGCCGCCGGTCGACCGCCCTCGATGCGGCGACGCTTGCTGCTTATGACGCAGTCCTCATTGCCACCGATCACGACAATGTCGACTACAAGCTCGTTGTGGATCACGCCAAGGTCGTCGTCGATACCCGGAATGCCTGCGCTAAAGCCGGCATCCCAGAGGGTCGGGTCATCAAGGCCTGATCTGAAAATCATTACAACGGATAGATAAGGTCGAGTAATCATGGGAAGCGATGTGCGGGTGGCGGTTGTCGGCTGCGGATACTGGGGCAAGAACCTCGTCCGCAACTTCGCCGAACTCGGTGCCTTGGAAGCCCTCGTCGACGCTCATCAGCCAACGGTCGAGGGACTGATCGCAAAGCATGGCGGACGGGCTCTCAGCTTCGAAGAAGCCCTTGTCGACAAGAATGTTCATGCGGTTGCAATCGCGGCTCCCGCCGCTCTGCACTATTCCCTTGCCAAGCGCGCCCTTGAAGCTGGGAAGCATGTCTTCGTTGAGAAGCCTCTGTCTCTCGAAGTGGATGAAGCAAAGGAGCTCTGCGCACTCGCCGAGCGTCTGGACCGCCGCCTCATGGTCGGCCATCTGCTTCAGTACCACCCGGTCTTTCTTGAACTGAAGCGACTGGTCCGCGAGGGCAAACTCGGCCGCCTTCAATACGTCTATTCGAACCGCCTGAATCTTGGAAAGATCCGCCGCGAAGAGGATATTTTGTGGTCCTTCGCGCCGCACGATCTTTCCATGATCTTGTCTCTGATCGGTAGCGAGCCGGAAAAGGTGGAGGCCGTTGGCGGCTATTACCTGCATGATGCCATTGCCGACGTGACCACAACTCACCTCAGCTTCCCAGGCGGCGAGCGGGCGCACGTGTTCGTGTCCTGGCTCCACCCCTTCAAGGAACAGAAGCTCGTGGTCGTGGGCTCGGATGCCATGGCCGTCTTCGATGATGGTGAAGTCTGGGATCGCAAACTCCTTCTCTATCCGCACAAGGTGGAGTGGAAGGACAACATGCCCGTGCCTGTGAAGGCAGACGCAGTTCCTGTCTCGGTTCCTCAGGACGAGCCTTTGAAGCAGGAATGCCAGCATTTCATCGATTGCGTGCGCAGTGGCGCGACACCGCGTACGGATGGCCGCGAAGGCCTGCGGGTTCTATCGGTACTGGCCCGCGCTGCCGATGCTCTGCGCACGGGCCGCTCTAATGGAGCACAAGCACCTGCTGCAGCTCCCATACTTGGCGCAAAGCCGCGCGTGGCCAAGGATTATCCCGGCGTCACGATCCATGAATCAGCCTATGTCGACCCCGGTGTCGAGATAGGCGAAGGCAGCAAGATCTGGCACTTCAGCCATATTCTCGGGAATGTGACGCTTGGGAAGAATGTCAATGTCGGCCAGAATGTCGTGATCGGGCCGAAGGTGACGGTCGGGAACAACGTCAAGATCCAGAACAATGTCTCGGTTTATGAAGGGGTGACTCTGGAAGACGGGGTGTTCTGCGGTCCCTCCTGCGTCTTCACCAACGTGAACAATCCGCGCTCGGAGATTGCACGCAAATCAGAGTACAGGCCCACGCTGGTCAAGCGCGGTGCCTCGATCGGCGCGAATGCCACCATCGTCTGCGGCCACACTCTCGGCGAGTATGCGTTCATCGCAGCCGGTGCCGTGGTTGCCAAAGATGTCCCCGCCTTTGCATTGATGGCTGGCGTCCCCGCCAAGCGCATCGGCTGGATGAGCCATGCGGGTGCCAAGCTCGGCCCCGATTTAGTCTGCCCTGAAACCGGTCGCCGCTATCGCGAGGTCGGTCCCGACAAACTTGAGGAGATTGCGTGATGACTGATCCGATTGCTTTCATCGACCTTGCGGCACAGCGCAAGCGCCTGGGCTCCGCCGTCGATGAGGCCGTTCTGCGGGTCATCAACCACGGCGGCTACATCATGGGCCCCGAAGTGAAGACTCTGGAGGCCGATCTTGCCGCCTTCACAGGTGCCAAACATGTGGTTTCCTGCGCCAACGGCACGGACGCCCTCGGCTTCGTGCTGATGGCGAAAGGCGTGCAGCCGGGCGATGCCGTGATCTGCCCCACCTTCACCTTCGCCGCGACGGCCGAAGTGGTGGCATGGACCGGCGCGACGCCGATCTTCGTCGACGTTCGCGAAGATACCTTCAACATGGACATCGCCAGCCTCGAGGCTGGCATCAAGACGGCAAAGGCCCTCGGTCTGAAGCCTGTCGGCGTGATCCCGGTCGATCTTTTCGGGCTGCCTGCCGACTACGATGCCATCGAGGCCGTGTGCCAGCGTGAAGGCATGTGGGTGCTGTGCGACGCGGCCCAGAGCTTCGGCGCTACCTACAAGGGCCGCAAAGTTGGCTCGATCGGCCTGGCGA
Source organism: Microvirga solisilvae (assembly GCF_022808595.1). Classification (GTDB taxonomy): domain Bacteria; phylum Pseudomonadota; class Alphaproteobacteria; order Rhizobiales; family Beijerinckiaceae; genus Microvirga; species Microvirga solisilvae. The sequence continues at coordinate 25,681 of NZ_JAKUCN010000005.1, forward strand.
CGTCCACCAGCTTCTTCCCCGCCAAGCCTCTGGGCTGCTACGGCGATGGCGGAGCGGTCTTCACCAATGATGACGAACTCGCTGCAGTCATGCGCTCCATCCGCGTTCACGGCCAGGGCTCGGACAAGTACGACAATGTCCGCATCGGCATGAACGGACGTCTGGACACGATGCAGGCTGCGATCCTGATCGAGAAGCTGAAGATCTTCCCGAGCGAGGTCGAGGCTCGTGACCGGATTGCCAAGCGCTACAACGACAATCTGCGTGATGTCGCGATCGTCCCGGATACCCCGGAGGGCTACACCTCCGTGTGGGCACAGTACACGCTGCGTCTGCGGGGTCTGGACCGTGAGAAGTTCCAGGCGGACATGAAGGCCGCCGGCGTTCCCACCATGGTTTACTATCCCAAGCCGCTTCACCAGCAGACGGCTTACAAGAGCTATCCCGTGGCCGGGAACGGTCTGCCGGTATCTGAGCGCCTTGCTGCGGAAGTGGTGAGCCTGCCCATGCATCCCTACCTGGAAGAAGCCACTCAGGACCGGATCATTCAGGCCGTCCGTGGCGCACTGGCGCAGAGGACTGCTGCGGCGTGAAAACCGGTCGGCACCTCCTCTACCTGGCGCTAGAAACCCCACGGGAAGGCGAGGCTGCCCACACGCATATCCATGAGATCGTCAAGGGGCTTCGGTCCCTTGGCTGGCAGGTGAGCCTGCTCGCCGCCGACCGAGGCGGCGCCAGTTCGGGGGCGAGCTATTTCAAGCGGCTCCTGGATTATCTGCGTGTGCAATGGAACATGGTTCGGGAGCTTCGCAGGGCAGATGCCGTCTATATGCGGTCTCACTTCGCCGCCCTGCCAGCCTCGCTCATTGCACGAGCAGCCGGTGTTCCGGTTTTTCAGGAGATCAATGGCCGGCCGGATGACATCTTCGTCACCTATCCGTGGCTCGGCCGGTTGAGCAGCGTGATTCACTGGACATACCGAGTCCAGATGCGATTGGCCTCCCATGTCTTCGTCGTCACGGAAGGCCTACGTCGCTGGGCTGCCGGAGAGACTGGTCACGAACGCATCAGCATCGTGACCAATGCCGCCAATACAGCGCTCTTTACACCTGAGGGCCCCCGGCCGTCAGAGCTGAGCCCTTATGTCGTCTTCATCGGTTCGCTCACAGGCTGGCATGGCGTCGGCACGATGATCCGGGCCGCGCAATTACCTGCATGGCCGAAAGGTGTGAAGCTGATCGTCATCGGCGATGGAGTTGAGCGCGAGCAACTGCAAAACCTTCCGCCTTCCGAGACAATCTCCTGGCTCGGTCGCCTCCCTCAAGCGGAGGCGGCGAGCTATGCCCGGGGTGCGATTGCGGCACTGAGCATCACGGAAGATACGACGGACCATCTGACGACCGGGGTAGCCCCGCTCAAGTTCTTCGAGGCCATGGCCAGCGGCGCGCCTGTGATCGTGAGCGACATCGCCTTCCAGGCGGATTTGGTGCGTGCCTACGATACAGGCTGGGTCATTCCAATGGCCGATGCCGAGGCGCTGGCCAATGTTGTTGCGGAGATCGCCTCACAGCCCGATCTGGCCCGCCAAAAGGGTCGGAATGGCGCGGCTTATATCCGTCAACACGGCACATGGGCCAATCGCGCTGAGATGATCGATGCCATTATGAAGCCTATCGTCAGCGCTTCTGTCGAGACGGCAAAGCGGCATGCGTGAGACCATAGCCATCCTGTCATTCTCGCGGATCGCACGCGATCAGCGAGTGCTTCGCCAATGCGATCTCGTGGCGAAGATGGGACACAATCCCAAGGTTATCGGCTATGCCGCACCGGGCGAGACCATCGGGCATGACTTTGCCTCATGGCCCCTTCCCTCTCCGACTCTTGGTCATCGCATCGGGACATTGGTGCGCCAGCTTCCGGCCCATATGGGCAAGGCAGCGGCCATGGCGGGCTTCTGGTCATCGCCCCGGTATCGCTGGGCCCTCAATCAGCTGAAGAAAGCTCGTCCTCGCCTGGTGATTGCCAATGATTGGCCGGCGCTTGTGGTCGCTGCTCGCTGGAAGGCAGAATGCGGCGGTCGCATCCATTACGACTCGCACGAATTTGCGACGCTTGAATTCGATGAGCGGGCGTGGTGGCGCGTCGTCTATAAGCCCTTCGTGTCGCATCTGGAGAAAGCAGTTATCGGAGCCGCGGACAGCGTCAGCACGATCAGCCCCGGTCTGGCGCAGGAATTGCAGCGCCATTACAATCTCAGCACATTGCCGGTTGTCATCCGCAGCATCCCGAACAGGTATGCTCTTCCCGTGGCATCGGAAACGCGATGGCCTCTGCGCCTGCTCTTCCACGGGCAGATCCTGCCAGGGCGCGGCCTTGAGAACCTGATCGACAGCATTCCCCTGTGGCGCTCAGCTCACCGCCTGATCATCCGTGGCGACGGCAACCCTGCCTATCTTGAAGAGCTTCGCCAGCGTGCTGCAAATGTGAGCACGAATGATCAAGTGATCTTCGAGCCTGCTGTTGCTCCTGAAGAGGTGATCCCGAGTGCGGCGCGGACTGCCGATGTCGGCGTATTTTTCACGCCGCTTCAGACCGTACAGCACCAATTCACGCTGCCGAACAAGCTCTTCGAGTATATCGGCGCGGGCCTTGCTATCGCTGTATCCCCCGGCTCCGACCTCAAGAGGATCGTCCTGGAGCACGGTATCGGAGTTGTCAGTGGCGATGTGGGCCCCGAGGCTATCGGCGCCACGATCAATGAACTGACTCCTGAAGCTGTCGATGGCTTTCGCTTGAGAGCACGTGAAGCGTCGCAAATCCTATGCTGGGAACAGGAGCGCGAGCGCCTCAGGTCGTGCATCGAAGCCTTGCTGACAAGATCAGACGCTTAAAGGCATCGTATTCCGCTTAGGCAACCGTGACGCGAAAACGGTCAGCCCAGATGCCGAGATTCACGACACGCCATAGAGTTGAACCCAGGGCGTCGCGTCCCTTGAGAAACTCATCAAGCATGCGACGCACCCCGGCACCATTGAGAAGGTCTGGGCAGGTCTCCAGCGTCTTCGTGACACCATCCTCGATAAGAAGCCGCAAGGGGCCTTTGAGCCAGTTGGATTCCGGCGTCGCAAATCCGAGCTTGTCGCGCCTGTCGCGCACCTCCTGAGGCAGCACATCCGACAAGGCCTGCCGCAGAACCTTCTTCGTTTCCGCGCCCGCGAGCTTATGCTCGGCCTCCAGGCCAAGAGCGAACTCGACAAGCCGGTGATCAAGGAACGGGACACGAGCTTCGATGCTATGCGCCATGCTGTTGCGATCCTCCCACTGCAGCAGCATGGGGAGATTGGAGCCATAGGTCATCACATCGCAAAGCGATGCGACATCCGTCGGCGAGGGCAGCCCAAGAGACTCTGCCGCAGTTCGCAACGGTGACGGCTGGCGGCCGATCGCATTCAAAACACCCGTGTCGAGCCATCCATGCTTCAGGCGTTCGCTATGAACCTTGAACATCGCGTCCGACAGGGTCCGTGGAGCTAATGCAAAAGCGACCTGTGCGAGCTGCGATGCAAAGGCACGTCCTTGTTCCCGCCGGCGTGCATTGAGCGTGGATATGAATGCTCCCAATCGCATCTGCCGCACGAGGTGAGCGAGGTGATACGGATAGCAGAAATTATACCCGGCCAGGATCTCATCCGAGCCCTGCCCATCCAGCATGACCTTGATCCCGGCGCGTTGCGCTTCCGAGAATACGCACCATTGAGCAATGATCGACGTCGAGGCAAAAGGCTCATCCTGATGCCAGGTTATGAGACCGGCGTGATCGATGACATCTTCAGGTTTAGGGAAGACATAATGCGGGGTCGCATCGGTGGCACGAACGACCGCCTCCATATACGGTCTCTCATCCACGGACTTATCGGTGAAGCATGCAGAGACCGTATGCAATCCCTGATGCTCTTCCGGCAATATGCGAGCCATCAGTCCAACGATAGCGGACGAGTCCAGTCCCCCTGAAAGGCAAGCCCCGACAGGAACGTCTGCTCTCAGATGCAGTCGGATCGATTGCTCCATCAAATCGCGGAAAGTCTCTGCAGCTTGTTTGCTGCTCATCGAGGGAATTGATGGCCTGCCGATATCGTGCCAGCGACGCACAGTGACACGAACCCCGCCACTGTTTTGCGCATCCACCATCGCCCATTCGCCGCCTCGCAGCTGACGGATGCCGGCATACATGGTTTCGGCAGTGTGATTGCTCATCCCACCGACAAGGAAATCATGCACGCGAGGCAGGTTCATCCGGCGCTCGCCGCCCGGCAGATCGAGAAGCTGCTTGATCTCGGATGCGAAGGCGACACCGCCCTGCCCTTCTACCCAGTAAAGAGGTTTGATGCCGAACCTGTCGCGCACGGCGAAGAGCTTCTTTTCCCGCTCGTCCCATATGACGAAGGCGAACATCCCCACGAAGCGATGAAGCGCGCTCTCCCCCCAGCGCTGCCATGCAGCAAGCAGAACTTCCGTGTCAGTATGGGTATGGAATGTATCGCCGAGAGCGATCAGCTCCTCGCGGAGTTCGCGGTAATTGTAGATTTCCCCGTTATAGGTCAGCAGGAAGCGTCCGCTTCGATCCGAGAAGGGTTGTAGCCCGGCCTCGCTCGTATCGATGATGGCAAGCCGCCGATGACCAAGCGCGACCGGTCCTGTAGGCGAAGACCGCGTTTCCCACCCTTCACCATCCGGGCCGCGATGGGCCACGATCGCAATGCGCGCGCGATCAGGCGTATAACCAGCGGAGGCGAATATCCCGCACATCTCGAACCTTCAATCCATCACTCTTTACGCATCAGCGATACTGAGCGTCACAGATCCAGCACCCCGTGCTAGCCGCGCTTCACGACCTTCAACAATCTCGATCCAACGAAGCGGGCTGTCCGCAGGATGCCCTCCTCGGAGGTCTTCTCGCGCAGGAAACGAACACGCTCAGCAAAGACCGGGCCAAGAATAGAATTCAGCCGAATTCCTGTCTTGAAATTGATCTGTGCGAGGCAGCGCCCATATCTCGCTTCAAACTCGATCTCATCGAGCCGCTGGGCTATAGCTGCATTATCCCTTGCAGCCAGCGTCACCGTCTTCGGCGCGCCCAGAAGATCCCGATACACGTTCTGGATCTTTCTCTCCTGAGCTTCCCAGGAATACTCATCGATCAGCTCATCCGTAATGTTTGAGCGGAAGCGGCCGGCGCCATCCAGCGCCTGCCTGATCGCAACTGCACAGGAATCAGCGTCTTGAGCGATGAAAGTCGTCCCGATGTTATTGCTCTCGACAAACTGCTTCATAGCGGCCACGTCGCTCACGACGATTGGCAGCTTGGCATGCAGATACTCGAACATCTTGTTCGGCATCGCCACTTCCCCATTGGGGTAATGAACCAAGCCATGGATGCCGACATCCGCAGTTCGGATAAAGGTCGTCACCTGATGGCTCGGCAGATAGGGAAGCAAATGGACCCGATCGCCAAAGCCGGCCTTCGCGGCCTTTGCCTTCAGTCCCTCGACATAGGATCCCTGGCTGACGAAGCAGAGATGAACGCCGTCCAACTTCATGATGGCGTCGAGAATGGCGTCGCAGCCTCGCAGCCGCGTGGCGCGCCCGACATACGCGACGAGCGGAAGATCGGATGCAAGCCCCAGCGTCGAGCGGATATCCGCACCGGCTTCGTCAAACGTGCCCTTATTCGGAGCGTTGTAGGTTACGGTCGGGCGGGATGGCAGCACATAGCGCTGCTCGAGCTCATCGGCCAAAGGCTCGCTGACGGTAAAGAGATAATCGGCCTTGTGCAGATACTCGCGCTCATAGCCGAGACATGCCGGCATGTAACTCGCGGCCTCTCCCGTAAGCCCGGCGACAAACTCATGCACATCATGAATCCAAGGCACTGAACGGCCGCTCATGGCCATGACCTGGGCTGCAGCGGCTCCGAGCTTGAGACCAATCATGTCATGAGAATGCAACAAGTCCGGCGCGAGCCTGACGATCTCGGGGATCATCACCTGAAGGTGCCCGCCGATCAGGAGACGAGGATCTCTTTCCGAAGAGCCTCCCCAGAGGCCGAACTTCATCAACTCGGTCGCGAAATGAGGAAGAAGAACGACAGGAACTCCTTCGATCTCCCGTCTCACCGTATCGGGGGCAAAGGTCACCCCGACGATGGTGGCCCGGTAGCCGGCATTCATGGCCGCCTGAGCAGTCTTGATGACCCGACTGTCTCCCTCGACCCCATTCATCACGATCGATACGACATGAGGTTGGCGCGACACGGCTATTCTCCGGAAATACATTGCGGCCTGATAACGAGAATTGCTTTGAATTGAAATGAAAACTTCGCCATTCCAAGCAACCTGCGGTGCTCCAGCCCGGGCATCATGTTACAATATGTCAATATTGAGGAAATCGGCAAATTCCGCAGCCCAGGAGCCCTGTTTCCACCGGTCCAGCTCATGGCGTGAATATGAGCCGCAAAGCCAGTTAACGCCTTGTGGCGGTGATTGAGCCAGGGAGCGAGAGGCTAATATCCGGCCCATCCGCCCCCATCGAGACATTGGGAGCGCTTCCGAATAACTGCTGAGGTTCTTGCTTGCCGAGTGCCGTATGGCTACGCGCTCTTCAGGATCTCCAGGATTCTCTTGGCGGAATCACCCGTACCATATTCCTGAATTTCGCGCCGGGGCTGGTACTCTTCCTGATGCCACAGGCGGTTCCAACCGTTATCGATCGTCTCGACCCATTCGGTTTCGGAACGCAGGGTGACGCACGGAACCCTGTGGAAATAAGCTTCCTTCTGAACGCCTCCCGAATCCGTCGCCACGATACTCGCATTGCTGAGCAAGACGTGCATGTCGAAGTAGCCGACCGGATCGATCAGCTTCAACCGATCCTCAGTCACAGCGATCCCGGCTCGAACCAGTGCCTGTCGGGTGCGCGGATGAAGCGGCAGCACGAGCGGAACCTGCTCCGACAAGTGCATCAGAAACTCCATCGCCTTCCGAAGAGCTTCCGGGCTGTCCGTATTTTCAGCGCGGTGCAGGGTGGCAACGCCATAGCGCTTCGGTTCCAGTGACAGCACTTCCATGATGCGCGAATGCTTCGCCGCAACGGGCGTCATCTTCAGGGTCGCATCATACATCAGGTCACCAACCTGGTGGACGCCAGCGGTGATGCCTTCGGCCTTCAGATTTTCGACGGCAGCCGAGGTGGGGCACAGGAGAACCGAACTGACATGATCCACGAGGACCCTGTTGATCTCCTCCGGCATTCTCCGATTGAACGAGCGAAGGCCCGCTTCCACGTGAATGACCGGAATATGCAGTTTGACCGCAGAGAGACCACCGGCGAGCGTGGAATTGGTGTCGCCGTAAACAAGCACGGCATCGGGGCGGTTTTCGATGAGGATGGCCTCGATAGCCTCCATCATGCGGCCGGTCATCTGGCCGTGAGGCCCCCCATGAATATCAAGCTGGTAGGCCGGCTTCGGCAGGCCCAATTCGCGAAAGAAAATGCCCGACATGTTTTCGTCGAAATGCTGGCCGGTATGGATGCAGATTTCCTGCATCTCGCTTGAATTCGCAAACTCGAACGACAGGGGAGCAGCCTTGATGAACTGAGGTCTGGCGCCAATGATTGTTGCAATTTTCTTCATGATAATCCGTGCCGTCCAATCCGAGGCCCAGGCGACTCGCTCTGGTTTATGAAAACCATATACGGTCGATCCTGAAAGCCCCTGAGGATATGCCGCGTGCCTGGGCCCTCATTAGTACCTTGAGAAGGCCGCGACAATACAAAGACGCACGATCTTGGCCCTTGGCTGGACTCTAAGCCCCTACCCCAGACATTTTCCAGCACTACAGAACGAGCTCTATCTTCTCTTCTCACCATAGGGGGTGAGGCATACGGCCGCTTCGGGCGATCTCTGTCTGAGGCCATGAATAGCCGAGTTCGAAGGGAAGCCCCTTCTCTCCCCTAGATCTCCCCTTCAGCCACGGCGAGGAGATATTGGCCGTATGTGCTTTTGGAAAGGGGCCGGCCGAGATCCATAAGTTGGTCGCGGCTGATCCAGCCGAGGTTGAACGCGATCTCTTCCGGGCAGGCCATCTTGAAGCCCTGGCGCTGCTCGAGTGCCCTAACGAAACCTGCCGCCTCGACAAGGGCGTCCGGCGTCCCGGTATCCAGCCAGGCAAACCCTCGTCCCATCTTCTCGACGCGCAACTGTCCCATTTCGAGATAGGCTCGATTGATGTCGGTAATCTCCAATTCTCCTCGAGCCGAAGGCTTAAGTCTTGCCGCAATATCGATCACCTGAGCGTCGTAGAAATAGAGCCCGGTTACAGCCCAATTCGATTTCGGCTGTTTCGGTTTCTCCTCGATCGAGATCGCTTTTCCATCACCGTCGAAGCTGACCACGCCATACCGTTCCGGATCTTGGACGTGATAGGCAAAGATGCAGGCCCCTTGAGACCCGCGGCTTCCTGAATGCATCAGTTCAGGCAGACCGTGGCCATAGAAAAGATTATCTCCAAGGATGAGTGCCGAGGATTCGTCGCCTACGAAATCGGCTCCGATGATATAGGCTTGAGCGAGACCTTCCGGCTTGGGTTGCTCCGCATACGACAAGCGAATGCCCCATTGCTCACCGCTCCCCAAAAGCTGCTTGAAGCGAGGGAGATCCTCAGGGGTTGTAATGATGAGGATGTCGCGCACACCTGCCAGCATGAGCGTGGTCAGCGGATAGTAGATCATCGGTTTGTCATAAACCGGTAGAAGCTGCTTGGACGTTGCATACGTCATCGGATAAAGCCGGGTGCCGCTCCCCCCGGCCAGAATGATGCCTTTCAAAGCGAAACTCCTTTGCAGCTGAGGCTAACAGAAGCGACCTCAAGTCTGATGCGGGCAAGCAACGAAGCCAGGGACTGAAACGGCTTTCGCACGTCCATCATCTGCGACTGCGCCTTACTCATCGAAATACGTCGACAGCTCTGCCAGTCGCGGAAGCTTCCGATCCTTTTCCGAAAGGATCGCCTCCGAAATTGGCACGGGCCATTCGATACCCAGTGCCGGATCATCGACCGCAACACCATGATCATGAGCGGCAGAATAATAGCTCGTGACCTTGTAAAGAACTTCGGTATCTGGCTCCAAGGAACAGAAGCCGTGGGCGAAACCGATCGGCACCAGCAACTGACGCCAATTGGATGCAGAAAGCTCAACAGCGACGTGACGGCCGAAGGTCGGTGAAGAACGACGAAGATCGACAGCCACATCGAGAATGCGGCCGCGCGTCACTCGCACCAGCTTGCATTGAGCGAATGGCGGGCTTTGAAAGTGAAGCCCCCGGATCGTACCGGCTTCTCGCGAGAGAGAATGATTGTCCTGCACGAACTCAAGGTCCAAGCCGGCCTCTGCGAACGTGCGCCGATTATAGACCTCGGAGAAGAATCCCCGGTCATCACCGATGCGCCGCGGCGTCACAATCTTCACGTCCGGGATTTCTGTCTGCTGGATGTCCAACACCCTCAAACCCTCACGCTTGCCAGGTGTCTGTTCTTGCAAGAAGCAGGCATGAACATCTCTCTCAACCCATCAGGCCCAGGCGCTCGCCTCTGTAGCCGCCGTTGCGAACCTGCTCCCACCAATCTCGATTTTCGAGATACCACTGGACTGTCTTGCGCAGGCCGCTTTCGAATGTCTCGGCAGGCGCCCAGCCAAGCTCTCGCTTGATCTTCGATGCATCGATCGCATAGCGCAGGTCATGACCAGGGCGGTCAGTCACGTAAGTTATCAGATCTTGACGAGTGCCGATCTGCGGGTTCGGCGCCAGTTCGTCGACGAGAGCGCAGACCGCCTTGACGACATCGATGTTCTTCCGCTCGTTCCATCCGCCGATATTGTAGCTCTCGCCCACCCTGCCCTTTTCGGCCACCAGAACGAGCGCCTCGGCGTGATCGTCCACGTAGAGCCAGTCGCGCACGTTCTCGCCCTTGCCATAGACAGGAAGCGGCTTGCCCTCAAAGGCATTGAGGATCATGAGCGGGATCAGTTTCTCCGGGAAATGGTACGGACCGTAATTGTTGGAGCAATTCGTCAAGACGATGGGCAGACCGTAGGTATGGTGCCAGGCCCGCACGAAATGATCGGAAGCCGCCTTCGAGGCGGAATAAGGAGAGGTCGGCTGGTAGGGATAGGTCTCATGGAAGAAACCGTTTTCTCCCAGCGAGCCGAAAACCTCATCCGTCGAGATATGATGGAAACGAAAAGTGTCGCGGCGCTCTCCGTTCAAGGCCCGCCAGTAGCGCAGGCTTTCCTGGAGCAGCGCGAAGGTGCCGACCACATTGGTCTGGATGAATGCAGCCGGGCCGTCGATGGAGCGATCCACATGGCTCTCGGCTGCAAGATGCATGATCACGTCCGGCTGAAAGCGTTGGATGATCTCTCGCATGCGGTCTGAATCGGCAATGTCGGCACGCTCAAAAGCATAACGTGGATTTCCGTCGACGGGAGCGAGGGAAGCGAGATTGCCGGCATAGGTGAGCTTGTCGACCACCAGGACATGATGGGATGTCTTGCCAATCAGATGACGAACGACGGCCGAGCCGATGAAACCAGCTCCCCCCGTCACCAGAAAACGTTTCGTCATACCCAATAGACCTTCCGGCAGTCGCTCTCGAACAAAGCCTCAAAGATGCAAAATATCTACATCATTGATCTTATGTTACAACAAGCAAACCCTCCTGGTTAGGCCAAATATCGCTGCCTTGTGCGATGTTCCGCTCTGGGTGGCATGCGGCTCCGCACGAGGCAGGCCCCCTGGCCTGCCCCTCCACAACCGTAGATGCGTTATTCGGTTATCCGCCGATCTGGCGTGCCGCGACAGAGAGGCCCCAATCGAGCAGGCTTTCCGCCCGCGCCTGCGATGCCGCCTCCACATAGACCCGCAGTTCGGGAGCATTGCCGGATGCGCGGAAATGGATGATCTCCCTGTTCCCGGCCGTGATCCGCAATCCATCCCGCATATCGAGTGCCGAGGCCCCATCGAGCGGCGCGAAAATCTCGTCGATGAACGCCTTGTCCTGCTGAAGTCTCTGGAGGAACTTGCCCGTCTTTTCATTGGGCACGTTCTTCAGGCGGTTGCTCATCGCGGACATGAACGCGAAAGCCGTCCCGATTTCCGCCAGGGACTTTCCTTGCTCGATCACCGATGCGAGCGCGCAGAGGATCGGCAACATGGCATCCCGCGTCGGAAGCGCTGCAAGCCTGCGCCCTTTGCGCTCGATGGAAGAGCCCAGCAGGACGCCGCCATTGGCCTCGAACCCAAGCACGGCCTTCGCGCCCAATCGCGCGGCCTCATTCATGCCTTCGATGACATAAGGCGAGCCAACCCGCGTGCGGACGACGCTTCCGAAAGCGCCTGAAGCCTCAAGCGCCGAATTCGATGTGACAGGGGTCACGATGGCGTCCACCCCGAGATACTGAGCCGTGATCGCACCCACGAGATCACCGCGCAGGAAACGGCCTTGTGCATCGGAGATCAGCGGGCGATCCGCATCGCCATCCGTGGACACGATCGCATCGAGCTTCCGCTCGCCGGCCCATTCTTTGGCCAGATGCTCATCCTCCTCGCGCAGGGCTTCCGTATCGACGGGAATGAAGCTCGTGGCGCGCCCGAGCGGCACAGCACGTGCGCCGAGCATCTCAAGCATCTGCACGATCACATCGCGCGCCACAGAGGAATGCTGATAGACGCCGACCGTAAGCCCCTTCAAAGCGTCAGCTCCGAAGAAGTCCAGATAACGCTGCTGATAAGCGGCAATGAGATCGATCTCAGGATTTGCCGCATAAACATCGCGCGCATTCGCGGGCAGCTTCGCAATGTTCAGCTTCTCGTGCCAGGCAACGATGGCGGCTTCGTCTTTCTTGTCGATCTCGCCTTCTGCCCGATAGAACTTCAATCCGTTGCGGTCTTCAGGAATATGGCTTCCCGTGACCATGATCGCCGGCAGGCCGAAACGCATGCCGTGATACGCCAGAGTCGGCGTGGGCAAAGCACCGCAATCGAGCGGAACGAGGCCTGAATCCTTCAGGGCCGCGCAGCATAATTGAGCAATGCTCGGGCTGCTCTCGCGCAGATCCCGCCCGACCAGAACATGTCCCTTTGCAGCAGTTGCAGAACCATCCGCCTTCAGCATCTCCGCGAAGGCTCGGCTGTAGGCATAGGCCGGGACCCCGTTCAGATCCGTGACGAGGCCGCGCAATCCACTGGTGCCGAATTTGAGGGATTCATCGCTCGCGATCACGGTTCTTCTCCTGCCTGCCGGTCTCGTCCATCTGATATCGTCTCAGGACTTTCCGGGTCTAGGCGGCGAACGGGATCCTTCGTGGTACTCCGGCTGGGCCGGCTCTCTTACGGAACATCAGCGAAGAGATGCATGCCTATGAGGCCAGGCAAAAGCGGCGCGAAGAGTATCTCTCTTCTCGGCGTGCGGACTTTTCTGATTGTTTGGGAGGATGGCTGGGGCGCCAGGATTCGAACCTGGGAATGGCGGTACCAAAAACCGCTGCCTTACCACTTGGCGACGCCCCAACGATGGGCGTGTACATAATCGGCCAAGCCCGCCCTGGCAACCCGGTTTTGGAAGAGTCGTTTTTGAAAAGATATTGGCTGGGAGAGGCAAATCTCCCCTTGCGGCCCTCGGGCACCGCCGCTATAAGACCGGCCTTCCCGATGAAATATCGGTGTCGGAGTGTAGCGCAGTCTGGTAGCGCACCTCGTTCGGGACGAGGGGGTCGTAGGTTCGAATCCTATCACTCCGACCAATTTCCCGCCTGTCGAAATCTTAATCCTTCTCAAAAGCCTCCCGAGAACGCTTGCGTTACGGCACCTCTTTGCGCGGGGAAAATCAACTTCTAGATGCGTTACGGTGTTGCGTCAGCCAGGGGGCTGTGATTGGTTCCGCCCACCATTTTCTGGGGGAATCATGAGAATTCTGATCATTGCTGCCGCGTCTCTCTCGCTGGCAGCCTGTGCCACCGTCACCCGCGGAACCACCGAGCAGGTCACGGTCACGTCCGAGCCGTCGGGAGCATCCGCCGTCACGTCCATTGGCCACACCTGCCCGGCCACGCCCTGCACCTTTGAGATCAGCCGCAAGGCCGAGTTCATCACCACCTTCAGGATGGCCGGTTACGAAGACCAGCAGATTCCGGTCCAGACCCGCGTGGCGGGCGCTGGCGCGGCCGGATTTGCCGGTAACGTGATCATCGGCGGCGTGGTCGGCATGGCGGCCGATGCTGCAACCGGTGCGACGCTGGAGCACTTTCCCAACCCGGTTCATGCTATCATGACGCCGCTGCCGCGCTCCAAGAAGACGCCCCGTCCGCGCAAGGCGAACGAGACGCCCGTCAGCACGCTCAAGCTGCAGAACAACGCGTCTTAAGCGGCCCTTCACACTAAAGGCCCGGCGTTCAGCTTTGCGAGCTGCGCCGGGCCTTTTGTCTCTCAAGCGCTTAACGACGTCAGTGTGTCGAGAAGCGGTTGTTCTCGTCATAGGTTTCGTAGTGCAGCGTCTGGGCTGGAATAGCCTCGAGCTGACGCGCGCCTCGCGGCCAGTCCTGCGGTGCGGGCTCGACCTGCGGCATGTAACGCGGGCGGAAGCGCAGATCGACGAGCGAGCGCAGCTCCGGCGCTGCAAGATCGAGCACATTCGCATCGCGCCAGCGGCGGTGCAGCCTGGGGCGGCCTGTCATACGACCCCAGAAGCCCTGCACTTCCTCTTCGACCTGCAAGATCATGCGGCCTGTAAGGGTCTTGCGAAGATTAAAGCGTCCCGTCAGAGCCATCCAACTCTCCCAATTCAATCGTGCTCTGCAAAGATTGCGTCCTGAAGCTCCGGCGATGGGGCGAGGCACGATAAACCTGCGCCTTAACGCCATCGGAACTTACACCTACAGGCCAATGCAGGGGGAGCTATCGGGTTCCGGCCAGTTTTCCGGAACCAAACCTCACGTTGTTGGGAGGTGACGATCCGCACAAATCCGCTTGAGCTTCGAATTTGATAGTGAAGATTGCCCAGCGGTCAGTGCGAAAGAAAAGTCATTTTGAAAAAGCGTACGTCATTACTCAACAAAAGAGCACACGCCTTCATCAGGGCCGCGGACGGGGCGTAAGGTCAATCGTCACAAGCTGACCGGTACGAGGATCGAGGATGGTCATGGCAGCCTCCTGTGCTGTTGGCATGGGGGAAACGCCCAATCGTCGAGAAGGGTCAAAGTGTCGTTCGAACATGGTAAGCAATTCGTTACTGAAGCGTGTGCTGTCGCACCTGGAAATTGAGAGCGGACACCGCTAACCGGGAACACGCATCGGCCTAAGCGTCATCGCAGCGCCGTTCCTATATTCCTACGGAGATCAATCTCATGAATACCAACACGCTCACGACCGTCTGGTCGCCGCGCCTTCTCAGCATCCTGCGCATCGTTGCTGCACTCATCTTCATGGTGCACGGCACCCAGAAGATTCTCGGCTTCCCCGAAGGCTTCTCGCCGGCCATGTTCAGCCTGCCCTGGATCGCAGGCGTGCTCGAACTGTTCGGCGGAGCTCTTCTCGTGCTTGGTCTCTTTGTTCGCCCCGTTGCTTTCGTGCTGTCGGGCCTGATGGCGGTCGCCTATTGGATGGCTCATGCGCCGAAGAGCGTCTTCCCCGTCCTGAACGGCGGCGATGCCGCGATCCTCTACTGCTTCGTGTTCCTCTATCTCGTTGCAGCCGGCGGCGGCGTGTGGAGCCTCGACAACGCAATGCGCAAGAGTCACTGAGGCCTCTGCTCTCGTTGAATAAAAGCGCGAGGCTTTTGTAAGCCTCGCGCTTTTTCGTTTCAGGTCTTGTCGCTGCCTGAACCTGTCATGCGCCGAACACGCTCGTCCTCAAGCTCCACGTGAAGCGTGCCATCCTCATCATCCTCATCGAGAGGATTGGGGAACAGATCCGTCATCAGT
The DNA here is from genome assembly GCF_022808595.1 of Microvirga solisilvae. Classification (GTDB taxonomy): domain Bacteria; phylum Pseudomonadota; class Alphaproteobacteria; order Rhizobiales; family Beijerinckiaceae; genus Microvirga; species Microvirga solisilvae. The sequence continues at coordinate 40,714 of NZ_JAKUCN010000005.1, forward strand.
CCCGTCGTGGTGGAAGCAGCGGCCCCGATCGGCGGCGCGCTGCTTTCGGAACGCCGCTCATGGCTGCCGGGCTCGATGCGCCCTTCATCGTCGAGAATATCGACCACGCGCTCCCGGTCAGCATCATCCACGCGCACGGTGACCAGCGTCCCGCCCTGCCGCACGCCATCCACATAGGCTTGCGCCTCATCTTCGCTGAGACCTGAATCGGCAAGGGCCCCCATCAATCCCCCAAGGGCCGCCCCTGCCCCCGCGCCGACGAGCGTCGACACCATCCATCCCGCAGCAACCAACGGACCCAGGCCAGGAACCGCGACCGTGCCGAGCCCTGCCAGCAGCCCCGCGCCGCCACCGGCGATAGTGCCGGCTGCAGCCCCCGCACCGGCGAATTCGTGCGAAGAGCCTTCCTCACCGAGGGAATGAGCGGCGTGATGGGAGGCAACCTTGTCGGCGTTGTTGGAGACCAGGCTGATCTCGAAATTCGGGAACTGCGCCGCTTCCAGCCGCTGCACGGCCTTGGCGGCTTCGTCATAGGTGTTGAAGAAAGCGGTGATTCTGCGCTCGGCCATGGGACGCCTCCGAAAGAGTGATGCACTTTGAGAGGCTAATGAGCGGTCCGAAGGACGGTTCCGGCGTTTCTTGCACCAAGGCCAAACCGCGTTGCGGCGCTGCGCGCCGATGCCGCCTTCCTGTCCGGCCGGAATATTGCTACACTCCGTTAAAAGAATGCCGCACACGGCGATTTGGGGGCTCCCACCATGCGACATATCCATCTCGACGAGGGACTGAGATTGCGTTTTCCCGGCCGCAGTGAAGATTTCGACCAGGGCGTCGAGATCGGCATGATCGCTGTTCTTATGGATCAGGAGAACCTCGAGTTCTCGCGCTGGATCTCCCGCGCCAATCTCGGACAGGTCGAAGCCATCGCCAAGCAGATGGGCTATCGCGTCATCGAAGAAGGCGGCGATGAGGAATGGGCGGACATCACCTTCCGCCACAACAGCATCAAGGCGAAGCCCAATCTCCGGCTCGTACACTCGGCCGGTTGAGCCGAGAAAGTAGTTTCCAAACGAAAGAAGCCGCCCTCGGGCGGCTTCTTTTTTGTCTGTATCTATTCGCGTCTTAACCGCGGCGGGTCACCGACCAGGCGGCCTGCATCAGGGCGACGGCCAGAGCCGTCTTCACCACGGTCGCAGCGATGAACGGATAGGCGCCGACTGTCCAAGCCTTGGCGAAAGGCATGACCAGCGAGAGCTGGGCAAGGCCGAAGGCGAAGATCACCGCATGGCCGATAGTCATCATCACGATGACGCGGGCGAGCGAACGGTCCCAGCCACGCTCGGCCATTAAGCCCATGACGATGGCGGCGGCGAGGAAGCCGAAGAGGAAGCCGCCCGTGGGGCCCATGAGATAGGCGGGGCCAGCCACCGGACCGGCGAAGACCGGCACGCCCATGGCGCCCTGCAGGAGGTAGAGGCCAACGGTCGCGCCGCCGAGGCGCCAGCCATAGGACGTGCCGATGATCAGCACGACCAGGGTCTGCAGCGTCATCGGGACGTAAGGCAGCGGCACCTGAACCTTGGCGGACAGGGTGAGAAGAGCCGTACCCACGGCCATCAGGACGATGGCGCGCAGGGCGGCGAAACGGGCGTCGTCACGGGACGGCCAGAGGAGGCCGACGAGGGTCGACGGAGAGGACAGCGAGGGAGCGCCAGTCGTCATGAAACAAATCTCCAGAACATTCCGCCATTCGCAGGCGGCGTTGTAAGCCTTATAGGTGCGTCTGGCCGGAGCCTCAAGCGGCCGAACGGCTAAGATGACGCCTCACGGCAGAGATTTACCCAGGGATCCCTTATGGCAGACGAGTTGACCTTCGATGTCCGGCCTCCGGCCCAATCGGGCGAGTGCCTCCAGGTGAGCCCCCTCGTCCGCCGAATCGTTGCCAACAACCCGGGACCCATCACCTTTACCGGCACCTGCGGCTACATCGTAGGAAGAGGCAAGGTGGCGATCATCGACCCCGGCCCAGACAATCCGGGGCATGTCGAGGCCCTGCTCGATGCAGTCCGGGGCGAGACGGTGACCCATATCCTCGTCACCCACACCCATCGGGACCACTCCCCCGCAGCCCGTACGATCAAGGCCGCCACGGGCGCCCTCATCGTCGGCTGCAGCCCACATAGGAGCGCCCGGCCCTTGTTCAGCGGCGAGGTCAACTCGCTGGAAGCCAGCTCGGATAAGGACTACGCCCCCGACCGCGAACTCTCAGAGGGTGAGGCGGTGCAAGGCCCCGGCTGGACTCTTGAGGCCCTGGCTACCCCCGGGCATATGGCCAACCACCTCGCCTTCGCCCTGCCTGAAGAAAAGGCCCTGTTCTCCGGCGATCACGTGATGGCCTGGGCTACCACTGTTGTCGCGCCGCCGGACGGCTCCATGAGCGAGTTCATGGCATCCCTCGACAAGCTGAAAGGCCGGGAGGAAGCGGTCTATTGGCCGGGTCATGGCGGTCCGGTGCAGGACCCGCAACGCTTCGTGCGCGCCCTTGCCCATCATCGCCGCCTGAGGGAAGCCTCGATCCTCAACCGGCTGCAGGCGGGTGACAGAACAATCCCCCAGATCGTCGCCGCGATCTATCAGGGGCTGAACCCGGCCCTGGTAAATGCCGCGGGCCTCTCGGTCTTCGCCCATCTGGAGGATCTGGTGGCCAAGGAGCAGGCGGCGACCGACGGCGCTCCCAGCCTCGACGGCGAATATCGTCCGGCTTAAAGCGTGAGTTTCCAATAAGGTGTTTCGGCAAGCGTCTCATGCGGCATTCGTCGGTCAAGACTATCGTGCGGGTAGCGCTGATCTTACCAGTCGAGCCACCGTGCAGATCGACGGCTCGCGCATCCAATGAACTAAATGAGTTTCTTAAGCTGGCATCCAGATGAAGGCCGTTGGATGCTGCGCATATGCGGCAGTGAGGTCGCCTCTGCTCCACAACCAATCAAGCAAGCCGTGGGCGGCAACGGGCAACATCCAGTAGCACCATGCCATCATGAGGGCATAAAAACGCGGGCGCAATGTACAGGCGATGACGATTTATAATCGTTGCATGTGTTGGGTCGACAGAGGCGACTGGCAGCGAAACTTGGCTTTTTGGATCGCACATTGAAGAAGTATTAATGTTGCCATCGCTCAGGCGGGTCAGTATCTATAAACGCCCCTAAATAGGTAAGGATATTGTCCGTGAGCAAACCAACTCTTTATGCCCTGTTGGGAAATCAGTCACGTATTGTCATTGCGAACGGCGACAGCATCAACGAATTACGTACGCTCAATACGCTCTCTTCTTTTTTTGATATCTATTACAATAATGATCCATTTGATCACCGCAAAGATAATCTGGGCTCAGATGAGTTAGGACCAACGCGGCAATACGACTATTATTACATCCGCAATAGCCCGCAGTTGTTCCATGCAATCAAGGGCCGCAAGATCAGCTTCGCCTATCCGTACAACAAAGAGGTATTTGAGGATTCATATGCACTGCTAGTGCTGACGGAGAACTGGAAAAACCACCTGCGTGGCTATGGCATTGATAGCTCCCGAAAACTAAAAGCCGTTTATGAGGGGGTAGCCCCACAGGTCAGCATTCCAATCCTGAATGTGGGGCAGGCGCTCGATCCCGCCTTGGCTGATGCCAAGGTGGAGGAATATGATGACTTTGAGATGAGGGCGGCAACTACCGGAGGAAAAGCGTTCGGCTATTACGGAAATCTCAACAAGAATCTTTACCCATATATGGCATTTTCAGCACTTGAGCGACTTTATAATGATCGTGGAGATTTAAACCCTATAATTGCCTTGGCAGGGCGCTTCCGTAAGGACTCCGAGATCCGCTACCGCAACAGTGTCTATCTGGGAACCATTCCTTATGAGAAGATGCCGGCCCTGCACTTTAATACGGTTGCGAACCTCTCCAACGAATCTCCCCTCAATGATTGCCTTGGCAATCAGAAGGTCATCGACTCGATCAGCCGTGGCGTTCCGATGATGTGTCAGCGACTTGACACATTTGTCTATCAGCTTGGAGACGATTATCCCTGCTTCTATGAAACGGAAGCAGAAGCCTATGATCTGGCCCGGCGTTTGATCAATGATGGAGATTTTTTCTCTTATGCCCGACAGGTCAGCTTGGAGAGATCAAAGTTCTTTCGACCTGAAGTGGTGAAGGAAAGGTTTCTGGCTCAAGACGAGCTTAGCCTTTTCCAATGAATGCCCTTTGAGGCCTTAGGCTGCTTTAAAACTCGTTATGCAGCCTTCCATAACGGTTTGATTGCAGTTCAAGCTCAGGAGATGGGCAGTCGAAAGCCGTGAGCGAATGACCCACAAGCTATTCGCGATTTCTGCGGAGCGGTGATGGCGCAACTAAGGACCGCAATCGTCACATCGCGATTGATATAAACGGACGATTTTTGACGTTCAATCTCGCACCGTCAGCCCCTCAGAGAACATCTGCAACCAGTTAATCAAGCTTTGTCTCGCACCGACCACCTTCAGGCCTCCCGCAAGGATGAACAGCCTTTTCGGATCTCGTTACCAATTTGCACTTCAGCTTGCTCCGCATTCAGGGATCAAGCCCTTGCCTCGCACACTCAGTGACAAACGTGGCAAGTTCTGCCCCAGCAATCTTGGGATCATAAATCGCTAGAGCGAGTTTGCGCGAATGGCGAGACATCTCATCAAAGCTATTCCTGCTTTTGAGAATGTAATCAGCGGCCTCCTGAGGAGTATCAAAGGCAGGCACCCCGGGGAATGCGCTTTCCGGCGCCCCGAAATCCTTGACCATCGGCCAGCGCCTGATGACGGGCACCGAACCTGTAACCATGCCATCCATGACACTCTCGTGGCTGCCTTCGCGATGGCTTGCCGATAGAACAAAGCCGATCCTTTTGTGCCAAGCCGCCGTATCTTTCGTGAACGGTTCGATCACGACATGACGGGATAGCCGCGAAACCTTGCGCTCTTCATCGCTTTCGGTCTCATCCCAGCCGTTCCCGATCAAATTCAAAGTCCATCGATCATCGGTAAGAACGAGTTTCTCAAGGATATCCAAAGCAAAGAGAGGATCCTTGTTGATGTTCGCATATTGCATCATCCCGAGCGTGAACGACACGTCGCCCTGCTTCTCAACCTTCAGGAGATGGTCACGGCTTCTAATGTTGCTGATCACGACCTGTGTCTGCTCGGAGACCGGCAAGTCGGAATAGACAGCATTGAATATTTGACGGATATGATCGGCAATGAAGACAGCCCCATCCACGCGCCTCATATTTGTAAAGTGCGTTACAGGGCTAAAGGCTTCATAGCTATGGCAGCGGATGACCAGGCTTTTCTCGGGCGAGAGATAACGGCTGAACCATATTGCAGGTGCGTTCCACCACTCCACGAATACGACATCACACCAATCAATGAGATCGCGTGCCCATGGGGCTGCCTGCGTGAAAGCTTCGTTCGCCTCTTCTACGGATACTTGATAAGCACCCAGGCCAAACATCATCTCGTTCAAAGATGGCTTTGAACTATCTTTTTTACGCTGCGCAACGATCGCGTCACGGCACTGGGAGAAGGAAAGATATCTGACTTCGAGGCCGTGCTGCTCGAAGTAGCCGACTGCAGGGCGTACGAAATGCCAATTGTCATTGGAGACCAGCAAAACGCGCAGTTTTCTGTCTTGAGCAAAGCCGGCCCTTGCAGCTCGCGGTTTCTGCGTTTCGCTCAGCAGCTGCAGCAATTCGCTGTCTAGATTGCCCAGAATACTTCTTCCTGAGGCGTTCTTTATCACGAATTCCTGGAAAACTTCCGGATTGAGAAGCGCAGCCGGTCTTGCATGAGACCTTCCCATTCCATGTGCCTTCACGACAGCTGCCCAGGCCAATCTTACTGCGAATTTTCTATGAGCTTTGTAGTCCTCTGGTGTCTTGGACAGCCTCTTCAAGCAGGCGGCCGCAGTATCGAAATCTTCGGCTGCCAGACTCTGCTCGAACAATCCGCGATCGATCAGCCCCCACAGGGAGGGAATATCCTTATGGCCTGAAGAACCAATCTCGGTCTTCGTTGCTACTTCGTATGCTCTCGTCCAGGATTCCAAAGCAACAAGCACATGCAGGTAACTCAGCAGAAAAGCCGTTTTCCTGTTGTTTCGCTTGTATGCTCGCTCGAAGATAGGCAGAAGCTCGGCTTCTATCCTGCTCGTGATTTCATTCCTGCGATCAGATTTCTTGGCGATGACTGTGGACAGTATTCTTCGCGCCATCTTACCGAGATCCGGTAAGTCGCTGGCCCTGCGAGCGTGCTTGACGAGGATCTTGAGAGCCTCGTTATAGCGTTCTTCTTCGCGGAGCTGGTTCGCCTTTTTAGCGGCACTGGTCCAAGATTTAAGAAGGATATCCCTTGGCCTGATATTGCTAAGAAGACGCCTTTTTCCTGCGCTGGCGAGACGTTTCAACAAAGGCACGAAGTTCACGAGCAGAGCCAAATTTTCTATGGTTTCGAGGCCTGCTGGTTATCAAATAACCAATTGCTCTGCTAGACCCCTTCAGGAAAGGCTCGCTCCGCAGAGCGGCTCAAAGCCAGCAATCCCCTTGTCATGGCGAACCGTGTCCTAGGGGCCTATTGCCACCCTTCCAGAAAAAGGCGCTCGACTAAACTAAAATACCTAGTCTCGCACCTTCGGTGATCTCTTAGGACATCCCTCATCTAAGGTCTTGAGGAATATACCTTTATCTCCGACCCCTCCGCCTTAAGCAGTTCAAAAAACAGGGTCTTAGGGGCCGATTCAAGATTTCCTACAACCCGACCTGTCATGCGACTGGCCCTGTGGTTGCGCTTTCCGGCCGCAGCGGCAATTCAGACCAGGGTATCGGGAACGACTCTCATAGAACCCGAATTTCCCGGATTCCCGATTTAAGCCAGATCACTTCACCGCCAAGGCCAGATTGGACGCCTCTTCGAGGAATTTGCGGACGCGCGCCGCATTTGCGCCGAGGTCATGATGGCCGACCCGCGAGGCGGAGCGGATATCGATGCGCGTGCCATCGACCCGGGGGCGAACGCGCACGGTGATGTCGTCGGGCATCTTCAGGAGGAAACTGCGATCCACCGCCTCCAGGCGCCCTACCCCGCTGCGCCCGCCTGGCGGTGCGGCCTCGACGATCTGCCATCCGAGATTCTCCGCGGCCTTGCGGACCAGAGGAAAAGCATCCTCAGGCGCGATGTCGAGGGTCAGCGGCGCGATCTGCACATAAGCCTCGCGTTGCAACTCGCGCGCCTCCGGCGAAACGTCGGGCGGGACGCGGCCGCCGCGAGCATCGAGCGCCGCGCGCGAGCGGGAGAAGGCCGGCGGGTCCTCGGTATCGGTGCTGACATCGTTAATCGCCGGCAGGGTTACGGCCTTCAGCCCCATAAAGGCCGGATAGCCAAGAACCAGTACTGCCAGCACAAGACCCTTGATCGCGCTTGCGAACCCTCGCCTTCCCTCCTGCCAGATGCGGATGAAGGCCACGAGAGACAACCCCACCGCAATGAGCGCCATCGCAAGGCCGAAGCCCATGGCCACGAAGCCGGATTGATAATCGATGCGCCCGAAGCGGATCAGCAGCGCGGAAAGAACCGTGACGACGAGCGCGAACCAGGCCAGGGTGGGCGACCACTTCGCCGGCCGGGAATAGGGTTCTTCAATGATGAGGCGACGCATCAGGAGCTTTTACAAATCTCTTTGAGGGCGCGCCACTGCCCTTCCGTAAGAAGAGGCTCGCCCGGCTGGGAGGGGACCTGTTTTTCCAAAGCTTTCAGGCGGTGATCGGTAACCGGATGGGTGGACAGAAAAGCGGGAAAGGCGCTTTCGTTCCCCTCATCCTTCTTCTTGTCGTCATCATGCTCCGCTTCGATGCGTTTGAGCAACAGCGCCATGGGATGGGCAGGCCGGCCCAAGGTCACCATGGTCTGGCCCGCGAAACTGTCAGCCGCAGTCTCGGCCTCGCGGGAATAGGCGCTGTCGACGAGATAGCGGCTCGCCAGCACGATGGCGCCGCCGCCGGTCACGTCACCGAAAAGCAGGCCGAAAAGATAGGAGGTGCCGGTGGACTGGATCAGCTTTCGAAGCCCGTCCCGATTGACCACGTGACCGACCTCGTGAGCGAGCACGCCGGCGAGCTCGTCGACGGATTCAGCCTCGTCGAGGAGCGCCTTGAAGATGTAGATCCGCCCGCCGGGAAGAGCGATGGCGTTCGGCACCTTGGATTCCAGCACCGCCACATCGAGGGAGGATTCGACGTTCTTCGCCTTGCGCAGTTTCTCCGTGAGAACGCGAAGCGCCGCGACACCCTCCGGGGCTTCGCAGACCTTGCCGCTGAAGATCACACGGATCTGATTGTCGACGGCCTTGCCGATCCGCTGTTCGTAAGAAAGGGGAATGAGAGGCGTGAGTTTTTCAGACAGCAGAGGGATCAGGAAAAGCACGCAGAGAATGATCGAAATCGATGCCGCGGCGGACCAGAAGACGATCCGACCCGTGCGCTCTTTCTGCTCGCTGTCTTCGAGACGATGGCAATGCAGCCGAATGGCAGCCTGATCGGCAGGATCCGTCACGTCGAGCCGTGCCAGATCCGGTCCGCCCTCGCGCGTTACGCGCAAGATGCCGTCAGGCGCATCCTTCTGCCGGATATCACCGACAGGCCAGGAGGCGATCCACTCGCCTCCCTCATGAATATCGAGACTGGATGCGGTGACTTTGAGAGTAACCTCCCGGCGTCGGGCACTCACTCCGTCATAGAACACCGCATCCAGCATGTTTCACCTTAAATGCCGACGTTGAAGTCCAACGCGTCGGCAAGCCCCTCGCCCACCGTGCCGGCCGGCCTGCCTGTGGCAGCAGCAGTGCTGACCGAATGCAGGTTCGACACGGTTGTCGTCGTAATGATGGCAGCCCATAGCCCACGACCGTAGAAGTAGCGCTGAATAACGCCCATGCTCAGGAACAAGGCCAGATAGACCAGGGCGCCGAACACGATCAGGCTGATCGCGGTCCAGGTGATTTCACCAAGCTGCAGAGCAATGAAAGCTTCCTGAGCGATGGAGCTCAAGAACAAGGCAGCAAGGCCGATAATCACAGCAAAGACGATCAGGATGCCGATCGACGAGAACATCATCTTGAAGAAAAGACCGTAGAAGGCGCCTGCGCGAAGACGGCTAACAGCCGTCGCCTCGCCAAAGCGCAAGCCATCGATCTGCCAGCGGGTGAAGATCGCCATGGCGAGCGGCGACAGTGCGAGAGGCACCAAGATCAGCAGAGTCGGAACGAACTGCGCCGCCATTTCCTCCTTGCTTCCAGCGGCGTGGAGCAGCGCCGCGCTGAGGAAGAAGGAGCCGATGAACATGCCGATGCCGAGCGCCCAAACCCACCATGCACGCTTGAAGAGCGATCCGCCGGTTCCCGTGAAATCGCCCTGGATGCTGCCAAAATAGGTATGGCGCATCCGGTAGCGCTCGAGAGAGGCCATTGCCCAAGGAAGAGCAAGGCCGAGAGTGAATAGCGTGACTAAGTCCCACAGCACGGCGCGGAAGGCATAAGCCCAGCCAGAGCCCTTCATCCAGAACCGGACGCCGCGGAACACTGTGCGGGTCGCACGGTATTTACGGGCGCGATAGCTGCCGAAATGGAGCAGCACATACATGAGCAGGATGAGCGGAATGCTCGCGAACGCAGCCAATCCATCGAGAGTGAGGGTGGCGACGAAGTAGGCGATGTAGAGCGGCACCAGGATCGCGAGTGCGATCAGGAAGCCGATAAGCAGCTCCTTCGCCGTGCCGGTGTATTCGAAGGACTCGCCCTCGATCCGGGTATTGGCCCAGAGGTGGCGGCGCAGCTTCGTGATGAGCCAGAAGCGATAGAAGCCGAAAGTCGGGATCTGATAGAGGCTGCCCGAAATCAGCATCTTCAGAAATTCGCCCGGACGTCCAGAGAAGGACATGGGAGAACCCTGAGGCGGGGTGAGCGGAACGTTGGAAGAAACAGAAGCGGTCATAGTCCTAACCTTCAAGGAAGATCGGAAAGCCTTAGCATGATCATGATACTTTAGAATATTACATGTCCGGATAGACTCTCATTATTCACGGTTATTGTCGCGAAATTCCGTTCCATTTGCAGTCGAGGAGCCCTTCCGCAGGGATGACGGGGCCGATAGTTTCAATATAAACTGACTGCCCATATCCAGGAGCCACTGTCCTTGACGATTCCTGCCCCCGCATCTGGAAATATCTCCGCCGATCTTGGCGCCGATCCGCTTCGCATCTGGTTTCGCGTCATCCGCCTGCACCGAAGGGCGGTGAATACCGTGGCCAGCGAGTTGAAGGCGCTAGGCCTGTCGATCCCACAATTCGATCTGCTCTCCACGCTCACGGAGCGCGAGGGGATGAGCCAGCAGGAGCTGGCTGAGCGGCTCTACGTGACGAAGGGCAACGTGTCGGGGCTGCTCGACCGGATGGTGGAGGCCGATCTCGTGGAGCGCCGCGCCATTCCGGGTGACCGGCGATCCAATGCCCTCTACCTGACGAAGAAAGGGCGCGACCTCGCAGAGAAGGGCATCGCCGCGCAGAGCGCCTATGTGCAGCGCACCCTGGGCTCCCTGCCCTCGCAGGATCTCGCCGATCTCGAGCGGATCATCCTCACTTGGCGCGAGCGCGCCCGCATCGAGGAGGACGCCACGCTCGCCAAGCTGGAGCCGTAAGCGCCCATGTTCGATGCGGTGGCATTCGCGGGCGGCGGCAACCGCTGTTACTGGCAAGGCGGCTTCTGGGAGGCGGCGGCTTCGCTCCTGGGACTCAAGCCTTGCCTGGTTGTGGGCGTGAGTGCCGGCGCATGGTCCGCCTGCTACAGCCTTCTCGGCCTCGGGCGGAAAGTGAACGCCATGGTGGCGGAAGGCTGCAGCCAGGGCCGCCGCAATTTCGAATGGAAGGCGTGGCGCAGCGAAGGCTCTCCCTGGCCCGTCGCCTTCATGTATCGCAGCCTGATCGAGACGATCATCGACGAAGCGCACTTAGCCCGTCTGCGGCAAGGCCCCGAGATCCTCATCGGCCTTGCGCGCAAGCCGCGCCGCCTGCCGCTGGCCATCGCCATCCCGCTGGGTATCGCCACCTACCAGATCGAGAAGAAATGGCGCTCTCCCGTGCATCCGCGCGGCGGACGCGCGCTCGGCTTCGTGCCGGAATTCGTCCGCTTGCAGGATCTCATCTCGCCCGCCGAAGTCTCAGCGGCTCTGATGGCGAGCGCCAGCGTTCCTCCCTTCATGCCGGTGGGCCGTATCGGCGGCTTGGCGGCTCTCGATGGCGGGCTCGTGGACAACGTGCCCACCGAGCCGCTGCTGCCGGTGGAGGCGCAAGGCGGCAGAACCCTCGTCATCCTCTCGCGGCTATACCGCACATTCCCTCAAGTACAGGGCCGCACCTACATCCAGCCCTCGATGCCTGTGCCCATCGGGCAATTCGACATCACGAACCCGGACGGCATCCGTAAGGCCTACGAGCTGGGTCTCAAGGACGGCGAGGCATTCGCGAAACGTGCGGCTTCGCACATTTAACCGGAAGGCTTGGCCTTAAGCACGGCACCATCTACCGTTACGTCAACTAACCGAGGGGACTGATCATGACGCTGCGTTGGGTCGAAACCATTCTGTCGAGCCGCATCACCGAAATTGCTGCCCGCATTCTCTTCACGTTCCCATTCTAGGGCAGCGGTCTCGCAAAGCTCCTCGACTTCTCCGGCGGCATGGCGGAGATGAGCCATTTCGGGCTCGAACCCGCATGGCTCTTCAACAGCCTTACCATCGTCGCTCAGCTCACAGGCTCGGCGCTGATCATCCTCAAGCGCGGCACTTGGTTCGGAGCCGGGATGCTCGGGGTGTTCACGTTTCTCACCATCCCGATCGTCCATGCCTTCTGGCGCCTCGAAGGCGAGCGTGCCATCACCGCCTTCCACACCGCCGGTGAGCATATGGGCATGATCGGCGCGCTGGTTCTCGTCTCGATCCTAGCTGCCCGGTCGAGGCCTGCCGCATCTGCCTCGGATACGCAGGACCCATCCCTCGACAGCGTGAGAGTATTGCAACGTTAATCTTGGATTCAGGCTGATTGCATCATGTGTGGGGCAACACGCACATGGTCGCGGACATGCCTTAATCAGGTCATGACTCGCCGATCATGAAAGGCAGGCGCGCAAGCCTGTTCACGACGGAGGAGATGCCATGACCGCAAACGATACGAACCACGACCTGCAATCGAACTCGAAGACGGTCCAGACTGTCCCAGCCTTCAAGCCGGTGGCCCTGCCCGCTCTTGCAGCGGCAATGCGCTCCGCCAAGCACCAAACCGAAAAGGCCAAGACATCTCAGCCGCCTGCCATCCTACGCAAGGAAGCGGTTCTCGACCGCTGAGACATCCGAAGCCTAAAACGAAAAAAGCGCCCCGAGCATCGGCCCCAAAAGTGGAATGCACTTTTGGGACTAAGTCGATGCTCAAATATGAAGTAGCGCATCGTTGGCGCGGAAAACCGGATCCACTTTTCCGCACGATGCGCTAAGGCGCTTTTCTTTTGTCCAAATGATCGCCGCTTAGCGGACGATCACCTTCGTGTTCAGGCCGACGCGGTTGTAGAGATCGATTACGTCGATGTTGCGCATGCGGATGCAGCCGGAGGACACGGCGTGGCCGATCTTCTCCGGCTCGTTGGTGCCGTGGATGCGGTAGAGCGTGTCGCGGTTGCCTTCGTAGAGATAAAGCGCGCGGGCGCCGAGCGGGTTGTTAGGGCCACCCTTGGTGAACTGCACATGCGGCCAGCGGGCCTTCATCTCGGCAGGCGGATTCCAATCCGGCCACTCGGCCTTGCGGGCAACGCGCGAGGTTCCGGACCACCCATAGGCCTCGTCGCCGACGGTCACGCCGTAGCGGATCGCCTTCTTGTTATCGAGCACGTAGTAGAGGAAGCGCTGCTTCGTATCGACGATGATGGTGCCAGGCGCTTCGCCCGTCGGATCGTCGATCAGGTAGCGTGCATAGCGGAGCTCTTCCTGCGCGGGGGGAATCTGCGCCATCCATTCCGCATCACGGGCGGAAACCTGAGGATCCGGAACCCCCTTGTAGGTGCAACCGGCAAGGGCTGCCATGGTGGCAACAAGAAGGACGAGTCTCGAGAGGCGCATCGGTACAAAGCTCTGCTGTGCTGTCACGAAGACAGCTCGGGTGAAAAGTAACGCTATTACGCTAGGGCGGGCTGACCCAGGGTCAATAAGCGAATCACCCGAACCATGCCACGGTTAACTGCGATTGGGTGTTGCATCGCAACAACATGGACAATCGCATGCACCGCTGCGACACTGCTTTTCCACCCCAAATCAAGTGCTTGCATGTCCACCCTCTATATCAGCCATCCGGCCAGCCTCGACCATCAGACGCCTCTCGGTCATCCGGAGCGGCCTGATCGCATCCGCGCTATCGAGCGGGCTCTGGAGAAGGAGCGCTTCACCTCCCTGATACGTGATCAGGCCCCCATGGCAGAGATGGAAAGCTTGGTTCTCGCCCACCCCGAAGACCACGTGGTCCGGCTGCGCGACATGGCGCCCCGCGAAGGTCTTGTACGGGTCGACGAGGACACGGTCATGTCGCCCGGCACCTACGAGGCCGCTCTGCGCGGCGCAGGCGGGGCAGTGAAGGCTGTCGACGAGGTCATGTCGGGCCGTGTTACGAATGCCTTCGTGGCCATGCGCCCGCCGGGGCACCATGCCGAGCGCATCAGAGCCATGGGCTTCTGCTTCTTCAACAATGCGGCCATTGCCGCGCGCCACGCGCAGAAGAAGCATGGCGCCGAGCGCGTCGCGATTTTCGATTGGGACGTGCATCACGGCAACGGCACGCAGGACATCTTCTGGAGCGATGCCAGCGTGCTCTATTGCTCGACGCATGAAGCGCCGCTTTATCCCGGCACCGGGGCGTTATCGGAGAAAGGCGAGCACAACAACATCGTGAATGCTCCCCTCAATGCGGGCGACGGCACCGAGGCTTTCCGCGATGCTATCGAGACCGTCATCCTGCCGCGCATCGATGCGTTCAGGCCAGACCTTCTGATCATCTCTGCAGGCTTCGACGCCCATTGGCGCGATCCGCTCGCCAGCCTCAACGTGACCGAGACGGATTTCGCCTGGGCCACGCAGAAGCTGATGGATCTTGCCGAGCGTCGTTGCGGCAGCCGCATCGTGTCCGTGCTTGAAGGTGGCTACGATCTCGAAGGATTGTCGAAGTCGACTGCTTTCCATATCGACGCCCTCATGGGGCGCGAGATGCACACCTGATCCCATCTCTTGGAACTACTGCCCTCATCCTGAGGAGCGAGCTTGCTCGCGTCTCGAAGGAGGTTCCAGCGCGCACTGGAGCCTCCTTCGAGACGGTCGCTCAAGCGACCTCCTCAGGATGAGGTTAAACTTGTAGACAAGCGTGCTTCGCCGATCAGCACTCGATCGGTTCGTCGCCCAACAGCTCGATGCCGAAGCCGCTCAAGCCCACATAGGAACGGCTCGACGTCGCGAGATTGCGGATCGATGCCACACCGAGATCCTTCAGGATCTGCGCGCCGAGACCGATCTCGCGCCATTGATTGGTGCGCGCGACTTCGGAAGCAGTCTCCTCGCTATCCGCAAAGGTGGTGGTTGGCACGCCCGCCGTTCCATCGCGCAGATAGACGAGAACGCCCCTGCCCTCCTTCACGAAACGCTGCATGGACGCAGCGACCGTCTTGCCGCCTTCGAACACATCGGTAAGCGCATTGGCGCGGTGCAGGCGCACCGGAATGTTCGTGCCGTCACCGATGCGGCCATGGACGAGCGCCATGTGCTGCACGCTGTCGAACGGCGTCGAATAGGCATAGCCCGTGAACGAGCCCCAGGGCGTCTCCACCGGGAAGGTCGCGATGCGCTCCACGAGCTTCTCGCGCGACTGGCGATAGGCGATGAGATCGGCCACCGAGATACGCTTGAGATCGTGCTTCTCGGCGAAGGCGTCGATCTGCGCGCCCTTCATTACGGTGCCGTCATCGTTCGCGAGTTCGCAGATCACGCCCACCGGCGGCAGGTTCGCGAGCTTGCAGAGATCGACCGCCGCTTCCGTGTGGCCCGAGCGCATGAGCACGCCGCCATCCTTCGCGATCAGCGGGAAGATGTGACCGGGGCGCACGAAGTCCGCAGCGCCCATGTTGTTGTTGGCGAGCGCACGCACGGTGTTGGAGCGCTGCTCGGCGGAGATGCCGGTGGTGAGCCCGTGCTTCACATCGACCGTTACCGTGAAGGCGGTGCCGAGCGGCGCATCGTTCGAGGCCACCATCGGATCGAGGCGCAGGCGGCGGGCCTCGGAAACCGTCAGCGGAGCGCAGACGATGCCGCAGGTATTGCGGATGATGAAGGCCATCTTCTCCGGCGTGCAGAGGGAGGCGGCGACGATGAGATCGCCCTCGTTCTCGCGGTCGTCGTCGTCCGTGACGATGACGATTTCACCACGAGCGAAAGCCTCGATGGCATCGGTAACGGAGTTGGGCATCAGGGCCTCCTGAACGGATGAGGGCAGAAAATCATTGGGCGTGACCGCCCCGCGCGTCTCGCGGGCGATCAGTTCCGCGGTGTCCCGCGAGAGCCAGGCATGGCTGGAATTGCACATCTGGGTGATGGCGCCGGGCGTGACGCCGATCCGCCGCGCGAATTCCACGCGCGACACGCCGTTCCGGGACAACCATTCAGCCAGCTTCATGGGGCTGGCTTAGCGGATGGCGGGATTTTAGTAAAACTAAAATTTGCCGATGGAGGCTTGCGCAAAAGCTCTGACCTCATCCTGAGGAGGTCGCGTGAGCGACCGTCTCGAAGGAGGATCCAGAGAACACTGGAGACGCCTCGCCCTTCGAGACGCGAGCAAGCTCGCTCCTCAGGGTGAGGCTACGTTGGCGCGGAAAAGCCTAAGCTTTGAAAGGCCAGGAAGGCCCCTCGCCCACCTGCCCCCGATGGCGCAGGAGGTGATCGGCCAGGACGCAGGCCATCATGGCCTCGCCCACCGGCACCGCGCGGATGCCGACGCAGGGATCATGGCGCCCCTTGGTCATCACCTCGGCCTCGGCACCCGTGCGGGTGACGCTGGAGCGCGGGGTGAGGATCGACGAGGTGGGTTTCACCGCAAAGCGGCAGACGACCGGCTGGCCGGTGGAGATGCCACCAAGAATGCCGCCCGCATGGTTTGACAGGAAGGTCGGCGCGCCGTGGTTGCCGGAGCGCATCTCGTCCGCGTTCTCCTCGCCGCGCAGGCTTGCAGCCGCGAAACCGTCGCCGATCTCGACGCCCTTCACGGCGTTGATCGACATCATTGCGGAGGCAAGATCGGAATCGAGCTTACCGTAGATCGGCGCACCGAGGCCCGCCGGCACGCCCTCGGCCACGATCTCGAGCACCGCGCCGATGGAGGAGCCCGCCTTGCGCAGACCATCGAGATATTCCTCGTAGAAGGCAGCCGCCTTCGCATCCGGACAGAAGAACGGATTGCGGGAGATCTCCTCCCAATCCCAGTTGCCACGGTCGATGGCGTGCGGGCCCATCTGCACGAGCGCACCGCGAATGGTGACGCCGGAGAGAACCTTGCGGGCAACAGCGCCCGCAGCCACGCGCGCTGCCGTCTCGCGAGCCGAGGAGCGGCCACCGCCGCGATAATCGCGGATGCCGTATTTCACATCGTAGGTGAAATCGGCATGACCCGGACGGTAGGAGTTCTTGATCTCTGAATAATCCTTCGAACGCTGGTCCACGTTCTCGATCATCAGGGCAATCGGCGTGCCGGTGGTCACCTGCTGACCAGTGCGTTCATCGATGAAGACGCCTGACAGGATCTTCACTTGGTCCGGTTCCTGGCGCTGCGTCGTGAAACGCGACTGCCCAGGACGGCGGCGGTCGAGTTCCGCCTGGATCTCGGCGGCTTCCAGCGGGATCATCGGCGGGCAGCCGTCGATGACGCAGCCGAGGGCGGGCCCATGGCTCTCGCCGAAGGTGGTGACGCGGAAAAGGTGACCGAACGTATTGTGGGACATGGCGCTTCTTCAGGTTTCAACGCGTCTTAAAACCAAAGCGGGCGGGTGTCACGCCCCGCCCGCTTCGATCGTCTTGCGCCGGCATCAGTCCGGAGACGATGTTACTGCACCTTGATGCGGTAGGTATTGGTGTAGACCGTCGGCAAGCTGTGATCATTCCCGCTCCACGGCACGTCGAGAACGACCTCGTCGCTGCCGGTGAAGCCCTTCTTGGGCGTATAGACATAGGCCAGGCCGCGAACCTTCTTGCCGGCGCAGCTGGTGTCTTTGCCCAGGGTCTGCTCGAACGGCACGATCCGGAAGCTGCCATTGGCCGGAGCCTGCTTCACCTTCACATCCGGGATGATCGAGGAATAGCAGGTGTTGACCTCATAGCCGAAGAATCCGCCGATGGCGGAGGTAGCGTTTGCCTTGACCGCCCGCTCCACAGTCTCAGCCATGGCGGGGGAAGCAGCGAGTGTCAGACCTGCAAGAAGGAGGGCAGCGCGGTACATGGAGGGCCTCAGGGATATGTAACTGTGTTCTTAAACCAGCACATATTCCCAAACGCCACAATAGCAAGTGCGCGATATCACACCCACTGATAGTTGCGGCCTTGGATGACCAGCACCCTGCCCTGCCAGATATCCATGCTGGCGGCTTGGCGTGAGTTGACGCCGCAGCAGATGGCAAGGAAAGCCCGGGCCACGCCGCCATGGGCAACGATGACCGTGTCGCGGCTCAGATCGTCGATGACGGGGCGGATACGGTCGGTGAGCATGGCGTAGCTCTCACCACCGCCTGGGGGGACGTAGTTCCACTTGTCCTGCTCGCGAAGCGCCGCCAATTGCGGCTCGGCCTTGCGGACCTCTTTCCAGGTCATGCCTTCCCAGGCGCCGAACGTGATCTCGATCAGTCGCTCGTCGAGCTTGTAGCTCTCGGGGTGGAGGCCGATGGCCCCGCGCATGATTTCCATGGTCTCGCGGGTGCGGAACATGGGGCTCGCCACATAGGCGAGGTCCTCGTAATGCGAGGCGATGGATTGAAGCCGCCGTCCCGCTTCCTCGGCCTGCACGCGGCCGAGGTCGTTGAGGGGGATGTCCTTCTGACCCTGGAGGCGGCCCTCTAGATTCCAATCCGTCTCGCCGTGGCGGATGAAATAGATCGTCGGGCGAGACAGGGTCATGATGGATCAGGTTACTCTTTGTCGAGGGAGAGGTCAGGCGCTTCCGGGTTCTTCATGCCGACAACGTGGTAGCCGGCATCCACGTGCAGGATCTCGCCGGTCATGCCGCGGGACATGTCGGAGACGAGATAAGCAGCGGTCTCGCCGACTTCCTCAATGGTGACCGTGCGGCGCAGCGGCGAGTTGTACTCGTTCCATTTCAGAATGTAGCGGAAATCGCCGATGCCAGAGGCGGCAAGCGTCTTGATTGGGCCAGCCGAGATCGCGTTGACGCGGATGTTCTTGGGGCCGAGATCGGCCGCGAGGTAGCGCACCGATGCCTCGAGAGCGGCCTTGGCCACGCCCATGACATTGTAGTGCGGCATCCACTTCTCGGCGCCGTAATAAGTGAGCGTCAGCATCGAGCCGCCGTTGTTCATCAGCTTTTCGGCGCGCTGCGCGATGGCCGTGAAGGAATAGCAGGAGATCAGCAGCGACTTGGAAAAGTTGCCCTCGGTCGTGTCCACATAACGGCCGGTCAGCTCGTCCTTATCGGAGAAGGCGATGCAGTGGATGACGAAGTCGATGGAGCCCCAGAGGCGCTTCACTTCCTCGAACACGGCGTCGATGGTGGCGCCGTCCGTCACGTCGCAATGGCCGACGACGTGAGCATCGAGCTCCTTTGCCAGGGGCTCGACGCGCTTCTTGAGAGCGTCGCCCTGATACGTGAAAGCCAGCTCCGCGCCCTGCTGGCGAGCAGCCTGCGCAATGCCCCAGGCGATCGAACGGTTGTTCGCCACGCCCATCACCAAGCCACGCTTACCGGCCAGAATGCCGGTGGCCTTTGTCTCCGCCATGATTCACCTAAATCGTCGCTGGACAGCAAAAATGAGCGGCTTCTTTAGCCGAGAGCACAGGCGTGGGGAAGCCCTCTTGGCTCCAAGCGGCCAATTCCAGGCGTTATATCGTGAATATTTGCTATTCGGCCTTCGCGGAGCGCCGCTTGCGGGCATAATCCATCAGCGCCTCGTCCACGACCTCCGGCAGCTTGATCTCCACCGTTACCAGCAGATCGCCACTCTCCCCGCCCTTCATGGGCAGGCCTTTGCCGCGCAGGCGGAAGGTGCGGCCGGAATCGGTCATGGGCGGGATATTCATGCTCACCGCACCGGTGAGCGTGGGAATACGCACTGGCCCACCGAGAATTGCCTCCTCGATCTGAACCGGCAGGCGCGAACGCAGGTTCGAGCCTTCCATGGTGAAGCGCTCATGAGGGGCGATCTTGATGGTCAGCAGGGCATCGCCCGGGTTCACCCCCGGAGCGCCCTGCCCCTGGCCCCGCAGGCGGATCACCTGCCCGTCGACGACGCCCTTGGGGATCACCACGTCGAGATCGCGGCCCGTGGGAAGACGAATGCGCTTCTTGGCCTCGTCGGCCACCTCCTCGAGCGTCACGGTAAGGGTTGCCTCCACATCCGCGCCCTTCTGCTGGGGCCGGGCGCGGCTCTGCTGCTGACGCATGCCCTCGGCCCCGGCATTGCGGAACGCCTCACCGAAAAGCTCGGAAAAGAAGTCGCTCGTGTCCCCGCCCGTAAAGCCCC
The DNA here is from genome assembly GCF_022808595.1 of Microvirga solisilvae. Lineage (GTDB taxonomy): Bacteria > Pseudomonadota > Alphaproteobacteria > Rhizobiales > Beijerinckiaceae > Microvirga > Microvirga solisilvae. The sequence continues at coordinate 60,602 of NZ_JAKUCN010000005.1, forward strand.
GAGCACGGCGTCCGCCGAACCCACCGAAGCCTTCAAAACCGCGACCGCCAGCGCCCTGTCCCGCACCGAAGCCCTCGAAACCCTGGAAGCGCGGCTTGCCCTCGGCATCGATCTCGCCCCGGTCGAATTGGCCGCGTTTCTCCGCGTCGCCCAGGATCTCATAGGCGGAATTGACCTCGGCGAATTTGTCCTTGGCCTTGGGGTCGTTCTGGTTGCTGTCGGGATGATGGGTCTTGGCCAGCTTGCGGAACGCCTTCTTGATCTCCGCTTCGCTCGCGGAGCGGGATACGCCTAGAACGTCGTAGGGGTTTCGCATGTTGGAAAATCCATGAACCGTTGGATTGGGGCAGAACCGCCCCACGGAATTCAGGGTTCATATGGGAAAAGTGTTGCTGCTTTGCAACGAGGTTTTGACCCAAGCTTAGGCTTTGGCGATCTTTTTCGCGGGCTTCGGCTCGGCACCGACCGGCTTGACCTCCTTGATCGCCCATTCATCGCCGGAAGGGCGGCAGGCGGTGCCATGGAGATTTGCGCTGGCCGCGCCGCTGAGCTGCGCGTTGAAGCTGCGGCAGATTTCGTCATTCTTCACGAAAGGCGCGCCGGTAGGCGTGAAGGTGCCCTTCATGCTGGTCTCGGGATTGTCCCAGGACACCTGGGTGCCCGGCCCCTGCGGATCGAGCGCAACCGCGAGAGCGGCCTTAGCGCGGCGCCAATCCTCCTCGTCCAAATCCGGCGACAGGGGAGACAATGCGACGGGCTCGACATCGACCGGCGCAATCGCGCCCGTGGATTTGGGCTCATCGTCGCTGATGCCCATCATGCCGAGGGAATAGCTGCAGGCGGATGTCGACAGGGCGAGCAATCCCACCGCCAGAATTTTCCCGGCTTCGCGCAGGAAAGCATCTGATCTATAACGGCGCGGATTGGTCCACGGCACGCGCTGGATCTCCCCAGATCGAAAAGTCACACCCAGGGATAAAACATTGAACCCGTTAACAACCGGTGACTTCACCGAAGCGGAAGAGCCCTTCGCCCTGATTGCCTCTTGGTTGAAGGAGGCGGAGGCCTCCGAACCGAACGATCCGAACGCCATGGCGCTCGCCACCGTCGACGAGACGGGCCTGCCCAATGTGCGCATGGTGCTGCTGAAGGGTTTCGACGAGAACGGCTTCGTGTTCTACACCAACACGGAATCCAACAAGGGCCGCGAGCTTCTGGGCCAGCAGAAGGCCGCCATCGTGCTGCACTGGAAGAGCCTGCGCCGCCAAGTCCGCGCCCGTGGTCTCGTGACCATCGTGAGCGACGAGGAGGCGGACGCCTATTTCCAGAGCCGCCCCCGCGACAGCCGCATCGGCGCCTGGGCGAGCCAGCAATCGCGCCCGCTGGAAAGCCGCTTCGCGCTCGAGAAGGCGGTTGCCGTCAACACGGCGAAATACGCCATCGGCGAAGTGCCGCGCCCGCCCTACTGGACGGGCTTCCGCATCGCGCCCGTCTCCATCGAGCTCTGGCAGGACAAGCCTTTCCGCCTGCATGACCGTGTCGTCTTCACCCGCGAGGGCGACGGCTGGATGAAGACGCGGCTTTATCCGTGAGACAAGTTCTCGATCAGGTTAGGTGGAACGAATTTGATAGCGGATAATATCTTTCTAAGATGGTTGCTCCGATCCATCATCATCGGACCAATCTTCCTGTTTATCCTGGGCGCTGCACTTCTCGTCTTCGGCAATGGCGATCCCTCTTACTACCGTCGCGATGGGATGAGGACGATCAATTGCTATGGCTCAACCCCGGGTAATACGGTATCGGAGCCGATTAAAGTTGAATTCCAGGAGCGTGGTCGTACGGCAATATTGCAGTTCGGCCAGGACACGTTCCGATTACTGTTTCTATCCGACCGGTTCTTTGAAGATGTCTACGGTAATGGCACCGTCGGGCTTCGTCTTGATCCTGAGGTTTATCTGACAGGCTTGAGAAACGGCGGCATCGGACCATGCGATCTTGAATGACGCAGCCCTCTAAGAGATTTGTAAAATGTCCTCTTCGTCCAACACCTCCCGCCGCATCATGCTGCTCACCGGCGCTAGCCGCGGGATCGGGCATGCCACGGTGAAGCGCTTCTCCGCCGCCGGCTGGCGCGTGATCACCTGCTCGCGCCATGGCTTCCCGGAAAATTGCCCGTGGGAGATGGGACCGGAGGATCATCTGCAGGTCGATCTCGCCAATGCAGAGGACACCGTCCGCGCCATCGCCGAGGTGAAGGAGCGGCTTGCCGCGGAGGGCGGCTGCCTGCATGCGCTCGTCAACAATGCGGGCATCTCGCCAAAGGGCCCCGGCGGCTCGCGGTTGGATGCCATCCATACGTCGCATGACGATTGGCTGCGAGTGTTTCAGGTGAACTTCTTCGCCTCGATCATGCTTGCTCGCGGCCTGCAGGACGAACTCACCCGCGCCAAGGGCTCGGTGGTGAACGTCACCTCCATTGCAGGCTCGCGCGTGCATCCCTTCGCGGGCGCGGCCTATGCCACCTCGAAGGCGGCGCTCGCCGCGCTCACCCGCGAGATGGCCGCCGATTTCGGGCCGCTCGGCGTTCGCGTGAACGCCATCTCCCCCGGCGAGATCGACACCTCGATCCTCTCGCCCGGCACGGAGAAGATCGTCGAGCAACTCCCCATGCGCCGTCTCGGCACCCCGGACGAAGTGGCCAAGGCCATCTACTTCCTCTGCACCGATGCGAGCTCCTACGTGACCGGCGCGGAGCTGCACATCAACGGCGGGCAGCACGTTTAAGGATTGGCGTCATCCCGGGGCTGCGGAGCAGAACCCGGGACTGTGAGCAGAATAGAACGCCATTCTCGTCAAGCGATCCCGGATCGGCTACGCCGTCCGGGATGACCACCTTAATTCTTCAAGCAGCCTGCTTGGGCCACGGCCCCACATAGCGCGATTGCGGGCGGATGATGCGGCCTGCATTTTCCTGCTCGCGGGCGTGAGCCACCCAGCCTGCCGTGCGTCCTGCCGCAAAGAGCGGGGTGAAGCCCTCGCGCGGAACGCCGAGGGAATCGAGCAGGATCGCCGTGTAGAACTCCACATTCGTGTCGAGGCGGCGGCCAGGCTTGCGGCGCTGGAGCACGTTCAGAGCCGTCTGCTCCACAGCCTCCGCGAAAGCAATGCGGTTGTCGCCGCCCTTCAGCCGTGCAGCGGCGGTCTTCAATACATCGGCGCGCGGATCGCGCACGCGGTAGATGCGGTGGCCGAAGCCCATGAGGCGCTCGCCGCGCGCCATGGCGTCGTCGAGCCAGGCATCCGCGTTCGCCACAGTGCCGATGGCATCGAGCATATCGAGCACCGGACCGGGAGCGCCGCCATGGAGAGGCCCCTTCAATGCGCAGAGGCCCGCGACGACAGCGGATAGCAGACCGGCTCCGGTGGAGGCCACCACGCGGGCGGTGAAGGTGGAGGCGTTGAGGCCGTGGTCGATCACCGTCACGAGATAGGTATCGAGCCCCTTCGCCCGGCTTTCATCGACCGGCGCGCCCTTGATCATGCGCAGCAGGTCGGCGGCATGGCCGAGAGACGCATCGGGTGCCACCGGGGCCAAGCCCTTCGCGCCCCGGATCGCCATGGCGGCAGCGACCCCAGAGCCGCCGATGGCGAGAGAGGCCGGGTCCTTGTCGGAATCCGGCAGCGCCGAGAGCAGGAGGCGCATGCCCTCCACCGGCGTAAGGCCGGCGAGCCTCTTGGCGAGCGGCGAGAGATAGCGGAACGCCCTCTCCCGCGCCTCGCCGAAAAGCGCACGCGGATCGCTGCCCACCGAGACGAGCCCCTCCCACAGCATCGCGGTCGTCTCCTCAAAGGAGACGCGGCCTGCCAGCTCTTCAAGGTCGTGGCCCCGGATGATGAGGCGGCCCGCCTCGCCATCCACGTGGCTCAAAGTGGTTTCGGCGGCAATGACGTCATCAAGTCCGATGCTCATGGGAGAACTCCTTTTATGAAAAGAGCTTTGGACGCCCTTGCGGAAGGGTCAATCTTGAATCAACATATCAACATATGAGCGTTGATCTGACTTCCGCAGAAGAAGCCTCCAGCCGTCTCGGCATCAGCCGGGCAAGCCTCTATGCCTATGTCAGCCGGGGCCTGATCCGCTCCTTCTCCTCGCCCCACGATCCCCGCCAGCGCCTTTATGCCCTCGACGATGTTGAGGCCCTGATCGAGAAAAAAGCTCGCTTTCGCCGCCCGGCCGCCGCTGCCGCGACGGCGCTCGATTGGGGCCTGCCGGTGCTGGAAACGAGCATCACGCAAATCAAGGACGGGCATCTCTATTATCGCGGGCACGATGCCGTTGCCTGGGCAGAGGAAGCCACCCTCGAGGAAACGGCACTCCTGCTCATCGGCGGGCTGGACCGCCATGTCTTCCACCTGCCCTCCCGGCTGCCTCACCCCCTGCCCGGCGCTCCGGGCGACCTCCATGGCTTTGTCACCAATGCGGTCCGCCTGCTCTCCGAGCCTCGCCCGAAGGAGCTGAGGGCCGCCGAAGTGGCCTCGATCCTGCGCCTCATGGCGACTGCAGGAAGCGGAACGGATCCAGGCACGACGCCCCTGCACCGGCATCTGGCCGAGACTTGGAATGCTCCCCAGGCGACTGACGCCATCCGGCGCTCGCTGGTGCTCTGCGCGGATCATGAGCTGAGCTCCTCCGCCTTCGCCGTACGCGTAACGGCTTCCACTGGGGCTCTGCTCCGCAATACGGTGATCGCGGGTCTGGCAGCGCTCAGCGGGCCCTATCACGGCGGCGTCACGGAGCGGGTGCGGACCTTTCTGGAGGAGCCCGGCAAGAGCGCAGCACCCAGCTTCCAGCACAAGCTCTATCCGGACGGCGACCCGCGCGCGGCCGCGATCCTCGAGAATGTGCCGCTGCTCTCCTCCGACGCCACCACCCTGCAGGCGCTGGAGAACGCCACGGGCGGCAAGCCCAGTATCGACACCGCCCTCGTAATGCTGGAACGCGCCTATGGACTCCCGCGCGGCGCGGCCTTTACGCTCTTCGCGGTCGGGCGCAGCGCCGGATGGCTGGCCCATGCCATTGAGCAGCGCAGCCAGGCCCAACTCATCCGTCCCCGCGCCCGCTATGTGGTGGGAGAGGAACCCACATCGTCATGACCGATGACCGCTTCTATCCCTCTCGCCCCGTTCTCGCCGCCTCGGTGGCGGTGATCCGTGACGGGCTCATCCTGCTCGCAGCGCGCGGCAAACCGCCGAGCGAAGGCCTCTACTCGCTGCCCGGCGGCATGGTCGAGATCGGTGAGACACTCGGGGAGACGGCCTTGCGGGAACTGCGCGAGGAGGTGGGCGTCGAGGCCGAGATCATCAGCCTGATCGCTCCCGTCGAGTTCATTGAAAGAGACGAGAGAGGCCATATAAAGCATCATGTCGTCATCGCCGCCCATGCAGCCCGCTGGGTCTCGGGCGAACCCCAGACAGGACCGGAAGCAAAGGACATCCGTTGGGTCACGGAACGGGACATCGCCGATCTGCCCCTGACAGCAGGGCTCACCGGAATTCTCCAGCAGGCCTTCAGGCTTGCCCGCGAGGAATTGCGCCCATGAAGCGCGCCCTCGTGCTGTTCACTGCTCTCGCCCTGCTCCCGGCTTCCGTGCAGCCTGCGAGCGCGCAGGGCTTCTTCGAGCGCCTGTTCGGCCCGCCGCGCAATCCGAATGCGCCGCAACAGCCCTATCCGCAGCAGCCTCAATACCGGCCGCAGCCCCAGTATCGCCCGCAGCCTCAACCGCAGCAGCGGCGTCCGCAGCAATCCGCGCCCCAGCAGGCCCCCAGCCAACCCCAGCAGCAGGCGGAGCCCGCGCCCGTGGTCGAGCCGCCGCCGGCTCCCTATGAGAAGGAATTGCTGCGGCTTGCCGAAATCATGGGGGCACTCGCCATGCTGCGTCCGCTCTGCACCGCTCCCGATTCCAAGGAATGGGCCCGCCGCATGCAGATCCTGCTCGACACGGAGGGATCGACACCCGGCCGCAAGGAGCGCCTGGCCGGAGCCTATAACAAGGGCTACCAGGCCTATGCTCTCACCTACCGGGTCTGCACCCCGTCGGCGCAGGAAGCGTCCACCCGCTTCGTCCGCGAGGGCGAACAGCTCGCCCGCAGCATCACCGGGCGCTACGGCGGCTGAAGGTTTTCTTCTTTCTTTTGATCTCCAGACCTCATCCTGAGGAGGATTGCATGAGCAATCCGTCTCGAAGGAGGTTCTAGAGAGCGCTGGATCCTCCTTCGAGACGCAGCCTCAAGGCTGCTCCTCAGGATGAGGACAGCGGCAAGTCCATGCCCGGCAAAGGGTTTTATCCACATTTTTCGATTGCCACCCTCTCGCGTTAACCTCTTTGCAAGGTGATGCTGGTGGTGGGACGGCGCGATGTCTTAGAGTCGAATCAACCGAACCCGCGCGCCGACCCCTAGAAAGGGGCCTGGATCTATGAACGACAACGACGTCCCCCTCACCGAGCTGCCCGAACTCAGCGCCATCAAGCAGGCTGCTCTGAGCTATGTGACCGAGGCTTTCGCCGAGGCCGAGCTCGACGGGCTCGATGCCGATTGCATGGCGCAGGCAGCACTCTTCGCAGCCTTCACCGAACTTGTCGCCACTTACGGCGAGGAGGCGGTGGCGGAATATGCCGCGACATTCGCAGACAAGATCCGCAGCGGCGCATTTTCGATGATGGCCACGCTCAAGCATTGAAGAGACGCTCAGGAGATGCAGACCTGAGCAACTGACTGTAGGCTCAAGGTCTTATTCTTATGAGTAGCTTTCTTTCCATCGACATGGCTGCAATCGCAGTTGCAGACGCGATGTTGCCTATGGTCGAGCAAATGCGCGGCCTGCAACGCGACGACTCTCTCAGCAAATATTATCGCTACAGCCTGAAATGGATGGTTCGCGGGCTTGAGAACTTCGTCATGCCTCATGCGTCCGTGAATGCCATGAAGAAAGCAGAAGAATTAGACATTGGCGACATCCGCCGCTTTCGATGGAGCGATCAGACCAGCAAAATGATGGATCCCAAACGAGAGATCTTTCACTGGGAGCATGTTGTGCAGGTCAGCGATATCGTGAATGCAATCACGCAACTGCACGATCCACACCGCGAAGCAATCGCGTATGAATTGAAGAAGGCGAAGATCGCCTGGATCCTGAAATCAGAAAATAAAAAGCTGATCCATAAAGTCCGCCCTATCGATGCCTACGAACGCGCAGGCATCGACCTCCTTCCCCCTCTTGAATTTTAGCGCGCCGTCTCCTCAAACCTTACCACCTCGCCTTGCGACGGCGTCTCTAGCCCGCCGTCCCACATCACCACATTGCCGCGAACGATGGTGCCGATGGGCCAGCCGGTGACCTTCTTGCCGTCATAGGGCGTCCATTGTGATTTCGACGCGATCCAGTCGTTGGTGATCGTCTCGGTACGCTTGAGATCGACGATGGTGAAATCCGCATCGTAGCCCACGGCGATGCGCCCTTTACGCGCGATGCCGAAGAGGCGCTTGGGGCCTGCGCTCGTCATGTCGACGAAGCGCTCCAGGGTGAGCCTGCTTGCATTCACATGATCGAGCATGATCGGGACAAGCGTCTGCACGCCGGTCATGCCGGAGGGCGTGTTGGGATAGGTCTTGTTCTTTTCCTCGCGCGTATGCGGCGCGTGGTCGGAGCCGAGAATGTCGGCGATGCCTTCATCCAAGCCCTGCCAGATCGCGGCGCGGTGATGCTCGTCGCGCACGGGCGGGTTCATCTGGATATAGGTGCCGAGACGCTCGTAATCCTCGGGGCCCGCCAGCGTCAGATGATGCGGCGTGACTTCGACGGATACGAGATCCTTGCAGCCTTTCAGGAACTCCATCTCCTCCGCCGTGGTGACGTGGAGCACGTGGATACGCGCGCCGGTTTCCCGCGAGATACGCACGAGGCGCTGCGTGCAGGCGAGCGCCACTTCCGCCGAGCGCCACACAGGATGCGAGCGCGGATCGTTCTCGACGCGCAGGTCCTTGCGTGCGCGCAGCATGGCTTCGTCTTCCGAATGGAAGGCTGCGCGGCGGCGCGTGTTGCGCAGGATGTTGGCGATGCCCTCATCGTCCTCGACGAGCAGTGAGCCGGTGGATGAACCCATGAACACCTTGATGCCCGCAGCCCCCGGCAGACGTTCCAGCTCCGCGACATGCTTCGCGTTCTCATGCGTGCCGCCGACCCAGAAGGCGAAGTCGCAATGCATGCGGTGGTGGCCACGTCGCACCTTGTCGGCAAGCGTCTCCGGCGTGGTGGTCTGCGGGTCGGTGTTCGGCATCTCGAAGACCGCCGTGACACCGCCCATCACCGCCGCGCGGGAACCGGATTCCAGATCCTCCTTGTGATCGAGGCCGGGCTCGCGGAAATGCACCTGGGTATCGATGACGCCGGGAAGAATGTGCAGGCCATGGCAATCGATCTCCCGTCCGGCAGAAGCCTGCGAGAGATCGCCGATGGCGGCAATGGCGCCGCTCCGAATGCCGACATCGCGCTCGACACGACCGTCATGGTTCACGACGATGCCGCCTTTGAGGATCAGGTCGAAGGTTTGGGGCATGGCGATCTTAATCCCTTGAGGCTCGAGCGAAGGGGGCATATGTCACGCTCTGGGTTTGGAACAGCTGGAGCGGGACATGCCGTCAGTCCATTTAGCCGACAGGGGCGTGGTAAGGGTTTCGGGCGAGGACGCCAAGAGTTTTCTCGATGGGCTCGTCACCTGCGACCTGGACCGTGTGTCAGCACACAATGCGCGCCTTGGGGCCCTGCTCTCGCCCCAGGGCAAGGTCCTGTTCGATTTCATCGTCTTCCAGGCCCCTGACGAGATTGGCGGCGGCTATTATCTCGATACTTTCAGGGTCTTCGCATCCGACCTCGCCAAGCGGCTCGCCTTCTACAAGCTGCGGGCCAAGGTCGTGGTCGAGGACATGTCCGAAGCCATGGCCGTGGTGGCAGGTTGGGAGGCTCCCAAGCCCGACGACGAGGTCGGTCTCGTGACGCAGGACCCTCGCCTCCCCGCGCTCGGCTGGCGTGCCATCGTCGCGGCGCAGGATGCGGCGGAATTCGCAACGTCCCCGGCGGAAGCTTACCACGCCCACCGCATCCGCCTCGGCATCCCGGAAGCCGGGCGCGACTTTCTGCTCGGCGATGCCTTTCCCCACGAAGCGCTCATGGACCAACTGCATGGGGTCGATTTCGACAAGGGCTGCTATGTGGGCCAAGAGGTTGTCTCGCGCATGCAGCATCGCGGCACCGCGCGCACGCGCCTTGTGCTGGCGCTCTATGAAGGCGGCTTTGCCGCGGATGTCGGCGTCGATGTCACGGCGGGCGAGAAGACCCTCGGCAAGACCGGCAGCGGCGCAGACGGCTATGGCCTCATCATGATCCGCCTCGACCGCGCCGCCGATGCGCTCGCCGCAGGCCAGCCCATCTTGGCTGGAGGTATCCCCGTCAAATTGGAAAAGCCTGCATGGGTGAACTTTTATTACCCAGGGGAAAGTGATATTCAATCTACGACTGCGCCGAGTTGAACCTTTATTGCAAAGGAACTGGAACGATTACGTCTGCGTTAGCCGCGAACGGGCCTCCTACGTGCCGTAAGACATGCGCGAGGAGTAAGTCTCCAAGGGTTTCTCGATGATTGCTGTTGAAGCGTACGCGGCGGCGCAGGACAAGGAACGTTTTCAGCTCCTCGTCGATGCCGTCACGGACTACGCCATCTACATGCTCGATCCGAACGGCATCATCGCCAGCTGGAATTCCGGAGCACAGCGCTTCAAGGGCTATACCGAAAGCGAAATTCTCGGAGAGCATTTCTCCCGTTTCTATACCGATGAGGACCGCGCCACGGGCCTGCCCCAGCGCGCGCTCGCCACCGCCGCGAGTGAAGGCAAGTTCGAGGCCGAGGGCTGGCGCGTGCGCAAGGACGGCACGCGCTTCTGGGCGCATGTCATCATCGATCCGATCCTCGACCGCGAGGGCAACGTCCTCGGTTTTGCGAAGATCACGCGCGATCTGACTGAACGGCGAAAGGCGGAAGAAGCCTTACGCGAAAGCGAGCGACACTTTCGGCTGCTGGTGCAAGGTGTCACCGACTACGCCATCTATATGCTCGACACGCAAGGCCATGTGTCGAGCTGGAATGCCGGCGCGCAGCGTATCAAGGGCTACACCGAAGGCGAAATCAGGGGACAGCACTTCTCGCGCTTCTACACGGACGAAGACCGCGCCACCGGGTTGCCTCGGCACGCCCTCGAGACCGCACGGCGCGAGGGCCGGTTCGAAGCGGAAGGCTGGCGCGTGCGCAAGGACGGCACGCGCTTCTGGGCCTGCATCGTCATCGATCCGATCTACGACGACACAAAGACCCATATCGGCTATGCCAAGATCACGCGTGACATCACCGAGCGCCGCGATGCCCAGGAGGCTTTGGCGCAGACACAGGCTGCGTTGTTCCAGGCGCAGAAGATGGAAACCGTGGGCCAGCTCACGGGCGGCCTCGCGCATGACTTCAACAACCTCTTGATGATCATCGTCAACAACCTGGATTTCCTGACGCGCACCGTGCATGGCGTCCGCGAGCGCCGCCTGATCGAGAGCGCGCATCGTGCCGCCGAGCGCGGTGCACAGCTGACACAACAGCTGCTCGCCTTTTCGCGCCGTCAGCCGCTGCAGCCTGCGCTGCACAATCCGAGCACGCTGATCTCAGGCTTCGAGACAGTCCTGCAGCGCGCCTGCGGCGAGACTGTGAAGTTTGGTCTCGCCCTGCCCTCGCGCGTAAGCGCGATCAATGTGGATGGTGCACAATTCGAGGCTGCGCTCCTCAATCTCGTGGTCAATGCGCGTGACGCCATGCCGAACGGAGGCGATCTAAAGATTGCCGTAAGCGAAACCGAGCTGGGCGAAGATCGCGCCGAGATCTGGGGCCTCGTCCCAGGGCCCTACGTCGTCGTCACCGTCCAGGATACGGGCACGGGCATGACACCGGAGGTGGCCTCGCGGGTCTTCGAGCCCTTCTTCACGACGAAGGAAATCGGCAAAGGCACGGGTCTCGGCTTGAGCCAAGTCTATGGGTTCATCACCCAGTCCGGCGGACACATCAAGGTGAACAGCACGCTTGGTCAGGGCACGACGATCACCATGCTTTTGCCTGCCCATAGCGGCACCGAGCCTGCGGTCGAGGAGCCCGAATCCCAGACCCTCCGTCCCGCCCGGAATAGCGCGGGCACGGTGCTGATCGTCGAGGACGAACCCGCTGTTCTGGAGGTCGCGAAAGAGATCTTCGACAGCCTGGGCTATGACGCGCTGACGGCACCCGATGCACCTCATGCCATCGAGGTGCTCGCAGGCGGCTCACCTGTCGATGTGCTGTTCAGCGACGTCGTCATGCCCAATGGAATGAACGGGTTCGAACTCTCCCGTAGGGCCCGCGAGATGCGCCCCAACATCAAGGTCCTGCTCGCCTCCGGCTATCCCATGTCGGCCTTGCCGCCGGAGGGGTTCGACCAGGACATCTCCTTCATCAGCAAGCCCTATCGCTGGACGGAGCTGGCCGACAAGCTGCGCAACCTGCGCACCGGAAGCTAGAAAAGCCACCGCCTCCCGTGATCCGACGGATCGGATCTTTCCGTTTTCGCTCAAGCCCGCTACACCTTGGCCCATGACCGACGGACTGATCCTTCACCCTGACAACAAGCACCGCTGCTGGTGGCCCGGCACGGACCCTTTCTATGTCGCCTATCACGACACCGAATGGGGCGTGCCCGAATTCGACGACCGCGCCCTGTTCGAGAAGCTCATTCTCGATGGCTTCCAGGCGGGATTGTCCTGGATCACCATCCTGCGCAAGCGCGAGAATTTCAGGACAGCCTTCGCAGGTTTCGAGCCGGAGAAGATCGTGCGCTTCGACCAGAAGAAGGTCGAGGCGCTGATGCTCGACACCGGCATCGTGCGCAACCGCGCCAAGATCGAGGCGACGATTGCAGGCGCGCGCGCATGGCTTGCCATTCAGGAGCGCGGCGGCTTCTCGCACTTCCTCTGGAATTTCATCGATGGCCGCCCGATCCAGAACAATCTGAAAAGCCGTTCGCAGGTGCAGGCGGAAACGGATGTGTCGAAGCGCATCTCGAAAGCTCTGCGCGCGGAAGGCTTCAACTTCGTCGGCCCCACCATCGTCTATGCCTTCATGCAGGCGGTGGGCATGGCGAACGATCATCTCGTCGGCTGCTACCGCCATGCGGAATGCGCAGCGCTCGCCGAGAAACTCTAATGGCGAAGGAACCGCGCGTCTGGCAGCGGATGCTTTCGGGCCGCCGCCTCAACCTGCTCGATCCATCGCCCCTCGATGTGGAGCTCGACGACATCGCGCATGGTCTCGCGCGCGTCGCGCGCTGGAACGGGCAGACGATCGGCGATCACATCTTCTCGGTGGCGCAGCATTCCCTGCTCGTGGAATCTATCGCCGATCATCTCGACCCCGGAATGCCACGTGCCACGCGTCTTGCCGTGCTGCTGCACGATGCGCCTGAATACGTGATCGGCGATATCATATCGCCGTTTAAAGCAGTGATCGGCGATGCCTATAAGGCTATCGAAGCGGGTTTGCTCGGCGCGATCCATCTTCATTTCGGATTGCCCGCCGCGCCCAGCGCCGCGTTGAAGCGTTTCATCAAGCAGGCTGACCGTCAGGCCGCGTTCCTCGAAGCCACGCACCTTGCAGGTTTCAGTCGCGAGGAGGCAATTAAGTTCTTCGGGCGACCGGAGCCTCTGCCGCGCGGCGTGCAGGCATGGCTGAAGCCGCTGCCTGTATCAGAGGCCGAAGATCGTTTCCGCGAGCGCGCTCTCGCCGTCATCTCGTAAGACGGGATGGCGCGATGCCGACACTCCATGTCTGTCCTCTCTCCTGTCTCGATGAAACACTCGCCGCTATCGGTCCAAGCCATCTGGTGAGCCTCATGAGCATGGGCGCGGAGGTGGAGCGTCCCGCTTCGATTGTGCCTCACAATCATCTCTCCATCAGTGTGAACGACATCGTGGAGCCGAGGGAAGGCTATGTGCTGGCTGCACCTGAACACATGCAGCAATTGCTCGCCTTCATACGGGCCTGGGACAGAAAGGCCCCCCTGCTCTTTCATTGCTGGGCCGGTATCAGCCGTTCGACGGCAGCGGCCTATATCGCGGCCTGTACTCTCGCGCCCGAGCGCGACGAGGCGGAGCTTGCCCGTGCGCTCAGAAGCGCTGCGCCATCCGCTACGCCCAATGCACGCTTCGTGGCGCTTGCCGACGATCTCCTGAACAGGCAAGGCCGCATGGTCGCGGCCATCCGCGCCATCGGTCGGGGCGCGGAGGCTATGGAGGGCACGCCCTTCATGTTACAGCTTAACAGGGGTTCGTGCGATTCCACCTGATGAAGGCGGCCCCGATCAACTTCTGAGGGCTCCTTCGTGGAAGACGTGTTGTTTGCTTTTGCCATCCTCCTGGCGATCTTGATCGGGATTGGCAGTCCTATCATCGCGATCGTCGGCATCGTCTTCGCGGCGCGAACCAGGCGCGAACTTCAGCGCATCCAGCTTCGACTCGATCGCCTTGAGACGCAGACTCGCCCCGCGCAGGAGCCCGGCGCTGCCCAACAGACTGCTCCTGCGCCCGCTCCGGAAGCAGAGCTCGAGAAACCTCTCGAAGCAGCTCCGCCCACGGAAGTACCCGAAGCGCCCAAGCCGACATCCGTCCCGCCGGTTCCGGCAGTGGCGCCCCAGCCCATTCCTCCCCGTCAGGGCCTCGAAGAAAAGCTCGGCACCCGTTGGACTGTGTGGGTCGGCGGCGTGTCGCTGGCGCTCGGCGGCATCTTCCTCGTCCGCTATTCCATCGAACAGAACCTGCTTACGCCGCAAACCCGCATTGCCCTCGGCATTCTCTTCGCGCTTGCTCTCATCGGCGTGGGCGAGTGGATGCGTCGCCGCGAACGCAGCATCGACCTGCCCGGCATTCCCAGCGCCCATGTTCCCAGCATCCTCACGGCTGCGGGCACCTGCACGGCCTTCGCTTCGGCTTATGCCGCCTACGCGCTCTACGGCCTGATCGGCCCCGGCACGGCCTTCGTGCTGCTTGGGCTCATCGCCGTTCTTGCGATGGTCGCCTCGACGCTGCATGGACCGATGCTTGCCGCACTCGGTCTTCTCGGCGCCATGGGCAGCCCGCTCCTTGTTTCATCCGACAGGCCGCAGCCCTGGGCGCTCGTGATCTATCTCGCTTTCGTGGTTCTCCCCGCCTACGGCGTCGCGCGGCTTCGCCTGTGGCGCTGGCTCGCGCTTTCAGGCGCGGTGGGCGTATTGCTGTGGACGGTGCCGATCTTCTCCATCAGCTCGCACGAGGTGATGCCGGCCATGGTGCATCTGGTGCTCCAGGCAGGCTTTGCGGCCTTCTTCCTCGGCCTCGATCCCTATGGCTCCATCCCCGATGAAGAGGCGCAGATCGATTGGGGCGCAAGCGCGGTCTTCTTCGCCTTCGCCTTTGCAGGCATCGTCATCGCGAGCACCATCGGCGCGGGAGACGCACGCGCCGTTTTCGTGGCTGCTCTCGCTCTGGTGCTGCTGGCCACAGGTTTTCGCGCCGCCAGCGTGTCGATGGCTTCCGCCAGTGCAGCGATGCTCGCCTTCGGCGCCCTGCTTGTCTGGCCTCTCGCCAACGAGTTGAGGGGCGATCCGGAAAACTTCCTTTTCCAGAGCGGCGATGCTTTCACCGCGCGCCCTTACGCACTCAACACCTATCTCGCTCTGGCGGGCATTCTCACCCCCGTTATCGCCGCTGCATCGCTGTTGCGGCTGGCACGCTCGCAAGGTTTGCGCCTGCCCGTTGCGGCTTGGTACGCAGCCGCCGCAAGCGCCGGGCCTCTTCTCATCCTGATCGCCGCCTATTGGCGCGTGACGGAGTTCGAGCGCAGCCTGTCCTTCGCAGTTGTGGCAGGAATCATCGCGCTTGCTTTCGTGCTCGCCTCGCAATGGCTGATGCGTCGGGACCTTGAGACGAATGCCGCCATCCGCCTCGCGCTCGGCGCCACCGCATCGGCGGCGCTCGGCGCGGTGGCTTTGGGCCTTACCTTCGCCCTCGAGAAGGGCATGCTAACGGTGGCCTTCGCGCTGGCAGCGTTGGGCACCGCCTGGGTGGCGGAACGCATCGCCATTCCGGCCCTGCGCTACGCGGTGGGAGCCATCGGAGTGATCGTGCTGGGCCGCCTGATTTGGGAGCCCACGATCGTCGGCGGCGATCCGGGGCCCGTGATCTTCAATTGGCTGCTCTGGGGCTATGGCGTTCCCGCCGTTTCGTTCTGGCTGGCCAGCCGCCTGATGGAGCGCTCGGGACGCGACCGAATCGTTCAGCTCACCGAGGGCCTCTCCATCGTCTTCGCGGCTCTTCTGGTGTTCTTCGAGATTCGCCATGCGGTGCATGGGGGCGATCCGCTGGCCGACAAATTCACCCTTGTGGAGAACGGCCTCATTGCGACAGAAAGCCTCGCCTTCGCGATCCTGCTCACGAGGCTCGATATCCGCAGGGCCGACCCGATCTATCGCTGGGGAGCACTGGCTTTCCGGGTCATCTCGTTCTTCTACTGCTTCTTCGGGCTTTTCCTCGGTGGAAATCCGTTGATTTCCAAACAGCAGGCTTTAGGCGGCGTGATCCTCAACAGCCTGCTCTTGGCCTATCTCCTGCCTTCGATCCTGGCGGGTGTGCTGGCTTATGTGGAGAGGAACTCTCGCCCTTACTACTATGCCCTCTCCTCGGCGGTCTTAAGCCTCCTCCTGCAATGGGCCTATGTAGCCCTGGAGATCCGGCGGATTTTCCACGGGCCGGTCCTGAGCCTTCGCCTCGGCTTCACCCAGGGCGAACAATGGAGCTATTCCGTGGCGCTTCTTGTCATCGGCATGGTCCTGCTCGGCTTTGGCATTCTCCGGGACAACCGCTTTGCGCGCATCGCCTCGGCGGTCTATCTTGTGCTGGCCGTTCTGAAGGTGTTCATCATCGACCTGTCCAATCTGGAAGGCGTGATGCGGGCCCTGTCATTTATTGGCCTCGGGCTTGTTCTCATCGGCATCGGCCTCGTTTATCAGAGGTTCCTCGTCCGGCGCCCGGGCAATGCCGTCCTTCCTTAAAAAGGGCGGAGAAATAACGATTTTTGAGCGGATAGCTGCATGACCGACACCACTTCCATCAAGACCCTCCCCTTCGAGAAGGCCCTGGCCGAGCTGGAGGAGATCGTGCGGCGGCTTGAGCGCGGCGATGTGCCCCTCGAGGATTCGATCGCCATCTACGAGCGCGGCGAGGCCTTGAAGAAGCATTGCGAGCATCTCCTGAAGAAGGCCGAGGCCCGGATCGAGAAGATCACCATCGGCCCGGACGGGGCGGCCTCCGGCACGGCCCCGCTGGACGTTGCGGAATAAGGCGGAGCTTCGGGCTCAAAAGGGCTGGTTCCGGTTTGACCAGCCCCTCCGCACTCCCTATGTCCAGATGTGGCCGGCCTTCGGCGAACCTTAGGTGAGAACAACCTTGTCCACCCCTATTCTCGACACCATCCAGACCCCGGACGATCTCCGGCAGCTTTCCGAGAGCCAGCTCAAGCAGGTGGCGGACGAGCTGCGCACGGAGACCATCAGCGCCGTCTCCGTCACGGGCGGACACCTGGGCGCGGGCCTCGGCGTGGTCGAGCTAACGGTGGCGCTCCATTACGTGTTCGACACCCCCCGGGACCGGCTGATCTGGGACGTGGGTCATCAGGCCTATCCCCACAAGATCCTCACTGGCCGCCGCGACCGCATCCGGACGCTTCGCCAAGCGGGTGGCCTATCGGGCTTCACCAAGCGCTTAGAGAGCGAATACGACCCCTTCGGCGCCGCGCACACCTCGACCTCGATCTCGGCGGGCCTCGGCATGGCCGTGGCGCGGGATCTCGAAGGCAAGCAGAACAACGTCATCGCCGTGATCGGCGACGGCGCCATGTCGGCGGGCATGGCCTATGAGGCCATGAACAACGCGGGCGCCATGCATTCGCGCCTCATCGTCATCCTCAACGACAACGACATGTCGATCGCCCCGCCCACGGGCGCCATGTCGTCCTATCTCGCGCGGCTTGTTTCCGGTGGCACCTATCGCGGCATCCGCGAGACCGCCAAGCAGCTCGCGAAAAAGCTTCCCAAATTCTTCTACGAGAAGGCGCAGCGCGCCGAGGAATTCGCCCGCGGTTTCTGGACCGGCGGCACCATGTTCGAGGAGCTCGGCTTCTACTATGTCGGCCCCATCGACGGTCACAACCTCGATCATCTTCTGCCGATCCTGAAGAACGTGCGCGATTCCGAGACGGGACCGATCCTCGTTCACGTCGTCACGCAGAAGGGCAAGGGCTACGCGCCTGCGGAGGCTGCCGCCGACAAGTATCACGGCGTCGTCACCTTCGACGTTGTGACGGGCGCGCAGGCCAAGCCGAAAGCAAATGCGCCGTCCTACACCAAGGTGTTCGGCGAAAGCCTCATCAAGGAAGCGCAAGCCGACGACAAGATCGTCGCCATCACGGCGGCGATGCCCTCCGGCACGGGCGTCGATCTTTTCGAAAAAGCATTCCCTGCACGCACCTTCGACGTGGGCATTGCCGAGCAGCATGCAGTGACATTCGCCGCCGGCATGGCGACGGAAGGCTACAAACCGTTCTGCGCGATCTATTCCACCTTCCTGCAGCGCGCCTACGATCAGGTGATCCACGACGTGTCGATCCAGAACCTGCCGGTGCGCTTCGCCATCGACCGCGCGGGCCTCGTCGGTGCGGACGGGCCCACTCATGCAGGCTCCTTCGACATCGCCTATCTCGGCTGCCTGCCGAACATGGTTGTGATGGCGGCCGCCGACGAAGCGGAACTGGTGCACATGGTCGCCACCGCCGCTGCCTATGACGATGGCCCCATCGCCTTCCGCTATCCGCGCGGCGAAGGCGTCGGCGTCGACATGCCCGAGAAAGGTATTCCGCTTGCCATCGGCAAGGGCCGCATCGTCAAGCAAGGCAGCCGCATCGCCATTCTGTCCCTTGGCACGCGCCTCGGCGAAGCATTGAAGGCGGCGGAAGAACTCGAAGCGCGCGGGCTTTCCACCACTGTGGCCGATGCCCGCTTCGCAAAGCCCCTCGACGAGGAGATGATCCTCAAGCTCGCCCGCGAGCACGAGGTTCTCGTCACCGTGGAAGAAGGCTCCATGGGCGGCTTCGGCTCCTTCGTGCTGCAGCTTCTCTCCGACAAGGGCGCGCTCGATCGCGGCACACTGAAAGTGCGTTCCCTAGTGCTGCCTGATACCTATCAGGATCACGACAAGCCCGAGCGCATGTATGCCGATGCCGGCCTCGATGCTCCGGGCATCGTGAAGAAGGTGTTCGAGGCCCTCGGTCAGGAAGAGACCCGCAAGGCGCGGGCCTGACTTCGTATGACCCGTAAACGTGCTGACGTCGTTCTCGTCGAGCGCGGCTTCTTTACGAGCCGTGCCCGGGCGCAGGAAGCCATTGCCGCCGGCCTCGTGACCGTGAACGGCGCCGCTCTGCGTAAGGCCTCCGAGACCGTTCCGGACGATGCCGTCATCACCGCCGAACAGCCGCATCCTTACGTCTCGCGTGGCGGCGTGAAGCTCGCAGCCGCCCTTGATATCTTCGCCATCGACCCGAAGGGCTGCATCTGCCTCGACATTGGCGCTTCCACCGGCGGCTTTACCGAAGTGCTGCTGATGCGCGATGCAAGCCATGTCTATGCGGTGGATGTGGGCCATTCGCAGCTTCATCCGAAAGTGGCGAATGATCCGCGCGTGATAAATCTCGAAGGCATTGATGCGCGCGTGCTCAATACCGCGCTCGTGCCCGAACCCGCCGATCTTCTCGTGTCGGATGTGAGCTTCATCTCGTTAAAGCTCGTTCTTCCCGCCGCCGTCGCGCTTCTTAACCCGCAGGCGAAGCTCGCGGTTCTCGTGAAGCCGCAATTCGAGGCTGGGCGCGACAACGTGAAGAAGGGCATCGTCCGTGACCCGGAGGTGCATCGCGCCGTGTGCGACAATATCAGAGCCTTCGTCACATCTCTTGGATTTACTGTCGATGGCATCGTGCCCTCGCCTATCGAAGGCGGGGACGGCAATCGCGAATTTTTGTTGGGAGCCCACCGTGGCTGAGCAGGTAACGATCAAGCGCCTCGGCGCGAAAGCAGACGGCATCGCGGAGGCCACATCAGGACCTGTCTTCGTGCCGAAGGTGCTGCCGGGTGAAAAAGTCACCATCGAGCGCGAAGGATCGCGTGCCGATCTCATCAGTGTCGATGAGGCCTCGCCCGAGCGCGAGATCCCGTTCTGCCCCTATTTCGACGAATGCGGCGGCTGCGCGACGCAGCACATGAAGCATGGCTTCTATCAGAACTGGAAGCAGGAGACGCTCGCCCACACGCTTCGCCAGGCCCGCATCGAAGCGCCGCTCGAGACGATCATTGATGCTCATGGCGAAGGCCGCCGCCGCGTGACGCTGCATGTGCGCTTTCCCGACCGGGCCATGCATGTGGGCTTTATGGCCGCGCGCAGCCACCAGATCGTCGAGATCGGGTTCTGCCCCATCGCGGAAGCTCCGCTGAAGGATCAAGCGCCCGGCATCGCCCGCGCCATAGGCGAGCATCTGAAAAGCGCGCGCAAGCCGCTCGATATCCAAATTACGAATACCCAGACCGGTTTCGACGTGGATGTGCGCGGGCATGGGCCGCTGAAGGATGCGGATCGTCTCAGTCTCATCGGCCTTGCGGAAAAGCTCGACCTCTCGCGCCTTTCAATCCACGGCGACGTGATCGTGGAGCGCCGCCCGCCAGCAATCATTATGGGGCGCGCCTCTGTCGTGCCGCCGCCCGGTTCATTCCTGCAGGCAACGCGCTTGGGCGAGGAAACGCTTGCGCGCTTCGTGACTGAGGCCTGCGAGCGCTCGAAGCGCGTGGCCGATCTCTTCTCGGGCTCAGGCCCCTTCGCCCTGCGACTTGCCGAAAAGTCGGACGTTCATGCGGTCGAATACGATAAGGGTTCGACCATGGCCCTCGACAAGGCATTCCGCGCCACGCCAAACCTTCGCCGCATTACGACGGAGGCTCGCGATCTCTTCCGCCGTCCGCTGCTCACGCCCGAACTCAATGCGTTCGATGCTGTGGTTCTCGACCCGCCGCGCGCAGGCGCGGAGGCTCAGGCCAAGCAGCTTGCCGTGTCGAAAGTGCCGCTTGTGGTCAGCGTCTCCTGCGACGCAGCCACCTTCGCGCGCGATGCCGCCATTCTCATGCAAAGCGGTTATCGCCTGGAGCGTGTGATCCCAGTCGATCAATTCAAGCACTCGCCGCATCTCGAAGTCGTCGGCATCTTGCGACGCGACGTAGTGAAGAAGCGGCGGCTCTAGAACAAGCTCCCCTGCTCGTCCTCGTCGCTGGAGAGTGGCTTCTTCGCCTTTGGCTTGTTCTGCTTCACCGGCGCGGGTTCAGAATGCGCGAGCGGCTCCATCAAACCCGCATCGTCGTTCTCGACCTTGTTGACACGGCTTGAAACCGGCAGAACCTCCAGCCACTCATCCGGGCATGGCCTCACGAGGTTCATGACATTCGCCCGCTCGTCGCGCACATCGAGCCAGGCTGCGATGCTCTCTTCCGACAGGATCACCGGCATGCGGTCATGCACGGCGGACATGGTGCCGTTGGCATCCGTCGTCACGATGGCGGCAGTGTCGATCTCACTTCCGTCGGGACTGGAATAGGTTTCCCACAAACCTGCCATCGGCAGCGGCTTGCGGTTGCGCGGGCGGATGAGGAACGGCGTCTTCTCGCGCCCTTCCCGGCGCCATTCGTAGAAGCCGTCGGCGAGGAAGATGCAGCGCCTGCGTTTCACTGCAGCCTTGAAGGTTGGCTTCGTCTCCAGCGTCTCGCCGCGCGCATTGATGACGAGCGGGAAATCCTTCGGGTCTTTCACCCAGGACGGCAGGAAGCCCCAGCGCACCAGCATGAAATGGCGCTCGCCGCGATCCTCCAGCACGATGGGCACGGGCTGGGTGGGAGCCACGTTGTAGCGCGGCGGAAAGTTCGGCTGCTCAGGATAACCGTAGAACTCCCGGAAGATTTCGGGAGCAAGGGAAATGGCAAAGCGCCCGCACATGGACGCCTCCTAGAGCCAGCGCTTCCAGCGGAAAAACAGATAAGGCAGCACGGCCGCCAGCACCATGAGCGTGATGGCCCAGGGGTAGCCGAATTCCCAATCCAGTTCCGGCATGAGCTTGAAGTTCATGCCGTAGAGCGACGACACGAGGGTCGGCGGCAGGAAAATCACGGACATCACCGAGAAGATCTTGATGACGTCATTCTGCTCGATGGTGACGAGGCCGAGCGTGGCATCGAGCAGGAACTGGATCTTGTTGGAAAGGAAGGTCGCGTGCTCCTCGATGGATTGCACGTCGCGCAGGGCCGTGCGCCATTCCGCCTGATAACCGCGCGATTTCTGCGGGCGCGGCATGCTGGCGGAGAGAAACAGCAGCAGGCGCTCGACCGACACCATGCTCTCCCGCACGTTCGAGATGATGTCGCCCTTTCGACCGATGGATTTCAGCGCCGCGCGGAAGGAGGCCGTGCGGCGCGTGCCCTTCTTCTCATTTTCGAAGATCGATTGTGACAGGCGATCGATGCGGTGCCCCACGGTGCCGAGGATTTCGGCGGCGCGGTCGATGATCGTTTCGATCAAGCCATCGAGAATCGCCTCCGGCTGATGGCGGCAGCCACCCGGCTTTCCGGCGCGGGTCATGAACATGCTGAACGAGCGCGGCTCGCCGTAGCGCACGGTCACCAGCGCCCGCTCCGTCAGAATGAAGGACACGTCGATGAGCTTCGGATTCTCGGTATCGGAGCTGCACAGCACGCGCGCCGTCATGTAGCGGGCATTGTTCTCGTGATAGAGAATCTCGGACGGCTCGATGTCGGCCATCTCCTCCCGCGTCGGAATCTCAATATTGAGATGGCGTTCGACGAGGCGATCCTCCTCGCGGGTCGGCTCGATCAGATCGACCCAGAGAGCATCCTCCGGAATCGGTTCTTCCGGTGGCAGCACATAGCGATCAAGGGATTCCCCTGCGGGAGTCATTGCCTGTGCCGGCCTGTGGATCACGATCATACCCGTCTCCGCCTTGTCGGGTGAGTTGTAACCTCACCTTTATGACGATTGTTTCACCGGGGGAATATCGTCGGGCACGAAGAAGTCCGGCATCAACGGCTTGGTGGGGTCGACCCGGTATTTCTCGAAATCGGTCACGCCTTCCTCGCTCAGGAAAACGTCGTCGATGAGGAAATGGCCGGAGAAGCTCTTGGAGGGCTTCTGGAAAATGGCATAGGCCGCGTCAGAGAGGATTTCCGGCGTGCGGCTCGCCTGCACGATCTCGTCGCCACCGAGCAGGTTCTTCACGGCGCTCGTCGCAATGGTCGTGCGCGGCCAGAGCGCATTGACGGCAATGCCCTTCGAACGCAGCTCGCCGGCAAGGCCCAGCACACACAGGCTCATGCCGTATTTCGCCATAGTGTAGGCAAGATGCGGCGCGAACCATTTTTCCTTCATGTCGAGTGGCGGCGACATCATCAGGATGTGCGGGTTCTCGGCCTTTTCCAGATGCGGGATCGCGTATTTCGAGACCATGTATGTGCCGCGCGTGTTGATCTGATGCATCAGATCGAAGCGCTTCATGTCCGTCATCGCCGTCGGCGTGAGGCTGATGGCGCTGGCATTGTTGACCACAATGTCGAGGCCACCGAAGGTATCGACCGTGTTCTGGATCGCCCCCTTCACCGCATCTTCGTCACGCACGTCGACAACGAGCGGCAGGGCCTTGCCGCCCGCCTTCTCGATCTCATCCGCCGCTGTGTAGATGGTGCCGGGAAGCTTCGGATGGGGTTCTGCGGTCTTGGCCGCGATCACCACATTCGCGCCGTCCTGCGCCGCACGCAGGCCGATGGCGAGACCGATGCCCCGCGAGGCGCCGGTGATGAAAAGTGTCTTTCCTTGAAGGCTCATGATATCAGCTCGCCAGTGCCAGAGTTGCGTCCTGCAGGAAGCCCGCGCCGCCAAGCACCGTGTCTTCCAATCCTTTCGCGCCAACCGCGATGTTCTCCGCAAAGAAGCGGCAGAGCGCGATGCGGCCTGCATGAGCAGGATCCTTGTCGCCACCCGCCATCAACGCATTCGCCGCAAGCGCAGCCTCTGCGAGAGCAGCACCGCCCTGCGCGAGACCGAAGAGACGCAGATAAGGCGTAGCACCTGCCAGCGCGTCACCCTGTGCATTGGAGGAGATGGCCTTGAGCATGTAGCTCGTGGCACGGTCCAGGCTCTCGATGGCGTCGCGCAGGCGCGAGGCGGTGGCGCCGAAGGCAGGTGTGCCTTCCTTCAGAAGACGCGTGACGACGGCGCGCATGGAGGCGATCTGCGCATGCACCGTCTCGCCACCGGAGAGCGGCAGCTTGCGCGTGACGAGATCGATGGCCTGAATGCCGTTTGTGCCTTCATAAATCGGCGCAATGCGCGCATCGCGATAATGCTGCGCCGCGCCTGTCTCCTCGATAAAGCCCATGCCGCCATGGATCTGCACGCCCAGCGATGCCACCTCCATGCCGATATCGGTGGAGAAGGCTTTCGCCACGGGCGTGAGAAGCGATGCGCGCTCATGCGCTTTCTTGGCGCGTGTCGGATCCTGCTCCAGATGCGCGCGGTCGATGGCTTCCGCCGTCATGTAGCAGATGGCGCGGGCAGCGGCCGTCATCGCCTTCATGGTGAGAAGATTGCGCTGAATGTCGGGATGCACGACGATGGGGCTCATACCTTCCGCAGAGCCAATCGCGCGACCTTGCTTGCGTTCATTCGCATAAGCCAATGCCTGCTGATAGGCGCGCTCCGCAATCGCCACGCCCTGCAGGCCTACCGCGAGGCGCGCATTGTTCATCATCGTGAACATGCAGTTGAGGCCACGGTTTTCTTCGCCGATAAGCCAGCCGATGGCGCCACCCTTGTCGCCAAAGATCATGGTGCAGGTGGGCGAGGCATGGATACCGAGCTTGTGCTCCAGGCTGTGGCAGCGCACGTCGTTGCGCGTGCCGTCCGGCAGAAATTTCGGCACGAGGAAGAGCGAGATTCCGCGCGTGCCCTGAGGCGCATCGGGCAAACGCGCCAACACGAGATGGATGATGTTGTCGGTGAGATCGTGCTCGCCGTAGGTGATGAAGATCTTCTGCCCGGTGATCCTGTAGGTGCCGTCGCCCACCGGCTCGGCGCGCGAGCGCAAAGCGGCGAGGTCGGAACCCGCCTGCGGCTCGGTGAGATTCATCGTCGCCGTCCACTCGCCGGAGACAAGCTTTTCGAGATAGCGGCTCTTCAGCTCATCGGAAGCATGCGACTCCAGCGCCTCGATGGCGCCGTGCGTGAGCACCGGGCCGATGCCGAAAGCCATGGAGGCGGAATTCCACATTTCCACGCAGGCCGAGTTCAGCAGTGTGGGCAGACCCTGGCCGCCATATTCGACAGGGCCGGGAAGCGCGTTCCATCCCGCTTCCGTCCAGCCCTTATAGGCATCTTTCCAGCCGGGTGCGGTGGTGACTACGCCGTCCTTCACGCTCGCCCCGACCTTGTCACCCTCGCGGTTCAAGGGCGCGATCACATCGTTCGCGAAGCGCCCGGCCTCATCGAGAATGGCTTGAGCGAGATCGGCGGAGAGATCGCCATAGAGCCCATCATCGACGGCACGGTCGAACCCCGCCACGTGGCGCATGGTGAAGACGATGTCCGACACGGGAGCGCGATAGCTCATGGCATTTCCTCTCACAGCTTTGGCTTTTGGATATTGACGCGTTCCCCCGCGCGGTTAAACCCGCCCAAGGTATCATCTCGCATATGGGATAGTTTAGACGTGAACGATCGCGGGTCAATGGGACGAACGGCGCGTCTGGTGGCAGACGAGGCCGGTCTGGCTGAAGCTGCAACAATCCTGCAGCGCGGTGGCCTCGTGGCCTTCCCGACCGAAACCGTCTACGGCCTGGGGGCGGATGCGACCAATGCGGAAGCAGTCGCGGGCATCTATGCCGCCAAGGAACGCCCGAGCTTCAACCCGCTGATCTCGCATCTGGAAAGCTTTGAAGCCGCGAAGGTGCAGGGCATCTTCGACGAGACCGCCCAAAAACTCGCCGAGACCTTCTGGCCCGGCCCCCTCACCCTCGTGGTGCCGGTCGCCCCCACCTGCACGATCTCAGATCTCGCCCGCGCGGGTCTCGACAGCGTGGGCCTGCGGGTGCCGGCCCATCCCCTCGCCCATGCGCTGCTGAAAGCAACCGGCCGTCCTGTTGCCGCGCCTTCCGCCAACCGCTCCGGCCGGGTGAGCCCCACCGACGCGGATCATGTGCTCGGCGATCTCGACGGGCGTATCGATGCAGTGGTCGATGGCGGCGCGTCGGATGTAGGTGTCGAATCCACCATCGTCGCGTGCCTCGGCGGCACCCCTCGCCTGCTGCGCCCCGGCGGCGTGCCGCGCGAGGCCATTGAGGCGCTGATCGGGCAGAAACTCGAGAGCGGTTCGGAAGGTGGAGAAAAGAGCCCGCTCGCGCCGGGCATGCTCGCCTCACACTATGCGCCGCGCGCCCAGGTGCGTTTGAATGCGGCCGATATCATGCCGGGCGAGGCCGCAATGCTGTTCGGCCCTAAAATGCTGCCTGGCAGCGAACAGGCAAAGGCTCAGTTGAACCTCAGCAAAAACGGCGACCTCAAGGAGGCCGCCGCTCATCTGTTTTCGTATCTGAGGCAGCTCGATGCCTCGGGCGCTCACACCATCGCGGTCGCGCCGATTCCGGAGATGGGTCTGGGCGAAGCCATCAACGACCGCCTCCGGCGCGCTGCCGCGGAGCGGTGACCCGCTCCGCTTAAAAGCAGCTTACTTGCCCGCGAGCTTCGCGGCGATCTGCGCCACATGCTTGCCCTGGAAGCGGGCGCCGTCGAGATCGATCTCGCTCGGCTGGCGCGAGCCGTCGCCGGCGGCGATGGTGGACGCGCCATAGGGCGAGCCGCCACGGATCTGGTCGACGCCCATCTGGCCCTGGAAGGAGTAAGGCAGTCCGACGACCACCATGCCGTGGTGCAGGAGCACGGGCAGCGTGGTGAGGATCGTGGCTTCCTGGCCGCCGTGCTGAGTGGCGGTGGAGGTGAAGACCGAACCCACCTTGCCGATGAGCTTGCCTTGGGCCCACAGGCCGCCGGTCTGGTCGAGGAAGTTCTTCATCTGGGCCGTCATGGTGCCATAGCGGGTCGGCGTGCCGAAGATGATGGCGTCGTATTCCGGCAGCTCCTCGACCGTGGCGATGGGAGCTTTCTGGTCGGTCTTGTAATGAGCGGCCTTGGCGATCTCGTCGGGCACCAGCTCCGGCACGCGCTTCACGACCACCTCGGCGCCGGCCTCGCGCGCGCCCTCGGCGGCTGCATAAGCCATCTGCTCGATATGTCCCCAGGACGAGTAATACAGCACAAGAACCTTGGCCATGTGTATCTCCAATACCAATGAATGAGAGCAAACAGGCGGGATTCCAGGCTAGGCTTGGGTCCTGGCCATGGCTTGGCCGCTCTGCAACTGTGTGACGCAGTTAGGATAAGCTTTCCTGCTTGCAAAACCAGTGCTAGACATGCAGGGGTTCCATTGCACCGATGCAAGAGACATGGCCTAGACACATGGCGAAGCAACAACAGCTCGACTGGGACGATTTCAAGCTCGTGAAGATCATCGCCGAGGCCAGCGGCCTCGCGGGTGCGGCCGAACGTCTGGGCGTCAACCACTCCACGGTCTTCCGCCGTCTCGGCCAGATGGAGGAGAACCTCGGCGTCAAGATCTTCGAGCGGCACCGCACCGGCTATGTGCTCACGCCCGCAGGCGAGGAGATGTCGGCGCTTGCCGAGCAGATGGAAGAGAACGTCACCTCGTTCACCCGTAAGCTCGCGGGCCAGGCGGTGGCGCCTGCCGGTGAATTGCGGGTGACGACGAACGACACACTCCTCGTCCACCTGCTCACGCATCTTTTCTCGCGCTTCGTGAAGAGCAATCCCGAAATGCGCCTCGACGTGGTGCTCGCCAACCAGGCGCTGAACCTCTCGAAGCGCGATGCGGACGTAGCGATCCGCGCCACCGACGATCCGCCGGAAACGCTCGTCGGACGCCGCGTCGCCACCATCGCCTGGGCGATATACGGACGCTTGGAAGACTTCCCCGACCAGCATGAGCCGGTCGATTTCAATTCACCCGAACTCTACAACCGCCATTGGGTGGCACTCGGCGATAACCTCGCTGCTCTGAAAGCCGCCCGCTTCGTGCGCGACCGCGTGGCGCCAGAGAACATCGTCTACAAGGTCAACACGGTGCTCGGCCTCGCGGAAGCCGTGGAGGCCGGTCTCGGCATCGGCCCCCTGCCCTGTTTCATCGCGGATGCGAGCCCCAACCTCGTGCGGCTGTCGGACGTGAACCCGGATTTCTCCGCCGGCCTGTGGCTTCTCACCCATCCGGACCTGCGCCAATCGGCGCGCGTGCGCGCCTTCATGGATTTCATGGCCGCAGAGATCGCCAAGCAGCGCCGCTGGATCGAAGGCAACGGCAAGAAGCCTGCCGATCAGGCTATGGCGACGACGACACGCCCCTTGATCTGACCCTCGACGATCTTGCGTCCCGCCTCCATCACCTCGGCGAGAGGAATGGTGGAGGTCATGGCCGCAAGCTTCCCGTGGTCGAGTTCGTGCGCCAGCCTGTTCCAAGCCTCGATGCGCAGCGCTTTGGGCGCCATCACCGAATCGACACCGAGCAGCGCCACGTTGCGCAGGATGAAGGGTGCAACGGTCGAGGGCAGATCCATG
This sequence comes from Microvirga solisilvae, assembly GCF_022808595.1. Taxonomy (GTDB): domain Bacteria; phylum Pseudomonadota; class Alphaproteobacteria; order Rhizobiales; family Beijerinckiaceae; genus Microvirga; species Microvirga solisilvae. The sequence goes on from NZ_JAKUCN010000005.1 coordinate 88,584, forward strand.
CCCGCCGCCAAACCGCAGGCCGCGATTGCACCGCCGTATTTCGTCATGGCGATCACGTTGGCGAGCGGTACTGAGCCCACCGTATCGACGCCTGCCGCCCAGCGCTCCTTGCCGAGCGGACGAACCGCGCCCGTGAGTTCGCTGCGGTCGAGAATTTCCGCAGCGCCGAGACCTTTGAGATAATCCGCCTCTTCGGGTCGCCCCGTTGAGGCGATCACATGCCAGCCGGCCCGCGCGAGCAACGTCACGGCGACGGAACCGACGCCGCCGACAGCGCCCGTGACGACGGCAGGGCCGCGCTCGGGCGTGAGCCCGTGCTTTTCGAGCGCCATCAGGCAGAGCATCGCGGTGTAGCCCGCCGTACCGATGGCCATAGCCTGATGCGGGCTCAACCCCGACGGCAGCGGGATCAGCCAATCGCCCTTCACGCGCACCTTCTCGGCATAGGCGCCGAGATGCGTCTCGCCCAGGCCCCAGCCATTGAGGATCACCGCATCGCCGGGCTTGAACTCGGAATGAGAGGACGTCTCGACAACACCGACGAGATCGACGCCGGGGATCATCGGAAAGCGCCGCACCACAGGCGCTTTGCCGGTCAGCGCAAGACCATCCTTGTAGTTCAACGTCGAGTGCGACACGCGCACCGTGACGTCGCCGTCCATGAGATCGGTCTCGTCGAAGTCGCGAAACTCGACGTTCTGTCCTGCATCGCTCTTGTCGATGACGAGCGCTTTGAATGATGCCATGTGCATGATCCTCCCTCATGCCGATTGTTGGCGCGGGGAAGGATCAGGGCAAGGTCGAGAGGCTTATCCCTTCGGACGAGGCAATCTCTATCTCAGCCCTCATCCTGAGGAGGCGCGGAGCGCCGTCTCGAAGGAGGATCCAGTGCAGACTGGAGACGCCTCACCCTTCGAGACGCTACGCTCCTCAGGGTGAGGCTTATAGTGATGTTCCTACGACCCTTATTCCGCAGGCTGCAGCGCGGGGCCGCGCTCCACCGGGCGCTCCTTGATCGGCAGGTTGATGAGCGCCGAGGCGATGCCGAGCGCGACCGAGAACCACCAGACCAGCGAGTAATTGCCGTAGATCTCGTACAGCACGCCGCCGAGCCACACGCCGAGGAAGCCGCCGACCTGATGCGAGAAGAAGGCGAAGCCGTAGAGCATGGCCATGTAGCGCGTGCCGAACATCAGCATCACGAGCGATGATGTGGGCGGCACGGTGGAGAGCCACAGCAGGCCGATGGAGATGCCGAAGGCAATCGACGTGACGGGCGAAGCCGGCAGCAGGATGAAGGCTGCAATCGCGATCGAGCGGCCGAAATAGATCCAGGCCAGCAGCCAGCGCTTCGACATGCGCGTGGAGAGCCAGCCGGAGCCGAGCGAGCCGAAGGCGTTGGCCAGACCGATCACGGCAAGCGTCCAGCCGCCGACGGCAGCCGAGAGGCCTGCATCCTTCAAGTAAGCCGGAAGATGCGCGGTGATGAAGGCGAGCTGGAAGCCGCAGGTGAAGAAGCCCAGCACCAGCAGCACATAGGAGCGATGCTGGAACGCTTCCGTCAGCGCCTGCTTGATGGATTGGTTCGGCACATTGGCCGCGCTGGCGGCCCCGCCTGCATTGGGACGCGTCGCAAGCGCCAGCGCGAGCGGCATGACGATAAGCACGGAGCCCGCGAAGATCACGAGCGCCTGATGCCAGCCGAAGGAATCGATGAGCGCGTTTCCGATAGGCGGGAAGAGGAACTGGCCGAAGGAGCCTGCCGCTGTGCCCGCACCGAAGGCCATGGGACGCCACTTCTCCGGCAACAGCTTGCCGAAGGCGCCGAGCACAAGGTTGAACGAGCAGCCGGAGAGGCCGAAGCCGATCAGCACGCCCGCGCCGAGATGGAGGATGCCAGGCGTCGATGCATTGGCCATCACCACGAGGCCGATGGCATAGAGCAGCGCACCGGCGCACAGCACCTTGAAGGCTCCGAACCGATCCGCCACCGCGCCCGCGAAGGGCTGGCCGAGACCCCAGAGCAAGTTCTGGAAGGCAATGGCCAAGCTGAACGTATCACGCCCCCAGCCGAATTCCGTGGTCATCGGGATCTGGAACAGGCCCACCGAGGCGCGAGGCCCGAAGGTGATCAGCGCGATCAGGCAGCCCGCCAGAACGATGAGCTGCGGCGAGACGCGGGCTTGGGTGGAGGGTGCGGACATGAGTGCGGCCTCAGACGGCAAATCGGAGGGCGGATACTAACGGAAGTTCCGCATCCGCAATATTGAAAGTTTCTTGGCTTTGGTATGAGGGGTTGTGATGGGTCGCGGGCCTCCCCGGCCCGCGCTTCCGATCAGGTCTGGCCGGGCTTGAGCTTGTAGAAGATATGGCGGCCGATCACGTCCATCTTCTTCAGGCGACGCGCCCAATAGGGGCGGACGTAATTGGCGTGATAGTGCGTCGCGCCACCCACCTCGGCGAGATAGGTCTTGCCCTCGAGCACGGCGCTCGCCACGCGCTTGGCGCGTTCCCAGGACACGGTGTCGTTCGTGCGCAGGGCCTTGCCTTCGCAGGCGAAGGTGAACTGGCAGGCGAGATGGCGGTGGCGGTTCTGATAAACCACACCGCAGATGGAGGACGGATAGAGCCCGCTCTTCACGCGGTTGAGCACCACCTGCGCCACGGCGGCCTGCCCTTCTTCCGGCTCGCTGCGCGCCTCGAAATAGACAGCCTCCGCCAGGCAGCGCTGTTCCTTGCTCATGTTGTCGGGATCAATCAGGTCAGCATAGCGTGGCGCTTCGCCATCCGTATTCGGCAGGAGGCTCGTGCCATGGTCGCCCTTGTCGAGGCGCGGCGATTGCAGCGAGACGGGCGCGGCGGCGATCTCGATGGGTGTAGCTTCCATCGGAGCGGGCGTCGTGGAGGAGAGCGCGGTGGCGCGCTTTACGATGGGGGTCGTCAGGCTTGCCGCGGCGCCGGTGGAACCGGCAGCGGCGGCAGTGGGCGACTGCACCGACACGGCCTGCCGCGTGGTGGTGAATTCAGGCATCTCCGACGGCTCGAAACTCTGCTCCGTCTCGAAGGCTTCAAGCTGGCCCTCCATGAGAACGGTGGGCGGCAGAAGGCGCTCGTCCTGGCCGAAGAGAAGGCGCGCGCCCGAGGCCCGCGCAAGATCCGGACGCAGCTGCTTGGCGCGCAGGGAAAGCGTGACATGAGGCGCAACAAGGGGATCGCCCTTGCCCGAGCGGTCGACCTCCGAATAGATGTCGCCCGCCCCTGCCTTACGATCAGCCTTGGGCGGCACGGCATTGGCCATGTCGTCGGGCAGGTCGTAGCGCGGCAGGAAGCGCAGGACGTCGCGGTCGAGATCGAGACGGCCGCCTGCGATGGACATGCCGATAGGGGGAACAAGATCGGTCTGGGTCAGGCGCGCGACGGGGCTCGGCGCGGCGAAGCTCATACCGGCCTGCGGATCGTTGCTGGCGGAGGCGGTAAACGAGATCAGCAGGCCGGTCGCCAGCGCCCAGGGCGCCGTTGTGGCGCAGATCCATCTCACCTGAGAGCGACGATTCCGAAGACGCACGCGAACACCCACTCAACCAGAGCAGCCTCGAACAAAAGGCCGCCGTTCCTTATGGTTATCGGGGGTTAAGGTTGATGGCTGGTTAAGACGAAGCCTTTTATCCGTCAGACGCCTGCGGCAGCCTGACGCTTCTCGGCCATGCGCCTCAAGGCGTCCGCCGTCTCCGCATCGGCGGGGAAGAAGGCCTCAATGGCGAGTTCCGAGAGTGTCACATCGACGGGCGTGCCGAAGACCGTCGTCGTGCTGAAGAAAGTGAGCACGCCCTCCTCCATCGTCAGCTGCAGCGGCACGACGAGGTCGGCATGATGCGGCTTGGAATGGAGCGTGCGCCGCGCGGCATCCGGAATCGGATAGGCACGCAGTTCCTCGATGAGCGCGGAGAGAACCGCATCGCCCGTGACATTCACCTGATGATGCAGGCGCGCGATGAGGTGATCGCGCCATTCGGAGAAGTTCGCGATGCGTCGCGCCAGACCTGCGGGATGAACGCTCAATCGCAGCACGTTCACGGGCGGCTTGAGCAAAGCCTGATCGACGCCCTGCATCAGCGCCAGCAGCGCCTCGTTGGCGGCGACCAGCGACCAATGCCTGTCGACGGCAAGAGCAGGATAAGGCTCATGGCCTTTGAGCACGAGGTCGATGGCCTCGCGCATGCTGCGCAAGGACGGATCGTCGAGGGAGCGTTCGGAATAAACCGGTGCGAACCCGGCCGAGGCCAGCATCACGTTGCGCTCGCGAAGCGGCATGTCGAGCTTCTCCGAGAGAAGCTGCACCATGTCCCGGCTCGGCTGCGAGCGGCCCGTTTCAAGAAAGCTCAGATGCCGCGTGGAAATCTCGGCCTCGAGGGCGAGATCCATCTGGCTCATGCGACGGCGCTGGCGCCATTCGCGCAAGTAATCGCCGAAATGCACGGGGCTTGGGGTCTTCATCGGTTTCATGGGCCGGGACCATAGCGCGAGCCAGGCTCTTATTCCATGACCTCGGAGGTAATCGACGGCCTTCCCTCGTTGCGTGATCCTCCAAGCCGTTCGGGATGCCCGACAGCCTTGAAAGGAGCCTGCCATGACAACGATCCACCCCTCCCCGCTTCTTCGCCAAGCCCTGCTGGCCGACGCCACCACGAGCGGCGCTTTCGGCCTGTTGATGCTGCTTGCAGCCGATCCCTTGAGCCGCCTGCTCGGATTGCCGGAAGGTTTGCTGCGCGGCGCAGGCCTGGTGCTTTTGCCCTACGTCGCCCTGCTCGCCTGGCTCAGCCTGCGCGGCGAGATGCCCAAGGCGCTGATCTGGGGCGTCATCATCGGCAACATCGCCTGGACCGCAGACAGCCTGCTGCTGCTCGTCAGCGGATGGGTCTCGCCCACCACGGCAGGCTATGCCTTCGTGATCATGCAGGCGCTCGTGGTGCTGATGTATGCGGAGCTTCAGATCATGGGGCTGCGCCGGTCGAATGCGGCGATGGTATGAGGTTCTGATCGACACACGTCATCCCGGGGCTGCGCAGCAGAACCCGGGATCGTTGGCAGCATAAGGCGCCATTCTCGTCACGCGATCCCGGCTCGGCTACGCCGTCCGGGATGACGTTTGGGAGAGCCTAGCTCTTACCGATCCCGCCCGTTGAAGGGCACGGTCTTCAACTCAGACAATTCCACCCCTTCCAGGCAACGCACGTTGATCGCAGCCATCGGCGGCTTGTCTGGCTGCTGGCCCGGCGGCTGACCTTCGCCGAAGGTGGCCGTCCCGCAATGGGCGCAGAAGCGATGGCGGATCGTATGCGTGTTGAAGGTGTAGGTGGAGAGGTTCTCCTCGCCGCTCACCTTCAGCGCCTCACGCGGAGCGAAAGCGAGCAGATAACCCTTCTTGCGGCAGATCGAGCAGTTGCACTCGATCACCTGCGAGAGATCGGCTTCCACTTCGAACGTCACCTTGCCGCAATGGCACGAGCCTTTGTGCAGAGCCATCATTGTCCCCTTATAGCGCTGTCATCAGCGTCACGATGATGCCCGCGCCGATCACAGCGACGAAGCGGTCGCCCATGGTGAGCGGCTCGGTCCGGCCCTGAGCCGCCAATTGCCCGATGACAAGATCGATCACGAGAGACACGGCGAAGGGCCACGCGGCAGGCGGGACAGCCAATTGCTGCCATTCGGGCTTGGCCCGCACGAGGAAGCCAATGACGACACCGGCAACCAGCACCGCGCTGATATAGAGAAGTTTCACACGCGACAAAGTCATTACGCCTGGCTCGCTGCCTTGTTGCCCAACGCCGCCTGCGCCGCCGCGAGACGCGCGATCGGCACGCGATACGGCGAGCAGGACACGTAGTCGAGTCCAACCGACTGGCAGAAATGGATCGAAGCCGGATCACCGCCATGCTCGCCGCAGATGCCGAGCTTGATGTCCGAACGCGTCTTCTTACCGCGCTCGGCCGCGAGCTTCACCAATTCGCCCACGCCCTCCTGGTCGATGGTGACGAACGGATCCGCAGGCAGCAGGCCTTTCTGCGTATACGGGCCGAGGAACGAAGCCGCGTCGTCGCGCGAGATGCCGAGCGTCGTCTGCGTGAGGTCGTTGGTGCCGAAGGAGAAGAACTCCGCCGATTCCGCGATTTCGCCGGCACGAAGAGCCGCGCGCGGCAGTTCGATCATCGTGCCGACCTGATAATCGACCTTTACGCCGCTTTCCTTGGATACCGCATCCGCCATGGCGACGATGCGGTCCTTCACGAGATCGAGTTCCGCCTTGGTCATCACGAGCGGGACCATCACCTCCGGCACGACAGGCTTGCCAGTGCTGCGGCCCGCTTCCACCGCTGCCTCGAAGATGGCGCGCGCCTGCATTTCGGCGATTTCAGGATAAGCCACGGCGAGACGGCAGCCGCGGAAGCCGAGCATCGGGTTGAACTCGTGCAGTTCAGCCGCACGGCGCTTCAACTTGTCGACGGAGGCGTTCATGGCCTTCGCCACATCCGCCATCTCTTCTTCCGAATGCGGCAGGAACTCGTGCAGCGGGGGATCGAGCAGGCGGATCGTGACGGGAAGCCCGCTCATGATCGTGAACAGCTCGACGAAGTCCTTGCGCTGCATCGGCAGCAGCTTCGCAAGCGCTGCGCGACGTCCGGCCTCGTCATCGGAAAGGATCATCTCGCGCACCGCGATGATGCGGTCGCCCTCGAAGAACATGTGCTCCGTGCGGCAAAGGCCGATGCCCTCCGCGCCGAAAGTGCGCGCGGTCTTCGCATCGAGCGGTGTTTCCGCATTGGCGCGCACCTTCATGCGGCGTACCTTGTCGGCCCAACCCATGAGCGTTGCGAACTCGCCGGAGAGCTCCGGCTCCAGCATCTTCACCTGGCCGAGCAGCACCTGGCCGTTCGAGCCGTCGATGGTAAGCACGTCGCCCTTCTTCAGCACCTGGCCTGCGACAGTCATGGTCTGCGCGGCGTAATCGACGCGGATCGAGCCAGCACCCGACACGCAGGGCTTGCCCATGCCACGCGCCACCACGGCGGCGTGCGAGGTCATGCCACCGCGCGTGGTCAGAATGCCTTCAGCCGCATGCATGCCGTGAATGTCTTCCGGCGATGTTTCGACGCGCACGAGAATGACCTTGCGGCCTGCCTTCTTCGCAGCTTCCGCATCGTCCGAATTGAACACGATCTCTCCGCTCGCCGCGCCCGGCGATGCGGGCAGGCCCGATGCGATGATCTTGCGCTCGGCCTTCGGATCGATGGTCGGGTGCAAAAGCTGATCGAGAGCCGCGGGCTCGACGCGGGTGATCGCCTCTTCCTGCGTGATCAGGCCCTCGGATGCCAGCTCAACCGCGATGCGGAGCGCAGCCTTCGCGGTGCGCTTGCCGTTGCGGGTCTGAAGCATCCAGAGCTTGCCCTTCTCCACCGTGAATTCCATGTCCTGCATGTCACGGTAGTGCTTCTCGAGAATGCCGTAGATGCGCACCAGCTCGGCATAAGCCTGCGGCATCGCGTTTTCCATGGACGGCTTATCGGAGCCGGATGCGATGCGGGCTGCTTCCGTGATGTCCTGCGGCGTGCGGATGCCCGCCACCACGTCTTCGCCCTGTGCGTTGATGAGGAATTCGCCGTAAAGCAGCTTCTCGCCTGTCGAGGGATTGCGGGTGAAGGCGACGCCGGTGGCGGAAGTCTCGCCCATATTGCCGAACACCATGGCCTGAACGTTCACCGCCGTGCCCCAGCTCGCGGGGATGGAATGCAGCTCGCGATACTTGATCGCGCGGCTGTTCATCCACGATCCGAACACGGCGCCGATGGCGCCCCATAGCTGCTCCTGCGGATCCTGCGGGAACGGCTTGCCGAGTTCCTTCTGCACGAGATCCTTGTAGCGCGGCAGAATGGCCTTCCAGTCCTGCGCCGTCATATCCGTGTCGAGGGTATAGCCTTTACGGTCCTTGTACTCGTCGAGCACTTCCTCGAAATGATGGTGGCCGATATCGAGCACCACGTTGGAATACATGGTGATGAAGCGGCGATAGGAATCATAGGCAAAGCGCTCGTCGCCAGCGCCCTTGGCCAGCGCCTCGACGGTCACGTCGTTGAGGCCGAGATTGAGCACCGTGTCCATCATGCCGGGCATCGACGCGCGCGCGCCGGAGCGGACGGAAACGAGAAGCGGATTAGCGGCATCGCCGAAGGTGCGGCCCGTGAGCTTGCCCACGAACTGAAGAGCATTCTCGACCTGGGCTTTCAACTCCTGCGGATAGGCGCGGCCATGGTCGTAGTAATAGGTGCAGACTTCCGTGGTGATGGTGAAGCCCGGGGGAACCGGCAGTCCCAGATTGGACATCTCGGCGAGGTTGGCGCCCTTGCCGCCGAGCAGGTTCTTCATCCCCGCCTGGCCCTCGGCCTTACCGTCTCCGAAGGTGTAAACCCACTGCGTCATCGCTAGACCCCTTGGCTCGTGAACGTCCTGCTGCAGGCAGGTGTTGGCTTGAAGCATGTAGAGCCCAAACGCAAGCTGAACAGCCAAGGTTCCTTCGTTACAAAACGGCCCAAAAGACTAGTCAATTCGGAGGGGGTAGCCCTGGCAGATCGCCTTAGCGGCGGGTCAGCAGCCAGGCAAAGAAAGCCGCGCCGATGACGATGAAGGCGCCGGCGGGATAGGCATAGCCCCACCAGCCTTGCAGCAGGAAACCGAATTGCAGGCCGTGGACGGCAAAGAGCAAGGCAAAGAACGAAGCCCAGAGCACCGGGAAGCCGATGAAGATGATGCCAAGCTCCTTCCCGCTATGCGCGCCCGAACCGAACACGCCGTATTGGCCGAGGATTTCGGCGCCGTTCCAGGCAGCCGATCCGCTGATCGCGGCATAGATGAGCGTAACGGCGAGAAGCCCGAGAAGATCGACGGTCATGCGGCTGGTTTTCAGAGAACGAAGAACACGAAGTAGACGGCAAAAACCGCGAGGAAGATCACAGGTGCGATCAGGTAGATCCAGCGTGTCTCGAATACGGGAAGCAGCGTGCCCTTTCGCGTCGCCAGCAGCAACGCAAAGGTGATGAACCAGAACAGCGGATGGTAGACGAGAACGGCCTCCAACCCCCGCGTGAAGCCGCAATCGACAGCAGGTCCCGAGCATGTATCGATGAGGCGCGGAGCCCAATCGGCAGCGACCCAGGACGCCGCGCCCGAGACGATGGCATAAAACAAAACGATGCCGGCCGTTCTGAAAAGAGCGCCCAGCATCGTTCTCAATCCTTCACGGTGAACTTAGACGCGATAACGCCCGTTGCGCTTCACGTAGACCGTGGTGCCGACGGGAACGCGCTCGTAGAGATCGACCACGTCTTCGTTGAGCATGCGCACGCAGCCGGAAGAGAGCTGCTCGCCGATGCTCCAGGGCTCGTTGGTGCCGTGGATGCGGAAGAGAATGTCCGCGCCGTTTTGGTAGAGATAGAGCGCGCGCGCGCCGAGCGGATTGTCGAGACCGGCCTCGCGGTGCTCCGGCAGATCTGGGTTGATGCCCTTCATGGTCTTGGTGGGGCGCCAGGACGGCCACACGCCCTTGCGGCCGACGGATGCCACACCCTTCCAGGAGAAGCCCTGCTTGCCGACGCCGACGCCGTAGCGGATCGCCTTCTTGTCGGGCTGCACGAGATAGAGCATGCGGTCGTCGATATCGACCACGATGGAGCCGGGCTTTTCAGGACCCTCGTAATTCACCGTCTGACGGGCGTATTTCGCGTCCATGCGGCTTCGATCGACGAGCGGAACATCGAACGGCTTGTCGGGCATGGAGCCGATATACCAAGCGGCATCCTCGGTGGCCGCGGCCTCGATGGGCGCGGGCTGCTGGGCGGTTTGGCAAGCGGTGAGAGAGGCGCAAAGAGCTGCGCCGAGAAGCAGGCGACGGATCATGGAGAATCTACCGAAAAAGGTGTTGCCGACTACCTAGAGCCACGAGGGGCCTTTGGCTGTGCCCCTCGTGCAACACCTTAATGGGAATTAACTCTATTACCCTTCGATCCGGGAGAAATCGGCCACCGTACGGGTCGCCTCGCGGATGCTGTTGAGGAGCCGCAGGCGGTTCTCGCGGAGAACCGGATCCTCCGCATTGACCGTGACCTTGTCGAAAAACGCGTCCACGGGCTGCCGCAGACGGGACAAAGCCCGCATCGCGCCCTCGAAATCTTCCGCTTCGACGGCCTTTTGCGCTTCTTCCTTAGCGCCGTTGAGAACGACCGCGAGGGCCTTCTCCTCGATCTGCCCCTGGGCATTCACGATTTCGAGATCGGGCGCCTCGTTATAGGCGCGCCCGTCCTTCTTCTCCTCGATGCGCAGGATATTGGCAGCGCGGCGATAGCCCGCGAGCAGGTTCGCCCCGTCCTCCGTATCGAGGAAGCGGCCGAGCGCTTCAACGCGGCGGACGATCATGAGCAGGTCATCCTGGCCTTCAAGCGCGAACACGGCATCGATGAGATCGTGACGCGCGCCCTGATCGCGGAGGTAGACTTTCAGGCGGTCGGCGAAGAAGGAGAGGAGATCAACCCCAAGGTCCCTATTACCGAAGAATTCTCTCGCATCCTCAAGCTCGATCGCCTTCGTTCCGCCGCCAAACTTTATGGCAGCTTCCTCCAGCTCTTCACTGCGCATCTTCTCAGCGATAGTCTCGATGTCCTCCAGCTCACTTAGGCGAGAGCGGAGATAGCTGACATACTGATGCATCGCGCTTGCATAGAACGCTGGCTCAGAAATCTTCAGGCGCAAATTGTTATCAATCACCAACCTGATCACACCCAACGCCGCACGGCGCAGTGCGTAAGGGTCCTTCGATCCCGTCGGCTTCTCATCAATCGCCCAGAAGCCCACGAGCGTGTCGATCTTATCGGCGAGCGCCACGGCGACCGAGACAGGATCGGTCGGCACGCGGTCGGAGGGACCGAGCGGCTTGTAGTGTTCTTCGATGGCGGCGGCGACTGACGGGTTCTCACCCTGCAACGTCGCGTAGTAACGCCCCATGAGGCCCTGCAGCTCGGGGAACTCTCCGACCATTTCGGTGACGAGATCGGCCTTGGCGAGACGTGCCGCGCGCTCAGCAAGAGCAGCATCTGCACCGACGATGGGTGCCAACTCTTTTGCGAGCGCCGCGATACGTTCCACGCGTTCGTATTGCGTGCCGAGCTTCTCGTGGAAGACGATGTTCTTCAGCTTCTCGAGACGCTCTTCCAGCTTCACCTTCTGGTCCGTCTCCCAGAAGAACTTGGCGTCGGAGAGGCGCGCGCGCACCACGCGCTCATTGCCGCTGACAATCGTCTTGCCGCCATCGCTCGCGATGAGGTTCGAGGTGAGCAGGAACTTGTTGGCGAGACCGCCCGTCTTCGGATCGCGCAGTACGAAGCATTTCTGGTTCGCGCGGATGGTGGTGCGGATCACTTCCGGCGGAATGTCTAGGAAGGCTTCGTCGAAGGAGCCCATGAGCACCACGGGCCATTCCACGAGGCCGGCGACTTCTTCGAGCAGACCTTCATCCTCGACGAGTTCGAGGCCTTGCGCGAAGGCTAGGTCCTTCGCGTCGTGCAGGATCATGTCCTTGCGGCGATCCGCATCGAGCACGACTTTCGCGCGCTCCAGAGCAGGCGCATAATCATCAAAACGCTTCACGCGGATTTCGCCCGGCGCGAGGAAGCGGTGGCCATAGGTGACATCGCTGGACGCGATGCCGTCGACATCGAAGCGCACGATTTCCGGATCTTCGGTCTCAGGGCCGAAGGTGCAGAGGATCGATTGCAGCGGACGCACCCAGCGCAAGGAACCGGCTTCCGCGGAAGCAGCACCCCAGCGCATGGATTTCGGCCACGGGAATGCCTTGATGATCTGCGGCAGGATCTCGGCGAGCACATCCGTCGTCGCGCGGCCCGGCTTCTCGATAAGGGCGACATAGAACTCGCCCTTCTTCGGATCGCTTTCGATCTTCGCCTGATCGAGCGAGGTGAGGCCTGCGCCTTTCAGGAAGCCCTGGATCGCCGCATCGGGCGAGCCCACGCGCGGACCTTTGCGCTCCTCACGCACGTCCTGGCCCTTCACGGGCAAGCCCATGATGGTGAGCGCGAGACGGCGCGGCGTGGCGAAAGCCTGCGCGCCCTCATAAAGGAAGCCGCGCTCCACCAGCGCATCGGTGACAAGCTTCTTCAAATCCTCCGCCGCACGGCGCTGCATGCGGGCGGGAATTTCTTCGGAAAAGAGTTCAAGGAGAAGATCGGGCATGGGAGTATGAAATCTGAGTGTTGAGGGAACGGGTGAGTGCGTGGCTTTTAAGCAGCCATGCCCCCGCCCTCGGTCTTCAGCCATGCCGCGCCGCAGGCTTTCGCCAGTTCGCGAACGCGCAGGATGTAGCTCTGACGCTCGGTGACGGAGATCACGCCGCGCGAGTCGAGCAGGTTGAACATGTGGCTGGCCTTGATGCACTGGTCATAGGCCGGCAGCGCCATGAGGTGACGGCTGTCATTGGAGCCCTCTTTCGGCTCGCCCGCTTCGAGATATTTGCGGCACGCGGCTTCCGCGTCGCGGAAATGGCGGAACAGCATTTCCGTGTCGGCATGTTCGAAATTGTGGCGCGAATATTCCTGCTCGGCCTGCTGGAACACCTGCGCATAGGTGACCTTCCGGTCACCTTCGAGGCCGTTGAAGTTGAGATCGTAGATCGACTCCACCCCCTGCAGATACATGGCGAGACGCTCAAGTCCGTAGGTCAACTCGCCCGCGACCGGCGAGCACTCGAAACCCGCCACCTGCTGGAAGTAGGTGAACTGCGACACTTCCATGCCGTCGCACCAGCATTCCCAGCCGAGCCCCCAGGCGCCCAGCGTCGGGCTTTCCCAATCGTCCTCGACGAAGCGGATGTCATGCACGCCGGTGTCGATGCCGATGGCCTTCAGCGAGCCGAGATAGAGTTCCTGCAGGTTCGGCGGGTTCGGCTTCAGGATCACCTGGAACTGGTAATAGTGCTGAAGGCGGTTCGGGTTCTCGCCGTAGCGCCCGTCCTTCGGACGGCGGGATGGCTGCACATAGGCCGCGCGCCAGGGCTTGGGGCCGAGCGCCCGCAGCGTCGTCGCCGGGTGGAAGGTGCCCGCGCCCATTTCCATGTCGTAGGGCTGCAGGATGACGCAGCCCTGCTCCGCCCAATAGCGCTGGAGCGTGAGAATCAGGCCCTGGAAAGAGCGCGCAGGGTTCATGTGCGCGGGTTCGCTCGTCATGAATGGCGTCCGGTCTTGATGAAAATGTCAGCCGAACCCTTGGGATGACGGGCTGTCTAAGTCAAGCGCGGGGTGCTTACAGCCCCAGCCGCGCCCAGGCCGCCTTCTCCTCCAGCGCCCCCACCACCTCGGCGGGGTCGATGAGGCCGCCCCCGGTCACGGCGCGGCGGCCGATGAGGCGGGCGATCAGCGGCGGACGGGCGGGCTCGATCATGCGGAACTGCACGTCCTCGCCGAAGCGCTGGCGAATGATGGAACGGACATCGCCAAGGCCGTCGATGAGGCCGAGATCCAGGGCCTCAGCCCCCACCCAGAAGGTGCCGGAGAAGAGATCCTCATAGGAATCGTTGAGCTTTTCCCCCCGGCGGGTCTTCACCAGATCCACGAAGACCTCGTGAATCCTGCGCTGTAGGCTCTTCAGGCGTGCCACGTCCTCCGGGTTTTCCGGCCGGAACGGGTCGAGCATCGCCTTGTTCTCGCCTGCCGTGTGGACACGCCGCTCCACACCGATCCGGTTAATCAGCTCCTGGAACCCGAAACTCGCCGACACCACGCCGATGGAACCGACAATGGAGGCCGGATCGGCATAAATCTCGTCCGCCGCGCACGCGATCATGTAGCCGCCCGAGGCCGCCGCATCTTCCACGAAGGCGAGGACCGGGATCTTCTTCTCCTCCGAGAGCGCGCGGATGCGCTTGAAGATCAGGTGCGACTGGGCCGCCGACCCGCCGGGCGAATTGACGACGATGGCCACCGCCTTGGCGCCGGGCACGGAGAAGGCCCGATCCAGCATGGACGCCACGTTCGACATGGCGAGGCCAGAGCGGAACGGCGTGACGGCCCCGATGGCGCCTGCCAGCCGCATCACAGGCACGATGGGTTTCCGATACGTGCGGTAACGGCTGGGGAGGAGGAACTGAAGGCGGGCCGGAAGGAGGGAGAGGAGAGATGTCTGAGCCATGGCCTTCATGTAGTGCGGGCGGCCAGGGTTCCCAAGGCAACGGCTCCCAAGATGAACATACCGTTAGGGAAAGTTTCGGCCTTCGTTCAGTTAAGCCCGTTTAAAGATTCAGCATGGACAACATCCAGCCATGCCCCGCCTCAAGCCCTCTATGAGCGGGTACAAGGAGAAAATGACATGCGTAAGCTGCTGATCGGTCTTCTCGGTTTCGCCACCCTTGGCCTGGGCGCCCTGTCGTCCGCGCCTGCCGAGGCCCAGCCCTATTACGGTTACCGCCGTCCGGCCGTCGAATACCATGCCGGCCCCGTCGTCGTACGCCATGAATACGGTCGTCCGCATCGTTATGACCGCCGCTATTACCGCCCTGCCCCGGTCTACCGCCCGGTCCGCACGGTCCGCCGCTGCTGGACCGAGCCGCGCCGGGTCTGGACCAACTACGGCTGGGTCCGCCGTCCGGTCGAGGTCTGCCGCACTGTCCGCAGGCCTGCACGCTGGTAACAAGAGCAAGGGCGCCTCTGGCGCCCTTTTTCATAGGAGATCGGCCTCTCCGAGATGCAGCGCCTCGGCCTGAGGCGTGAAGCGCCCATCCGGACCGTTGAGGATGAGCGGCGGCAAGATGCTCAAAGGAGCCCGGCTGCCCTTGATGCCCGAAATCAGGACGCGGATGGCCGGCTTGTCGGCACTGGGGTGCACGGAACGCAGGCCGATGCCTCCCAACCGGCCATCGAGCCCCGCAAGGCATTCGGCCACTTTATCGGCCCGGTGAATCAGCACGAATTGCCCCTTGGGCCTGAGCAGGTTCACGCAGGCCTTCAACCAAGCCTCCAGCCCGCCCGACGGCAGGGCATGGGCAGCCGCCTTCCCCTGATCAGGCGAGATTCGCGCCTGTCCTTCTTCCAGAAAGGGAGGATTCGTTAGAACCACGTCGACGCTCTCCGGGCGCAGGCCCGCCTCATGGCGGGAGGCCTTGTCCAGGAGGTCGGCCACGAAAATATCGGCCTCGATCTCGTTCTCCCGGCAGTTCAGGCGGCAGAGTTCGGCTAGACCGGGATCGCGCTCCACGAAACCCAAGTTCACGCCCGCGACCCTTGCTGCCACCATGAGCCCCACCGCGCCGGTGGCTGCGCCGATGTCGAGCACTTTGTCGCCGGGCTTCACTGGCGCGGCAGCCGCGAGCAGCACCGCATCCGTACCGGCGCGATGCCCCTTGGCGGGCTGGACGAGGGAGACACGCCCGCCGAGCAGACAATCTTTCGTGATCTCATTCATGACGCAACTCGGCCTCGAGGCCCGCATCCCGGATGAGCTGACGGGCTTCCTGCACATCGTCGTCGGGCACCAGAATGCGCCTGGGAAAGGCTCCGATCATGCCCTCGATGGCGCTGACATGGGCGTCCGCCACCAGAACGTGGATATTGGCGTCCTCCAATAAGGATTGTAGGAAGCCGACCAGAACGAGATCGTTGGTGCGGACGATTTCGACCATCGGCTGACAACCTTCCTTAGCGGCAAGCGTTTGCATTGCAGCATGGAAAATGCCATGCCACGGTAATCAATATTCCTACCGGCCATGACAGCCGGCAACCCGGGTTTCAACACGTGGGCGTCGTCGTTCCCTTCGAAGAGAAGCATCCCGAGAAGAATGCGAGCATCGAGAAGCTCGTCTCCCTTGTGGCCGGCGATATGCAGCGGGTCAATGCGATGATCCTGTCGCGCACGGGATCCGAGGTGACGATGATTCCCGAGGTGGCGAACCACCTCATCTCCTCAGGCGGGAAGCGCCTGCGCCCCATGCTGACGCTGGCCACCGCCGGTCTCTCCGAATATGAGGGCGACGGGCACGTGAAGCTCGCGGCCGCCGTCGAATTCATGCACACGGCCACCCTCCTCCACGACGACGTGGTGGACGAGAGCGACATGCGCCGGGGCAAGATCGCCGCCCGCATCAAGTGGGGCAACGAGGCAAGCGTGCTCGTGGGCGATTTCCTGCTCGGCCAGGCCTTCCGCATGATGGTGGAAGTGGGCTCGATGCGTGCCCTCGACATTCTTTCCGCCGCCGCGACCATCATCGCCGAGGGCGAGGTGATGCAGCTCGCCGCCGCCAAGAATACCGAGACTACGGAAGACGAATATCTCGCGGTCATTCGCGGCAAGACGGCGGAACTCTTCGCCGCCGCCTGCGAGGTCGGCCCCGTCATCGCCAACCGCCCGAAGGCCGAGCAGACCGCCTGCCGCTCCTACGGCATGAATCTCGGCATCGCCTTCCAGCTCATCGACGACGCGCTCGATTACGGCGGCAAGGCCGCGACGCTGGGCAAGAACGTGGGCGACGATTTCCGCGAAGGAAAGATCACGCTGCCCGTGGTTCTCTCCTTCCGCCGCGGCACGGACGAGGAGCGCGCCTTCTGGAAGCGCGTGCTCGAACAGGGCGACATCCAGGACGGCGATCTCGAACAGGCGATCGCCATCATGCGCCGCCACAAGGCGCTGGAGGATACTGTCGAGCGTGCGCGCCATTACGGATCCATGGCCCGCGATGCGCTCGCCCTCTTCCCGTCGAGCCCGATGAAGCAGGCCCTGCTGGAGACGGTCGATTTCTGCATCGCCCGTGCGTACTGAGCATAGCTGCACTGTTCTTTTTACAGAACACTTCGGTTGACATAAAATCCGGCCCGTATAAAAAGGTCCCTGTCCTGAGGCGCTCAACACCGCCTCAAGGCCGCGGTGATTTGAGACGAGCAGCTTGCCCCGCGTGATCAAAGGCTAAAGCGCCACGAGCGGCCTCCGCCTCGTGGTTCACGAGGAACGACGGGCTATGACGCGAACGACTTTCACAATGGCATTCATGCAGAGCCGAGAGCCCTTGCTGGCTGAAGGCTGTCGTCGCTTCCACGCCTGACCTTTCTCTCTCCTAACCAGAACCACATGTCCGGCTTCAAGTTGAAGCCTGGACGCACTTTGCCCGAAAGGTACTCCCATGTCCGTTTTCACCCGTCGCACCATCCTGTCCGCGACCATCGCGATCGCCGCCCTCACTGCGGCGCTGCCTGCTGCCGCTCAGCAGAAGAGCATCAAGGTCGGCGTCATGTCCGGCGCCGAGGAAGAAGTGGCGCAGGTCGTCAAGAAGGTCGCCGCCACCAAGGGCCTCGACGTTCAGCTCGTGCCCTTCTCCGATTATGCCCTCGTGAACGAGGCGCTGGAGCGTAAGGACCTCGACGCGAACGCCTTCCAGCACAAGCCCTATCTCGATGCGCAGATCGCTGCGCGCGGCTACAAGATCACTCCCGTCGGCTTCACCTTCGTGCAGCCGATCGGTCTCTACTCGAAGAAGGTGAAGGCCGTTGCCGACCTGCCCAAGGGCGCGAAGGTCGGCATCCCGAATGATCCGAGCAATGGCGGCCGCGCGCTCAACCTGCTTGCCGCTCAGGGCATCATCAAGCTGAAGGATGGCAAGGGCCTGTCGCCGAGCCTGCTCGACATCGCCGAGAACCCGAAGAACGTGCAGTTCTCCGAGCTCGATGCAGCCCAGCTGCCGCGCGCCCTGCCCGATCTGGATGCTGCCGTGATCAACACCGACCACGCGATCAACGGCGGTCTCGACATCCGCAGGGACACGATCGCGGTGGAGAAGCGCGAGGGCAATCCTTACGCGAACTTCGTCGCTGCTCGTCAGGGCGACGACCGCGCGGAGATCAAGACCTTCGTGCAATCCTACCAGTCTCCTGAAGTCGCGAAGTTCCTCGACGAGCGCTTCAAGGGCGCGATCATCCCGGCCTGGTAAGAACCAAGACCCGCTGAAAGCAAAAGCCGGATCATCTCAAGATGGTCCGGCTTTTTTTATTTCATCCAACTTGCCGACGCTTATGCGGCAGCGGGAGTTTCGAGTTTCCTCAACAGGCGCGCTGCTCTCACGCGCAATTGCAGATCGGCATCGCTCGACGTGATGGATTCACCCTCAGGTGGAGGCTCTAGGCCATCGGCCATCTCGATGAGCTTGCTGCGCAGGGCAGGATCGTCGAAGCCGAGTTTCTCAGCAGCGAACACAGCGTCGTAGCGCACCCAAGGGTGAGAATCCGCAAAGCCCTTGTCGAGAAACGCGCGCACATCGAGCAGCGGATTTTCGCGCAGTCCCATGAAGCGTATGGCCGTGAAAGCGACACGCCGCACATGGAAGCTTTCCTCGTTGTCCGCGCATTGCTCGATCAGCCCCACTGCGAAACCGAGCCTCTGCTGGGCGATCCGCGATGCGAGCTGGAAAATGCGCACCGGCATCACGATGGAGGATGATGCGATCTCGTCGATCTCTTCCAGGATGGCCAGCGTGTCGTCTGGAACAGAAGATGCTCCCAGCATCGGCTTGAGGATCGCGGCCAGGCTGAAGAAAGCAGCCGTCAGGAGGAGCACGATGGCTTCATGCATCCCGAACGGCGTGAACGTGGCGCGTCCCGTCACGATGGCCGCAAGGCCGAACATCAGCAGATAGAAAATCGCGACGACGACAATCTGTGTGGCGACGGTGAGGAGCACCTGACGCACGGCTTTCCCAACGCTCTCCGTGGACAGGGCATAGGCCCATAGTTCTCGTCGCTCGATGATGGAGGCAGCGGCAAAAATCAGGCCGCCGAGGGGGATGACCCAGAAAGACAGATGACGAGCGCCCGCATAGGCGATGCAGATGAGCCCTGCCAATCCGAGCAGCTTGGGCAAATGCTCGCGCCAGCCGCCCGCGACCTTCAGCGTGTCGTCCGAATCCAAAGTCGTCCCTCCCACCGGAGTGGCGAAACATAATTTTATATCGAAAAAGACTCAATGGCCCCGCAAAGACTTTCGCGGTCAGCCATTTACTCCAGCTCTGTCGCCTCGACCCACCAGTCCGGCTGATCGGCGTGAATGGCCCGAGCGGCCTCCGCCGCGCTACGGGGATCGTCGTAGAGCCCGAACACCGTCGCGCCAGAACCCGACATGCGCGCGAGACGGCAACCTTCGGTTTTAGCCACGCATGCGAGTGCGTCACCGATGAGCGGCTGCACCTGACGTGCAGGCGTCTCAAGATCGTTTCGCGCGGATCGCAGATGGTGCAGCAGCGCCTTGAACGAAGCCGTGCTCGCAATGGGATGCGCCACACCCCCCAATGCCTGTCCCGGCTGCAAGCCGAGCGCCTTGAACACCGCAGGTGTTTCAACCGGCACGCGCGGGTTCACCAACACGGCGAAGAGCGGAGGCATCGGCAGCGCAGGCCCGAGTTCATCGCCAATTCCGCGCATCATGCGCGCACGCGGATCAAGGCAGACGGGAACATCCGCGCCCGTGAGGCGCGCGGCCTCCTGCAATGCGGGATGCGAAAGAGGCAGGTCGTTCAACTGTGCCAGCAACCGCAGAGCAGCCGCCCCGTCGGACGAGCCGCCGCCGATCCCGGCAGCAACCGGAAGCCGTTTGACCAGATGGAAGGCACCGACCTTCAGGCCATCGACGCGCTCGGCAAGAAGCCGCGCCGCTTTCAGAACGAGATTGTCCGCGTCGTTTCCCGCAAGCGGCGCTGTCGGACCGCTGACATGCAATGAGAGCTGGGAGTCAGGCACGAGTTGAAGATCGTCGCCGATGCGAGCGAAGGCCACGAGGCTTTCGAGCGCATGATAACCATCCGCCCGCCGCCCCAGCACATGGAGCGTGAGATTGATCTTGGCGGGTGCGCGGGTGGCGAGAGGCTGCGACATGCCTCTTCCATGCCCGAGAGCGGCATTGATGGGAAGAGTTCAGGCCGGAAAAGAAAATGGCCGGGGAGCACCCGGCCATTTCAGAAGAGCAATCAATCCTCAGCCGCCGCTTTGCGCGGCCGGTGTGGGAGCTGGAGCAGGTGTGCTCTCGGCAGCCGTCGGGTTCTTTTCAACCTCGTCGAGGCCGTGGTCGATCTTGCGTAGGATCTTCACGAGATCCTCGTGCTCGGGGTTCGAGTTCTTGGCGTGATCCCACTGGAACTTGGCCTCGACCTTGCGGCCCACTTTCCAATAGGCATCGCCGAGATGGTCGTTGATCGTCGGATCGCCGGCCTTCAGCTCCACGGCCTTTTCGAGTTCGCGCACGGCGTCCTCGTAGCGGCCGAGGCGGTAATAGGCCCAACCGAGGGAGTCGATGATCATGCCGTCACGGGGCGCGAGCTCCACGGCCTTGGTCAGCATTTTGAAGGCTTCGTCGATATTCTCGTTCCGGTCGACCCAGGAATAGGCGAGATAATTCATCACCTGCGCCTTGCCGGCCGGCAGGGTATCGGGCACCAGCTCGAGCGACTTCTTCAGATCGGCCTGGGCCTTGTCCCATTGCTTGGCGCGCTCATAGGACGTGCCGCGATAGAAGAAGAGGATCCAGTGCCCGCGCTGGGGCGTGCCCACCAGCTCGATGGCCTTGGCGTAGCTCTCGGCGGCCTCCGCGAACTTCTTGCGCGAGCGCTGCACATTGCCGAGCGCCATGACGACTTCCACATCGTCCGGGCGCTCCTTCATGAGCTTGTCGAGATGCGTCATGGCGTCATCGCCGCGACCCATCTGCTCATAGTTCTGGCCGATGGCGATATCGGCGCTGGTGCGCACGGCCGCGTCTTTCGGCACGCGGTCGAAGATTGCGTTGGCCTGATCGTACTGTTTCAGGCGCTCGTAGACATCGCCGAGGGTCACCAGGGCCAGCGGATGGTCCTGCTTCAGATCGAGGCCGAGCTGGAGATAGATGATCGCCGTCAGCTCGTCGCCTTGCGTATTGCCCACCACGCCGAGGCCGTAGAGCAGCTCGGCTGCGCCGTCCTGCGCGTTCGTGACGAGAGGCATGAGCGGCTTGCCCTCGTCCAGCGCCTTCATGGCGGCCTTGACGATGGGATGGCGCGGAGCGAGCTCGTCGAACGCCTTGTAGACTGCGAGCGCCTCGGCCTTCTTGCCGCGCTTGGCCAGGAAGCGGCCATAGGCGTCCACCACCTGGAGGGTGTTCTTCTCGCCCTCATAGGCTGCCTTGAAACGCTTCTCGGCTTCCTCGGCATTGCCGATCACGTCGGCGATGAGGGCGGCGTGATATTCGCGGAATTGCTTGAAGGGATCGTTGCCCGGCGTGCCGCGCAGCTTGTCCACCGTGGTCAGGGCCTGCTTGCCCTCCTTCGCGCCGGCATAGGCCCAGGCGGTCAGAAGCGTCGCCGTCAGGTCCGCCTGACGGGCGCGAGCCGCCTTTCCGAGGCGCGAGCGTGCATCCGTGTATTTCTGCGCCTTGATGGAGCGGACAGCCAGGGCGAACTGGGCCAGGTTGTTGGACGAATCACGCGCGGAGAGCCGCTCGGCCGCCCGGTAGGCCTCCTGCATGGAGCCGCTGGCGAGGAAAGCCACGAAACCCCGCTCCAGAAGCTCCTGGTTGCTCGGATCCTCGGCAATCGCCTCGCGGAAGAACAGGGCAGCGGCTTCCGTATCGCGGGCGGAACCGGCCACATAGGCCGAGAGGAAGTTCCCCTCCAGGCTCAGCGCGGGCCGCAGAACCTCGTTCGGCTCCGTATTGGCCGCCAGGGCCGGCGCGGCCACGAGGCCAGCCGCCATCAGAGCAAGAACAGGCAAACCCTTACGGGACAAAGGTAATTTGAATGTGGGCACGAAGTGCGGCTCCAATCATCGCGACATCTCAAGGTAGGGTACAGAAGGAGATGTGCGCCAAATCAGGCCGGAGAATGGCGTTTCCCTGTAGCGGTCGCAAGGGGAAGATTGACGCTGGCGACGTAAAAGCCTCGTGAGGCTGAATAAATCGGCACAATGCCCAAGCGGTCATCCCGGATCGGCTTAACCGTCCGGGATGACCGCTTCGTCTTACAGATTCACGTAATTCGGCCCACCGCCGCCCTCGGGCGTGGTCCAGTTGATGTTCTGGTTCGGGTCCTTGATATCGCAGGTTTTGCAATGGACGCAGTTCTGGGCGTTGATCTGGAACCGTGGACCTCCCTCGCCTTCCACCCATTCATAGACGCCCGCCGGGCAGTAGCGCTGCGAGGGGCCACCATAGACATCATGCTCGGATGCCTTCTGCAGGCCCATATCCTTCACCTTGAGGTGGATCGGCTGATCCTCCTCGTGGTTGGTGTTGGACAGGAACACCGAGGAGAGCTTGTCGAAGGTGAGCACGCCGTCGGGACGGTCGTACTTGATCGGCTTTACCTGATTGAGCGGCAGCAGGCATTCGTGGTCAGGCTTGCCGTGCTTCATGGTGCCGAAGGGGGACCAGCCGAAAATTTCGGTCAGCCACATGTCGAGACCGCCGAGCGCCACGCCCGCAGCCGTGCCGTATTTCGACCAGAGCGGCTTCACGTTGCGCACGCGCTTGAGATCGTAGCCGATCGGCGAGGAGCGCCAGGCATCCTCATAGGACGACACCTCGTCGTTCGCGCGGCCCGCCTGCAATGCATCGAACACATGATCGGCACAAAGCATGCCGGAGAGAACCGCGTTGTGGCTGCCCTTGATGCGCGGCACGTTCACGAAGCCAGCAGAGTCACCGACGAGGCAGCCGCCGGGGAACGAGAGGCGCGGCACGGATTGCCAGCCGCCTTCCATGATGGCGCGCGCCCCGTAGCCGATGCGCTTGGCGCCCTCGAATACGTCGCGCACCATCGGATGCGTCTTGAAGCGCTGGAATTCGTCGAAGGGCGACAGCGTCGGGTTCTTGTAGTTGAGGTGAACCACGAAGCCGACGGACACGAGATTGTCGTCGAAATGATAGAGCCAGGAGCCGCCGCCGGAATTGTTCGGCAAAGGCCAACCCATGGAATGGCGCACGAGGCCCGGCTGGAACTTCTCGGGCTTCACCTGCCACAGTTCCTTGATGCCGATGCCGTATTTCTGGTGGTCGCGGCCATCGTTGAGCTTGTAGCGCTCCACCATCTGCTTGGTGAGCGAACCGCGCGCGCCCTCGCCGAAGATCGTGTACTTGGCGCGCAGCTCCATGCCGCGGGTGAAATTGGCATTGGGCTCGCCGTTGCGGCTGATGCCCATATCGCCGGTGGCGACGCCCACCACCTTGCCGTCCTCGATGAGAACTTCCGAGGCCGGGAAGCCGGGATAGATCTCGACGCCCAGCTCTTCCGCCTTGCGGCCGAGATAGCGGGCGACGTTGCCGAGCGAGCCCACGAAGTTGCCGTGGTTGTTCATGAGCTTGGGCATGAACACGTTGGGCAGCTTCACGCCGCCCGCATGGCCCAGATACATGAACTCGTCCGCCGTCACCTGCGTCTTGAGCGGACGGTCCGGATCGTTGCGCCATTCCGGCAGGAGGGCATCGAGGCCGATCGGATCGATCACCGCGCCGGAGAGAATGTGAGCGCCGACCTCGGAGCCCTTCTCCACCACGACCACCGAAATGTCCGCGCCTTTCTCGGCCGCCTGCTGCTTCAGACGGATCGCTGTCGCCAAGCCCGCAGGGCCGGCGCCGACGATGACGACGTCGAACTCCATGGATTCACGGGCGGGCAGATCGGACATGAGCGCTCTCTCCTGTACGCGACTTGAGGACCAGATAGTTTACATATGAACAATCTAGTGCGGTTCTCAAGAGCAGACTAGTTTGGAATTGTCCTAGCTTTATTGATCTCAACCGGAAAGTTCCCTTTCAGCATAAGGTTATGCCGAAAGCCGATCATGACCATCGTTTCAACGGCAAACAGGCCAAGGCTATCCTAAAGTTGTCCCTCTCCTTCAGGAGGCTTAGAATAGGCTCATGCAGGATCACCCCTCCGACCGCGAAGCGTTCTATACGCTTTTCGACACGCCTATCGGCATCTGCGGCCTTGCGTGGAACGAGCGCGGGGTCGTTGGCGTGCAATTGCCGGAGGATGATGCTTCCAGGACACGGAGCCGCCTTGCACAACGCTTTCCGGGACTTTCGGAAGCCCCTCCTCCGGCAGAAATTCAGGCGATCATCGCGGATATCCTCGCCCTGCTGAACGGCGAGGCGCGCGATCTGTCCCATGTTCCGCTCGACATGGAAGGCGTGCCGGAGCTTCACCGCCAAGTCTATGAGGTCGCTTCAAGCATCCCGCCCGGGCGGCTTCTGACCTATGGAGAAATCGGCTCCCGGATTGGTGTCGACAATGCCCGGCTGATCGGTCAGGCGCTTGGAAAGAACCCGTTTCCCATTATCGTTCCCTGCCACCGGGTCGTTGCGGCAGGCGGCAAGCTCGGCGGGTTCTCGGCCAATGGCGGCGGCGATACGAAGCGCCGGCTGCTCGCCATCGAAGACGCCCGGCGCGACGACAGTCCGACGCTCTTCGACCTGATTTCCTGAGCGAAGGGCCAGGGTCAGCAAAGTTGATGATTCCTCAGGGCTTAGTGCGGTCCTGAGTTGTTCATCGGCCCCGGAATGCTTACATACGATCCATGCAGGATCTCCCTTCCGACCGCGATGCTTTGAAGGCGCTCCTCGACTTCCATGTCGAGGCGGGGGTCGATCTTGCCCTGGACGAGACCCCGCATAACCGTTTCGCGGAACCCAAGCCCGAACCGGCCCGATCCGCAAGCCCTGCCCCGCAGGGCCAGCCCTCACGCTCTGCCTCCTCTCCTGCCGCGCCTGCCCCGTCGCGCGCTTTGCCGAAGGCTGCCGCCAGCGCGCCGGACGAGGTTGCGCTCATGGCCCGCGAGCAGGCGCGCCACGCGCAATCCCTCGAAGAGCTTGAGACGATCCTTGCCGGTTTCGAGGGCTGCGCCCTGAAATTCTCGGCCAAGAATCTCGCTTTTGCCGACGGCAACCCGGAAGGCCGGGTGATGCTGGTGGGCGAGGCCCCCGGCGCTGACGAGGACCGGATCGGCAAGCCCTTCATGGGCCGCTCCGGCCAGCTTCTGGACCGGATGCTCGCCACCATCGGCCTCGACCGGACCCAGGTTTACGTGGCCAACATCGTGCCTTGGCGCCCACCAGGCAATCGCACGCCGACGCCGCAGGAAATCGCGATCTGCAAGCCGTTCATCGCGCGCCAGATCGAGTTGGCCAATCCGGATTTCCTGCTTCTTCTCGGCGGACCCGCCGCCCAGAACCTGCTCGGCCTGAAGGACGGCATCCTGCGCACGCGCGGGCGCTGGCTCACCTATAAGACCGAGGATGGGCGCGAGATTCGCGCGTTGCCGACCCTGCATCCGGCCTATCTGCTGCGCCAGCCCCTGCAGAAACGCCTCGGCTGGCGTGACTTCATGGCGTTACGCCGGGCGCTCGACGCCAAGGAATAAGCCTTCTCTTCCGGCCTTCGGAACTCGTCCGTATACTTACGCCTTAAGCTGATGCAGCCGATCGCGCTGCTGCTCGTAGGTGAATCATGCGCTGGGATGACTTTCGAACCTCCTCCAATGTGGAAGACCGCCGTGGCATGGGCATGGCTGGCGGCGGAGGCCTGGGCATCGGGGCCATCGTGATCCTCGGCCTTGTCGGCTGGGCGCTCGGCATCGATCCGCGCATCCTCATCGGCGGCGCGGAGATGATCACGGGCGGCGGATCGGGCTATCAGCAGCAGGGCCAGACCGGAACCCCGCAGGACGAGATGGGCCGCTTCGCGGCCGCGATCCTCGGCAACACGGAAGACGTGTGGAAGACGGTGCTGCCGCAGCAGGCCAACCGCGAATACCGCGAGCCGAAGCTCGTGCTGTTCTCCGGCGCGACGCGTTCTGGCTGCGGCGGCGCGCAATCGGCTATGGGTCCATTCTATTGCCCGCTCGACCAGACCGTTTACATCGACCTCTCCTTCTTCCAGGAAATGCAGCAGCGCTTCCGCGCAGGCGGCGACTTCGCCTATGCCTATGTGCTCGCGCACGAGGTCGGCCACCATGTGGAGAACGTGCTCGGCATCCTGCCGCGCGTGCAGCAGCGCCAGCAGGAGGTGAGCCGCTCGGAAGCAAACCAGCTTTCCGTGCGCGTCGAGCTGATGGCGGATTGCCTGGCGGGCGTATGGGCGCATCATTCCAATCAGCGTTGGAAATCGCTCGAACAGGGCGACATCGAGGAAGCGATCCGCGCGGCGGAAGCCATCGGCGACGACCGCTTGCAGAAACAGGCCCAAGGCCGCGTGGTGCCTGACAGCTTCACGCACGGCTCGTCAGAGCAGCGCATGCGCTGGTTGACGACCGGCTTGAAGAGCGGTTCGGTGCAGGCCTGCGATACGTTCAGGGCGAGCAGGCTTTAAGAGTATATACAAAGACGTCATCCCGGACGGCGAAGCCGATCCGGGATCGCATGACAAGAATGGCGTCTTTTCCTGAAGATGATCCCGGATCTGCGCTGCGCTTCGTCCGGGATGACGCCTGTGGTCGAATGAATAGCTCTACGCTACAACCACATCGATCACGCGAGAAACTCTCATGCCCGGCATCGACGAAACGCTCACCTTCATCCCCCTTTCCATCGCGGTGCTCACCGTATCCGACACGCGCTCCCTCGATGATGACAAGTCAGGTGCGACACTCACTGATCGCATCGCGAAGGCAGGCCATTCGCTCGAAGAGCGCGCCATCGTGGCGGACGACATCGATGCGATCCGCGCGAAGGTGAAAGGCTGGATTGATAATCCCGCCATCGACGTGATCATCACCACGGGCGGCACAGGTTTTACGGGGCGAGATGTAACGCCAGAAGCCATCGAGCCTTTGTTCGAGAAGCGCATGGACGGCTTCTCCGCCATCTTCCACCGCATCTCCTACGAGAAGATCGGCACATCCACGATCCAGTCGCGCGCAACGGCAGGTGTTGCGAGTGCCACCTTCATCTTCGTGCTGCCGGGCTCGCCCGGCGCATGCAAGGATGCGTGGGACGGCATTCTCGCGACACAGCTCGATTACCGGTACCGCCCCTGCAATTTCGTCGAGATCATGCCGCGTTTGGATGAGCACCTGAAGCGCGGAAAGTTGCAGAGCTGAATTAACCGAACACCGGATCGCGCTCGATCCGCGCCGAGAGGCGCACGGGCGTGCGGGCTTTCACTTCGTTGAGCAACACGCGGCGATGCACAAGATCGCCCGCATGAATTCTTGAGCGCAGGAAGACACGGCGCATAAGGCCCGACATGCCAGCGCCATGACGGCGGAAGCGGGCGAGGCCCTGCTCGGGCTGGGCCAAACCCACGAACCGGTCGAGAACCCGGATCCAGCCTTCCTGCGGGATGTCGCCGTCATCAAGGCAAAGCAGCCATTCGCGCCGGGCTACTTCGACCCCATCCCTCCAGGAAACGTTCTCCGCCACGACAAGGCTCGCGCCCGCCGCATCGGCAACCTTCGCCAGAACCTCGTCCTGCTCGCGCGCCAGAATGACGGCATCGCCCACGAGCCCCGCCGCAACGGCGGGCACGAGGGCGCTCAATGTGGCGGCCAGGGCCTCGGGCCCATGGGTGACGCGGACAAGGACGGTGATCATGTCCTTATCTATAGCCCCTCCGAATAAACCCTCGCCAGCAAGATATTCATCGGCGCCTCTTGATTTTGTTCTCATTATGTTCTGTTCTTATTATGTTCTTTGTCCGCAGATTCGTCCGAGGCCGCCATGTCCATCCGTTTCAAGGATCAGCCTGCCCCCACGAGGCCCGTACAGCGCTCGCCCATCGAGGCTGCAGAGGCTGCGCGGCGGCGCATGGACGATCCGGCCTATCGGGTGGAGGTGGACCGAAGGCGCGGCCGGGGTGCCGTCTCCAATCCGACCGGGCGCTATGAGCCGGGACCCCGCGAGAGCTTCGACGACGGGTGGAATATTGAGGAGGAGCTTCCTTCCCTCCCCACCGAGGTGATCATCGAGAAGCCGCGCACGATCATCACCAAAAACGACTCGCCCGACATTCTCTTCGAGAAATCGATCAACCCTTATCGCGGCTGCGAGCATGGCTGCTCCTATTGCTTCGCGCGGCCGACGCACGCCTATCAGGGTCTCTCCTCGGGTCTCGATTTCGAAACCAAGATCTTTGCAAAGCCCAATGCCGCCGAACTTTTGGAAAAGGAGCTGCGCGCGCCGAGCTATCAGCCCACCACCATCGCGCTTGGCGCCAACACCGATCCTTATCAGCCGGTGGAGCGGAAATTCCGCATCACGCGCTCCATTCTCGAAGTGCTCAACCGCGCCAATCATCCCGTCGGCATTGTGACGAAATCGGCGCTGGTCACTCGCGACATCGATATTCTTAGCCAGCTGGCCGACAAGCATCTGGTCAAGGTCGCGCTCTCGATCACGACACTCGATCCGACGCTCGCGCGCAGGATGGAGCCGCGCGCCGCCGCGCCCGCCAAGCGCCTGGAGACCGTGCGCAAGCTCTCGGAGGCCGGCATTCCGGTGAGCGTGCTGGTCGCCCCCATCATCCCGGCCATCAACGATCACGAGATCGAGGAGATTCTCAAAGTCTCGCAGCAGGCCGGCGCGCAGGAGGCGGGCTACGTGCTGCTGCGCCTTCCGCACGATCTGAAGGATCTGATGCGCGACTGGCTGGTGGAGCATTACCCCGACAAGCTCAAGCACGTGTTCTCGCTGCTGCAGGAAGCGCGCGGCGGTAAGGATTACGATGCCGATTGGAGCACGCGCCAATCGGGCGTCGGCCCCTATGCCTGGATGATCGGCCGCCGCTTCGAAACCGCCTGCGAGCGGCTGGGCATGAACAAGCGCAACCTCTCCCTGCGCAAGGACCTGTTCCAGGCGCCGGCCAAGGAGACGGGGCAGCTGAGTCTGTTTTAATCGGAGAGCGTCATCCCGGACGCCGAAGGCGAGCCGGGATCGTTTGACGAGACTGGCGCCTTATCTTGAATCCGATCCCGGATCTCCGCTTCGCTTTGTCCGGGATGACGGGGGGTAGAGGGGGATGATAGAAGCGGCGCGTACCGCTTTGATCCCGCCCATGACCGCATCGATTCGCTCAACGAAAAAACCCGGCCTTGGCCTCGACCGCGAGCTTTCAGCCCGCGCGCAGGGCTATACCTGCATCGTCGGCCTCGACGAGGTCGGGCGTGGTCCCCTTGCAGGTCCGGTCGTGTCGGCGGCGGTCGTGCTCGATCTCGGCAACGCGCCTCAGGGCTTAGCGGATTCGAAGACGCTTTCCGCCCAGAAGCGTGAAACGCTGTTTGCGGAAATCCTGGCGACGGCGAAGGTCGGCATCGCCTCCGTGTCCCATGCGGAGATCGATACCATCAATATCCGACAGGCGTCCTTGCTTGCCATGTGCCGCGCCATGGCCGCCCTTCCCTGCACGCCCGACATGGCCTTCGTGGACGGTAACGACCCGCCGCGCCTGCCCTGCGCCACGGAAGCCGTCATCAAGGGTGATTCGAGCATCGCTTCCATCGCCGCCGCTTCCATCGTCGCGAAAGTGGTGCGTGATCGCATGATGGCCCGCCTCGGCGAGGCCTATCCGGCTTATGGATTCGCGAGCAATGCGGGCTACAGCACGAAAACGCATCTTTCAGTGCTCGCAAGCGACGGTCCTTGCCCGTTTCATCGGCTGAGTTTTGCGCCGTTGAAGCAAGGGTTACTGGACCTGTAACCAAACCTAACGCGCGTTAACCCAAAAAGCTCAATCTTTTCAATAAGTCGGCAAGTTTTGCCGACCCAAAATAACACGCATTTTTTCTCCGTCATAAACGCGTTCTTTACCCTAACGGACGATGATCCTGAGTGTCAGTTGCGTAACCGGTGATCACCCATGGGTACCTCGCGTACCGGGGCTGCCGGCGCCGCCTCCCGGATTAGTGTCTCGCGTACCGGGCGGTCTGCGCCGGCTCCTCGGACGGGGCGTAAAACGCCCCTCTCCGTTCTGCCGAAGTCTCTTCCTCTCAACGAGATCCTTCTCGGCGATTGCATCGCCAATCTTGAGAAGCTCCCGCCTGAGAGCGTGGACGTGGTCTTCGCGGATCCTCCATACAATCTCCAGCTCGAACAGGCGCTGACGCGCCCGGACCAGAGCCTCGTCGATGCCGTCGACGATGACTGGGACAAGTTCGCGAGCTTTGCCGATTACGACGCCTTCACCCGCGCCTGGCTTTCCGCCGTGCGCCGCGTGATGAAGAAGAACGCGACCCTCTGGGTCATCGGCTCCTATCACAACATCTTCCGCGTTGGCGCGGCCCTGCAGGATCTCGATTTCTGGATCCTCAACGACATCGTGTGGCGCAAGGCCAACCCGATGCCGAACTTCAAGGGACGCCGCTTCACCAACGCGCACGAGACCATGATCTGGGCCTCACGCGGCGCGGATTCGAAGGGCTACACCTTCCATTACGATGCGCTGAAAGCCGGCAATGAAGACGTGCAGATGCGCTCGGATTGGTTCATTCCGATCTGCACCGGCGACGAGCGCCTGAAGGATGCGGACGGGAA
The DNA here is from genome assembly GCF_022808595.1 of Microvirga solisilvae. Taxonomy (GTDB): domain Bacteria; phylum Pseudomonadota; class Alphaproteobacteria; order Rhizobiales; family Beijerinckiaceae; genus Microvirga; species Microvirga solisilvae. Next base: position 119,160 of record NZ_JAKUCN010000005.1, read on the forward strand.
AAAGGTGCACCCGACGCAGAAGCCGGAAGCTCTTCTCGCCCGCATCCTGCTCTCCTCGTCCAATCCGGGCGATGTGGTGCTCGATCCCTTCTTCGGCTCCGGCACCACCGGCGCCGTCGCCAAGATGCTCGGCCGCAACTTCATCGGTCTCGAGCGCGATCCGACCTATGCGAAGGCCGCGCGCAAGCGCATCGACGCGGTCGTGCCGCTCGACGACGTGTCGGTGGCCGCTCCGCCGGAGAAGCGCACGGAAGTGCGCGTACCGTTCCTCTCGCTGATCGAAGGCGGTTACGTGAAGGCCGGTGAGACGCTGGTGGACGAACGCCGCCGCCATAAGGCGGTGGTGCGCGCCGACGGCACGCTGGCGCTTGGCCCCATCGTCGGCTCGATCCACAAGATCGGCGCGCTCACGCAGGGCTTCCCCTCCTGCAACGGCTGGACCTTCTGGTGTGTCGAGCGCAACGGCAAGCTCATCTCTATCGATGAGTTCCGCACCAAGGTTCGCGCGGATATGGCCGCATAGTTGGACTGACATCACAAGCAAAAGAAAATACCCAGCCTACGCTGGGTATTTTTATTTGAGATCCTGGTTAGAACTGCGTCCAGTCACCCTTGAGCAATGAGGGCGATAGGGGCCGCTGATTGCCCATCCCAGGCTGGAATAGTCCAACGACGGATAGATCCTGAATTGCCCCCTCGAACCCTCCACCGGGGAGGGAGTAGCCCCATGGGCGGCGAGAGTGAACGCGCATCAGGGAGCCGATCGTTTCAGCAATCAGGCTCGCGGCTTCCCGTGCTGTTGCTTCCTGAAGCTCGGCATGGTCGGCAGCAACCGCCAGTATGTACAGCGGGTTGAAATCCGATGAAGAATAGTGAGCCTTGTTGACGATGGAGCAATAAAGATCCGGCGCCTTCTGATCCTTGACCATGTCATTCCATGAGGGAGCCCATATTTCTGCATCAAGAAACTTGACCGATGTTTCTCCTCCAACATGGCCAGACATGGAATGCGTCCACTTCTGATGCCCTTTGTCGTTCCATCCGATCCGGCCAAAAGACATGGGGCGAGCTGCTGACGATCCCGGAGGAAAGTAAGTTTGCGTCGAGCGGACGGCAGCCTTGCTGCCCGTAGCCGCTAAAAGGGGATCGAGGATCGCGGCGATCTCGCGCCAACGGGCCTCGATCCAAGGGGGTTCAAGATTCGGATCCCCGAATAGAGCATACACATTGTACTGGCGTTCACAGAGCAGCATGGTCAATTCGAGGAGCCATATTTCAACAAGGGCAGTTCGTTGATCTTAGGACAACGACAGCCATTGCAGCAATTCCGCATCGAAGAGATCGCTCTCTTCCAATTGCGGCGTGTGCCCGCTCTTCTCCAACACGCGCACTGTCAGATCGCGGAAGCTGCTGCGATACACATCCCATGTCGCATAAGGCGCAACGAGGTAATCGTAGCGGCCGAGCGCGAGGAAGACTGGGGTGTCGAGCTTGTCCAACCCTTGCCTGATATCGATATCGCGGAACGTCTCGCCCCAGAGGTGATCGAACACGGGCATGTTCACCTCGACGCCCTGCCAGAGAGGCGCGGCATCATAAGCATGGTCGTACCAGCTCTTCGCACCGAGACGGATGCAGAAGGTGACGAAGCGCTTCTCGGGCGCTGCCTCGATCTCACCCGGCAACAACGCGAGATCGCTCGCGAGCCTCGCCTTGCGCTCGGGACAGACGGATTCGTTCCAGTAACGCTCCGAGGCTTCATGGTGCGCAGCGCTGTGGCTCGGGCCTGTAGCGATCATCACCACATGCGAGACATGGCTCGAGTAGCGCTTGGCATATTCGAGCGCCATGTAGCCATGGCCGGAATGGCCGATGACGATCACCTTCTCATGCCCGAAATGGCGTCGGACGAGATCGATATCGTCGAGCACTGCATCGAGGCTGTAATCGGCGGGCTTCAGTTCCTCGGAGGCTTTCGCGAAGCCGCGATGATCCACGAAGATCAGCTGCAGGGATTGCCTCAGGCGATCCGAGAAAACCCGTGGGTAATAGACCGCGCTGCCGATGACGATGGCAGGCGCGCCCTGCCCCTCGACGGAATAGGCCAGCTCGAAATGGCCGGAGCGAATGGTGCCGCGCGTGGCGGTTTCAGGTGTCTTGAATTGAGACATGATGTTTCTTTCAAACGTGCGTCATGATCCAGCCGAAGCCGATGCTTCGGCCACGAAGACGTGACGGGGCAGCCCCGACAAAGGGGTTCCGTGTCACAGGTATCGTGTCGGATAGCGTCGCTAACGAATGAGAGGCATCTGTTCCGTCCTTCGCGTGAGGAACTGCTTGTGCCTCAGCTCTTAAGCCTTGTGAAGCCCCTCGACCCCTTCAAGGTTGTAGAATGCTCTCAAGCGAATGGAGGGCTGCGCCGGATCCGGCTTGAAGCGATGGTGGATTGATCCAAGCACCCGGAACATCCCCCTATGCCGAACCCGGTCAGACGTTTTAGCATCCTCTCATGGCTCACGCTCCTCACGCCCCCTTCACCCTTGCCTTCACAGAACCGTCCTGGGACGACCTGCGGATCCTCCTGGCCGTGGTGGCTCATGGATCAATGAACGGCGCGGCGAAGGCCCTAGGCCAAAGCCAGCCGACCATTGCCCGGCGCATCAAGACGCTGGAGGAAACCCTCGGGCTCGATCTGTTTCAGCGCGGCCCCAACAATCTCGAACTGACGGAAGCCGGGCAGGCCCTCGTCGACGCGGCCTCTCCGATGGGAGACGCCGCGAGCGTCGTGTCGCGCACGGCTGCTGCCTATCGCCCCGATCCAGATGCACCCGTGCGGATCACGGCCACCTCTTCGGTCGCCATGTTCCTGTCGCTGCACTCGGGCGAGTTGCACAAGGCGGCGGAGCCGGTGGAGATTTCCTACATTCCCACCCGCAAGAGGCTCGATCTCGCCTCGGGCGAGGCCGACATTGCACTTCGTATGCGAACCCTGCCTGAAGGCACGGACGATCTCGTGGCGCGCAAGATCGGGCAGATCGCGTTTGCCATCTACGCCACGACGGAGAATCCTGACGCCGTCATCGCTCCGCCGGAAGATCCGACGTTGTCGCGCCAAGCCGCTTATGTTGCTGAGTTCGCGCAAGGCCGCACCATCGCCGCGCGCATCGGCGACATGCCGATCCGCTATCAGGCGGCGAAGTCGGGTCTGGGCGCAGCTTTCCTGCCCTGCTGGCTCGGCGATACCGATCCCGACCTCAAGCAGATCGTGAAGCCCGAAGGCGATCTGATCGAAGACGTGTTCCTCGTCATGCATCGCCGCAGCCGCAACCGCCCGAACGTGACGCGCGTGGCGAATGCGCTGGCTGCCTTGTTCAAGCGCAGTCAGAAGGCGCTGATCGGCGGTTGAGCGCCTATACGGTGTAGAAAAAGCGCGTCAGGTGGAAGAACAGGGGCGCGGCGAAGCTCACCGAATCCATGCGGTCGAGAACGCCGCCGTGGCCCTGCACCATCGTGCCCCAATCCTTCGCACCCATGGAGCGCTTGACGGCGGAGAGCGACAATCCGCCGAGGAAGCCCGCGATCACGATCAGGCCCGCCATCGCTGCTGCTGCGAGCGGCGAGAACGGCGTGATCCAGAACAGGGCGGCACCGAGCGCCATCGCTGACAGACCACCGCCGACAAGTCCCTCGACGGTCTTTGACGGAGAAATGACGGGCGCGAGCTTCGTCTTTCCCATCAGCTTGCCGAACACGTACTGCATCACGTCGCTGAACTGCACGACGGCGGTGAGGAAGAACAGCAGCAGAAAGCCCTGGCCTTCATAGCCGGGGATCTGGAGCAGGATCAGCGCTGGCGCATGGCTGATGCAATAGACCGTGAGCATCACCGCCCATTGAATGCGGCTGACGCGCAGCAGGAAGTTCACCGGATCGCCCTGCAACGACGACAGGCTCGGCAGAAGGAGGAAGCCGTAGACCGGGATCAGGATCGCGAAAAGGCCGTACCAATCGCTCCAGACAAGCCAGTATTGCAGCGGCAACAGCACATAGAACGCAAGCACCAGCGGCGCATGATCCGCGCGCTGGGTCGGCGTGAGCGAGATGAATTCGCGCAAGGTATAGAAGGATGTGAGCGCGAACAGCAGCACCGTCGCGGTGAAGCCCAGCGCATAGCAGGCCGCGAAGATCGCGATCATCCCCCACCACGCCTTGATGCGCGCATTGAGGTTCTCGACCGTCGCAACACCGCTTTCCGATTTTGTCTTGCGCGCAAGCCACGTGCCGATGGCGGAGGCCAGCGCCAAGATCGCGACGACGATCCCGAACAGGATCAGGGATTTCTGGAGAAGCGTCATGACGTCAGGGCCTCGAGAGCGGGCGGCGCGAGCGCTGAGACGGCGGCCTGCGCGCGCAGAAGGAAGGCTTCCTTCTCCTCGTTCTCGACATACGCGAGAGCAGGACCGAAATGCGCGGAGCAGATGATGGGAAGCGGCAGGATTGCGCCTTTCGGCATCGCCCGCGCGGGATTGTCGAGATAAACCGGGATGAGCTCCGCGTTCGGAAACTCTTTGGCCAATCGATAAAGCCCGCTTTTGAAAGGTCCAGGCAGCCTGTTGGCGCTGCGCGTGCCTTCCGGAAACAGGATCAGCGAATGGCCTTCAGTGAGCGTCTTGCGCAGGGGCTCCAGCGCCTCGCCGGGCGCGGAGGATCCTGAGCGGTCGATCAGCACGGCGTTGAGGCCCTTTTGCGCGATGAGGCGCTTGAGAGCGCCCTGCCCCCAATAATCCGCGGCAGCGGCCGGATGCGTGGTCGCGCGCAGTTCTTTCGGCAAGGCGGACCACAACAGCAGCGTATCGAGATGACTGCCGTGATTGGCGAAATAAATGCGCTGTTTCTCGACAGGTTCAGAGCCTGTCCAGCGCGAATGCGCGCCGACGAGAAAACGCGTGAGGCCGATGAGAACGAGATCGATCATGGCTTATCGGCTCCGATGCGATCCGCAACGGCTTTCAGGCGCGCGACGCAGGTCGCAATTGATCCGATCAGCATGATCCACGCAGTGATGAGAAGCACATAGCGTTCACCCCAGACGAACGCTTCGATGAGGGCGAGAACGCAAGCACCCGTCAGCAGCGCCATGCGATGCTGCTTCGCCATCGGCCCGCGAAAATCCTGGGCTTGTCCCAGCGCTCCGCCGAACACGCGAATATAGGCCGTCAATGCCGCCGCGAGCGCGCCGGCCCAACCGAGCCATGAAGAACCGGCGGCATAGCCCAAAGCCACGATCAGCAGCGTGTCGGCAATACGATCTGGAACCTCGTTGTAGAGCGCGCCGACCGGCGAGCCGCGTCCGCCTTCCACCGCCACCATGCCGTCGAGCAGATTGCACAGGAGGCGCAGCTGAATGCCGAGAATGGCAACCACGTAAAGCAGCGGATAGGCAGGCGCATAGACGAGAGCAGCGGCGCCAAAAGCAGCGAACGCGATGCTCGCCACCGAGATCTGGTTGGGCGTGACGGAGGTCTTCAGCAGAGCCTGCGTGAGCTTTTGCGCGAAGCCGCTGTTGCGCGCCGCAATCGGCCGCCGCGCATCGGGCTTTGCGCCGCCCGTGAATTCATCCGGTTGCATGGACATCGAGATTCTCGGCGACGTAAGATGCGAAACTGAGTTACGCCTCTTACCACCTTGGCCTTTGAACCGTCAAAAGCAAACCAGGATCATTATCCTGATGAGTTGCCGGCCTTGGCCCGTTTGGCTGCGGGCTTCACGCTGCCTCCCGGCAGATCGCCGAGCGCATGAACGAGCACCTTCTTCATGGCGCCAGGCAGCGCCTCCTCATGCAGTTGAAGGCGTGGCGTCCAGCGCATGTCGAACGGTGCTGGCGTGCCCTTGGGCACCTTCGCGAAGAGCACCGTCAGTTCCAGCGGGAAATGGGTGAAGACGTGGCGCACAGTGCCGGGCAGGCGCTGCCAGCGCGCCTCGATGGGCGCGTCGAGCACGGCGCGGGAGGGTTCGTAAGCAGGCTGCCATTCGCTCGTCGGCGGCTCGGCCATGCCGCCGAGGAGGCCCGTCGGCGGACGGGTGCGCAGGAGGATCGTGTCGTCCGCGCGCAGAACCACGAAAGCCGCGCCCTTGCGCAACTGCCCGGTCTCTTTCTTCTGCTTCTTCGGAAAGGTCTCCTGCAAACCCGCAGCGCGTGCTTGGCACGGCTTCATCCAGGGGCAGAGCGCACAGGCCGGGCGCTTGGGCGTGCAGATGGTGGCGCCGAGATCCATCACGGCCTGTGCGAAATCGCCGGGCCGGTCTTCCGGCACGAGCTCTTCCGTCAAAGCGCGGATCAGCGGCTTCGCCTTGGGCAGCGGCTCCTCGACCATGTAGAGGCGCGACATGACCCGCTCCACATTGCCGTCCACCGCAGCAGCCTTCTGATTGAACGCGATGGCCGCGACCGCTGCCGCCGTATAGGCGCCGATGCCGGGAAGCTGGAGCAACTCGGCCTCCGTCGAGGGAAACTGGCCGCCATGCTTTTCCACAACCGCCTTGGCGCAGGCATGGAGATTGCGGGCGCGGGAATAATAGCCGAGCCCAGCCCAGGCCTGCATGACCGAATCCGTCGGAGCGTCGGCCAGCGCCTCGACCGTCGGGAAGCGCTCGAGGAAATTCAGGTAGAAGGGTTTGACCGCCACCACCGTCGTCTGCTGCAGCATGATCTCGGAAAGCCAGACGCGATAAGGGTTTGCGACCTCGCCGGGCTTGGCGCGCCACGGCAACTCGCGCCGGTGACGATCGTACCAGGCAAGCAGGTCCTGCGGGTCGGGCTTGGTTGCGCTCGGGGCGGGCGTTAACATGAGATTTGGAATAGCGATCTACATGACATATTCCAACGCGGCTTTTGGACATTCAACATGAGACAGCCGAGGCCATTGGCCCGCCCGCTTGCCGAGTTTCTCGACGCCTGTCTCTCCCCGAGCCTGGCGGCGCAGGGCTTTGCGACCTCGGACATCATCATGGCCTGGCCCGATATCGTGGGCGAGCGGCTCGCCGCCTTCACCCAGCCGATCAAGATCGAGTGGAAGCGCAAGGCCCCCCATGCCGATCCGGAAGCCAGGGCGGAGCCCTCTACTCTCGTCGTGCGGGTGGAAAGCGCCTTCGCCCTCGAACTCCAGCACATGGCCCCCACCGTGATCGACCGGGTGAACACCTATTACGGCTGGCGCTGCATCGGGAAACTCGTGCTGAAACAAGGCCCCGTGCGGCGGGTTGAGAAGAGGAAGCCCTCTCCTCCCGCCCTCTCCCCGGCGGATCGGGAGAAGGTCGATTCCGCCATCGAGGGCGTCGAGGAAGACAATCTCAAGGCGGCCCTCGACCGGCTGGGGCAGGCGATTGTCAGTTCCGGTTCACGCACGAAAGCGTGAGATAACGGGCGCTTGCCTCCACGGCCAAGGCATTCTACCGCAGGACGAAACCTCTTCAGGAGACCTCTTCATCATGATCACCCGGCGTCAGACGCTTCAGCTTCTCGGGACCGCAGCCGTTACGGCCTATCTCGCCTCGAGCCTTCCGGCGCTCGCCCAGAACGTGGCCCCTCAGGACCTCGCAGCGGCAGGCCCCCTCGGCGATGTGGCCCTCGGCCCGGAGAACGCCAAGGTGACGATCATCGAGTACGCCTCGCTGACCTGCTCTCACTGCGCCAACTTCCACGCGAATACCTGGCCGGAGCTGAAGAAGCGCTACATCGACACGGGCAAGATCCGCTTCATCCTGCGCGAATTCCCCCTCGATCCCCTGGCGACGGCCGGCTTCATGCTCGCCCGCTGCGACGGAAACGACAAATATTACCCCATCACGGATTTGCTGTTCGAACAGCAGAAGAATTGGGCCTTTGTGGAAAAGCCCCTGGATGCGCTCCGTCAGTTCATGAGACAGGCTGGTTTTTCACAGGAAAAATTTGATGCTTGCCTCAAGGACCAGAAACTTTATGACGCAGTCAACGCGGTGAAGAACCGGGGTATGGAGCAATTCAACGTAGACTCCACGCCGACTTTCTTCATCAATGGTCAGCGTCATCCGGGAAGCCTGTCGATCGATGAGATTGAAAAGGTCATCAAGCCTCTGCTGGGCGAATAAGCCCCTATCCCCTGCCGTCTGGGCATCGGACCCAAAAGTGGACACCACTTTTGGGATCAATCCGATGCCCTCTCTCTTGATGCGCGCATCGTTCGAGGCGGAAAACCGGATCCACTTTTCCGCACGATGCGCTAGCAGGCGGGACGGGAAGGCGCGCCCATGAAGCTGACGCGCCTTCGCATCGCAGGGTTCAAAACCTTCGTCGAGCCGACCGACTTCCTGATCGAGCCGGGCCTTACCGGCGTGGTCGGGCCGAACGGCTGCGGCAAGTCCAATCTCATGGAAGCCCTGCGCTGGGTGATGGGTGAAAACTCTCACAAGAATATGCGCGCCACGGGGATGGACGACGTCATCTTCTCCGGCTCCGGCAACCGCCCGGCCCGTAATTGGGCCGAGGTGATGCTCACCATCGACAATATCGAGCGCACGGCGCCCGCCGCCTTCAACGACTCGGATGTGCTTGAAATTTCGCGCAAAATCGAGCGCGAGGAAGGCTCCACCTACCGGGTGAACGGCAAGGAAGTGCGCGCTCGCGACGTGCAGATCCTGTTCGCGGACGCCGCCACCGGCTCGCGCTCGCCCGCCCTCGTCCGCCAGGGCCAGATCAGCGAAATCATCGCGGCCAAGCCCCAGGCCCGCCGCCGCATCCTCGAAGACGCCGCCGGCATCGCTGGTCTCCATGCCCGCCGCCACGAGGCGGAACTGCGCCTGAAGGCCGCCGAGGACAACCTGGTCCGCGCCGAGGACGTGATCCGCCAGTTGGAAAGCCAGGTCGAGAGCCTGAAACGCCAGGGCCGCCAAGCCTCGCGCTACAAGAATTTGTCCTCCGAGATCCGCCGCCTCGAAGCCCTGATGTACGCCATCGCCTATGCCGATGCGCGCGATCAGGCCGCTGCCGCCGAGCGCCAGGTGGCCGAAGACCTCAAGGCGGTTGCCGACCTCACCGAGGCGCAGACCCAGACCGCCACTGCCCAGGCCGTGGCCGCCCATCACATTCCCGCCCTGCGTCAGGCCGAAGCCGAGGCCGCCGCTGCCCTGCAGCGCCTCACCCACGCCCGCAACGAGCTGGAATCCGAGGAGCGCCGCTCCAAGGACCGCGTGGTGGAGCTGGAGCGCCATATCGGCGACCTGAACCGCGACATCGCCCGCGAGGCCGCCCAGCGCACTGATGCGGAAGCCACCATCGAGCGTCTCCAGGTCGAGGCTGCCGAGATCGCCCAAACCACGGACGGGGCCGACGACGTTCGCGCGGAGAACGAGGAGCGCCTCCAGACTGCCGAAGCGGCTCTGGCCGAGGCGGAAGCAGCGTTGAGCGCCCTTCAGGCCCAGACCTCCGACCTCAATGCCCGCCGCGCCGCTCTCGAACGCTCCGTGCGCGAGGAGATGGAGCGCGCCGCCCGCTTCCGCTCCGAGAAGGAGCGTCTGGAGCGCGAGATCGAGGCGCTTTCGGCCTCCTCGACCCATGACGGCCCGCCCATCGACGATCTGCGTGAGGAAACCGCGCTCGCCGAGGAAACCGCCCAGTCTTCAGAAGAGGCCGTGATCGAGGCCCGCGAGGCTCTGGCGGCTGCCCGCGAGATGGAAAACCGCCTGCGTCAGCCCCTCAACGAGGCCGAGCGCAAGGCGCAGCGCCTTGAGACAGAGGTTCTGACGCTCGCCAAGCTCGTTACCTCCGCCACCGGCGACCTCTGGCCCCCAGCGCTCGATCAGATCACGGTCGAGAAGGGCTATGAAGCGGCTCTCGGCGCAGCCCTCGGCGACGATCTCGAAGCCTCGACCAATCCGTCCGCCCCCCATCACTGGGAAATGACCGGCGCCGGCGAGAGCGACCCCCGCCTTCCCGAAGGCGTGCGTTCGCTGGCCGATCTGGCGCGCGCTCCCGTGGAGTTGCAGCGCCGCCTGCGCCAGATCGGTGTAGTGAGCCGGGCTGATGGCCTGCGTCTGCGCAGTCTCCTGAAGCCCGGTCAGCGCCTCGTCTCGCAGGAAGGCGATTTGTGGCGCTGGGATGGTTTCACCACTGCAGCCGAAGCCCCTTCCCCGGCGGCCCGCCGTCTGGCCGAAAAGAATCGCCTCGGCGATCTGGAACGCGAAGCCGCGGAAGCCCGCGAAGAGGCCGAGCAGCTGCGTCATGAGGCTGAAGGCGCACTTGAGGCCGTCCGTCAGGCCGCCTCTCGCGAAATGCAGGCCATCGAGGCCGCCCGTCAGGCCCGTCAGGCTCTCGACGCCGCCCGGACCCGCCTCTCGGTTGCCGAGCGCAAGGAAGCCGAACTCGGCCAGCGCCGTTCGGCCCTGCAGGAAGGCCTGACCCGCTTCTCCGAGAGCGAGACCGAAGCGCTCGAGCGCGTGCAGGATGCGGAAGGCGCCCTGCAGGATCTCGCGCCCGCACCGGATCTTGAAAGCCGCCTTCTCGAAGAGCGCACCCGCGTCGCCGAACGCCGGGCTGCCGCCTCAGAGGCCCGCGCCGCCGTGCAATCCCTGATGCACGAAGCGGAACTCCGCCGCCGCCGGCAGGATTCGATCGCCTCCGACATTCGCCTCTGGACCGAGCGCGCCGCCCGCGCCACCAAGGCCCAAGAGGATTTGGGCGAGCGCCTCGAGCGCGCCCAGGACGAGCACCAGCGCCTGCTGGAGGCTCCCGACACCTATCTCCAGCGCCGCCGCGCCCTCATCAACGAGGTCGAGGAAGCGGAAGCCCGCCGCAAGGAAGCCGCCGACCGGCTTGCCGATGCGGAGACCGGCCTTGCCGAGACGGATCGCAGCGCCCGTGCGGCTCTCGAAGCCCTGGCCGCCGCCCGCGAGGCCCGCGCAGGCTCCCAGGCCCGTCACGAGGCAGCCGTCCAGCGCCTTGCCGAGATCACCCGCAACATCGCGGAGAACCTCGAAACGACGCCGGCCGGCCTCATCGAGATGGCGGGCTTGCGGGAAGTGACCGAGCTTCCTCCGCACTCTGAAATTGAATCGAAGCTGCATTCCCTCAAGGCGGACCGCGAGCGCCTCGGCGCCGTGAACCTGCGCGCCGATGAGGAACTGACCGAGCTCGAGGCCAAGTACACGAGCATCGCCACCGAGCGAGACGATTTGGTCGAGGCCATCAAGCGCCTGCGTCAGGCCATCGGCAGCCTCAACCGCGAGGGCCGCGAACGCCTGCTCGCTGCCTTCGACGTGGTCAACGCCCACTTCAAGAACCTCTTCACCACCCTCTTCGGCGGCGGCACGGCGGAACTGACCTTGGTCGATTCGGACGATCCGCTGGAAGCAGGACTCGAAATCCTCGCCCGCCCGCCGGGCAAGAAGCCCCAGAGCATGACCCTGCTCTCCGGCGGTGAGCAGGCGCTCACCGCGACCGCGCTCATCTTCGCGGTGTTCCTCACGAATCCCTCGCCGATCTGCGTGCTGGATGAGGTGGACGCGCCGCTCGACGACGCGAACGTGGAACGCTACTGCTCCCTCCTGGAAGAGATGTCCAAGCAGACGGAAACCCGTTTCGTGGTCATTACCCACAACCCGATCACTATGGCTCGCATGGACCGTCTTTTCGGTGTCACCATGGCGGAACGCGGCGTCTCGCAGCTGGTCTCGGTCGACCTTCAGAGTGCCGAGCGCATTCTTGAAGTGGCCTAGAGCATCGTGCGGAAAAGTGGTTCCGGTTTTCCGCCCGAACGATGCTCTCGTTTAGGAATGTAAGCATCGGGTTGATCCCAAAAGTGCAAATTCACTTTTGGGCCCGATGCTGTAAGGCTTTCAGGCCTCGCCACGCTTCAGCCTCAAAAACGTGTGTGCTTTCTGCCCAAGCATGCTCGAAAACACTCTTATCGCAATAATATCAGCAACTTAGATGTTTTCAGACGGTCCTTGACAGGGGGGACCCCCGCTCATATGTTGCGCCCGGCTTTCGGGGCCAGGCTTCCAAGCATTTTCCCGCAACGCTTTTTAGGAGATCGCAATGGCGGACCCTACCGGGCGAAACGGCGAGAATGAGCGGAAGCCGGATGGTTCCGACGATGCCAACCTATCCGCGAGGTTGAAATCTCTCGATGCACGGATCTCTCAAGCATCCGTGCAGCAAGCAGAGGCTGAACCTCGCGAACGCCCAAAGCAGGACAACACCGCGATCGGTCAGGCCTTCAGGTATTCGGCCGAATTCGTTTCAGGGGTTCTTGCAGGCGGCATTCTGGGTTGGCTCGTCGACAAACTGTTCGGCATTTCGCCTTGGGGTCTCATTATTTGTCTCATCCTCGGCTTCTGCGCCGGCATGCTCAACCTTCTTCGAGCATCAGGCACGATCAAGCCGGCCCGGTATGACGACAAGAAGTGAGAAGCCTCGGTTTCGACGACGTTTATACAGCAGCGCAACAACAGGATTTGAGAGCGGATCATGGCTAGCCCGATCGAGCAATTCCAGGTCAAGCCCATCATTCCCGCCATCAATTTCACCAATTCATCGCTGTTCATGGTCGGCGCTGCGGCCGTCATCGTCGGCGGTCTGCTCTACGCCACCCGCAAGAAGGCGCTGATCCCCGGTCGCGCGCAGTCGGTTGCCGAAATCCTGCACGATTTCGTGGCGAACACGCTGACCGACACGACGGGCCGCGAAGGCATGAAGTTCTTCCCCTTCGTGTTCTCGCTCTTCATGTTCGTGCTGACGGCGAACCTGCTCGGCATGATCCCCGGCTTCTTCACCACTACCAGTCAGATCGTCGTGACCTTCGCGCTCGCGTTCCTGGTGATCGGTACCGTCATCGTTTACGGCTTCGTGGCTCACGGCCTGCACTTCCTGCATCTCTTCACGCCGTCGGGCGTGCCGGGTTGGCTGCTGCCCTTCATCACCGTGATCGAGATCATCTCCTTCCTCTCGCGTCCGATCTCGCTGTCGCTTCGTCTTTTCGCGAACATGCTCGCCGGCCACATCGCCCTGAAGGTCTTCGGCGGCTTCGTGGTGTCGCTCGGCACCGCAGGCATCGGCATCGCGCTTCTTTCCCCTCTTCCGCTTCTCATGGCGGTTGGTCTTACGGCGCTCGAGTTCCTCGTCGCCGCGCTGCAGGCCTACGTCTTCACGGTGTTGACCTGCATCTACCTCAACGACGCCTTGCACCCGGGACACTAAGGCTCGGCGTCGTCCTCTTCCCTCTCTCCCGATCATCACCCCTAGGAGATCACGATGGATCCTATCGCTTTCAAGTTCCTCGGCGCAGGCCTGGCCTGCTTCGGCATGGGCCTCGCCGCTCTCGGCGTCGGCAACATCTTCGGCAACTTCCTCTCGGGCGCTCTGCGTAACCCGTCGGCTGCCGACAGCCAGTTCGCTCGCGCGTTCATCGGTGCGGCGCTCGCGGAAGGCCTCGGCATCTTCTGCCTCGTCGTCGCCCTTCTCCTGCTGTTCACCTAATTCACTTCTTTCGGTGATCGGGAGAGCAAGGTGCGCTTCGCGCCTTGCTTGAGACAGTGACGGCGGAAGACCCCGCCGTCATTTCCACATTCCAGGACCATTTCCATGGCTCAGGCTCAGACCACACAGGCTGGTACGGAAGCTCACGGCGGCGCCCACGCGGCGGATGCCACCTTCCCGCCCTTCGCGACGGAGACCTTCGCCGGTCAGCTCATCTGGCTCGCGATCACCTTCGTGCTGCTCTACACGCTTCTCTCGAAGCTCGTTCTGCCGCGCCTTTCCGGCATCATCGAGAACCGCCGTTCGCTCATCGCGAAGGATCTCGACGAGGCCGCCGCCATGAAGATCCGCGCGGAAGAGGCAGGCACCGCCTACGAGAAGGCCCTGACCGAGGCCAAGGGCCGCGCTCAGGCGCTCGCCCAGGAAACCCGCGCCAAGCTCGCCGCTGAGAGCGACGCCAAGCGCAAGAGCCTGGAAGCCGACCTCAACAAGCGTCTGGCCGAATCCGAGGCCACCATCGCTTCCAAGAAGACGGAAGCCATGAGCCATGTCCGCGGCATCGCCGCCGAGACGGCCACGGCCATCGTCGAACGGATCACCGGCAAGGCCCCTGCCAAGCAGGCCGTCGAAGCCGCCCTCGATCAGACCAAGGCGTAAGGAGAGCCCCATGTCCGCGCTTCTGGCCAATCCCACTTTCTGGGTCGCTGTCGCCCTCTTCATCTTCATCGGGCTGCTGTACTATTACGGCGTGCCCGGCAATGTCGGAAAGCAGCTCGATTCCCGCGGCAAGCGCATCGCCGACGAACTCGCCGAGGCCAAGCGCCTGCGTGAGGACGCCGAAAAGCTCCTGAAGGAATTCGAAGCCAAGCGCGCAGCCGCCGAGCGCGAAGCCGCCGAGATCGTCTCCAACGCCAAGGAAGAGGCCGAGCGCCTCGCCAGCGAAGCCCAGGAGAAGATGGCCGATTTCGTGAAGCGCCGCACCGCTTCCGCCGAGGCGAAGATCGCCCAGGCCGAAGCCCAGGCTTCCGCCGAGGTGCGCGCCGCCGCCGTCGATGCCGCCATCAAGGCCTCCGAAAGCGTCCTGCGCCAGGAGATCACCGGCAACGCCGCCTCCTCGCTGGTGAGCCAGGGTCTCAACGACGTGCGCGCGAAGCTGCAGTAAGCAACGCGCATATCGACAATGATTTCAAAGGCCGCCCTTCAAAGGCGGCCTTTTTCTTGTGCAGAACTAAACGAGGTACACAACAGCCGACAGGTGCGCCTATACAGTCAGACTTGGTGTAACTTTGTATTGGCGCAGAGATGAATATTCGAACATCAGGATTGTGCGTGAGCCTGTCTCTCCTGCTGGCTGGATGTATGACGGCAGAAGAACAACAAAAGAATGTCCTGACGAGACTGGATAATCTATGCGCCAACCGTGTGGCACAGCCTGGTACAAAGGCCTACGAGGATTGCATGATCACGGGCTATATCACCATGCTCTGCTCCCGCCCGCCGAACGGCGACCCTTACTTCTACCACAACCAAAAAAGATGTCGGGACGAACTCCACACCTCGGCCCAGGAACAAATCCGGACTCGTAAACAGGAACAAACCCTCAAGCCGAAACAGTGATGTCAAAGCTGTTGAGAGTAGCGACAGTTCAGGTAAGCGAGAGGTCGGTTGCATTTGCGCCCCTTTGCTGAGACGAACCCATGCTGCTGATTTTCGATTGCGACGGCGTTCTGGTGGATTCCGAGGTGCTTGCCTGCCAGGTCGATGCGGATGTCCTGAACGATCTCGGCCTGCCCTACACGGCCGACGACATCGCACGGCAATTCGTCGGCAAAAGCATGAAGGACATGATCGCCCGGATCGAGGCAGAGCATGGACGCGCTCTTCCCGACGATTTCGCGGAACGGATCAACAGCGTCCTCTTCGCGCGTTTTGAGACCGACCTGAAGCCGATTGCGGGCGTGCGCGACGCCATTCTCTCTCTCCCCCATCCGCGCTGCGTCGCGTCCTCCTCCGTGCCGGAGCGAATCGCTTTATCGCTGCGTGTGACGGGCCTTGCCGATCTTTTCGAAAACGTCTTCAGCGCCACCCAGGTCGCGCGCGGGAAGCCTGCGCCGGACCTGTTTCTTCTGGCTGCGCAGGAAATGGGGGCACGCCCACAAGATTGCCTGGTCATCGAGGATTCGCCCGCCGGCGTTCAAGCGGCGATTGCGGCGGGCATGCGCATGATCGGCTTTACTGGCGGCGGGCATTGCGGGCCTGATCATGCCGAGGTGTTGCGGCAGGCAGGCGCATCAATTGTCATCGAGCGAATGACGGATCTGCCCGCAATCGTACAGGCATTGGCATAATCACCACGTCATCCCGGACGAAGCGCAGCGAAGATCCGGGATCGTTTTCAGAATAGAGCGCTATTCTCGTCCCGCGATCCCGGGTTCCGCTCTGCGGCCCCCGGGATGACGAGTGCGATGTAAAAGAAAAATGCCCGGCACATGGCCGGGCATTTGCGTTTTCAGAGAACCTTACTCCGCGGCTTCCGCCACCGGGCCCGGCTTCGTCCACTTGAGCACCGGATTACGCGCGGCGCGGGTCTCGTCGAGACGGCGGCGCGGGGCGTGGTAGGGAGCGCCGGTGAAGCGTTCCGTGTCGCCGTTCTTCGCGGCCATGGCGAGATCGCGCAAAGCCGCGATGAAGAGATCGAGGGACGACTTCGATTCCGATTCCGTCGGCTCGATCAGCATCGCGCCATGCACCACCAGCGGGAAGTACATGGTCATCGGGTGATAACCCTCGTCGATCATGGCCTTGGCCACGTCGAGCGTGGTCACGCCCGTGTCCTTCAGCCATGCATCGTCGAACAGCACTTCGTGCATGCACGGCTTGTCCCCGAAGGGCAGCGACATGAGGTCGGAGAGACCGGCACGGATGTAGTTGGCATTGAGCACGGCGTCCTCGGAGGCCTGCTTCATGCCGTCCGAACCATGCGAGAGCATGTAGGACAGAGCGCGCACATACATGCCCATCTGGCCGTGGAACGCAGTCATGCGGCCGAACGGGGCGGCAGGGCCGCCAGCCTGATTGGTTTGCTCAACCAATTCGAAGCCGCCATCCTTCATTCGCACGAACGGAACCGGCGCGTAAGGCGCAAGGCGCTCGGAGAGCACCACCGGGCCGGAGCCCGGGCCGCCACCGCCGTGAGGCGTGGAGAAGGTCTTGTGCAGGTTGATGTGCATGGCGTCGACGCCGAGATCGCCCGGCTTCGCCTTGCCGACGATGGCGTTGAAGTTCGCGCCGTCGCAATAGAAGTAGCCGCCCGCATCATGGATCGCCTTGGCAATCTCGACCACTTGCGGCTCGAAGAGACCGCAGGTGTTGGGGTTCGTGAGCATGATCGCGGCCACATCCGGACCGAGACGCTCCTTCACGTCTTCCACATGCACCCAACCGTCCTCGCGGGCCGGAACGGGCTTCACGACGAAGCCGATGAGAGCGGCGGTGGCCGGGTTCGTGCCATGCGCGGAATCGGGCACCAGCACCACGTTGCGGGTCTTGCCCTCGCCGCGCGCTTCGATGGCGGCCTTGATCGCCATCATGCCGCAGAGCTCGCCATGCGCGCCGGCCTTCGGCGACAATGAGACCGCCTTCGTGCCGGTGAGCGTCATGAGGTAATGCGCGAGCTCGTTCATCAGCTCGAGCGCGCCCTGCACAGTGGAAACCGGCTGGAGCGGATGCACGTCCGAGAAGCCCGGCAGGCGCGCCATGCGCTCGTTGAGGCGCGCATTGTGCTTCATCGTGCAGGAACCGAGCGGGAAGAGGCCCGTGTCGATGCCGTAGTTCTGTTGAGACAGGCGCACGAAGTGGCGCATGGTCTCGGGCTCGGAGAGACCAGGAAGGCCGATGGCCTCCTTGCGCTCCAGGCCGCCGAGGCGCGGCGTGAAAGCCTCCGGCTCGTCGATATCGACGCCGGTCGTGTTATAGCGGCCGATCTCGAAGAGCAGCGGCTCGATCTGCGCCAGCGCCTTATTGCCGGTGAAGGTCGGATGCGCGTTGGTGGCGCCGGCCTGACCGGCGGAAGAGGGACGTCCCTGGCGGTTCAACATCACAGAACCTCCTTCAAGGCGGCGACAAGGGCCGCGCGATCATCATCGGTGTTCACTTCGGTGGAAGCCACGAGCAGCAGATTATCGAGGCCAGCACCCGGCAGCAGGCGCGACACGGGCACACCCGCGAGCACGCCCTTCTTGGCGAGCGCTTCAACCACTTCAGCCGCAGGCTTTGCGAGCTTCACGGTGAATTCATTAAAGAAGGTCTTGTTGAGAACCTCGACGCCCTTCACGCCAGCCAGTTGATCGGCCAGCTTGATCGCATTCGCATGGTTCACGCGGGCAAGACGGGTGAGACCCGTTTCGCCGAGCAGCGTCATGTGAATGGTAAACGCCAGCGCGCAGAGGCCCGAGTTCGTGCAGATGTTCGAGGTCGCCTTGTCGCGGCGGATATGCTGCTCGCGCGTGGAGAGCGTCAGCACGAAGCCGCGATTGCCGTCCGCATCCACCGTCTCGCCGCAGAGGCGGCCCGGCATCTGGCGGATATACTTCGATTGCGTGGCAAAGAGGCCCACATAAGGCCCGCCGAAGTTCAGCGCGTTGCCGATGGACTGGCCTTCGCCCACCACGATGTCGGCGCCCTGGCTGCCGGGAGAAGCGACGAGGCCAAGCGACACGACTTCCGTGAACACGGCAATCAGCAGCGCACCATGCTTGTGCGCCTTCTCGGCAATCGGCTTCAGGTCGCGCACATTGCCGAACACATCCGGCGACTGCACGACGACGCAGGACGTGGTGTCGTCGATCTGCGAGAGGATATCTTCCGAGCCCGCCACATCCGGCTTCATGGTGACGACCTGGTCGCTCGCCATGTCGGAGAGCGTGCGTACCACTTCGGCGTAATGCGGATGCAGGCCGCCGGAGAGCACGGCCTTGCGGCGCTTGGTGACCCGGTGCGCCATGAGCACCGCTTCGCCCGTGCCGGTGGAGCCGTCATACATGGAGGCGTTCGCCACTTCCATGCCGGTGAGGGCTGCCACTTGGGTCTGGAACTCGAAGAGATATTGCAGCGTACCTTGAGCGATCTCGGGCTGATACGGCGTGTAGCTCGTCAGGAACTCGGAACGCTGGATCAGGTGATCTACGGTCGCCGGCACATGGTGCTTGTAAGCGCCCGCGCCCACGAAGAACGGCACGGAGGATGCAGGCACGTTCTTGGACGACATGCGGGAGAGGATGCGCTCCACCTCCAGCTCGCCCTTGCGGCGCGGCAGATCGACCGGTGCTTTCAGAAGCAGGTTCTTTGGCACGTCGGCGAACAACTCGTCGACATTCTTGACGCCGATCCGCGCGAGCATCTCGCTGCGATCGGTGTCGGAAAGAGGCAAATAACGCATCGGTTGAAAACCTTGGTTTCGTTAGTGCGAGGGAATGCCCTTCACCACGATCTCCGTAAGCACGGAATTCGCGATGAAGCATTCCTTGTGAGCGAGGTGGTGCATGTCGGCGATCTGCTCGGGCGTCGGAATCTTCTCGCCCGAGAACTCAATCACCGGGTCGAGCGTGATCTTGGAGACGAAGAGCTTGCCCTTCTCGTTCGGCGTCATGACGCCGAGGGCCTTGTCCGTGTAGGAATCGACCACGAAGCGCTTCTTGGCGGCGATACTGAGAAAAGTGAGCATGTGGCAGCTCGACGCCGATGCCACGAATGCTTCCTCGGGATCGACCGCATCTTCGCGGGAGAGCGGCAGCGGCACCACCGAAGGCGATGCCGATCCCATGAACTCGATGCCGCCGTCGAACGACCAGCGATGGCCACGGCTGTACTTGTTGTCGGAGAAGGCCTCGCCCTCCCCGCGCGTCCAAACCACCGTAGCCCTGTATTCGTGCGACATCGCCTTACCTGACTTTTATTCTCTACCGAGCCTCACCCTGAGGAGGACCTTCAGGTCCGTTTCGAAGGGCGAGGCGTCTCCAGTGATCTCTGGACCCTCCTTCGAGACGCCGCTACGCGGCTTCTCAGGATGAGGGCAGAGTTCGTTGAGCGCCCTCGATTACGAGATCGACTTCACGAAAGTCTGGTACTGCTCTTCGGTCATGAGACCATCGAGCTCGCTCGGATTCGTGAGGCGCAGCTTCAGGAACCAGCCGCGACCGGCGGGATCTTCGTTGACGGTACCGGGAGCAGCTTCGAGATCGCTGTTGACCTCGACGACTTCGCCGGAGACCGGAGCGTAGACTTCGCTTGCAGCCTTCACGCTCTCGACAACGGCGGCTTCATCGCCCTTCGAGAGGTTCTTGCCGACGCTCGGCAGCTCCACGAAAACGACGTCGCCGAGCTGGCCCTGGGCGTAATCGGAAATGCCGACGATGCCGGCATCGCCTTCAACGCGGATATATTCGTGATCCTTGGTGTAACGCGTGGTCATTATTGTTCTCCCCTGGGATTAACGCTTGTAGCGATGCGGTGCGAAAGGCATCGCCGCGACCTTTGCAGGCAGCGGCTTGCCGCGAACGATGAGATGAAGATCGGTGCCGATAGCGGATGCGTCCTTCGACACATAACCCATGGCGACCGGGGCATTGACGGTGGGGCCGAAGCCGCCGGAGGTGACGATGCCGACCTCGCGCCCGTCGGGCATGGTGATCACGGTGCCTTCGCGAGCAGGCGCGCGGCCTTCCGGCTGAATGCCGACGCGCACGCGGGCAGCACCTTCCTTGATCTCGCGCTGGACGCGCGCGGCGCCCGGAAAACCACCCTCCTCGCGGCGGCGCTTCTGGATCGACCAGATGAGGCCTGCCTCGATGGGCGAAGTCGTTGTGTCGATGTCATGACCGTAGAGGCACAGGCCCGCTTCGAGACGAAGCGAGTCGCGCGCGCCGAGGCCAATGGCCTTCACTTCCGGATTCTCGAGAAGCTTGTTCCAGAGCTTGGCGGCATCTTCCGCCTTGCAGGAAATCTCGTAGCCGTCTTCGCCGGTGTAGCCGGAGCGGGAGACGTGGCACCACATGCCGTCGATCTGCACATCGGCCGACATCATGAAGGGAAGAGTGGCAGTCTCGGGCGCGAGTTTCGCGAGAACGCCTTCGGCAGACGGGCCCTGCAGCGCCATGAGCGCGAGGCCGTCCTTGCGGTTGAGCGTAACGCCCTTCGGCAGGCGCGCCTGGATATGCGCGTAATCCTGCTCCTTCATGGAAGCGTTGACAACGAGATAGAGCCAGCCTTCGTGACCGGGCGCGCCGACACGGGTGACCATCAAGTCGTCGAGAATGCCGCCATTCTCATCGAGGAGCTGCGAATAGCGCTGCTGGTTCGGCTTGAGGTTCAGCACATCTGCCGGGATCAGCGCCTCGAAGGCCTTGGCGGCGGTCTCGTGGTTCTTGTCCTCGGCCACGAGGAAAGCCTGGCCCATATGCGAAACGTCGAACAGGCCCGCATGCTCGCGGGTCCAGTTGTGCTCGGTCATGATGCCGGTGGGGTATTGCACCGGCATGTCGTAGCCGGCAAACGGCACCATGCGGGCGCCGAGCGCCACATGCTCGGCATGAAGCGGCGTTTTCAGAAGCGGCTGATCGCTGTTCGCAGGCCCGGCCATCGTGTTCCCTCAAAGGTGCGCGTTTCATCGAGCCTTGCGGCCCGTTGTTCTGCGCCCCCTCTGTCACGAGACCTGAGAGATTTCCCCGATGCATTCGCAACAGGTTACGCCCGTCGGTGGGCGACGCTTGAAACGTCGCCGCTTTCCAGAGTGCCAGCTCCCGCGCGGTCCTTTGGCCTGAGCGTTTCCGGGGCGGTTGCGCCTTCGGCGCCGGGCGTTAAGCCCGGTCTCTTCCGCGGGGATCATCGGCTGCTTTTAAGCTCTGAAGAGGAAATGCTGTCCTGTCAACAAAGCAGGGTGCCGCAATCCTCATCTCCCCCGCCTCATTTGACGGCAGCGCTTCGAACCTCCATGTTAGGCCATCATCCACAGAAGGGGGAAAGCGCGGCCTGATCCGGTCGGCAGCTCCTGACATCGTTGCTCGAACTGATCATCGCTATCGCTCTCGTCGCCCTGAACGGCGTTTTCGCGCTTTCAGAACTCGCCATCGTGTCCGCTCGAAGGCCTCGCCTGAAGGCCATGGCGGAACAGGGCCGCCCAGGGGCCAATACCGCCCTGACCCTCATGGAAGATTCGGGGCGCTTCCTCTCCACCGTCCAGATCGGCATCACCCTCGTCGGCATCCTGGCCGGCGCGTTCTCGGGCGCTGCTCTCGGTGACCGCCTGTCGCAGATCTTCATGGATCAGGGCATGCCGGAAGGCGTCGCCGAACCGCTCGGCTTCGGCATCGTCATCAGCATCATCACCTATCTCTCGATCGTGATCGGCGAGCTCGTGCCCAAGCAGCTCGCCTTGCGTCATCCGGAAGGCATCGCCTGCGCGATGGCGCCGCTGATGCTGGTGCTCTCCAAGGTCGCGGCGCCCGCCGTCTGGCTTCTCAACGCCTCAACGGGCGCGATCTTCAAGCTGCTCGGCACGTCCTCGGACGACAGCTCGACGGTGACCGAAGAGGAGATCAAGCACCTCGTCGGCGAGGCTGAGAGCGCCGGCGTGATCGAGGAGGAGGAGCGGCGCATGATTTCCGGCGTGCTCCGCCTCGGCGACCGCACGGTGCGTGGCCTCATGACCCCGCGCACGGATGTGGACTGGATCGACCTCGGCGACGACGAGGAGACGATCCGCTCGCTCCTGATGGGAACGCCCCATTCCCGCCTGCCGGTGAGCGAAGGCTCGCCGGACAACGTCATCGGCGTGGTTCAGTCGCGGGCGCTTCTCGCCGCCCTGCTCTCGGGCCAGCCCCTCGACATCCGCGCCCAGGTCCAGCAGGCCCCGGTCATTCCCGATACGCTCTATGCCTTGGATGCCCTGGCCACCTTGCGCGACTCGGAAGTGCCCATGGCCCTCGTCCATGACGAATATGGCCATTTCGAAGGCGTGGTGACCCCGGCCGATGCCCTGGAAGCCATTGTCGGCGCCTTCCGCACCGAAGGCGAGGAGCCGGAGCCCGACGCCGTGCGCCGCGAGGATGGCTCCTGGCTGCTCGCGGGCTCCATGGCCGTCGATGAAATGGCGGATATTCTAGGAATCAGCCTGCCCGAGGCCCGCAGCTACCATACGGTCGGCGGCCTCGTGATCAGCGAATTGCAGCACCTGCCCCATACGGGCGAGTTCGTCGACGTGCTCGGATGGCGCTTCGAGGTGATCGACCTGGACGAGCGCCGGATCGACAAGGTGCTCGCCACCTCGCTCACCCAGAGGGCGGGCTCGTCAGCTCTTTATTGAGATATCGAAGGGAGGCGCGGATCAGCCGCGCCGTGCCCTGCCGCCGAGGCCCACTTCGATCTCGAAGCTGTTGACCAGGTTCGGGGGAACCACGATCCCGTCCTCGACGATGGTCACGGTGGCCTGCGAACCGCCGGCCGGAATGACCGCGACCGCGCTGCGGCTGCGGTTGGCAATCACGGTCGAGCCGTCCTTCACGATGATCTGAACCGGCACGTTGTGGCGTCCAGCCGAACCGCCGGTGCTCAGGAGGGCACGGGCCTCGACGCCCACCTTCACGAGGGTCGAGCCATCGGGCTGGCCGCGGCATTCACGGGCAAGGTTGCTGATGGCGATCTGGCTGCGCATGGTTTCGGCGCCGCCGGTGCGGATGGCCGCTCCGCCGTCGAAGATCTCCACCGGCGGGCAATAGACGTCTTCCACCGCCTGGGCCTGGACCGGAGCCTGGGTGGCGCCGCCTGTGAGGATCATCTCGCCAAGGCCCATCTCGCCCGAGCCGGCGCATCCGGACAGAACCGTTGTGCCTAGCACAGCTACCGCCAGAGCAGCCTTCGCCTTCAAACCCTTACCCATGGAAAACCCCCAGCTTACCTTGTGCGCCCCTTACGGCAGAGCATCGTATCCGGTCGCGAATCCGTTCAGCGACACAGGAATTCCGATGCCCTCCTCGGGCGTCTGGAACACGATGAAGGTGGCGGCCTGGCCGGTCTTCATCTGATTGATGAGATTATCTTCCATGACAACCTCGGCGACGCAACCCGTAGCCAGGCAGCGCACGAAGCCGGCCCGGCCGATATCGGTCTGGTCGATCTTCAGCCCGAGCCCGGACGGCAGGAGGATACCAAGGGGCGCGACCACGCGAAGAAGCCGGCTTTTGGCGTCGGCGGTTTTCAACACAATAATCACGAGAGTGACGTTGGGGCGGTCCTCCGCCACCACGTTCTGGACGAGGGCGCATTGCTCGGCCGTGGCGCCTGCGGGCGTCTCGCAGCGCATCTGCCAGTCGCCATAGGTGTTCTTCACCATGCCCTGGGCACCCGCGCCGCTCGCTGCGGACAGGGCCAGCAGACCCAGGCAGGCCGCCGCCCCGTTACGGACCCATCGTGATACGCCCATCGGTCTCTCCTTCTTGAGCCCTTCGCCGCGAAGGGCAGCGGCCTAAAACCGCTCCGATCCAAATCTTTGGCCCGTTGGGACCATGGCCGGGGGCCTGATGTCAAGCGAGAGGGGGATAAGTGGGGATCACAAACGCTTTTGGAGGTTATGACGCACAGATTGCGACGACAGAACCGTTGCGCTTCGCCGCGTCCTGTGGTCTTTGGCACAAATCTAAAGTGATGGCGCGGGCCGGGCGCCGATATGCGCGCGCCCATGCTGTCTCTTTATGCTTTCGTGGCCGCCCGGCCACCACATCTTTAGGAGCTTTGGAACGCCGATGCGGATCGAGAATGCACGTCGATCGGTGACCGCCCTCTCCACGGCAGCGGTCGCACTTGTGTTGGGCATAAGTGAGGCATGGGCCGCCGCAGGCCGCCCCTCCCCTTGGGAAACCGGCATGCAGGAGATGGTGACCGAACTGGGGCAGAGCGTCTCCAGCTTCCACACCTACCTGGTTTGGCTGATCACCGCGATCTGCCTGTTCGTTCTGGCGCTGCTCCTCGTGATCGTCGCCCGCTTCAACGAGAAGAAGAACCCGGTTCCCTCCAAGACCACCCACCACACCCTGCTCGAGGTTGCCTGGACCATCGTTCCGGTGCTGATCCTCGTGGCCATCGCCATCCCGTCCTTCCGCCTCCTGCGTCAGCAGCTGGTTCCGCCGCAGGCCGACGTGGTGATCAAGGCCACCGGCTATTCCTGGTACTGGGGCTACGAGTACCCGGCCGATCAGGGCGGCTTCAAGTTCGACTCGAACATGGTGACCGACCAAGCGGCCCTGAAGCCCGACCAGCCGCGTCTGCTCGGCGCCGACAACGCCATGGTCGTGCCTGTGGGCAAGGTCGTGCGCGTTCAGGTCACCTCGGCCGACGTGATCCACGCCTTCGCGCTGCCGTCCTTCTACATCAAGGTCGACGCCATTCCCGGACGCCTGAACGAAACCTGGTTCAAGGCCGAGAAGGAAGGCGTGTATTACGGCCAGTGCTCGGAGCTCTGCGGCAACGGCCATCCGTACATGCCGATCGAGATCCGCGTCGTGAGCGAGCAGCAATATGCCGCCTGGCTCGCCGAGTCGAAGCAGAAGTATGCTTCGACGGACGATACGGCTCCGATCAAGTTCGCGAACGCTCAGTAATTTAAAAAAGCAAGGACCATAGAGGTCTCATCATGGCACATGCAGCTGATGCCGCTCACGCGGATCACCACGATCACCTTCCAGGTTTCTGGCGCCGGTGGTTCTATTCCACGAACCACAAGGATATCGGCACTCTCTATCTCATCTTCGGCTTCACGGCCGGCATCGTCGGCGGTCTTCTGTCGATCGCCATGCGCCTGGAACTCCAGGAGCCCGGCCTGCAGTTCTTCTCCAATCCGCAGACGTTCAACGTCTTCGTGACGGGCCACGGCCTCATCATGGTGTTCTTCATGGTGATGCCCACCCTGATCGGCGGCTTCGGCAACTGGTTCATCCCGATCATGATCGGCGCGCCTGACATGGCGTTCCCGCGCATGAACAACATCTCGTTCTGGCTCACCGTTTCGGCCTTCGCCCTGATGCTCTGCTCGCTCTTCGTCGAAGGCGCTCCGGGCTCGCTCGGCTTCGGCGGCGGCTGGACGGTTTATCCGCCGCTTTCGACGGCCGGCCATCCGGGTCCTGCGCTCGATTTCGGCATCCTGGCCCTGCACCTTGCCGGTGCTGCCTCGATCCTCGGCGCGATCAACTTCATCACCACGATCCTCAACATGCGCGCTCCGGGCATGACGCTGCACAAGATGCCGCTCTTTGCCTGGTCGATGCTGGTGACCGCGTTCCTGCTGCTTCTGTCGCTCCCGGTTCTCGCCGGCGCGATCACGATGCTGCTCACGGACCGCAACTTCGGCACCACCTTCTTCGACCCGTCGGGCGGTGGTGATCCGGTGCTCTACCAGCACCTGTTCTGGTTCTTCGGCCACCCCGAAGTGTACATCATGATCCTGCCGGCCTTCGGCATCGTCTCGCACATCATCTCCACCTTCTCGAAGAAGCCGATCTTCGGCTATCTCGGCATGGCCTACGCCATGGTGGCGATCGGCGTCGTCGGCTTCGTAGTGTGGGCGCACCACATGTACACGGTCGGCCTCTCGCTGCAGACGCAGGCCTATTTCGTGTTCGCCACGATGGTGATCGCGGTTCCGACCGGCGTGAAGATCTTCTCGTGGATCGCCACCATGTGGGGCGGCTCCATCCGCTTCACGGCCGCGATGCAGTGGGCTGTCGGCTTCGTGTTCCTGTTCACGGTCGGCGGCGTCACCGGCGTCGTGCTCGCGAACGCTCCGGTCGACCGCTACATGCACGACACCTACTACGTCGTCGCGCACTTCCACTACGTGCTGTCGCTCGGCGCCGTGTTCGTGATCTTCGCCGGCATCTACTACTGGTTCCCGAAGATCACCGGCTACGTGATGCCCGACTGGATTGGCAAGCTGCACTTCTGGATCGCCTTCATCGGCGCCAACGTGCTGTTCTTCCCGATGCACTTCCTCGGCCTCTCCGGCATGCCGCGCCGCTATGCGGATTATCCGGATGCCTTCAAGGGCTGGAACTTCGTGTCCTCCATCGGCTCCTACATCTTCTTCGCCGGTCTCTTCGTCTTCATCGGCGGCGTGATCTATGCCTTCGTCCGCAAGGAAAAGGCCGCCGGCAACCCGTGGGGCGAAGGTGCGACGACGCTGGAATGGACCCTGTCCTCTCCGCCTCCGTTCCACCAGTTCGAGACCCTGCCCCGCATCATCGATACGGGCCACTAATCAAGCGAGTCGGGCGGCTTTTTCGCCGCCCGCTCCTCCCCCGAGGGCTTGGGCTTTTCCTAAGCCTTCCGGCGAGGAGCTGACACCGCGAGGCACTCGACGCCTCTATTTTTCAGCATTTCGGAAGATCATTTGGTATGAACACCCTGTCGAACAGTTTGACCGAGCCCCAGAACGAGAGCATCGCCAGCAATGGTCTCTCGCAGGGTGACGTGTCCGACTTCTTCGCTCTCCTCAAGCCGCGCGTGATGTTTCTCGTCGTCTTCACGGCGCTCGTCGGCATGGTCGTCAGCCATCCGAACGTGAATCCCGTGCTGGCTTTCGTGTCCCTGCTCATGATCGCCATCGGCGGTGGTGCATCGGGCTGCCTGAACATGTGGTGGGACGCGGATATCGACGCCGTGATGACCCGCACCCGCAAGCGTCCGATCCCGGCCGGCAAGATCCAGCCCAATGAGGCCCTGGCTTTCGGCCTCACCCTCTCCGCGGGTTCTGTGCTGATCCTCGGCCTTGCCAGCAACTGGCTGGCCGCGGGCCTGCTCGCCTTCACGATCTTCTTCTACGTCGTGATCTATTCCATGTGGCTGAAGCGCTCGACGCCGCAGAACATCGTGATCGGCGGCGCGGCAGGCGCCCTGCCCCCCATCGTCGCGCAGGCCGCCGTCACCGGATCAGTGGCCTGGGACAGCGTGATCCTGTTTGCCATCATCTTCATGTGGACGCCGCCCCATTTCTGGGCGCTGGCCCTCGTGAAATCGGGCGATTACGAGCGTGCCGGCATCCCGATGATGCCGAATGTCGCCGGCCCCAATTCCACCCGCTTCCAGATCCTGGCCTACACGGTGCTTCTCGCCCCGCTCGGCCTGGCGCCCGTGTTCTTCGGCTTCGGCGGCCTGGCTTATGCCATCATCTCGGTTGTCGGCGGCCTCGGCATGCTGGCGCTCGCGATCCAGGTCTATCGCCTGCGCGAGGGCGAGCCTGCCATGCGGGTGGCCCAGCAACTCTTCGGCTTCTCGATCCTTTACCTGTTCCTGCTGTTCGCCACGCTGCTCGCGGAGCACGGCTTCGGCTTCTTCCATCCGGTTCTGGGGTGAGCGGACATGACGGATCGTAATTCCTACCACCTCACTCCCGAGGAACAGCAGCGCCGCAGACGGCGTTCGATCGCGCTCGGCCTGACCCTCGGCATTCTCTGCATCCTGCTTTTCGCGGTGACGATGGCGAAGCTGGGCCCGCAGGTTCTCAACCGTCCGCTGTGAGATGAGCATGGCCGAGACACCCCACCAGCAACGTAAGATGCACCGCACGGCCTTTGCCTGCCTCGGCGTCGTCGTGGGCATGGTCGGGCTCGCCTATGCCTCGGTGCCGCTCTACGATCTCTTCTGCAAGGTGACGGGCTTCGACGGCACGCCGGTTGCGCGCGACAGCAACGACACGCAGGTGATGGATCGAAAGATCGCCGTGCGCTTCGACGCCAATGTGGCGCCGGGCCTGAGCTGGCGCTTCTCGGCTGAAAAGCCCGAGATCTCCGTCAAGCTCGGCGAGACGACGACCGTCTATTACAAGGTCACCAACACGGGCGATAAGCCCGCCACCGGCATCGCCACCTACAATGTGCAGCCGGACCTTGCAGGCACCTACTTCTCGAAGCTCGAATGCTTCTGCTTCACGGAGCAGACCCTGAAACCGGGGGAAACCCTGGAATCGGCGGTCGTGTTCTACATCGATCCCCGCCTCGTGCAGGATTCCGACGTGAAGGACCTCTCTTCCATCACCCTCTCCTACACCTACTTCCCGTCCAAGGCGGGCAAGCCGGTGGCGGAGGCCACATCTTCAACCCAACCCACCGTTCAATAAGGAACGTGACAAGCTGGGCAGAAACGTCCTAAAGCGAAGTCACAATCGAGGCACGGAGACTAAAATGGCCGAGGCTCACGCCAAGAACCACGACTACCACATTCTTGAACCGAGCCCGTGGCCGCTGATCGGCGCGGTCAGCGCCTTCCTGATGGCCTCCGGGTTCGTCACCTGGTGGAAGGACATCGCCTTCGGTAGCCTGCACCTGGGCCCCTACATCTTCGGCGCCGGCATCATCGGCGTGCTCTACACGATGATCGCCTGGTGGAGCGACGTGGTGCGCGAGGCCAATACGGGTTCCCACACCCGCGTGGTCCAGCTGCATCACCGCTACGGCATGCTCATGTTCATCGCCTCCGAGGTGATGTTCTTCGCAGCATGGTTCTGGGCTTACTTCGACGCCGCTCTCTATGCCGGCGACCCGCAGCTCTACTCGCGCGTCGAGGCGCTCGGCGGCGTGTGGCCCCCGAAGGGCATCGAGACCTTCGATCCCTGGCACCTGCCGCTGCTCAACACGCTGATCCTGTTGACCTCCGGCACCACGGTCACCTGGGCGCACCATGCGCTGTTGCACAATGACCGCCAGGGCCTCAAGGCAGGCCTGTGGCTCACGGTCATCCTCGGCATCGTGTTCAGCTTCGTGCAGGCCTACGAGTACAGCCACGCCGCCTTCGGCTTCAAAGGCAACATCTACGGCGCCACCTTCTTCATGGCGACGGGCTTCCACGGCGCTCACGTGATCATCGGCACGATCTTCCTCGCCGTGTGCCTGATGCGCGCCTATCGCGGCGACTTCACGCCCAAGCAGCACCTCGGCTTCGAATTCGCCGCCTGGTACTGGCACTTCGTGGACGTGGTGTGGCTCTTCCTCTTCGCCGCCATCTACGTGTGGGGCTACGGCGGATACGCAGCCGGGCATTAAGGCCGCTCACGCAAAAGATCGAACGAGGGCGGCTTTCGAGCCGCCCTTCGCTTTTCAGCCTCCCCTCCCCATGTGAGCGGATGGCACTTCACGGAGAACCATCGTGGCCCAAGTCCAGAAAACGTCGTCCCCGATCCTCGCCGGCCTCAAATGCCGCTGCCCGCAATGCGGCAAGGGACGTCTGTTCAACGGCTTTCTCACGCTTGCTCCGCGTTGCGACGTCTGCGGTCTCGATTTCTCCTTCGCCGATCCGGCCGATGGTCCGGCCTTCTTCGTGATGATCATCATGGGCATTCCGGCAGCGGGCTTCGGCGTATGGGTCGAACTCGCCTTCGAGCCTCCCTTCTGGGTTCATCTTCTCACGACGCTGCCGTTCCTGTTGCTGACCTGCATTCCACCGATCCGTCCCGTCAAAGGAATGCTGGTGGCGAGCCAGTATCTCCACAAGGCCGAGGAAGGGCGCTTCCAGTAGTGATCGCTAGAAGCCCGCACAAAGGCCGCTCCCTTCTCATCCCCGGCCTCGCGACCCTCATCGCGCTTGCGATCCTCATGGGCCTCGGCACGTGGCAGATGCAGCGTAAGGCCTGGAAGGAGGATCTGATCCGGCAGATCGAAACCCGCGCCTATGGCGAGCCGGGTTCCATCGTTCCGGAATCAGACTGGAAGAACTGGCGCGCGGACCAGGACGAGTTCCGCAAGGTGCGCGTCACAGGCACCTTCCTGCACGATCGCGAAGCGCCGGTTTATGGCCTGGCCCAGGGCTCCAGGCAGGGAGCACCGATCCAGGGCTACTACATCCTCACGCCGCTCAGGCTCACCACGGGCGGCATCGCGATGATCAATCGCGGCTTCGTGCCGACAGATTTGAAGAACCCGGCCACCCGCGCGCAAAGCCAGCCCGACGGCGAGGTGACGGTGACCGGCCTCGTGCGGGCGCCGGAAGCTCGCAATCCCTTCACGCCGAACGACGATCCCGCCCGCAACACGTGGTTCACGCGCGATCCGCAAGCCATCGCCCAGGCGCGCGGCCTCGAGCCCGTGGCGCCTTTCCTCATCGATGCGGATGCCACGCCCAATCCGGGCGGCTGGCCGCGCGGGGGGCAAACCCCGCTCACGCTGCCCAACAACCATCTGCAATATGCGCTCACCTGGTACGGCCTCGCGCTCACTCTCATCGGCGTGTTCGCGGCCTTCGCTTGGCGGCGTTTGCAACGCAACGACTAGGCTTGGTTTCCTGAGAAAACTCGGATAACCTCGCTCCATGTTCACGCTTGTCATGACCGTAATGCTCCTCACGACGCGCCTTGCAGGGCGTGCGGGAGAGGCTTTGCGCATCTAGAAAGCGTCGAGCATTTTTCCCAAAGCCCTGCGGAGACGAGCAGGGCTTTGCAGGTTCGGTTCGCCTCCGCCTTTTCCAAGGAGAGCGACATGAACGCCCAACCATCCCAACATCCGCCCAGTCCCATCGATGCCGACGGCATCGTGATCAGGGCTGCCCGGCCCTCCGATTATGAGGGCATCGCCGCCCTCGGGAGTCTCCCCCGCCTGCGCTGGGGAACCTTGCGGCTGCCCTATCAATCTCCCGAGACGACGAAGAAATGGCTGGAAGGCCATGCTCCCGGCAATCTGAACCTCGTGGTCGAGGCGGACGGCGTCATCATCGGCAGCGGCGGCTTCGAGCGCCATCAGGGGCGGCGCAACCATGTGGGCTATCTCGGCATGGGCCTGCACGACGCCTATCAGGGCCGCGGCATCGGCACGCGGCTTTTGCGGGAAATCCTGGATACCGCCGACAACTGGTTCAATCTCAGGCGGATGGAGCTCACCGTCTACGTGGACAACGCGCCCGCCATCGCCCTCTACAAGCGCCATGGCTTCGAGCTTGAAGGCACCCACCGGGACTATGCCTTCCGCGACGGCTCCTTCGTGGATGCCCACGCCATGGCCCGGATAAAACCGTGACGAGGACGCCGGTTGCGACTTGCCGCAACCGGCTGCTGCTCCTAATGTCCGCCCGAATTTTCAGGAGATTGACCGTGCTCCATGTCTCGACCCGCGGGGAAGCTCCCGCGCTTGGCTTTTCCGACGCACTTCTGACCGGCCTCGCCAGGGACGGCGGCCTCTACCTGCCGGAAAAATGGCCAAGCTTGATGACGGAGACGATCAAGGGCTTCGCCGGAAAATCCTATGCCGATGTGGCCAAGGCCGTGCTCGGCCCGCTGGTGGATGGCGACATTCCGCAGGCTGATCTCAGCCGCATGATCGACGAGGCTTATGCCTCGTTCCGTCACACGGCCGTGTGTCCGCTCACGCAGCTCGACGACAACCTGTTCCTGCTCGAACTCTTCCACGGCCCGACGCTCGCGTTCAAGGACGTGGCGATGCAGCTGCTCGGCCGTCTGATGGATCACGTGCTGAAAGCGCGCGGCGCGCGCGCCACCATCGTCGGCGCAACGTCCGGCGATACGGGCAGCGCCGCCGTCGAGGCGTTCAAGGGCCTCGATCAGGTCGACATCTTCATCCTCTATCCGCATGGCCGCGTGTCGGATGTGCAGCGCCGCCAGATGACGACGGTCGCCTCCCCCAACGTGCATGCGCTCGCGGTGGAAGGCACGTTCGACGATTGCCAGAACATGGTGAAGGCCATGTTCAATCATCGCGGTTTCCGCGACGAGCTGCAGCTCTCCGGCGTGAACTCCATCAACTGGGCGCGCGTGGCCGCGCAGGCCGTGTATTATTTCACCGCGGCGGTCGCGCTCGGCGGTCCGCATCGTCCCGTCTCGTTCTCCGTGCCCACCGGCAATTTCGGCGACATTCTCGCGGGCTGGGTGGCTAAGAAGATGGGCCTTCCCATCGAGCGTCTGATGATCGGCACCAACGCCAACGACATTCTGGCGCGCACGCTGAATACCGGCACCTACGAGATGAAGGGCGTCGAGGCCACCACCTCGCCGTCCATGGATATTCAGATATCGTCCAATTTCGAACGCCTGCTGTTCGAGGCTTACAGCCGTGACGGCGAAGCGATCCGCCGTTTGATGGCAAGCCTCAATCAATCGCGCTCCTTCACCATCGATGCAGGTCCGCTTGCACGCATCCGAGAAGAGTTCACGGCGGAGGCCGTGAATGAGAAGAGCGTCGCCGACGAGATGGCGAACACCTATCGCACAACCGGCTATGTGCT
Source organism: Microvirga solisilvae (assembly GCF_022808595.1). Taxonomy (GTDB): domain Bacteria; phylum Pseudomonadota; class Alphaproteobacteria; order Rhizobiales; family Beijerinckiaceae; genus Microvirga; species Microvirga solisilvae. Next base: position 151,933 of record NZ_JAKUCN010000005.1, read on the forward strand.
CGATCCGCACAGCGCCGTCGGCACGCGTGCAGCGCGCGCGCTGTTGAAGACCAATCCGGAAGTGCCCGTCGTTGCGCTGTCCACCGCGCACCCGGCCAAGTTCCCCGATGCGGTCGAACGCGCGACTGGCATACGCCCTGCCCTTCCGCCCCATATGGCGGATCTGATGGAGCGCAAGGAGAGCTTTACGGTTCTCCCGAACGATCAATCGGCGGTCGAACGCTTCATCCGCGAGCGCGCCCGTGCGGTCAAAGGCGCTGCTGCATGAACGAACATTTCGTGCGCGAGAAGCGCGTCGACATCACGAAGCTCGCGAACGGCCTGACGATCGCGACCGAGCACATGCCGGAAATCGCCACCGCCACTTTGGGCGTGTGGGTCGGCACAGGCTCGCGCCACGAACAGGCGCATGAGCATGGTCTGTCGCATCTCATCGAGCACATGGCCTTCAAGGGCACGGCGCGCCGCTCCGCGCGGCAGATCGCGGAAGACATCGAGAATGTGGGCGGCGACATCAATGCCGCGACCAGCGTCGAATACACGAGCTACACCGCGCGCGTTCTCGGCGAGAATGTTGACGTGGCGCTCGACGTGCTCGGCGACATTCTCATCAATTCGGTTTTCGACGACGCGGAGCTTGCCCGCGAGAAGGGCGTGATCCTGCAGGAGCACGCCGCCGTCGAGGATACGCCCGACGATCTGATCTACGACGCCTTCATGGAAACGGCCTTCGCGGGCCAGCCCGTCGGACGCCCGATCCTCGGCACGCCGGACACGATCAGGAGCTTCGACGCCGCCACCATCCGCGCCTTCCTGGCGCGTGAGTACATTCCGTCGAAGATGGTGCTTGCGGCTGCGGGCAACGTGGACCATGCGCAGATCGTGGATGCTGCGGAGCGCCTCTTCGGTGCGATGCCGCCCGCCGACATTCGCGCGCCGGAATCCGGGCATTACACGGGCGGCGAACGGCGCATCTCGCGCAAGCTCGAACAGGCCAATATCGTGCTTGGCTTAGCCGGTCTCTCGTTCAAGGATCCGGGCTATTACGCCGCGCATCTCTTCGCCCATATCCTTGGCGGGGGCCTTACCTCTAGGCTCTGGCACGAGGTGCGCGAGACGCGAGGTCTCGCCTATTCCATCGACTCTTTCCACTGGCCCTTCTCCGATTGCGGCCTCTTCGGCATCGGGGCGGGCACGGCTGGATCGGACGTGAAGGAACTCACCAAGGTCACGCTCGACTGCATGCGCCAGGCCACCACCGACATCAGCGAGATCGAGATGATCCGCTCCAAGGCTCAGATGAAGGTGGCCCTGCTGACCGCGCTGGAGACGCCCGGCGGGCGGATCGAGCGCATGGCGCGCCAGCTCCTGTCCTGGGGGCGGATCGTGGGCAGCGACGAGATCGTGCGGAAGGTCGACATTCTGGATCAGGAGCATGTCCGCGAGGCAGGACGCCGCCTCCTGCAGGGCAATCCCACGGTCGCGGCCATCGGTCCCATCAAAAGCCTTCCCTCCCTGGAGGTTATCAGCAAGGGCCTGCGCAGCTAGGGGGGCGTTGATCCGGCCATCCACGTCTTGTCCCCCATAGCCCTCATCCTGAGGGGTCGCGGAGCGACCGTCTCGAAGGACGAGGGCGTCTCCAGAGATCACTGGAACCTCCTTCGAGACGCAGGCTCCGCCTGCTCCTCAGGATGAGGTTTGTGAGTTGGAAGCGAAGACATGTATCCCCCGAACAAGCCCGGGGTGACGAGGAAAGGGCAATGCTTTCCGCTACGTCATATCGATTTCACCTCAATCCCGCCGCAAAGCGCCTCCATGCGCGTGGTTAACGATAAAAACCGAGTCATGCGGACAAGTGGGGGCCTGCCGAGGCTTCGGCTTGCCCTCAGGCTCCCTGACCGGTACCAATCTGCCTTCGAATTTTGGACCGGACGAAAGAACCGAAGCAGTGCGGATCGTATCTTTCGCCATAGCCTTTCTTCTGGCGGCGTTCGTGGGGCTCACCTGGCCGACTTCCGGCTGGGCGGTGGAATCCGTTCGCGTCGATCCCAAGACCAAGGCAATCGACCTGACCCAGGCCATCGAGCGCTACAAGTCCGATGGCGACGAAATCCGCATTTCCACCGCTCCGGGCCGCGACGGCATCGTGCGCCGCATCGCCGTGAAGGCGCGTGAGTCCGGCACCCGCCCGGACTGGATCGTCTTCGCGCTCACCAACGATACCGACGAGCAGGTCGACCGCCTGCTCGTGGCGCCGCATTTCCGGTTGACCGGCTCCGGCGTGGTTTGGCCCGATCTCGGCGCTTCCCGCATCGCCGCCATCACCGCGAGCCAGGGCATCCGCCCCGAGCGGGACGACAGCCCCGATGCGGACGTGTTCCTCATCACGCTCGATCCCGGCACCACTGTCACCTTCGTGGCGGAGCTGCGCACCGACAACCTGCCACAGCTCCATCTGTGGGATGCGGATGCCTACAAGGAGCGCGTGAACGGCCTCACCCTCTACAAGGGCATCATCATCGGCATCGCGGGCCTGCTCGCCCTCTTCCTCACCATCGTGTTCGTGGTGAAGGGCGCGCTGATCTTCCCGGCGGCCGCCGCGCTCGCCTGGGCGGTGCTGGCTTATGCCAGCATCGATTTCGGTTTCTTCCAGCGCGTGTTCCCGATCTCCGAGGTCACGGAGCAGATCTATCGCGCCGGCGCGGAAGCGGTGCTGGCGGCAACGCTGCTCGTGTTCCTCTTCGCCTATCTCAACCTGAACCGCTGGCACGTGCGCTACAGCCACGTCACGGCCTTCTGGCTCGCCTTCCTCGGCGCGTTGCTGCTGCTGGCCGTGCTCGATGCCTCGGTGGCTGCGGGCGTGGCGCGCATGTCGATCGCGGCGGTGGCCGGCATCGGCTTCGTGCTCGTGATCCATCTGGCGACGCACGGCTATGACCGCGCCATCATGCTCGTGCCCACCTGGCTCCTGCTGATTGCCTGGACGGTGGCGGCGAGCTTCACGGTTCTAGGGCAGCTGAGCTCCGACCTCGTGCCGCCTGCATTGATCGGTGGTCTCGTGCTGATCGTCATGCTGATCGGCTTCACCGTGATGCAGCACGCCTTCGCCGGTGGCGGTTTTGCCCGTGGCTTCGTCAACGACACGGAGCGTCGCGCTCTCGCCCTCGCGGGCGCTGGCGACATCGTGTTCGATTGGGACGTGGTGTCGGACAACATCTTCGTGAGCCCTGAGATCGAGCATCAACTCGGCCTGAAGCGCGGCGCGCTCGAAGGCCCTGCCTCGGCTTGGCTCGATCTGATCCATCCCTTCGACAAGGATCGCTACAGGCTTGCCCTCGATACGGTGATCGAGCATCGTCGTGGACGTCTGGTGCAGGATTTCCGCCTGCGCTCGTCGTCCAGCGCGCATCACTGGTATCGCCTCAAGGCCCGTCCGGTGATCGGCTCCGACGGCGAGGTCATTCGCATCGTCGGAACGCTCTGCGACGTGACGAGCAGCAAGAACGCCGAGGAGCGGCTGCTGCTCGACGCGGTGCATGACAACCTGACGAGCCTGCCCAACCGCCAGCTCTTCTACGACCGCCTCGAAGCTGCGCTGACCTTCGCGAGCCAGGACGATTCATTGCGTCCGACAGTGCTCGTGATCGACATCGACAAGTTCAAGGATGCGAACGATCAATCGGGCTACACGGCAGGCGACTCGATCCTTCTCACCCTGTCGCGCCGCCTCGGCCGTCTGTTGAAGCCGCAGGATACGCTGGCGCGCATCGCAGGCGACGAATTCGCGATCATCCTGCTCTCGGAGCGCGAGCCCGACCGCATCATCGCTTTCGCCGACATGGTCCGGCGCATCGTCACCACGCCGGTCACCTATGCCGAGCGCGAGATTTTCCTCACCGCCTCCATCGGCATCGCCCTGCACGATCCGCAGATCGCGGCACGTCGCGAGGAAGTGCTGCGCAATGCGGAAATCGCCATGGCGCATGCGCGCCGTCACGGCGGCGACCGCATCGAGGTGTTCCGCCCCACCATGCGCTCGGACCGCAGCGACCATTTCACGATGGAAAGCGACCTGCGCCATGCACTCGAGCGCAACGAGATGAAGGTGCTGTTCAAGCCCATCGTGCGGCTCGAGGATCGCACCATCGCGGGCTTCGAATCCATGCTGCGCTGGGAACATCCGCGCCTCGGCCCTGTTTCGCCCGACGACTTCATGTCGATTGCGGAAGAGACGGGTCTCATCGTCAAGCTCAGCGTGTTCCTGCTGGAGCAGACGGCGCGCGAGCTCGGTATCTGGCAGAGCGCGCTCGAAGTCGAGCCGCCGATCTTTGCCAGCGTGAACATGTCGAGCCATCACCTCCTGCGTCACGACCTGTTGCAGGAAGTGAAGAACGTCATCGCGCGCACACGCGTTCTCCCCGGCTCTCTCAAGATCGAGATGACGGAAAGCCTCGTGATGGAGAACCCGGAATATTCGGCGCAGATGCTGGCGCGCCTGCGCGATCTCGGCGCCGGTCTCTCGCTCGACGATTTCGGCACGGGCTATTCCGCCCTCTCCTACCTGCTGCGCTTCCCGTTCGATACGATCAAGGTGGACGAGTCCTTCGTGCGCCAGATGGCGTCGGGCAATGCGATCATCCTGCGCTCCATCATCAAGATGTCGCACGAGCTCGGCATGGAGATCGTGGCGGAAGGCGCGGAGAGCGAGTCGGAAGCGATCGAGCTCTACCAGCTCGGCTGCGAATATGCGCAAGGCCCCGTCTTCGGCGAACCGATGTCAGTGATGCAGGCGCGCCAGCTCGTAGGCGCGACAACGACGGAAGCCGCGTAGTTCTTCCTCAGGCGTGGCCTGCTTCCATGGACAGCATGGCGGGCTCGATGCCGATGCGGCGAAGCGCCATCTCGTAGCGAATATCGGCGGGCGTGCTGAAGATCAGCTCGGTAGAGGCAGGGCAGTTCAGCCAGCCATTGGCCTGGAGTTCGAGTTCGAGCTGACCGGCACCCCAGCCCGCATAGCCAAGTGCCAGAACCGCTTCTCGCGGGCCTCTTCCTTGAGCGATGGCGCGCAGGATGTCGATGGTGGCCGTCAGGCAGACGGAATCGTCAATGGGCAGGGTGGATTGGGCGATGTGGTAATCCGGCGAATGGAGCACGAAGCCCCGGCTCGTCTCCACTGGACCGCCCATGAGAACCTGCATCCGGCCCACCTGCTCCGGCAGATGGATACGGTCGAGTTCCGGCACGATTTCGAGCTGGACGAGGAGGTCCGGCATGTTCACGTTTGCGGCAGGACGGTTGAGAATGATGCCCATCGCCCCTTCCGGTGAATGGGCGCAGACATAAATCACTGCCCGGGCGAAGCGCTCGTCCGTCATGCCGGGCATCGCCACCAGCAATTGCCCGTCGAGATACGGGGAATCGGCGTCATATGGGGTTTGCTGAAAGCTCATGTCCTGCAATCTGCCTTTGAGGGCCGGCCTCCCGATCACGGGATCGTGGATGGCAAGCCCGGAGAAAAAACGCATAAAGGAAGCGCCTCAGGGAGGCGTCAGTTCCATGACCATGACATTCCGCATCGCCGCATCGGCCGTTTTTCTGATTCTGTCCCTTTTCCCCGGCTTTGCCCAGCCCTCCCCCTCGTCCACTTCGGCGCAAGGGTTCCATTCAAAGGTACGCCTTCTGTCCGGCGGCAGGCAGGGTGGGAACTGGCTTGCGGGGATCGAGATCGCCCTCGATCCGGGCTTCAAGACCTATTGGCGCAATCCCGGCGAATCCGGCCTGCCGCCGAGCTTCGACTGGTCGCGCTCCGAGAACGTGGCGGATGTCGAGGTTCGATGGCCCGCCCCCAAGCGTCACGAGGATGCGGCGGGCGTGGCCTATGTCTATGAGCAGAAGGCCGTTCTGCCGGTGGTGGTGAAGCCTGTCGAGGCGGGCAAGCCGGTCAAGCTGGCGCTCACCATCGATTACGGCATCTGCAAGGATATCTGCATTCCGGCCCATGCGGAGCTGAACCTGCCGCTCTCGGATGGAACCTCCGATCGCGCCGCCATCGAGCAGGCCATGCCCAAGGTTCCGCGCAAGCAGGCCCTTGGAGAGCAGGCCGATCTCTCCGTCCTCTCGGCCGTTTCAGCTGCTGCGGGCGAAAGACACTTCGTCATCACCGTTCGCGCCCCTGCGGGCACGTCGCCTGTGCTTTTCACCGAAGGGCCGGAGAATTGGTATTTCTCGACGTCGAAGGTCGGCCCTGAGAGCAGCGCCGTGTCGACGACTCGTTTCTTCAATGTGAAGGTCGAGGAGAAACCCAAGGACGCGGCAGGGCCGGTCCCCCTCACCCTGACCCTGGTTGCAGGCGACAAGGCGGTCGAGACGCAAGTCAGCCTCGACGGCAACGGGCTGCCGCGCTAGGGAAGAGGCACAGACTATTACGAAGCCGCTTTGGAGAAAGTGCATGCCCATTCAGGTTGGAGAACGCCTCCCCCAGGTCACCTTCCGTGTCATGACCGCCGACGGGCCGGTCGCCAAGACGACGGACGACCTCTTCAAGGGACGTAAAGTCGTGCTCGTGGCCGTTCCCGGCGCGTTTACCCCCACCTGCCACCGCAACCACCTGCCGGGCTACGTGCAGCGGGCTGAGGAGATCAAGGGCAAGGGCGTGGACGCCATCCTGGTGACTGCCGTCAACGACGTGTTCGTCATGGATGCATGGGCCAAGTCCGCAGGCGCTGAAGGCATCGAGTTCCTCTCCGACGGCAACGGCGATTTCGCTAAGGCGATCAAGCTGACCATGGACGGCTCGGGCTTCGGCCTCGGCACCCGCTCCCAGCGCTATTCGATGGTGGTGGAAGACGGCGTCGTGAAGGCGATCAATGTCGAGGACACGCCGTCCAAGGCTCAAGTGTCGGGTGCGGAAAACATCCTGAAGGATCTCTGAGCCTTTCAAGCTCTAAAACACGAAGCCCTGCCCGCTTGAATGCTGGCAGGGCTTTTGTTTTATGTGCACCAGGTAAGCTCCAAAAGTACCAATCCACCTTTGGTTCGATGCTTTATGCACGCCGCTTCTTGAAGGGTTGCATGGCGGCCACCGCCAGCTCGTCGACACGAATGTTGATGGGATCGTCCGCATGGCCCTTCACCCAGTGCCAGGCCACGTCGTGGCGAGATGCAGCCTCATCGAGCTCACGCCACAGATCCTCGTTCTTCACGGGCTTGTTGTCTGCGGTGCGCCAGCCGCGGCGCTTCCAGTTGTGCATCCATTGCGTGATGCCCTGGCGCACATATTGCGAGTCCGTGAACAGATCGACGGCACAGGGCCGCTTCAACGCGTTCAGCCCCTCGATGGCGGCGCGGATTTCCATGCGGTTGTTGGTGGTGTGAGCCTCACCGCCGGAGACCTCCTTCTCGCTGCCCTTGAAGAACAGGATCGCACCCCAGCCGCCTGGCCCGGGATTTCCCGAGCAGGCGCCGTCCGTGTAGATGAGGATGCGCTCAGAATTGCTCATGTATCGAGTCCATATTCGCGGGCATGCTTCACATGGGTGTGGAAGTGGAGCTTGCGGTCGTATTCAAGCGGATCCTTCGGCTTCACGAGCGCCCCTGGCGGCACGTTGAGCCAGTCCACGAGACGGGTCAGCATAAAGCGCATCGCAGAACCGCGACAGAGAACAGGCAGCGCTTCGATCTCGTCAGCAGAGAGAGGACGCACCGCCTGATAACCGGCGAGCAGCGCCTGTCCCTTCGTGAGATTGAACGATCCGTCCTGCTCGAAGCACCAGGCATTGAGGCAGATGGCGACGTCGTAGGCGAAGGAATCCGTGCAGGCGAAATAGAAGTCGATCAGCCCCGACACTTCGGAGCCGATGAAGAACACATTGTCCGTGAACAGATCCGCATGGATGATGCCGGAGGGCAGATCCTGCGGCCATGCATCCTTCAGATAAGCAAGCTCACGCCGCGTGCGCTCGCCCAACCCGTCGGAGACCGTATCGGCCTGCGCCTCGGCTTGCGCGAAGAGCGGAGCCCATGCGTCGAGCGAGAGCGCGTTGGGCCGGTTCATCGCGAAGTCGCGGCCCGCGAGATGCAGCTTCGCGAGCGCTCCGCCGAGAGCCCCGCAATGCTTCGCTGTGGGACGACGCACCGCGATGCCATCAAGGAAGGTGATGATGACGGCGGGACGTCCGGCCACGCGGCCGAGCGCTTCGCCCTTGCGGTTGTTGACCGGCAGCGGACAGGTCAGACCTCTATTCGCCAGATGCTGCATGAGCCCGAGGAAGAACGGCAGATCGGTTTCCCGCACCCGCTTCTCATAGAGGGTGAGAATGTAGGAGCCCTTGGTAGTGTGGAGAAAATAGTTCGTGTTCTCCACGCCCTCCGCGATGCCCTTGTAGGAGAGCACCGTGCCGATGTCGTAGGTCTCGAGAAAGCGTTCGAGCTCCTCGTCGCTGACTTCCGTATAGACTGCCAATGTTTACTCCGCCGCCTGCTCACGCAACTCGCGCGGCAAAGGAAAGAACACGCTCTCATCCGCCGTCGACACGCTCTCCACCGACACCGTGTAGCGCTCGGCGAAGGCATCGATGATTTCTTCCACCAGGATCTCCGGCGCGGAAGCTCCTGCCGTGATGCCGAGGCTGCGGATGTTGCCGAACAGCGACCAGTCGATGTCCTCGGCGCGCAGGATCAGGCGCACCAAGGGGCAACCTTCCCGCTCGGCCACTTCGCGCAGGCGCTGGGAGTTGGAGGAATTGGGCGAGCCCACCACGATCATCGCATCCACCTGCGGCGCCACGCGCTTCACCGCACCCTGGCGGTTCGTGGTGGCGTAGCAGATGTCTTCCTTGTGCGGACCGACGATGGAGGGGAAGCGTGCTTTGAGCGCATCCACCATGTCCTGGGTATCGTCGACGGACAGGGTGGTCTGCGTGACGAAGGACAGGTTCTCCGGATCGGCGGGCTGGAGCCGGGCGATGTCGTCCACGGTCTCGACCAGGGTCGCAGCCCCTTCCGGCAGCTGGCCCATGGTGCCGATCACTTCCGGATGGCCCGCATGGCCGATCAGGATGATGTGACGGCCCCGCTTGTTATGGACCTGCGCCTCGCGATGCACCTTGGTCACCAGCGGACAGGTGGCGTCGATGGCGAAGAAATTGCGGGCTTGGGCCGCCTCCGGCACGGATTTGGGAACCCCGTGGGCGGAGAAGATCACGGGTGCCTCGGTATCGGGGATCTCGTCGAGTTCCTTGACGAAGACGGCCCCTTTCCGCTTCAGGTTTTCCACCACGTATTTGTTATGAACGATCTCGTGGCGCACATAGACCGGCGCCCCATGGATCGCCAACGCCTTCTCGACGGCGTCGATGGCGCGCACGACCCCGGCGCAGAAGCCGCGGGGGGCGCAAAGCTGAATGTCGAGAGCTGGCTTCGTCATGATCCCGCGATGTGGCGAGACGGGGCCCCTCCTGTCAAGCGGGAGCGGCAGTTATTCGCGGACGGCGCGCTTATTCCCTCCCCCTTGCGGGGAGGGATTGAGGGTGGGGGTCGCAAAGTCAAAGTGCGACGCGAACTTCAGTGAACATGAAGGCCACTACCATCTGCTCCCTCTCCCTGAGGGAGAGGGTCGGGGTGAGGGGTTACAGGTCCATCCGGAAAAGTCTCACCCCCTCACCCTCGCTGCGCTCGACCTCTCCCCACCGGGGAGAGGTGGTCAGAGCCCCGCTAGTTCAATCGCTCACCCAGTCGAACCACCCCCCACCCCTGCCCCTCCCCGCAAGGGGGAGGGAATGAGCCCTGGACTCCCCCAAGAAACGCTCGCCCTACGGGAAAAGACTCCCTAGAAAGGGGGCATTGTTCACCGGATCCGATTGCTCGATGGCCAGCACAGCCTCCCATGTCAGTTTTCTTCCTCCTGTCCTGACCTTCTGCGGGGCAGCCGTGATCGCTGTGCCGGTGTTCCGGTTCCTGGGCCTTTCCGCCGTGCTGGGCTATCTGGCGGCGGGCGTGGTCATCGGCCCGTCGGGCCTGAGCCTCGTCGGCGATCCGGGAACCATCGCGACCGTGGCCGAGCTCGGCGTGGTGCTGCTGCTCTTCATCATCGGGCTGGAACTCAAGCTCTCCCATCTCTGGTCCATGAAGCGGGACATTTTCGGCCTCGGCTTCGCCCAGCTGGGCGTGACGGCGCTCTGCCTGGGCTTAGCCGCGTCCATGATCGGCTTCGGCCCGAAAGCCGCCTTCGTCATCGGCATTGCGGTCGCTTTGTCGGCCACAGCCATCGCGCTCCAGATGCTGGGCGAGCGCAACGACCTGCAAACGCCGTACGGACAGCGTTCCTTCGCGATCCTGCTGTTCCAGGATCTCTCCGTCGTTCCCATTCTCGCCATCCTGCCCCTTCTCGCCTCCGGCATGGCGGCGGAACAGGCCTCGCCCCTCGACCAACTGATTACGGTTGGAGAGACCATCGCCGCCATCGCCGCCGTGGTTCTCGTGGGCCGCTATGGACTGAACCCTTTCTTCCGCATCCTGGCCCGCACGGGCTCGCGCGAGGTGATGACGGCCTCCGCGCTGCTGGTGGTGCTGGGTGCCGCCCTGCTCATGCAGGAAGTCGGCCTCTCCATGGCGATGGGCGCGTTTCTCGCAGGCCTTCTGCTCGCCGAGTCGAACTTCCGTCATCAGCTGGAGGCCGATATCGAGCCGTTCCGTGGCATGTTGCTCGGCCTCTTCTTCATGAGCGTGGGCATGTCCATCGATCTGGCGCTCGTGCGCGAGCAATGGGTTCTGCTGGCCATCGCCGCGCCCGTGGTGATCCTCGGCAAGACCGTGCTGATCACGGTTCTCTCGCGCATGTTCGGCGCCACATGGCGCGAAGGCCTGCGGTCCGGCACGCTGCTCTGCACCGCTGGCGAATTCGCCTTCGTGCTCCTGCCCGTGGCGGTCGCCGCCGGACTGATGCCATCGAGCGAAGCGCAATCCGTGATCGCGCTTGCAGCCATCACGATGCTGCTCGGCCCGATCTTCTCGACCCTCGTCGAGAAGGCTCTGCAAGCACGCCCCGAGCGTGTGGACGATGCGGGCATGGACGGGCTGATGGGCCAGGAGGGTGAGCTGTCGAGCCGTGTTCTCGTGATCGGCTTCGGACGTTTCGGGCAGATCGTGAACCAGGTTCTTCTGTCGCAGAACATCAACGCTACCGTGATCGACAAGAACGTGGAGCGCGTGCGCGACGCGGGCCGCTTCGGCCTGAAGATCTATTACGGCGACGGAACGCGCCTGGACGTGTTGCGCGCGGCCGGCGCGGAAAAGGCGGAGATGATCTGCGTCTGCATCGACGACACCGACACCGTCGAAAGAGTGGCCGAGATCCTTCGCGAGAACTTCCCGAATGCCCGCAGCTTCGTGCGTGCCTATGACCGCATTCACGCGGTGAGGCTTCTGAAGATCGGCGTCGATTATCAGCTTCGCGAAACATTCGAATCCGCCATTGTCTTCGGCCGTTCGGCGCTCGAGGAGCTGGGGATCGATGCGGAGATCGCCGCCAATTCCGCGCAGGACGTGCGCAAGCGCGACATCGCTCGCCTGTTCCTGCAGAAGGAGATCGGCACGATGGGCGGCGCGGAACTCGTTGTCGGCGCCAAGATCACGCCCGAGCCTCTCACCTCGCCGAAAGGCAAGGCCAAGGCACTTAGCCCCGAGACACGCGACATTCTCGGCGAAGGAGCCCTCTAAATGGATATGCCCGCCTCAGAGCGCGAAGAAGCACGCACCCAGGCGCCTATCTTCGTGCAGGGCTCAACTATGCGCCACGTTCTCGTGATGACGGGAACGGGAGCCGCTGGCCTGATCGCGATCTTCATCGTCGATCTCGTTTCGCTGCTCTACATTTCCTGGCTCAACAATCCGAGCATGACGGCGGGCGTCGGCATCGCCACCGTCGTGATGTTCTTCTCGGTGTCCATCAATGTGGGATTGATGATTCCGATCGGCGCCCTGGTCTCCCGCGCGCTCGGTGCGGGTCATCCTGACGATGCGCGTCGGCTTGCCGCCTCGGGCAGCGTGCTCATGGGCCTCATCGGCATCGCCGTCAGCGTGATCGCGCTCGCCTTCCTGCCTCAGATCCTGCGCGCGATGGGCGCAAGCGGCCAGGCCTTCGAGGTGGCACAGAGATTTCTCTGGATCGCCTTGCCGACCAATGTGCTGATGGCGCTCGGCATGGCCTTCTCCACCGTTCTGCGCGCGGCGGGCGACGCCAAGCGCAGCATGTATGCCTCGCTCTCCGTCGCCATCGTGACGGTGCTGCTCGATCCCATCACGATCTTCGTGCTCGATCTTCAATCCGATGGCGCCGCCTGGACCATCAACATCGCGCGCGTGGCCTATGTCTATGTGGGCTATCTCTATGTAACGCGCGCCCACCAGCTTCTGTCCCGTCCCACGCTGCAATCGGTGATGCAAGATGCGAAGCCGTTCTTCGCCATCGCCATCCCTGCGATCCTCACCAATCTCGCCGCTCCCGCATCGAACGCCTTCTTCACCGGCATCATGTCGAAGTTCGGCGACGAGGCCATTGCCGCCTCCGCCATCATCGATCGTGTGACGCCCGTTTCCTTCGCAGGCGTGTTTGCCCTGGCCGGAGCCATCGGCCCGGTTCTCGGGCAGAACTGGGGCGCACGGCGTTATGACCGCATGAAGCAGACGCTGAAGGATTCACTGACCTTCATGATCGTCTATGTGCTGGGCGTCTGGCTGCTGCTCGTCGTTCTGCAGCGCCCCATCGTGATCGCATTCAACGCGCCGCCACTCACGGCCGAGCTGGTGCAGTTCTTCTGCCTGCTGAGCGGCTTCATCTGGTTCTTCATCAGCTTGGTCTTCGTGGCGAACGCGTCCTTCAACAATCTCGGCTATCCCCTGCTCTCCACCTTCTTCAATTGGGGCAGGGCCACGCTCGGCATGATCCCCTTCGCCTATATCGGTGCGCAGATCGGCGGGCCGAAAGGTGCTATTGTCGGCATCGGAGCCGGTTCCATCGCCTTCGGGATTGCCGCCATCATTACGGCCTTCTGGACAATCCGGCGTCTGGAGAGGCAAGCTGCTCCGATACCGTAGGCAGGCTGAGCGTTCAGGGAGTCCGCCATGTTCAACTGGTTCGATCTGATGCGACAGGCGCAGACCCAGGCAGGTTTCGAAACCCTGGCGCAGCAATTCCAGCTCTCGGGCGATCAGCAGCAAAAGGCGATGGCCGCTCTCATGCCGGCCTTCATCATGGGCCTGCAGCATGCCCTGGCGGCCAACGGCCCCAACCCGTTCCTGCAATCGCTCATGAGCGGCGGGTATCAGAATTTCTGGCAGATGGCGGGGCGTTCCTTCTCTCCCCAGGCTCAGCAAGCCGGCAGGCAGGTACTCGACCAGCTTTTCGGCTCCGACGAGGCCAGCCGCCGCGTGGCGCATCAGGCAGCCGACTTCGCCGGCATCGGCGTCGAGACCATGCAGCAGATCTTGCCGCTCTATGCGGGCATTCTCGCAGGCGGATTATCGCAATGGATGGCGGCCCAATCGTTCGCGCAGCCTGAAAAGCCGAAGCAGGATGCGGCCAATCCATGGGCTGAGATGTGGACCGGATGGATGAAATCCGCAGAGCCGCAAAAGCAACCCGCGTCCAATCCTTTTCAGGACATGATGACGAGCTTCCTGCAGAAGCCGGAAGAGCCCCCGGCGCCGCAGGAGGAGCCCTCTCTCTCCGCGTCATGGGGAGAGATGATGGACAAGGGACGCGAGATGCAAATGCAATATCTCACGTCCCTCCAATCAATCATCGAAGACGCCTGGAGTACAGGCGCGAAGAAGCCTTAAGCCCGCCTGCTCACCAGCTGGACGACGGGCCGTGCCTTGTGTGGGGCGGCAGCTCGAGCAGCTGGAGCGGTGCGCTTGGCACATCGAACCAACACCCATGACGGCCGATGATGAAGAGGCTCCGCCAGAGCATCCGTCACGTCGTTCCGTGTGAGGCCGATATCCTTGAGCATGCGCTCGTCGAATTCGGCGAGGTTCATCACCTCTCGGCGATCCTGAAAAGCTTTCGCGAGGGATATGAGCACACGCGCGAACTGACCCAGGATGGAGGCTCCGGGAAGGGTCGTGGCGGTTGCTGCAGACCGGGTCATGTCATGTCTCCTTTCGCTCTCAAGTGGCTTTCACGATCTGTCGGATCAGCCAATGAACATTCAAAAAACTGTCAGAGGAATACCGGAGATCTTCCAGAGATCTGCCATCGGCCTTCCACTTCAAGTTATTGATATTATTAAGGAAAATTTTTCCTTGTAATGTAACCTATAGCACAGCCCATTACATCACTTGAAACGATTGTTTGAGATATGTATCATCAGTAAAAATGATGGGAGGGAAAAGCCATGCATTTGCTCGATATCGATCAGCTCCGGACTTTCGTGGCGATTGCGGATACGGGGTCGTTCACGCGGGCGGCGGAGATCGTGCACAAGACGCAGAGCGCCGTGTCCATGCAGATGAAGCGGCTGGAGGACCGGGTCGGCAAGGCGATCTTCGAACGTGATGGCCGCCTTTCCAAGCTCACCGACGAGGGCGAGCGGCTGCTCGACTACGCGCGCCGGATCGTGCGCCTGAACGCGGAATGCATGGCCTCCTTCGACGATAACGAGCTGACCGGCCGGGTGCGCCTCGGCCTTCCCGACGATTACGCCGACCGCTACCTGCCGGAGATTCTGGCACGGTTCTCGCGCTCCAATCCGAAGGCGGAGGTGACGGTGATGTGCGAGCCCACGCACAACCTCATCGAGCGTGTGCAGCACGGCGATCTTGACCTTGCCATCATCACGCATGTTGACCGTCGCGGCCCGTCGGAGATCGTGCGCATCGAGCAGCTTCTGTGGGTGACCTCCGCCCGCCACGGCGTGCATGAGGAGAACCCGATCCCGCTCGCCCTCGGCCGCCCGAATTGCCACTGGCGCCATTCGGCGACGGAAGCGCTGGAGAGCGCCGACCGCGCCTTCCGCATTGCCTATGTGAGCTATCACTCGACCGCCGTGGGCGCCGCCGTTCTCGCGGGCCTTGCCGTGTCGGTTCTGCCGGAAAGCGCCGTGCGCCCCGGCATGCGGATTCTCGGCCCCTCGGACGGCTTCCCCGCCCTGCCCTCGTGCAAGATCGGCCTGATCCGCGCGCGCGGCGAGGAGAACCCACTCGCGGATGCGCTCGGCTTCCACATCAAGCAGTCGCTCGACAATCTGGGCTCGACGCGCCCCGTGTTTCAGGTCGCTGCCGAGTAAGCCTTACTTCGCGGCGGGCTTGCGCAGCACCAGCACGTTGCCGACAAGAGCGAGCACGACGCCGATGCCTGCGAGCAGCGTCCATTGGTATCCCTCGATCAGCGTCGAGACAGTGAGCGCCACGATGGGAAACAGCACTGTCGCATAGCCCGCGCGCGCCGCACCCAAGCGGCGCAGCAGCGTGAGATACGACATGAAGGCCAGCACCGACGCGCCGATGGCGAGATAGAGCAGAGAGCCGATATATTTCGCCGTGGGTTCGATGATGAATTCGTTTCTGCGCAGCAGGTTCATCGCCAGCAGCACACCGCAGCCATAGGTCATGCCCCAGGCGGTGGCGGAGAGAAGGGGCGCGCCGCGGCGCTGCACCACCGTCGAGATCATGTTGCCGGAGCAGAAGAACAGCGTGCCCATCACGCACAGGCCAAGCCCCTTCAACGCCGCCGCATTAAAGCCCGCGCCCGTGATCTCCGGCCAGAACAGAAGCCCGATGCCGGCAACGCCGATCACGCCGCCGAGCGCCACGCGCGGCTCCACCTTCTGCCGAAAAACGACGAAGCTGAGCACGAGGTTGAATACGGAGGCGAGCGAGAACACCACGGAGAGAAGTCCCGACGGCACGCTCAAGCCGCCGTAATAGAACGAGATGAAGTTGAACGAGAACAAGCAGCATCCCACCGCCATAAACCGCAGGTGATCGGCAAGTCCGAAGCGCACCTGATGCTTCGTCACCAGCACCCAGCCCCACATGAGCGCGGCGGATAACAGAAAGCGCCACAGCACCGACATTTCCGGCGCAACGACTCCGAGCTGCGCGCGAATGCCGATCCAGCTCACGCCCCACAGAAAGACGGTGGCGGCATAAAGCCCGAACGTGGTTCCGTCGAAGCGCTTGGAGTCCGGCGCGGACATCGTGGCGGTGGCCTGGGTCATGGCGGCATTTCCCGAAGAAATTTCAGAGCACCCGATTACGCCCATCGCTTCATCAGCACAAATGATGAAATGTCATCGATCACCCTTGGAACGGTGATGATACGTTTCACGGAAACGCCTTCAAAGGCGCCGGAAAGTCTCCGAAAACCCTTGAAAAACCCGCAACAAGCCGTTTCAGCAATGCCCGGAAACCCGGCACCGGGTGAGGTAGTAGACCTCCGCCACCAGAAACCCTCCCCATGCCCTCCATCCCACATAGCGGCTCGACGGAGTCGGTGACGGCTGTGCCTCGATTCCGAGTCGCTGCGCGATCGCCATGGCCCGGCGCATATGCAAAGGATCGCTGACGATCAGGACACGCTTGATCCCATGCCTCTCCAGAAGAGGCTTCGCGAAAGCCAGGTTCTCCTGCGTGGTACGGGAGGCCTCCTCCAGCATGATGGCCTCCGGCGGCACGCCCTGCGCCACGCTCCAATCCCGCGCGGCTGCCGCCTCCGTCAATCGGTCGCCCGGCCCGAGACCGCCGGTCATGACGAGCCTGCTCACGCGGCCCGCGCGAAGGAGATCGACGCCATGGCGGATACGCTCCTCGAAGACGGGCGAAGGCCTGTCCGTATAAACCGCGGCACCGAGCACGATGGCCGCATCGGCAGGCCCATCGCTGAAGCGCCGCGCATACAGCGCGATCTCCACCATGGTGCCAATCGCAACAAGCACGAGCAGCGCCAGAACAGCCGCCATGGTGCAAACCACAGCGCGACCGAGCCTTCTGTCTGCGTGACGCCGCATTTCATTTCCCCAAAGGTCATCCCGGACGCCGAAGGCGAGCCGGGATCGCGAGACGAGAATGGCGCCTCATCCGGACAACGATCCCGGATCGGCTTTGCCGTCCGGGATGACGCCACCTCCTATCCCCCCTATCTCAACCTTGACTGTTTTCCCAGATCGGCTACATTGTTCTTGTTTTGTTCTGATTATTGATTGCCATGACATCCTATTTCACCTGCCCTATCCTTCCTTCCAATGAAGCCGCCGAACCGGCGAAGTCCACCCCCTCCCGCGAAAAGCTCACCCATGACCGCATCGCCGCGATGCGCAATCTCGTGGAGGGCACGACTCGTTCCTACAAACGCATTGCCGAAGAGATCGGCGTCTCCATCGCCACTGTCTCCCGCTACACGGCGCAGGAGGGCTGGCGACGTCCGCCGGGAGCCGCCGCTCCCGCTCGCACGGCCAATCAGCGCGAACGCGTGACGCAGAAGCTCTGGAGGCTCACCGAGCGCCACGCGGATGCGCTGGAAGATATGCCCGTGGAGCTCGCCCAACGTTCACTCCAGCCGCTGGCCCGCCTCACGCGCGTGCTCGGCGACATGGACAAGCACAACCCGCCTCCCGAACCCCAGCGCACGGAATTCGCCTACGACGAGGATGAGC
Source organism: Microvirga solisilvae (assembly GCF_022808595.1). Classification (GTDB taxonomy): domain Bacteria; phylum Pseudomonadota; class Alphaproteobacteria; order Rhizobiales; family Beijerinckiaceae; genus Microvirga; species Microvirga solisilvae. The sequence continues at coordinate 169,584 of NZ_JAKUCN010000005.1, forward strand.
CGCCTCCTCGCACGCTCCACGAATTGCGCGACGAACTCCAAGCCCATCTCGACCGCATCATGGAGGAAGAAGGCTATGGCTGGGAGGTAAAGGAATGGTGGTTCGAAAGCGGTGGCGGGATTTAGGGAGAAGCTGCATTTGCAGAATTGCGCATCCAGACAGTTTTGCTTATTGAACGAGCTTATGATCCTAAGGAAAGCAAATATAATCCCACATACTGACGTAGGTCGCTTCGCTTGGTCGGGGCTGCGTAGATTTCATCATGTACCCTCAGTCGTTGATACACTGATGTTACTCCACGCAGTCCCGTCAAAGCATCGACCTAATGTCCTCAAGCAGGCAAGCCAAATTAGGCAATGCTTAATTCAGGCTAGAGAGTACAAGGAGGCCGCTGCCGCAACGTCCTTAGCAACCAAGCCGTTGCTTCTCTACTATTCCCTTATGTCGCTTGCTCTTGCTCAAATCCTCTTCAAAGGAGGCGGCAACGACAGCCTTGATGCAGCAAGGGGTGAGCACTCGCATCATGGGTTAGTTTTCAGAACCCCTCAAGTACCGAAGGATGCGTATCAGCTTGCTACAACAGCCAGTCGGCTAATAGCCGAGCCCATGACAACAGGGGGCAAACGGCGTGGAACTTTCGAGTTATGGCATCGTACTGCACGAGAAGATCCGGTAGTTGGATTACTGACTCGCCCCTCTGGCGATGGAACAACTACAGCTCCAGCCCATGTGTTCTTTGTTGGAAGAGATGAACGTATGGGAGAAATTCCCGAGCAAGGTATCTCACTTCTTGACTGTTTTGCTGGAACACCAGGGATGCTTGAGTGGCTCGCTGGACAAGATGTTAATTCCGATGTTGTCCGTGCGATGTTCAATGGACGAGTGCTCCAAGATGGGGGCTTAGAACAACAGCTAGTGGTCCATCCGCATCGTGCCGATCGCATTCAGCAGTTCTCGGATGACATCAAAATTCGAGCAAGCGATGTTGATCGAGTAAACATCACCGAACTAGCCTCTGCCTTTGTGCTACGTGTTCAGGATAAAAGTGATGATCGTGTCCATATGTCATTACCTCCTTGTGCGATGTGGACAACTGATGAAATTCGTTTTCTACCGTCTAAAACTTCAATTAACGAGTTCGGGTATATTTATATTGGCCTATATATATTAGGGAATTACGCGAGGTACTTCCCCGACAGGTGGATGGTCGACGTAGAGTCGGGCTCTCCACTGGCCATGGCAGCAGAAGAGTTCGTGGCTATGGCGGAGTGGCGAATGGCCTTGCTCACATTGTCGGACCTTAGCCAGAATTATCTAGTACGCCAGATATAACGAATGCATTTTGCATGTATGGGTTATGTGTGCCTTCTAACTTAACTTTCTAAGCAACATTCCAACTGCGCCACGATCAGATCTAGTTATCTGGAATGCCTTTTTAAGACTGTTGATATAGAAAATATTCTGAGTATCTAGCTACTCAAACTGACTCAGGTGGTGGCCCCACTCACCGCACCGTCACCTGATCTTTAATCTTCTCGTAGACCGAGCGGCGCATCACTTTGCGCTTCACCAAGTCCTCCACCGACGCATAGGGGCGACCCTTGATGATGGCACGGCCGAGGGGGCCCGCGCCTTTCATGGTGTTGAGCTGTTCGAAGCTCGCTGTGTTGAGATTGATGAGATCGCCTGAAGGCGGATTGCTTGCTACATTCACCGCGCCGGTCATCTCGGGCGCTGTATGAGTCTGTGGCTCGCTGGCGTTGGCCTGTTTCGTTTCGTGAAGGGGCACAGCTTTATTCGGGTCCGCAGGCGTCGCAGCGGCAGCACCCTGCTGCGCGTTGTCGGGTATGATCCCCGGCGCGGTCTCTGGTGCTGAAGCTGCCGATGAGCCCGTGTCCATGGCATGGTCGACGGTGAGATCGGCAACATCAGGATCTGCGCTCGCCACTTGCGTCGTGGATGATGGGGCGGACTGATCGAGCACCTGCACATTGCTCGTGGTATCGCGTGTATCCGCAGAGGTAATCGCGTCCTGCGATGCGCTGCGTCTCTCCGCCGTCAGCGAGACGGCGAATGCGCTGGCGCCCACCAAACCGAGGACGATGACGACGCGCATCCATTGAAATGCTGCGATGCCGCGTGCCCGGCGGATCGCCTGAGGGTTCTTGGTATGCATGATAACACCCGCACGCTTTTTCACTTCTCACAAAAGGAAGCATGCGGTTGGTAGACCCGTGATATGGCAGATCGGTGGCAAGCCGATCTCAGGTTATAGCGTTGGCGCATGCGCCTTTACGGGCGATTGAGCCAGTAATTCTGCATCTCCCGCTCGCGGTCTTTCTCGAGCCTTCCCTCGCGCTCATGCGTAAAGAGAGGCGAGCCGCGCAGCTGCTCTTCCGTGATCTCCGTGTGGTAGCCTTCGAGTTCCGTGTCGTAGGTGAGCTTGTCCCAGGGGATAGTGTGGTGATGCACCCCCATACCGAACAACCCGCCGAACGTGACATCCACGTAGAGCACGCGCCCGCTCACCTTTTCGATGATGAGGCGCTTGATGGTGCCGATCTGCATGTTGTCGCGGCCATAGACCGCCGTGCCTTCCACGCGGTCGCTCTCGATGACGGGCCTGGGCGCAGGCTGGTGGAGCGGGCCGGAGAGATAATGGCCGTTCTCCAGGATGCCTGCGGCCACCACCGCGCGGCTGGTATCGAGGTTCCATTCCTCGTCGGGCCCGATCTCCCGGGCCATGATCCAAGGCCCGTATTCCGGCGGCAGCAGCTCCGCGCGCGGCTCATCCGTATAGCCGCGAAGGCCCGGCATGTTCACGGCATGGAACACGTAATAGCTACGCATCGACGGCCTCCCTTCTTCACAGGACGCCCCTCCTCGATTTCCTCACAAATCCCCTGAAAGCGCAAGGGATCAGAGCCAAGCGTTGCTTTAAGAATGAACCGGCCAGCGGCACTCGCCATTGACCTTGCTCGCGGATCGCCTAGCCTGTTTGACTGTTACAAGGAGACCACCGATGCGGCATGGATGGCGGCCTTTCCTTCTCGCGGCCTTAGGGTTGCTGGCGGCTCACGCCCCGGCCTTCGCGCAAGGCGTAACCCTTCGGGTCGGGCATTTCCCCAACATCACCCATGTGCAGGCCCTCGTGGCCAGGGGCATGGAGCGGCAGGGCAGGAACTGGTTCGCGGACCGTCTCGGCCCGGGCACCAAGATCGAGTGGTATGTCTACAATGCGGGCCCCAGCGCCATGGAGGCGATCTTCGCCAATTCCCTCGACCTCACCTATGTGGGGCCGAACCCGGCGCTCAACGCCTATGCGCGCTCGCGCGGCGACGAGGTGCGCGTGGTGGCAGGCGCGGTCAATGGCGGCTCGGCGCTCGTGATCCAAGGTGATTCCACGCTTGCCAAGCCCATTGACTTCAAGGGCAAGCGCATCGCCACGCCCCAGTTCGGCAACACGCAGGACGTGGCGGCCCGCGCCTGGCTCGTCGCCGGCGGCCTTCGCATCACGCAGACGGGCGGCGACGCGCAGGTGGTGCCCACCAACAATCCCGATCAGCTCACCCTGTTCCAGAACAAGCAGCTCGACGGCGTGTGGACGGTGGAGCCGTGGGTGTCGCGCCTTGAATCGGAAGCCGGCGGCAAGGTGCTGGTGGAGGAGAAGGACGCGATCACCACCATTCTCGTTTCCAGTGCGGGCTATCTCGCCAAGAACCGCGATGTCGTGAAGCGCTTCGTCGCCGCGCATCGCGAGTTGACCGAATGGATCAAGCAGAACCCGGACGAAGCGCAACGCCTCGCCCGTGAGGAGTTACAGGCCACGTTCAAGGTCGACATGCAGCCCGAACTCGTCGCCCGCGCCTGGGCGCGCATGAACATCACGCCGGACGTGACGCTCAATGCCTTCCAATCCTTCGTCACGAGTGCGCAGGCGGTGGGTTTCTTGCGCGGCACGCCGGATCTCGGCCGCCTGATCGAGGCGCCTTGATGGAGGTTCTCACCACCGTTTCATCCGAGACCCGCCTGCCCAAACTCGAAATCGAGGGCGTGTCCAAATGGTTCACGCCCAAGCGCAGCCTCATGGTCCAGGCGCTCGACAATGTGTCGCTATCCGTCACGAAGGGTGAATTCGTCTGTTTGCTTGGCCCCAGCGGTTGCGGTAAGTCAACGCTGCTCAACATCATCGCAGGTCTCACCAAGCCCGATGATGGCCGTGTTCTCGCCGATGGAAAGGTCATCGAGGGCCCCGGACGGCAACGTCTGGTGATGTTCCAGGAATCCGCGTTATTTCCCTGGCTCGATGCTTTCGGCAACGTGATGTTCGGCCTGAAGCTCAAGCCCGATCTGACCAATGCGGAACGCCGCAAGATCGCCGATGAATATCTCGATCTTGTGGGTCTCGAAAAGTTCAAGCACGCGCACATCCATGAACTCTCGGGCGGCATGAAGCAGCGTGTGGCGCTCGCCCGCGCGCTCGCGCCCGATCCGCATGTCCTGCTGATGGATGAGCCCTTCGCTGCGCTTGATGCGATGACGCGCGACCAGCTCTACGATGACATCCAACGCATCTGGATGGAAAGCCGCAAGACCATCGTGTTCGTCACGCATAACGTGCGCGAGGCGGTATGCCTCGGCGACCGCATCGTGCTCATGTCGCCCTCGCCGGGCCGCATCCAGCAGGTGTTCGAGATCCCCCTGCCGCGCCCGCGCGACATCAACAGTCAGGAGCTTGCGGCTTACGCATCGAAGATCGCGGCGGCACTGAAGGGCACGGCAAACGGGGCATCTTCCGAATGAAGCGCATAGCGGTTGCCCTTCTCTTTTTCGCCGGCCTTCTCCTGATATGGGAGCTTGCCGTGCGCAGCGGACGCTGGTCCGCTGTTCTGCTCCCCTCGCCCATCTATGTGGCGGAATATATCTGGTATGCGCTGCTCGACGGAACGCTCATCGAATCCACTTGGGTAACGCTAAAGCGCCTGCTCGTCGGCTATATCGCCGGCGTACTCATCGGCCTGCCGCTCGGGCTTCTCACCAGCACATCACAATTCCTGGAGGACACCTTGGGTGCACTGGCCCTGGGCTTCCAGACCTTGCCGAGCGTGTGCTGGGTTCCGCTTGCACTCGTGTGGTTCGGGCAGACGGAAGGCGCGATGCTCTTCGTCGTCATCATGGGCACCGTGTGGTCTGTGATCATCGCCACCGATCACGGCGCGCGCAACATTCCGCCGATTTATGCCCGCGCCGCGCGTACCATGGGCTCAGAGGGCTTTCACAAATGGACGCGGGTGATCCTGCCCGCGTCGCTTCCCTTTCTCGTGAGCGGCATGAAGCAGGGCTGGGCTTTCGCCTGGCGCTCGCTGATGGCGGCAGAAATCTACGTCACGATCCTCACCGGCTTCGGCCTCGGCCACCTGCTCCATTACGGGCGCGAGCTCAACGCCATGGATCAGGTGATCGGAATCATGATCGTGATCGTAGTGATCGGCCTTCTGGTCGACCGCCTGCTCTTTTCACCGTGGGAGCGTTTCTTGCACACCCGATGGGGCACGAACCTCAAGGAGGGCTAGGCTTTCTCGGCTACAACCGCGTAGCGATGCTGCGTGGCCCGCTCGAAGCCCTTCAGCCACGGCAGGTTCTTCGCCTGCTGACGGTGGATGGCGCTGAGGTCGTGATCGATGGTGATCTTGGCAAAGCCCGCCTCGCGCAGCAGCGCCGCCACTTCCTCGGCGCGCGCGCCTTTCGAGAAATACACCTGGCTCAGGATGCGCTCGTGTGTCTCCCGCATGGCATTGGGCGCGTGCGGCGCGCCCGCTGCTCCCGGCAGCAACCGCTCGATGAAGCGGATAAGCCGCTTCGCGAATGTATCGGATACGAAGTCACCATCGACGATCAGGACGCGCCCACCGGGCTTGAGCAGGTTATGCCACTCGCGGAAGGCCGCCTTCGGATCGACAAGCGTCCAGACGAGATGACGCGTGACGAGCACGTCGTAGCTCTCCGGCTTTTCCAGCGTGCGTTCCGCATCGCCCATGACGAAGCGAATGTTTGAACCGCGCTTGGCAGCTTTCGCCCGCGCCTGCTGGAGCATCGCTTCGGACCAGTCGAGGCCCGTGACATCGAAGCCCAGATCGTGAAGCAGGTGAGAGATCACGCCCGTGCCGCTCGCCAGATCGAGCGCCCTGCGGCCGGCGCCATGGCCGAGATGGCGCAGGAACAGTGCATGCCAGGCCTGGCGCTCCTCCTCTGAAAAGATCTCGTGCCCGACCTGCGTGTCGAAGGTTGCAGCACGCTGCGACCAGTAATCGCGGATCTCGTCACGCAATGAGTAATTCGATATCGTGGATGCGTCCGACATGACGATTCTCGTGTGATCTTATGAAAGCGCGCCAGAGCTAGTTCTCGTTTGAGCGACAGTCAAACGGTTATGCGGAAAAGTCAGAATGGAATGATTGTAAACTGCCTCTGCGCTTCTTTTGAATTGAAGTAATTCTAAAAGATATTTCTTGCGCGGCGAAAAATCAGGACCATAGGAGGGCTTCGCTTTACTCCCGATGCGAGGTCACGATGAACCTGAACAAGCTCGCCCTTGGCGCCATCCTGGCGCTGACAGCGCTTCTTCCCCTGCCCTCTAAGGCTGCCGACACGATCACCGTCACGGACATCACGGGCCGTCAGGTTCAGGTGAAGGCGCCGGTGGAGAAGGTGATCCTCGGCGAAGGCCGGCAGATGTATTTCGTCGCCGCCATCGATACGGATCAACCCTTCAAGCGCGTCGTGGGCTGGCGCGACGATCTCGAGAAGGCCGACCTCGACGGCTACAAGGATTACCTCGCCAAATACCCGCAGATCGCGAAGATCCCCACCTTCGGCGGCTTCAAGGAAGGCACGTTCGACGTGGAGCAGGCGGTCTCGCTGAAGCCCGACGTGATCCTGCTCAATGTCGAGGCCAAGACCGCGACGGACGACGCCAAGCTCATCGAGAAGCTCGCCAAGATCAACATCCCCGTGGTGTTCGTGGACTTCCGCGAGAAGCCCTTCGAGAATACCGATCCGAGCATGCGCCTGATCGGCAAGCTCTTCGGCAAGGAAGCCCGCGCCGAGGAATTCATCGCCTTCCGTAAGCAGCAGATCGATCTCGTCACCGAGCGTCTCGCCAAGGCGAACCCGGCAAAGCCCGTCGTGATGATGGAGCGCGCTGGCGGCTATTCGGATGATTGCTGCATGTCCTTCGGCAACGAGAACTTCGGCAAGTTCGTGGAGATCGCAGGTGGCCAGAACCTCGCCGCCAAGATCATTCCCGGCACTTTCGGCGTCGTGAATCCCGAACAGATCATCGCCGCCAATCCCGACCACGTCATCGTCACGGGTTCCAACTGGGAACTCTATGTGCCCGGCGGCGCATGGGTCGGCGTCGGCTCCGGCGCGGACAAGGCAAAGGCTCGGCAGAAGCTCGCCAATCTCATGAAACGCCCTGCCTATACCGGCGTGAAGGCGGTGAAGGACAACCAAGTGCATGCGGTCTGGCATCAGTTCTACAACAGCCCGTATCAGTTCGTAGCGATCCAGGCGATGGCAAAGTGGCTGCATCCCGAGCTGTTCAAGGATGTCGACCCCGAAGCGACTATGAAGACGCTCTACGAGCGTTTCCTGCCGGTGCCCTACAAGACCGGATACTGGGTGTCGCTGAAGGACAAGGACTGATCCCTTGGCTCACTCCCCAGCCATCTCTCTGCAGCAGGGGCGCGGTGTCTACCGCGCCCTCGTGCGTCGCAAGCAGCTCATTCTGCTGGCGCTCGCCGTGGTCATGGTACTCTCCGTGATCGCGGATCTCGGCCTCGGCCCGGCGCGTTATTCCATGCGCGAAGTCGTGCTCGCGCTGCTGGGCTCCGCGGAAGTCTCGGAGCAGATCAGCGTCGTGATCTGGGATATCCGCATGCCCGTGGCGCTGATGGCCATTGTCGTCGGCGCGGCGCTTTCGGCAGCAGGCGCGCAGATGCAGACCATCCTCAACAATCCGCTGGCGAGCCCCTTCACGCTCGGGATTTCGGCGGCCGCGAGCTTCGGCGCTTCCGTCGCGCTCGTCTTCGGCATAAGCTTTCTGCCCTGGGCCATCGACTACGTGGTGTCGATCAACGCGCTCCTCATGGCGATGGGAGCGTCCCTCTTCATTCACTTCATGAGCCAGAAGCGCGGCGTGACGGTGGAAACCATCGTGCTCCTGGGCATTACGCTCGTCTTCACGTTCAACGCTCTTCTCGCGCTCGTTCAGTATCTTGCTTCCGAGCAGGCCCTATCGGCCGTCGTGTTCTGGACCATGGGCAGCCTGACACGCGCCACCTGGCCGAAGCTTGCGATTACGACGATCGTGCTCGCCGTCTCGCTGCCGCTCTTCATGCGCCGTGCCTGGGCGCTGACGGCCTTGCGGCTTGGCGAGGATAAGGCAGCGAGCTTCGGCGTCAACGTGCGCTGGTTGCGTCTTGAGACCATGATGATCATCAGCGTGCTTGCCGCCGTTCCGGTCGCCTTTGTCGGCACTATCGGCTTCATCGGGCTTGTCGGGCCGCATATCGCGCGCATGCTGGTGGGTGAGGATCAGCGTTACTTCCTGCCGGCTTCCGTTCTGTCGGGCGCGGCCATTCTCTCGCTCACCTCGGTCATCAGCAAGACCATCGTGCCGGGCACGATCTTTCCTATCGGCATCATCACGGCGCTGGTGGGCGTGCCCTTCCTCTTCAGTCTCATCATGACCACGCGGAGGCGCGCATGGTAGCCATGTTGCAGCTCGAGAATGTCGGCGTCCGTTATGGCAAGGTCGAAGTTCTCTCCGGCATCAGCACGCCTGTCTTGCAGGGTGGCGAGGTGACGGCTGTGATCGGCCCGAATGCCGCCGGCAAGTCGAGCCTGTTCCGCCGCATCGCGGGACTGCTCGACGGACCAGGCCGGATTCATCTGACGGAAGCTTCGTTCGATCCCTCCTCCGGCACGATCTGCTATATGCCGCAGGATACCTCCGTGAATACGGTGTTGACCGTGTACGAGTCGATCCTGCTCGCCCGCAAGCAGGGCAGCCTGAGCCGTCATGTCTCCGATCTCGACCTCGAGACGGTCGACGGCGTCGTTGCCGCTTTGCGGATCGAGGCCATCGCCTTCAAGGGATTGTCGGAACTCAGCGGAGGCCAGCGTCAGCTGGTGTCGCTAGCCCAGACCCTTGTGCGCGATCCGAAGATTCTGCTTCTCGACGAGCCGACGAGCGCGCTCGACCTTCACCGGCAGGTGGAGGTTCTGGCATTGGTGAAGTCATTGGCGCGCGAGCGCGCCATGTGCGTGATCGTTGCTGTGCATGATCTTAACCAGGTCATGCGCGTGGCCGACCGCGTGATGGTGATCGACGAAGGCACCATGGTGCGCTGCGGTTCTGTCGAAGAGGTGATCACGCCTGATCTTCTGCGCAGCATCTACAGGGTGGATGGACGCATCGAGCGCTGCTCCCGTTTCTGTCCGCAGGTGATCATCGACGGTCCGCTGAACCGTCCTCTGGCCGCGGAATAGGCGTCAGACCGGCCTCACCCGCGCCGGGGCGCCCATCTCGCATTCCAGCGCCGCGCGATCCCACCCTGCCGCATCGGCTGCGGCGGCATAGGTGCGGCTGAGGAATTCGAGAAGCAGCGTATCCGGGTCGTCTGCCTTGCGCAAAGTATCGTAGGGCAGGATGAATTCGTTCAAGGCCGTGTCGAAGAATGCGCCTTCCGGCATGGCGGCTTCGCGAAACCCCGGCGGCTCGGGATAAGCGTATGAATAGAATGCGGCCTGCGGATAGGCATCGTTGCCCGGCCAGAAACCCGCGCTGCTCACCTCATCGGAATAAGCCTCGCGCGTCACATCGTCGGGCAGGCCCGGCACGCCGCCGGGATGCGGCGGTGCTTTACGCCCCGAAAAGCGCGTGACAGCGAGATCGAAACTGCCCCAGAAGAAATGCACCGGCGAGGCTTTGCCCAGGAATGAGCTGCGAAAGAGCTTGAACACACGGTCCGTCTGCAGCAGCACGCGCCAGAAGCGATAGGCCGCATCCGCGTCATAGCTCGCATGAATGCGATCCTCGGAGAAGCGGATGGGGTCCGGCACCTCGTTCGGCATTTCCTTGATAGTGACATGCCCGCCGATGCCGCGCAGGAGATCGAGCAACTCTTCGTAGAATTCGGCGACGCTGCACGGCTCGAGCGCCATGATGCCTTCATCGCCCCGGCTCGTGCGCACGAGCAACCGATGAGCGATGAAATCGAACTCGATCTCCACGGCCTCATGTCCGAAAGGGATGGGCGATGTGGTGAGCCCGCGTGCGCTCACATAGAGCGGCACCTGCCAGCCGTGATTGAGCCAAGGCGTCAGCGACAGCCTGATCTTGCCTACGATCTGCGTCCAGAGCTGCAGCGTGGCAGCCGTGTCGCGCCATTCCGGATAGTTCAGCTCGGGCCAAACGGCATCATCCATCGGGCGTCTCCGTTCGCAATGCGTGCTACGCCCGAGGATATAGTCCAGCCGTTCAGGTTGTCACGGGAGGGGCTCTACGGCCCCTCCTTCTTCATCGCACCTGTATCGCGGTTCTCTGTCTGCCCTCCGCCGGTCCCCATCGACCCCACAGAGGAGGCCGGGCTGGTGCCGGGAACAGTTCCGCCGGGCTGAAGTGGCGTCGAAAGACTAGACGGTGCACGAGGCGGATTGGCGGATGAGAACCAGTTCTCCTCCGAACCCGCACGGGTATCTCGCGGCATGGAACGCGGCGAGCCCGTGGATGCACGACCTTCCATGCCGCGTCGGCTCAAGGAGCGATCGACCACGCCACTGTCGAGCGGGAATGGCGGCTGCGGACGGCGCGGCGCAGGGCGCAGAGGGCGGTTCGAGCGCGATTGCCCGCCCTGCGACATGCTCCAAGCCAGGGCTGCACCGCCGATGGCGAACGCGCCTGCGAGAATGGCGAAGGTCATGCCGGTCGGCATGCCATAGCGGCTTGGCATCATCGCCTGCGGCATATGCCAGCGCGACGCTTCGTAAGAAGCGATCTTCTCGCGCTCATAGGCGCGCCGCAACTCATTCGCCTCACGCGCGGAAATGATGCCGTGCGCAGCGACCAGAGCGCCATTCTCCTCCAGGCTGAAGGCATGACGGATCACGCCCACGAGTTCCTTGAAGTCGAGAGCCCATTCTCTCGTGTTCTTGTTCGGTTGCGTGGAGAGCCTGCCAATCCGGCGGCGAATATCGTTATGCTCGTCGTCGAGTTCGTGCAGATAGGTTTCCGTGCGCCCGTCGCGGGCAAGCGCGGGGTAGAGAACGTTCTGCTTGGCCGCGATGTGGCGGTCGAGTTCGTCCTCGAGATCAGCGAAGAGTTCAGCGCGGCTGTTCGGTCCCGTTCCTGTGGCCTCCAGCACCTCGCGGCAGAGTTCCTCGATATTCGCGTGCTCCGACAAAATCATTCGCCACAGATCCATGGTAAGCCTCCTCTGGCGCTTGCTTCAGCGGAGAACGGCTGGAGGGCGCGGACGTTCCGAGGAGTAGCTCCTTGGAGCGCAAGAGTCGGCGCGTGACAAATCGCCTGCGAAATTGCTATGGAAGAACATCTCTTTCTCAACCAGCATCCGGCCATGAGCGCACAGACCCAATCGCAAGCCTCCTCGTCTCTTCCCACTTATGACGACGTGATCACGGCGGCCTGGCGCATCGCGGGCGTGGCCCATCGCACGCCGGTTCTCACCTCCCGCACGGCCGACGAGCGCACGGGCGCCACGCTTTTCTTCAAGGCGGAGAACCTGCAGCGCGGCGGCGCCTTCAAGTTCCGCGGCGCCTACAACGCCATCGCGCGGCTCTCGGACGATGCGAAGCTGCGCGGCGTGGTCGCCTTCTCCTCCGGCAATCATGCGCAGGCCATCGCCTATGCGGGTCAATTACAGAAGGTGCCCACTGTCATCATCATGCCCAAGGACGCGCCGGCCATGAAGGTGGAGGCCACCAAGGGCTATGGCGGCGAAGTGGTGCTCTATGACCGCTATACGGAAGACCGTGAGGAGATCGGCCGCAGGCTTTCCGAGGAACGCGGTCTCACGCTCATTCCGCCCTACGACCACGAGGATGTGATCGCGGGCCAGGGCACGGCGGCGAAGGAATTGATCGAGGAAGTCGGGCCGCTCGACATGCTGCTCGTCTGCGTGGGCGGCGGCGGATTGCTCGCGGGCTCGGCGCTCGCAGCCCAGGCGCTTTCCCCATCGTGCCGCATCTACGGCGTGGAGCCGGAAGCGGGCAACGATGCGCAGCAATCCTTCCGCACCGGCTCCGTCGTGCGTATTCCCGTGCCCGTCACCATCGCCGACGGCGCGCAGACCACGTATATGGGCCAGAAGACATTTCCCATCATGCGCGCCCTTGTGACCGACATGGTGACGGTGACGGACGAGATGCTGGTGGACACCATGCGTTTCTTCGCCGAGCGCATGAAGATCGTAACGGAGCCGACCGGTTGCCTTGCGGCCGCAGCCGCCCTTCACGGCGTCGTGCCTTGCAAGGGCAAGCGCGTCGGCATCATCATCAGCGGCGGCAACGTGGACCCGAAGGCTTATGCGCGGTTTCTCGCGGGCAACATGGGTTAAGGGCCGGCACGCAAGATAATCGCGTTGCCGTCGTGATCGCCGGTGGTGAGTTTGGGGTTGTCGGTGAGAGCGTTGTCGAGGCTGACGGAGTCGGACATCTTGTAAGCGGCGTTCCGACTCATCCTCTCGGCAAAATCGTCCCGCGCCTGATTGAAGGACGCAAAGCGGTGTCCGGGCCAGCGGAACGGATCGACCCGCTCGCGGCTGAAGGCTGCGGTGAAGAGATAGGCTTGCCCCATCTGATGCGGGCCGAAGATGCGGCCGTGATTATTGCTGAGTTCGAACACCTCGTTGGAGAACGCATCGTCCCAGCCCTTGGGCAGTTGCGCATAAAGCTGCCCGCCGATCATGCCCTGATAGCCGGCGGAATGTCCGAGGCGGATAGGATAGCCCGCTTGCGCCGCCGCTCTTAAGAGACGCGCGACCGCATCATTCCGGCTGACGGCTGTTTCGTCGACGATGATGACGTTGATGGGCTCGCGCAGGATCTTGCCCTGATACACCTCTCCCAGCCAATCCGACGGCACGCCTTGCGCGGTGAGCATCCATTTGCCGATGGCAGGCAGGCCTTGCGGGCTGGCAGCCTCAAGATAAGGGTTCGTCTGGGACCGGGCTGGCGCAGTGAATGAGAAGGCTGCCGAAAGCACGGCGCAGAAAACCACCAGGGCGCGAAGCGCCTTCACGACTGACCCTGTGGGACGAAGAAGCAGATGATGGCCTTCGTCACCTGCTCCTCGCACAGATGGTATTTCTCGTCCGGAGAGGCTTTGGTGTATTCGCGTCCGACGAAGCGGCCATCCCAGAGGCGATAGCCGTCTTCCGTCTCGAAGACGGTCTCGCCCTTGGCGGCGATGAGTTCGCGACAATCGTGATCGTCGCAGCACCAGGCCGGATACCAGCTATGGGCCATCGCCTGAGCCGCGGAGAGAAAGAGCACCGCGGCGGCAATCCGGGTCTGCCTATTACCCCAACCTGAGGCCATGCAGGACAAGCCTTTCTTGAGAACGCTCTTCTCAATCGGTAGCTTGTCCTTGAATGTTGGGCAGATTATGCGCCTGTCCAGCCCCGCTTCAACCTTAAGCCGCAGGGTTGGCTCTCGCTCAACTTCAGTCGCTTGACTGCAGGTAAGGCTCGACCTTGCCCTTGAGCTTGATGGTCATGGGATTGCCGAAGCGGTCCTTGGCGTTGCCGGCGATGACGCGGATCCAGCCTTCGCTGACGCAATACTCGTCCACGTTGGTCTTCTCGGTCCCGTTGAAGCGGATGCCCACGCCCTTGGCCAGGATCTCCTCGTTGTAATAGGGGCTGTCGGGGTTGTTGGACAGGCGGTCGGGAAGCGCGTCGGCCATCGGCAAGGTTCTCCATCGAGGGGTCGAAATCGGCCCGCAACCTACCCTCTCCCGAGGCCAATGCCAATTCCATGCGGCCTTCCCTCGTGACATTGTTCGCCCACGCCCTATCTGACTCCGTCAGCCCCTTGCAAAACAACAGATTCGAGGGGCCGCGCAGGAGCTAAGGAGGGCAGAATGTCGATCGATACGGAAGGAATCCACACCGATTTCCAGGAGGGGATGAGCTACGGAGACTATCTCCGGCTCGATACCCTGCTCTCTGCCCAGCAGACCCTGACGAACGAGCATGACGAATTGCTCTTCATCACCATTCACCAGGTGATGGAGCTGTGGCTCAAGCTCATGAACCGCGAGCTCGATACCGCGCTGGCCCATCTCCGGGCCGACGAGCTGCAGCCTGCCTTCAAATGCACGGCGCGTATCAACCGCATCCAGGAACAGTTGATCCAGGCCTGGACGGTGCTCTCCACCATGACGCCGTCCGATTATCTTAGCTTCCGTCCGGCGCTCGGCCAGTCCTCCGGCTTCCAGTCCTGGCAATACCGCCTCATCGAGTTCAAGCTCGGCGCCAAGGACGAAATGAAGATGGCGCCGCACCGGCACCGCAGCGATATCGCTGCCCAGCTCGAAGCCGCCTATCGCGCCCCCAGCCTCTACGACGAGGCCTTGCGCCTTCTGGCGCGGCGCGGCTATTTCGTGCCCCAGGATGTGCTCACCCGCGACGTGACGCAGCCCTATGTGGCCCATCCCGGCGTGGAAGCGGTGTGGGAAGATATCTACCGCCATTCCGGCGAGCATTTCGATCTCTACGAACTCGCGGAAGAGCTGGTGGACCTCGAAGACGCCTTCCAGCAATGGCGCTTCCGGCACATGAAGACCGTGGAGCGCATCATCGGCATGCGCCGCGGCACTGGCGGCAGCACCGGCGTCACCTATCTGCGCAAGGCGCTGGAGCGTTATTTCTTTCCCGAACTCTGGTCCGTGCGCGGCCAGCTTTAACGATCAAGCATGACCATGCTCGACCTGCGTTCCCACTTTTCGCGTTTTCTCAACTCTGAACCGGAGCGCCTGCATTTCGCGGCGCATAGCCATCATCCCTGGCCCGACGTGACGCGCGAGGCGCAGCTGCAAGCATGGGACGACGCGGCGCGGCTCATCGACGACAAGTGGGAGCATGTGCTCGGCCCCGCGCTCGATGAATTTCGCGCGCATGTGGCGATGCAACTGAATCTGCCCGATCCATCGACCATTGCCGTAGCACCCAACACGCACGAATTCCTCAAGCGAATCCTGTCATGCTTTCCGGCCGACAAACCCGTTCGCATCCTGACCTCGGATGGAGAGTTCCACTCCTTCAGCAGGCAGATCGCGCGGCTGGAAGAAGACAGCACCGTCAGCGTCACACGTGTACCCACCGAGCCTTTCGCGAGCTTCGAGGACCGCTTCGCCACTGCAGCACGTGAAAACGATTTTGATCTCGTTTTCGTCAGCCAAGTCTTTTTCAATTCGGGCTTCGCGGCGGATGTGCGCAGGCTCGTCGAAGCAGCAGGCGACAATGCGATGGTGGTGATCGACGGCTATCACGGCTTCATGGCGCGTCCAACCGATCTGAGCACCGTCGCAGATCGGGCGTTCTACATCGCAGGCGGCTACAAATATGCCATGGCCGGCGAAGGCGCCTGCTTCATGCATTGTCCGGCGGGATGGGGTTTGCGCCCGCCCGACACGGGCTGGTACGCCGCCTTCGGCAATCTCGCGCAGGCACAAGCAGGACAGGTCGGCTACAGCACCGACGGCTGGCGCTTCATGGGCGCCACCTTCGATCCTTCAGGTCTCTACCGATTCAACGCTGTGATGCGCTGGCTGAGGGAAGACGGTCTGTCGCCCGGGATCATCCATGCGCATGCGAAAGCCTTGCAGGAGCAGTTCCTTCAGCGCGCGGTTGATTGCGCCCTGTTGAACGACGCTCGACTGGTAGTACCGCAGGATGAAGTCCGTCGAGGAAATTTTCTCACCTTTGAAACCTCGAAGGCACAGGCAATCCATCACACGCTGTCGAAGCTGAAGGTGATGACGGACGTGCGCGGCGAGCGCCTGCGTCTTGGCTTTGGAATCTACCAGACACAGGAAGAAGTGGAGGAGTTGATCCGGCGGCTCTGCGAGGCGAGCGCTCTTGAATCATCCCGGGATTGGGCTCTCGCACGCGCATCGAGCGGCGCGCTCCTCTGAGAGTAAAATTACTCCGGCATAACGGCGCGGACAGGAGAGGCCGTCAGACCGCCTGCCCTGCGCACCATCCAGACGACCAAGCCCACTGGAAATTGTAGCCCCCGAGCCAGCCGGTTACGTCCACCACCTCGCCGATCATGTAGAGGCCGGGAACGGACTTCACCTCCATCGTGCGGGAATCCAGCTCGCGCGTATTGACGCCGCCAAGAGTCACCTCTGCCGTGCGATAGCCCTCCGAGCCCGCCGGCTTGAAGCGCCACTGGTTCACCGCTTCGTCGATGCGGCGCAGATGCTTGTCGGAATAATCGGCAAGGTTCTGAGGCCCCTTCTCCATCTCCGCGACGAGCTGCGCGAGGCGTTTCGGCAGAAACTCGGCCAAGGCCGTCTGGAGCGCCTGCCGACCATTGCGGGAGCGCGCGGTGCGCAGCTCCTCGAACAGGTTCACGCCGGGAAGCATGGACACGACAATCTCCGCGCCCTCGCGCCAATAGGACGAGATCTGCAGGATCGATGGGCCGCTCAAGCCCCGATGCGTGAAGAGCATCGCCTCAGTGAACTTCGTCTTGCCGCAGCCGACGACGGCATCGACGGAAACGCCGGCAAGCGGCGACAACCGCTCCAGCATCGACGGCTCCAGCGTGAGCGGAACCAATGCAGGGCGTGTCTCGACAATGTTCACGCCGAATTGCTGCGCGAGATCATAGCCGAATCCGGTCGCGCCCATTTTCGGAATCGACTTGCCGCCTGTTGCCACCACGAGAGAGTGGCACTGCACGGCGCTCTCCGAGAGCGTGAGACGAAAGCCGCCCTCGGTCTTTTCCACCTGCGTCACGGATGTTCTCAGACGCAGTTCGACATTCGCCTGCTTCATCTCGTTGAGAAGAAGATCGACGATCTGCCGCGAGGAGCCGTCACAGAACAATTGTCCGAGCGTCTTCTCGTGATAGGCGATGCCGTAGCGCTCCACGATGGCGATGAAGTCGCGTTGGGTATAGCGCCGCAGCGCCGAGATGCAGAAGCTCGGGTTCTGCGAAATGTAGTTGGCGGGCGCAGCATTGAGGTTGGTGAAGTTGCACCGCCCTCCCCCGGAGATGCGGATCTTCTCGCCGGGTTTGTCGGCATGGTCGAGGATCAGCACGGAGCGTCCGCGCTTGCCCGCTTCCGCCGCGCACATCATGCCCGCGGCGCCTGCGCCGATCACCACAACGTCGAAATGTTTCAAGGGATGTCCTGAAGGCTCATGCAAAAGATCGCGGCCTGTTCGTAGGCATCTCCTGGCCTCCATGCAAGCTGGCAAGGCAATTGACTTCGAAGCTCTAGAGGCTCAAGGATAATCGTTACATAATTACAATGCCTCTTGGCAGACCTTGCGCTGCGGAAGGTGAAACAAGAACGCCAAAGATCAGGGGAGCGGTGATGAGCGGACAGGTTGAGCTTCACGGCGCCGCCCAGGCGACACCGGCCACGAGCCGCGCCAGAACCCTTCTCGGAGGGTCGATCGGCCATTTCATCGAATGGTACGATTGGTCGATCTACGGATTTCTTGCCGCCATCTTCGCGCAGCAGATGTTTCCTGCAAGCAGCACGGCGGCATCCCTGATCGCGAGCTTCTCGGTCTTCGCCATCGGCTTCCTGGGCCGCCCGATCGGCGCGCTGGTGCTTTGTCCGCTCGCGGACAAATACGGCCGGCGCAGCCTGCTTTCGATCACCATTCTGCTCGCCGGCATCGGCAGCTTCGTCATCGGTCTATCCCCCACTTACGAGCAGATCGGCCTAGCGGCTCCGCTGCTGATCGTCGCCGCCCGCCTTCTCCAGGGCTTTTCCGCAGGAGGCGAAGCGCAAATTGCCGTTGCCTTTCTGAACGAGCATGCTCCGCGCGAGCACCGGGCGCTCGCGGCCTCGCCGCAGCTCATGGTGGTGGGCCTTGCGGTTCTTGTGGCAACAGCCATGGCCAGCCTGATAAGCTCCGCTCTTCCGCAGGATGATCTGATCGCCTGGGGATGGCGCATTCCGTTCCTCATCGGCGGTGTGGCTTCGCTCTACGGCCTTTTCATGCGTCGCGGCTTGCAGGAAACACCTGCTTTCGAGCGGTCCCGCGCACAGCACAAGATCACCATAGCCGGAATTTTCAGCGCATTGGCGCAGCACCCGAAGGAAACCTTCATCGTTTTCGCCCTTCAGCTGTGCGGCGTTCACTACTATCTCTGGCTCGTGTTTCTGCCGACCTATGCGAACATGATCGGCGGGCTCGACCGTTCCTTAGGCTTTGCCGGAAATCTCATCGCCTTAATCGTCTATTGCGCGGGCATTCCAATCTTTGCCTGGCTCTCCGACCGCCATGGCCGCAAGCCGTTCCTGATCACTTCCGCCTTTGGCTTTGTCCTGCTGACCTACCCGCTCCTGTCGCTGCTTTCAGGAACAATCAGCTTTGGCATCTATCTGTTCGTGGCTTTGGTCAGCGCATTGCTGATCGCCATCAACAGCGCCGTGGCGGCTACAATCGCCGCAGAACTGTTCCCGACCCATGTGCGCACATCCGGCATTGGGATTCCTCAAGCAATCTGCGCCGCGATCTTCGGCGGCACGGCTCCCATCGCGGTCACTTGGCTCAACGGTCTGGGCGGCGTGGCTTACGTTTCCACCTACATGATCGCGCTGACAGTCGCTGGATTGCTCGTTTACGTTTTCGTGATGCCGGAGACGCGCGGCCGTTCGCTCGATTGAGGCCCGCGCGATTGAGCGCATCAGGACAGACGTGCTAAGCGCATGCTGTCCACGCGCTTCAGCCCCTGAGCCTCATGCCTCATCTTGCCGAATACGGCGCTCTCTTCGCCGCCGCGTTCCTGTCCGCCACGATCTTTCCGTTTCAATCGGAAGCCGTTCTTTTCGGCATGCTGGTGGCGGAGCATTACACCTGGTGGGTGCTCATCCTCGTAGCGAGCCTCGGCAATATTCTCGGATCCATCGTGAACTGGTTCCTGGGCCGCTTCTTCGCCCATTTCGAGGACCGCCGCTGGTTTCCAGTGAAGCGCGACCAGATGACGAAGGCGGAAAGTTGGTATCGCCGCTATGGCCGCTGGACCCTGCTGCTCAGCTGGGTACCGATCATCGGCGATCCGCTTACCATCGTAGCAGGCGTGCTGCGTGAGCCCCTGCCCGTTTTCATTTTGCTTGTGACGCTCGCCAAGACGGGCCGCTACCTCGCCGTGGGCGCCCTCAGCCTCGGCTGGATCTAACGATCACTAACGATTGCATCGGATTGACCCCAAAAGTGCATTCCACTTTGGGGGCCGATGCTCAAGGCCCCTGAAGGCTCGCCCAGAGCTCTTCGAGCTGGCTCGGCTCGATGACCTCGCCGGAAGCCGTGCGGATTACCGCATGCATGCCCGCCGGAGCCTCGTTGGTCATGGCCCAGTGGATGGCTTCTCTGAGGGAGGAGAATTCCATCACGTCGCTGCCGTGAGGCGGCGTGGTGCCTTTGGGCGTGCCCATCGGCTCGTATTGCAGGTGGGCTGTAGCATCCCAATCGGTCTTCGGCACCATGATCTTAGCCCTCTCCATTGGCGTTGCCGGACCAACGCATAAGGGCTTGGCCGGTTCGGGCAAGGGTGGCGGCAAGCTCGGCGGGCAAGAAAATTACGCAAAAACGCAGCCCTGGGATGCATTCTGCGCCTAAAGGTGGCAGCAATAGCACTTGCATGTCGCCTCGTTTCGTTCGAACAAGGCGGGCTAAAGGATATTCAGGACTAGACCATGCCAGCCTATCGTTCTCGCACCACCACCCACGGCCGTAACATGGCGGGCGCTCGCGGCCTTTGGCGGGCCACGGGCATGAAGGATTCCGACTTCGGCAAGCCGATCATCGCCGTGGTCAATTCCTTCACCCAGTTCGTGCCGGGCCACGTCCACCTCAAGGACCTTGGCCAGCTCGTAGCGCGGGAAATCGAGAAGGCGGGCGGCGTCGCCAAGGAATTCAACACCATCGCGGTGGATGACGGCATCGCCATGGGCCATGACGGCATGCTCTACTCCCTGCCCTCGCGGGAGCTGATCGCCGATTCCGTGGAATACATGGTCAACGCCCATTGCGCGGACGCCATGGTCTGCATCTCCAACTGCGACAAGATCACCCCCGGCATGCTGATGGCCTCGCTGCGCCTCAACATCCCGACAGTCTTCGTCTCCGGCGGGCCGATGGAAGCGGGCAAGGTCGTGCTCAACGGCGTGACCAAGAAGCTCGACCTCGTGGACGCCATGGTGGCCGCTGCCGATGAGAACGTGGCTGACGAGGACATCAAGGCCATCGAGCGCGCCGCCTGCCCCACCTGCGGCTCGTGCTCGGGCATGTTCACCGCCAATTCCATGAACTGCCTCACGGAAGCGCTCGGCCTGTCGCTGCCGGGCAATGGCTCAACGCTCGCCACTCACGCCGACCGCAAGCGCCTCTTCGTGGAAGCGGGACACCTGATCGTCGATCTCGCGCGCCGCTATTACGAGCAGGACGACGCGAATGTTCTGCCGCGTTCGATTGCGAACTTCGATGCTTTCGAGAATGCCATGACGCTCGACATCGCCATGGGCGGCTCGAGCAACACGGTACTGCACCTGCTGGCTGCTGCTTATGAAGCCGAAGTCAACTTCACCATGGACGACATCGACCGCCTGTCGCGCCGCGTTCCGGTGCTGTGCAAGGTCGCGCCTGCCGTCGCCAACGTGCATATGGAAGATGTGCACCGTGCCGGCGGCATCATGGGCATTCTGGGCGAGCTCGACCGTGCGGGCCTTCTCCACACCTCCGTGCCGACGGTTCACTCTGAAAGCATGAAGACGGCGCTCGACCGTTGGGACGTGCGCCGCACCAATAGCCATGCGGTGCATGAGTTCTTCAGCGCCGCGCCCGGGGGCGTGCCGACGCAGACCGCGTTCAGCCAGGCAAGCCGCTACGACAGCGTGGACATGGACCGCGCCGGCGGCGTCATCCGCGACAAGGACCACGCTTTCTCGAAGGATGGCGGCCTTGCCGTGCTCTCCGGCAATCTTGCGCTCGACGGCTGCATCGTGAAGACGGCGGGCGTGGACGAGAGCATCCTTGTGTTCTCCGGCCCGGCCGTCGTGTTCGAGAGCCAGGACGATGCGGTGAGCGGTATTCTCAACGGCAAGGTGAAGGCCGGTGACGTGGTGGTCATCCGCTACGAGGGGCCGCGCGGCGGCCCCGGCATGCAGGAAATGCTCTATCCCACGAGCTATCTGAAA
Organism: Microvirga solisilvae; assembly: GCF_022808595.1. Classification (GTDB taxonomy): domain Bacteria; phylum Pseudomonadota; class Alphaproteobacteria; order Rhizobiales; family Beijerinckiaceae; genus Microvirga; species Microvirga solisilvae. The sequence continues at coordinate 191,059 of NZ_JAKUCN010000005.1, forward strand.
TCGAAGGGCCTCGGCAAAGCCTGTGCGCTCATCACGGACGGTCGCTTCTCCGGCGGCACCTCGGGCCTCTCCATCGGCCACGCCTCGCCGGAAGCGGCGGAGGGCGGCACCATCGGCCTCGTGCGCGACGGCGACCGGATCGAGATCGATATCCCGAACCGCAGCATCAATCTCGCCGTGGACGAGACGGAACTGCAGCGCCGCCGCGCTGAGCAGGATGCCAAGGGCTGGAAGCCCGCCGAGCCGCGCAAGCGCAAGGTGTCGGCAGCTCTCAAGGCCTATGCCATGCTCGCCACCAGCGCCGCCAAGGGCGCCGTGCGTCAGATCTGATCGCAGACAAGCGACTTCAACCATTTGAAAAGCCCCTGAAGAATGCTTCAGGGGCTTTTGTTTTTTATGCCTTACGCCACGCCGATCAGAAACGAACCGTGAGCCCTCCCCTCACCGTATGCTCCTGGTCACGCCTGCCCATAGCGCCCGTATACGAGACGCTGAGCGTCGTGGTCTTCGAAACATCCCAGTTCAGCCCTGCTTCGACGATGAGGCTGTCGCGGTCGATGGGCGCGCCCGTGATGAACAGTGGCCGATCGTCGCCGACGAAGGAGAAAGTTGCTTTCGGCAGGGTGTCGCCGAAAGCATGACGCCAACCGAGAAGGCCCTTGAACGTCACAGCTCCCGCTTCGGTCGGGATCGTTGCAATCAGGCGCGCGCCCAGCGTCGAATATGTGGTGTCGAACGAGTTGATCCGTCCCGTGACCAGATCGAAGTCTTCCACCTCGATCCCGCTTCCTGCGATATGCACATGGGCGAGGCCGAGGAACGGCTCGATCATGACCCGATCATTGATCAAAACTTCATAGCCGATCTCGCCGAATGCCTGGAAGCTGTCCGAGGAACTGCTGAAACGGTTCGATGCATATGAAGCCGTGAATGCAGTGTCCACCTCGTGATGGGCATAGGCCACGCCGCCACGCAGATTGAGCGCGCCGAAGGCCGCGGAGCCATAGAGACCGATATGCATGCTCTCCACGTTGCCCGATGAGAATGACGAGGCAAAGTCGAGATTGGTCGAGAAGTAACCGCCCGCGATGCCCAGCCGATAAGGCGAGCCGAAGCCCATATCGGCGCCGAACACCAGACCGGCGGTGCTGCGCGTAACGGACGCCGATGTCGTCGTCGCATCGGTCGAGCCCCAGGAGCCGACGGCTTTGGCCCACAAGGCCCAATCACGGGTGGCTTGCGGCGCCGCAACGGTGATGGGCGTGGCGGAGCCTTTGCTCACCGGCATGTCGGCAGCATAATCGGCCATCACTATTCCCGTGGCGGCAAGAGACGGCAATCCACCGGTCGAGCAGCGCAGACGGCAGAGCACGGCGGCGCGGAAGAGATCCTCATGCACGAGGATCGTGCCCAGATCGAAGGGAGCGGGAGATTCCTCGGACGATCCAAGCTCGTCCTCTTCCCAAAGATCATCGATGCGATGGATGCTCAGATAGATGTTGTTGCTGTCCTTGCTCAGCACGGGACGGAAGAACACCAGATTCGTCGTGACGTCCGAGAACTGGCCCGCGACTCCACCATCCGCCGTGAGAATGGTCCAGCGGCTTCCCGGCCTGTAGCTTCCCGGCAGAGCATTGACCTGCACCATGCCGCCTTCGACGCTCGCATTTCCGCCGGCCACAATCCGGTCGCTCTCTCCGGAAGCATTGAGATCGATCTTGTAGATCGTGCCGTTGGCGATCAGCACGTTGCCCGTGACAGCAAGAGAGCCGATGCCGCCCATTCCGGGAGACAAGGTGCTGCCCGAACGCGCATCGATTCCGCCGACGGTTCCGTTACCACCGAGGAGAGCGCCATCGTAGACTGTCATGGAAGACCCGCCCATGCTTCCCGTCACCAGAAGGTTGCCCTCCCGGACGTGCCAGGGCATGACATCGCCGTTATTGCCGTCAATGGTCCATGTGGACGTGCCGAGCTTCTCATAGATCTCGAAGTTTCGATATTGAGCGCCCGCGCCGATCAGGGAAGCATCGAACGAGGCATTGGCAGAGCCTCCCAATGAGAAAGTATCTCTGCCGCTGCCTGCATCGACGTAGCCAGTGATGCGGGATGTTGCCCCGATGAGAAACGTGTCGTCGCCTGCGTCGAGATCGGCGGCAGCCCCTCCGCCTGCCGCATTCAAGACCCCGAAGTTCTGGACACTCTCGTTACCGGCGCCGAACTGGAAAACCTTGTCCCGCCAGCTGCGGATGATACCTGTTTCCTCATTGAGAACGGTCGTCGTCTCGCCCGCCTTACTGGCGACCCAGATGCCGTAGCCGCGCTCACCGGACGTTTCAATCGTGCCGCGATTGACGACGGAATTGCCGGTTCCCGCATCGACCTTGATGCCGCGCCCTTCCACACCCGACGTCGTTATGTTCGCTTCGTTGATGAGCGTATTGCCGTTGCCGTGAACGCGCATTCCGTTCGCCACGGCGCCGGTCGTGACAATCGTCCCGTCATTGGTCAGAACATTGCCGTCTCCATAAGCCGAGAGGCCTTCGGAGCCATTTCCACCGGTTGTGATGGTGCCGGTGTTGAGCAGGGTATTCCGGTGACCTTCGGCATAAAGGCCCATGGACGAACTGCCCGTCGCGGTGTCGATCACGCCGCTGTTCGAAAGACTGTTGAGGTTTCCAAGCGCATGGAGGGCGCTGGCCGAATTGCCTGATGTGAAGACGCGTCCCGTGTTGACGATGGAATGCCTGTTGCCGACCACCTCCATCGCATCGAGCGACGCGCCATTCGCGTTCAGGGTGCCACGATTGACTAGGCTGGTTCCTTCCCCTGTGCCGACAACGCCATAGCCCACGCTGCCGCTCACGGATGCGGTGCCTTCGATGACCACCTTGCCGCCGCTTGTCACTTCGGCGATCGGCATGTCGGTCGCCGAACTCGTTCCCGTGCAGGTGACAGTAGCGCCGGTCCTGGAGCAGCCCGCCCATGCCTCCGAGCCCGTAACGGCGGATGAGAGGAGGAGAACGGAGGAAGCGACAGCCGTCATCCTGACGGCCGGAGCATGAAGGGAAAGGGAAAAGCCAATCGAATGGCGCTTCGACAAAATCATTCGGCAGCCCGTTTCTGGTTGAACAGGCTAGGCCATCTAGGAGGTACTCCCTCCGCACCACCTCTCTAAACAGAGGGGATTTGTTTCTCAGCACCGGAAAATATTTTTCTCCCGCAAGGGAACCTTCCCTCACGTTCATGTGTGAGACCTGCTTCGTATGGTCTCAATCCTGCTTTCCGGCTTGACGGAATAGCATTGCGTAGCGTCCAGTCGTGGATGATTCATATCGGCTTAAGGGGGTTCAAAGTCCGATGCGCCATGTTGTTCTAGCCGCCATTCTCGTGGGCCTGTCGGCACCGGCGGCTTTTGCCCAGGAGGCTCAGAGCGGCCAGGGCATGCGGCTGACGGTTCGGCCTTCAGGTTACGATGCACAGAATGAAGCCCAGGCGCGTCAGGAGAAGCTGCTCAAGCGCCTTGAGCAGAGCAATCACATGATCCGCTCGATCTGCGTCAATTGCGGCGATGCCTGGAAGCACCAGATCTACGAACCCTTCAACCCCTACGCGTCCCTGAAGCCTTCAGCCCGCCCCATCGAGTGAGAAGACGGGAAGGATCGGCCCATTTCCGGGAGTTTTCGTGAGGTCGGATCTGCAACCTTTGCCTCTATTGAGCCTGCTAACGGCCCCCTGTATATTTGGGGAACGCAAGGGGGGCCTCGCGTTATCGAACCAGAATAATGTGTCACCTCTGGTGGCGTGAGAGCGGGAATGGCGTGGGTTTATCTGGCATTTGCAGGCCTTTTCGAGATCGGGTGGGCGATCGGCCTCAAGTATACCGAGGGCTTCACGCGGCTGGTCCCTTCCCTCCTGACGGCCCTGAGCATGATCGCGAGCGTCCTGCTTCTAGGCCTTGCCCTCAAAACCCTGCCGGTCGGCACCGGCTACGCCGTCTGGACCGGCATCGGAACGGTGGGAACAGCGATCCTCGGCATCGTTCTCCTTGGTGAGCCTGCCACTCTCATGCGTCTGGCCTGTATCGGGCTGATCGTCGCCGGCATTCTCGGCCTCAAATTCGCGGCCCCGTGAGCGGAGACGAAGCCAGATGGTATCCTCTCCGCGCAAAACCTATTCTTCGTCCTTCTGGCTCAAGATTTTCGTCACATTGATCTGCCTGGCCATCGCCGGCCTCGAAGGCTGGCGTGACTGGAGTGAGCGCGAGGATGAGTTCGTCAGGATAGAGAGCGAGATGAAAAATCTCGCCAAATCTCTTGCGCAGCATGCGGAGGATACCTTCAACCTAGCCGATGCCATCTTGGTCGACATGGTCGACCGTATCGAGCGCCAGGGATCGACGCAGGAGGTCACGGCCGGAATGGAGGCGTTCTTCTCGGAACGCATCCAGACCCTGCAGGCGCTGAAGGTGCTCACGGTCTATGGGGAAGATGGCTTCGTTCGGAGCAGCTCGCTGCCGGGCCACACCAGTGTGAACGTGAAGGATCAGGTATTCTTCCAGCACCACTCCATGTCATCGGAGAGAAAGTGGTTCTTCGGCCCCATCATTCGCGACCCTCTCGGAGGCGACTGGGTGCTGACCTTGTCACGGCGCATCAACAGGCCCGACGGAACTTTCGGCGGCGTCATCCAGGTCAGCATTCCGCCGCGCTATTTCGCGAACTTCTTCGGCCGGATCGATCTGGGAGCCGGCGGCGCCATCGTCATGATCAGCACGACCGATCGGCGGATTCTCTCGCGCTATCCCTATACCGATCAGGCGATCGGCATTGCGCGCAGCCAATCGTCTTTTAGCCTGGACGGAAGCCCCTACGGATCCGGCAGTTATGTGTCGCCCATCGACGGCGTGACGCGCCTTGCCGGCTACCAGAGAAATCACGTCTATCCTGTTGTCCTGCTGACAGCCGTCAGCGAGGAGGAGGCCCTGGCGAATTGGGCAAAGGAATTCAAGATCCGCTCCGCGGGCGTGGCCGTTCTCGTGTCCATCATCGGCGTGCTGGGCTGGAGACTCGCACGCGAATTGCGCCGCCGCGAACAGGTGGAGGCCGAACTCGCCGTGCTGGCTACGACCGATGGCCTCACCGGCCTCGCCAATCGCCGCAACTTCGATCACCGTCTGGAGACGGAATGGCTGCGCGCCTGCCGCGATGGAACGCCGCTTTCGCTCTTCCTCATCGATGTGGATCAGTTCAAGTCCTACAACGACATCTACGGACATCAGCAGGGCGACGAGTGCCTGCGCAAGGTGGCGCGCGTCATCGCGGATTCGGTCAAGCGCCCCAGCGATTTCGTGGCCCGCTACGGCGGCGAGGAGATCGTCGTGCTGCTGCCCGATACGGATGAGGCGGGAGCGGGAATGGTTGCGGAGAAAATCCGCTCACAGGTGGAGGCGCTGGCCGTTCACCACGAAGCCAACCCGCCGAGCTATACCCTGACCATCAGCATCGGCAGCGTGACACAGAACCCCGCTTTCGACCGCTCCGTCACTGGCCCGGCTGAACTCATTCACATGGCCGACAAGGCGCTTTATCGCGCCAAGCAGGGTGGCAGAAACCGCGTGGCTGTTGCAGCAAAGGCCGCTTGAGCCTGCAATCCGCTCCACTCAAGTCACGAGAAAGCGGATTGCCTTGGATCATTTTCAGAAAACGCGTTCCTTGAATGCAGGCATCACCGAACCGGCCCAGGCTCCATGATAGAGCTCCAGCAACCGGTCGGCCTGCGTACGGCCTGATGCGACGATCTCTTCCGCATAGGCGAGGTGCTTCGTCTCGTCATCGCCTGCTGCATCGCGATAGGCGCGGCGCTTGAGTCCTTCGCGCGCGAGCGCCAGGGCATCGCTCGCCACATCCTGCACGGGACGCCCTGCGATTGTGGCTTTCAAGGCAAGCTTCGGCACATCGGCGCGAAGTTGCTCGCGCTGTTCGGCACTCCAGCTCTTCACAAGTTCCCACGCGCCATCGAGCGCCGCATCGTCGTAGAGTAATCCGGTCCAGAACGCGGAAAGCGCCGTGATGTGTTCGATATTGCCCACATCCGCGCCGCGCATTTCGAGATAGCGCTTCAGGCGCACTTCCGGGAAGAGCGTCGAGACGTGGTTCGCCCAATCGGAACGCACTGCGCGCTCGCCCGGCAATTGCGCGAGCTTGCCGGCAAGAAGATCGCGGAAGGACGCGCCGGCGACGTCATGATAAGTCTCGCCGCGCTTGACGAAATACATCGGCACGTCGAGCGCCCAATCCACATAGCGCTCGTAGCCGAAACCGTCCTCGAACGCGAAGGCCATCATGCCCGTGCGGTCCCTGTCCGTATCGAGCCAGATGTTGGATCGCATGGAGAGGAAGCCGTTGGGCTTGCCATCGGTGAAGGGCGAATTGGCGAAGATCGCTGTCGCAATCGGCTGCAGCGCGAGCGACACGCGCAGCTTCCTCACCATGTCCGCCTCGGAGGCATAGTCCATGTTCACCTGCACGGTGGACGTGCGGTACATCATGTCGAGACCAAGCGTGCCGACCTTCGGCATGTAGTTCGTCATGATGCCATAGCGCTTCTTCGGCATCACCGGCGTCTGGGCACGTGTCCAGAGCGGGCTCATGCCCAGCGTCAGAAACTCGATGCCGAGCTTCTCGCCGACAGCTTTCGCATCGGCGATGTGCTGCGCCGTTTCCTGCGCCGTCTCATGAAGCGTCTTCAGCGGCGCGCCGGACAATTCGAACTGGCCGCCGGGCTCCAGCGAGATCGCCCCGCCGCCCTTCTCATCGAAGAGACCGATCGGGTGGTCGTCTTCCATGATGGGCGCCCAGCCGGTGCGGTCCTGCAGGCCTTCGAGCAGCGCGCGAATGCCCTTGCCCCCGTCATAAGGAACGGGGGAAGCATCGGATTTATAGAAAGGAACCTTCTCGTGCTCGGTGCCCAGCCGCCACGTCTCGCGCGGCTTTTCGCCTTCAGCGATCCAAGCGACGAGCTCGGAACGCGCGCCAATGGGGGTCGTATCGGATACGTCCCGCGCCATACATCACCTCATCCAATAAGCGCGTTCAAGGCGCGCCGACTCAGGTCGTGACTAGATAGGCGCGTTAAGGCCAAGCTGCAATGAGGGGTGACCCCACAAATGTGCAGGGTCACCTTTAAGAGTTCAGTGCTGGAGAACCGGATCCCCCATGGTCTCGGCGGAAAGCCAGTCCACCACGTTCACCAGGGCGTCGCGGCTCGAGAGCCCGCGGCCGACGGCTTCCGTATAAAGGGTAAGCTGGCGGTCGGCACTGGTGCCCCGGGCTACGATCCAGCGGGCGAGGTCCACCTCCCGCTCGCAGCCGAGCTCCTTGGCATCGTCCGCGATCAGGTCGAGAACATCGTCGAGCAGCTCCCGCACCGGCTTGGCGCTGCGGCTCTTCTCGTCCACGAAGCTGCCATGGATGCCGTAGCGCATGGCGCGCCAGCAATTCTCGTCGTTGATGGCGCGCGACGCTCCGGTCTGACCGGCATTGAGATTGGTGTCGAGGCTCAGGCGGCGCACGAGGCAGCGATAAAGCGCGGCGATGGCGATGGTGTCATCCACGCGGGTGCAGCTGTCCGCCACGCGCAGCTCCAGCGTCGGATGCTTGAGCGAGGGGCGGATCACCCACCACACATAGCTTGAATTCTCGATGGCGCGGGCCGCCACCAGAGTGTCGATATAGCGCTGGTAATCAGCTGCATTCTCGAAAAGATCGGGCAGGCCCGTGCGCGGCAATTCGCGATAAGCCGCGAGGCGATAGCCCAGAAGGCCGGTGCGCTGCGCCTGCCAGAACGGCGACGAGGTGGATAGCGCGAGCAGCAGCGGAAGATAAGGCTGCATGCGGTTCATGATGTCCACGCGCATCGCCAGATCCGGCACTTCCACATGGACATGCATGCCGCACAGAACCGTGCGGTTGCCGAGCATCTGCAGGTCGTGCATCACCTTGCCATAGCGCGGCTGCGCGTTGGCGCGCACGCGAGACCACATGGCGAGCGGATGAGTGCCCGAGGCCATGATCGCGAGATCGTATTCGCGCGCGATCGAACCCACAGATGCGCGCATGCCGGCGAGCTGCGAACGCGCCTCCGCGAAATCCTTCACCGGCTTGGTGGCGATTTCGATCTGCGGCTCGAGCATTTCAGGCTGGATGTCGTCCGAGAGCTTGTCCCGGCAGGAAGCGAAGAATTCCTTGATCTTGTTCTTGGCTACGTCTCGCTTGGCGGCATCGTTGACGAAGTACTCTTCCTCGATGCCGAACTTGAAATCCCAGCTCATTTCCCGGTTTCCTCTATTTGTTTTTTCAGGAATGACCCTTGCAAACGACCTTGCATGTGGAGGCGCTCCGATTGCACACAACACTCCGCCCGAATGGGGCGCCAGTGGGGCGAATCGGCGTTAAATTGCCAAGCTTCTGATGCTAGAGGCGAATTGGCTTGGCCCGTTGTCGAATGGGCGCGTCAGTTCCAGTCGCCGAGCACGGATTGCACGATCGCGAGGGCTGCCACTGCGGCAGTATCGGCTCGCAGAATGCGCGGTCCCAACGATACGCGAACACATCTTTCGTGGGCGGCGACAAGCGCTCTCTCCTGATCGGTAAACCCTCCTTCGGGGCCCACGATAACGGCAACGCCTGATCGTTTGTTCCCAAGCTTGGCCAGAGCATCCACGGGGTTTGCAATGGCGGCATCCTCGTCGCAGAACACAAGTACGCGATCCTGCTCCAAGTCCTTGAGAAAACGCTCTAAATTCTCTTCCTCCCGCACCTCGGGAATAGTGAGGATCCCACATTGCTCCGCCGCCTCGATGGCATTACTCCGCATGCGTTCGAGGTTCACGCGCGTGCTCTGGGTGCGGCGGGTGATGACGGGCTGGAGAATGCCCGCCCCCATCTCCACGGCCTTCTGGACCATGTAGTCCAGACGCGCATGCTTGAGGGGCGCGAAGGCATAGACGAGATCGGGCTGGGGCGTCTGCTCACGGGTTCGCTCCGCGCAGACGAGATCGGCGGATTTGCGCCCCTCGACCGCGACTTCGGCCCGCCATTCCCCGTCCTGCCCATTGAAGATCAGCACGCTTTCGCCGTCCTTCATGCGCAGCACGTTCAACAGGTAATTGGCCTGTCCCCGGTCGAGCCCGATCCTCGCTTCCTTCCGGAGGGGGGAATCGATGAACAGACGGGGCGCGTTGAAGTCGTATTCGGCCATGGAAACCTTGAGAGCTTGAGCAAGGGGAGCATTAGCAACTTCCGGGCCTCCTGGGGAGAGACCGCCCCTCCGCTCATCCAAAATTCAGGTGCGCTGCTGCACAGCTTGAGAAGCAGGCGACCAATCGCCCCTTGGCCTTTGGGTGCCTTACCTGTTAACAGAGCACAGGCTGGCGAGACGTCGCCGGCTCCTTTGAAGGGTTTTTGCCATGACGCACATCCGTTCGACCTTGATGGCCGCGCTTGCCGCCGTTGGCATTTTCGCATCCGCCCCTGCCTTCGCACAGTCGGCCGTCTGCCAGGACGGCCAGAAGCTGCTGCTTGAGCGCCAGGGTCTGGTCAAGCAATTCACGGATCTGACCGGAGGCGGCAAGAAGAAGAATGTCGATCCCCGCCCCGCCTGCACGATCCTGACCAAGATGGCCGCCAACGGCGAGACCACTTTGAAGTGGATGTCCACCAACAAGGATTGGTGCCAGGTCCCCGACCAGGCAGTGGAGAGCTTCACCGAGGACAACAAGCGCGTGCAAACCATCAAGGGCCAGGCCTGCGGTGCAGCCGCGAAGGTGGCCGAGGCCGAGAAGCGCGCCAAGCAGCAGGCCCAGCAGGGCGGCAACCGCATGGGCGGTGGCCTGACCGGCACGCTGAGCGTGCCGAAGGGCGCTCTCTGATCCGGCGTTGAGAACGATGGAGCGCCCAGCGGCATCCTCTCTTCCCGATGCCGTGCGCGGCCATTGGGCCGACCGGTGGGCGCCGGTGGGCCTTCGCCCCTATTTGCGCCTGGCGCGGATCGAGCGCCCCATCGGCTGGTGGCTGCTGCTGCTTCCCTGCTGGTGGTCGGCCGCACTGGCCGCCATCGCGGCGGGGCAGCCCTGGCCCAACCCGTTCCATTGCCTGCTTTTCCTCATCGGCGCCGTCGCCATGCGCGGCGCGGGCTGCACCTATAACGACATCGTCGACCGGGACCTGGACATCCGCGTGGAGCGCACCCGCCAGCGTCCCCTACCCTCCGGTCAGGTGAGCCTGAAGGGCGCCCTCGCCTTTCTGGGATTGCAGGCTCTCATAGGCCTTCTCGTCCTTCTCCAGTTCAACACCTTCGCCATCCTCACGGGCTTCGGCTCGCTCGGCGTGGTGGCCCTTTACCCCTTCATGAAGCGCTTCTTCTGGATGCCGCAGATCGTGCTGGGTCTCGCCTTCTCCTGGGGGGCCCTGATGGGCTGGGCTGCGCTCTTCGGGTCTTTGAGCCTCGCCGCGCTCCTACTCTATTTCGCCAGCGTCGCCTGGGTGGTGGGCTACGACACCATTTATGCCCTTCAGGATATCGAGGACGACGAGATCGCCGGGATCAAATCCTCCGCCCGCTTCTTCGGCGAGCGCGTGAGATTGGGTATCGGCATCTGCTACGGCCTGACCCTCGTCCTCATGACAGCAGCCTTTATCCAGGCAGGCGTGGGCCTCGTCTCCTATCTCGGCCTTGGACTCTTCGCGCTTCATCTCGGCTGGCAGGTCACCCGCATCGACCGGGCCGATGGCGCAGGCGCATTGCGCCTCTTCCGGTCGAACCGGGATGCGGGCCTGATCCTCTTCGCGGCCATGGTCGCCGATGCCCTTCTCTGAGAGACAAGGTAAAGTCTCTTTCCTGACGGCGAAGGGTTTCTTCGCTCCTTTCCCTGGCATCGTCCGCTGCCCGCGTCCATATTGAGCCCGATGTCATCCCCCTCAGCCCCTTCTCTCGATCGTCTCGCCTTGGCCGTGCGTGATGCGGCCCACCAGGCAGGCGCCCTGGCGCTCCCCTATTTCCGCGCGGGCGAGCAGACGGCGGCGCGGCTCTGGTACAAGGGGCACAGTTCCCCCGTGACGGAAGCGGACATCGCCCTCGACGATTTCCTGAAGGACCATCTCACCGGCCTGTTTCCGGAAGCCGGATGGCTGTCCGAGGAAACCGCTGACGACCCCTCGCGCCTGGATCGCAGCCATGTGTGGGTGGTCGATCCCATCGACGGGACCCGTGCCTTCGCTGCAGGCCACCCCGACTGGGCAATCTCCATCGCGCTCGTGAAAGATGGGTTGCCGGTGCTCGGGAGCCTTTATGCGCCGATCCATGACAAGCTCTACGAGGCTACCATCGGCGGCGGTGCCTGGTGCAACGGGCAGCGGCTTCAACTCTCCGAAACCGAGACGCCTGCTCGGCCCCGGGTGGCCGGGCCGAAGCCTCTCGTGGACCGGTTCGAGCGCAAGACGGGCCCCGTCGAGCGTCTGCCCAAGGTGCCTTCGCTTGCCCTGCGGCTGGCCCGGGTGGCGGAGGGAACCATCGATATCGGGCTTGTTTCCCACAATTCACAGGACTGGGACATCGCCGCAGCCGATCTTATCCTGAAGGAGGCAGGTGGCCTTTTGACGGATTTCGCAGGCCTGCCACCGGCTTATAACAAGCCCCAGCCTCGTCACGATGAGATGATTGCCGTTGCGTCACGGTTGCATCCTCGTGCTATTGGGGCCATGAGGACCTGAACAAGGTTTGCCTCACCGTATCAACCCTTTCCGTACTCCTTTCAGAAGAGTTCTGAACCCATGACCGACACGCCTGGCAAGCAGCTCCTCCATCTGGTTTTCGGCGGCGAGCTCGAGAGCCTTGAATCCGTCGATTTCAAGGACCTGACCAAGCTCGACATCGTCGGGATCTATCCGAACTACGCCTCGGCCCATATGGCATGGAAGGCCAAGGCTCAGGCTACGGTGGACAATGCGCAGATGCGTTACTTCATCGTGCACCTGCACCGCCTGCTGGAGCCGCAAGGCTAAGAACAACAACGGATCGAGATGGGGCTCCTCAAACGCATCACGCGCTCGCGGCCGGTTCAGGAGACATTAGGGCTCCTGGTCGCCGGCTATCTCAAGTTCGTGCAGCGCACGAACCGGTTCGTCATGGAACCGGCTGATGCCTATGACCGGATCGCCCCCCAGATGCCCGTGATCGCCGCCATGTGGCACGGGCAGCATTTCATGATCCATTTCGCCAAGCGGCCTCAGGACCGCGCGGCGAGCCTCGTCTCCCGCTCCGGCGACGGCGAGTTCAACGCTATCGCTCTTCGCCATCTCGGCATTCGCGCCATTCGCGGCTCCGGCGCGCGCGGCCGCGACATCCGCAAGAAAGGCGGCGTCCAGGCCATGCGCGGGATGCTCAAGGCGCTTGCGGGCGGCGAGATGGTGGTGATGACCGCCGACATTCCGAAGATCTCGCGCATCTGCGGCCAGGGCATCGTGACCCTCGCGCAGATGTCCGGTCGGCCCATCGTGCCGGTGGCCGTGGTCACGAGCCGCCGCATCGATTTCAACAGCTGGGACAGGGCCAGCATCGGCCTGCCCTTCGGGCGCGGTGCCATGGTTCTGGGCGAGCCGATTGCCGTTCCCCGCGATGCGGATGAAACCCTGCTCGAAACCCTGCGCCAGCGGGTGGAGCGGGATCTCGATGCCGTCCATGAGCGTGCCTATGCCCTCGTCGGCTCGAAGGACCCCGGCGCCAAGAGCATCCCGGCCTTGGCGGGAGGCTCGCGCGCATGAGCACCCCGATCCTGTTCAAGGCCTATCGCACCGCCACCGCAATTCTCGAACCGGCCGTTCTCGGCCTCCTATTGTGGCGTCAGCGCAAAGGGCGCGAGGATCGCACGCGTATCGGCGAGCGCCAGGGCTATCCGAGCCGCCAGCGTCCCAAGGGCCATCTGATCTGGGTCCACGGCGCAAGCATCGGCGAGACGCTCTCGCTGCTGCCTATCGTCGAGCGTCTGACCCAGCGCGGGCTTGCAGTGCTCGTCACCTCAGGCACCCGCACCTCGGCCGCGCTCATCGCGCGTCGCCTTCCGCCCGGCGCGGTGCATCAGTTCGTGCCCCTCGACGTGCCGCGCTACATGCGCCGCTTCCTGGATCACTGGCAGCCGGACCTCGCCCTGATCGCCGAATCCGAAATCTGGCCCAACACGGTGATGGCCCTCGACGAGCGGCACATCCCGCTCGTGATGGTCAACGGACGCATGTCGGACCGCTCGTTCCAGCGCTGGCAGAAACTGCCCGGCATCATCAGAAGCCTGCTCGAACGCTTCGCCCTCTGCCTTGCCCAGACGCAGGACGATGCGGAGCGGCTCGCCCGCCTCGGCGCGCCGCGCGTCGTAATGACAGGCAATCTGAAATTCGACGCAGCCCCTCCCCCCGCCGATCCACGCGTCGTGGCGCATCTCTCCGGCCTCGTCGCCGGACGGCCCATCTGGCTCGCCGCCAGCACGCATGCGGGCGAGGAAGGCGTGATCGTCGCCGTGCATCGGGCTCTGGCCAAGCGCCATCCGCATCTGCTCACCATCATCGCACCACGCCATCCGCATCGCGGCCCTGAAGTGGCGGCCATCGCAGCGCAGGCAGGCCTGCGCGCGAGCCGCCGCTCAGAGGGCATTCATCCCGACCGCGCCACGGACGTGTATGTGGCGGACACAGTGGGCGAGATGGGGCTGTTCTATCGCCTGTCCCCCATCGTGGTGATGGGCGGTTCGCTCGTTGCCCATGGCGGTCAAAACCCCATCGAGCCGGCGAAGCTGGGCGCTGCGATCCTGCACGGACCGCATGTTCACAATTTCGAGGATGTCTATGCCGCCATCGATGTCGCGCGCGGCGCGCTGATGGTGAAGGACTCGACGGCGCTTGCCCGCGCCGTCAGCGAGCTTCTGACCAATACGGCGCTGACGCGCGATATGGCGCGCGCCGCGGGCGAAGCCGTGCAGTCTCTGGGCGGCGCTGTGGATCGCACCATGCAATCCATCGAGCCCTTTATCGTGCAGGCGAAACTCGGAGCGCGACGCTGATGCGTGCTCCCTCCTTCTGGTGGCAGAACAGCACGTCATTCCTGGCTAATCTGCTGCGCCCCGTAAGTGCTATCTACGGCACTGTTTCAAGCATGCGAATGAAACGGCAGGGAGAGCGCGCGGACCTTCCCGTCATCTGCATCGGCAATTTCACCGCAGGCGGCGCCGGCAAGACACCGACGGCACTGCTCATTGCCGAGATCCTCGATGCGGCGGGCGAGAGCCCGGCCTTCCTCACGCGCGGCTACGGCGGCACGCTCCGCGGTCCTCTGCAGGTGCAGCCGCAGCACAAGGCGATGGATGTCGGCGACGAGCCGATCCTTCTCGCGGGCATGGCGCCCACCATCGTTTCCGCCGACCGCCCCGCAGGCGCACGGCTCGCTCATGAGATCGGCGCGACCGTGGTGATCATGGATGATGGCCTGCAGAATCCCTCTATCAAGAAGGATTGCGCGATTGCCGTGATCGACGGCGCCACCGGCATCGGCAATGGGTTGCCCATTCCCTCCGGTCCGCTGCGTGCCTGGATGAGCGCGCAATGGCCTGCCGTCGATGCCGTTCTCGTGATGGGTGCAGGAGCCGCCGGCGAAGCCGTGGCGCGTCAGGCAGCGCTCCTGAACAAGCGCGTCTTCAAGGGCAATCTCATGCCCGATCCGGGACTGGCCAATACGCTGAACGGACAGAAGGTGCTCGCCTTCGCAGGCATCGGGCGGCCCGAGAAATTCTTCGACACCCTGCATGCCTGCGGTGCCATTGTGGTGGAGGCTCGCTCCTTCCCCGATCACCATCCCTACAACAGGAGCGATCTCGAAGCTCTTCGTCGGGAGGCAGAAACACGCGGCCTGCAGGCGGTGACGACGGAAAAGGATTTCGTGCGGATCGTCAGCCTGAACGGTTCGGCGGTGTGGGAAGGACTGACGGTTCTGCCGGTGCGCCTGCACGTCGACGACGAAGCCGCCTTACGCAATTTCATCCTGCGCAAGGTCGGCGAGAGACGGCTGCGCCGCCCCTGACAATCACCGGCCGGTGGATGCTGAGGGCTTCTGCCCGGTGATGCGCATCATCACCACTTCCGGGGACGCGTAAGGCTCCTGCAACTCGACGCTCCAATACTTGAGATCATCGAGAGGAATGGCCTCGCCGGTCACGGCGCAACGGACGAAAGCGCCGGGCTTTACCACCCGGAGATTGCTGTCGAGATACTGCACCACGGCCTCGCCGCCGCTGCGCTCATGCTTGTTCATCATTCACGCCATCGCTTGTTCGGTCGTCCCTTATAAGGGAACTGCGGCAGTGCTTTTCAATGCCGCCTAGAAAAGAGCGCCCTGCTCTTCCTTGACGACGAGCTTCGGTTTCACGGGCTTCGGCCGTGAGCCGATGCGGCCACCCGTAGCGTCGGCCTTGCCGTCCGCGAATTCGAGAACGAGAGCCTGACCGTCGAGCACTGCATCCGCCGAGCGCAGAGGCTGGCCATCCACGTCGCGAACGAGGGCGAAGCCGCGCTTGAGCACCGACTTGTAGTTCAAGCTGTCGAAAAGCTTGGACACAGCTTCCAGCCTATCCGCCTTGCGCGCGAGCTGGCCTTTGAGAGCAGGCACCAGACGCTCGGCTACGCGCTGCGTGAGTTCCGTCGATTGCGCGAGGCGCGTGCGCTCCGCGCGCAGCAAGGTCTCACGCGAGACGACGAGACGGCGATCGAGCTGCTTCAGCGTTTCCTCGCGCAATGTCACCAGACGGCAGACGGCATTGTAGGGGCGCGAGCCCACCGCATCGAGCCTGGCGCGCATGCGCGCCACATTCGCGACAGGCGAAACGTGCGCGAGCTGGCGCGCGACCTTGAGCAGCCGCTCCTCGTGTCCACGCGCGTTGCGCGCCAATGCTGGATAGAGCTTGGTCGCGGCAAGATCGAGACGCTGACGCTTGGGCGAGAAGAGAGCCTCCGGCGACGGCAGCGCGCGGGCCGTCGCGCGCAAATCCGAGCGGCGGCGGTCGATGAGACGCAGCATCGTCTCCGTGTGGCGACGGGAGAGATCGTTCACATCCGCCATTAGTTCGACGCGCACCGGCACCACCATTTCGGCGGCGCCTGTCGGCGTCGGCGCACGCATGTCGGCGGCGTAATCGATAAGCGTGGTGTCGGTCTCGTGCCCCACGGCAGAGACAAGCGGGATCGCGCTCTCGGCGGCGGCGCGCACCACGATCTCTTCGTTGAAGCCCCACAAATCCTCGATGGAGCCGCCGCCGCGTGCCACGATCAACACATCGGGACGCGGAATACGGCCGCCCGGCTCGAGGGCGTTGAAGCCACGGATGGCGGCAGCCACTTCCGCCGCGCAGGTGTCGCCCTGCACGCGCACGGGCCAGACCAGCACGCGACGCGGGAAGCGATCTTCGAGCCGATGAAGAATATCGCGGATCACGGCGCCCGTCGGCGAGGTGACGACGCCGATCACCTGGGGCAGGAACGGCAGGCGGCGCTTGCGCTCGGCGGCGAAGAGCCCCTCGGCGGTGAGCTTGCGGCGGCGCTCCTCGAGAAGCGCCATGAGCGCGCCGACGCCGGCAGGCTCCAGGGTTTCGACGACGATCTGGTACTTGGACGAGCCCGGGAAGGTGGTGATGCGCCCGATGGCGATGACCTCCATCCCCTCCTCGGGGCGGATCTTGAGCTTGGCGAAAGAGCCCTTCCAGATCACCGCATCGATGCGGGCATTCTGGTCCTTGATGCTGAAATAGGCGTGGCCCGACGAATGGGGCCCACGATAGCCCGACACCTCGCCCCTCAGGCGCACGAAGCCGAAGGCATCCTCGAGGGTGCGCTTGAGAGCGCCCGCGAGATCCGAAACGGACCATTCCTGGGCGTTGGAGGGAGCTTTTTCTGCGAACATGAGGAGAACCTAATCGGTCCACCCCTCCTCTGCCAAGGCCAGGACGCTCTCAATGAAGCCCCAATCCGCAGCAAATCCACCCTTGTCCACTGCCTGAGCGACGCAGCCCGTTTTCTCTGGATCGAGACTCTTCTCCAAGGAGAGAAAAACGACCGCTACGGCAAGTGGAAGCCGTAACATCAATTTGAACTTCCGTTACGGCATCAACCTGAGCGGTAAAGTAAAAAGTTACTCTACAGCTTTGAGATACGTTGTATCTTTTTCAACAGTGCGGTACTGGCATGACAACAAGCCTATGCTTGGGGGAGCTTTGTCATGACGACACCCATCACCTCGATTGGTCCCGAGACCAAGGTCAACATCACCACGGTTTCGGACCAGAAGGCTCCCAGCATCACAGGCTTGGCCGATGGCGGATGGATCGTCACCTGGCAGTCCAACAATCAGGACGGCGGCGGTTACGGCATCTACCAGCAACGCTTCGACAAGACTGGCGCTGCCATCTCCACGAGCGATCTCCGCGTCAACCTCACCACGGCGAGCGACCAGGCCGATCCGAGCGTGACGGCCCTCCCCGATGGGGGCTGGGTGGTCACATGGGTCTCACAGAACCAGGACATCGGCTGGAACGGCGGCATTTATCAGCAGCGCTACAACAAGGATGGCATTGCTCAATACACGGCGGACAAGCTCGTCAATACGAATGTGGCTCTCGATCAGTCCCTGCCGAGCGTCACGGCCCTGAAGGATGGCGGATGGGTGGTGACCTGGGTGACCGACGGCCAGGACGGCTCTGGCATGGGCGTCTACCAACAGCGCTACAACGCGTCGGGAACCGCAGTCGGTGCGGAGACCAAGGTCAATGCCTTGACGGATGGCGGGCAATCCCGGCCTTCGGTGACGTCTCTTCCCGACGGCGGCTGGCTGGTCACCTGGGAGTCCCATACTTCGTCCGGGGCGCATGCGATCTATCAGCAGCGCTACAATGCGAGCGGCGTCGCCTCCGCCGCTACTGACCTGCCTGTCGAGACGACCAACTCGGACTACAAGGTCATGCCAACCGTCACGACGCTGGCCGATGGCGGCTGGGTCGTCACCTGGACCTCCTACAGCGCCGGCGGTGACATCGTTCAGCAGCGTTTCGACAAGGACGGCGTGGCGCTCTTTTCCACGCCGCAACGCGTCAATGTCACGACAGGAGGATTGCAGGAACCGGGCACCGTCACGGCCCTGAAGGATGGCGGCTGGGTGGTTGTCTGGCAATCGGCCGGACAGGATGGCTCGGGCAACGGCATCTACCTGCAGGCCTTCGACAAGAACGGCAATCCCGCAGGCCCAGCGGACATGCTCGTCAACACCACCACCGCCGGCAACCAGGAAATGCCGAGCGTGACGGCGCTCAACGACGGCTGGATCGTCAGCTGGCAATCCGCCGGCCAGGACGGCGACGGCTACGGCATCTATCAGAAGCGTTACTTCACCAACTCGCCTCCGACCGGCATCACGCTCTCCCGCGAGAGCGTGAACGAGGACGTCACGGGCGTCATCGCAACGCTGGATGGCATCGACCCGAATGCCGGAGATACATTCACCTTTGCGCTCGCAGAGGATGCCAGCGGCAAGTTTGAGATCGTCGGTAACGAGCTGCGCCTGAAGGCAGGCGAGAGCCTCGATTATGAGACGGCGACATCCCACACGATCAAGATCACCGTCACCGATCAGACGGGCCTTTCCGTCACCAAGTCCGTCACAATCACCGTAAAGGATGTGGTCGAGAACCGTGTGCCTACCGGCGTCATCCTCTCGCGCACTGCCGTGGATGAGGATGAAACCGGCCTGATTGCGACGCTCGATGGTGTCGATCCGGATTTAGGCGACAGCTTCACCTTCTCTCTCGCGGAGGATGCGAGCGGCAAGTTCGAAATCGTCGGCAGCGAATTGCGTCTGAAGTCAGGCGAGAACCTCGATTATGAAACCGCCAAGTCGCATGCCATCAAGATTACCGTAACCGACAGGCTCGGCGCTTCGGTGACGAAGACGGTTCTGATCACCGTCAACGACATCGCCGACACCAACGATGCGCCGACGGATATACGCCTGAACGGCGGCCTCGGCACGGCGATTGCGGAAGACGCCACCATCGATACGTTCATCGGCGTCTTGAGCGCGACGGACAAGAACGGCGATCCGGTGACTTTCCACTTCGCGCCCAGCGGCGATGCGGGCGGCCTCTTCGTCATCGATCCCGTGACGAACCAGATCAAGCTCGCGCCCAGCGCCGTGCTCGATTACGAAGCGCTCGCCACGGGCAAGAAATACTACACGCTCTCGATCTATGCGGATGACGGCAAGGGCGGCGTCAGCGCCCCACAGACGATCACCATCGGCATCACCGACGTCAACGAGCGTCCCGACACCGCGATCACCGGCACGGGCCCCTCGGGCGCCATCGTCGTGGACGAAGGCGCTACGACCGGCACGCTCGTCGCCTCCTTGACCGGCTTCGATCCGGAGGGCGACGCGATCACCTACGCCCTGCTGGACAATGCGGGCGGTCGCTTCAAGATCGTCGGCAGCGAGATCCGCGTGGCGAATGGCGCGCTCATCGACTTCGAGGATCCCGACGGCGCATCCCACACCCTCACCCTGCTCGTGATCGACGCCAAGGGCATGAGCCAGGTGAAAACGCTCACCGTGAGCGTGACTGGCAAGAACGACGCCCCGACGGATATTCTGCTGTCGAAAACGTCCATTGCCGAGAACACGGCCAGCGACACGGAAGTCGGCGTCTTGAGCACTGTCGACCAAGATGTGGGCGACACGTTCACCTACACGCTTGTCGACGATGCGGATGGACGCTTCAAGCTCGACGCCACAAAGACAAAGATCCTGGTCGCCGACGGATCGAGGCTCGATTACGAAACCGCCTCCTCGCATGCGATCAAGGTTCTGGTGACGGACAAGGGTGGCCTGACCTACGAAAAGACCATCATCATCAATCTCACTGACGTTGCCGAGGCCCCGGCCAACCATGCGCCGGTGGACATCATTCTCTCAGGCGGCGCGAAAGGCAATGCCTCGGTGGACGAGAATGCCGTAACCGAGATCGAGATCGGCAGCCTCGGCGCCATCGACTTCGACAGCGGCGACAGCTTCACCTACACGCTGCTCGACGATGCAGGCGGTCGCTTCAAGCTCGATGCCACCAAGACCAAGATCGTCGTGGCCGATGGCAGCCTGATCAACTACGAAGCGGCGGCCTCCTACACAATCAAGGTTCAGGTCTCCGACGGGAAGGGTGGAACTTTCACCAAGTCCATTGCGATTGCCGTCAACAACGTCAACGAAGCGCCATCCAACATCGTCTTCACCGGCTCATCCGTGGATGAGAATGCGTCGAACAACATTTTCGTCGGCTCTCTCGGCGTAATCGATGAAGATTTTGGCGGCACCTATGTTTACGAGCTCACGGACAATGCCGGCGGACGCTTCAAGCTCGGCGCCGACGGAAAATCCATTCTGGTCGCCAATGGCGCCCTGCTCGACTACGAGTCCGCCTCGTTCCACGACATCACAGTGCGCGTCACGGATGGTGGACATGTCGTCGAGAGGACAATTCGCATCCAGCTCAACGATATTCCCGAGCCTCCAGCGAACGAAGCCCCATCCAATATTATGCTTTCCGCCTTCTCCGTCCTGGAGAACGCTGCCAATGGAACGGTAATCGGCAGCTTCAGCGCCACCGACGCGAATATCGGAGATACGTTCACCTTCAGCCTCGTCGATGACGCTGGCGGGCGCTTCGAGATTTTCGAGGGCAAGCTACGCGTCAAGGATGGAACGCGTCTCGATTTCGAGAGCGCCACTGTTCATACGATCAAGGTGCGCGTGACCGACAAAGGCGGTCTTTCCTTCGAGAAAGAATTCGACATCGATGTCGGCGACGTGACGGAAACACCTGGAGGATCAGGCGATACCGGCAATCACGCTCCGGTCGACATCACCCTTTCGGGTGGCGCGAAAGGCAACGCCTCCGTCGACGAGAATGCTGGAACCGATATCGAAGTCGGCACCTTAAGCGCCATCGACCTCGATAGCGGCGATACATTCAGCTATACCCTCCTCGACGATGCCGGTGGGCGCTTCAAGCTCGATGCGTCCACGACCAAAATTCTGGTGTCTAATGGCAGCCTGATCGACTATGAGGCGGCGACCTCTTATACGATCAAGGTACAGGTCTCCGACGGCAAGGGTGGCACATACACGAAGGTGATCGCGATTGCGGTCAACAACGTCAATGAAGTGCCGACCGATATTCTGCTTTACGGCGGATCGATCGACGAGAACGCCGCCAACAACATCTTCGTCGGCTCATTGAACACGCTCGATCCCGATGCGACCGGAGCTTATGTCTACGAACTCGTGGACAATGCCGGCGGCCGCTTCAAGATCGGAGCCGACGGCAAGTCGATCCTGGTCGCGAATGGCGGGCTTCTCGATTTCGAGACCGCCTCTTTCCACGACATCACGGTTCGTGTCACCGATGGTGGGCATGTGATCGAGAGAACGATCCGCATTCACCTCAACGATCTTCCCGAGACTCCTGCGAACACTGCTCCCTTCGGCATCACGCTCTCGACCGCTACCATTGCCGAGAACTCGGCCAATGGAACCGAGATCGGCATGTTCGGCGCCCTCGATGACAATGCAGGCGACAGCTTCACCTATACGCTGGTGAACGATGCGGGCGGCCGCTTCGAGATCTTTAACGGCAAGCTCCGCGTGAAGGACGGCTCTCGTCTCGATTTCGAGAGCGCCGCCGTTCACACGATCAAGGTGCGCGTCACCGACAAAGGCGGGCTGTCCTTCGAGAAGGAGTTCGACATAGAGCTCACCGATGTGGACGAGACGCCCGTCAATCACACTCCCAATGTGGTGATCTCCGCAGGCAAGGCCGTTACCAACACGACGGATACGGGACCTGCGGTAAACCCCTTCAAGGGCGTGAACCTGTCCGATGTCGAGAACGACACGCTCACGGTGAAGGTCAGCTTCTCCGCTGCCGACGGCAATCTGATCATCCCGGATTATATCGACGCCAACGAGGAAGTCGCTGGCGGCACCAAAACCTATACGTTCAGCGGGAAGGCGGACACGCTCGCTCTCATCCTGCGCATGCTGCGTTTCGAGCCGACGGCGCGCCCGGAGGCCGAAGCGGGATCCGTTGTCTCAACGGTGTTCTCGATCCAGGTGAGCGATACGGCTCATCCAGATACCGTCATCTCCAATGATGAGGTCACGGTACGCACGACCATCGTCAACCGCAGCCCGACGAATATCGTGCTCGATACGAGCAGCGTGCTCGAAGCCTCTGCCAGCGGCACGGAAGTCGGCACCCTGTCCGCAACCGACCAGGCCAACTCCACCTTCACGTATGAACTGGTCGATACGGCTGGCGGGCGCTTCAGGATCGAGGGCGATAAGCTCGTGGTCAATAACGGCCTGCTTCTGGATTACGAACAAGCCACGTTCCACACCATCAAGGTCAGGGTGAGCGACGGCACGAAAACCTTTGATAAGAGCCTCGTGGTTTCCGTGACGGATTGGATCAGCGAGAAGGTAACGGGATCCAGCGGCAACGACCGACTCCATGCCAATCTCGGAAACAACATGCTCAATGGCGCTGCCGGCAACGACACGCTGATGAGCGGCGTCGGTAACGACGTGATCTACGGCGGCACCGGCAACGATTTCATCTATGGCGGCGCTGGCAACGACGTTCTCTATGGTCAGGCGGGCAAGGATGTGTTCGTGTTCAATACGGCGTTGAACGCGCGCTCCAATGTCGACACGATCAAGGACTTCAGCGTGAAGGACGACACGATCTACCTGGAGAACGCCATCTTCAAGAAGCTGACCAAGACCGGCAAGCTCAGCAAGGACTTCTTCACCATCGGCCCGAAGGCGAAAGATTCCAAAGATTACATCGTCTACAACGACAAGACCGGCGCGCTTTCCTACGATGCGGATGGCTCTGGCAAGGGCGGGGCGATCAAGTTCGCCCAGCTCCCGACGAAGCTGAAGATGACCTATCTGGATTTCTTCGTCATCTGAGCGAAGACCTCCCTGCTTTGGGCCGGGCTCTGCGAGGGACCCGGCCTTTCCGCATTTTCGGGGTAGGCGAAAGGCCCCCGAGGGGCTAATAGCCCAGCGACGCCATGGAGGGCTTTTAAGGCATGAACATCCTTCTCATCGGTTCCGGCGGCCGCGAGCATGCCCTGGCACGCTCCCTTTCGGCGAGCCCCCTTTGCAGCAAGCTCTTCATCGCTCCCGGCAATCCCGGCACGTCTCAAGCCGGCACCAATGTTGCCCTGGACGTCACCGACCATCAGGCGGTCATCGATTTCTGCCGGGTCATGGCCATCGGTTTCGTGGTGGTCGGTCCCGAGGCTCCTCTGGTGGCGGGGCTGGTGGACGATCTGACGGCTGCCGGTATCAAGGCCTTCGGCCCCAGCAAGGCCGCAGCGCAACTCGAGGGCTCCAAGGCCTTCACGAAGGATCTCTGCGCCGAGTTCAACATTCCCACCGCCGCCTATCGCCGCTTCACCGATGCGGAGACGGCCAAGACCTATGTGCGCAGTTACGGCGTGCCCATCGTCGTGAAGGCCGATGGCCTTGCCGCCGGCAAGGGCGTGGTGGTCGCCACCTCGTTCGAAGAGGCGGAGAGCGCCATCGACATGATGATCGGCGGCGGCCTCGGAACGGCCGGAGCCGAAGTGGTGATCGAGGCCTTCCTCGATGGCGAGGAGGCAAGCTTCTTCGCCCTGTGCGACGGCACTCACGCCATTCCCTTCGGCACCGCGCAGGATCACAAGCGGGTGTTCGACGGCGATGAGGGGCCGAACACGGGCGGCATGGGCGCTTATTCTCCCGCCGCCATCCTGACGCCCGATCTTCAGGCGCGCGTCATGCGCGAGATCATCGAGCCGACATTGAAGGGCATGGCTTCGCGCGGCACGCCCTACAAAGGCATTCTCTATGCCGGCCTCATGCTCACGAAGGATGGACCGCAGCTCATCGAGTACAACGCGCGCCTGGGCGATCCCGAAACGCAGGTGCTGCTGCCGCGCCTGAATTCCGATCTCGTGGAGGTGCTGCTCGCTGCCGTCGAAGGCAAACTGAATAGCGTTTCTCTTAGCTGGTCCGATAAGGCGGCGCTGACGGTGGTGATGGCCGCGAAAGGTTATCCCGGAACGGTGGAGAAAGGCTCCGAGATCCGTGGCTTCGACAAGGCTGAAGCACTCGACGATGTGATCGTCTTTCACGCGGGCACGAAACAGGATGGCGACAAGATCGTCGCCAATGGCGGACGCGTGCTGAATGTGACGGCCCTCGGCAGAACAATCGCGGATGCGCAGGCGAAGGCTTATGAAGCCGTCTCGAAGATCGATTGGCCGGAAGGCTTCTGCCGACGCGACATCGGCTGGCGTGCTGTTGCGCGCGAGCGGGGCTGACAAACGCACTTGCCTCCCTAAGTTCTAGAAACCATCCTCTCCACAACCGGCGAGCGACGATTTCATGAGCGACGACCTCTTTCCCGGATTCGAAAGCCATTGGATCGATACGGATATCGGGCGCATCTTCGCGCGCTCGAAAGGCGATGGTCCGCCGATCGTGCTTCTGCATGGCTTTCCGCAGACGCATGTGATGTGGCATCGCCTCGCGCCTTCACTCGCCGAGACGCACAAGGTTGTCTGCATGGATCTGCGCGGCTATGGCTGGTCTACCGCTCCGAAGGGAGACGCGAAGCACGAGACATATTCCAAGCGCGCCATGGGCCAGGACGTCATCCGTGTGATGGAAGCGCTCGGCCATGTACGCTTTTCCGTCATCGGCCATGATCGCGGTGCGCGCGTGGGCTACCGCCTGGCGCTCGACCATCCCGGCCGTGTTGAGCGCCTCGCTCTTCTCGATATTCTGCCCACCTATCACGTGTGGGAGCAGATGCGCTCCGGCAAAATTCCGGAGGCGCATTGGGGTTATCTCTCCCAGGCCTATCCGAAACCGGAAGAAGAAATTACGCGCGATCCCATCCCCTATTTCGAGGGGTTGATGAAGGCTTGGTCGGCGGCAGGCTCTCTCGATGCCTTCGATCCGCGCGCGCTCGAAGCCTATTGGCAGAGCTGTAACGAGCCCACGCGCATCCATGCCTTCTGCGAGGATTACAGGGCCGGTGCCACGCGCGATATTGAGGCCGACGAGGCCGATCTTGCGGCGGGCAAGAAAATCCAATGCCCAGTCTATCTCATCTGGAGTGAATTCTATCTCGTCAGTGGCCCTGTCGGCGACGACCGGCAGCCCCTTGAGGTCTGGCACAAGAGCTTCGCACCCAAAGCTCACGGAATCGGCGTAACCTCTGGCCATTTCGTGGCCGAAGAAAACGCAAGCGCGACGCTTGAAGCGCTGCAGGAATTCCTGAAGTCCTGAACGTCATCCCGGGGCTGCGCAGCAGAACCCGGGATCGTCCTCAGAATGAGGCGTCATCTCACTATGCGATTCCGGATATGAGCTTCGCTTCGTCCGTGATGACTGCCTCAGCGCCGTTCTTCGAAAAACTCTTTCAGCAGCGCTGCCGCCTCGCTCTCGCGAATGCCGCCATAGATCTCCGGCGCGTGATGGCAGGTGGGCTGATCGAAGAAGCGCACGCCGTTATCCACCGCGCCGCCTTTCGGGTCATGCGCCGCGTAATAGACCCGGCGGATGCGGGCAAACGAGATCGCGCCCGCGCACATGGTGCAGGGTTCGAGCGTGACATAGAGATCGCAGCCGGAGAGCCTCTCGTCGTCCAGCGCCTCGCAGGCGCGGCGGATGGCGAGCATTTCCGCATGGGCAGATGGGTCACGCAGTTCCCGGGGCCGGTTGCCGGCCGAGGCGACGATGCGGCCGTCCTTCACGATCACAGCCCCCACCGGCACCTCCCCGCGCGCGGCGGCGGCGCGCGCCTCGTCGAAGGCTACGCTCATCGGATCGGATCCGGCTGGATCGGACTGGCTGTGATCGGCGTTTCTCATGTCACTCGCTTCTCGTGCTCTCCTCTGCTATCAGGCTCTTATGACCGACAGCAACGACGATAATCGCAAGGGCCGTTCCTCGGGACGCTCCGACCGTGGCCGCACCTCCGGTGACAGGCCCTTCCGCAAACCCCGCGAAGGCGGCGAGCGCCCCTTCCGCGCCCGAGGCGAGGATGACCGCCCGCGCAAGCCCCGCGACGCAGGCGACAAGCCCTTCCGCAGCCGGGACAACGACGAGCGTCCGCGCCGTCCGCGTGCTGAGGGCGACAAACCTTTCCGGGCTCGCCGCGAGGATGGGGATCGCCCCTTCCGTAGCCGCCCTGAGGGCGGCGACAAGCCGTTCCGGGCCCGCCGGGAAGACGGAGATCGTCCGTTCCGCAGCCGCTCTGAGGGTAGCGATAAGCCTTTCCGCGCCCGTCGCGAAGATGGGGACCGCCCGTTCCGTGAGCGCTCCGAGCGCGGCGACAAGCCGTTCCGCCCGCGCCGCGACGAGGGCGACAGGCCCTTCCGTGGCCGTGGCGGCGATGACCGTCCGCGCCGTTTCGACCGCTCGGCCGAGGATCGCCCGCGCCGTCCGCGCGAGGAGCGTCCTGAGGTTCAGGCCGAGGTTTCGCAGGAGCCGTCCGAGGAGCGTATCGCCAAGGTGATCGCCCGCGCGGGCATCGCCTCCCGCCGTGACGTCGAGGCGATGATCGCGGAAGGCCGCATCACCCTCAACGGCAAGGTTCTGGAGAGCCCCGCCATCAACGTGACCGCCGCCGACAAGATCACCGTGGACGGCGAGCCGCTGCCCACCAAGGAGCGCACGCGCCTGTGGCTCTATCACAAGCCGCGCGGCCTCGTGACCACGGCCCGCGATCCCGAAGGCCGCCCGACCGTGTTCGAGAACCTGCCGGAAGACCTGCCCCGCGTGGTGGCGGTGGGTCGCCTCGACATCAATACCGAAGGCCTGCTGCTTCTCACCAATGACGGCGGTCTTGCTCGCGTCATCGCCCACCCGGATACCGGCTGGCTGCGCCGCTACAAGGTGCGCGCCCATGGCGACATCACGCAGGCCGATCTCGACGGGCTTCGCGACGGCATCACCATCGACGGCATCGAATACGGTCCCGTTGAGGCGCGGCTCGACCGCGTGCAAGGCGACAACGTGTGGATCACGATGGGTCTGCGCGAAGGCAAGAACCGCGAGATCAAGCGCATCCTCGAACATCTCGGGATGCAGGTAAACCGCCTGATCCGCATGTCCTTCGGCCCGTTCCAGCTCGGCGATCTCGAGCAGGACCTCGTCGAGGAAGTGAAGACGAAGATCCTGAAGGATCAGCTCGGCGCTGCGCTCGCTGCGGAAGCCGGCGTGGATTTCGAAAGCCCTGTGCGCGAGCCCATCGCGCCCTTCGGTTCGTCGAAGAAGGATCGTGATGATCGCGACGAACGCCCTGCCCGCTTCGGCCGTGGCGGAGACGAGCGTCCGCGTCGTCGTGACGATGACGAGAAGCCCTTCCGTTCGCGCGGCAAGGATCGTTTCGAGCGTGAAGAGGAAGAGCCGAAGAAGCGTCCTTCGCGTTTGGAGGCGAAGAAGAGCGTGTGGCGCGCCGGCGAGAGCGACGAGGATGCTCCGCGTAAACGAGCACCGCGCCGTGGCGCCGATCCGCGCGAGGCGCGCGCCGCCAGCGCAGAACGTCCGCGCGAGCGCGTCGGCGCCATCTCTTCGGGCGAAGGCCGCAAGGTTGTGGTGGAGCGCCTCGTGCGCCAGCCGCAAGAAGAGCAGGCTCCCGCACCGCGCAAGGGTCGCGGCGCTGGCCGTGACGATGATCGTCCGCGTCGTCGCGATGATCGCGATGCAGCCCCGGCCCGTCGCGGCCGTGACTTCGGTGCAGGCCGTCCCCGTCGCGATGACGACGAGCGTCCGCGCCGCCCGGCAGGCGACCGTCCGTTCCGCTCCCGCGAAGGCGGCGAGGATCGCCCGCGCAAGCCGCAGGGCGACAGGCCCTTCCGCGCACGCAGCGAGGGAGGCGACGAGCGTCCGCGCCGTGGGCCTCCGCGTGGAGACGGTCCCTCGCGAGGCGGACCTCGCGGCGGTGGCTTCAAGGGCGGACCGCGCGGCGCATCCAAGGGCGGCTTTAAAGGCGGCTCCAAGGGTGGCTCCAAGGGCGGACCGCGCGGTCGTCGCTAAGTGAGGATTGAACGATGAGAATTGTGGGCGGGCGCTGGCGCGGCCGCTCGCTCAAGGGGCCGAGCTCGGACGCCATTCGCCCGACCTCGGATCGCCTGCGCGAGACGATCTTCAACATTCTCCAGCACGGCTATGACGACCCCATCGAGGGCGCGCGCGTGCTCGATCTGTTCGCGGGCACCGGCGCGTTGGGGCTCGAAGCGCTTTCGCGCGGCGCAGCCTTCGCGCTCCTCGTCGACGATGGCGCGCAGGCGCGCGGTATCATCCGCGAGAATATCGAGACGCTGGGCGTCGGCGGCGCAACCCGCCTCTTCCGACGTGACGCCACGCGCATGGGTGACGCTGCCCCCAACGCACCCTTCTCCGTCGTGTTCTGCGACCCACCCTACGGCAAGGATCTCGCGCCGAAGGCACTGCGCTCCTGTGCGGAAGGCGGATGGCTCACGCCCGATGCACTCGTGATCGTGGAGGAGGCGCAAGGCGTCGATGTCACGCTGCCTGAAGGCTTCGAAGAGATCGAGCGACGCGACTACGGCGAGACGAAAGTGGTGTTCGGGCGGTTCAGAGGATAAGGCCGCAACTTTTGCGTGCTCCAAGCTCGCAAGAAGGTTGTCCTAACGTCAGATTTCTATAAATTGCGCCCACGCATCATTGCATCACCGTTCGACCTAGCGGGGGCCACCATGTCTCAGCCGTTTCTCTGGGGATCTCAGATCGCTCTGCCTGGAGGCGTCAGCGATATGAGCGTGACGACGCTCAGCAACGGCAATTTCCTGGTCCTCGGCAAGACGGAAGCAGCGACGCCGAACGCCAAGCTGAGAGCCTGGATCTACAATGCCGATGGCTCGCTCAAGGAAGAGAAGATCATCGGCTCGCTGGATTACGGCCCTCCCTTTTACGACACTCCCCTGACAGCCATATCGAGCAGCCCTTTTGCGACAGGGCTTCCGGACGGACGCATTGTCCTGACATGGTCGATTGTGAGCAATGCTCCCGGACATCGCGGAGCATGGATGGGAATTTACGGGAGCGACCTGACGCCCATCGGAAAGCCCATCTCTGTTGCCGGTCTTGGAAGCGCTCCCCAGGGTCTGAATGGACACTACAAGGGAGATGACGCCATCGGCCTCGCCGATGGGCGCATCATCACCACGTATCGGAGCCTGGACGGCAAGGCTTTTCTGCGCGTTTGGCATCCCGACGGAACTCTCTCCGATCCGTTGGAACTCGGCCCAACGATCGCCACCACAGACAATACGGGCTTCGGCTCCATCGCCGATCTCGCAATGTTGGCCGACGGCAAAGTGGTTGCTGCGTTTCGTGCCAGCGCAACCGAGAACAAGATTTATGTGCTGGACCCGTCTGCGAGCGGCAATCCTGTTATTCTGAAAGAAGTGACGATTCCTGTCGTCGCGGACGTTGGAATGACGTCGATGGAGATCACTGCCCTCAAAGGCGGCGGCTTCGTTGTGACATGGACGGAGGCGGGAGGGATTGGTCCGAGCGGTGCGGAGCCCCTCGTCACGGTCAGGTATCAAATCTACGATTCCGACGGCGAGAAGGCCACGGAGCCTTTGTCGTTCTACGCAACCGTCAATGAGGCTGAGTTAACAGGAACGCCGTATGTGGTAGCCCTTCCCAATGGCGGCTTTGCCCTGGCTTCTCAGGTCGTCACGAATGCCATGACCAACACATCGGAAGTTCGTCTGGCCGTTTATGACGCGGCAGGCGCATTGGTCAGCGAAAAGCTGCTCGTCAGCACGTCCACGACAGGGAGCCTCGTTTCCCTCAAGGGCCTGTCCCTGATGGCGGACGGACGCATCACCGCATTGATGTCGAATGGCATCCAGATCGTCGATCCGCGCGAGGAAGCGGTTTCGCTGACGGGAACATCGGGCAAGGATCACTATATCGGCACAGGGTTCAACGACATCTTCAGTGGCAGCGCGGGTGCCGACATTCTCAATGGCGCAGGCGGCATCGATTACGTGTCCTTTGCCAGTGCGAAGAAGGGCATCACGGCAACTCTTTACAGCGGCATCGGAGGCGATGCGGCGGGGGACGTCTATCGCAACATCGAAGGCCTGATCGGCTCTTCCTACAATGATGTTTTCTACGGCAACGGCGCCGCGCGCCTGAAGGGCGGCCGCGGCAATGATACCTACATCATCAAAGCGAGAGATTATGTGGAGGAAGCTGTCAACGGAGGTTGGGATACGGTCGTCGTCAAGACAAGCCACACCTTGGCGGCAAATGCGCAGATCGAAGTTCTCAAACTCTCAGGCCTATCGACCAGAACTCCGGCCAGCCTGACAGGATCCAACATCGCCAATGAAATCCGTGGCCATGCAGGCAACAATACCCTGAAGGGCCAAGGCGGAAACGATACGATCTATGGTGGCGCAGGCAACGACAGGCTTTACGGAGGATCCGGCAAGGACACCTTCGTGTTCAACACGGCACCGAACAAGACATACAATGTGGACCGCATCTACGACTTCAACCCGGTTTATGACTCGTTCCGGTTGGAGAACAGCGTCTTCACCAAGCTCGGCAAAGGCACGCCCACGGGCGTGAAGTTCAAGTCGGACATGTTCGTCAAAGGCCCGCGCGCGCAGGATCAGGAAGACCGCATCATCTACGACAGCAAGACCGGTGCTCTCTATTACGACAAGGACGGAACAGGCTCCGCTGCACAGATCAAGATCGCGGCCCTCAACAAGGGCCTGAAGCTGACCTACGCGGATTTCTTCGTCGTCTGAGCGACACGGGACACTTACAGCGTGCAGAGCCTGTGAGACTGGACACATGCATCTCTCGACACAGCTATCCATCCTGTGCCAGCCTGCCACGCAAAGCACTTCTGGAGAAAGCAAATGGCCTATCAGCCCGCCGCCACGCGCTACGATGAGATGATCTACAACCGCTGCGGTCGGAGCGGCCTGAAGCTGCCCGCGATCTCGCTGGGACTCTGGCACAATTTCGGCGAGGACAAGTCCGCTGCGATGGCGCGGGAAATTTGCCGAACGGCCTTCGACCTCGGCATCACGCATTTCGATCTCGCCAACAATTACGGCCCGCCTCCCGGATCGGCGGAGACATTGTTCGGCGAGATCTTGCGCAGCGAGTTTCATGGATTGCGCGACGAGCTCGTGATTTCCACCAAGGCTGGGTACCGCATGTGGCCGGGGCCTTACGGCGAATGGGGCAGCCGGAAGTATCTTCTCTCGAGCCTGGACCAGAGCCTCAAGCGTATGGGCATCGATTATGTCGATATCTTCTATTCGCATCGCTTCGATCCGGAGACACCTCTGGAAGAGACGATGATGGCACTCGATACCACCGTGCGACAGGGAAAGGCGCTTTATGTCGGCCTCTCCTCCTACAACAGCAAGCGCACGCGCGAGGCTGTCGCCATTCTGCGCGAGCTCAAGACGCCCTGCATCATTCACCAGCCGAGCTATTCCATGCTCAACCGCTGGGTCGAGGAGGATGGGCTTCTCGACACGCTGGATGATTTAGCCATGGGTTCCATCGTGTTCTCGCCGCTGGCGCAGGGCATGCTGACGACGAAATATCTCGGCGGCATTCCTGATGAGAGCCGCGCGGCTCAAGGCAAGTCGCTGCAGAAGACGTTCCTGAGCGAGGAGAACATCGCTCGTATCCGCAGCCTCAACGACATCGCGCAACGACGCGGGCAGACGCTGGCGCAGATGGCGCTCGCCTGGGTGCTGCGCGGCGGGCGCGTCACCTCCGCACTCATCGGCGCGAGCAGGCCCGAGCAGGTGACGGATTGCGTCGGCGCATTGAAGAACCTCTCTTTCACCACGGAGGAACTTGCCGAGATCGATCGCTATGCTGGAGAAGGCGGTCTCAACATCTGGGCGCAATCGTCGGAACGCCAGGGACCATCGCGCGGAAAGTAAAATCAGCGATGCGATGAGACATTGACGGGAACGCCACGCGAGATGGAATTGCTCACCGTGGATGTTTCCTGCGCCTTACGAATGAGAGCATCGATGTCGGCGCTCTCATCGGCGGCTTCGACGGCAATACGGACGTCGGCGGATGTTGCACGGAGTGGATTGCCGTCGAAGGCCACCGTCACGTCAACCGCCACATGCGTCAACGTGATGCCCATCTCGTACGCGACGTAATAGAGATCGTTGCAGAAGCATCCGCCGATTGCTAGCGCGAGCAACTGTCCGCCATTGAAGCCGCGTCCCTTGCCGCCTGCCCTTCCCTCCGGGCGGTCAACGACAATGGAATGAGTGCCCGCCCATCCAAGACATGCTTCCGTTTCCGGAATGCCGCGCAAGCTCACTGTCATGGCCGTCATGGAGCACCTCCTGCCGCCTGAATGTGCTCCGATCCCATTTCCTGCGCCAGTGCCGGAAGCCGAACCATTTCCGGACTTCCTGGTTACCTCCTCAGAATGTTTGAGTGAGTTCCGGGCATCGGCTTAACTCAAGGAGCGCCATCTTCTTCATGAAGGGATCGGGACGATGGGCTTGCCCAATCCTATCGACGATCGCCGTCAATCGCGGCGCTTTCGCGCCCATCATGTCGCGAAGATCGTAGTATATCCCGATATCATGATTACCTGCATGGTGGAGGACATCTCCACCGGCGGCGCAAGGATCAGCCTCGACAGCCGCTACCATGTTCCCGACGATTTCGATCTCTTCATTGCGGCTCATGAATTGCAGGTTCATCGCGCGCGGCTGTGCTGGCGTCAGGACGGGATGATCGGCGTCGCGTTTATTACACGATCCGAACCCGAAGCAACGGCCGATCCCGAGAGAACCCGCGTCGAGATCGAGCGCAATCCTGTGCCCTGTTCTTACAGCCCCATACGCGCCGCCAAGTCGTGAAATCCCTTGGAATAGGCAGTGAGGCAAGGCCGCCGGCTTAGCCCTCAAGTGGGATTGACGCTTCCTTTAACTGCAATATTATTAAGTATCGACGGATGATCGTACTGGTCACCGCTTCAAGACTTGAGAATTCCAGACGGAGATCTTCCGGCGAACTGGAACCGGGTTTGACGCATAGAGCGGGACTAATTCCTCACGATGAGGAATGGGCAAGGAGGGAAGAATGGAACTCGACGAGCCAAGTTGCTGCCCAACGTGGTTCCCGTTCTTCCTGCTCGGAATGGGACTTACCAGCTTCCTCGCCTGCCAGTGCCTGGGCTAACAGGACGCCTCCACAACCTCACCGCCGCCCGAACAGCCTCTCGATATCGGTGAGCTTTAGCTCCACATAAGTGGGCCGTCCGTGGTTGCACTGCCCGGAAAGCGGCGTCGCCTCCATCTCACGCAGCAGCGCATTCATCTCCTCCGGCCGCATACGGCGGCCTGCGCGGATCGAGCCGTGGCAGGACATGCGCGAGAGAACGGCGTCGAGACGTTCCTCCAGCGGATTGGTGGCGCCCTGCCCCCATTCGGCAAGCGCATCGGCCACATCCTGCACCAGTTCCTTGATACTTCCGCCTGCGAGCGCCGACGGCACCTCCCGCACGAGCAGCGCACCGTGGCCGAAGGGTTCGACGACGAGGCCGAGGCCTTCCAGCATGGAGGCTTCCGCGAGCACGCGATCTGCATCGACGGGATCGAGATCGACCACCTCGGGGATGAGCAGCAACTGACGCCCGATGCCGGACGAGGCGCGCTCGCGCTTCAGTCGCTCATAAACGAGACGCTCGTGCGCCGCATGCTGATCGACGATGACGATGCCGTCCTGCGTCTGCGCGACAATGTAGGTACCATGCACCTGCGCGCGCGCTGCGCCGAGGGGCGCGGCCTCCATTTCCGGCGCGACATCGGTCAGTGTCGCGCGGCTGTCGGCGGAAGGCATCGCGAGATCAGGCAGATGCGCCTGCGCCTCCGCAAGGCCGGATGCAGGCGCATACGATTGCGGAGCAGGATCGAGCGGCGCCTGCCAATTGGCGAAGCCGCTCGATGGACGGATGATGGAAGGACGATGATGACCGTAAGACCCGTGCGAAGGCAGCGCACCTTGCGGGCGCAGGCTCTCCAGCGTGCGCGTGCCCACAGTCGATGACGCGCGCATGCCGAAGCGGTTGATCGCTTCCTTGATCCCAGCCACCACGAAGCCGCGCATGAAAGCAGGATCGCGGAAACGCACTTCCGTTTTCGCCGGATGCACGTTCACGTCCACCGCGCGCGGATCGAGATCGATCATCATGGCGAGCACCGGATGGCGGTCGGAGGCCATCACGTCCGCATAGGCGCCGCGCACAGCGCCGAGCAGGAGCTTGTCGCGCACGGGACGCCCATTCACCACGAAATGGATCGAAGTCGACGTGCCGCGATGATAGGTGGGCAGGCTCGCAAAACCCGTGAGCCGCACGCCTTCGCGCTCGACGCCGATGGACATGGCGTTCTCGTGGAAGTCGGAGCCGAGCACGCGCGAGAGACGGCGCAGGAAACCATGCTCGCCGGGCTCTTCTGGCGGATAGGTGAAGGCAGTGATGTGCTCACCCGAAAGAGTGAAGCGCACGGTCGGATGCGCGATGGCGAGGCGCTTCACGATCTCCGCCACGGCCTGTGCTTCGGAACGGTCGCTCTTCAGGAATTTCAGGCGCGCGGGTGTGGCGGCGAAAAGATCCGTCACTTCGACGCGCGTGCCCTTGGGAGCGGAAGCGGGCCGCACGGGATGCTTCACACCGGCCTCGACCACGATCATGGAGCCGGTCTCGGCATCCGCTGTGCGCGTGGTGATCGCAAGACGCGCCACCGCGCCGATGGAGGGCAGCGCCTCGCCCCGGAAACCCAGCGTGTTGATCGAGAAAAGATCGCCGTCGGGAATCTTGGAGGTCGCGTGCCGTTCGACGGCGAGCTCCAGGTCGTCAGGCGTCATACCCTGGCCATCGTCGATGATGCGGATCAGGCGGCGTCCGCCCGCTTCCACCGTGATCTCGATGGATGAGGCACCCGCATCGACGGCGTTCTCGACGAGCTCCTTCACGGCAGCAGCCGGGCGCTCGACAACCTCGCCCGCGGCGATGCGGTCGACGAGAATGGGATCGAGGCGGCGGACAAGCATGAGGCGCTTCTGAACAGGGATTCGGGAAGGCTTAAAATAGGGATCGAACGCGGCCGATGCCAGAAGCCGCGACGTTATTCCCCTGCTCATCCACCGTGGTCATCCCGGGGCTGCGCAGCAGAACCCGGGATCGTTGGACGAGAATGGCGCCTTATCCGGCACGCGGTCCCGGATCGGCTGACGCCGTCCGGGATGACGCTGAACTTTTAGCCCTGAGCCAGGTACTGCTTGGCGAGGATCTTGCCTTCTTCCACGGCGGGCTGGTCGAACGGATCGACGCCGAGCGCATAGCCGGTGAGGATCGTCTCCAGCATGAAATGCATCAGCAACTCGCCGACGGCCCGCTCATCGAGCTTTTCGATATGGATACGGCGGGTGGGGCGGCTGTTCTTGGCCAGGGTGTCGGCGGTAGCGCGGCCCTGCGCCGCCACGAGATCGCCGATGCGCTTGCCGCCGAAGCCCGGCTCGCCGGCGCGCTTGGCGAGCTTCTCGTCCATCATCGGCCCCTGCCCCGCCACGCCCGTAGTCATGACCGTGAAGAGCTTGTCGTTGGGGCCTGCGAGATAAAGCTGGAGCTGGCTGTGCTGGTCGACCGGGCCGATGGCGGCCACGGGCTGCGTGCCGTTGCCGTCCTTGCCGATGCTTTCGGCCCAAAGCTGCACCCACCAGCGGGTGAAGCGCTCCAGGCGGTCGGCATAGGCCATGGTGACGGCAATGCCCTTGCCCTCGCGGGCTGCAGCCACGTTCAGCGCAGCACCCACGGCAGCGGGCGCATCCTTGGCGGCCAAGCCGTCACGGAACGGTGCATAGGCTTCCGCCGCGCCCGCGCGGATGGCCGCGATGTCGAGGCCCAGCACGGCAGCGGGCAGCAAGCCCACATTCGTGAGCACGGAATAGCGACCGCCGATGCCGGTGTGATGTTCCAGGAAACGCACGCCCTCCGGCTCCAGGAGGTCGCGAAGAGCATTGCGGCCACCTTCTTTGCGCGGCTCGGACAGGCCAAGGAAAGTATCCTTCGGCAGCGCCTTCAGGCCTGCCTTGTCGAGGGCTGAGAGCACGGCGATGGTCTGCATGAGCGTCTCGCCCGTGCCGCCGGATTTGGAGATCGACACGAAGCGCGTGGAGGACAGCGGCAGCTTGTGCAGCACGTGGTCGAAAGTGAGAGGATCCAGATTATCAAGGAAGTGGACGCGCGGGCTCTCGGTGAAGCGGCCCGCGCCAGGCACGGCATAATCCTTGAGCTGAGCAAGCGTCTGGCCGCCCAGGCTCGAGCCGCCGGTGCCGAGGAACACCACATCCGTCGCATCCCGGCGAAGCCATGCCGCGGCTTCCTTGACGGCGGTCAGATCATCCGTCGTGCGGGGCATGTGCAGCAGCGGCAGGCGACCTGACGCATCGTCATCGGACAGCCGCTTCATGGCCTGTCCAACGGCCTCGAGAGCCGCCTCGAAAGCACCTTGCGAAAGACCGCCCTCCCCGATCGAGGATTCCAGGGCAAGATCAATCGATTGCTGCAG
The DNA here is from genome assembly GCF_022808595.1 of Microvirga solisilvae. Taxonomy (GTDB): domain Bacteria; phylum Pseudomonadota; class Alphaproteobacteria; order Rhizobiales; family Beijerinckiaceae; genus Microvirga; species Microvirga solisilvae. The sequence goes on from NZ_JAKUCN010000005.1 coordinate 227,877, forward strand.
GGCCATGCGGGTACTCCGACTCGTTTTGAAGAGAAGCGGAACTTTAGGGCAGAGAGAGGGGCACGGCTAGAGGATGGGGAAAACCCATATGGCCGGCCATTCCGTCTTAGAAACGAAAAAGGAGCCCATGGGCTCCTCAATCGCTCGATACGGATGTCGCATCACAGTCCCGTCGGCCGTCCTGCGATGACGGTGAGCATCCGGCCGTCGCCGAAGATGCGCTGGGCGGCATCGCGGATATCGGCCTGGCTGACGGAAGCCACCAGGGCGTTGCGGCGGGCGATGTAATCGACGCCCAGGCCCTCGAAGGCGATCTGCGCGAGCGTATGGGCGATCTTGGTCGAGGTGTCGAAGCCGAGCGCATAGGAACCGATCAGGTAATCCTTCGCCTTTTGCAGCTCCTCGTCGGAGGGGCCCTCTTCCTTGAGGCGCGCCATCTCGCCAGCGATCACGTCGAGGCATTCCACCACGCGCTCGTTCTTGGTCGCCGTGTAGCCCCAAGTCATGGCGGCGGCGCGGTAGCTCACGAGGGACGTGCCGACGCTATAGGCAAGACCGCGCTTCTCGCGCACTTCCTGGAAGAGACGCGACGTGAAGGAGCCGCCGCCATAGATATGGTTGAGCACATAGGCCGGGATGAATCCAGGATCGCGCCAGGCGATGCCGGGCGTGCCGAAACGGATCACCGATTGCGGCACATCGATATCCACCACGATGCGCGAGCCGATCTTCTGCAGCTCGGCATGGGGAATGATGGGGAGCGGCTTTGTCTCGGGCAGTGCGCCGAACACCTTGTCGAGCAGCACCGACAGATTATCGCCATCAATGGCGCCGACGACGGCGATCTTCACGCGCCCAAGTGCGATCATGGTGCGATGCATGGCGATAAGATCGTCGCGCGTGATCGCGGCCACGCTCTCCGGCGTGCCGGAAGTGGGGCGTCCGTAAGCGTGACCTGCAAAACCCTCGTCGAAAAAGCGGCGGGTTGCCATCACGCCCGGATCGTTCTGCTGATAGCGCAGGCCCGCGATGGTCTGCGCACGCACGCGCTCGATGGCGTCGTTATCGAAGCGCGGCTCGACGAGCGCGAGACGCAGCAATTCGAAAGCTTCGTCCGCATGCTTGACGAGCGTCTTCAGCGAGCCGCCGATGGCATCGTTGCCGGCGTTGAACGAGAGCTCGATGGCGCGCGCAGCCAAACGCTCCTGGAAGGCGTCTGAATCGTATTCGCCCGCACCTTCGTCGAGCAAACGCGCCAGCATCTGCGCCACGCCCGGCTTGTCGACAGGATCATGCGCCGATCCGCCGTCAAAGATGAAGGAGACCGCAATCAGCGGCACCACATCGGATTCAACATGCCATGCCTCTACGCCGCGCGCGGAGGTCAGAACCTTCACGTTGGTCGGCGACGCGGACAGGGTTTCGATGGAAGCGGTCATCTTTACCTCTAATCTCAAGCAGGCGGTCAGGATGCCGACTTCTGCAGATAGCCCGTCACGGAACGGCGGGCGATGAGATAGCGCTCGGCGGCGGAGGCAAGATCCTCCTTGAGCACGCTCTCGATTTCGACAGGCCAGCGGTTCACGTCCTCGATCGTCTCGCCGATGGCGAGAGCCGAGCCATAGATGCGCGCGAGCGACGATTGGCTGTCGGTGGAATAGATCGTCTCGGCCACAAGACGCGTCTTGGCGCGCTCGATGGCATCGGAATCGAGAGCCTCAGCGGAGACGGTCTTGAGCACCTGATCCACGGCCTCTTCGAGCTGAGAAAGCGAGACGCCTTCAGCCGGCACCGCATAGACGCAGAAGCGCGTGTCCTCCATGGCGGAAGACATGTACCAAGCGCCGGCATTCACCGCGATGCCACGCTCCATGACGAGCTTGCGGTAGAGATAGGAGGTCGGGCCGCCGCCGATCACTTCCGCGAGAAGCTCGAGCGAGTAGCAGTCGCGCTGCGAAGCCGTGCGGCAGGACGGGACAAGATAGAGCCGCTGCAGCGTCGGTTGCTCGACCTTGGGATCGGCCACCGTGATGTGGCGCGCGGCAACGGGCTCCGGCTCGCGCGGCCGCACGCGAACCGGGCGCTTGCCCTGCGGCGCGATGCGGCCATAGGTGGAATCCGCCAAGCGACGTACTTCGTCGGCGGTGACATCGCCCGCGACGACGAGAATGCCGTTCTCCGGCGTATAGAAACGCTTGTAGTAATCGAGCGCGTGCTCACGGTTGAGAGTCTCGATCTCGTGCATCCAGCCGATGATCGGAATGCCGTAAGGGTGATGCACGAAAAGCGAAGCAGCCATGGCCTCAGAGAGCTGAGCGGACGGATCGGTCTCCACGCGCATGCGGCGCTCTTCCAGCACCACGTCACGCTCGGGGCCGATCACCGACTCTTCGAGCAGAAGATTGGTCATACGGTCCGACTCGAACTCCATCATGACCTTCAGGTTCTCGCGCGCGACGCGCTGGAAATAGGCCGTGTAGTCGAACGACGTGAACGCGTTCTCCTGGCCGCCAAGGCCGGAAACGACTTTCGAGAACTCACCGGCGGGATGCTTCTCGGTACCCTTGAACATGAGGTGTTCGAGGAAGTGCGCGATGCCGGACTGGCCGATCGGATCATCCGCCGAACCATTGCGGTACCACACCATATGCGTGACGACAGGCGCGCGGTGATCCGGGATCACGACGACGTCGAGTCCGTTATCGAGGGTGAACGAAGAGAGGTTGGGGCCACCGCCTTCCGTGCGCCCGAAGGACGAGGCGTCGACTCTGAGGATGGGCTTGGAGGCAGTCTTCATGACGGTTCAACCTTAAAGGCTCAAAATCGTTTCGTAGGTTAATCCCTACGGGGATAGTCCAATTGAGAGGGTGCGCAAGCGAGGCAGGATATTTTCACGGTGCGACATGGTCGGCATCGAAAAAGCGTGATCAGGCTTGGCTTTGCAATACCCCAGAACGTATTCAGGCGAAGCGGGGGTAACCCGTTCGCCTGAAGAAGAAGGAAAATGGCAGCAGCTTATTGATTACGGCGCCGCTGCTGCTCGATGAAGGCCGTCGGGCTATCCGGATCACCCATCGGCTTAGGATCGGCAGAGGCCCTGAGGGGCATGCCACCTGCGGCCTTGAGAAGGTTCTGCGGAGGATCGCTCAGGTAGCGGCGCTCCAGGCCATCGCCCTGAAGTTCGGCCTTCTTGTCAGTCGCGAAGGAGCGAAGCTCATCCGGCGTCATGCGGCTGTTCTCGGCCTGACCACCCACCAGACCAGGGGTCCTGACGCGGTTGTTCGGATTACGGCCGGCGCGGATCTCGTCGATGGAGAGCGGCTTGTCGCTGTTGTGCTTGTAGACCTCGGAGCTCGTATAAGGCGTCTTGGCCTCGATGGCAGCCTTGCGACGGGCGGCCAGATCCGGGTCCTTGGGCCAATTGGCATTGGCCTCGGCGGCGCCTTGGGGAGCGGGAGCCGGCAGGTCCATCTTCGGCGGCAGCACCAGAGGCGCGCGCTCGTTATAGATGATCGGCTCTTTTTCCTTGGGGATGATGCCGATGCTGCCCAGCAGGCTCTTAACGGCCTCGCCTTCCTGCGCCGAAGCGGAGGAAGCGGCGAACAGGAGCGCAAGAGCTCCCGCGCGGCAAAAGACTTTCATTCCCTTCATGGCACACCCACCATTGTTTCTCTTTATACTGGAACGCCTGATCGCTCTTTGAGGCGAACATAAGGCAGCTTAAGGGTCAGCGCCCCCGCCGCGGCTCCAGGACGAAGGAGTCATAGAGCAATCCGATTACACCCGCAACGATGGCCGCATCAGCCACGTTGAATACGTACCAGGACCAATCCCCGATATGAAACTGGATGAAATCGAACACCGCCCCGTACCAAAGCCTGTCGATCACGTTCCCAACGGCCCCGCCCACGATGAGCCCCAGGGAAGCCCCGAGGAGCTTGGCCCTGGTACGGCGGATCCAGACCGACAGGCCGATAGCCGCCAGAATTGACAACACGATGAGGATCCAGCGGCCCAAATCCCCGTCCTGCTGGAAGAGGCCGTAGGAAATCCCCCGGTTCCACACCACGACGAGTTTGAGGAAAGGCGTCAGGACCAGGGGTTCGTTGATCGGAAGGTCGAGAACCCGAAAAGCATAGATCTTCGTGACCTGATCGAGAACCAGGGTGATCACAGCTGCCGCGAAGCCGATGATCGAAGCGGCCGAAAGGCCTGCCTGAGCGGCGCGGCCCTTGGGCGAACGAGGCTTCGATGCAGGGGTTTTGGCCGCAGCGCGGGGGCGCTGCGGAGCGGCCTCCGGAGCATTCGCCCCGGGAGCCGGCATATCCGGACCGTTACCCTTGCTCATTCCGCAGCCGCCTTCAGCCGGTCCCATTCACGCAAAGCCGCCGCATCGCGGGGCGTTACGTCCGGGTAATCCGCATCGGTGCCGACATCCGGCGTGACCTTCCAGGAACGGGCGCATTTGGTGCCCTTGGCGAGGGCCGGCACCACGGCAACGCCCTTCACATCTTCGAGACGGAAGGCATCCGAAGGGCCTTCGCCCTGCACCACCTGGATCGCGGAGGTGATGCTGATCTCGGCCATGTCGAGGCCCTGAACGGCCTTGAACAGATCCTCGTCCGCAATATGCACGACGGGCGCCGCCTCGAGGCTCGCGCCGATGCGCTTTTGCGCACGCTCGATCTCCAGCGCGCCGGTGACGACGCGGCGCACGCGGCGCACCTTGGCCCAGCGCTCGGCCAGCGCCTCGTTGCGCCACTCGCCCGACACTTCCGGGAAAGTTTCGAGATGCACCGATTCCGCATTCGGATAGCGCTCAAGCCACGCCTCCTCCGCCGTGAAGGCGAGGATCGGCGCGATCCAGGCCACCACGCAGCGGAAGGTCTGATCGATCACCGTGAGCGCGCTCTTGCGCGCAATGCTGGAGATCGGATCGCAGTAGAGCGTGTCCTTGCGGATGTCGAAATAGAATGCCGACAGATCCGTTGTCATGAACGAGTTCAGCAACGCCACGACACGCTTGAAGTCGTAAGTGGAATAAGCCTCGCGCATCTCGCCATCGAGTTCGACGAGGCGATGCAGCACGAAACGCTCCAGCTCCGGCATGTCCTTGTAGGCGACCTTATCCGCCTCGCGGAAATGAGCGAGCGAGCCCAGCATCCAGCGGATCGTGTTGCGCAGCTTGCGATAGGTTTCCGCCGTCGTCTTGATGATCTCGGGACCGATGCGCTGATCGTCCCAGTAATCGACGGCAGCCGTCCACAAGCGCAGGATGTCCGCGCCGTATTCCTTGATGACGGTTTGCGGCGCGACCGTGTTGCCGAGGGACTTCGACATCTTGCGGCCCTGCTCGTCCAGCGTGAAGCCGTGGGTCACGACGATGTCGTAGGGCGCGCGACCGCGCGTGCCGCAGCTCTCGAGCAGCGACGAGTGGAACCAGCCGCGATGCTGGTCCGAACCTTCGAGATACATGACCTGATCGGGGCCGCCATCGACCTTGCGGCGCACATGCAGATCGGGACGCCTTTCGAGCGCGAAGGCATGCGTGCAGCCGGAATCGAACCACACGTCGAGAATGTCGTTCACCTTCTCGAAATCGTTGAGGTCGTAGCCGCCGGCCTTCAGGAAGCGCGAGCCGTCATCCGCATACCACGCATCCGCGCCTTCCTTCTCGAAAGCGTCAGCAATGGCTTCGTTGACGCTGTCGTCCTTCAGGATCTCGTTGGTGCCCTTCTTCACGAAGACGGCAATCGGTACACCCCAGGCGCGCTGGCGCGACACCACCCAATCGGGGCGGTTGGCGATCATGCCATTGATGCGGTTCTCACCGGATTCCGGCACCCACTGGGTTTTCTCGATAGCGCCGAGAGCACGCTGACGGAGCGTGTCGCCCTTGCCATCGAGCGGCTTGTCCATCGCAATGAACCATTGCGGCGTATTGCGGAAGATGAGCGGGCCCTTCGAGCGCCAGGAATGTGGATATTGGTGCTTCAGGCGACCGCGCGCGATCAAAGCGCCCGTTTCCACGAGCTTCTTGATCACGGCTTCATTGGCGCCCGCATCCTTGCCCTTGTCGTCATAGATGCGCTCGCCCGCAAAGAGCGGGATGTTCGGGAAGTAGGATGAATCCGGCGACACCGTATGCGGCACTTCCGTCGTGCCGCAGGCGGCGAACACATCGCGATGCTTCACATACGTATTATAGTCGTCCGCGCCATGGCCGGGCGCGGTGTGCACGAAGCCCGTGCCCGCATCGTCGGTGACGTAATCGGCGACCAGCATCGGCACTGGATAATCCCAATAGCCGTTGCCGCCCTCGATGCCGCGGAACGGATGCGCGCAGCGCTCGATCATCACCGGCAGCACATCCTTCACGCGCTCGTAACCGGCAACGCGGGCTGCCGCGAACACATCGGCGGCGAGCTTGTCGGCGAGCACGAGGCGGTCGCCCACCTTCGCCCAATTGTCGTCAGCTGCTTCCGTGACCTTGTAGAGACCGTAGGCGATGCCCTCGCCATAAGCGATGGCGCGGTTCGCCGGGATCGTCCAGGGAGTCGTCGTCCAGATCACCACTGATGCATTGTCGAGATCGCCATCGAGCGTGTTGGTGATTTTGAATTTCACCCAGATCGTGGTGGAGGTCTTCTCCTGATACTCCACTTCCGCTTCAGCAAGCGCGGTCTTTTCGACCGACGACCACATCACCGGCTTCGAGCCGCGATAGAGCTGGTCGCTTACTGCGAACTTGATGATCTCACGAGCGATCTGCGCTTCCGCGTCGTAGCTCATGGTCAGATACGGGTTCGACCAATCGCCACCGACACCGAGGCGTTTGAACTCCTCGCGCTGCACGTCGATCCACTTCTCGGCGAAAGCGCGGCATTCGCGGCGGAACTCGACGATCGGAACCTCGTCCTTGTTCTTGCCCTTGGCGCGATACTCCTCCTCGATCTTCCACTCAATGGGAAGGCCGTGGCAGTCCCAGCCCGGCACGTAGTTGGAATCGAAGCCGAGCATGCCCTGGGAGCGGACGATCAGGTCCTTCAGGATCTTGTTGAGGGCGTGACCGATATGGATGTTGCCGTTGGCATAGGGAGGGCCGTCGTGCAGCACGAAGCGGCTGCGGCCCTTCTGGGTCTCGCGCAGGCGCTCGTAGAGCTTCATCTCGTTCCAGCGCTCCAGGAACTGGGGCTCGCGCTGGGGCAGGCCCGCGCGCATGGGGAACTCGGTCTGCGGCAGGAACAGGGTTTCGGAATAGTCGCGAGCGGCGCTCTCGGGCTTATCGGTCATAGCGGTCAATCGATCCAAGCGGCCCCTGGTCCTGGGGCTCTATTCAGGCTTTCAGTTGAGGCGAACGGTAGCAATCCCGGACCTTCGCGGGTTACGCGAGGGCCGGGCCGATAATTCGCGCGGGCCGGATGCCGGCCGTGGGTCGAGCCTGAAAAACCATGGGCATGGGAGCCTTTTAGCAGCGCCGGGGCGGATAATAAAGCGTGGTGATTTGGGCTCAACGTCCCTATCTATGAGCCGGAAACCCTGACAGGCAGGACTGACCCCATGGCAGACACGACCACCCCGACGGCCAAGCGCTCCCGCGCCGGCTTCGACCTGACGCCCCCCTCTCCCGAACTGTTCCGCGCCCTCGTGGACAACCTCGACGAGGAGGAGCGCCGCGTCATTCTGGACCACGGCACCGAGCGGCCCTTCTGCGGCATTTTCAACGAGGCCAAGGAAAAGGGCACCTATTGCTGCCGCCTCTGTGGCCTGCCCCTGTTCAATGCAGGCACCAAGTTCGAGTCCGGCACCGGCTGGCCGAGCTTCTTCGACCCCATCGACCGCGATCACATCGCCTTCGTGCGGGACACGAGCTACGGCATGGTCCGCACCGAGATCCGCTGCGCCCGTTGCGAGGGCCATCTCGGCCACGTCTTCCCCGACGGCCCTCCCCCCACCGGCGAGCGCTATTGCATGAACTCTGTCTCCATGCGCTTCGTGGCCGAAGGCGATCCCCTTCCGGATGACCTGGGCCGGGGCGCCCCCGAGGGCGAAGTACAGGGCTAGGGGCCATGGACACGGGCGGACAGGAAGCCGACACGCAGAACGATGCGGGCTTCTATGCCCGCCTGCCCGTCGTCGCCCCCTTTTCCAGGCTCACCGATCCCGATGTCTATACGCCTCTGCCAGAGGGCTGGGTTCTCGGCCTCAGCGACATCGTGAACTCCACCGCCGCCATCGCGGCGGGTCGCTACAAGGAGGTCAACACGGCGGCGGCCTCCCTGATCGCTGCCTTGTCGAACCGGCTGGGCGACCAGGATTTTCCTTTCGTGTTCGGCGGCGATGGCGCGAGCTTCGCCGTGCCGCCGGAGCAATCCGATCTCGCGCGCGATGTGCTGGCGGCTGTTGCGGCCTGGGCCGGGGATTCTTTCGGCTTCACCCTACGCGTGGCCATGGTGCCTGTCTCCGAAATCAGGGCAGCAGGTTATGACGTGCGCATCGCGCGCTTCGCCGCCTCGCATGACGTGACCTACGCCATGTTCTCCGGTGGAGGTTTGAGTTTTGCCGAGCGGCGCATGAAGGAAGGCGCCTTCGCGGTGCAGCCTGCGCCGCCCGGTACCCTGCCCGACCTGACGGGCCTGTCCTGCGGGTTCGACGAGCTGCGCTCGGAAAAAGGCATCATTCTCTCGCTGATCGTCATCCCTGTTCCCAACGGCGACCAGACCGCTTTCATCCGGCTCATCGCCGATGTTCTTTCTCTCGCCGACAATCCGAAGGAGGCTCGCCGCCCCCTTCCGGAAGGCGGCCTGCCTCTTGCCAATCCATTCCAGGGATTTTCCATCGAGTCCAAAATCCTGAAGCGCGGGAATCTTGCCGCGAAGGCGAAACTCGCGGCGTATCGTCTCCTCGCTTTCATAATCTTCAAACTCGGACGGCGCATCGGCCGCTTCGACCCCGTGCGCTATCAGGATCAGCTTGTCGAGAATACGGATTTCCGCAAATTCGACGATGGCCTGCGCATGACGCTGGATTGCACACCGAACCTTGCCGACCGTTTGGAAGGCCTGCTGTCGCAAGCGCGGCTACAGGGCATCGCCCGCTTTGGCCTGCACCGGCAACAATCGGCTCTCATGACGTGCTTCGTGCCCTCGCCCACACGTAGCGATCACGTGCATTTCGTCGATGGCGCGATGGGAGGATATGCGATGGCCGCTCAGGCGCTGAAAGCTGCGGTGTGAGCCTGCTTGCAGTCATTCCGGGGCTGCGCAGCAGAACCCGGAATCGTTGGACGAGATGGTGCCTTATTCTGCCGACGATCCCGGATCTCCGCTACGCTCCGTCCGGGATGACGCACATCAAGCGATCATCGACGGCGTTCGATCTTCGACGAGCATGCGTTTCGCTTGCGCCGAATCCCGATCCATCTGCGCGATCAGCGCATCGATGCTGTCGAAGCGCTCCTCACCGCGGATCCAGCCGATGAATTCGATATCGAGCGTCTTCCCGTAGAGATCGCCCTTGAAACCGAAGAGATGTGTTTCGAGAAGCGGAGCGCCATTATCGAAGGTCGGACGGCGGCCGAAGCTTGCGACACCATCGACGGATTTGCCATCAACGGATGCCCGCACCGCGTAGATGCCGTGATGCAGACGGCAATCGTCGGGCAGGCGCATGTTGGCGGTCGGATAGCCGAGATCGCGTCCGCGCTTGTCGCCGTGGCGCACCTCGGCGCGCACGAACCAGCGATAACCCAGAAGCTTGTTGGCCGTGGCGATGTCGCCCGTTTCAAGGGCCGCGCGAATGGCGCTGGAGGAAACGGGTTCGGAGCCTTCCACGATGGCCGGAGCGATGAAGCATTTAAGCCCGAGCTTGTCGCACAATTCTTTCATGCGTGCGGGATTGCCTTCACGCCCGCGTCCGAAATGGAAATCGTGACCGATGACGACGCCGGATAATTGGAGTTCGTGTGCGAGAAGGTGCACGAACTCTTCCGCGTTGAGCGCGGCGAGCGCATGATCGAAACGACGTACGAATGCACCTGCGAGACCGAGGCGCGCGAAGATCGCGAGCTTCACTACCTCTGGCGTGAGGCGAAACAGCGGCTTGTCAGGCTGGAAGAAGCTGCGCGGATGCGGCTCGAAGGTGAGCACGGCGGCGGGCTTGCCGGACGTCAAGGCCATGTCGATGAGATGGCGATGCCCGCGATGCACGCCGTCGAAATTGCCGATGGCGGCAACCGCCCCTTTCAGCGTCCCAGGCACGGCCTCTCCATCGCGGCAAACCGCGAAGGATGATGCAACCGGGGAAGGAGTCGTGTCGGAGGGCATGACGGGTCTCTACCTCAACCGGCAGCGGGGTCAAGGAGGAGCGACACGCCTACCACGTAAGCGTGTCCATGATCGCCGTCGGCATCGCTGTCTGGCGGTCGGCCCAATCCTGCACGTGATCGGAAACCAGATCGCCTTCGTGGAGGCCGAGTTCCTTCGCGTGGATGCCGCGCGCGATCATCAGGGAGTCGATACCGAACCCGACAGCTCCCGCGATGTCGGTGCGGATGGCGTCGCCCACGGCCAGAACGCGGTTCTTCGAAATAGTGCGATGGCTCAAGGTCGAGGCAACGGCGAGGGCCTTCTCGTAGACGGGCGCATGAGGCTTTCCGGCGTAGAACACGGTGCCGCCCATCTCCTCGTAAGCGAGGCCCAGCGCGCCGGCGCAGGGCAGGATCATGTGGCCGCGCTCCACGATGAGATCGGGATTGGCGCAGACCATCAGCAGGTCGCGGCGCAACATCGCCTCGAGGCGGTCGCGATAATTCTCGACGGTCTCATGCTCGTCGTCATCGAAACCGGAGCAGACCACGTAATCAGCCTCCTCGATGGAGCCGAAGCGCACGTCGAGCCCGTTGTAGATCGGCATGTCGCGCGGGGGGCCGATATGGTTCACGACCCTGTCGATGCGCTCCTCGATGGCAAGGCGCGTCAAGTCGCCCGACGTGACGATGGCGTCGTAGGCCGTGCGTGGCACCTTGAAGCCGTCGAGCTGCGTGCCCACGGAAGAGCCGGGGCGCGGCGCGTTGGAGACAAGGACAACACGACCGCCCTTCTCGCGGAAGCGCGTCAGGGCATCGCCTGCGGATTCATAGGCCTTAACGCCGTTATGCAGCACGCCCCAGACGTCACACAGGATGAGGTCGTAATTCTCGGCAAGAGATTTCAGGCCCTCGACGAGAGCGGGACGGGAAGAGGCTGTCATGGGATCTCGCTAGAGCATTTTTCGGCAAAGTGGTTCCGGTTTGCCGCCCAAAAATGCGGCAATCCAGCTCCATGGATGAACCCGGCGGGTAGGCCCTTGCGGCCCTTAAGTCAACCGGCCCGGCGCAGCAGCGGCTGTGCACTCTCCGGGGCAGCCCCTCCCAGAACCTCGGCCTTGACGGCGCGAGGGGCTGCGAAGACGAAGCCTTGCGCCAGCGGCACGCCGATCTCAGCGAGAGCGGGCACGATATCCTCGCGCTCCACATATTCGGCCACCAGCCTGATGCCCTCGCGGCGCAGCGCGGAGGCGAAATCGCGCACTCCGAGTTCAGGCCCGTAACGGTGGTTGTCGTCCTGCTCGGCGGCGACGAGAAGCTCGGCCGGGAATTTCACGAAGCGGCAGCCGAGATCGGCCAGCTCCCGCGCCTCGAAGCGCAGATCCGTGGCCGTATCGAGGGCAAGCGGCACGCCCTTGTCGCGCAGGGCGGCAAGCGCCGATTTCTGATCGGCATCGAGGTCACGCCAGCATTCCTGCGGGAATTCGAGCACCACCTTGCCCAGGGCCTCGGGAGCGGCATTCATCAATCCCGTCAGCGACCACAGGAAGCCCGGCTCGCGCACCGAGTGCGGCGTCAGGTTCACGCCGACGATGGCCTCGCTGCCCTTGGTGATGAGGTGATAGGCTACCGCCATGGCGCGGTTGAGGACGCGGCGGTCGAATTCCGGCGCGCGACCGAGGCGCTCGAGAACGCCGAGGAATTCTGCAGGACCGAGCAGCGTGCCATCGGCGAGACGCAGGCGCGCCAGAGCCTCGTAGAAGCGGATCTTGCGCTGGGGCAGCGACACGATGGGCTGCAGATGGAGCTCGATGCCATCGGCCTCGAAGGCCTGCATGATCAGGCGCATCCGGCGCAACTCGTCCTCCGCCGCCTTGCGCGGCGCGGCCTGAGGCGCCGGACGGTTCATTTCGACAGTCTGAGGCAGCATGACGGGAGCGGGTTTGGCCTGCTCCACCTGAGGAGCAGCCTGGAGGCTCCCCTTCAGCTCGGCCACGTCCCGGTTCTGGGCAGCGACATTCTTGGCGAGTTCGCGCACCACGCCGCCGAGAAGGCCCACCGTGCCGGTGACCTCCGCCATGGTGGTGCGCAGGGCCGGGGTTGCTGCCGGGTTTTGGAGGAGGCCCTCGATACGAGCCAGTCGCTCTGTAACGATAGCCAGATCATCGGCGGCCTGCCGGGCGAGTTCCGATGCTGCCTCAGCCTTTTTCCATGCCAGGACAAGGCCTGCGGAGGCAGCGATCCCTAAGAAGGCGACAAGCGGCAGCAAGGCTTCCGTCGGCAAAAGGCCGATGGCTGCGCCCGTCATGGCAAGGCTGGCGAGCGCAAGAGCGAACAATTTCGCCCTCAGCTCCTTATCGATGTGAACCTTGTCGGTCACCATGGGCGCCCCCGCTCCCCTGGTTCGAAATATGCGAATCAGTAATGCAACGATGTTGTAACGGTCATGACTCAGGCCACAAGCGTTGCATTGCAACAATAGACAGCTTTACTGCCCTTCTGTTGCCGGAAACGCACAGCTTTGAGAGGAGCCTCCATGGAAGAACCCCGCAAGGACCTGTTGATGAAGGTCGATGGCATGACCTGCCAGGGCTGCGTCAATGCAGTGACCAAGGCGATCCAGCGCCTGGACCCCACAGCCAAGGTCGAGGTTGACCTGGAGCATGGCCGGGTGCACGTGATGACCCAGGCCCAGAGCGTCGAGATAGCCCGTGCTCTCGATGCGGCGGGATACGAGGCCCATGCCATGACAGGATGACCCCGACGCGGGTCGAAATATTCCCAGAAAGTTCCTTTTGCGGCTTTCAGGAACGGCTGATAGGCTCCCCGCGCAAAGTCTTTTTGGGGAATAAAATGACCGCTCAGTCTCGGGCCGCCAACGACATTTCATCACCTAACGACCTGGAGGCCTGGTGGCTTCCGTTCACGGCGAACCGTTCGTTCAAGCAACGTCCCCGCATGGTCGCCCGCGCCAAGGACATGTATTATTACACGCCCGATGGACGCGAAGTGATCGACGGCTCCGCTGGTCTCTGGTGCTGTAATGCCGGCCATAACCGCGACGAGATCATCGCGGCGATCCAGGCCCAGGCCGCCGAGCTCGACTACTCCCCCGCTTTCCAGTTCGGCCACGCCAAAGGTTTCGCGGCGGCCTCCCGCATCGCCCAGCTCGCGCCCGGCGACCTGAACCACGTCTTCTTCTGCAACTCCGGCTCCGAGGCGGTGGATACCGCCCTCAAGGTGGCGCTGGCCTATTGGAACGCGAAGGGTCAAGGCAGCAAGACGCGCCTGATCGGCCGCGAGCGCGGCTATCACGGCGTCGGCTTCGGCGGCATCTCGGTCGGCGGCATCGTGAAGAACCGCCAGTTCTTCGGCACGCTCCTCGCGGGCGTCGACCACCTGCCCCACACCTATAATCGTGCCGAGCAGGCCTTCTCGCGCGGCGAGCCGGAATGGGGCGCGCATCTCGCGGACGATCTCGAGCGCATCGTCGCCCTGCACGATGCCTCCACCATCGCCGCCGTGATCGTGGAGCCCATGGCCGGCTCCACCGGCGTGCTGCCGCCGCCGAAGGGCTATCTCAAGCGCCTGCGCGAGATCTGCGACAAGTACGGCATCCTGCTGATTTTCGACGAGGTGATCTCGGGCTTCGGCCGCCTTGGCACCGCTTTCGCCGCCGAGCGCTACGGCGTGATCCCGGACATGATCACCTTCGCCAAGGGCGTGAATTCCGGCACCGTGCCCATGGGCGGCGTGATCGTTCGTGAAGGAATCTACGATACCTTCATGAAGGGCCCGGAGCACATGATCGAGCTGTTCCATGGCTACACCTATTCCGGCCACCCGCTCGCCTGCGCCGCCGCGCTCGCGACGCTCGATGTCTACCGCGACGAGAAGCTCTTCGAGCGCGCGAAGACGCTGGAGCCGGTCTGGGCCGATGCGATCCACTCGCTGAAAGGCCTGCCGAACGTGCTCGACATCCGCACCATCGGCCTCGTCGGCGCCATCGACCTCGCCTCGCGTCCGGACGCCGTCGGCGCCCGCGCCTTCGAGGCCATGGACCGCGCCTTCAACGAATACGGCCTGATGATGCGCATCACCGGCGACACCATCGCCCTTTCCCCGCCGCTCATCATCACCGAAACGCAGATCGGCGAGATCGTCGACAAGCTCACCAAGGTGATCAAGGCCGTCGCCTGATCTCCCATGACAAGCGTCATCCCGGACGGCGAAAGCCGATCCGGGATCGTCGGACGAGAATGGCACGGGATACCTCTCCCTGAGGGAGAGGTCGGACCGCAGGTCCGGGTGAGGGGTTACAGGTCTCTCCGGAGAGGGCGGTGGCCCTCACCCGCCGCACTACCGTGCGTCGACCTCTCCCGCACGGGAGAGGTGACCTGCGCCCCATCCTGCCCGCAATCCCGGCTCGGCTGAGGCCGTCCGGGATGACGCCCTGGGATCAATGTTCCGCTTTTGTTCTTGACAATCCTCCTAACCTTGGCTATATGTGGAGTGTCCTGGCTCGATGAGGGGCGCGCTCGCGAGGCGTCGTGAATGATGGAGCCGGGAACGGTCCTGGTTCGGTCTCGCAAGCCGGGCCAGGAGGCCCATCGTTGCAAGACACGATGAACGCCTAAAAGAACCGTGCGCGAGGGGCCGTCAGGTTCTTCACTCATTCCATAGCGAGCCGGACGACCTCTCGCGTCTCCCTCACCCCATACCTCGGAGCACACAGCTCGCGAGGCCATTCCCGCTCGCTCTTTGACATCATCTTTCCATCGCCCAACAAGGCCGGGCTTGACTGGCCTGCACCACCCATTCTGGAGCGGTGTCGCCTGGAAGCCTTGCGGTTCTGGATCTCTTCCTTCGCGAGATGACGGGTTCTCGCGCAAGTCGCAACAACCCTTGCCCCTCCGGCCCTCACGGGTTAGACCGCAGCACGTTTTTCTCATTTAAACGGCTGCTGTTAAACCATGTCCAAGGCCGACAAGATCAAGGCTCGCGCACCGCGCGGCTTTGCCGACCGCACTCCCGCCGATCTCGCCGCCACCGAGCGCATGCTGGCCGCGATCCGCGAGTCCTATGAGCTCTACGGCTTCGAGGGCGTCGAGACGCCCTTCGTCGAGTACACGGATGCGCTCGGCAAGTTCCTGCCCGATCAGGACCGGCCCAACGAAGGTGTATTCTCGTTCCAGGACGATGACGAGCAATGGCTGTCGCTGCGCTATGACCTGACCGCGCCGCTTGCCCGCTATGTGGCCGAGAACTTCGATGTCCTACCCAAGCCCTATCGCAGCTATCGCGCGGGCTGGGTGTTCCGCAATGAAAAGCCGGGTCCGGGCCGCTTCCGCCAGTTCATGCAGTTCGACGCCGACACGGTGGGCGCAGCTTCCGTCGCAGCGGATGCGGAAATCTGCATGATGGCCGCCGACACGCTCGAAAAGCTTGGGCTGAAGCGTGGCGAATTCATCATCAAGATCAACAACCGCAAGGTTCTCGACGGCGTGCTCGAAGCCATCGGCCTCGGTGGCGAGGACAAGGCAGGTCAGCGCCTGACTGTACTTCGCGCCATCGACAAGCTCGATCGCCTCGGTGCCGAGGGTGTGAGCCAGCTGCTCGGTGCAGGCCGCAAGGACGAGAGCGGCGACTTCACGAAGGGCGCTGAGCTTTCCGCTGAGGCCATCGAGCGCGTGCTTGCTTTCACTGCCGCCAAGGGCGCGAACAACGCAGCGACGGTCGAGAATCTGCGCAAGGTCGTGGGTTCTTCTGAGCGCGGGCTTGAGGGCGCAAACGAGCTTGCCGAGATCGCATCGCTCATCGCCTCATCCGGTTATGAAGAGCGCGTGACTATCGACCCCTCCGTCGTGCGCGGCCTCGAATACTACACAGGCCCCGTCTACGAGGCGGAACTGACCTTCCAGGTGCAGGACGAGGATGGGCGCCCCGTGCGCTTCGGCTCGGTCGGCGGCGGCGGGCGCTATGACGGCCTCGTGGGCCGTTTCCGCTCCGAGCCCGTTCCGGCAACCGGCTTCTCCATCGGCGTCTCGCGCCTGCTTTCGGCGCTGCAGATGGTCAAAAGCCCCATCGTCTCGGGTGTTGAGAAGCCCGGCCCGGTGGTGGTGCTCGTGATGGACAAGGACCAGATCGCCGCCTACCAGCGCATGGTCTCGACCCTGCGTCAGGCCGGCATCCGCGCGGAACTCTATCTCGGCTCGTCGGGCATGAAGGCCCAGATGAAATATGCCGACCGCCGCCAGAGCCCCTGCGTGATCATCCAGGGCTCCAACGAGCGCGAGCGCGGCGAGGTCGAGATCAAGGACCTGATCGAGGGCGCGAAGGCCGCTGCCGCCATTTCCTCCAACGAGGAATGGAAGGCCGCCCGCCCCGCCCAGTTCTCCGTGGCCGAGAGCAAGATAGTGGAAGCGGTGCGCGAGGTTCTGGCGCGGCATTTCGGCTGAGTCCGACGCAAGCTGGAACCGCTTTGCTTTTCTCCGGGTTGTCTCCTGAAGCTTGACTATCAGGAGACACTTATGCCGAAGGCAAAGAGCAAGGATAAGAAGAGCAGTAATAAGAAGAGCACGGGCGCGAAGCTGGCGAAGACCGCCAAGAAATCGGGCCTGATGGATCTGATCAACACGAATCTCGGCCGGGAAATCCTGGCGGATGCGCTGATCGCCGCAGCAGGCGCTGCCGCTGCCGCCCTCACCCAGACCCGCACCGCCAAGAAGGCCGGGGTCGCCGCGAAGAATGCCGGCTCGCAGGGAGCGGACCTGACCCAGACCGCCGCAGGCGCCGTCGCGAATGTGGTGACGGAAGCCGCCCGCCATTTCCTGCCCGCTAACCTCACGGGTGATGAAGGCGGCGAGGAGCGCG
This sequence comes from Microvirga solisilvae, assembly GCF_022808595.1. Classification (GTDB taxonomy): domain Bacteria; phylum Pseudomonadota; class Alphaproteobacteria; order Rhizobiales; family Beijerinckiaceae; genus Microvirga; species Microvirga solisilvae. Next base: position 245,056 of record NZ_JAKUCN010000005.1, read on the forward strand.
GCAAGAGCGAGGCAAAGAAGGTGAAATACGTTCACCGCTCCAGCGATCACAGCAAGCGCAAGACCTCGAAGAAGAGCGACACGGCCCATAAGGGTTGATGGCCCTTTTCTAGTGTCATCCCGGACGAAGCGTAGCGCAGATCCGGGATCGGGGCCCGAATGGAGCGTCATTCTTGTCAACCGATCCCGGCTCGCCTTCGGCGTCCGGGATGACGGCTTCCTCGACAAGCCCCCCTCCGTTCACCCTTCCCACTGAAAACGTTCGCCTTCCCGGCCCGGCATTGCTAGAGAGCATGCGACCACAAGGATTTGGGCGACGCCAGTGACGGAGACGGATGCCATTGTTGCGCTGATCGGGCTCTTCGAGCGCGAGGGCTATGCGCGTATCGAGCCGCCGGTTCTGCAGCCGGCGGACGTGTTCATCGATCTTTCGGGCGAGGATATCCGGCGGCGCATGTTCGTGACGCAGGACGCCTCGGGCACGGAACTGTGCCTCAGGCCCGAATACACCATTCCCGTCTGTCTCCAGCATCTCAGCTCCCGCGGCGCCAGGCCCTCCGGCTATTCCTATGGCGGCCCCGTTTTCCGCATGCGCCCCAATGAGAGCGGCGAGTTCCTGCAGGCAGGCCTCGAATCCATCGGCCGGACGGATATCGCCGCCGCTGACGCCGAAATCCTTAGCCTTGCCCTCGAAGGCCTCAGCCTGATCGGCGGTCCGGCGCCTTCCGTGAAGCTCGGCGACATGGGCCTGCTCCATGCCCTTATCGATGCGCTGGGCGTCGCCCCTGCGGCCAAGCGCCGGGTGATCCGCGCCATCGTTTCCGGCCAGGGGCTCGCCAGCCTTTCCGAGACAGAGTTCCAGAGCGCCCAGGAACATGCGGGCCTTCTCGCCGCCATCGAGGGACAGGCTCCTCAGGCGGCGAAAGCCTTCGTGGAAGACATCCTCTCGATTGCCGGCATTGCGACCGTCGGCGGCCGCAGCGCAGGCGAGATCGCCGAGCGCTTCCTGGCCCGCGCGGCCAACCGCACTGTTCTCTCGAACGAGGCGCGGGCGGTGCTGGAGCGCTACCTCGCCATCTCCGGCGATCCTGACCAAGCGGCGGATGCCGTGCGCCTGCTCGCCCGCGATGCGGGGCTCGACCTGAATGCGGCCGTCGGCCTCTTCGAGGAACGCACCGGCTTCATGGCCGCGCGCGGGCTCGATGTGAGTGCCTTCTCGTTTGCCGCCACCTTCGCCCGCAATATCGATTATTACACGGGCTTCATCTTCGAGGTGCAGGACCCGCGCCGCAGCGACGGCAAGCCTATCGTGGGCGGTGGACGCTATGACCGCCTGCTGGAGCATCTGGGCGCAGACAGCCCGATCCCGGCGGTGGGCTGCTCCTTCTGGCTCGACCGCATCGTGGGGAGGCCCTGATGACCGATTCCCCTCTCATCCTGGCGGTGCCCTCCAAAGGCCGCCTGCAGGAGAACGCGGCCGCGTTCTTCGCCCGCGCGGGCCTCGTCTTCTCCCAGTCACGTGGCGCACGCGATTATCGCGGCACGCTGAAGGGCGTGCCCGACGTGGAGGTGGCCTTCCTCTCGGCCTCCGAGATCGTGAACCAGCTCGCCACCGGCGCGGCACATCTCGGCATCACCGGAGAGGACCTGATCCGCGAGCAGATTCCCGACGCGGATGAAGCTGTCGAGATCCTCACCCCGCTCGGTTTCGGCAATGCCAATGTGGTGGTAGCCGTACCGCAGGCCTGGATCGACGTGCGCAACATGGCTGATCTCGACGAGGTGGCCGCAGACCTTCGCGCCCGCCATGGCCGCAAGATGCGGGTCGCTACGAAATACGTGAACCTCACCCGCCGCTTCTTCGCGGAGAAGGGCATCGCCGATTATCTCATCGTCGAGAGCCTGGGCGCGACGGAAGGCGCACCGGGCGCGGGCTCGGCGGAGCTGATCGTGGACATCACCACGACCGGCGCGACGCTCGCCGCCAATGCCCTGAAGATCCTCGACGATGGGGTGATGCTGCGCTCCGAGGCCAATCTCGTGGCCTCTGCCCGAGCACCCTGGTCCGAGCGGGCGCGGACCGCCGCCAAATCCGTGCTGACACGCATCACAGCGGAGGAAGAGGCCAGGGACAGCCGTGAGATCCGCGCCTCCCTCGACCCATCCAGGGCCTCCGCGCTCCCCGCCATCGCCCAGGGCCTCGGCGCCAGCCTGCCCTATGGCTCTCCGGCCGGGCGCGAGGTGGTGCTCCATTGCCCGGCCTCATCGATGTTCGACATGGTGGCTGCCCTACAGGAGCTCGGAGCCCAGGACATCACGATCCGCACCTTCGACTACCTGTTCCGCCCCACCAATGCCCTCACCGAGCGGCTTCTGAGGCGGATCGGCTGATGGGCCAAAGCCTGGAGCCTCTTCAGCGAGGCTTCAGCTTTCCTGTGGCAATGGTTGCTTCGGCATTGGACCTAAAAGCGCATTCCCCTTTTGGAGCCGATGCCCTAGGACAATATCACTCAAGGCGTTGCCTCCACGGTCAAGGCCTCTTATGGTTCCGGCGTTTTTTACGATGAAGAGGTTCCCATGAACGCCCTTCGATTGGCAGCACTCCTGACGGCCTTCACCGCTACCGCTTCCGTGGCCTATGCCCAGTCGGCGGCAACACTCGGTCGTCCCGCGGGCCCGACCCGCCAGGTGGACAACAAGGCGGTTCCACAGCCGGGCGGCCAAGGCAAGGTCTTCCCCCTGGGCTCGTCCTGGGTCGCCGTGACCCTGAACGGCAAGCCCTTTGGCGGCGGCGAGCGTCCGAGCTTCAAGCTCGACGACCAGATGCGCGCCACCGGCTTCTCCGGCTGCAACAACTACTCCACCACCGCCTACCCGCTCCGTGAGCAGGGCCTGGCGGTTGCGCCCTTCGCCCTGACGAAGAAGAACTGCGACAAGGCCGCCATGGCAACCGAGCAGGCCTTCCTCATGGCCCTGCGCACCTCCGGCAAGTGGGACATTCAGGGCCGCACCCTGATCATCAAGAGCCAGACCGGCGAGCTGCGCCTCGAGCGCGCGCTGTAAGACAGGCATCCCTTCATGAAAAAGGCCGGCATCGCTGCCGGCCTTTTTCTTTTGATGAAGGGTCATCCCGGACGAAGCGAAGCGCAGATCCGGGATCGCATGACGAGAGTAGCGCCTCATCCTGAATCCGATCCCGGATCGGCTTACGCCGCCCGGGATGACATGGTTGTTACTCCGCAGGCTGCGGCTGCATCATGTCGACGGGGGTCGCCAGACCGTTCTCTGCCCGCTTCAGATCGATGCGGCGGTCGTGATAGTTCAGAAGCGTCGAGCGATGGCCGATGGAGACCACGGTCGTTTGCGGCAGCTTCTCCTTGATCACCTGATAGATCTCTGCCTCCGTCGGCTCGTCGAGCGCCGCGGTCGCCTCGTCCAGGAACAGCCAGTCGGGCTTGGCGAGAAGCGCGCGCGCGACCGCAAGACGCTGTTGCTCGCCGAGCGAAAGCGTCTGCCCCCAGGCCCGCTCCTCATCGAGCCTGTCGGCGATCTGCGAGAGTTTCGCAGCACGCAGGGCATCTGCAATCTCAGCGTCGCTGTAGGCATTGGTTTCACCGGGATAGGTCACCGCATCACGCAAAGTGCCGATGGGAACATAGGGTCTTTGCGGCAGCAGCATCATGCTCTGTCCTGCGGGCACTGCCACCTCACCTTCACCGAAAGGCCAGATGCCTGCAATGGCGCGGAACAGGGTCGATTTGCCGGAACCGGATGGCCCCGTCATCAGCGTGCGCTCTCCGGGACGGAAAGCAAGGTTATCCGTGTGCATGAGCGCGCGGCCATCGGGCAGGCGCACGTTAACATCTCTAAGGCGCAATTCACGGCTGGCTGCAGGCGTGATCGCAAGCTTGCTCTCGCCACCCACACGCTGTGCCGATGCGATCGCACCCTCGAAGGTGGTGAGACGGTCGAGCACTGCCTTATAGTCGGCGAGCGTGGTGTAGATCTGAATGAAGTATGTCAGAGCATCGCCCACTTGCGAGAAGGCGCCCACCACCTGCTGCATCTGGCCCAGCGTGATCTTGCCGGCGAAGTAGTACGGTGCCGTCAAAATGTAGGGCACCACCACATTCGCCTGGAAATATGAGAACGTGAAAGTTCTCAGCTTGAGAAGGCGAATAACGATCTGCATGAAGTTATTGACGATCTTCCCGAAGCCATGGGCGAGTGCTTCTCTTTCCGCTCGCTCGCCGGAGAGAAGAGCAACTTGTTCGCTGTATTCGCGAAGGCGCGCCAATGAGAAGCGGTAATCCGCCTCAACACGCTCCCTATTGAAGTAAAGCCCAATAAGAGGCCGCCCAAGCAGGTGTGTGATCCAGGTACCCAAGACTGCATAAAGCAAGCACACCCACACCAGTAGGCCCGGCACGACAAAATCCGTTCCTGGGAAAGTGAAACCACTCGAGATCGCCCAGAGAATGGCGATAAACGAGACAAGCGTTGCCGCCTGACTCATCAGGCCAATTGAGAGCGAGTAAGTGCTTTCAACGAACTTCCTAAGATCTTCGGAAATACGCTGATCCGGGTTGTCTGCGTTCCGACCTAGAACCTGCATGCGGTAGTGAGCGCCGTCGCCAAGCCATTCGCCGACGTAAAAGTTGTTCAGGAATGCGCGCCAGCGGATTGTCAGCGTGTTCTGCAGCAACACTTCGGCCAAGGCCATCGCAACCGAGACTGCGGCCAGAGGGGTGAAGATCAGAAGGAGCTGGTACCAGAAAGCTGCTGCATCCTTGTCTTGGATCGCATTGTACATATCCCGATTGAAGAAGCTCAGGCGGACACTGAGCGCGACTTGAAGCAGGTTGAGAGCAATAAGACTGGCAATTATCCACTTGCCGATGGAGCCTTCCCGCGCCCGCAGCAAACCCATGGCGGGAATGCGGATCACGCTGTGAGCCTGTGAATCGAGATAGCGGTCCGTGATGCGGCAGATGGTGCGGATCACACGCACATAGGAGAGCCCATAGATCAGCGCGCCGAATGCGGTTGCGCCGAGAGCCGAAGAGGGAGGCGGAACATAACCTTTGTAATCGCCCGTAATCAGGCCTAGCACGGCACCAAGAACCAACAGCACGAGAGCCACATGGGTCACGGACAGCATAGCGAGGAAGATACGCAGGAAGGTCGGGATTTGACGGCCTGCGTAGACGATCCCCGCAAGCGCCAAGGTGGACAGAGGCAGGTAGAACGGAACCTCGACCGCTCCGGACAGGGAGGCGCCGAGAACGCCCAAACCTATAAGTGCCAGCGCAATGCTCGCCTTGATCATTCTTTTCTCCTGAAGCGGAACCGTTCTTCGGCTCCATAGGAACATAGGGCAGCCCGATCAACCGTGCTCATGGCGAAAGAAAGGAGAAATGTCCGCTGGAAGAGGGCAATCCCCGGTTCGTGATGCCGCGCCCCTATTGAGAACCGCCCTCCCATAAGGCCAAGGCCGTTCTTCAGAACACACAATCCTGTTTAAAGAACATTTCAGTTGACATAGAGAACGCCATGTCCCATCTGTCATAGACCCTGAGACGACCACGAAAAGACCCCAAGGCGACCCTGATGAACGCCCCCCTCGGATATTTCGGCGACCAGCCGGCACAACGCCTGATCCCGGCGGAGCCCATCGTGCGCCTGGAAAAGATCTCCAAGACCTTTCCGGGGCGCGACGGCCAGCCTGTCACGGCCCTGCGCGAGATCGATCTGTCCGTGCCGCAGGGCTCGATCCTCGGCGTGATCGGCCGATCCGGTGCCGGCAAGTCCACCCTCATCCGCCTCGTGAACGGGCTCGAGAAGCCCACCACCGGCAAGGTGATCGTGGACGGGGCGAACATCGCAGCCCTGCCGGAATCGGCGCTGCGCCATGCCCGCCGCTCCATCGGCATGATCTTCCAGCACTTCAACCTGCTCTCCTCGCGCACGGCGGCACAGAACATCGCGCTGCCGCTTGAGGTGGCAGGCTACGACAAGGCCGAGATCAGGAATCGCGTCGAAGAGCTTCTGGCTCTCGTCGGCCTCACCGACAAGCGCAACCGCTATCCGTCAGAACTCTCCGGCGGCCAGAAGCAGCGCGTCGGCATTGCGCGTGCTCTCGCCACCAAGCCGAAGGTGCTGCTCTCGGACGAGGCGACCTCCGCGCTCGATCCGGAAACCACCCGCTCCATTCTCGACCTACTTGCGAAGATCAACGACGAGCTTGGCCTCACCATTCTGCTCATCACCCACGAGATGGCCGTGATCCGTAACATCGCCCGCGAGGTTACAGTGATCGAAGGCGGACGCATCGTCGAGCAGGGCGACGTGTTCGAGGTATTCACGCGCCCGCAGCATGAAGTGACGCGCTCGTTCCTCGGCGACGAAGCCGGCCGCGTGCTGCCGCCTTACGTGCAGAGCAGACTGACGCTAGAGGCGACACCGAACAGCCAGGCCGTCATCCGCATCGGCTTCCGCGGCCCGCACGCGACGGACCCGGTTCTCGCACGGCTGGCGCGCGAGGAAGGGATCGAAGCCAACATCCTGTCTGGCGCTGTGGACGAGATTGCAGGCCGTCCGTTCGGCACGCTCGTCGTCGGCGTGCCGGAGAACGCAACGCTGAAAACGCTCGACTTCCTGAAGAAACACGGTCTCGACACGGAGGTGCTCGGCCATGTCGCCTGAGATGATCCGCCTCATCGCCAATTCCACCGGCGAAACGCTCTACATGGTCGCTGTCGCGGCACTCATCGCCACGCTCTTCGGACTGCCGCTCGGCGTATTTCTCGCCACCAGCGGCAAGGGTGAGCTGTTCGCAGCGCCATGGGTAAACCGCATCCTCGGCGTCATCGTCAATGCCACGCGTTCGACGCCGTTCATCATTCTCGTGGTCTCGATCATTCCGCTCACGCGTCTCATCGCTGGCACCTCCATCGGCACCAGCGCAGCCATTGTGCCGCTGACGATTGCCGCCACACCTTTCATCGCGCGCCTCATCGAAGGCGCGATCCGCGAAGTTGATCAGGGACTCGTGGAAGCAGCCCGCGCCTTCGGCGCAACGCCGCTGCAGATCGTGCTCAAGGTTCTGATCCCCGAAGCCCTGCCCGGCATCGTGCTGGGACTGACTCTTGCCATCGTCTCGCTCCTCGGCTTCTCGGCCATGGTGGGCGCGGTTGGCGGCGGGGGCCTTGGCGATCTCGGCATCCGCTACGGATATCAGCGCTTCATGCCGGAAATGATGCTCGCCGTCGTCGTGGTGCTCATCGTGCTCGTGCAAGCCGTCCAGAGCATCGGTGACCGCCTCGCCCGGCATCTCAACAAACGCATCCGCCACGGCTGATCTTTCTTCTCGAATCCCTCAGGACCTCGCACAAGGAGTAACCCCATGTCCCTGAAGAAGCTGGGCTTCGCCGCCTTCCTCTCCCTCGCCGCCCTGCCTGCCGCCGCCCAGACGCAAGTGGTCCGCATCGGCGCCACGCCTGGCCCGCACGCGCAGATCCTCGAAGCCGTGAAGCCGATTGCGGCGCAGAAAGGCATCGACCTCAAGATCGTCGAGTTCACTGACTACGTAGTGCCGAACGCGGCGCTTGCCTCCGGCGATATCGAGGCCAACTCGTTCCAGAACCAGCCCTATCTCGACAACCAAGTTACCGATCGCGGCTTCAAGATCGAGAGCGTTGCGCTGACGGTGAACTTCCCGATCGGCATCTACTCGAAGAAGCACAAGAGCCTCGACGCGCTCCCGAACGGCGCGACCATCTCGATCCCGAACGATCCGACGAATGGCGGCCGTGCCCTGATCCTGCTGCAGGACAAGGGCCTCATCAAGCTGAAGGACAATGTCGGCTACAAGCCCACGCCGATCGACGTCGTCGACAACCCGAAGAAGATCAAGTTCGTGGAGATCGAAGCCGCTCAGGGCCCGCGCGTTCTTCCTGACGTGGATGCCGCCATCATCAACACCAACTACGCGACCGCTGGCGGTCTCGACCCGGTGAAGGATCCCATCGCCCGCGAGAACCCGAAGGGTCCTTATGTGAACCTCATCGCGGTTCGCACCGAAGATAAGTCCAAGCCGTGGGTGAAGGCTCTGGTCGAGTCCTATCACACGCCCGAGGTGAAGAAGTTCATCGAAGAGAAGTTCAAGGGCTCGGTTCTCACGAGCTGGTAAGCCTCGAAACATCACGGAAAAGGCCGGGCATCGCCCGGCCTTTTTCGTTGTTGTCGCACGAGTTCTATTTCTGACGCGGCTCCTGCAAGCGTTCGCCTGCCTCTGCCCAGCGACCTGCCCTTTTCGATGTGACGGCATCGAGCAATGTCAGCGCTGCATTGCGCACTTCCGCCTGCACATCGAGATCGCGGTCGAGTTCTTCATGGCTCGTGGCATAGGGCTTCCAATAGCCGATATAGCGATCGAGTTCCGCGAGATTGCCGGCAGGCGAAAGATCCATGGCGCGCAGCCAATCCGACAGGCTGCGGCGCACGCCGTCCGCTCCCTCCGCATCACCATGCACCACAATAGAGAACAGACGGCCGGAGAGATGCTTGGGATAATCCCAGCCTTTCAGCTCCATCTCCTTCGCTTCCTTCACTTTCTTGCCGTGCGTGGATGTGGGGTCGGGATTTCCGCCATCGGCGCAGACCAGGCGATCCATCATCAGCTTCAACGGCGACGAGACCTGATACCAGTTTACGGGCGTGACGATCATGACCCCATGAGCCTCCACCCATTTTGGATAGATCTCGTTCATCCAGTCATGCGTCTGCCCGAGGGAGTAATTGGGATAGCAGGAGCAAGGCCAATGGCAGAGCGCCGCCGCCGTGGAGAAGCAGGTCTTGCAGGGATGAATGTGGCGCCCATACTCGGATGTCACGCGGCTGAGATCGAGGAATTCGACTTCCACATTCTCGGCACTGGCAATCACCTGACGCGCGATCTCGACAAGCCGATAGGTTTTCGACATCTCACCCGGGCAGGTATGTTCGCTTCGCGCCGCCGCCGAGATCAGGAGAAAGCGCGCAGGTCCGTTGGAATCCTCGTGCCGCTTCTGCGCAAGGTCGATGGCTTCCTTCGCTGCGAGCCAATCCACGGCTAGGTCGTAACCGGGATCGGTAAAGCCCGGTCCCGCCTTTCGGGTCTTGGGGCTCTTGCGATGGTGACTGTAGGCATCCCAGGCAGCATCAGCGATGCGTTGCAATTCCTGTCCCAAAGGCTCAAAAGCCTGATCCTGGAAAGGCTGCAGGAAGCGTCTGCGAAATTCGGCTTCGTCGAGGGTGGGATCGGGCGTGCCGGTTCTTGCTTCTGGAATGGACAAGGGACACTCCCGTTCTTAAAACCACGTGGATGCTAAGCAGCGGAACGTCCGCTCAAGCATCTGAGTTCCCTTGAGCTCACGCCGTCACGGTTTGTTTATCCCGCAAAAGACCCTACCTCTGCCTCGCACCCTTTCATCCCTCTTCAAGGAGCAATCGATGCCAACCCACCCAGCTTTCCGCTTGAATGATGGAAATACGATGCCGCAGCTCGGCTACGGGGTCTGGCGGGTCTCGAACGAGGATGCGGGGACATGCGTCACGGAAGCTATCAAGGCGGGGTACCGCTCCATCGACACGGCGTCGATCTACGAGAACGAAGAAGGCGTGGGCCAAGCACTCGCGACAACCGACGTTCCACGCAGCGATCTCTTCATCACCACCAAGCTTTGGAACGACAAGCGCAGTTACGATGCCGCGCTTGCCGCGTTCGATGAGAGCCTGAAGCGGCTGCGGCTGGACTATGTCGATCTCTACCTCATCCATTGGCCTGGCGTGAGCGGCGAAGGCTATGTCGATGCATGGCGCGCGCTCGCCCGCCTGAAGGAGGAAGGGCGCGTGAAATCCATCGGCGTGTCCAACTTCATGGTGAAGCATCTTCAGCGCCTGATCGACGTGGCAGGCATCGTGCCCGTCTTGAACCAGATCGAGCTGCATCCGCGCTTTCAGCAGAAGGAACTGCGCGCTTTCCATGCGCAGCATAACATCGCGACGGAATCCTGGGGCCCCCTCGGACAGGGCAGCCTCGTCACGGACGAGAAACTCGCCGCCATCGGGCGCAAATATGGCAAGACCCCCGCTCAGGTGATCCTGCGCTGGCATCTCGACAACGGGTTCATCGTCATTCCGAAATCCGTCACGCCCTCGCGCATCCGCGAGAACATCGATGTCTTCGACTTCACATTGGATGCGGACGATATGCGCGTCATTGAGGCGATGGACGATAGACAAGGTCGCGTCGGCCCCGACCCTTCGATCTTCGGCTGATCGTGCTTTCTACAGGCGGCCCTTCGCGGGGCCGCTTGCCGTCTCGAACTGGTGATAGATCGATTCCGCAAGCGACAGAAGCTCAGCCCGTTCCGCCTTGGCCGACACGACATATGACAGGCCGTTATCGATCCACGAGAAGGCTGAGATCTCGCCTTTCGATTCGAAGCGGAATGCGGTTTCCTCCTCGCCCGCGCTGGAGCGTGCATAGATCGTGAGGCGGCTGCCGCCTCCGTTCTCGTACATGAACATCGCCGCGGCCTCACCATTGGAGGGCAAGAGCCTTCCTCCGATGAGGCGATAGCCTTGCGGCTTCAGATCGGGCGCAACCAGCGGCTTGCCGACGCGGCGTGACAGCCATTGCACCAGATGTGCTTCCTGGTCACCGGGCACTTCCACAGGGTGAAGCCGCTCGCCCACATAGATACGGTGCGCCGCAATGGCGTTATCAGCGACAGCGATTTGCGGAGCGGCTTGTGTCTGACGTGTGCCCCACCATGCACCGCCTGTCGCGCCGAGCGCACCGCCGATCAAAAGCCATGCGACAGCCGCTGCGATGCCGCGCCCGTAAATGCGGCTCGGCCGTCGCCGTGCTGCGATCAGATTGTCGATGCGCAGGCGCGTGGGGATCGGCTCCTGCGCCTTGAAGGAAAGGCGCGCGCGCAAGGCATCGCGTTGCGCGATCTCACGCTCGATCTTCTCGGCCCGTGTGGGATCGGAGGCAAGAAAGGCCTTCACCATCTGCAAACGGGAAGGCGCCAGCCTTCCGTCGACGAAAGCCTGCAGATCGTCCTCTCCGATGGGTCGCTCGCCCGTCACTTCACTCTCCTCAAAACGGCACTCCGTCCGTTTTCCATGAAATCTCTCAAACGCCCCCGCGCGCGACTGAGGCGCGACATCACCGTGCCCACCGGAACATCCAGAACCTGCGCGGCCTGTTCATAAGACAGGTCCTCGACACCGACGAGCAGCAGCACCGACCGCTGCTCTTCCGAGAGCGTATCAAGCCCGGTGAGAATGTCGCGCATTCCCACTTGGCTTTCAGGGTTGTCCGCTGATGCGGAAACTTCTTCCAATGCCTCGACGCCAACCTGAATTCCATGGCTCTTGCGCCGACGTACGACATCGAGAAACAGATTGCGCTGAATGGCGAAGAGCCATGCCTTCAGATCGCCGTCGCGGCGGCGCTGTGCCCAATGGCGGATCGCCCTCTCCAGGGTGTCCTGGACGAGATCGTCCGCCCCTTCGTCGTCGCGCAACAGCGCCCAGGCATAGCGTCGCAAGCCTGGAAGCTGTGGTTCGAGAAGGGAGGCGATCTCGTCCAATGTCGAACTCTCAAAACTGAAGGCCCATCAAAGACGAGCCTACACCGCGTGGCAAGCGTTACGGCATGGCCAGGTCAAGGTTTGGCGATATGCCAGACATTGTTCACGCCATCGCCGGTGACTTCGCCGGCCTTCGTATCCTTGACCCAGAGATAGAGCGGCTTGCCTTTGTAAGCCCATTGCTTGCCACCGTCGTCGCGCGTGACCACGCTCCAGTCGCCGGAAGCGGCGGCGCCGGCCTGTGCCATCAGCGGCGGCCAGTTCTGGGCGCATTGACCGTTGCAGTTCGACTTGCCGGCCGCATCGCGGTCGAAGGTATAGAGCGTCATGCCCTTGGCATCGACGAGCGCCTTGCCCTTGCTCGTATCCGCCACTTTCGCGGGAGCCATGCCTTGCGCTATCGCGCCACCAGCGACGAGCAATCCGGCGATGAGAGCAGAGTTGAGAAGCAGCTTCATGGGTGTCCTCCTGAAGGTCCATAATGACCAGCCTTTAAGACACGCCGCCGCCCGGCTTTATTCCATCAAGGCAGAAGAATTTTCGTTATCGTCCTGTGGCGTTGAAGCCGCCCTCATTGATGGGCTCGCGCAGTTCGATCCTGTGCCGTCCGTTGTCACGGATCTGCGCCGTGCGGTAACGTCCGTCGAGTTCGTCCGCAGGCTCCTGCAGCACCTCGACACCCGCCTTGCTCAGGCGGGCGATCTCTTCGTCCACATCGGGAACAAGAATGCTGATCACGGGCACGGACGTGACATTGCCCGTGGCATGAGGATCGCGGGTTTCTTGGAGGAGATGATCGACCTCCGTCACCTCCACCAGAAAGCCGCTGCGCTCCAGAACCGCGCTGCGCCCCTGAACGAAGTTCTGATCCGCGATGAGGCGAAAGCCCAGCTTGTCCTGATACCAGCGCACGCTCTCATCGAAATCCGGTGTCCGGATCGATGTGGAGCTCTGACGTGGGGAGGTGCCGGATTGCGCGAGGGCTGGAAGCTGGGACACGGCAAGGCAACCCAAGCCCAGGATCGCAAGACCCATGAGAATGCCACACCGCAGCTTGGAGAGTGAAGAGAAGCGTGCCGTCACGGGTCATCCCCTGTCGATCGCCGGACCTTAGCCGTCTTTTCATGAACGCTCAGCTGCAAGGATCGTTCTTTTGCCCGACAAGTTTCAGAAGCAATGCTGCCAGCTGCACCGCTTCCTTCTCGCTCAGCCTGTCGCCGATGGAACGGTTGATCGCAGGACCATAAAAGCCCCACATGCGCTTCTGGAGCGCCCGCCCCTCTCCCGTGATCTCGATGAGCTGCCTCCGCTTGTCGCCGGGATAGGGGATGCGGCGCACGAGGCCCTCCGCTTCCATGCGGTCCAGAAGGCGCGAGAGGTTGTATTGCTCAAAGAGGGCCGCCTCCTCGATGGCCTTGGGAGAGGAGCGGCCCTCGTCCTGCTTCTTCAGATGCAGCAGCACATCGTACCAGGCGAGCGGCGGGAAGCCCGCCTCCTTCAGCTCAGCCTCGATTCCGCCTGCGATCTCGCGACCGGCCCGGATCAAGCGAACCCAGGTATCGGTCACCGCATCCGACGGCTCCTGGAAGGGAGCGTCCCGCCCCTGGGAACCTTGACCCTTTTGCGCCACGGCAAAGCCTCTCCTGTTTCTATGCAAGTGCATCATATTTGACATTTCCATGCAAGTGCATATGAATATCTATGCATCTGCATGGAGTTCTTCCGATGTCACACCCCACTTCCTCTTCCAGCAACGCCTATGGCGTTCTCCTGCTTCGCGTCTCCCTCGGCGTCATGTTCATCGCCCACAGCCTGATCCTGAAATACATGACCTTCACGCTCGCAGGCACGGCGCAGTATTTCGAATCCCTCGGCCTCCCGGCCTTTTTGGCCTATGTCACCTTCTATGCCGAACTCATCGGCGGCATCCTGCTGGTTCTCGGCGTGCAGACCCGCTGGGTCTCGCTTGCTCTCCTGCCGATCCTCGCGGGAGCCTTCTGGGTGCATGCCGGCAATGGCTGGGTGTTCTCAGGCACCGGCGGCGGCTGGGAATATCCGCTGTACCTGATCGTGCTTTCCGTGGCACAGGCACTGCTCGGCGACGGCGCCTACGCGCTCAACCCTTCCATCCGCCTTTCCAGCTTCTCGGGCTCGGCCTCGCTGAAGCCCGCAGCCTAACTCCTCGCCAAACAAGGACGAAAAACATGAAGCTCTACTACACCCCCGGCGCCTGCTCGCTTGCTCCTCACATCGTTGCTCGCGAAGCCGGTCTGAGCGTTGACCTCGTGAAGGTGGATCTCTCGAAGCACCTCACCGAGAACGGCGAGAACTTCCGCGCCATCAACCCGAAGGGTTATGTGCCCGCCGTGACGTTGAAGGATGGCTCACTGCTCACGGAAGCAGCCGCGATCATTCAGTATGTCGCCGACCAGAAGCCCGATGCAGGCCTTGCGCCTGCCAACGGCACCACGGAGCGCTATCGTCTGATCGAGTGGCTCACCTTCATCAGCTCCGAAATTCACAAGGGCTTCGGCCCGCTCTGGAATCCGGCCAATCCGGACGCCGTGAAGAATGCCGCGAAGGAGCGCCTTGCCACCCGCTTCGCCTATCTCGACGAAACGCTCGGCAAGCAGCCCTTCCTGATGGGCGAGACCTTCACGATTGCCGATGCCTATCTCTTCACGGTCGTGAACTGGACGAACTTCCACGCCATCGACATCTCGTCCTTCAAGAACCTCAGCGCCTTCATGGGCCGTGTCGCCTCGCGCCCGAAGGTGCAGGAAGCGCTTGTGGCCGAAGGCCTGAAGCAGGCGGCGTAAATCATCATCGCACAAGCGAAAAGGCCCCGGAGAGATCCGGGGCCTTCTTATTTTTCTGAAGCTCACTGCAATCAAGCAATGAAGAAGTCATCATGCTTCAGGAGTGTCTTTGCGTTCAGCTGCGCGAATTTAATTGCGCCATACTTCTTACCCGTGCCATCCGCATCATAAAACAGATTACCCGTATCCTTGTTGTAAATGATGCGGTCGTTCGTATCGTGCGCCTTGGCGCCGATCCAGAACGCGCCCTTGGACAGCATGCCTTTTTCGATCTTGCTGAAGATCGCCTTAGACAGCTTGATCGTATCGTCGGCGTGCTTGAAATCCGTGACCCGATCTACGTTCTTGGCGAGCTTAGTGCTGAACACGAAGGTATCCTGCCCCTCTTCACCAGTCAGCCGATCATTGCCCAGACCGCCGTTGAGCAGATCATGTCCCTTGCCACCAACGAACCTGTCGGCTTTGGTGCTGCCTTTGAATGTGAGATTCTTGACGGCAGGCGTATCCGGTGTAACGGGCCCGACAGGCGGCACAGGCGGTAGCGTGTAAATCCTGTCGCTGAAGAGAGCGAATTCCACGCCGCCGAGATAGTCGGTGCCATCACCCGAGGCCCGATTGTCGGTAATCTTTATTCCACCGCCTGCGATAACGGTGATGGTGTAGTCGGAGAACTTGCCGGTGAACACCGCCGTGTCGAAACCTGAGCCGCCGACAAGCAGATCGTTACCTTCCCCACCACTGAGAAGGTCATTGCCGTCATAGCCGTCGAGAGTATCGTTGCCCCCATTGCCAACCAGAACGTTTGCAACTTCATTCCCGATAAAGCGATCGGCACGCCAACTGCCGTTTAGGTTTTCGATGTTCTGAATGGTATCCCAAGCGTTCGTGCCGGTCTGCTGCTTGGATGTAATTCTCAGGTCAACCGTCGCCTGGAAATTGTAAATCAGCGTGTCGATCCCACCGCCGCCATCGACGAAGTTTGTATTTGCACCCAACACAAACGTCTCGGAGCCATCGCCGCCATAAGCGATATCGTTCCCGGATGCGAAGCGAACAACTCCCGAAATCGTGCCGCCACGGCCGTCGTAAACATGCGTCGGAGGACCGGCAGGCTCAAGCCAACCGTTGCCGCCCAGAATGACATCGCCCTCGATTACTCCGCGATTGGTAACAACGTTGTTGGAGCTAACACCAACGACGCCAAGGATAGCGATGCCCCCTGTACCTTTAATGATACCCGTGTTGTTAATGGTAAGAAACTCGCCCGGATCGGATAAGGCAAACTGATAGATTCCAGTATCGCCTACGATCTCGCCGGAATTGTTGATGACATTGCGACTACCATCAAGAAAGACACCTTCACTCACACCATACAATCTGCCCTGATTATTAAGGACATTAAGATCGTGCCCAAAGCGCAGACCTGACAAGCCTCCCGAAACCGTCCCGGACATCCCGATATTGACTATTCCTGTTGCCCATATCGCTGCAGCTTGGTGGCTGTAGACCCTTCCATCAATCAGCAAAGTGTTGCCCCAAGCTGCATAAATGCCGACAGCATCGTATCCGTGAGCGGCGACCTCCGCTCCAGGCATCAATATGAGAGTGTCGCCTTCCTCTAAAACCAAGGCGTCTTGATAGTCTTCATAGGTAGGGGGTAATGGGCGCGAAGGATCGATGATACGGGTTGCCACGGCGTTTCTCCCTTAGGTTTAATGTCTTGTTACGTTATAAAATATCTTTCCACAAGCCTTTGGCGCAATAAAAAACCCCGGAGTTTCCTCCGGGGCTTCTTCATTTCTGATGGGACGCTGGACTTAGAAGTCCATACCGCCCATGCCGCCCATGCCGCCGCCGGGCATGGCCGGAGCGCCGTTGTCGCGCTTCGGAGCGTCGGCGACCATGGCTTCCGTCGTGACGAGGAGGCCGGCCACGGAGGCTGCGTCCTGCAGAGCGGTGCGGACGACCTTCGCCGGATCGACGATACCGGCCTTCAGCATGTCCACGAACTCTTCGGTCTGAGCGTTGAAGCCGAAGGTGTCGGTCTTGTTCTCGGTAATCTTGCCGACCACGATCGAACCTTCCACACCGGCGTTCTCGGCGATCTGACGGATCGGAGCTTCGAGCGCGCGCAGCACGATGTTGATGCCGGCCTTCACGTCGGCATTGTCGCTGGAGAGCTTGGCAACCGCAGCCTTGGCGCGGAGCAGAGCCGTGCCGCCGCCGGGAACGATGCCTTCTTCCACCGCAGCGCGGGTGGCGTTCAGAGCGTCGTCAACGCGGTCCTTCTTCTCCTTCACCTCGACTTCGGTCGCGCCGCCGACGCGGATCACCGCGACGCCGCCTGCGAGCTTGGCGAGACGCTCCTGGAGCTTCTCACGGTCGTAGTCCGAGGTGGTCTCTTCGATCTGCGCCTTGATCTGGCCGACGCGGGACTCGATGTCCGCCTTCTTGCCGGCGCCGTCGATGATCGTGGTGTTCTCCTTATCGATGCGGACGCGCTTGGCGCGGCCGAGCATCGGGAGCGTCACGTTCTCGAGCTTGATGCCGAGGTCTTCGGAGATCGTCTGGCCGGCGGTGAGAACAGCGATGTCCTCGAGCATGGCCTTGCGGCGGTCGCCGAAGCCAGGAGCCTTCACGGCGGCGATCTTCAGGCCGCCACGGAGCTTGTTGACGACGAGGGTGGCGAGAGCCTCACCTTCCACGTCCTCGGCGATGATGAGCAGCGGCTTGCCGGTCTGCACAACGGCCTCGAGGATGGGGAGCATGGTCTGCAGCGAGGAGAGCTTCTTCTCGTGGATGAGGATGTAGGGATCCTCGAGCTCGGCAACCATCTTCTCGGCGTTCGTGATGAAGTACGGCGAGAGATAGCCGCGGTCGAACTGCATGCCTTCCACGACGTCGAGCTCAGTGTCGGCGGTCTTGGCTTCCTCGACGGTGATGACACCCTCGTTGCCGACCTTCTGCATGGCATGGGCGATCATCTCGCCGATGTCCTTGTCGCCGTTGGCGGAGATGGTGCCGACCTGGGCAACCTCATCCGACGACTTCACCTTCTTGGCGCGCGCCTGGATGTCCTTGATGGCCTCGGCGGTGGCGAGGTCGATACCGCGCTTCAGGTCCATCGGGTTCATGCCGGCGGCAACGGCCTTGGCGCCTTCGCGGACGATGGACTGGGCCAGAACCGTCGCGGTGGTGGTGCCGTCACCGGCGATGTCGTTGGTCTTCGAGGCCACTTCGCGCACCATCTGGGCGCCCATGTTCTCGAAACGGTCGGCAAGCTCGATTTCCTTCGCGACCGACACGCCGTCCTTCGTGATGCGCGGAGCGCCGAAGGACTTCTCGATCACGACGTTGCGGCCCTTCGGGCCGAGGGTCACCTTCACCGCATCGGCGAGGATGTCGACGCCGCGCAGCATCTTTTCGCGGGCTTCGGAAGAAAACTTAACGTCTTTGGCAGCCATGGGCTTAGCCTCCAGTTAAATTGAAATCTTTTGGTGGGTCGAAGGCTGAATTAGCCGACGATGCCCATGATGTCGGATTCCTTCATGATCAGGAGATCCTTGCCATCGATGCGCACCTCGGTGCCGGACCACTTGCCGAACAGGACGCGGTCGCCGGCCTTCACATCAAGGGCGACGATCTTGCCGCTCTCGTCACGGGCGCCAGCGCCGACGGCGACGACTTCGCCCTCTTGCGGCTTTTCCTTGGCGGTGTCCGGGATGATGATGCCACCGGCCGTCTTCTCTTCGGCTTCGATGCGGCGAACGACGACGCGGTCGTGCAGCGGACGGAACTTCATGGAACTTCCCCTTTGACTATGAGGTACGGCCCCTCTGGCCGAACCCTGGTCTGCGATCTGTTAGCACTGTCCGGAGACGAGTGCCAACGACGAGGGCGAGATAAGGAGGAGCCGAAAAGGAGTCAAGATGTCTGTTTGTTATAACTTTATTACATATTGTTTTTGAAGGGTTTTTTGATCGCTTCGTTAAAATTGACCCTCAGCGCCGGGTGGTCAGCATGGCGGCCGCCACGATGAGAAGCCCTCCCCCGAGGGTCGCAAGCGTCGGCACTTCGCTGAACAGGCCATAACCCAGCAGCGTCGCCCAGATCAGGGCCGTGTATTCCAGGGGCGCAAGGCGGGCAGCCTCGGCCTTGGCATAGGCAGTGGCCATCAGCACATGGCCGATCATCCCAAGGGCGCCCATCAGCATGAACCAGGCGAGATCCATTGGGTTCACAGGCTGCCAGAACCATATGCCGAACGGCATGACGAGCAGCGCCGGACCGATGTTCTGGAAATAGACGATGTGAAGGAATTTGTCCCGCTGGGCCCGCTGGCGCAGTAGCACGAGGCTCAAGGCATAGGTGACGGCAGAGAGCAGCGCTGCGCCGACGCCGAGCCAGGAGCGCGTGGCCGAGGCCTCCTCCGTCTGCCCCAGAACCACGATGAGCGTGCCACCGAAGCCGATGACAATGGCTGCGATGATCCTCGGATCCACCCGCTCTTTGAGCATAAGCAGCCCGAAGAGTGCGATGAACATGGGCGAGAGGAACGACAGGACGAGGGTTTCCGCCAGCGGCAGTTGCCCCAGCGCATAGAAGAAGGTGACCGCCGTGATGATTGCAATGACGGAACGCAGGCTGTTGGCTTGCACCGTCTCGCGGCTCGGCCAGCCGGGACGCATGACAGCCACCACACCCGTGGCGACGATGGTTCCGCAGGCAAAGCGCAGGAAGGCGACCTGGAAGGTCGGATAGGAGGCGGACATCGCTTTGATGACCGCATCCATGATGGACAGAACCGCGATACCCGCGGCTGCCCGCAGGGCGGGACCGTATTGCATTCGGATCACAACGATGTGAGGCGCTTGGCCATCCAGGATGGAAGCCTTTGCGGAAGAGAGCAGCTCTTACAGCAATTCGAAGGCCGCTTCACCCTCCGTTTCGTCCTGTCGACAGAAAAGCCCCCAATGCGCATTCATGTGCGCCGGCGCATAAGACAAAACACTTCGATGGAAACAAAAGCCGCGCTTGCCGTTTATTGTTCGAAACAACAATCAGGATACGTCGATGCGCGCTTGGATCCCTTGCACCGCAATGCTTTTCGTCGCCCTCGCTCCGGCCTCCGGTTCGGCCCAGTCGGTCTACGGCAGCGGGTCTTACTACGGCAATACCTACATCTCTTCGGAATATAACTATCCCTACGCCCGCACGCAGGATGGCTATACCGAGGATTACCCGCTCGTGACGCGCCCGGCGACGCGCGGCTCCTATCCTTATACGACAGGTCCCTACACGACGGGCTCTGTGCGAGCCGGCACGCAGGTTGCGGGCCTTCCGCAGACTTACTCGGATCCCGGCTACGACAACAGCATTGATTACGCGATTTCGCCCGAATTCCAGCGTCAGATCGTGTCCTATCCAGGCAATGAGCGGCCCGGCACCATCGTCGTCGATACGAACGAGAAGTTCCTCTACCTCGTGCAGGATGGCGGCCGCGCCATCCGCTATGGCATCGGCGTCGGCCGCGAGGGCTTCGAGTGGAGCGGTCGCCAGACAGTTTCCATGAAGCGCGAATGGCCGAGCTGGCGTCCGCCGGCAGAGATGCTGCGCCGTCGCCCCGACCTTCCGCGATTCATGGAAGGTGGCCCCGATAATCCGCTCGGCGCCCGTGCACTCTATCTCGGCTCGTCGCTCTATCGCATCCACGGCACCAACGAGCCGCACACGATCGGACAGGCCGTCTCCTCCGGCTGCATCCGCATGCTGAACGAGGATGTGGTCGATCTTTACAACCGCGTAAAGGTCGGCACGAGCGTCATCGTGATCTGATCGGCGGCAACCATATTCAAAATGAAAACGCCCGCATGATGCGGGCGTTTTTGTTTCTGCATGGCAATGTTGATTAAGCCCAGTCGCCGTCATCGCCGGCATCGCCGCCGAAATCGGAGAAGTCGTTCTGCTCCTGACCCGAATTCCCATAGAGCGAATCCGTGATGCCGGCGAAATCCGTGTTGCCGCCCTGATCGTTGCCGAGATCGGCGAGAGCCGACTGGCCAGCAGACGCCGCATTCTCATCGCCGCCGAAAGCGTGGGTAAGCGCATTGGCGATCATCATGCCGCCCGCAACACCAGCCGCTGTCGAAAGCGCCGTCTGCAGGAAGCCACCGCCGCGCGGCTGCATCATGCCCCCGCCCCAGGGACCAGAGGCTTGCGGCGGCATACCGTAGGATTGCTGCTGCATCGGTTGCTGCCCGCCCCAGGGCGATGCCCTGCGGGTCGGCGGCTCGTTATAGGCCGGTCCGGGCGGGCGGGCACCACCACCGAAGATGCTGGAAAGGAAACCGCCTTGCTGCGGCTGGCGGCTTGCGTGATCGAGTTCCGCGCGCAGCTGCTCGTTCTCCTCTTGGAGCCTCGCCAGGGCCTGCTCCTGCACGAAGATAGCCTGCGCCATGGCGTAGGGCGCATAGGACTGCTGACGCAGCTTCTCGGCGATGAAGCGCTCCGCCTCCGGATCGCGAGGCTGGTTCGCAACCTGCTCGAGCCGTCGGAAGATATCGGCGATGACCTCACGTTCCTGATCGTTCATGGCAAACCTCCTTCGCGCATGGACTGTCGTCCTTCAATGTAAGCGCGGCTTCGTGTTTTGTTAGGGGCGGACCAAGCCAAGCTTGCGCATATTGCGCAGGGCTTCCGGCGCGATGCCCTCCAGCTCCGCCACGTCGCGCCATGCCGCTTCATGCACCTCGACCAGATCGGGACGCACGGCGCCCTCCTCCGCCCGCACCACATAACGGATATCATGGTGCCAATGTTCGGGCTCACCCTTCTGCGGACGGGCGGGAATGAGATGGCTGTCGATATCGATGGGAAGGCCGGAAGCTGCATGCCAAGGATCGAGGGTCAAATTCGGCACGCCTGTTTCCTCGAAGGCCTCGCGAAGCGCGGATGCCTGCAAGGTCTCTGGCACTTCATAATGCCCGCCGGGCTGAAGCCATCGCGCGAGTGAGCGATGATGAATCAGCAGAATACGCCGGCCCGTCCCGTCGAGGATGAAAGCCGACGTCGTGACATGGCCGGGAAAAGTGGAGCGGGAATGGATGTCTTCTCCATTCTCGATCTGACGGCGGAGAATGGCATGCCGTCCGCTGACGAAGCCGAACGTACGATCATGCTCGTCGAGCAGATGGGCAACCTGCGCACGAAAAGCCCCCGCATCGAAAGTCTCGCTCATATCCATTCCATTATTTCGCGAATGCTTCCTTGGTGCGGCCAATGGCCGAGCTTGGCAAGATGCCTCCGCACCTCTCAACAGGAGCCTGCACGCCGACGAATCTCATGGCTTATTGACCGAACGGCACGTTGCCCCTATAAACAGCCCCATGATCACGAGCCGCGCAACCTTCTTCAACTATTATACGCCGTCCCCATAGGGCGGCTGCGTTTGGTTGCGACCTCACGATCCATGCCGCCGCATTCCGGCGGCGTTTTCATTTCTGGATCGGTCTCCGGTCTGCGGTTTGTCCAAAACCCAGGAGACCACGATGACAATTCCACAATCGACATTTCTGAAGACGCTCACGGAGCGCGGCTTCATCCATCAATGCACTGATCTTGCGGCGCTCGACGAGACGCTCTGCAAAGGCCCCATCGCGGCCTACATCGGCTTCGATGCGACAGCGGACAGCCTGCATGTGGGCAGCCTCGTGCAGATCATGGTGCTGCGCTGGCTGCAGAAGACAGGGCACAAACCCATTATTCTGATGGGAGGCGGCACGACGCAGCTTGGCGACCCGAGCTTTCGCGATGCCAGTCGTCCCCTGTTGAGCGATGAGCAGATCGCGCATAACAGCGCTGGAATCCGGAAGGTGTTCTCGCAATACCTTACCTTCGGCGACGGCCCGACGGATGCGGTGATGGTGGACAACGCGGACTGGCTTGATCCGCTCCGCTACCTGCCGTTCCTGCGCGAGTTCGGCACGCATTTCACCGTGAACCGCATGCTCTCCTTCGACAGCGTACGCCTGCGGCTCGAGCGTGAGCAACCGCTGACATTGCTCGAATTCAACTACATGGTGCTCCAGGCCTTCGACTTCCTCGAATTGTCGCGACGTCAGAATTGTGTGCTGCAGATGGGCGGCTCGGACCAATGGGGCAATATCGTCAACGGCATAGAGCTGGCGCGGCGCATCGACCAGAAGCAGCTCTTCGGCCTAACGACTCCACTTCTGACAACCTCGTCGGGAGCGAAGATGGGCAAGACGGCAAGCGGTGCAATCTGGCTCAACAGCGAGCGACTCAGCCCTTACGAGTTCTGGCAGTTCTGGCGTAATACGGAGGACGATGACGTCGCGCGGTTCCTTCGCCTCTTCACCGAGCTTCCGCTCGACGAGGTTCAGCGCTTGAGCCGTTTGCAGGGATCCGAGATCAACGAGGCGAAATGTGTTCTCGCGGACGAAGCGACGCGCCTTGCCCATGGTGAGGAAGCGGCACGTGAGGCTGCGGAAACGGCCCATCGTACCTTCGCGGAAGGCGCATCGTCCGAGGGGTTGCCGAGCATCGATATTCCAAAGGCAGAACTCGATGCCGGACTTCCCATTGCGACCCTTCTTCACATGGCAGGACTCGTCACATCACGCAGCGAAGGACGTCGCCTGATCAAAGGCGGTGGAGCAAAGCTGAACGGCGATGCTGTCATGAATGAGGAGACACTCGTCACGACAGCGGACATGCGCAATGGCACCGTCATGCTGACGGCGGGACGCAAGCGTCATGCGCTGGTGAAAGCGATTTGAAGCAGCCTAAAAGAAAAAGCCCCGCGAGAGCGGGGCTTTTTGTCTTATTCGGCATCCGTGGATTTCAGCGGATGGACATTCGTCTCGACCTCTTCCTCGTCGAGGAGACCGGCATCGTCCTCCTGCGAGTCGAGTCGGGTCTTCTTGCGCAGGGCAATGTATTTCTTCTGGATCTTGATGCGGCTTTCGCGCGCGATCTCCAGGGCGCCCTGAACGAGGGAGCGCTCGGCCTTCTCGTTCTGCAGCTCTTCCGTGAGACGGCGATTGGCGGCCTCAAGGGTGCTGCGATCCTGCTCGAAGCGCTTGGTGAGCTGGTCGATACGCTCGGTAAGGCTCGTGAGCTTGTTGTCGGAGCTCTCGATCTGGAAGTCCTTGGCGGCGATCGCCTTGTTGAGCATCTCAACGCGCTCCTGCAGCTCGATGCGCGAGCGCTGGAGTTCGTTGACCATGGCGACCTGACGCTCGACTTCCTGCTGCGTCGCTTCGAGACGGCGGTCGAGAGTGTTCTTCTCGATCGTGGTCTCTTTGAGGTTACGCTCGACGGAGCGCAGGGCCTCGTTCTTGTCGCGCAGCTGGTCGCGGGTATGCGACAGAATCTTGTCGGTGGCGCCGAGGCGGGAGTTCAGGCCCTCGATCTTCATGTCGAGCGCCGAGAGATCCGTCTGGTGCGAGGAGCGCTCGGAATCGAGCTGCGTCTCGAGACGCTGGCGCAGCACCTGCTCGGCCATGAGCTTCGTCTCGAGCTCGGAAGCGCGCTGACGGGTGGCCTCAAGCTGGGTCTCGATCTCGCCATAGCGGTTGGTGAGGCTGGAGAGACGGTAATTCTGGTCTTCCGCCACCTTCTGCAGACGCTTCACCTCGTGGTCGAGGAGGCCGTTACGCTCGCGGGTCTCGATGAGCTCACGCTCGGCGCGGGCGACCGTCTGGTCGGCTTCCTGCGCCTCAAGGCGCAGGGCCTGGTTTTCTTCCGTGATGTTACGGGCGCGCTCGGTTTCGATGGAGAGCTGGTTCTCCAGATCGGCGACCATCGCCTCCTTGTCCTTCACATTGAGGCGCAGGTCCTCGATGTGCGACTCCTGCTCGCGGGTCTTGGACTCGGCCTTGCGGAGCTGGGACACGGTGGCGGCGAGATCGTCCAGGGTGCGGGCATGGACCGTGTTGAGATCGTGCAGCTCACGGCGCAGGGAGCCGGTGGTCTCGGTTTCCTGCTTGAGCACGGCTTCCGTCTCCAGCAGGCGCGACTGGAGCTGGGGATAGCTGCGGATCAGCTCGGTCACCGGCTCGCTCAGGAGGGCGAAGTCCTCCTTCAGGCTGCGGATTTCCTCCAGCCGGTCGATCATGTTGGCGAAGCGAACGCGGATCAGCTCGTTCTTCTGGCCCACGGAATCGAGGGCGCCATTGGGGCGCACCACGATGGGCTCCTTCTCCTGAGGAACCACGGCTGCCGCAGCCGCAACAGCAGTTGACCCAACGTCAGCCTGAACAGGCAGAACGCTGACACCATCGTCACCCGGCTTTTTGCCGCCGAAACGGTTTCTGAAAGACGTCCAACCCGAAGACATCGCGCCGTCCCTTCACGCCTTAATTGTCACACTTTGGGCATCTTTTAACCCAGAGTCAGGCAGGTTGAAAACAAAATTTCGTTTCCGGGAACTGCGACAGAGTCACTCCGCTGCAATGGTTAACGGGCCAGAGAGGCGGCTCTGAAACCCTGCTTTTTCAAGGGTTTCAGGCATCGGCCCGCCGGTTGCCCAGTCCAGAAGCTCGACCGTATGGACGATTGGAATGTCAGTTCCTTTCCCGATCTGGGTCATGCAACCGATATTGCCGGTGGCAATGAGGTCCGGCTTCGTGCGTTCGATATTCGCCACTTTTCGCGCCCTGAGCTGCCCTGCAATCTCGGGCTGAAGCAGGTTGTAGGTACCGGCCGAACCACAGCAGATGTGACCCTCGGGAACGTCCTTCACCGTGAAGCCCGCCTTCTTCAGCAGGGTCTTGGGTTCGGTGCGGATGGCCTGGCCGTGCTGCATGGAGCAGGCGGAGTGATAGGCCACGACGAGATCGGTTTCCCGGACCGGAGGCGCCAAGTCGAGGGTCAGGGCGTATTCGGTGATGTCCTTGGCAATGGCAGAGACCCGCGCCGCCTTTTCGGCATAGGCCGGATCGTCCCGAAACATGAACCCGTAATCCTTGATCGTGGTGCCGCAGCCGGACGCGGTGATGATGATGGCATCCAGCCCCTCCCCATCCATCTCGGCGATCCAGGCGTCGATGTTCTGCTTGGCGAAGGCATGGCCCTGCTCCTCGCGGCCCATATGATGGACGAGCGCGCCGCAGCAGCCCTCACCCTTGGGCTGCACCACATCGACTCCATGCCGGTTGAGCAGGCGGATGGCGGCCTCGTTGAAGCCTGGCTTGAGCACGGGCTGAGCGCAGCCCGACAGAATCGCCACGCGGCCCCGGCGCTCGCCTTCGGCCTTGAACGTGCCCGGCTGGTCCAGAGGCGTGCGGGCCGGCACATGGGCCGGCGCCAGATCGATCATCGCCTGCAGTCGGTTGCCGACACCCGGCAGCGCACCGATCAGCCCCTTGAAGGGCTTCGCAAGAATGGCTGCTCCCATGGCGAAGCGGAAACGGTTTGGATAGGGCAGGATGCGCGCGAGCAGGCCGCGCAGGAGCCGGTCATGCCAGGGACGATGATACGTCGCCTCGATATAGGAACGGGCATGATCCACGAGATGCATGTAATGCACGCCCGATGGACAGGTGGTCATGCAGGACAGGCACGAGAGACAACGGTCGATATGCTTCACCACCTCGGGCGAGGCGGGCTTGCCACTCTCCAGCATGTCCTTGATGAGATAGATGCGCCCGCGCGGTGAATCGAGCTCATCGCCGAGAAGCAGATAGGTCGGGCATGTCGCCGTGCAGAAGCCGCAATGGACGCAGGTGCGGAGAATCTTCTCCGACGATGCTGTCGCCGAATCCTTGAGCTGCTCAGGCGTGAAATTGGTTTGCATCGTTTTATCTCAAATCGCCGATTGCCACTGATTGATGGCCTCGATCGGGTGGATCAGCATGATGATGTTGAGGATGAGATTGTCATGGATCCAGTAGCCGGTGAATGCCTCCATCGCCACGGCAGCGACAATCGTCAGCCAGACCGGAAGGGTTCGCGCCAAAAAGAACCCCACGATCATGGCAAAAATATCGGACACCGAATTGATGACGCTGTCGCCGTAATAATCGAGAGCGATATTCGTTGCACGGTAGCGCTCGATCACCGTGTTGGTGTTTTCGGCAATCTCCCATGCCGCCTCCACGCCGATGGCGAGGAGCAGCGCGAGACCGAGCAGCAGCGCCTTTCCGCGCAGGCGGCCGATGAGCCAAGTTCCGGCATAGAACAGGAAGCCGTGGATGATGTGCGAAGGCGTGTACCAATCGCTCAGATGTTGCGAGTTGCCGGAATCGCGCACGATTCCATGCCACAGCTCCACCGTTCCACATTTGCAGATTGGCGTGCGCCCCATGGCATAAAGGATCGCGGCAGTCAGCGCGATCATGGCTACGGCCAGAGCGACGTAGACGGCAGGCCTCACGCTGCTCTTCGCGACAGCTGGACTCAACGCTGCAGAACCTGTCATCTTATATCCCTGCGTACATCCGGCCTGGATTGAGAATACCCGCCGGATCGAAGGAGGCCTTGATGCCTTTCGTCAGCGTCATGAGCGGCTGCGCCTGCGGCTCGAACACGTCGACGGCCGAGCGCACCTCCGAGGGTGCGCGCACGAGCGTCGCATGGCCGCCGAAGGCGCGCGTGGCCTCGCGCAGCACGGATGCGCCCGCATCCTCTCCGACCGGCGTCGAGATCCAAATGAGGCCGCCACCCCAATCGTAGAACCATTGCGCGTCGAGCGACTGCGCGATCTGCTTCGTGAAGCCGGGCCCCTTAGTTGGCGCCGTGGACACGCGCCAGACCGCGCGGTCGGCGCCGTCGGCAAGCACGGTCGCATCGCGCACGGATTGCCAAACGGCTTCGGCGCCCCTGCCCTCCAGAATATCGGTGGAACCGCCAAAGCGCTTCAGCAGGCGCCGCAATTCGCCGAGGCGATAATCGACGGAAGCAGAGAACCCTTCGAGGCGGATCATCGTACTCGCGCCCTGCCGGTCGCGCGCCGGAATATGCGCCGCGCCCGTCACGTCAAAAGGCGAGCCCAAGGCTTGCGAGAGCGCCTCGATGGCCTGCTCATCCTTGAGGCCGCGCAGCACGAGCGTGGTCTTACGCTCCTGCTTCGGCAGCACCTTGAACGTCACCTCCGTCATAAAGCCGAGCGTTCCCCAGGAGCCCGCCATGAGCTTCACGAGATCGAGGCCCGTGACGTTCTTCATCACGCGCCCGCCCGACTTCACCACCTCGCCGCGTCCGTTGACGAAGCGCACGCCGATGAGGCTGTCGCGGGCAGCGCCCGCCATGACGCGACGTGGGCCGGAGATGTTCATGGCGGCGACCGAACCGATGGTGGGCTCCGCCTTCGTGCCGAGTAGCGGGCGGTAATCCATCGGCTCGAAAGGCAGTTCCTGCCCCTTCTCGGCAAGCGTGCGCACCACCTCGGACAAGGACGTGCCGCTCTTTGCGGCAATCACCATCTCCGCGGGCTCGTAAAGCGTGATGCCCGTGAGCGCAGCAGACGAGATCGACGCATCCGTCTGATTGGGACGACCCATCTCGGCCTTGGTGTTCTGACCGGAAAGGCTGAGCAGGCTGCCTTTCTCGGAAGCCTCACGGATGATCGTCGAAGCATCCTGCTCGTCGCGGGGAAGATGATGGGTCACGCAGCAAGCCTTCCTTCCAGGGGAAACACCTTGGCCGGATTGAGCAGCCAAAGCGGATCGAATACGCCGCGCACGCGCATCTGCTGCGCGAGATCGATCTCGTTGAATTGGCACGTCATGAGATCGCGCTTCTCAATGCCGACTCCATGCTCGCCCGTGAGGCAGCCGCCGACTTCCACGCAGAGCTTGAGAATATCCTCGCCTGCCTTCTCGGCCTTCTCCATCTCGCCGGGAACATTCGTGTTGAACATGACGAGCGGATGCAGATTGCCATCGCCCGCATGGAACACGTTGGCGACGCCAAGCCCGTAGGATTTCGCGATCTCGTCGATGCGTTTGAGCACGTAAGGCAGTTGGCCTGTAGGGATCGTGCCATCCATGCAGATATAGTCTGCGACACGCCCCGTCGCGCCGAAGGCGGATTTCCGGCCCTTCCAGATCGCGGCGCTTTCGGCTTCCGATTGCGAGACCTTGATGGTCTTCGGCTTGAAGGGTTCGGCGATGGCGACGATGCGGCGAAGCATGTCGTCAATTTCCTGATCCGAGCCTTCCACCTCGCAGATCAGCATGGCTTCCACATCGAGAGGGTAACCTGCATGCGCGAAAGCCTCGCAGATCTGAATCGCGGGCCTGTCCATGTATTCGAGGGCTACGGGAATGATGCCGGCGCCGATGATCGCGGCGACGCAGGCGCCTGCATCCTCCACGCTCTCGAAGCCGAACAGCGCGGGGCGTGCGCCTTCCGCTGCGCGCAGGATGCGCACCACCGCTTCCGTCACCACGCCGAGCTGGCCTTCCGATCCGCAGATCAAACCGAGAAGATCGTAGCCCGCGCTGTCGAGATGCTCGCCGCCGATCTCCACGACCGTGCCGTCGAGCATCACCATGGTGACACCCATGAGATTGTTGGTGGTAACGCCGTATTTCAGGCAATGCGCGCCGCCGGAATTCATGGCGATGTTGCCGGCGATCGTGCAGGCGAGCTGGCTCGACGGATCGGGCGCGTAGAAGAACCCTTCATACGCCACCGCCTGGCTGATGCCGAGATTGGTGATGCCGGCTTGAACCCTTGCCGTGCGGCCCTCGAAATCGACGTCGATCACCCGGTTCATCTTGGCGACGCCGAGCACGATGGCATCTTCCTGCGGGATTGCCCCACCGCAGAGCGAGGTTCCGGCTCCGCGCGGCACCACCTTCACGCCATGCTCATGACAGAAGCGCATGATGGCGGAGACCTCCTCCGTCGTGGAGGGCAGCACCACGGCAAGCGGCATCTGACGATAGGCAGTCAGCCCATCGGTCTCGAAAGCCCGGCGCTCATCCTCGGAAACGATCAGGGCCTCGGAGGGAACGAGCCGCCCCAATCCGGCGATAATATCCTTGCGGCGAGCCAGAATGGCTTCATCCGGTTTGGGAAATGCGATCGTCATGACACCCTCCCTCGCCGCCTCTCCACCGCTTTCGCGACATGGCTGCGTTACCCAACAAGGTAGCTGGCCTTGGAGGGTTTTTCCAATAATGTAGAATCTCTCTAGGATGGGATATTCGTCCAGGAAAGGAGTTTTTGATGCGTTCCTTGGTTCTCTCCGCCGCCCTGCTGCTGGCCGGCCTCGGCCAGGCCCAAGCCCAGGATGCCGCCGCCGGTGAAAAGGTGTTCGCGCAATGCCGCGCCTGTCATCAGATTGGTCCGAATGCGAAGAATGCCGTTGGGCCCGAATTGAACGGCGTCATCGGCCGCCACTCCGGGTCGGTCGAAGGCTATAACTACTCCCCCGCCAACAAGAATTCCGGCCTGACCTGGGATGAGGCCACTTTCCGGGACTACATCAAGGATCCGAAAGCCAAGGTCCCCGGCACCAAGATGATCTATGCCGGCCTCAAGGACGAGCAGAAGGTCAACGATCTCGTGGCCTACCTGAAGCAGTTCGACGCCCAGGGCCAGAAGACCACGCAATGATGTGACAGGCTTGGTGGAAACAGCCTGACGCTCAACGAAAAAGGCCGCCTGTCGAAGGCGGCCTTTTCATTGCCAGTGCGTCAGACGCTTATCGGTACGTCCACACCCACTTGTATTGCGGAGCGCCGGGCATGTTGCTGATGATGCCCATACGTGCCTGATGCTGAGAGGCCAGCATGTTGCTGATCATCTGCGTCTTCATCTGGTCCATCATGACCTTGCGCTGCGCGGCGCGGTACTTGTCGAGGTCCGGATTGCCGGTGGAAGGCTCAGGGGTCGGCTCAGGCACGGAGCGAAGCGCGGCCTCGATCTCGGCGGCCTTCTTCTCGTCGACCTTCTTCACGTCTTCCTGATACTTGTTGAAGATGTCCATCATGCTCCGCTCGCCGGAGCCAGACGACGACGCCTGCTTGCTGTTCGACAGCGGCGGCATCTGCGCGACGGCATCCGGATAGAGCTTCTCGGCCTGGGCACGCCAACCGCGACGGTGATTGTTGCGCTCGCTCTCGGACATGTTCGGCCAGCCGTACTGGATTTCAGCCCATTGGCCCATGGCATGGACGGTGGCCTTCTGCTCCTCCGCCGACAGGGACGGATAGCTTTCGGCCAACTGCTTCTTCAGCGCATCGAGATCGAGACGGACGACGCCGCCAGAGCCCTCGTCCAGCGTGAACTGCACATAGCGGGCCTTGGCGTCGGCTATTTCCTCGCTCAGAGGCGGATGGCCCTTGGCCAGCATGCGGTGCTGGCGCAGATAAGCCGTCATCACCGCGTTCACGTCCGGGAACTGGCGATTGGCATCCATCAGCGGCCAGAACCGGGAGAAATATTGGTTGCGCATGCTGACCGCCTCACCCTTCGACATGCGCTTGACGCGCTCATACATGTCGATGGTGTTCTTGGCGTTCCGATAAGTGGTCTCGTCGGAACCGAGCCACTCGTTGCGGAAAACGGCGAGAACCTGTTCCTTCTCCGCATTCGAAAGCTTGACGTCGTAAACCCATTCCGTGAAGGCCACGAAGGTATTTTCGACCTGCGGGGTCAGGGGAGCGCGGTCGGCAGCGGCGGCCGGCAGGATGGCGAGGCCGAGAAGCAAAGCGCCGAGACGCAGAATCGAGAGACGTGCGGACATTTCGAAAACCTTAAAGATTACAAGCACCTGAGATCGAATCTCAGGTCGTTTCATCACGCTATAATATCGCATCATCCTATTTCACATATTGTGCGCTCTGTCACATCCTCGCTATGCATGCGGCAGCGTCATGCGCGAGCGACCCTCAAGGCACCTCCAAACCAGACCGGAGCGGCCTTATGGCGAAGCTCGAAGAAGGGAAGTTTGAAGCAGTGAATGGTTCGCCCCCTCGGCTCCGGATAGGCCTTTTCGTCACCTGCCTCGTTGATCTGATGCGTCCATCCATAGGGTTTGCCGCGGTCAAGCTTCTGGAGGATGCGGGCTGCATGGTGGAAGCCCCGGTCCAGACCTGCTGCGGCCAGCCAGCTTATAATTCAGGTGACCGGGGAACCACGCGCGATCTGGCGCAGCGAATGATCGAAACCTTCCAGGGCTACGATTACGTGGTCGCCCCATCCGGCTCGTGCGCCGGGATGATCAAGAAGCATTATCCCGAGCTGTTCGAGGAAGATCCGAACTGGCGCGTGAAGGCCGACGCGCTCGCAGCCAAGACCTACGAGCTCACGAGCTTTCTCGTGGACGTCCTCGGAGTGACGCAGGTCGATGCAACTTTCGACGGCGCGGTGACCTATCACGATTCATGCTCGGGCCTGCGCGAACTCGGCGTGAAAACCCAACCGCGCAAGCTGCTGTCGAGCGTGAAAGGCCTGACCATTGTCGAGATGAACGACAGCGACGTGTGCTGTGGCTTCGGTGGAACCTTCGCCGTAAAGTACAGCGACATCTCCGGCGCCATCGTGGATGCCAAGGCGAAGAACATCGGGGCCTCCCAGGCTCCGACGCTTCTTGCAGGCGATCTCGGCTGCCTCATGAACATGGCGGGCAAGCTCAGCCGTGACGGCAAGCCCATCGAAGTGCGTCACGTGGCCGAGATCCTGGCTGGCATGACGGATGAGCCGGGCATCGGCCTCGCCAAGGAAGCGGCGCGCGCCAAATAATCATCAGCCATGAACGTTCACAGCACATCCCCCCAATTCAAGCAGAACGCCACCCGCGCGCTTCACGACCCTCAGCTGCAGAAGGCGCTGAACAATGTGAAGCAGGGCTTCATCGACAAGCGTAAAAGCGCCGCCGACAAGCTGCCCGAGTTCGAGGCCCTGCGCGATGCTGCCCACGACATCAAGAACCATACGCTGGAGCATCTCGACCTTTATCTCGAAGCCTATGAGGAGAAAGTGAAGGCCTCCGGCGGCCATGTGCATTTCGCCCGCAATGCGGACGAAGCACGCGAGATCATCCTCTCCATCTGCCGCAAGGCGGATGCGAAGACGGTGACCAAGGGCAAGTCGATGATCTCCGAGGAAATCGGGATCAATCACTACCTAGAGGCCAACGGCATCCGTCCCATCGAGACGGATCTGGGCGAATACATCATTCAGCTGCGCAACGAGCTGCCGAGCCACATCATCGCGCCGGCGGTGCATCTGAACGCCACGCAGGTCGAGCAGGATTTCCGGCGTGTTCACACGCATCTCGACGCCAAACGCGACCTGTCCGAGCCGGTACAATTGCTGACTGAAGCACGCGCCGTGCTGCGCGAGCGCTTCCTCGCGGCGGATGTGGGCATCACGGGCGCAAACTTCCTGGTGGCGGAGACCGGCACCTCGATCATCGTCACCAACGAGGGCAACGGCGATCTCACGCAGATCCTGCCGAAGACGCATATCGTGCTCGCCTCCATCGAGAAGCTGGTGCCGACGCTCGAAGACGCAAGTCAGCTGCTGCGCGTACTCGCACGCTCCGCCACGGGCCAGGAGATGTCGGTCTACACCACTTTCTCCACCGGTCCGCGCCGCTCGGCCGATGCCGACGGCCCTGCGAATTATCACGTAGTCCTCATCGACAACGGGCGCTCCGCCATGCTCGGCACGAGCTTCGAGGAGATGCTGCGCTGCATCCGCTGCGGCGCCTGCATGAACCATTGCCCGGTCTATCACGCGGTCGGCGGGCACGCCTATGGCTGGGTCTATCCCGGCCCCATGGGTGCGGTGCTCACGCCTTCCCTCATCGGCGTCGACAAGGCAGGGCACCTGCCCAACGCCTCCACCTTCTGCGGGCGCTGCGAGAGCGTGTGCCCCGTGCGCATTCCGCTGCCCAAACTCATGCGCCATTGGCGCGAGCGGGAATTCGAGCGTCATCTCACGCCCGCTTCCGTGCGTTCGGGCCTGGGTCTTTGGGGCTTCTTCGCGAAGCGCCCTGCCCTCTATCGCTTTGCCACGCGCGCGGCCATGGCAACACTTGGTTTCATGGGGCGTCAGCGCGGCCGCTTCAGATGGCTGCCCCTCGCGAAGGGCTGGACAGCCTATCGCGACTTCCCGGCGCCGCAGGGCGAAACATTCCAGGCGCGCTGGCAGCGCGAGCGCAAAGGACGAACCGCATGAGCGCCCGTGACGACATCCTCGGCAACATCCGCCGCTCGCTCGGCGTGAAGGGCAGCGAGACGATCCGCAGGCAGATCGTGCAGGACCGGCTGGAGCGCGCGCCGCGCGGCGTCATTCCTGCTCGCGGGCAGGTTTCCGGCGAGGAACGCGTTGCACTGTTCAAGACGATGGCCGAAGCGTCCCTGGCGACCGTCACCGAGGTGGAATCCGCCGCCGATGTGCCGCAATCCATCGCGCTCTTCCTGCGCAATCACAATCTTCCGGCGACCTTGCGCATGGGCGACGACTTGCGCCTGAAGGTGATGCCCTGGAGTGAGACGGCGCTGGAGATCTCGCATGGCCCGAGCGAGGGCCGCGATCTCAACGCGGTGAGCCATGCCTTCGGCGGCGTGGCGGAGACCGGCACGCTCGCCATGATCTCGGGCCCGGAGAATCCCTCCACTCTCAACTTCCTCCCCGACAACCACATCATCGTGGTCTCGGCCAAGGACATCGCGAGCGATTACGAATCCGTCTGGAGCAAGGTGCGCTTCACCTTCGGCAAAGGCGGCATGCCGCGCACGGTAAACTGGATCACAGGCCCCTCCCGCTCGGGCGACATCGAGCAGACCCTGCTTCTCGGCGCCCATGGTCCGCGCAGGCTGCATGTGGTGGTGGTGCGAGAGTAAGACGGCCTCGAAAATTCTGCGCGCTGGCATATCTCCCTGCTGCGCAGGTTGGAGACCGTCATGCGATCACACCCCATGATCTTCCGCACCCTTCGCTGGTCCGCCTGGGATGGCTGCGAGGCGGGCCTGGAGCATGTGGATGTGCGCCCTGCGGACGGCGGCCTCATGATCTCCGGGGTCGTGATCGGTCAGGACGAAGCAACGAAGTTCGGGCTTCACTATCGGCTGAAGGTGGATTCCTCCTGGCGCACAAGGGCACTTCAGGTGCGCACGACCTCGGGGCACGATCTCGACCTTGAAAGCAACGGGCAAGGCGGCTGGACCGAAAACGGCAAGCCCCGGCCCGATCTTCAAGGCTGCATCGATGTCGACATCCAGGCGACCCCGCTCACCAACACCCTGCCGATCCGCCGCCTGGAATGGCAGGCCGGTCAGGCCGTCGAGATCCGGCTCTGCTACATCGCCCTCCCCGACCTCGCCATCTCCGCCCAGGACCAGCGCTACACAGCGCTGACGCCGGGCTCCCTATTCCGGTTCGGGAGCCTGGAGAACGGCTTCACCGCCGATCTACCCGTCGATGAGGATGGGTTCATACGGGATTATCCTGGCTTGTTCCGGCGCCTGGACTGACGAATTGTCTCCGGCGTGACAACTCCGCGCGGGCCGAGGCACTGGCGCACGCTGAAAAATTCATCTAAGTATTTGAAATCAAACATAGTTTTTAATAATTCTAAACTAGAAAACAAAATGATCGTCTGCTCCTGCAACGTTCTCTCCGATGGCGATGTGAAGGCCTGCATGAAGCCGGGACCGGATTGCCCGCGCTCCCCCGCGCAGGTCTATCGCTGCCTGGGATGCAGCCCCAATTGCGGCCGCTGCGCCCGTACCATCCGCGAAATCATGGACAAGGCGCTGCTTGAGGCAGGAGTGGAGCCCATCGCCGTCTGCCAGAAGGGCTGCTGCCCAGCCTCTATCGAGAAAGTCGCGGCCGAACCCAACCTTTAAACAAAGAGTGTTTCACCCTAGTTCATAAATCCTCTAAAGAAGAGATCGCCCGGGCACCTCCCGGGTGCTGTTTTGACGATGAGGGTATGATGAAGGGTGATCCGAAGGTTATCGAGTATCTCAATCGAGGCCTGCGCAGCGAGTTGACCGCGGTCAACCAGTACTGGCTGCATTACCGCCTCCTCGATGACTGGGGCTACAAGGAACTCGCCAAGACCTGGCGCAAGGAATCCATCGAAGAGATGCACCACGCGGATCGCTTCATCGAGCGCATCATCTTCCTCGAGGGCTTTGCCAACCTGCAGGTGCTCGACCCTCTGCGCATCGGCCAGAACATCCAGGAAATTCTCGAATCCGATCTCGCCGCCGAATACGATGCGCGCAATCTCTATGGGGAAGCCGCCGAATATTGCCAAAGCATCGGCGACCGCGTGTCCAAGAACCTCTTCGAAGAGCTGATGGCGGACGAGGAAGGCCATATCGATTTTCTCGAAACGCAGCTCAACCTCATTGAGCAGATCGGCGTCGAGCTCTATGCTCAGAAGCATATCGGTGGCCTAGACGATCACTGAGATCGATCCGGACCGCAATGGAATTCACGACCCGCTCTTGTGGCGGGTCGTTTCGTTTCAGACGCCCTCGGCGAGCTTCTCAGGCTCTTCGATGGAAGCGATAGGCAGCGTGACGAGGCGCAATTCCGCATCATCAGGATCGACGCGCACGGAGAATCCGAGGCTTCGGCACATGTCGAGCATGGTCGTGTTCTCGCGCAGCACTTGGCCCTCGACCTCGCGCAATCCCTCTACCTTCGCCCATTCGATCATGAGGCGCATCAACGCCCAACCAAGACCCAACCCCTTCAGGTCAGAGCGTAGGAGAATGCCGTATTCTCCCGTTTCGTGGTTTGCATCCGCATGGACGCGCACCGCTCCCATCATCTCGCCGGTTTCCTGGTCGAAAGCCACGAAAGCGATGGCACGGGCATAGTCGAGCTGCGTGAGGCGTGCGAGGAAGGTGTGGCTGAAGTCGCGGACCGGCGCGAAGAAACGCAGGCGTAAATCTTCAGGCGTGATCTTTTCGAAGAATTCTCTGAACCGCTCCTCATCCTCCGGACGCACCGGGCGGACAAAGGCCGAGCGCCCGTTGCGCAGCGCGATCGTGCGCTCCCATTCCTTGGGATAGGGCCTGACGGCGAAGCGTGGATGAACACTTCCCTTCCGCACTTCCGGCGACACGAGCACGCGGGCATCGACAGCGATGACGCCCGTGTCGTCAGCAAGCAGGGGATTGATGTCGAGTTCGCGCACATCCGGCAGATCGGCAGCAAGCTGCGCGAGCTTCACCAGGGTCAGAGCAATCGCCGGCTCGTCCGCCGCCGGCACATCGCGATACGCCTTGAGACGGCGCGCCACGCGGGTATGAGCGATGAGATCGTCCGCGAGCTTCAAATCGAGTGGCGGCAAGGCAAGCGCCCTGTCATTGATGACCTCGACCGCAGTGCCGCCACGCCCGAACACGATGACGGGCCCGAAGGACGGATCGTCCGCGATTCCCGCGATGAGTTCGCGCGCCTTCGCGCGCCGCACCATCGGCTGCACCGTGACACCTGCGACCGACGCATCCGGCCTCAGGCGCGCAGCCCGCTCGAAGATCTCGGCAGCGGCATTGCGCACCGCATTCTCCGTCGTGAGATCGAGCTTCACGCCGCCGATGTCGGATTTATGCACGATGTCGGCCGATAAGACTTTTACAGCCACCGTGCCGCCGGCCTCCAGAATGGGCTGTGCGGCCTTCACCGCATCTTCCGGTGTCTTCGCAAGCGTGACGGGGGCGACGGGAATATCATAGGCGCGCAACAGCGCATTGACTTCGAGCGGATTGAGCCAGCTTCGGTTCTGCGCCAGCACCCCTGCGACGATGGCGCGCGCGGTTTCCGTGTCGGGGGAGAAATCGTGCGGCAGGTTGTCTGGCGTTTCCATCAGCTCGGTCTGTGCCTCGCGGTAGCGCACCAACTGGAGAAAGCCCCGAACCGCATCAGCCTCGGTGTTGAAATGCGGAATGCGCGCTTCTTCGAACACGCGCGCGGAATCCGGATCCTCTCCGATCCAGGCGGCGAAGACGGGCTTCTGCTGATAGCCTTTGGCGCGATGGCGCTTCACCACATCGGCAATTGTTGAGGCCACGCCTGACGCACTGGCCACGGCGGTCGGCACGTTGAGCACGAGAACGGCATCGTTCTCAGGATCGGCGAGCAATGCTTCGAGGGCTCCGGCATAGCGCGATGCATCGGCATCGCCGATGATGTCCACGGGATTGGCGCGCGACCACGCGGTTGGAATGATATCGTCGAGCCGCTGCTTGGTATCGTCGGACAGGGCCGCGAGCGTTCCGCCATGGTCGATGAGCCGGTCGACAGCCAGAAGGCCGAGGCCGCCGCCATTGGTCAGCACCGCAAGACGATTGCCGGGAAACGGCTTTTGCCGACCCAGCGTTTCGGCTGCTGAGAAGAGTTGATCGAGATCGAGCACGCGTAGCAAACCCGCGCGTCGGAAAGCGGCATCGTAAACCGCATCGGAGCCTGCCAGCGCGCCCGTATGCGTGGTGGAGATTCCTTCGCGCTGCACGTGACGTCCGGCTTTGATCACCACCACCGGCTTGATGCGCGCCGCCGCGCGTGCCGCTGACATGAACTTCTTCGCGTTATCGATGGCCTCGATATAGAGCAGGATCGCACGGGTGCCCGCATCGGCGGAGAAGAAGTCGAGACAATCGCTGAAATCCACATCCATCTTGTCGCCCAGCGACACGATGGCGGAGAAACCCACCTGCCGCTGAACCGCCCATTCCACAAGGCCGATAGACACCGCGCCCGATTGGGAAATCACGGCGAGATCGCCCGGTCGCGCGTTATGCGCCGCAAAGCTCGCATTCATCCGCGCCCGTGGCGCGATGAGTCCCAGGCAGTTGGGCCCGACGATGCGAAGGCCGTAGCGGCGCGCAGCAAGGCGCACCTTTTCTGCCATCGACTTCGGACCACGGCCCAGGCCCGAGGTCACGATGATCGCTACCGCCACGCCGCGCTCGCCCGCATCCTCGATCACGTCGAGCACGCTGCGAGGCGGAACCGCGACGACGACGAGATCAGGTGTCTCCGGCAGCTTGGCGATGGACGCGAAGCAAGGCAGTTCCTCGATCTGTTTGTGATGAGGATTGACGGGATAAAGATTTCCCTGAAAGCCGCCTTCGATGAGATTCTTCAGAAAGGTCAGACCCATCGACCCGGCGCGCGGACTCGCGCCAACCACGGCGATGGAGCGGGGCGAGAACAGCTTGTCGAGGCGATAGGTGGACATGGATGATCCTTCGTCTCGTGAGGGCCTTGGAATTGGTTCGCTAAAGCTAACGCGGAACTGTGAAGGATCAAATGCTTCACATCGAAGGCCGGGAAAGACAGAGGATTATTCCGCCAGCACCCGGGTCGGCGGGAAGATCACCTCGACGAGGGTCCCGTCGTTCGGCTGGCTCGAAATCTGCAGGGCGCCGCGATTGGCCTCTACCAGGGCTTTGGTCAGCGGAAGGCCGAGGCCTGTGCCGCCAGCCCTGCGGGATGTTGCGATCTGGCGGAACGGTTCGAGGGCGGCCTCGACCTCCTCCGCCGTCATGCCGATGCCAGTATCGCGCACGCGAATTGCTACCTCGCCGCGATCGGTCATCGCGGTCGAGACGATCACCTGGCCGCCTGCATCCGTGAACTTGATGGCGTTGGAGACGAGGTTGAGCACGATCTGACGTACGGAGCGCTCGTCAGCCACCACGGGCGGAAGCTTGAGAGCGAAGCTCGTGCGCACGACGATGCGGTCGCGCATGGCCTGCGGCTGAAGCAGGGTGACGCAGGACGAGACGAGATCGTTGAGGCTCACGCCCGTGAACGACAATTCCAGGCGCCCCGCCTCGATCTTCGCGAGATCGAGCAAATCGTTCACGAGGCTGATTACATGCGAGCCGGAGGCGTGAACGTCGCGCAGATATTCCTTGTAGCGATCATTGCCGATGGGACCGAAACGCTCTTCCAGCATCACCTCGGCAAAGCCAATGATCGCATTGAGCGGCGTGCGGATTTCGTGACTGATCTTGGCGAGAAGATCGGATTTCTGGGCGCTCGCCTGCTCTGCCGCGCGCTTCGCGCCGACAAGCTCGCCCTCCGCCTTCTTGAAAGTGGTCATGTCGCGCAGCACCGCGCAGAACTTGCGGCTTTCGCCGTCGCCCACCGTACCCATCGTCATGAACAGCGGGATGGTGCCGCCCTGGCGCTCGCGGCCCAGAACCTCGCGGCCGTCATTGAGCAGGCTCGCCACGCCCGGCGAGCGCAGGCTCTCAAGATAATCAAACGCGGCCTTGTGGCTCTCGGGAGCAAGCAGGATCGTGATGAGATTGCCTGCCACTTCACGCTGGTGATAACCGAAAAGCGCTTCAGCCGAGCGATTGAGCGAGATGATACGGCCTGCCTCGTCGAACAGGATCACGCCATCCGTCGCCGTGTCGAGAATAGCCTCCAGTTCCTGCACGCGGCTGTCCTGCGACCGCTCCGCCCTG
Source organism: Microvirga solisilvae (assembly GCF_022808595.1). GTDB lineage: Bacteria > Pseudomonadota > Alphaproteobacteria > Rhizobiales > Beijerinckiaceae > Microvirga > Microvirga solisilvae. The sequence goes on from NZ_JAKUCN010000005.1 coordinate 284,946, forward strand.
TCATGAGCGAACGACCTGCGGATCAGCATGAGCTCGGCGCGCTCTCCGTTCCACTCGATATCGGAGGCGCGCACGCTGACAGGCATGTTCTCCCCATGCCGCGCCGTGAGCGCGAGGCCGGCCTCGTCCTCCTGCGCTGATCGAAGAGCGGGCGATCCGCTGAAGAGTTGCACAAGACCGCCCGCCTGCATGAGCTGATCGCTGTCCGCATAACCGGTCAGGTCGAAAAGGAAGCGGTTAGCGAAGAGAATCTGTTCGCCGCGATGAATGAGAATACCGACGGGAAGACGGTCTAGGATGCGATCGCCATTATCGATGACGTCAGGCGTCGCGGGCTCGCCGGGAGTCTCCTCGACAACCTGTTCGACTTCTTCTGAAACCCGTTCGACCTCTTCGATCTCCTCCTCGTCGTGCGATGCCACCTCTTCGGGAGCTTGCGCATGCTGCGCGCTCTTCTCCTCGAGGCGTGCGCCCAGCGCGCGGGCGATCTCGCGGAACGCATTGCGCTCGGCGGAGGACAGCGTCGATGCGGGCTCAACGCGCGGTTTTTCTTCGCTTGGTTCTCTCTGCGGCGCGCCCTCACTCTCCGTGGGCTTCTCCGCCGGCTTGGAGCTTGCGAGGGCCTCGGCCACACGATCGCGCAGATGGGAGAACCAGTTGTCCTCCTCCTGCGGAGCTTCAGTAGGTTCATCCTCCTCCGCGACCGGCATCTCTTCCGGGGGAGCGAAGGGCAAGGCCGCATCGGTTAGGAAGCTCTCGAGCTCGGGATTGGCTGCAGGGAGTTCCACGTTCTCCCGCTCGCGCATGTCGTCCATGCGCAGAACACCGAAGCCGCGGAATCCGGTCAGCTCACGGTGCGGCCCGAAGACCGGCATGCCGGCCCAATCGACCGCCACCTCCATGGCTTGGCGATCCATGGCCCAATAGACATTGCGCGCGCTCCAGGTTTCGCCACGCGCGAAAAGACCTTCGATCTCACCATCGGGATCGGACACAACGGAGCGTGTCAGCTCACTCCAGGTCTTTCCGACAATATCCCCTGCCCTCGGGCCGACAGCCTCGGCGAGGACGGGCGAGACCATCGTGAAACGTGCGTCGGCATCCGCCTGCCAGACGAAACGGATGGAGCCGCGCGGCTTGTCTTCAGGCGTGGAGACTTCTTCCGAAGCATCCTCGTCGGCGGCATCGTCATCAATGTGAGAAAGGGACGGCGTTTCAGGTACGGCATCGCGCTCGAAGCCCTGGGGAACGGGCCCGAGCAGCGCGGTCACCAGAACCTCATCCCCGTCATCGAGAGCCGCCAGACGGCAGGCGCAGGGAACTGGCTGCCAGGGACGGATGGGGTTGAGACGCAGCCGCTCCAGGCGCCCTCCCTCCCGGGGGGCGGCTCCTGCGGCCAAGGCCTTCAGGCGCTCGCGGGCGCGAAGATCGGAGATGAGCCGACCCGACTTGTCGGCAAAGGCCTCGGCCAGGCCCTCGGCTGCCGGGGAAGCCCAGAGCAACCGCTCGACCGCCCGATCCCAGACGAGCACAGGCGCGCCAGGCCTGGCCATGAGGCTCAGGTCCGGCTCGGCGGCAAGCCGCGCGATCAGCGCTTCATACTGGTTGGGAGCCTTGTTCATGGCGTCCTTGGTCTCAAACCATCCTGGAATAAGCTTAGTGGACAGACTTTAGACCAGACTTGGCAAGGAGACAGCAAGCTTGAGCCCTTGAATCCTTTTACTTTCAGGTAACCTTAATGGTTCAGGTCCCTAAAGCAGTTGATTTTGCATTGCACAATGTGATATTGCACTGCACAATACCCTTAAGGAAGAGGAGCACCCCATGGCGACGAACCAGAACCAGAACTACGAAGTCCCGGCCGAAATGCGCGACTTCGCCGAGAAGAGCGTCGAGCAGGCCCGTAAGGCCATCGACGGCTTCATGACCGCCGCCCAGAAGACCGTCGACACCTTCGAGGGTTCGGCCAACACGGTCCAGGCCAGCGCGAAGGATGCCACCCGCAAGACCTTCACCTATGCCGAGCAGAACCTGTCGGCGGCTTTCGACCTCGCCCAGCGCATGGTTCGCGCCAAGGACATGCAGGAAGCTATGCAGATCCAGGCCGAGTTCGTCCGCAGCCAGTTCGAGGCCATGCAGACCCAGATGAAGGAATTCGGCTCGCTCGCGCAGTCTGCCATGAAGCAGCCGACTTCGAAGAAGTAAGCCCCTTCTCTTTATCCCGCTCGCGAGGACGTCACGATGACGGAAACCAAGAAGACCAGGACCCGTAAGCCGGCGGGCGCTCCGAAAAGCGCTCCCAAAGCCGATCTCGTCGAGATGGCGGCAGCTTCCGTTGCCGAGGTGACGGAGATCGTCGAGGCCGCGGAGCCTGTGCCTGCTCCGAAGCCCTCCGTCTCCGCCAAGACGAAAGCCAAGGAGAGCGAGCCCCTTGCCTTCTCCCTGAAGGACCAGGGCGAGGCTTTCCGCCTGGCTCTGCGCGAGGCGGCTTCCGTCTCGGCCAAGGGCGCTCTCGAGGTGAACGACAAGATCATCGAGGCCCTGCAGGCTCAGGGGCACGCCGCCCTCGACCTGTGGCGCACGGCCATCGACACCTCCCGCCAGCCGGACGGTTTCAACGTCCAGACCGGCGTGGCCCGTCAGGCCTTCGAGACGGCCTCCGCGCAATGGAAGGACGTGGCCGAGACCACGGCACGCTGGATGACGAAGAGCGTGGAACCGCTGCAATCGGCCCTGCTGCGCCACCGCTGATCAACAGCTATCGGCGCTCACGATGATGCGATAAGGCTTGGCCATGACTGGCCAGGCCTTTTTTCATGCGCCCTCCCCGATCCCCGCCGTGATCGCTGTCGTGATCCGCGAGGGCGAGGCGCTCCTCGTGCGCAGAGCCAATCCGCCCGATGCTGGTCTGTGGGGCTTTCCCGGCGGCAAGATCGAGTTCGGAGAAACCGTTGCCGACGCGGCCCTTCGGGAACTTAAGGAAGAGACCACAGTCGAGGCAGAGGCGCTCGACGTCATCACCACGCTCGATATCCTCGTGCCGTCCGAAGACGGCGGCATCCGCCAGCATTACATTCTGATCGCCGTGACATGCCGCTGGCTTTCCGGTGAGCCTGTGGCGGGTGATGATGCCCTCGAGGCCCGCTGGTTTTTCGTGGATGAACTCGATCCCGCAACGCTTCCCATGAGCGCGGATGTGGATGTGATCGCCCGAAAGGCCGAGAGCATGAACGGAATGACGGATCGGCCCTGACACTCACTCCGCTTCAAAGAAAAAGCCCTGCCGCAAGGCAGGGCTGAAGGTGAGATGTCTCTATGCTTTGAGCCGGCCGGTTCAAATCAATAAGTCATACGCTCAGAAATCATTCACTACAGCAATACACCAGCGCGATCATGGTTGATGAAAAGTAAACATTCATAAAGCGTCAAGCATGTCGCCATCGAATACAGGCAATCATATTGCATGAGTACCTCTTCCGGGCTTATGACACAGGGGACAGGCAATTACTGCCTAGCGTATTTCGATGTTAACTCGGGACTTAAAGTGATGCGTACTTCTGCTCTTGCTCTTTTCGCCGCCTCTGCTGCTCTCGCCATTGCCGCTTCGAGCGCTCAGGCTGCTGACCTTCCCTCCCGCTACTCCCCGGCCCCGGCCTACAACGCCATGCCGATCTTCACCTGGACCGGCTTCTACGCTGGCCTGAATGCCGGCTATGGCTGGAGCACGGGTACCAGCCGTTATTATGACCCGGCCTTCGGCGTGACGGGCGGCGGCAGCAAGGGCGGCTTCATCGGCGGCGCGCAGGGCGGCTACAACTATCAGTTCGGCATGTTCGTGCTCGGCGCTGAGACCGACATCCAGTACGCCGCTGTCGGCAACAAGGGTTCGTCCTACGGCAACACCTACTATCCGGGCGACTCCGACGGTTACTTCGGCACGATCCGCGCTCGCGCCGGTGTGGCCTTCGACCGCGCTCTCGTGTTCGGCACCGCCGGCTTCGCTTATGGCGACATCGGCGGCAACAAAGGCCTCGACACGGAACTCGGCGCTCACCGCGAGAACAGCAACAACTGGGGCTGGACTCTGGGTGGTGGCGTTGAATACGCTCTGACCAACAACTTCACCGCGAAGGTCGAAGGTCTCTACGTGAACCTCGACACCAAGGACAACTACGTGCATGCCGACCGCGTGCACATCCGTCGCGACACGGAGTTCGGCGTGTTCCGCGCAGGCGTAAACTACAAGTTCAACTAAATCTTAGCTCATAAGATTAAGAGGAGGCCCGATGCTTGCATCGGGCCTTTTTCGTTGTCTGCTGCGATCTTTTTCCGGCAATAAAAACTATGAAATTTAAATGATATTACATAGCTAAATCTTTGGGATACATTCTATTATTTGTATTTGAGCATTGCCTCGTGTAGCAATGAAGCCGCTTATTCTAAAATTCGAAATATAACATTGTTCAGCTCGCGATATCGCAGCGCAAATTACATAAGCAGAGTAGCGCACCCAACGCGAATGCAGTGAGCAAAGATCAAGAGTGCCGTTATGCGTCTCTGGGGCCTATCATGGTTACGCCGGCGTCTTCCGAACCCAGGCGAGCTATCACACCTGCAAGAAAAGCAGGCAGATGCTTTTGATCTCTCGAGATATACACACGCGTTTGCAGAGAGCACGTCGGATTGCGTGTTCTTTCTCGACAGCGATTGGCGCTTCACATTCTTCAACACCCGCGGGGCCACGGAACTGAAGGTCAAATCCGATGTTTTGGGAGCTTGCATCTGGGACAGGTTTCCGAAAATCGTCGGCACCATCTTCGAAGCGAATTATCGCCGCGCCGTAGACGAACGCGAAACGCGGATTTTCGAAGCCTACTTCGAGCCTCTCTCGGCTTGGTACGAGGTGCATGCCACGCCGGTGGACAATGGCCTCATGGTCATCTTCCGCAATATCAATGATCGGCATGCTGCGGCGGAAGCATTACAGCTCAGGGAGCAGCAACTCGCCACGGTCTTCAGCCAGACCATGGTCGGGATCATGCATCGCGATTTGAACAGCCGTGTGCTGATGATCAACCAGCGATATTGCGACCTCCTGGGCCGTACCAGGGAAGAGCTGGATGGCCTGCCGATTGCGGCTTTCACCTATGAGGAAGACCTCCAGGAAAATCTGGCCGTGTTCAAGCGGCATCTCGCAACGGGCGAGCCATTCCAGATCGAGAAGCGCTATGTCCGTCCCGACGGATCGCTTGTGTGGTGCGCCGTGACGGTGACCTTCGTGCGCGATGAAACCGGAAAACCAGTCTCGGTCATCACCGTGGCCGAGGACATCAATGCCCGCAAGAAAGCGGAAGAGACGGCACGTGAGAGCAAGGACCTGCTGCAAGTCGTCATCGACAGCATTCAGGATCTGATCTTTGTAAAGGACCGAAAAGGACGTTTCGTCTTCGCGAACCGCCAGCTCACGCAGGCCTGCGGACCGGTCGAAGGAACGCTCGACAAGGAGTTCTTTGCGTCCGACGCAACCGAGGTCCATCCTCAATCGGATCACAGGGTGCTGTTCTCCGGCGAGCCGGTCACCATCGATGAGGTCATCCCCATCTGGGGACACCCACGACGGTTTCAAACCGTGAAGGTGCCCTGGTGGCAGAATGGCGAGATCGTCGGCGTGATCGGCGTCTCCCGCGATCTGACGGATCGCCTGCAGGCAGAGGCTGAACTTCTCGAAAGCAAGCGCCAGCTCGCAACGCTCATCGATAATCTGCCGGACCTCGTCTATCAGTGCGATATCGCAGCACCATGGCCCTTTACCTTCATGAGCGAAGGCGCGGAGGCTCTGAGCGGATACCCATCACCCGACTTCATCGAGAAGAAGATCAGCTGGGGCGAAATCATCCATCCGGACGATCTTCAGGCGGTCGAGAATGCCGTTCTCGACAGCATCGCGAAGCGGGAGTCCTTCCACGTCGTGTATCGGATCAGGAACCGTTCGGGCGACATCCGCTGGGTTGCCGATCGCGGACAATGCATTCTCGATGCGTCGGGAGAGCCGGCTTTCCTCGAAGGCATCATCAGTGATGTCACCGCGCAGAAGGAGGCGGAGGACAAGATTACTTGGGCGGCGCATCACGACCCGCTGACACGTCTTCCCAACCGCGCGCTCTTCCAGATCCGTCTCGCCAAGGCTCTCGAGCAATCGGCAAAGTCAGGCCGCAAGGTCGGCCTGATGATCCTCGATGTCGATCACCTGAAGGAGGTCAATGACAGCCTCGGGCACGACGCGGGCGATGCCGTGTTGCAGGCGGTGGCCAACCGGCTCAGCGCCGCCGTCCGCCCCACCGACACGGTCGCCCGCAACGGTGGCGACGAGTTTGCCATCATCCTTCCCGACATCGGTGACGAACAGGACATCAAGGCGCTCATCACACCGATCCTCGAACAGCTGCAAAGGCCCCTTCCCTATACGGGGCGCATGCTCGATTGCCGTGCGAGTGTCGGTGCCAGCATCTGGCCAGACCATGCGCAAGAGGCGCCCGATCTGCTCAAGCAGGCCGACATTGCGCTCTACACCGCAAAGGCGATGGGTCGAAACCGGGTGATGATCTTCGAGCCCTCCATGCGAACCGAGGCGCAGAGGAAAGCCGAGATGCGCAACAACGCGCGCGGCGCGATCGATGCGCGCAGCATCGAGCCTTTCTACCAGCCCAAGGTGTATCTGAATTCCGGCGAACTCGCAGGCTTCGAGGCGCTTTTGAGATGGCGCAACACGCGTGCAGGCATCGAGCTTCCCGCAAGCATCCAAGCCGCCTTCGACGACCCGCTTCTCTCGGTTGCTCTCAGCAAGCAGATGCATGACATGGTTTTCGAGGACATGCGCCGCTGGCTGCAGGAGGGCGTCGCTTTCGGCCACGTGGCGATCAACGCCTCGGCCGCGGAATTCCGCGATCCGGAATTTGCCGACAGGATCCTCGAGCGCCTTCGCGCAGGAAATATCCCCAACCGCTGCCTCGAGATCGAAGTGACCGAGACAGTCTTCCTCGGCCGAGGCGCCGAGTCCGTCGAGAAGGCTTTGCGCACCTTGAGCCGCGAGGGCGTGAAGATTGCTCTCGACGATTTTGGCACGGGCTATGCCTCGCTCTCGCACCTCAAGCAGTTCCCGGTGGACATCATCAAGATCGACCGCACCTTCGTGCATGATCTCGCCAGCAACCCTGACGATCCGGCGATCCTTCACGCCGTCCTCAATCTCGGGAAGAGCCTCGGCATCACTACCGTGGCCGAGGGCGTGGAAACGGCGATCCAGGCAAACTTCCTGCGCGCGCAAGGCTGCGATCTAGGCCAAGGCTTCCTGTTCGGCGGAGCAAATCCGAGCACGCAGATCCCGGATCTGATCAAGAACTGGGACGTCAGCGAGCTGAACATCCCGGAGCTCGACACCCTGCCACTGAAAGAGCGGAAGCTACGTCGCTAGCGCCGTGCGGGAAGCATTTCTGCGACGCAGGCGCGCCTCCTCTTCCTCGCTCTTCTTGAGAGCGAGGAGACGACGCGCGGCCGTGCCGCCGGATTGCGCGGCGTAGAGCCTGTCATTGAGCACCTCAATCTGCCAGCGCTGAAATTCGAGCAGGGCCTGAAGGCCTCTGATATGCGCACGCAGTTCGAGTGCTTCCTGTAAGGGATCTGGTCCGCCAACTTTCATGGGGCCACCCCTGACTTTCTTGGGATGAATCATGGCTGAACGCGAAGACTCTGAAATAAGGGGACCGAGATCCCCACGATAATGGAATGGAACGTCAGTGAATGTGGTGCTGAGCGGAACAAGGATCCCGATCAGCGAAGGCATGCAATGGATCAATGTCGGCAGCCTGGAGCTTGCTCCGCAGCCGAGCCCGTTCTGGTGATTTGCGGGCTTCAATAAATGGTACCTTCTTACATTTGCATCATCGGCGCAAGGCTCAAGATGCCGCATGGCCAAGCTTGCAGGCACATTTTCACATCCAGGAACCGCGCGTCATCCTTGGCTGTTTGAAAGACAAAGCCATCCCTTCGAAGGAGCCTCGCGCATGCCCGATCAACGCCACGAAATGGAAGCGGAGAAAATTCTCGCGCAGATCGACAAGCAGGATTCAACAGCAGCGCAGCAGATGCGCCATCTGATCGCTCAGGCTTTGGAAACAGCGGAAAAACGCGGCCGCGAGATGTCGGCTCGCCTAAAGGAGTCAAGCGGCTAAGCCTTCTTTAACGGCAAAGGCTTTTCATCCTGCGACATCGACATCCAGGAACGGCTTCCACCCGAGGCTCGTTGCCTTCATGTGCGATACGACACAGCCGCACGACCTCGGGCGTGGTGATCTTCCGAGAGTGAGAGGATGAAGCAATGCGACGCCTGATCTTGACCGTTCTGCTGAGCTCTTTCGGACTTCTGTCCGCACATGCCCAGGAAGCGAACACCCGGATCGCGTCGATGCCCTATTCCGACTGCCTGGCCATCATTGCCGAGACAGCACAGGAGATGGATGAAGCGCCGGTCCGCCTTGTCGATAACGGCGACAAGACGACGGTGCGGATCAATGCGGAGGACGGGTTCGTCACGGTTTCCTGCGAGCGCAACGGCGACCGGATGATCCTGACCAAGAGCCCCGTCCCGGAAGCAGCCGGCATGACGGCAGCCCGCTAAGAGCGCATTCAGCCAATAAAAAAAGGCCAGGGCACCCGCCTCTGACCTCCCTCTTCCCACCGTTGGGAATGGTACAGCCGCCCCGGCTCGAACGGGGGACCCCCAGATCCACAATCTGGTGCTCTAACCAACTGAGCTACGGCTGCACGTGAGGCAGGGTGTAATCGCGCCTGCGATCAATTTCAAGGCTTCTTTGCATCGCCAGGCCCAGAAATGAAAACGGCGGACCAAATGGCCCGCCGCTTCAAGGGGTTAGGCTCGAAAAGCCTTATTCGGCGGTCGCACCGGCGGCCTTGAGGACCGGGGTCCAGCGGGCCACTTCGCTGTTGACGAGCTTCTGGAGGCCTTCGGGGGTCTTCTCCTCGGCGCTCGGCAGGACGCCGCCCAGCTCCAGCAGGCGCTTCTTGGTGTTCTCGTCATCGAGGGACTTCACGAGAGCCTCGTTGAGCTTCTTCACCACATCCGGGGGTGTGCCCTTCGGGGCAAACACGGCGTTCCAGGCGCTGACCTGATAATCGCCGAGGCCGGCTTCCTTGGTCGTCGGCACGTTCGGCAGAACAGGCGAACGCTCAGGAGTGGCAATGGCAAAGGCCTTGATGTTGCCACCCTGGATCTGCGGAGCCACGTTGACGATCTGGTCGGTCATGTAATCGACCGTATTGGCCATGAGATCGTTCAGGGCCGGGCCCGTGCCGCGATAGGCCACCATGGTGGGCTTCGCCTTGATGATCGAATTGAACAGGATGCCCGTCGAGTGGGAGACCGAGCCCACGCCCGCATGGGCCATGTTCACCTTCTCGCCGTTGGTCTTCATGTAGTCGAGGAAGCCCTTCAGGTCGTTGGCCGGGAAGTCCTTCTTGGCCACGATGACGATGGGTGTGCCTGCGGCCATGCCGATGGCGGCGAAATCCTTCGTCGGATCGTATTTGAGGTTGGGATAGAGGGCGGGAGCAGCGCCGTGCGTGCCCATGTGGCCCATCATGATGGTGTAGCCGTCGGGCTGCGACTGGGCGGCGCGGGTGATGCCCGTGGTGCCGCCGGCGCCCGCCACGTTCTCGATCACGATCTGTTGACCGAGCGTGCGGGACATGTGGTCGGTAACGATGCGGGCCACGACGTCCGTCGGGCCGCCGGCCGCGAACGGCACGATCATGGTGATCGGACGCGATGGGAAATTCTGAGCCTGTGCGCCCGTTGCAGCCAATCCAGCGACGGCGGCGAAGGCCAGAGCAATCTTCTTCATCAATCTTCCTCCCTAGGAAAGTTATGCGCTTACATTGTGGGCAGCAGCGTCCCGATTGCAAGCTACTCGGTGAACACCTCGTCCCTCCCCTTTCGTATGGAGGGGAGCAGCGCGATGATGAGCAGGATGGCCGCGACGGCGAGAAGACCCGCGCTGACCGGACGCTCGATGAAGGTCTCGAGCGAGCCGCGCGAGAGGATGAGCGCACGGCGCAGGTTCTCTTCCATCAGCTTGCCGAGCACGAAGCCGAGCAGCATGGGCGCGGGCTCGAAGCCGAACTTGATCAGCATGTAACCCACGAAGCCGAAGAGGGCGATGAACATCACGTCCGTCGGCAGCGAGTTGATGGAGTAGATGCCGATGCAGCAGAACATCAGGATCGCGGGGAACAGCAGGCGATAAGGCACCTTGAGCAATCGCACCCACAAGCCCACCAACGGCAGGTTGATGACGAGCAGCATGAGATTGCCGATCCACATGGAGGCGATCATGCCCCAGAACAGGTCCGGGTTTTTCGTCATCACCTGCGGGCCGGGAATGATGCCGTGGATCGTCATGGCACCAACCATCAGCGCCATCACCGCATTCGGCGGAATGCCCAACGTTAGCAGCGGAATGAACGAGGTCTGCGCGCCAGCATTGTTGGCGGATTCAGGACCCGCCACACCCTCGATGGCGCCGCGTCCGAAGCGGCGTGGATCCTTCGCGAGCTTCTTCTCCAGCGTATACGACGCGAACGGCCCGAGCACCGCGCCGTTGCCGGGCAGGATGCCGAGAACGGCGCCGATGAGCGTGCCGCGAATGGCGGGCTTGTAGGCCTGCTTGAAATCGTCCTTGTTCGGCAAGAGACGGCCAATCGCCTGGCGCACCACGTCGCGATGCTCGGTGTGATCGAGATTGCGCATGATCTCGGCAATGCCGAAAACGCCCATGGCCAGCACTGCAAAATCGATGCCGTCGGAGAGGAAGGCGAGACCGAAGGTCATGCGCTCCTCGCCCGTCTCGAGATCGAGACCGACGGTGGAAAGCAGCACGCCCAAAAGGATCATGGCAATCGCCTTAAGGATCGAGCCACGCGCGAGCACCACCGCGAACACAAGGCCCATGACCATGAGCGCGAAATACTCGGTCGGGCCGAAGAGTAGGGCGAGACCGGTGAGCGGCTTGCCGAGCGCGGCGATCACGAGAGTCGCAACCGTGCCCGCGAAGAACGAGCCGATGGCAGCCACGCCGAGCGCGATACCGGCGCGGCCTTGGCGCGCCATCTGGTGACCGTCAAGCGCGGTGACCACTGATGTCGCCTCACCTGGGATATTCACGAGGATCGCCGTGGTCGATCCGCCATATTGCGCGCCGTAATAGATGCCGGCGAGCATGATGAGCGCGCCGGTCGGATCGAGGCTGAAGGTGATCGGCAGCAGCATCGCGATGGTGGCGATGGGGCCGACGCCCGGCAGCACGCCGATCAGCGTGCCGACGAGGCAGCCGATGAAAGCCGAGAGAATATTCTGGACCGAGAAGGCGACGGAAAATCCTAGGCCGAGATTGGAAAACAGATCGCCCATCAGATCCTCCCGCTATGGTCGGCGACATCGACCGTCGTGCGGCGGGAGCCGCGGGTCGTGAAGAAAACAAGGAGAGCAGCAATCGCCATGATGGCTGCGATGGTGCGCAGGATCGCATTCTGCGACCAGCCCGCCGGGAAGACACCGGCCAAGGCCTGCGGGAACATCGGGATCGGCAGATTGAGCAGCGCGCTGTCGCCGAACATGATCATGCAACCGGGCGTCAGCGCGAGCGCGAGGATCAGAAGCTCTCTGAAGCGTGCATCGGGCGTCGCGAAGCCACCTATGACGATGGCCAGCGGTCCTGCGAACATGAGACCGAGACCGGGAATAGCGACAGATCCGGAAGCATAGCCACGGATCGTCAAAGCGAATGACAGGATCGCCACGATGATGAAGAAGGGACCGCGGATGCTCCAGCGCTCCAGCAGATCACCATCCTTGATGAAGGCGAGAACGATGAGCGCGAGGCCCGAAAGGGCCACGCCGACGGCAAGCCAGCGGGGCAGCATGGCGGGGCCCATGGCATTCAGCCGTCCCTGGTCGAGGTCCTTCGTGAGCCACAGGGCCAAGGCGGCGAGCGCGATCAGAAAAAGGCCGCCTGCGAGGCTCTGCGGGGCCCGGACCGCCCCTCGACGGGAGGCCGCCCCCTGATTTTCGTGAGGAATGGACATGAAGGAAAACCTCCCGACAGGCGCTTGGGAGCACCTTGTTTCTCGTTCATTGCCAATGTGGCCTAAGGCAAAATCCGGGATCAAGCATCCGCCTCTTTAGGCGAAGGCCTTCTCAACAGGGCATGCCTCTCGTTCCCGATGTGGAACGAAGCCTGAGGAGAATCCTTATATGGCACAGGCGCCTCATGGGAAGCTTGAGCGGAACGACTTGATCGACCGCCTCAGGTTGTCTAGATGTTCGCGCTAGCCAGGCCGGGCCCCTCTGGTCGCTCAACTCGTTGGGCGGCGATGTCGGACTGGATGAACCAGGGTGGCCTGGATTCGTTCAAGCAGACGTTTAGCCCGCATCCTCAGCCAGGGCCGGTCTTCCGGCCCCGCCGATGCGGGACAAGCGTCTCCTCGAGGGTATCACATGCGCTGCTCCTCAACCGACAACGAGACAACGCATGTTTGAACTCTCCCAATTCTTCGGCCCGGAAGTGGTCGCCTTCCTGATGGTGGTTGGCATCGACCTGGCACTTGCCGGCGACAACGCTATCGTCATCGGCCTTGCCGCCGCCGGCCTGCCCAAGGAACAACGCAACAAGGCCATTCTCCTCGGCGTTCTCGCGGCAACCGGCCTGCGTATCGTCTTCGCCCTCATCACGACGCAGCTTCTGGCGATCGTCGGCCTGCTTCTCGCCGGTGGCATTCTGCTGCTCTGGGTGTGCTGGAAGATGTGGCGCGAGCTGCGCACGACCCATGAGCAGGAAGAAGCCGCTGAGGAAGCACTTGAAGGCAAAGACCTCAACGCGGACGGCACCATTGCCGGCGGCGCGCCGCGCAAGACCTTTGCCCAGGCCGCCTGGCAGATCATTATCGCCGACGTGTCGATGTCGCTCGACAACGTGCTCGCCGTCGCGGGCGCGGCGCGCGAGCATCCCTACATCCTCGCCTTCGGCCTTCTCCTCTCCATCGCCCTGATGGGCGTTGCCGCCTCCTACATCGCCCGCCTGCTCCAGCGCTATCGCTGGATCGCCTATGTGGGTCTGGCAATCATTCTCTATGTGGCTCTCAAGATGATCTACGAAGGCTATGTGGAAGTAGCGCCCTACGTGACGAGCTTCCTGGCTTAAGGAACGCGATGGTCGGCCCATGTCCGACCATTGTCACCATTGACGGCGGGAATGCGGGAAGGCAGAGAGCATATCGCTCATGTCCTCCTCTCCCCGCCCTTTCTTTTCTCTGGCCGGTCTCCGCTACGGCGCGCGTGCGTCGTTGCCAGCATTTCCCGGCTTCATCATGTTCGCCGTCGCGTTCGGCACGGCCGCAGCCCAGAAAGGGCTGACGCTTTTTGAAGCCATGGGGCTTTCCGCCTTCGTCTATGCGGGCGCTTCTCAGATGGTCGGGCTCGAGATCTGGCAGAAGGCTTGGACACCCACCACGATCCTCACCATCATGACCGTCACCGCTGTCGTGAATTCGCGCATGATCCTGCTCGGCGCGACACTCCAGCCCTGGCTGCGCTACGAGCCCATCCCACGCAGTGCGCTCAATCTCTTCCTCATCACGGAAGCGGGCTGGCTCATCGGCACGCGCTATTACAACGAGGGCGGCCGCGATGTGGGCGTGCTTCTCGGCGCGGGGCTCATTCTCTGGCTCGTCTGGCAATTCGCGACGATCGTCGGCTTCTTCGCGGGGGCACTCGTGCCGGAGCCGAGAACCTTCGGGCTCGATCTCGTGATGCCGATCTTCTTCAGTGTCATGCTGGTGCCGCTCTGGAAAGGACCGCGCACCGCCCTGCCCTGGATCGTGGCCGGCCTCGTCTCCTACATCACGCATGCTCTTTTGCCCGGCTACGGCTACATCGTCGCGGGCGCGCTTGCGGGCGTGATTGCAGGGATGCTGATCGAATGAGCGACATGAGCAGCTTCATTGCGAGTCCCTGGGGCGCGGCTCTCGCCATTGCGGCGATGACGCTCGTCACCTTCCTGTGCCGCATCGGCGGCGTCGTGCTGATGAGTCATGTGCGCATTACGCCGCGCGTCGAGCGCGGGCTTCGCGCGCTGCCGGGCTCGATCATTCTTGCCACGATCTTGCCTGTCGCCCTCGACAACGGCTGGCCCGCCATCGTCGCGCTCGGCGCGGCCATCGCGGTGATGGCGACAACGCGCATCGATCTTCTCGGCCTTGCGGCGGGCTTAGGCACCCTCTCCATCATCAGGGCTCTTCTGTGAGCCCTGCTTGAGGCGCACGCGGATGCGATAGATCAGTCCGTCGCGGATGTTGCGATAGGCGTCCAACATCTGATCGCGCGAGCCCTGCGTGATCGTCGGATCGGGCGTGGGCCAATATTCGACATCCGCCGCGATTGTGCGCGTGAGTTCGAGCGCGGCGTGATGCGCCTCCGGCGAGAGGGTGATGATGAGATCGAAGTTCAATCCCTCCCACTCTTCCAGCTCTTCCAGCGTGCGCGGCTTGTGCTTGGCGGCGTCGATGCCGATTTCGGAAAGCGTCGATACCATGAAGCCATCCGGCTCGCTTTTGCGCACGCCGGCGGATTGCACATAGATGGACTTGCCGAAATAGTGGCGCGCAATCGCCTCGGCCATGGGCGAGCGCACCGCGTTCATCGCGCAGACGAACAGAACCGAATGGATCCGCTTCTCGCGCGCGTTCTCCACGCGTCAGCCTTTCCAGTGAAGGGCGAAGATCAACGTGAACAGGCGCCGCGCCGTGTCGAAATCCACGTCGAGCTTTCCGTCGAGACGCTGGCGAAGGATTTCCGCCGCCTCGTTGTGCAGGCCGCGCCGCCCCATGTCGATGGCTTCGATCTGCGCGGGCGAAGCGGAGCGGATCGCCTGATAATAGCTCTCGCAGATCATGTCGTAGTCACGAATGACTTTTCTGAATGGCGTCAGCGACAAGTGATGTGAGACGAGAGGCGCCCCATCCTGCGCGGAAACCTCCAGGCAGAGCTTCTTCTCGATCAGCGAGATACGCAAAACATAGGGGCCGCCGTCATAGTTCGGCAGCGCGAAACTGTTGTCTTCGAGGATGTCGTAGATCGCGATGGCCCGCTCATGTTCCTGATCGGGATTGCCGCGTCCGATGGATGCCTCGTCGAGGGTGACCGCCACCAGGCGGCACCGCTCCTTCGTTTTGCTCGACATCCCCCCTCCAACAGGCCTCACAGGTTCAGGCGGATCGCCACGGACCGTGCATGCCCTTCCAATCCCTCAGACCGCCCCAGCGCGATAGCTGCGGGGCCGAGCGCCCTCAGGGCGCCCGGATCGCACTTCAGGATCGAGGTTCGCTTCATGAAGTCAAGCACCCCGAGGCCGGAGGAGAACCGGGCGGAGCGCGCGGTGGGCAGAACATGGTTCGGCCCGCCCACATAATCGCCGATGGCTTCCGGCGTATGGCTGCCGAGGAAGATGGCGCCCGCATTGCGCACTTGTCCCGCCAGCTCCTCCGCATTCTCGGTTTCGATCTCGAGATGCTCGGGCGCCAGGCGGTCGACGAGCGGAATGGCGTTTTCGAGCTTGTCGATGAGAATGATCGCGCCGTAATCGCGCCAGCTCGCGCTCGCGATTTCCGCCTTCGGCAGGGTCTTGAGCTGACGCTCGACCGCCTTCTCGACCGCATCGGCAAGCGAGGCGCTGTCGGTGATCAGGATCGATTGCGCTGCGGGATCGTGCTCGGCCTGCGCCAGAAGATCGGCGGCGATCCAATCGGGATTGGCGTGGGAATCGGCGAGGACCAGAACCTCGGAGGGGCCCGCGATCATGTCGATGCCCACCTGCCCGAACACGCGGCGCTTGGCGGCGGCCACATAGGCATTGCCGGGACCAACGATCTTGGCGACGGGCTTCACGCAATGTGTGCCGTAGGCCAGGGCCGCGACAGCCTGCGCGCCGCCGATGCGAAACACCTCGTCGACGCCGGCAAGGCGCGCGGCGGCAAGCACGAGCGGGTTGGTCTCGCCGCGCGGGGTCGGCACCACCATCGCGATGCGTGGCACGCCCGCGACCTTCGCGGGCACGGCGTTCATGAGCACGGAGGACGGATAGCTCGCGCGTCCGCCGGGAACGTAGAGGCCCACGGATTCGATGGCCGTCCAGCGCCAGCCGAGGGTGACGCCGAGAGCATCCGTTGTCATCGAATCTTCAGGGCGCTGCGCGCGGTGATAGGCCTCGATGCGCTGCTTCGCGAGGGCGAGCGCATCGAGCGCTTCCTTCGGGCACTGGGCTTCGGCCGCATCGATTTCCGCGTCGGAGATCCTCAGCGTCTCGGGCTGGAGCGCCAATCCGTCGAAGCGATAAGTGTAGTCGATGAGAGCCTCGTCGCCCTTGGCCACCACATCTTCGATGATAGCGCGCACCGCCTGATCCACATCCTCCGACACCTCGCGCTTGGCCGAGAGCAAGGCGGAGAAGGCCATCGGGAACGAGGCGTCCCGCGCGTCGAGCCGTTGCACCATCACAGGCGCTCCGACTGCGGCTGATCCTCGTGGACGGGGCGGCTTTCGGCAGCCCAGACCGGGCCGATGTCTTTCATCTGCATTTCGATGCACTCCAGGTCCACCTGGATGGCTCCGCCTTCGGCAAAGATCAAGGTGGCAGTGCCGGAAGGCGCATCGCCCTGCTCGAACGCAATAGCAAGAAGGTTAAGAACCGCGTCCTTGTTGGACTGGTCGATGCCGCGCACGCGCACCGCCTTCACATGCTCGAAATGCATGCAGGTCAGCCGGCGCTGGGGCGTGGCGGCCTCCCAATCGTAGCGGCGTGTCTGGATGGCGAAGCGGCGTTCCTTGGGGAGATAGGCGATATCGCCGATCCGCAGCAGCGAATCCTGCAAATGGGCGGAAATGACGGCAAGATCTTCCGGATCGAACGCAACGAGTCTCAGGAGGTCCATGAGCCTAAACCTATGTTGAACTTTAATGTTTAGGTAGAGAGCCACCCGGCTTCGCGCAACCTTTCCGCTTAAGTCTGGGTTCAGCTTTGAAAGGCTATGATGGCCTAAATCAACGGAAGGATGTGCCGAATGAAACGTCTCATGCTCTCAGCCCTGGCGGCTCTGGCCTTCGCGGCCCCGGCGGCCGCCCAATATTATGGCAATCCCTATTACGAGGAGCGGCGCCCTGCTCCCCGCTATTACGAATACGAGAGCCCGGGCTACGGCTACCGCCCTCAACCCTATGAAGAGCGGCGCGTGTACCGTTACGAGCGGCCCCGCTACGAAAGGCCTCGCTATGAGACCCGCCGTGCGGCGTCCGGGTACGGCCATGTCTGCGTGACTTCCCGGGGAAGCTGCGAATACCCGCAACCCTTCCGGATCGGCGTCGGCTGCCGCTGCGATATTCCCGGCTTCGGCATGAAGCGCGGAAACATCGGTTACTGAGCAAATATTTGGGAGCGGAGGCTTAGAGCCTCCGCCTCGATCAGCCGCGGATACGCTCGATCTCGGCACCGCAGCGGGCGAGCTTGGCCTCCAGGGCCTCGAAGCCGCGATCCAGGTGATAGACGCGGTTGATGGTGGTCTCGCCATCGGCCACGAGGCCGGCAATCACCAGGGACACCGAGGCGCGAAGATCGGTAGCCATGACCGGCGCGCCCTTCAGAGTCGGAACACCGTCCACATAGGCGCAATCGCCGTCGAGGCGGATCTGGGCGCCGAGGCGCGCCAGTTCCTGCACGTGCATGAACCGGTTCTCGAAGATCGTCTCGCGGATGCGCGACGTGCCGCTGGCGCGGGTCATGAGAGCCATGAACTGAGCCTGCAGGTCCGTCGGGAAGCCCGGAAACGGATCGGTTGTCACGTCCACGGCCTGGATGCCGTTGCCGTTGCGGCGGATGCGGATGCCGCTATGGGTCGGGGACACTTCAGCTCCGGACTGACCCAATACGTCGAGGGCAGCCTGAAGATATTCGGGACGGGTGTTCTCTAGCACCAGATCGCCACCGGTCATGGCCACTGCCATGGCATAGGTGCCGGTCTCGATACGGTCGGGCATCACGTCATGGGACGCGCCATTGAGCTTGGCGACGCCCTCCACCACGATCTCGGAGGTGCCGTGTCCTGAGATCTTGGCGCCCATCTTGATGAGGCATTCGGCCAGATCCACCACCTCGGGCTCGCGGGCGGCATTGCGGATGACGCTGCTGCCCTGGGCGAGCGTCGCGGCCATCAGGGCCACGTGGGTGCCGCCCACGGTTACTTTTCCAAAGTCGATCTCGGCGCCACGCAGCCCCTTGGGAGCGGTGGCGACCACATAGCCGGCCTCGATCTCGATGGCAGCGCCGAGCTTGGCGAGGGCCATGATGAGCAGGTCCACCGGACGGGTGCCGATGGCGCAGCCGCCGGGCATGGACACCTTGGCATGGCCGAAGCGGGCCACCAGTGGAGCAATGACCCAGAAGCTGGCGCGCATGGTGGAGACCAGCTCGTAAGGCGCGCAGGTATCGATGATATTCTTGGATGTCAGCCGGATTGTCTGGCCCGTCTCGGAGGACTGGCCGGGCCGACGGCCGGCAATGGAATGATCCACGCCGAAATTGCTCATGATGCGCAGGAGCGAGGAGATGTCCGCGAGCCGCGGCACGTTGCCAAGCTCCAGCGTCTCATCCGTGAGCAGGCTCGCGATCATGAGAGGCAGGGCCGCATTCTTGGCGCCGGAAATCGGGATCAATCCGTTGAGAGGCGCGCCGCCCCGGATGCGAATGCGGTCCATGTAACTGTATTCCTCTTGAACTTGTGGGCTTATGCTATGAGCGCCCTGAGCATTATAGGCTAGTCCGACGGCTTGTCGCGGTCGGACGAAGTGTCCGAACGCACGCCCTCGGTTTCGGTTCCAGCCGCTTTCGCAGCCTGAAGCCGGCCCCTGGCCTGAGCCTTCCGTTTTCTCAGATTTTCCTTTAAGGCCGCCTTAAGCCGCTCGGCCTTGTCTTGCGATTTTGCGTCAGTCATGGTTCACGCGACCCATCGTCGCCTTTCCCAATAAAGGCTTCGCGAAGCGCCCTCAACCGCAATATCGAAGACCGGCTTTGACCAGGATCAAGGTGGTCTGGCATAATGAATGAGTAAATCCCCGGGCATTGCGTTGCCCACCCGGTGAGATGATGAACTATCAGGATTTCTTCACGTCTGCCCTCGACCGCCTTCAGGCGGAGCGCCGTTACCGTGTTTTTGCCGATATCGAGCGCAAGGCAGGCCAGTTCCCCCATGCCATCTGGCACAGCCCTGAGGGCCCTAAGCCCATCACGGTCTGGTGCTCCAACGATTATCTCGGCATGGGCCAGAACCGGGATGTGACCCGCGCCATGGTCGAGGCTGCTTGGCGGCTCGGCACCGGCGCCGGAGGGACCCGCAACATTTCCGGCACCAGCCATCCCATCGTGGAGCTGGAAGCCGAGCTCGCCGACCTTCATGGCAAGGAGGCGGCCCTCGTCTTCACCTCGGGCTATGTTTCGAATCAGACCGGCATCTCGACGCTGGCCAAGCTGATCCCCAATTGTCTGATCCTCTCGGACGCCCTCAACCACAATTCCATGATCGAGGGCGTGCGCCAGTCGGGCTGCGACAAGGTGATTTTCCGCCATAACGACCTCGAGCATCTGGAAGAGCTGCTTCAGACCGCCGGCGACCGGCCCAAGCTCATCGTGTTCGAGAGCGTCTATTCCATGGACGGGGACATCTCTCCCATCCATGCCATCTGCGATCTCGCCGAGCGCTACGGCGCCATGACCTATCTCGACGAGGTCCATGCGGTGGGCATGTACGGCCCGCGCGGCGGCGGCATCGCCGAGCGCGAGGGCGCCATGCACCGGATCGACGTGATCGAGGGCACCCTCGGCAAGGCTTTCGGCGTCATGGGCGGGTATCTCACCGGCACCAAGGCCGTGATGGATGCCGTGCGCAGCTTTGCGCCGGGCTTCATCTTCACCACCGCCCTCCCCCCGGGCGTGGCCGCGGCCGCGACGGCATCGATTCGCCACCTGAAGGCCTCGTCCAAGGAGCGGGAGATGCAGCAGCGGCAGGCCGCACGCACCAAGCAGGTGCTGAACGGGCTGGGACTGCCGGTGATGGACACGGTGACCCATATCGTGCCGGTGATGGTCGGCGACGCGGAAGCCTGCAAGGCGGCCTCCGACCGCCTGCTGGAGAAGCACGGAATCTATATCCAGCCGATCAACTATCCCACCGTGCCCCGCGGCACGGAACGCCTGCGCATCACTCCCGGTCCTTTCCACAGCGACGCCCTGATCAACGCTCTCGGCGCTGCTCTCGTGGAGGTTTGGGGCGCCTTGAAGCTTCCCCTGGGGCAAAAAGCACAAGCTGCCGAATAAAAGATCGATTCCAATCTTGCGCACCGGGCCGGGCTGTGGCAGTAAGCGGCCCTGCTCGTTGGCGGGCTGCCGTAGCTCAGTGGTAGAGCACTCCCTTGGTAAGGGAGAGGTCGAGAGTTCGATCCTCTCTGGCAGCACCATCCCAAATCCTTACGCCACAAGGGTTCGAGACCCTCAAGAACTTCCTTTCATCCGGCAGGATCAAGCAGAGCTTCACGGGAACATCCCCATTCGACTCGGAAAATCCGGGAACTGATGATTGCGTGACCGTAGCGATAGGCCGGATTGGTTCATCCATGCTGGAAAATGCGAGTCTTCTAGCTGCCCCTGCCCTAGATAGCGGCGAGCCTGAACCGCTGATCAATCTTTCCGAGGAAGCTCCGCAAGCGGATGATGGGGGCACCCATCATGGACGATCAGAGGCGGTTGATGGGTAGGGATCAGAAGCCTTAATCCGCCTTCCCCATATCCCGCTCAAACGCCTCTGCCATTGCCTTGAAATAGGGGTCTCCCGAGATCTGATAAAGCTGCAGCTGCTGTTTGGGGGTGCGGGAAGGTGCATAATCAACTTTCTTCCAGTCGCTCAGGGCATAGCGGTTGACCTTGCCCGCGCGGCGGTAGAGATGAGCATACTCTCGAACAGTCGTAATCCCGCCCTGCACCATACGCAAAACCCATCTCTCGGGACGGTTCCTGTAATAACTTAGCAGGCCGATAATGGTGTAAATCTGCCCATTTAGGACATAGCTTGGGCTTCCCTCTCCATACGGGTACTCATCGAACCAGAGGAAACCGAAGCCATCCACATAGCTGAACCACGGCCCTTGCTTGGTCCCCGTATTGATGATCTTGAAGGCATTGGCATACTTATCCGCCAGCTCAAGCGCCCGTTGGTCTTTCGTGCAGTTGTAAATGTGCATCAGCCCGCGAAGAGCGAAGCCGTTGCCGATCCCACTCACCCAACCGCGCTCGAGCATTCGCTTGGCCGGAGCCTGGAACGGGAAATCATACCGGACGAAAAGAGCATCTCCCTCTGCACTGGAGAACATAAGAAGCCGGTCCATCAGCGCATCGAGGAAAGGCTTAACACTCATCCTGCTCTCTGGATGGGTGGCGGCATAATTGCACAGCATCACCGCATTGGTGAAGAACGAGCTCGGGTTAAACCGCTGTTTATAGACCTCGATATAGGCTGCCGGCCAAGGATCGGGGAGAAGATCATCCAAATTGTTGTTGATCGGACGAGGCTCCCAAGAGGCAGGTGGCACAAGCCTGTCATCTGCATCGGAATAGGTCTTGGCAATGCGATAATTCCTAAACAGGAACTCGCCTGCTCCGGGGATAGCATATGGTCTCAGGTCATCGATTGATCGCACCTCGATAGCAGAGGATTTCATGGCGGTTGGATAGGCCCAGAGAGTCCCAGCCACGACAGCTAACGTCAAGCAGGACGAAGCCGCCACTACAAGCAGTGTTCTTTTCCAAGCCATGATTGCCCCTTTTTGTTTTATTAGGGATTACCATAGGTGGGCCGATCCGGCTATTCCCTTGCATCAGAGGGGTTGACGGGAGGGCTGGGGCAATCGTCCGTGCTCCCTTACAAAGGGGATAGGCCGCCTGGGCGAAGCATACGATTCTTTTGAGGTTATAGAGGATATCAGCCTCCATCCTTCTCGCCCATGCGAGAACAGGCTTTAGATATGTCAGCGATGGCGGCAATTTGGGTTCGCCGTTCTCCATCCCAGCGCATCATAGCAGTATGGTATCCGCCTGCTGCAGGACTGGATTGAGAAGTCCACGCTGCGTAATTACCGCTATATATGAGCGACTTGGCACTAAGTAGCCAATTGCAGCCTACAGAGACTGATGGAACTCGGTAGCCGAAAGACGAGAGGCTTCACCAACTCCTATGTCCTCTTAAGACGAGACAAATCTTGTTTCGGATAAGATCTGCGGAGGCATTGTGCCGCTTCTCCCAATTTTCTGCGCATATTGATCTAGCCAGTACTAGGATTTGTATCGTATTAACATTGCATATGCATTGGATGACAGCCCTTCAAGGGGTGTCGTCTAGATCGGTAAAGCGAAACCGTCATCCGGCGGCTCTCTTCTGCCCGTCAGCACCACTTGGCGGCAAGGTTTCCGACAGGCTGAGCCGTTAGCATCCGCCCACCAACCCCGATTCGGTGAAGCAACGCCGATCCCGTCTTAAGACTTCCTCGCCGAAAGCCAGAATGCCATGCCCGACATCGACTTCGTCACTTCCACGGGAGATGCCTGTATCGACGCCCTGCTGAGCGGCAGCAAATGGGAAACGAACAGCCTGACCTTCAGCTTCCCGAGTTCCTCGTCCTATTACGGGCGCTATTACGGCTATGGCGAGCCGACAGATGCCTTCGAGACACTCAACTCCGTGCAGAAGGCAACGGCGAGGATTGCTCTGAAGCAATATGCTTCGGTCGCCAATCTATACTTCAAGGAAGTCACGGAGACATCCTCCACGCATGCGGTTTTGCGCTTCGCCAAGTCCGATGCTCCATCGACGGCCTGGGCCTATTATCCAAGCATCGCCGATCATGGCGGCGATCTCTGGTTCAACAATTCCGACGGTGATTACGACGCTCCTCGCAAGGGCAATTACGCCTATGCGACCTTCCTGCACGAGCTCGGACATGCGCTGGGCCTCAAGCACGCCCATGAAGACGGCGCCATGCCCTATGCCCGTGACTCGATGGAATACACGGTCATGACCTATCGCTCGCATGTGGGAGCCTCCAGTGTCAGTGGCTACACCAACGAGACTTGGGGCTTCGCGCAATCGCTGATGATGTACGACATCGCCGCGCTTCAGCACATGTATGGCGCTCGCTATTCGACCAACAGCGGCAACACCACCTATTCCTGGAACCCTAAAACGGGCGAGATGTACATCAGCGGCAAGGGTCAGGGCGCGCCCGGCGGCAACCAGATCTTCCTCACCATCTGGGATGGCGGCGGCACCGACACCTACGATCTGTCGAAGTACACCACCGCCGTGCAGGTCGATCTGCGGCCTGGACAATGGACAAAGACCGCCTCCGAGCAGCTCGCCAAGCTGAATTTGAGCGGCACGAAGAAGGCCATCGGCAATATCGCCAATGCGCTTCTTTTCAATGGCGACCCTCGCTCGCTGATCGAGAACGCCAAGGGCGGTTCGGGCAGCGACATCATCAAAGGCAACACGGCTCGCAACAGCCTATTCGGCAATGCCGGCAACGATAAGCTTTATGGCTACTCGGGCAACGACATCCTCAACGGGGGCCTCGGTAAGGATGCTCTCTACGGTGGTTGGGGGACGGACTGTGTCAGCTATTCAGATGCGAAATCCGCCGTCTCCATCGACCTCATGCGCTCATCCAAGAACGGCGGCGCTGCCCTAGGCGACACCATTTACGAAGTGGAAGGCGTCATCGGCAGCGCCTATTCCGACACCATACGCGGAAACGGCGGCAACAACATCATCAAGGGTGGCGCGGGCAACGATAAAATCTATGCGCGCGGCGGCAACGATGTCCTGGATGGCGGAGCGGGTAACGACATGCTCTATGGAAACGCCGGGCAAGATACCATGACGGGCGGATCCGGATCCGATGTCTTCGTCTTCGCCGAAACCGGCATTACGGAGATCGACACTATCCGGGATTTCAGTAGCCGCTACGACCGTATCGACCTTCGCGCCATCGATGCCGATACGGGCACAGCAGGCGACCAGGCCTTCACCTACATCTTCATGACGGACTTCTCCGGAAAGGCCGGCGAGCTGCGCTGTTTAGAAGGTGTGGTGCTGGGCGATGTGAACGGTGACTCGATTGCCGATTTCCAAATCGCAGTCTTCGGCTATACGACCCTTGCGAAAAGCGCCTTCTATCTCTGATCATGAGCGCACGAGGCAGCGATGTCTGATCGCCGCCTCGTGCACAATCAGCCGGTGAAATCGGAAGCCTTGAGATAAATCTCCACGAGGCTTTCGCATCCCTTCCGGTCCTCTTCGTCGAACCGGTTGGGATTCGGGCTGTCGAGGTCGAGCACGCCGAGAACCGTGCCGTTTTTGATAAGTGGCACCACGAGCTCCGAGCGCGAGGCGCTATCGCAGGCAATATGGCCTGGAAAATCATGGACGTCCGGCACGACGATGGATGCCTTGCGTTCGACAGCGGTGCCGCACACGCCACGCCCGACTGCGATCCGCACGCAGGCCGTCTTGCCTTGGAACGGTCCAAGCACCAAACCATCGCCCCGCATGAAATAGAATCCGGCCCAGTTCAGGTCGGGAAGCATCTGATAGATCAGAGCTGACATGTTGGCCGCATTGGCGATGGCATCGGGCTCGCCTTCCAGAAGAGCTGCGAGCTGCTGAGCAAGCGAGGCATAAAGCTCATGCTTGCTGGCTGAGAATGGGAGGGGTTTTGCTTCGAACATAGGCTTCACTTATGGGCAGCCCCCTCCCTTGTCCAGCCCTTCCCCGAACTGCGGCACCAGGGCCGGAAGGCTCCGGACGCCCAGATAAGAGCAAGGGCTCTCCACAATGGAGAGCCCTTGCCGCGGTTTGGAGCTTGTCTTCGTTAGATGACGACGAAGTCGAGGTTTGTGAGGCCCTTGTTCTTGCCGACATTGGCGAAGACGACCTGACCGCCGGCTTTGTTGCCGTTGGCATCGTACCATACGTCGCCCGTCAGCTTGTTGTAGCCAACGAAGTCGTCCTTATCGGCCGCCTTAGCGCCGACGGTGAAGAACGACTTGCTGA
>NZ_JAKUCN010000006.1 GCF_022808595.1 Microvirga solisilvae
TGAACGGCGGGAACGCGTTTTCGAACAACAAGTACTACATGGACGCCAACAGCGGGAACTGGGCCTGGGGCTCGGACATGAACTGGTCGCAGTTCAGCGCGAAAGATCAGGGTGGCTCCGTCTCATCCGCAGCAAACGCGCCCGCCGTTCTTGACCTGACTTCGAAGGGCGGATGTTGAAGAGCCGCTCTGCCAATGTGTTCTTTCGGCAGAGCGGCTCTGAGACAGCTTGTTGCGATTATGGCTAGGCGCTTGCGCTCTGAGCCATGCCTCGTGCTTTTCGCATATTCCCGATCAGAGACATACCAAGAGACCAGATGGCACTCGGTACTCTCTCACTCTCGCCGAGGACCGCATCGAATGCGCGACAAATTCGATCGCAATCGGATTCGGATATGGTGAGGGCTGGGGTTAGCTTGATGAAACGCTGGCCGGCCTGCGTAAGAATCTTGTGATCCTTCAGTAATGGAATGGCCACGAGAAGCGAGAACAGGCCCTTCTTCGCAGTTTCCAAGGTCCCCCAGGCAGCCTGCATTTTGAATGATTGCGGAGCGCCGAACTCCACTGCCATCATGAGGCCTTTGCCGCGCACGTCCCGGATGATCTCATGATGCCGAGCCATGTTTCGGAATTCTGTGAGCAGATGTTCGCCAAGCTGATCCGCTCTTTGAACAAGTCTCTCGGATTCAATGACATCCAATGCTGCGATGCCGGCTGCCATGGCAAGATCATTCTTTGAGAAGGTCGATCCATGAGCCACGGCTCGTCCCGTCCGCTCGAAGACTTTCTCGAAGACCCAATCCTTTGTCAGCAAGGCCCCGATCGGCACAAAGCCCCCTGATAGGGCCTTTGCCAAAAGCACCATATCAGGTTCGACGCCCCAGTGATCAACGGCAAGGAAACGTCCTGTACGGCCTATTCCTGTCTGGATCTCATCGACCACAAGCAAGGCACCATATTTCTTGCAGAGAGAGGCTGCCGAGGGCAGGTAATCATCAGAGGGAATTTTGACGCTCGCCCCCTGGATGGGCTCGACAACAAAAGCCGCAACGTCACTGTCCTTCAAAGCCCTTTCCAGAGCTTCAAGATCATTGAAGGGCACTTCAGTGAAATCAGGCAGCAAGGATCCAAAACCGTTCCTGTAGACATCAGAACCATTCATGGAAAGAGCGCCGTAGGTCAGTCCATGAAAAGCATCACTGCAATAAACGATGCGTGACCTTCCTGTCGCCGCGCGCGCGAGCTTGATTGCGGCCTCGACGGTCTCTGCTCCTGAATTGGCAAAGAAGGCGCGATCAAGATAGGGAACATGAGCAAGAAGCTTTTTCGCCAGCACGCCTGCCAGGACCGAGACATCCATCTGCACGAGATTGGGAAGATCGCTGTCGATGGCGCTCTTCAGTGCGGCCTTTATTGTCGGGTGATTGCGGCCAACGGCAAATACGCCCCAGCCTGCAAGAAGATCGAGATACTCCTCGCCGTCACGATCATAGAGGTAAGCGCCTTGGCCGCGGGTGAAGGAAGTATCATACCCGATCGAAGCCAAGTGGCGCACGAGATGCTTGTTCAGGTGCCGAGCATGAAGAGCGTAGCGATCAGCCTCGTTCTGGTCGAAGATCTCTCTTAAGTCTATTGTCATGATCGACTAGCGGCTCCTGCTGATATCACTCGGCTTTGCTGCAAGTTCGGAATTCAGGCAGATGGAGCGGTGACTGTGTTGTGAAACAGGGTTCAACCGTCAAAAACGGCCCCGAAGACATCTGATTCAGCCTCTCAGCAAAGCCTTAGAGATACAACTACACTCAAGAACTACCCCGTATTCTTCCTTCATAGAATAACGGCAAAACTCTTAAATATGAGAACGCATGTTTCTAGGAAGTTTTGCTTTTCCAAGGGGCGGATCAGCTAAAAGGACTGGCCAATAGCAATAACAATAATCGAGATATTCCTAGCGTCTTCTGAAAGGATAAGAAGTTGTTCTCTGACGCCGAAAACTACCCTCATGAGACGCTAGATGCCGATATCTGTATTATTGGTGCTGGGCCAGCTGGGATAACGCTCGCCAAGGGCTTTCTCGGATCGAACATACGTGTCGTAATTCTTGAAAGCGGAGGTCGTGATTTCGAGCGCAAGTCGCAAAGACTGGCGAAAGGCGTGAATGCGGGTGTGCATTACGAGGCTCTCGATCTATGCCGCGTCCGCAAATTCGGTGGATCAACCGGCAAGTTCGGCTGGGGTGGCTGGTGCAAGCCGCTTGCCGACATCGATTTTTCGGAGCGCCCTTGGTTTCCCATGAGCGGGTGGCCTATCACGCGGCAGGAACTCGAACCGTTCTATCTCCGAGCCTTGGAGACGCTGCAACTGCCATCCACGCATCCATTCGACACGGATCTCGCCGAGAATCGTGCCTCCGAAGACAAGTTGGATCTGAGCGATTCACCTCTGACCGTGGAGGAGAGCCTTTTGGCGCCGGCAACGGGGCATTGTCTTTCTGATGCTTATGATGACCTTGCTGCTGCCGACAATATCCACGTTCTGTTGCATGCAACAGTCACGGAAATCGTCTCCGCCCCCCTGCGCAACAGGGTGACAGGGGTCAACGTTAAATCCCTTTCGGGAAGATCCTTCTCCGTTTCTGCCCGCTGGATCGTTCTCGCCGCGGGCGGGATCGAAAACCCTCGGATCATGCTTCAGTCGACGAGAGAGCATCCAAAGGGGATAGGCAACGACCGGGATCTCGTGGGGCGCTGCTTCATGGAGAATCCCCGGTTTCATTGGGGGCGCCTCTCCGGGGATACACTGCCCGATATTGTTCGCCAGTTCTATCCGGCCAATGCCGTTCGCCGACGCCTTAGCCAGGCCAGCTCCAACGAGGTAGTCTCTGGTCTCGGTTTCATGATCAGGCCGGAGATCCAGCGCGAGGAACAGCTTCTGAATGCGCGGACATGGATCTATCCTGCTCCGGCAGCTTCGGAGGGCGATGGCGGACGCGAGCTTCGAGAGACCGTCTTCTGGCTGAAGAAATCTCGTATGCCCGATGCTCCGATCCGAAGGGCTGTGAATATTTTTCGCGATCTTCCCAATGCACTGAGAACCACCTTCAGTTATCTGCGCCCGTCCACCCACTGGGAGTTTGTGACGGTCATGGAACAGGAACCGGTTCTGAATAGTCGCGTCATGCTGGATAATCGTCGCGATGCGCTTGGCCAGCAGGCAGTGCGCCTGGAATGGCGCCTAGGCCCCCTGGTGGAGCGGACGTTGAGGCGGAACCAGGAGGTTCTCGTCGATACGCTTTCGCGCCGAGGCATCAATTGCTCTGCGGTCGTGCCTGGTGCTTCGAAAAGCGAGTTGGAGCTTGCCCGCTGGGTTTGGCATCATATGGGAACCACCCGTATGAGCCACGATCCTGCACAGGGTGTCGTTGACGAGGATTGTCGCGTCCATGGTTTCGAAAATCTGTATGTAACAGGAAGCTCCGTTTTCCCGACCGGCGGCAACGACATGCCGACATTGACCATCGTTGCGCTTGCTCACCGGTTATCTGACCATCTCAAGCATCGCGTCACGCGCTCGCAGGAGCCTGCCACATTAAAGAGCGTCGTTTATGAGATGCCTATGAGAGTCGGCTCCGCTGCTGGCTCCTGAGAGGAGGAGAAACATAGCGGAATCGGGATCCGTATATATCGCGGCACCAACTTGCGTGGGAACCCTGGATTACTCCCAACGAGTGCGCTCGATCGTCCGAATTTGAAGAAACAGCAGGCCCCAAAGGTTCTAGCTTAAGGCTGATGCCTATCCGCCACTCAATGGGAAATCATTGAGTGGTGATGGCGGGCAGAACTTACGCCCATATTCTGCGAGGTCAGGGATGAAGCCGTTTTTCAAACAGACAGTCAGCAAGGTTTGTATCTCCAAATCTTCCTCGGTTGTCTTGCCTATCGCCCTGGCATTGATCCTCACCATCCCACGTGCCGGCACGAGCTACGCCAATCCTGATGGAAGTGGCAGTTACAAACTCGCGCCAGGTGATCGGGTATCGATCGTTGTTCTCGGGCAACCTGAGTTCTCGGGCGATCACATGATCGACAATGACGGGTCCGTGACCTTGCCAGCCGTCGGCCTTGTTGGGTTGAAGGATCTGACAGCGTCCGAAGCCGAAAAGGTTATCGTGGAACGCCTCGCCAATGGCTATCTTCAGCAGCCCATCGCCAGTGTGCGTGTTACCGAACCGCGACCGATTTATGTCGTGGGAGATGTGAGGACCCCCGGGAGCTATCCGTTCCGCTATGGGATCTCGGTTATGGGCGCGCTTGCCTTGGCTGGAGGATTCAGGGTCGCTGAACAGTTGCCATCCGGCGCAAGATCCGAATTTCTGATGGCAGACGAGCGCCTGAGGGTGCTTCAGGCCAGCCGCCGGTCGCTGCTCGTCAGGAAAGCTCGCCTGGAAGCACAGCTTGAGGGCGCGTCCCAGATCGCTTTACAAGACTCTTTCCCTTTCTCCCGTGAAGACCCCGAAGTTTTACGAATCCTGCAGGATGAGCAGGGGATCATGACGACCCAAAAGAAAGGGCACGAGCAGGAGCTGCGGCTGCTTCGAGAGCAAGGTCCTCGCCTCGACGCTGAAGCGGTCGCCGTTCAACAGCAGTCAGAGTCAGAAAAAAAGCAGCTCGAGCTGATTCAAATGACCCTCGCTGATTATAACAATCTCGTCTCCAGCGGCTTAACGAGGCGCTTCCAGTTGATCGAGTATCAGCGCCAGGAAGCAACCTACAAGTCCAGTGTCGCCCGCCTGGCGGCCGAGCAGGTCAATCTAGAGATCCGGAAAGGCGAGATCGCCATGAGGCTCCAGGAGTCAGAGAATAACTATAAGCAAAGGATCCTGACGGATTTGCAGGATGTTCGCGCCCGCTTGAGCGAGATCGAGATTACACTGCCTGTCGCTCGGGAGGTGCGCGAAGCGCGTCTACAGCAGGGTGGTGGTGCAACACTGGCAGGCTCTGCAACCGAAGTAAGTCATACAGCTATCATTCATCGAATCCGCGATGGCAAAACCGAGTCATTCCAGGCAGATACGAGGACACCACTTGCTCCCGGCGATATCGTTGAAATGCGGCCTAGCTCACGAGAAGCCGCCTCGCTTGGAGCGTCATCCCAGACCAATATGGCAATGCAAGCCGAAAGCCTCGCTCAAGATGCCTTAAGCAAGTCCCGCTGAATGCACCTGGATCATGAGATAATTGATCCTTGGCGACGCTAACCTGCCAGATAAGACGAACGCAGGTTGGCGCCTCACGCCCGCTTATTTATCCATGGGCGGAAGCCTTATAATCCTTACTCTGCTAAGTTGAGAGCTTCAGAAAAGTCTCTGGGCCTAAAAGTATCGCCCGGTGTCGAATACCGGGCGATACGTTAAAGAGCCGAATTATTTCGGTTTCATGCCGGAAGCAGAGATTCTGCAATCTCTCGTCTGCTAGAGAAATGAGCAGACGCAAACTCTTCAAAAATGTCATCGATAGTGGTCGACAGGCTCCATTCGGGATAGTCGCGCTGGAAACGTGTGAGATCAGTGTAATAGCAGATGTGGTCACCGATACGGTTCTCTGCACTCAGGCTCCAGCTCATGCTATGGCCAAGAAGCTGCCCGACGCGGTCGATCGACTCTAAAACAGAGACGCTGTTCGACTTGCCTCCTCCGAGATTGTACACAGCACCAGAACGTGGGTTCCTGATAAAGGCGTCGAAGGCAGCGACCACGTCCCGACTATGAATCTGGTCGCGGACCTGCTTTCCTTTGTAACCAAAGATCGTATAATGTCTCTTCTCGGCCGCAGCCTTGAAAAGATAAGCAAGATATCCGTGAAGCTGGGCGCCGGAATGACCTGCTCCTGTTAGGCAGCCGCCACGGAAGCAAACTGTCTTCATGCTGAAGTAACGGCCATATTCCTGCACCATCACATCGGCGGCGACTTTGCTGGCCCCAAAAAGGCTGTGCTTAGACTGGTCGATGCTGAAGCTTTCGGAAATTCCATTCGCGAATGCGGGGTCCTCATAGTCCCATCGGGTTGCCAGCTCGACAAGTGCGAGTTCATTGGGTGCGTCGCCATAGACCTTGTTGGTGCTCATGAAGACAAAAGGTGCTTCAGGAACGCTCTGCCGGGTTGCCTCGAGAAGATTCAACGTCCCGCAAGCGTTGACTTCGAAATCATCGAAGGGGATGCGGGCGGCGAGATCATGGCTTGGTTGTGCGGCACAATGAATGATAGCGTCCGGCTTCAAATCGGCGAACAGCGACATGATTTTGTTTCGGTCGCGGATGTCGACATCGACATGGGTATAGCTCTGGCACTCATCCTGCAGCTTGGCGCGCTGCCAGCTCGTATCTCCATCCGGCCCGAAGAAACGAGCGCGCATGTTGTTGTCAATACCAACAACCTTGTAGCCAATCTTATTATAATAACGCACGGCTTCGGCGCCGATCAGGCCAGCGCTGCCTGTGATCAGAATAGACTTCATAGATTAACCCTCATAGGTGCGGTGCTGAGATTGCGGTTGCGCGTATTGGCGGAGGATGTGCCAGAGGAAATAGGTGTTCGTTACGGCATAGCGTTTGAAGAGACGCCTCGGCTCCTGGAGGAGACGAAACAGCCATTCCAGGGACAGTCTTTGCATCCACCCAGGGGCCTGGCGTTTCACGCCGGCATGAAAGTCAAAAGCAGCTCCGACGCACACGAGTACGGCGCGGATGATGTCGCGATGCTCGAATGCAAAGTTTTCCTGCCGTGGACACCCGAGGCCGATGAAGACAATGCCGGCTCCACTCATCTCTATCCGCTCTGCAAGAGCCGCACTCTCTTGCTGGCTCAACGGCCGGAACAAGGATGGTTCCGCCCCAGCGATGCAGAGGCTGGGAAAGCGCTCCTCGAGCGACGCTTTCAGCCTCTGGACGGTCCTATCCGTCGAACCATAGAGATAAATTTTAATTCCAAGCTCTGCGGCCTTCTCACATATCAGAAGGGTCAAAGCAGGTCCGTAGACACGATCAGTGAGGTTCGTTTTGTAGATCGCGTTCAAGGCATGACGCACTGGCTGCCCGTCGGGTGTGACGAGGTCGAAGGCTGCGATACGTTTCGCCATTTCCTGATCGCGCGCG
Organism: Microvirga solisilvae; assembly: GCF_022808595.1. Classification (GTDB taxonomy): domain Bacteria; phylum Pseudomonadota; class Alphaproteobacteria; order Rhizobiales; family Beijerinckiaceae; genus Microvirga; species Microvirga solisilvae. The sequence continues at coordinate 7,150 of NZ_JAKUCN010000006.1, forward strand.
GCCTCAACCACTCCGTGGACCGCAAGCGCCGTCGCAATGGCAGGCTTTCTCTCTCGAGCGGAGGAAATGATGCAATTCACAGCTTCAGAATAGTCTGTCTTGCTGATCGGTATGCCCAGGATCGGGAGCTTGGATGGCCACGCTCGAGACGCTCGCGTGCCCTCAAGAGCTATCGGATCGGCATGTTGGACGAACATCGCTCACGCTCTCCGATAGAATGCTTCCGGCCGGACAGATGTGCACATCAGCGTGCCCCTTTCGCCATGAGAACAGCGGGAATGGTCTGCAGAAGTATCCAGAGGTCGAGCCAGGCCGACCAATTCCGAATGTAGAGAGAATCCTGACGTTTTTGGACGCTAAGGTTCCCGTTGCTCCTGGCCGAGATCTGCCAGAAACCCGTCAGCCCTGGTGGAACGCTGGCCCGGAGTTCCTGAAAGTCAGCGTCGAAGCTCTTGAGATGGTACTCGGGGAAGGGGCGTGGGCCGACGAGGCTTATGCTACCCTGCAGAACGTTGAAAATCTGCGGTAGCTCATCGAGGCTGGAGCGTCTGATGAAGTTGCCAATATATGGCAAAACACGTGGATCGTTCGTAAGCTTGAAATGTGAGTTCCATTCTTCACGTGCAGCAGGGCAGTTCGCAAGATGCGCTTCAAGTCTCTGCTCTGCATCCAGGTACATCGTCCGCAATTTACAGATCTTGATCGTGCGCCCGTACTGGCCCACGCGATTCTGCCAGAACAGACCCGCACCAGGATCAATAAACCGGATAGCCAGGACCAGAATGGCGATGATGGGAGCTGCCACTACCGCGAGAGGGATGCTGATCATGAGATCGAGGAGACGCTTAATCCAGAGGTTATGATGCTTATAGATGCCGCGTTGAATCTCGGAGCCGATCGTCTCCCCAGAACTTCTGGCATGGAGCCCGATACCTTGGCCGTTATCGGTGTCTCGCACCACGATGACATGCTCGAATTGAAGGTGATCGAGCTCACGGAGCTTTTCGGCAAGATCGATCGTGACAAGCGCGATTTCTGCGTCCCTCTTCAAACGTTTGTCGTCGTTAATGCGACCAAGAATGGGAAGATCTGTGAGTTCAATCTCCGCCGCGTTGCTCATGTCGTCACAAATGAAGCCGATTGGGCGCAGTCCTAAGTCAGGTTGCTCGATGAGGGACTCCGCAAGAGCATGATTGGGACGCAAGCCAATGATGACCGTTGGGACGCCCCAGATCTTCAATTGAACAAGACTTTGCCTGATGAACCATTCAACATAGTGTCCCACGATGACGAGGAGACCTGCCGAGCATACGACGTAAGCAGCTGTTGCAAGCGGAAATCCTGTAGCAAAGGTCAGGATCGAATTGACCGCGACATATGCCAGCGCTCCTAACGTGCGGATCCGCAATCGCTCGATCGGGCTTAGGCCCCAATCTGTGTAAAGGCCCATGATGGCGTAAAAGGCTATTACTGCGAGCGCTGAGATTGGCGCAAAGAATTCGATAGGCAGCAGTGCTCTTGCCACTTCATAGGCGATTGCTGCTGATGCTGATGCGGTCGCGATATCTCCGAGGACGAGCGCACCTCTAATCAAAACCCGTCTCTGAAGACCTTTGAGAGAACCTGAAGGTTGTACGGGAGACGAGGCCGGCTTGAAGGAATCCGGGAGTGTTAAAATCGTGTCTTTCGTCTCAAGTATGCTCATGATTAGGCCTTCACTCCTATTTGAGAGCGCCTATCGAGTGATTGCGGACGCTTCTCTATGGCAAACGATGTGAAGCAGCGCGCATTCTTCGAAACTTTGCGTGGCGGTTGAGCTATGGACTGAAGTCACTTTGCCGATCTGATTTGGCTGACTGTCAGCCGTCTATGCAAACAGATCATGACCCTTCTGCATTGACTTAATTGAGGGACTTTTCCCATCAACATCCTTGGCATGCCTGCCTCGGACATTGATGAAATATCCAACGGAGAATAGCGAATACATATGTGAGGACATAGAGAGAATTGGTGGTAACCTCATCGCTAACTGTACTGCTCCAGATCTCCATTGATGTTAAAAGGATCTGGCCTCGGGGAGAGCGATTCATGCGCACTACACGCGTTTAAGATCCGCCTTCATTAGATCGGGAATGGCTTCCAACTCCGCGAAATCAACCGATTAAAATTTAGAAGGCGCCACGGGATCAGACATCGCATTCATCCGCTACTGAGAAGCTATGCGAGGCCCTCAAAAAATCGCATTCTGAGAAACCATTCGGATCGTTCGCTTCTGCATATTTTGACATCTCATTGAATGCTCTTGTCGAAGAAAAGTCTCGGGCCCTTCAGAGTATCCATTATCCTGAGTGGGGTGGCTAGAATAGCAATCCTTACGGCGTAATCCAAAATAAAGACTCATCCCAAGCCAATATGCCAAGTATATTAGGCCTCTCTCCCGAGAGGGGGCTGGAACGTATTCTCTCGATCGTTCGAGTGCGCTTGCTTGTCTCAGCGGACGAGTGTCGAAAACAACAGGATTCCGGACATTTGAGAACTGCGCTAACTTGATGCTAGCGCCTATAAGAATAGGATGAAATACGCTTGCAGGAAAAGTTGAAAGTCTATGACAATGGCATAGTGTTTCTGTCCCTGGCGCGAAACTGTGCCAAGTTCCTACCGAAACTCTTTGCTCTATTAGAAAAGACGGCATCGCAAGGTATTCAAGTTGCCGCCGTGGTTGGGGAGAATGGTTCGACCGATGGTACAGGCGATTGCCTGAAGAGCAGACAACTGCAGAGCCGTGATGTCGTCCATGTCGATACGTCATTCATGAGCAGCATGCCATCACGCCTTCGCCGTATGGCGGAGGGGAGAGAAATGTTGCTTCGCTATGCAGCAGAGCGATTTCCTGATGTTAAGTACGTCTGCGTGATTGATGTCGACAATGTACTTGCAACCAACCTTTCCTCCGAAATGCTCCTTGAGACCGCAGATCAAATTTACGCCAAAAGAAACATTTTCGGAGTGTCGGCCACATCAGCTCCTTACTACTACGATATCTCTGCGCTTCGCTGCAGCGCTTTCTTCGAGAAGAACATATATCCAGAGATCATGAGCGCTAAAGGCAACATGCTTGGATATTATAAATTTATGCGGGACAATTTGTTCAAAGTGCAAAGAGAGTTCACGAGATCACATGTGAGGCTCTGTGAATCGGCTTTCAACGGGCTCTGTGTCTATCGCCCGTCGGATTATTTTTCATCGTCATACATCGGCGAAGATCAAGATGATGTCTGCGAGCATGTGATCCTAAATCAGCGTATCGCTAACTCAACGGGTGAGAAGATATTGGTCGATAATCGGCTGATCCTCGCAATGCCGCCCGAACATGGGCCTCAAAGTTTTGCTTCTTTCATGGGGCGGAGAGCGCTCAAAGTCAGCGGCATGCTGGGATAGGTGGCCGTATCTGGAGGGATTGTCCGCGGCTATATTATTGGCTCAGTTCTCGTTGACCTGGATAAATTGCCCAAATCCCGAAAGGACTCTGGCCGTAAGCGCGATAGATAATGGATCCGCCGATTCCAATCCCGATCAATGTCCAGAACCAGATCCCGAGCATAGGGCCTTCGAGAGCGACGTCGAAGCTCGCATTGATGACGATCGCTGTTACATAGGATGTCACGAAGACGAAAAAACCTGCCCATGCATTGTCCCTGCATACTCGCGCAAGGTAGATATTTCTCATCATCATCAGAAACCAGCTCGATCCAAGCAGGAACCAGAGTGTGAGTCCTGGGATGCCGGCTCTGGCGAGGACAGTCATATGGGCATTATGGGGACTCCTTAACGGCGGCGCCCCATCGCTACTGTCGGCATAATATCCGTCAGCTTCGGAGAGATTGACCCCGAAGCCCTTGCCGGACCAGAAGTACGGGCCATGAAATGTGTAATCCCTGATGTCGCTCCACCAGCGGAGACGCCATAGCTTATTGTCATCCAGGTTGCCCTCATCGGATGAAACCAGGATGCTTGTGAGATTCTCGACGATCTGCCTGGCGCTGAGGGAACGGTCGCCTTCGTTCGATCCGAAATCCACCTTGAGGTCGAGCGCGAAGGCAAGTGTCATGGCAAGAGCGCCGGCCATGAGAATCCTCAGAATGACCCGTACTTTATTCATGAGGACCGCAGCTAGGATGACAGCGCTCAGGAACGCAAGCGTGCCGCCGCGGCTTTGAGTGGCGATAAGAGCGATACCGAGAACAAGGATGACAATCCATATCTTGCTTACACGCAGGAAGCCTACGATCGCGAGACTGGCAGCCCCTGCAAGGTGAACGGCAATCTCCCCTGGGCGAACTTCTAGAACGCGAAAATTTCCCTCGATGGGCCAAGAGACAACGCTGCGCCCGTTAATTCTGGTAATATAGTATGCAATCACTGCGATAGGGCAGAATATGAATAGCAGTCTCGCCAAGCTTCGTGTGATCGCGAGCAGCCGCACCGGTTGCTCAACAACAAGCGCGATTAGGATGAATGAGAACAGGCCATAGGTAATGACGACGCTGTCCCGAAGGGCATTGAAGCCATGAATCTTTATGTACGGCAGCGTTTGAATCGTGACCCATGTGAGCAACGAAAGGAGGATTACGCTGGGGATGGTCGTCAGAACTGCTAGCCAGCACCCACTGAGAAGAAAGGCAACCAATCCAAGAACCAAAACAAACTCGCCTGCATATAAAGGTGGAAGGCCAACATACGCAAATCCTCGCCCGGAGAATGCATAGGCTGCCAAGGCGAAGACGAGCATGCGGAGATAGTAATCGTTAAACGAATTGAGAAACGAGGCTTCATAAGTTGGCTGATACGTGTTTGAAACTCGCAAAGATAAGACTCCAAATCGGCCGATACTGATGATTGCCTTGGTTGGGACGCTGCCTTTTTGAGGATCAGCTTCCTGCGGAGTGCCCTATGCCGACGGTATTATCTGCCATTTTCTGCCGAGCATCGTTTTCTGATACGGGCTTCGAAACAAGATGAAAGATCTGGCGGTAGACCAGGATCGATCGAGATAGGTTCGTGATGACCAATGCCAAACAGCTGCCAATCAACCCATAGAGAGGCACTAGGAGAGCAGCTGCAACAATGGCGATAAATGTTCCGACTATCTCTATGTGATGGACTTGGTAGCCTGCGTCGGCACCAAAGAGAAACGCACTGCCTGCCAATGTTGCGTAGTTGAGCGCGGTTGCAATCGCCAGAAGACGGATGGCATCGCCGAGTTGCAGATAATGCGGCTCTCCACCATAGGCCAAAGCGAGAATTGATTCCGGCATGTAGAGTAAGGTGACGAGAAGTAAGAGGATCGGAGGAGAGCCGAATAGGATCAGCGGATAAGCAGCCCGCCATGCTTCAACCATACCTCGCTCTGATGCTCGCGCCGTGGTTTGGGGTATGACGTTGGCCAATCCTGCCATGATTGGGTTGCTAACATTTGTGATGTTGAGAGACGCTTGCAGGCCTGCTGTCGCTGAAGGCCCAGACGTGATAGCGAGCAAGAATGGGAGAATTTGCTCTTGAACTCTTGATGCGACATTGCTCGTAAATGACCATTTCCCGAGATGCCAAAATTCTCCTGCGACTTTGCGGAGTTGAAGAGAGCCGGACCAGGATACGGCACCCTGGATCAACTGAACGATAATCGCTAGGCAGGATGTGAGGGCCATTGCATAGAAAGCGATCTCAAGCGACACCTCAAAGCGGCCGGTGAGATAGATAAGCAGAATGCATGGTCCAATGTAGCTGATGATATCTCCAATCAGTGCGGCGCTATATCGAAACTGAGTAAACAGACTGCGCCTTAGGGTTTCCTGAATTTGTCTGGCCATGTAGAAAGCGGGAGCGCAAAAGACCAGCCGATAATCTAAGAAAGTGTTGGCGAAAGTTGCCAGCACGAGCGCCATGACGATGGCAAGAACTGTCCCAAGGATGACGGCGTTCAGGATTATCGCCATACGCTCTTCGCCGTCGGCAGCTCCACCCCGTACGGACAGCGGATAAAAGACGAGGGAGCCGCTCACCGTTTGCACCAGAAAGATGGCGCCGAAGAGGATGGTGAACAGCCCATAATCATGAGGCGACAGATGCCTGGCCAGGATGATGTTGACCAGGAAAGTTCCTAGACTGACAGTTGCCTGGTCGACCAAGGACCACGATGCTGAATGAAAGCGTCTCAAGTTCAGCATGCGCCAACGGCTCCAGCCTAACTTTCAGTATAGGAGAGTTCCTTAAGCCAGAACGGCCTCTGGCTTGCGGAGCTGCCGCACGACATCTTCCTCACGAGACAGGAGTTTGTCGAAATACTCAATCGTTCGTCCGAGACCGGTTTTCAGGTCAACGGTCGGCTCCCATTTGAGAAGATTCCGAGCTCGTGTAATATCAGGGCAACGCTGCCTAGGGTCATCTTGAGGCAGGGGGCGGCTGACAATCTCGGATCTGGAACCAGTCAGTTCGATGATGATTTCAGCTAGTTCCCCAACCGTTGTCTCAACCGGATTTCCGAGATTGACCGCGCCATCAACTCCGTCCGTGTTCATAAGGCGCAGCAAGCCGTCGACGAGATCGTCAACGTAGCAGAACGATCTTGTTTGCTGGCCATTGCCGAAAACGGTGATTGGCTCATTCCGCAGGGCCTGGACGATGAAGTTCGAGACAACTCGTCCGTCCTCAGGATGCATATGAGGACCATAAGTATTGAAAATTCTGGCAACTCGGATGGCCATGTTGTGCTGGCGTTGATAGTCAAAGAAAAGCGTCTCTGCACACCGCTTTCCTTCATCGTAACATGCGCGAGGGCCGGTAATATTCACGTGGCCGCGGTAACTCTCCGGCTGCGGATGAATGTCGGGGTCGCCATAAACCTCGCTTGTCGAGCTTTGCAAGATTCGAGCGCGCAAGCGCTTCGCCAGACCGAGCATATTAATTGCGCCCATAACGCTTGTCTTCGTGGTTTGGACAGGATCATGCTGGTAATGAACGGGAGAGGCGGGGCACGCAAGGTTGTAAATCTCGTCCACTTCAACATAGAGCGGGAACGTGATGTCATGCCGCATCAGCTCGAATTTTGAATCCGAGATAAGGGGCTGAATATTTGCTCGAGACCCGGTGAAGAAGTTATCGACGCAGAGAACTTCATGTCCTTGTTTCAGAAGCCTTTGGCAGACATGAGAGCCGACAAAGCCCGCGCCGCCCGTAACCAGAATTCTCTTGCTCATACCTATGGTCCCCATTGAGTTGCTGGTCATGATATGTGAACATGGAGACATACAGTTCGGATCTACTCAATGACACTTAAGAGGAATCCGAATGCGCAGGCGGGATTCCTAGGTACTCCCGAGGTACATTCTTTTTCTATGGCCTACAGGCGCTAGCCAGAGCGAATTCAGCTAGGCACAAATCATGTTGACGCTCTGATAGATTTTTGAGTGTCATTTGCTCAGCTTCTTTAAGAGCTTTGTCTGTCTTTCCTCAGCTGGTGAGGGATATTCTTAGCAGATAGCTATCTGCCCAGAATGTTTTTCCTACTAGAAAATCTGCTGATTCGAATTGAGCCGTCTAGTTGAGTGCTCACTAGACGGACGGCGCATGTCGGCCTCTACCAAGTGGGTACTTCTTTCTTAATATTGCTCTTCCCGCCGCTTCTATTGTTATAAATGTCATGTGCGAGATGCAATTGTATCAGTTAATCAAGACGTTCGTGATCGCTCGTACGACTCGATAAAAGTTCAAGTATATGGATGACAACAGTGGTCGTAGAGATTGAGCGAAATGAAGTGCTTCTTCCACGAATTCCCCATGGACGTCGCCTGCGTGTACTCATCTCAGCTCAAGCCGTTTCTCCAGTCCGTGGTTCAGAGCCTGGACTTGGATGGAACCTGATTTCAAGGCTTGCCCAATGGCATGACGTGACTGTTCTCTGCTCTCCGAACTCACATAGTGCGGATGAGCAAGCCTATCGCGATGAGATCGAGACGTACTTGGCTCAGCGAGGGCCGATACCCGGCTTAACGTTCAATTTCATTAAGGCGCCGCTTCTGTGTCTTCTTTTCCAGTATGAAACGGGCATCAGGCGGCGAACAGTCTATTATATTGGGTATAATGCGTGGCAGCGCAAAGTTTATCAGATCGCTTCGGAACTCCATGCGCAGAAGCCATTCGACATTATTCATCATCTCAATATTACCGGGTATCGGGAGCCAGGATATCTCTGGAAGCTTTCTGCTCCCTTTGTTTGGGGACCGGTAACAGGTGCGGCGGACATTCCTTTCTCATATTTTCCCCTCATGGGCTGGGGAGATCGGACGTTCTATGCTGTTCGCAATATGCAGAACATGATCCAAAAACATGCTAATCCCCGTTGCCGAGCTGCCGCGCGAACCGCACGCCATATCTGGGCAGTTGGCAAAGAGAGCATGGAGCTGATCAATGGGACTTGGGGATACTCGGCCGAGAACTTCATTGAGTCGGGAGCGGTCATTCGCAACGACGTTATGCCACGTCAGTTCGATGGGAAACGCCCGCTAAAGCTCGTCTGGAGCGGTCAGCACATAGGTCGTAAAGCTCTGCCTATTTTGCTGCATGCCTTGGAGAAGATTAAGCGAGATCAAGAGGGACTTGAAGCCAGCTCTCCTGTTAATCTTACGATTCTGGGGGAGGGGCCTGAAACGTCGAGATGGAAGGAGATAGCGCAAAAATTGGGTGTTGCGGATCAGGTTCAATGGGCAGGCCAGATGTCTCATGAGGCAGCCTTGCGAGAGGTTTCTCAGAGTGATCTTCTAGTTCACACCAGCGTCCAGGAGGGGACCCCGCATGTTGTTCTTGAGGCCTTGTCGCTTGGCGTTCCGGTTCTCTGTCACAATGCCTGCGGAATGAGCGTTGCGGTTAACGAATCCTGCGGGGTAAAGATCGATATGCTGAGCCCTGAAGCCAGCATATCCGGCTTTGCCGATGCTATTCAGGGCTTTCTGTCTGATCCTGATAAAGTGCAGCGCATGTCTGCTGGCGCGATTTCCCGAGCAAAGGAACTAAGCTGGGACAGCAAGGCTTGGCAGATCTCGCAACAATACTGGCGTATCGCGGGGAGCAGCGATGCAGCGCTTTCACTCAATGAAGGCAGCGTGGCTTTCGCAGGATTGAGCGGCCCTTTCGTCATGGATGGTATATCCCGCTAAAAGACCATAGCTCGAATAAACGAAAATCAGATTTCAGGGCGTGAGACTTAAAGCTCCGAGAGTTTGCGATGATTGGTATCGTACTCGCGTTCAGCGATTAGAACGAGCTTCGATCTGGGAATAATTCAACTCACATCATCAAGAATTTTTGCGAAGCTCTCAGCTACCATTCTGCGATGGTGAGGCTGTCTTAGCATTCCCACGTGATCTCCTGCGACATCGATGATGTCGATCTTGTCGAAGACTTCGCCCCACCCAAGATCCGGAGGGGCGGTTGTCCGGCTTTGCTCTGAGCGGAACAGGGCCACTTTTCCAGGAAGGCGCATTTTCGCATCTTCACGGAGCCATTGCCGGAAAGCGTGCATCTGTAGGGAGCCGGCGAGACATCTCGTCAATTCAAACCGCATAGCTGTCGGTAGGAAGCCGAAGTCTGAACGCTTGCACAAGCGTAGAACAGGGATCAGCGCGGGATGTATAAGGGACCGTGACAATCTCCATAAAAATCCAGTTCGCATGCGCTCATAGGCTCTAGCGGAATCCGGTCTGCCGCGGATAACGCTTGTTGAAATATTTGTCACTTTTCTAAATGTACTCAGAGGAGTGCCATCTGCGTACTCGGTATTATAATCCATCTTCTCGGCCCCATCGCTGATGTTGGTGTCGAGAACGGCGATGAAGGTGATGTTGCGCCCAGATTTGGAGAGGCGCGCAGCCGCGATGGAGGCAATCGCACCCCCAAGGGAGAAACCGGCAATGCGAATGTCTCCAACAGGAAGAGCAGATACGATTTGCTCTTCTGCCAACGCTGCCAAATCATCAAGCGTCGGGTAGGATTCCAGCATATCCTGCCAGCTCGGATATTTGATGACGACGAAATGAGTTTCCGGGCCAAATTCGGATCGGAACTTGGCCAAGTACGGCGTGTCACCCATCGTTCCAGGAAAGAGAAAGACAATCTTGCGCCCGTTTGTTTCCTGGAGAGTGGGAGTGGGTGAGCAGATCAGCCTTTCTATGGCTGAGGCGAATTCCCTGGCTGTCATGTTCATTTGAAGGCAGTCAAGGGACAGGTCTCGGCCAAGGGCTTCCTCCAACTCGAAGGCAAATTGGAGAAGTTTTAGAGAGTCGCCTCCGGATTCGTTCCAGCGGTCCTGTTCTCCTGCGGGATGGCGCAGCAATCTGCGCCAGAGGCGCTCGACAGTGATGAGAATCTCCACTGCTTTATCGCTTTCTTGAGCGAGGTGCTCACCCTCGAGATCATCTGCCAGCGCCTCTTCGGCAAGCTTAGCATCCTCCTGCGCTACCTTTTGTCTGATGATTTCCAGGCAGGCGGGATTTCGTAGAGCTTCCGCGTTGACTGAAAGGGTGCCATTCAGGGCATCCCGCACAGCCCGTTCAGAGCGTTTGCCGCTATAGGTAACTGGAAGCTCTTCGACCTCGGCCATCACGGCTGGGACGTAAACAGCAGAAGCCTGTTGAGAGAGTTCACGGCGGATGCGCTGACGCAGTGGGTTGGTCAGGCCCCCTTTTTCATAGGGAACCACAAGGAGAACCATGCGTGATCGGTCAAGGCCACCGGGCGTCTGTTGTTCGACGACCATGCATTCCTGAATCTCAGAGATGCCCGATAGGATATGATAGATTTCAGCAGGTCCGATCCGGTTTCCGTTGACGTTCAGAACGCTGTCCGAACGACCATGCATCCGGGCTGTGCCTTCCCGCGTCAGTTCGATCAGGTCGCCATGCGTCCAGACTCCAGGGTTCTGGCTGAAATACGCTTCATGAAACCGCTTTCCATCAGGATCTCCAAGGAAGCCGAGAGGTCGAGATGGGAAAGGGTTGCAGCACACCAGGTCCCCCATGCCCACATCGACCAGTTTGCCTGTTAGTTGGGCGGCCTTGACATCGAGGCCCAGGCTTCGGCACTGACTTTCGCCCGCATAAACAGGCAGATTGGGATGGCCTAGAACAAAGCATCCGATGATATCTGTCCCACCGGATATCGATTGCAGCGGAATCGTGCCGACATTGGCGTGAAGCCACTCGTATTCGCTTTCATACAGAATCGATCCGGTCGAAAGAACGGAACGGAGTACACGAGGAGGGGCAGACTGTCTTGGGGAATAGCCTGAATCGTTGCAAAGCTTGAGATAGGGAGGGCTAGTCCCAAAAATGGTGACATCTTGATCGGCAACGATCTTCCATAAGGTTTCCGCGCCACTGAGTGAGCCATCATAGACCACAATTTCAGCCCCGCATGCCAGAGCTGAAAGTTGCCAGTTCCACATCATCCATGACGCGGCCGTGTGGAAGAACAGCTTGTCGCGCAGTGACATATCGTTGTGAAGGCGATGTTCCTTCACGTGTTCAAGAAGGGTTCCGCCCGCTCCATGTACGATGCATTTCGGCCGGCCTGTGGTACCGGATGAGAAAAGAATGAAGAGAGGATGATTGAACGGAAAGCGCGTCCAGGTGAATGGTTCATCACTCGTCGAAAGTGAAGGGTCGTCGATACTCCCAATGAAGTCCCGGAGCCGGAAGGCCGGCAGATCAATACCTTCCGGAACCTCGCCTGAATCGAGAAGGATGAGGTGCTCAAGCGAAGGCAGCCCCTGAATGACATCCTTCAGTGATGGAATGGCTGCCTTCTGATCGGATGTAAGGAGGTTTGCCAAAAGCACGGAAGGGGAAAGCTGCTGCAGGCGTGACAGGATTGCTGCAGAGCCCATATCGGGAGAAGCCGATGAGAAGGTCGCCCCGATCGCTAAAGCCGCCAGAGTGCCGATAGCCAGCTCCGCGTTGTTATGCGCGACAGCGACGATGCGATCTCCAGCCTTGACGCCAAGGCTCTCCAGCTTTTGTGCGCACCGCACAACCTGATTACGAAGCTGTCTTCTAGTGAGCGTCTCCGAAGGCCGCCTGGCGTGACAAGCGATCAAGGCCGGCCTGTTTGCAGCCCCCTCGGAATCGATGCGCAACAGGTTCTCTGCGTAGTTCAACTTCAAATCCGGAAAGAAGACCGCGCTTTCGCAAATATCTCCAACGCAAACCTGATCCGCTATCCCCTCGTGGATAATGCCGGACCAGTCGAGGAAGAGGCGCCAGAATGTGCGGAATTCAGCAACGGAAAAGCGATAGAAAGCCTCAGGGTCGCGAAAGCTCAAACCGGTTCGGGCCGCGCAATAGCTCATGAAGGCAGTGATCTGGGAGGCAAAAATCGTTGCCTCCGTCGGTCGAAAGATCACAGGGCGTTTGTGGGAAGAAGCAGAGGAAGAGGAGGCCGCAATACCACTTTTGAGCCGCATGGCATCAGGCTCGGAAGGATTTCCCGTGAAGTGGATCGTCATGGAAAGTTTGCTCAATGCCAATTGAATGAGAGGATCGCGTACTCCTTATTTAAATTATCGCGCTTGAGAGGGGCCAAATAGAGTTATGTAGAGGTACCCTCAACGTCGACGGTTCTGCAAAACTCCAAGTCGTTGGAGTCGATCCTCTGTTGTTCAATGTGATGCTGATCGGTCTTGTGTTTCAGGCGAAAAGACTTGCTGAGAATCTTAACCGATCGGCAGAGAGGCTTTATCAAGCGCTGCTATGGGAAGCATCTTCCCAAGAAAAAAGGTTGGGTTGGTGCAATGAACCCAAGGTTCGATGTAGGAAAATATAGTCAGAGGGTGAGGCGAAAAGGCATACCAACCTGGGCGTCGTCTCACATGAAATACTCTTGCAGGGAAACTCTAATTCCTCATACTGAGCGAATTGGCTGTTGCTTCAAATTCATGATGTTCTTGCAAGATGGAATTCTTAACATGGATACTTACATGACCGTGCTCGCCCTTCTGTCGAAGGCCCGTGATCTCGTTGATGCGGGGGAGCATACTGGAATCATTGAAGCCATCAGTACCCTCAAGCACGAAGCCAGCGGGCCGAAGCGCGATCTGGCTTATTATGCCATTCTTGAGACTGCAGGGGCAGACAAGGGGGAGGTCGGCATATCCGCGCTTTCCATGGCCAGCCGAGATGCTGCCATGGCTTTGCTCGATGCAACGATCAAGCGGATGCGATCAAAACTGCATTAGGCCCAGAGAAAGCCCAGGTTTCCGAGCCTTCTCGTTGTGGGCATTCGTCTAGGCGAGAGCCGAGCGCAGATCCTGGATCAGATCGTCGGCGTCCTCGATCCCCACCGACAGGCGTACCAGTCCATCATCGATCCCAAGCTCGGCCCGCACCTGTGCTGGAACAGAGGCGTGGGTCATGATGGCCGGGTGCTCAATCAGGCTTTCCACGCCGCCGAGGCTCTCCGCTAGCGTGAAGAGCTGGCAGCGCTCCAGGAAGCGCGTCGCAACAGCGAGGCCGCCTTTGATGCGGGCGGTGATGATGCCGCCGAAACCGCGCATCTGGCGCTTCGCCAGTCCGTGCTGGGGATGTGAAGCAAGGCCTGGATAGATCACGCCATCGACACCAGGATGAGCTTCGAGGAATTCGGCAATCTTGAGAGCCGACGTGCAGTGCCGCTCCATCCGCAAGGATAGGGTTTTCAGACCGCGCAGGGCGAGGAAACTGTCGAACGGGCCTGAGATAGAGCCGACGGCATTCTGCAGGAAGGCGATCTTCTCACGCACCTCCTGGTTCTGTCCGACGATCACGACGCCGCCCACCATGTCGGAATGGCCGTTGAGATATTTCGTCGTGGAATGCACGACGATGTCGAAGCCGAATTCCAGCGGGCGCTGCACCCAGGGGCTTGCAAAAGTGTTGTCCGCGACAAGCAGCGTACCATGACCGCGCGTGGCCTGCGCGATGGCCTCGAGATCCGCAAGCTTCAGAAGCGGGTTGGTGGGCGTTTCCACCCAGACAAGGCGCGTGTTCGGGCGCAGGGCCGCCTTTACCGCTTCCGGATTGCCGAGATCGACATAGGTGATGTCGAGGGAGGCAGATTGCTTGCGCACCTTCTCGAAAAGGCGGCGCGTGCCGCCATAAAGATCATCGGACGCAATGATGTGCGAGCCGTGCTCCAGCATGTCGAGGATCGTCGCGCTCGCGGCAAGGCCGGAGGAGAAAGCGAAGGCGGCACTGCCGCCCTCGAGATCAGCGATGCAGCGTTCGAACGCCATACGGGTAGGGTTCTGTGATCGTGCGTACTCGAAGCCCTTGTGAACGCCCGGGCTTTCCTGAGCGAAGGTCGAAGTTGCATAGATCGGCATCATTACCGCACCCGTCGTGGGGTCCGGCGTTTGGCCTGCATGAATGCAGCGGGTGGAGAATGCGAGTTGGTTACGGGCGGTCATTGGGCCTGAATCCGGAAGAAGTTGATAAGGTCGATGCGGGTGGCGAGGCCAACGAAGTTGTCGCCATCCATGATCACCGGCACGAGGCCGGCGGCGAAGAGGGGCAGAAGGTCCTTGACCGGCGCCTCGGCAGCGATGGTCTGGAGGCGCGTGACCATCACGTCGCGCACAGGCTTGTTGAAGACGCTCTGCGGAGCGCTCTCATGCGCAACAAGCGCGTCGAGAATATCGCTCTCGTCGATGAGTCCGACCACGCGGCCTTCGTCGATCACCGGCAACTGAGAGATGTCGGATGAGCGCATGCGGGCAAAAGCCGAGCGGAGCGTCTCATTAGGGGAGACGAAGATCGTGGCGCCTTCTCCGAAGGGGTTGATCACCACGTCGCGCGCGGTGCCCGTCGGCTTGCGGTCGAGCCAGCCTTCCTGTGCGATGAAGGCGTCGTTGAAGACCTTCGACAGATATTTCGCGCCCGTATCACAGACGAGGGTGACCACGCGCTTCGGCTCTTTTTGCTCGCGGCAATAGCGCAAAGCGGCAGCAAGCAGCGTGCCCGAGGACGAACCCGCGAGGATGCCTTCCTTGCGCAGCAATTCGCGCGCAGCCGAGAAGCTTTCCTTGTCGGTGATCGAATAGGCTTTCTTCACCAGCGACAGGTCGCAATTGGGCGGAACGAAATCCTCGCCGATGCCTTCGACGGCCCAGGAGCCGGCTTCCGTCATTTCGCCGGTCTCGACAAGGGGTGCGAGAATGGAGCCTGCGGGATCGGCCAGAACCATGACGGTCTTGGGAGAGGCCTTCTTGAGGAAGCGCCCGATGCCCGTCAGCGTGCCGCCGGAGCCTACGCCGACGACGACTGCATCCACATCCCCATCCATGCCATCGAGGATCTCAGGTCCCGTGCTTGCCTCGTGTGCTGCCGGATTGGCCGGGTTCTCGAACTGGTTGATATAGACGGCCCCGGGCGTCTGGTTCGTGATCTTCTGAGCCAGGTCCTGATAGTAGTCGGGATGCCCCTTGCCGACATCCGAGCGCGTGATCACGACCTCTGCCCCCAGAGCCTTGGCGTGCAGCACCTTCTCACGGGACATCTTGTCCGGCACCACGAGCAGGGTGCGATAGCCCTTGCTCGCGCCGACCAAGGCAAGGCCTACGCCCGTGTTGCCTGCCGTGGCTTCCACGATGGTGCCGCCCGGCTTCAGGCTGCCGTTCTTTTCCGCTGCCTCGATCATGGCGCGGGCCGGGCGGTCCTTGATGGACCCGCTCGGATTGGCGCTTTCGAGTTTCAGGAAAAGCCGGCAAGGACCAGTATCCAGGTGCGTCACCTCCACAAGAGG
The DNA here is from genome assembly GCF_022808595.1 of Microvirga solisilvae. Taxonomy (GTDB): domain Bacteria; phylum Pseudomonadota; class Alphaproteobacteria; order Rhizobiales; family Beijerinckiaceae; genus Microvirga; species Microvirga solisilvae. The sequence continues at coordinate 22,975 of NZ_JAKUCN010000006.1, forward strand.
TGTCCTGCCGATCAGGTCCAAGGCTCCACGAGCATTCATTTCACTTAATCCTTATGTGAAATATATTATTGCTTCTATATAGATGTGAAAAATATATCTGCCTATAGGCCTCCCCAAGATTTCCCTGGAGGTGTTATCCGCTCAATGTGGAAGGGCAGGGGCGGGATCCCGGCAAAAGGCGCTCACTCGGATAGGGCGCGGCCTCGAAGAGCCTGGCGAACGGCTGGCGCGACCTTCGTTCCGAACAGCTCGATGCTTCTCATGATCTGGTCATGAGGCATGGTGCCGACGCTGAATTGGGCCAGATAGCGGTCATGGCCGAAGATCTCGTGTTGGAAGAGAATCTTGTCGATCACCTCCTGCGGGCTGCCGACAGCCAGAGCGCCACGAGGGGAGCGCATAGCCTCGAAATGCTCCCGTGTCGTTGGCCCCCAGCCGCGCTCGCGACCGAGCTTCGACATCACATCCGCATAGGGCGGGAAGAATTCGTCGGCGGCCTGTTTGGACGCGGGCGCCACATAGGCATGGGTGTTGATGCCGACCTTCAGGCGAGACGGATCATGCCCGGCACGGCGCCCCGCTTCCCGATAGAGCGAGACGAGCGGCGCAAAGCGCTCCGGCTCTCCGCCGATGATGGCGATCGCGAGGGGAAGACCAAGTGCGCCTGCACGCGCCACCGATTGCGGCGTGCCACCCACCGCGATCCAGATCGGCAGAGGATTTTGAACGGGGCGCGGATAGACCGGCTGCTCGTGGAGCGGCGCCCGATGCTCGCCTGACCATGTCACGCGCTCCTGATCGCGGATCTTCAGAAGCAGATCGAGCTTCTCGGCAAAGAGTGCGTCGTAATCGTTGAGATCGTAACCGAAGAGCGGGAACGACTCGATGAAGGAGCCGCGTCCCGCCATGATCTCCGCGCGTCCGCCTGAGAGCAGGTCGAGGGTCGCGAAATCTTGAAACACGCGCACAGGATCATCCGAGCTCAGCACCGTGACGGCGCTTGTCAGGCGAATGTTCTTCGTACGCACTGCTGCCGCCGCCAGAACGACGGCGGGAGCGGATGCGACGTAGTCGGCACGATGATGCTCGCCGACACCGAAGACATCGATGCCGAGCTGATCGGCCAGCTCGATTTCCTCGATGAGATCGCGCAATCGCTGCTCGGCGCTCACGAGATGTCCCGTCTTCGGATCCGGAGTTCTTTCCGCAAAGGTGTAAATGCCGAGTTCCATGGCAGCCTCGTGAGACAACTATCTAAGATCTTATCAGGCCGCAGCCTTCTCGCCGATACCCTAGAGCTTTCCGGCAAAGGGCAGATCGGGCCCGACAGGCACGATGCCGTTAGGATTGAGAGCCTTGATGGAATAATAGCCCTTCTTGATGTGGTCGATGCGCACCGTGCCGGCAATGCCGGGAATATCCAGCATGCGATCGAGATAGGCGGAGAGATTCCGGTAATCCACGATGCGCCGCAGGTTGCACTTGAACAACCCATGATAAGCCGCATCGAAGCGGATGAGCGTGACGAAGAGACGGATATCCGTTTCCGTCAGGCACTCGCCGAAAAGAAAGGGGCGATCCGACAACAGACCTTCCAGCCGGTCCAGCGTGGCGAAGACCTGATGAAAGGCTTCCTCATAGGCTTCCTGCGTCGTCGCGAAGCCTGCGCGGTAAACGCCGTTGTTGAGACTTGGATAAATCATGTCATTGAGGGCATCGATGCTGGCGCGCAGGTCTTGCGGATAGAGATCGAAGCGATCATTCGCGAGCTTGCCGAAACCTGAATTGAACATGCGCACGATATCGGCGGATTCGTTGTTGACGATCGTCTGCCGTTCCTTGTCCCACAGCACCGGCACGGTCGCGCGGCCCGTGAATGCGGGATCGGCCTTCGTATAGATCTCATGCATGTAGGTTGCGCCATTGATCGCGTCACAGGCGCCGGCGCCCTCGCCGAAGCGCCAGCCCTGATCGGTAAGGGCGGGCTCGACGATGGAAAGGCTGATGGCGCTCTCAAGCCCCTTCAGAGTGCGTGCAATGAGCGTACGCGAAGCCCAGGGGCAGATCAGTGCGACGTAAAGGTGATAACGCCCGGCCTCTGCCCTGAACCCGCCTTCTCCCGTAGGGCCCGCGCTGCCGTCGGGTGTGACCCAATTACGGAAGCTCGATGTCTGCCTGACGAAACCGCCTTTAGCATCCTTGGCCTGAACCGGGTGCCAGTCGGCAGTCCATTTTCCATTCACGAGCATGGTGAGATCCTTGGGGAGGTTGATAGCTTCGTCGGCTCGGCAAGCGGGCTAATGGGAAGCTGTTAAATCTCATCTAGTCATCACCTCTTTTGTTGATAATCCGGGCCCGACGGATAAGACTTCACCTCTGGGGAGTGAAATCCATGCTTGATCGCGTCACCGGTATGCAGATTTTCGTGCGGGTTGCCGCCCTCGGCAGTCTGTCGGCGGCGGCCCGGTCTCTGGGGATTTCCCAAACGATGGCGACGAAGCATGTGGGCGCCATCGAGGAGAGGCTTGGCGTCAAGCTCCTGCACCGCACCACCCGCCGGTTGACTCTGACTGAGGCAGGGCGGCGCTATCTGGAGAGCGCAGAGCGGATTCTAGCCGAGGTCGAGGAGGCGGAAGCCGCAGCTTCCGCCGAGCGCGTCGAGGTCCGGGGCATGCTACGCGTGAATGCGCCGCTCTCCTTCGGTTTCCGTGAGGTGGCGCCGCTGATGGCGGAGTTCTCCCGCCTCCACCCGGCTGTGACGGTGGATCTCGGCTTAAATGATCGCTTCGTCGATCTGATAGAGGAAGGGTGGGACGTGGCCGTTCGCATCGGGCGCCTAAGGGATTCCACGATGATCGCCCGCAGGATAGCGCCGTGCCGGCTCGTGGTATGTGCATCGCCCGCTTATCTCGCCGAGAAGGGAGCGCCAAAAACGGTTGCTGATCTCAAGGATCACAACTGCCTGGGCTATACCTTGTCCCGCGCCCTGGGGCCCGATGAATGGGCCTTCGACGATGACGGCAAGGTGAAGGTGGCGATCAGAGGAAACCTCCGCGTCAATAACGGCGATGCACTGGTGGCGGCAGCTGTTGCGGGGCAAGGGCTGATTTATGAACCCACCTTCGTCGTCAGCGATGAACTCCGGGCTGGGCGTCTCAAGGCGCTGACGCTCGATCATCCTCCGCTCGAACTGCCGGGGGTTTTTGCGGTCTACCCAGCGAACCGCCACCCACCTGCCAAGGTGAGAGCCTTCGTCGATTTTTTGGCGCAACGGTTCGGACCCAATCCGCCTTGGGATCGTGGTCTCAAACTATAAATGAATCAAAAGCTTGGGTTTCCCGTCTGAGGATTAACCATGCCATGCGGCGTGCTCTCTGAGCATACCTTGGTATCCTGCCTCCCTTGGAACTTTTGCCGGGTGCCTACGTTGAGCATGGTCGGCTTCCGTCCAGAGGTGGTGAACACACCCGTCGGCTTGCCTGACAGCAAGGGGTGCCGGGCCGTACGCCCGGGAAAGTGTTACGGGGGGCTTCATGCCACAAGTTGAATCTGCCACATCGCAGCTTGATCCCAGGCTGCTGCTCAAAGTCCTGCGTGCGTTTCGGAAGGGCGACTTTTCGGTTCGCCTGCCGTCCGATTTGATCGGGATCGATGGCGAAATTGCAGAGGCTTTCAACGACATTGCCGATTTGAACCAGGGGCTCGCCAGCGAGCTCGACCGCGTTGCGAAGGTCGTGGGCAAGGAAGGCCGCATCAGCGAACGCGGCCGCCTGGATGCAGCGACAGGCTGCTGGAGCGAATGCATCAATTCCGTGAATTCCATGATCGGCGACATCGTTCAGCCGACCGTCGAAGTGGCCCGCGTGATCGGCGCCGTGGCGAAGGGCGATCTCAGCCAGACCATCGAACTTGAGACTGAAGGCCGTCCCTTGCGCGGTGAGTTCCTGCGTATCGGTAAGGTGGTCAACACCATGGTGGGCCAGCTCGGTAGCTTTGCCTCCGAAGTGACGCGCGTGGCGCGCGAGGTGGGTTCGGAAGGTAAGCTCGGTGGTCAAGCGAAGGTGAAAGGCGTCGCAGGCACGTGGAAGGATCTCACCGACAACGTGAACCTGATGGCCGCGAACCTGACCGGCCAGGTGCGTAACATCGCCGAAGTCACCACCGCCGTCGCCATGGGTGACCTGTCGAAAAAGATCACTGTCGATGTGAAGGGTGAAATTCTTGAGCTGAAAAACACCATCAATACCATGGTGGATCAGCTCAATTCATTCGCGGGCGAAGTGACGCGCGTGGCGCGCGAGGTGGGAACCGAAGGCAAGCTCGGTGGTCAAGCGCAAGTGCGCGGCGTCGGCGGCGTCTGGAAAGACCTGACCGAGAATGTGAACATGATGGCGGCGAATCTGACGGGTCAGGTCCGTAACATCGCCGAAGTGACCACCGCCGTTGCACGCGGCGACCTATCCAAGAAGATCACCGTGGATGTAAAGGGCGAGATCCTGGCGCTCAAATCCACGATCAACACGATGGTGGACCAGCTCAATTCCTTCGCCTCCGAAGTGACCCGCGTCGCGAAGGAAGTGGGCTCCGAGGGTAAGCTCGGTGGTCAGGCGCAGGTGGAAGGCGTCGGCGGTGTCTGGCGCGATCTCACCGAGAACGTGAACATGATGGCTGCGAACCTGACAGGACAGGTGCGTAACATCGCCGAAGTGACGACCGCGGTCGCAAACGGTGATCTATCGAAGAAGATCACCGTGGAGGTGAGGGGTGAAATTCTTGAGCTGAAGAACACCATCAATACCATGGTGGACCAGCTTAATTCCTTCGCCTCCGAAGTGACTCGCGTGGCGCGTGAGGTGGGCTCCGAGGGTAAGCTCGGTGGTCAGGCGCAGGTGCGCGGCGTGGCCGGAACGTGGAAAGACCTCACCGACAACGTGAACCTCATGGCCGCCAATCTGACGGGCCAGGTGCGTAATATCGCGGAAGTCACGACCGCAGTCGCGAACGGCGATCTATCGAAGAAGATCACCGTGGAAGTGCGCGGTGAAATTCTTGAGCTGAAGAATACCATCAATACCATGGTGGATCAGCTCAACTCGTTTGCAGGCGAAGTGACGCGTGTGGCGCGTGAGGTGGGCTCCGAGGGTAAGCTCGGTGGTCAGGCCCGCGTGGAAGGTGTCGCTGGTACGTGGAAGGACCTCACCGACAACGTGAACCTCATGGCTGCGAACCTGACTGGTCAGGTCCGTAACATTGCCGAAGTCACCACCGCCGTCGCCATGGGCGACTTGTCCAAGAAGATCACCGTGGAAGTGCGCGGCGAAATTCTTGAGTTGAAGAACACCATCAACACCATGGTGGATCAGCTCAACTCGTTTGCTTCGGAAGTGACCCGTGTTGCGAAGGAAGTGGGCTCCGAGGGTAAGCTAGGCGGCCAGGCCCAGGTGCGCGGCGTGGCCGGCACGTGGAAAGACCTCACCGACAACGTGAATATGATGGCCGCAAACCTGACAGGGCAGGTACGTAACATCGCGGAAGTCACCACGGCCGTCGCCATGGGCGACTTGTCAAAGAAGATCACCGTCGCGGTCGAGGGTGAAATTCTTGAACTGAAGAATACCATCAATACCATGGTGGACCAGCTTAACTCCTTCGCGGGCGAGGTGACCCGTGTGGCCCGCGAAGTGGGCACGGAAGGCAAGCTCGGCGGCCAGGCCCAAGTGCGCGGCGTCGGCGGCGTCTGGAAAGACCTGACCGAGAATGTGAACATGATGGCCGCGAACCTGACCGGCCAGGTTCGTAACATCGCGGAAGTCACCACAGCGGTCGCGAACGGCGACCTGTCGAAGAAAATCACCGTGGATGTGCGCGGTGAAATCCTCGAACTCAAATCCACGATCAACACGATGGTGGACCAGCTTAACTCCTTCGCGTCGGAAGTGACCCGCGTGGCCCGTGAAGTGGGTATCGAGGGCAAACTCGGTGGTCAGGCGCAGGTGCGAGGTGTTGCCGGCACCTGGAAGGATCTCACGGATAACGTGAACATGATGGCGAATAACCTCACCGGTCAGGTGCGCGGTATCGCCAGCGTCGTGACAGCGGTTGCAGAAGGCGACCTCAAGCGCAAGCTCACCGTGGATGCTAAGGGCGAGATCGCGGCTCTGGCCGATACGATCAACGAGATGATCGACACGCTTGCCACCTTCGCCGATCAGGTGACGAACGTGGCCCGCGAAGTGGGCGTCGAAGGAAAGCTGGGCGGCCAGGCGAGGGTGCCGGGCGCTGCCGGCCTGTGGCGCGACCTTACCGACAACGTGAACCAACTGGCCGCTAACCTCACCACGCAGGTGCGCGCCATCGCAGACGTGGCAACCGCCGTGACAAAGGGCGATCTGACCCGGTCGATCTCGGTGGAGGCATCCGGCGAGCTTGCTTCGCTGAAAGACAACGTCAACGAGATGATCCGAAACTTGCGCGATACGACGCTCAAGAATGCGGAGCAGGACTGGCTCAAGACCAATCTCGCCAAGTTCACGCGGATGCTGCAGGGCGAGCGCGATCTCACTACCGTCTCCAACATGATCCTGTCGGAAATCGCCCCGCTGGTGAATGCGCAGCACGGTGTATTCTATACGGTCGATACCGACGAGAGCGAGCCGATGCTCGAACTCGTGGCATCCTATGCCTTCACGGAACGCAAGCATCTCAACAATCGCTTCCGGTTGAAGGAAGGCCTCGTGGGCCAGGTGGCATATGAGAAGAAACGCATTCTCGTTGCCAATGCCCCGAGCGATTACATCAGCATCAGCTCGGCTTTGGGTGAAGCGACGCCTCTCAACATCATCGTGCTTCCGGTTCTATTCGAGCAGGAAGTCAAGGCCGTCATCGAGCTCGCCTCGTTCAGCCGCTTCTCGGAAACGCACCAGTCGTTCCTCGACCAGCTGACGGAATCGATCGGCATCGTTCTCAATACGATCGCTGCCAACATGCGGACGGAAGGTCTGCTCAAGCAGTCTCAGCTTCTCACCACTGAGCTGCAGAGCCAGCAGGAGGAGCTGAGGAATACCAACGATCGCCTTGAGCAGCAGGCCGCTACCCTGCGCCAGTCGGAGGAGCTCCTTCGCCAGCAGCAGGAAGCCCTGCAGAAATCCAATGAGGAACTGGAGGACAAGGCTCGCCTGCTCGAACTCCAAAAGCAGGAGGTCGAGGACAAGAACCGCGAGGTCTCCATGGCTAAAACCGCCCTGGAGGAGAAAGCCGAGCAGCTCTCTCTCACATCGCGCTATAAGTCCCAGTTCCTGGCCAATATGAGCCACGAGCTGCGAACCCCGCTCAACTCGCTTCTGATCCTCTCAAAACTCCTCACCGAGAATCCGGATGGAAATCTGACGGACAAGCAGAAAGAGTTCTCGAAGACCATCCACGCCGCGGGTTCCGACCTTCTGGCGCTGATCAACGACATTCTTGATCTGTCGAAGATCGAATCCGGGACGGTGAGCCTGGAGGTCACGAGTGTTGGTTTCAAGGATCTCGTGAACCACATGGAACGCACCTTCCGTCAGATCGCCGAAGAGCGGAAGCTCGACTTCCATATCGACGTCGAGCCGAACCTGCCGCCGACGATCCGTACGGATTCGAAACGGCTCCAGCAGGTGCTCCGCAATCTTCTGTCGAACGCCTTCAAGTTCACCGAAAAAGGAGGCGTACGGTTGCAGATCGGATCGGCTGAAGGATCACCCCTGCGTGCCGGAAGCCAATGGATTTCGATTGCCGTGACGGATACCGGAATCGGTATTCCGGAAGATAAGCAGCGCATCATCTTCGAGGCCTTCCAGCAGGCCGACGGAACCACGAGTCGCAAATACGGCGGGACGGGTCTCGGCCTCTCGATCAGCCGCGAGATCGCGCGCCTTCTCGGTGGTGAGATCGTAGTGTCGAGCTCGCCGGGACAGGGTTCGACCTTCACCCTGTTCGTGCCGCTTGAGCCGCCAGCCAATCACGGTGCTCAGGCTCCGGCTGCAAACGCTCGCCCCAATGGTGGAGGAGCGGTCATCCCAGAAGAGGTTTCCACGATTCTGCGTCAGCCATCTGCTCCCATGGCACTCTCTGCATCGCTCGATGACAGGCATGCCATCGTGTCCGGTGATCGGGTCGTCCTGATCATTGAAGATGATGCGATGTTTGCGTCCGTCCTTCTCGAGTTGGCGCGCGAGCAGGGCTTCAAGGGTCTCATCGCCATGGATGGCGCTGCTGCGTTGGCTCTCGCGCATCGCTACAAGCCGCATGCGATAACGCTCGATATCGGTCTGCCCGACATGGACGGATGGGCGCTGCTCGATTTGCTCAAGCATGATCCGCGGACCCGTCATGTGCCGATCCATGTGATCTCGGTGGATGATCAGAAGAAGCGCGGTCTCAGGGCCGGTGCCTTCGGATTCCTCGAAAAGCCGGTCGACCGTGAATCCCTGCTGACGGCGCTCAACCGCACCAAGGATTTCATCGACCGCCCGGTGAAGAAGCTGATCCTGGTCGAAGACGACGATAATCAGCGCATGAGTATCTTCGAGTTGATGAAAGGCGAAGAGGTGGATGTGACGGCTGTTGCGACGGCCGAGGAGGCGTTGGAAACGATCCAAGCGCGCCGGTTCGATTGTGCCGTGGTTGATCTCGGACTTCCTGACCTTCCGGGAGCGGAACTCATCGAACGCATTCGTAAGACCAAGGGCGGCGAGGAACTCCCCATCGTCATTTACACCGGGCAGGATCTGAGCCGTGCGGAAGAACGCCGCCTGGAGCAGATCGCGGCGACGGTGATCCTGAAAGGTGAGGGGTCGTCCGAGCGTCTTCTCAACGATACGGCGCTCTTCCTGCACCGTTCGATCAATGCGATCCCGGAGGAGGAGCAAATCATCGTCAGTCCGAAGGGGGAGGTCGCGCTTGAAGGACATAAGGTCCTCATCATCGATGATGACATGCGCAACATCTTCTCGCTGACAAGCGCACTCGAGCAATACGGTCTCAGCGTCATCTTCGCCGAAAACGGCTTGGAGGGCATAGAGAAGCTACGGGACGCTCCAGATATTGATATCGCACTTGTCGACATCATGATGCCTGAAATGGACGGGTACGAGACCATGCGTGAAATTCGCAAGGATCCTCGTTACCGCGATCTTCCGCTGATTGCCGTCACGGCCAAGGCCATGAAAGGCGATCGGGAGAAATGTCTGGAGGCGGGTGCGACGGATTATGTCTCGAAACCTGTGGACATTGATCAACTTCTCGCGGTTTTGCGCGTTCAACTGAGTCGAAGCACCTATGTGCCTGAGGGGAAGATGCACTCCAATGGTGCAGCAGAGACCGGTCTGAGGACATGATGGAACGTAGCGGACAGGGCGGGCCGGAACTGGATCTGAGGCCTCAGATCCAAGGGCGCGCCATGTCCAATCCCGTGCTTGCGAAGATATTGGTCGTTGACGACGACCCGCGCAACCTTGTTGCGGTTGAGGAGATTCTTCGGGCGCCGGGGATCGAAATTGTCACGGCGGATAGCGGCGAAGCTGCTCTCAGGCACGTCCTGAAGCATGACTTTGCCGTCATCCTGCTTGATGTACAGATGCCGCGTCTCGACGGTTACGAAGTGGCCGGGCTTATTCGTAACCGGCCCCGCTCGTCGCGTGTCCCGATCCTATTCCTCACCGCGTTCAACAAAGACGACATGCATGTCTTCCGCGGCTATTCCGCCGGCGCGGTGGACTATGTCTTCAAGCCTATCGAGCCGCTTATCTTACGCTCGAAGGTCGACGTGTTTGTCGATCTGTATCGCAAGACGGAGGAGATCCGACGGCAGGGCGAGGAGGAGCGTCGCCTTCTCATGGAGAACCTGAGGGTCCGTAGCGAAAAGCTCAAAACTGAACAGGCTCTCCGCCGCCGAGAGGAGCATCAATCCATCGTTCTGGAATCGCTGCCGATTGCCCTCTACACCGCTTCGGTCGCGGAAGATCATCGCCAGCTTCACTTCACGAACGAGAGTATCGAACGCATCACGGGCTTTCCGCCCAAGGCCTTTCTGGAATCCCCCGATTTCTGGTCGTCACGTCTCCACCCGGATGACAGCGAACGTGTGCTGAGTCAGCTCAAGGAGCTGACAAACCAGGGAGCTGTGACTCTGGAATATCGGTGGAGATGTGCGGATGGCACGGAGCGCTACTTCCTCGACCAGACGATGTTGATGCATGATGACGAAGGGCGCCCGCGCGAATTCTTCGGTATGTGGTTCGACATCACTGAGCGCAAGCAGATGGAGCAGAACTTGCTCCATGCCAGTAAGCTCGAGGCGGTGGGACGTTTGACGGGCGGCATCGCGCATGACTTCAACAACATGCTGAGCGTCGTCATCGGAAATCTCGATCTTCTGCAGAAAACCATCAAGGGGAATGCAAAGGCGGAGCCCAGAGTCCGGATGGCTATGGAGGGCGCACAGCGTTGTGCGGATCTCACCCACAGGCTCCTGGCCTTCTCGCGCCGCCAGCCCCTGCAGGTTTCCGTTATCGATGTCGGAGCCTTAATGCCTGGCCTTTTGGAGCTGATGCGCCGTACGCTCGGCGAGCGCGTCAACGTCAATTTGGACCTTTCCGATAAGGTTTATCCGATCGAGGTTGATCGTGCGCAGCTTGAGGCTGCTCTTCTAAACCTCGCAGTCAATGCGCGGGATGCAATGCCGGAAGGAGGCGACCTGTCGATCTCTATTGGTACGCAAAGGCTGGATGAGAAAGTCGAGAATCCTGGCGAGTTTGTCCTGATCACGGTTCGTGACACAGGAACTGGCATGCCTCCGGAAGTGCTCCAGCGTGTGTTCGAGCCATTCTTTACGACCAAGGAGAGCGGCAAGGGAACCGGTCTAGGTCTTTCCATGGTTTATGGTTTTGTTCAGCAATCCCACGGCCATGTGGAAATCGATAGCATTCCCAATGAAGGAACGACTATCCGCATCTTCCTGCCTCGGGCTCACGGAGTGGCAAATAGCCTAAGCGAAAAGCAGATTTTAGATGCGAAACCCTTCGGGGCCGGACAGACAGTTCTAGTCGTTGAAGACAACCCGGCTGTCAGGCAGGTCGCGATCTCAACCCTTAGATCGCTGGGTTTCGATGTGATTGAGGCGGAAACGGGCGATGAGGCCGCGCGCTTGCTGAAGGCCAATAATCGGGTGCGCTTGGTTCTCTCCGATGTGCGAATGCCGGGCGGGCTCAGCGGCATCGATCTCGCGCGGATGATCCGGGACGAGAAGCCCGATATTCAGGTGCTTCTCACCACAGGTTATGTGGATGGCGAAGAAACGATCGAGGATGTCGATCTCCTCTATAAGCCTTATCGCGCGACGGATCTTGCCGAGAAAATCCAGGCTCTTCTGGAAAGGCCGCAGCTGCTTAACGGAAACGTCCTCCCCATGTTGGCTGCCGCATCCGCTTAAGACGCCCCTCTGCTTAAGAGCCCATGATGAGCGAAAATCAGGATATTGTTTTCCTCGACTTCGAAGCCTCATCGCTCGGCAAGGAAAGTTATCCGATCGAAGTTGCATGGGTCTTCGCCTCTGGGGGAGAAGAAAGCTACCTCATCAAACCGCCGGATTTCTGGACGGATTGGGATCCAGCAGCGGAGGCGACACATCGCCTGACACGTGAAGAAATCATATCCGAAGGCACGCCGCATGACGACGTCGCAAGGCGCATGCTGAAGGTTCTTGCAGGACATTCTCTTTATGCCACCGCTCCCTCCTGGGACGGGCAGTGGCTCAGCAAGTTATTACGCGGGGCTGGGTTACCTCGTCACGCCTTACGTCTAGAAGACACGGACGTTGCGCACGCGAACGCGATCATAAAGATCTTGCGGGGGGCTGGGATCGCGGAAAGCGATCATGCGCGGCTAGCAAAGGATATTCTTGCGCAAGCTCGCTTGAAAGATGAAGACCAAGGCGATCCCGCTCATCGTGCTCTTGCAGATACCAAGCGTGAACTCGGTATCTGGCGGGATGTACAGATACGCGCGCATGAATACGTGCGAAGCCACAAACCATCGGCCTGAGGCTTCGTACGACTAAGAAAGCCAGAAAATCAGGCTTCGAGACGCTGGAGAGCAGCCTTGTCGCGCAGGACGATGGAACGGCGGTGGGCCGGGAGCTCGATGACGCCCTGACGCTCAAGCTGGGTCAACGAGCGGGATACCGTCTCGATGGTGAGACCCAGATGGTCGGCAATATCGATGCGCGACATGGGCAGATCGACATGACCATCTTCTGTCAGGCGTTCCGACAGAACGAGCAGGAAGGTGGCGATCTTTTCAAGTGCGTGCTTGCGGCCAAGCAGCAGCATATGATCCTGAGCGCGTTCGAGAGCGCGCATCGTGGAGGCGATCACCTGATTGGCAAAAGCCTGATCGCGGGTTGCGAGAACTTCCAGGCTGCAACGGCGATAGGCAATGATGGTGGCATCGCCCAGTGCCTCGGCGCTGAAGCGATGCTCATCGCCCGATTCAAGGCCGAAAATGTCGCCCGGAAGGTGAAAGGCATCGATCTGGCGGCGTCCGTCGCTGAGAAGCTTGAAAGTGCGCACCGCACCGGAGACGACCTTGTAGAAGTAAGCAGCCCGATCCCCTTCGGCGAAGACTTCCTCGTCCTTGGCCACTGTCCGGGTGGTGCCGAGTTCCGGAGTATTGCGCGAAGCGGTGGGCGTGCGGAGGAGCGCAGCATTCGGGATGGACTGGGTGTTGAGGGAAGCCTGCGCGGTGTGCATCGGAACTCTCGTCGTTGGTTCGTGTCTGACGTGAGCCCAGAGGTAGCCTGACGCTGCGGAGGGCAAAATTCAGATGCTCTCCTAAGGGATATCCCTGATGCCGGCTGGAAATTGTCAGGCCGGAGTGCCGAGGGCTCCCCGGATGCTGTCGAGCAAAGTGCTGTCTTCCAAAGGTTTTTCAATGACTTGGCGGAATCCGGAGCGGGCGGCGCGCTTGCGCATATCATCCGTAATCCGGGCAGTGATCAGGATCGCCGGAAGCTTGACCAGACGTCGTCGGAGCCTGTCCATCAGCTCGACCCCGTTCATGGAGGGCATGTAGTAATCGACAACCAAGCAGCCGTCTTCGGGCAGGTTCTGTTCGGCCAGCAGTTCGGCGCCGCTCTCATAGAGGCGCACGTTCATCCCCTCGAGCTCGAGGGCGAACTTCAATGATTGTCGAACGGCGGCATCGTCGTCCACGACGATAACCGGCCCTGGTGTGATGGACATCATCAGGTCCTAAAGGCCCCTGGGTTTGGATTAGGGGAAACGTAATCCAATTTGAGAAGGGAGGGCTTGATATGGGTCAACCCCCAGCATTCTGAAACCTCAGGAATAGTCCTTAAGGGCTACCGGATTTACGATCGCACGCCCACGAGGAGGGCCATGCGCACCAACTCGGAGAGACTGGAAGCCTGCATCTTCGTCATCACGTTCGCACGATAGATCTCAACCGTGCGCGGGCTGATGCCGAGATCGTATGCAATCACTTTATTAGCCTTGCCGGCAACGAGGCCTTCAAGCACTTGGCTCTCGCGTTCCGACAGGGCTCCGACACGGGCTCGAACCTCGGCCGCATGGGCATCCTGGTGCGCATGTTTCTCTTGCTGCTTTAGAGCAGCCCTTACGGCGGCTAGGAAAAGATCGTCATCGAACGGCTTCTCGATGAAATCGATAGCCCCTTCCTTCATGGCTTCCACCGCAAGCGGCACATCTGCGTGCCCTGTCATGACGATGACGGGCAAGGTGAAGCCCCGGCTTTTCAGGCGACGGAGGAACTCGATGCCGTCGATCCCCGGCATTCTCACATCCGTCACGATGCATCCGTCAGGAGAAGTCGTGACGCTGTCCAGGAAGGCGGAAGCCGACTCGTGGAGGCGCACCGGCAAGCCGTCCGAGGCGAGCAGGAATGACAGCGATTGGCGCACCGCCAGATCATCATCCACCACATGCACGATCGCTTCACTCGGCATTCGCTAACTCCTCCTGACTGACACTACGCAGCGTAAACCGGAACGTCGTGCCCCGGCCTACTTCCGACTCGATCCAAATCTTTCCGCCATGGGATTCGACAATGGTTCGGCAGATTGAAAGCCCTACACCCATGCCGTGTTTCTTCGTCGTGACGAAGGGCTGGAAGAGCTTTTCGAGAACCTCCGGTTCGATGCCGGTGCCGGTATCGGCCACGCTGATTTCCACGAGCCCATCTATCGGCAATGCATGCGTCGCGATCACCATTTCACGGCGCGGTTCGTCCTGCATGGCCTCGATGGCGTTGCGGATAAGATTGAGAAGCACCTGTTGAATCTGGATTCGATCCGCCAGAACGAGAGGAGCGTTGGGATCGAACTCATATGTGACGCGCACGCCCTTTTCCCGCGCGCCGACAAGGGCGAGGGCGCTGGCTTCCTGAACGAGCTTGGGCAGGCTTTCGATGTGGCGTTCGCTTTCGCCCCTGGCTACGAATTCACGCAGATGACGGATGACTTGGCCTGCGCGCAGGGCCTGCTCGGCGGCCTGATTGACGGCGCCTTCGAGCATCGGGACATCCTGTCCTTCCATCCGCTGAAGAATTCGCCGGCAGCCCTTCAGATAGTTCGCGATGGCGGTAAGCGGCTGGTTGATCTCGTGTGCCAGAGTCGAGGCCATTTCGCCGAGAGCGGTGAAGCGCGACATGTGCACGAGCTCCGACTGCAATTCTTGCAAACGGGCTTCCGTTCTTTGGCGTTCCGTCAGATCGCGGATGAAACCGGTGAAATAGCGCTGGCCGCCCGAGCGCATCTCACCGACGGCAAGCTCGATGGGGAAGGTGGAGCCATCCTTGCTTTGGCCCACTACCACGCGGCCGATGCCGATAATCCGGCGCTCGCCCGTAGTGAGATAGCGATGCATGTAACCGTCATGCTGGTCCCGATACGGGTTCGGCATGAGGATCTTGATATTCTTGCCGATGATCTCGCGGTCCCTATAGCCGAACAGGCGCTCGGCGGCGGCGCTGAAGAACTGGATTCGCGCCTGCTCGTCGATAACGATCATGGCATCCGGTACTGTTTCCAGGATGGAACGCAGATGCGCTTCTCGGGTTCTCAATGCCTCCTCGGCAGCGACACGCTCCGTGATGTCGCGCATGACCTTGGCATAGCCGAGAAGTTCGCCAGTCTCATTCCTCAAGGTCGTGAGGCTGACATTGGCAATGAAGCTGGATCCATCCTTACGCAGGCGGACGCCCTGTTCTTCATAGCGCCCTGTGTCACGAGCGATCTCAAGCTCGCGGGAAGCCTTGCCGTTTTCGAGATCCTCGGGCGTGTGAAAGATGGAGAAGTGACGCCCGCGAATCTCGTCCTTGCCCCATCCGCCGATATGCTCGGCACCGGTGTTCCAGCTGATGATTCTTCCTTCAGTGTCGAGCATGCAGATCGCATAGTCCGTGACTGCGTCGACCAGGAGTTGAAAACTGATATCCTGCTGCGAAAGGGAAGAAGGGACAAGGGCCGAGGCAGTCAAAGGAAACTCCAGTCAGGGTGCCTTCTCACGAGGCGGCAATGCTCGCCTCAGGGAAACGGTCACCATTCCTATCGCGTTCCTAGCACAGGCATAGGCGCGTTCATACCGGTCTTGTTGCTGCGCCGGGTCGTAAGGCTACTGCAGGAGGCCGGCAGTCAGAGCTCCCAGCAAGGCCGAGCCGAGTAGTGCTGCATCGTGCAGGCCGAGGAGCCAGCGGGAAGGTTCGCCACCCTCATGGACCCAGAGGGTCGTGCCCATGGTCACAAGGGACCAGCCGACCCCAAGAAGCGCGGCCGAAAGGGTGAAGGCAGCCGTTGCCGTGGACATCATGAAGACGATTGTAGCTCCTGCAATCAGAACGCATCCAGACATAGCAATCGAGCGGGGCCGGATGGATTTTGGGAGGCCAGCAAGAGCAAGAGATGGCGCGTACATGGCAATCACATGCCAAGCGATCGTGCCTGAGACAGCCTCTTCAAGGCCGCAGCCGACCATGACAATCGGCGTTGCACCCATCAGCGCTGTCATGGCGAACCAGCCGAGTGCTCCCACGAGGCTCGGCAACAGGATGCGCCGCCATCCCAAGAGTGGAGCGACTTCGCCCGCAGGACGGCGAAAGCGCCTGTAGGGCAGTGCTGCAGTCGCCAGAAGCGAGCCCACATGCGCCAAGGCGGCAGCGCCTGCCATGCCCACGAGAGTGTGGGGAACGGCAAGGCTTTCGGCAAAGGCGGCGACGCTTGGCGCCAGTATCCCGGCAAGGGTCGCGGCTCCGAAGACCATAAGAACGGCACCCGTGCCTTTAACGCCAAGCGGTGCAGCCGCATGGCGATAGAACAGGCTGAACCCGCTGGCGATACCAAGCCAGAAAGCGCCCAACACCAAGCCCGTGAATTGCCATTGCAGAAGAGACCAGGCTGTCAGCATTCCGCCTGCGACACCGAGGCCTGCGCCGAGCGAAAACGCGGCGCGGCGGCCGAAGGCATCAAGCAGCAGGGAGGCAGGCAGGCTTGCCAGCGCCGCACCGGCATAGAAGGCGGCATAGGGCAGAGTTGCCCATGCTCCGCTCGGTGCGAACGACAGGCCCGCGAGCGGAAGAATGGTGAGGGTCAGAACCTGTGAGAGCACGGACAGCGCAAAGGCGATCGCGAGCAATGCGGTTCCGCCGTGATCCGGCGCGCCGTCAGATGCTTCGATCGGTTCGCAGAGGCAGTCGAGCCGTCCCGCTCGCGGTATGGCAGAAGAGATGGTCATTTGGTGATGTCATCGTCTCTCAGCATGCGCAGGGCAGCGCCTTCCACATCGTCATACTGGCCGTTCTTGAGCGACCAGAGAAAGGCTGCGAGACCGGAGAGACCCAGCAGCAATGCCGTCGGTACGAGATAAATAAGGACTTCCATGGATCATGCTCCCTGGAGGGCCGGAACGGCCGATGTTGCATTGGTAGGCATGCTAGTCTCTGACAAGGCCTTAGCCTTCATGCTTCTTGCGCGCAGGGCGTTCAGGGTGACCAGGCTCGACGAGCCGGACATGGCGAGTGCCGCGATCAACGGGGTCACATAGCCCATGAAAGCCAGAGGAACGGCGATCAGGTTATAGACCAGCGCGATCATGAGATTCTGACGCATCAGCGCGCGGGCGCGGCGGGCAATGGTTAGCGCATCAAGCACTGGCGAGAGTCTATCGCCAAGAAAAACTGCGTCCGCTTGCGCCTGCGTGATGTCGGCGGCGGTGATAGGGGACATGGAGACATCCGCCGATGCAAGGGCAGGCGCATCATTGAGGCCATCGCCCACCATAAGAACCTTGCGGCCCTGCACTTTCAAAGCCTCGATGGCGGCGATCTTGTCGGCTGGCTTTGCAGCGCCGCGCCAATCGCGGATGCCGAGAGCCGCCGCGATGGGAGCGACTGCTTCAGGCCGGTCGCCCGAGAGAATGCGGCAATCGACGCCGAGATCCTGCAGCGCCTTGACCGACGCCACGGCATCCGGACGTAAAGCCTGACGAACGAGCAGAAGGGTGCGCTCATGGCCGCAGGCAAAGGCAATGAGGGAAACGTCGGCATCCTTGTTTGCAATCGCCGCCGCAAGATCGACGGCGCCGCAGAATGCCGGGCTGCCGAGGCGGAGTTCGACGCCGTGAACGACGGCCTTCACACCTTGGCCCGTAACCTCCGTCGCTTCCTCGTACGGACGATGCTCCTTCGATTCCTGTGCCACCGCTGCTGCCAGGGGATGATGGCTCGAAAGAGCAAGCTTTGCTGCCGCTTCCAGCAAATCAGGGCGGATTGCGCCCGCATTGACGACGCGCATCTCGGGCAAGGTTAGCGTACCCGTCTTGTCGAACACGATGGTGTCGGTCGATGCGAGGCGCTCCAGAGCGTCTCCGGAATTAAGGAAGACATTCGAGCGGAAGAGGGCGCCCGAGGCCACAACCTGCACGACGGGAACCGCCAATGCCAGCGCGCAGGGGCAGGTAATGATGAGAACAGCCACGGCGGTGATGATCGCATCATGCACAGATGCGCCAAAGGCGATCCAGATGATTGCCGTCAGGGCCGCGGTCAGATGCACCACAGGTGCATAGCCGCGTGCGACCTTGTCAGCCAACTGCACATAGCGAGATTTCGCAGCGGCTGCCGTTTCGAGAAGTCGCTCCACTTCGTCGAGAAGCGTGCCCTTGCCGGCCGCGGTTACCTGGAGGGTGAGCGTGCCGTCGTAGTTCAT
Organism: Microvirga solisilvae; assembly: GCF_022808595.1. Classification (GTDB taxonomy): domain Bacteria; phylum Pseudomonadota; class Alphaproteobacteria; order Rhizobiales; family Beijerinckiaceae; genus Microvirga; species Microvirga solisilvae. The sequence continues at coordinate 41,246 of NZ_JAKUCN010000006.1, forward strand.
GCTGCCCGCATAAACTGCGTCTCCCGAGGCAGCCGAGCGGCGGATAGTTTCGCCTGTGACGAGGCTCTCATCGAGTTCGGAGCTGCCGGCGATCACGATGCCGTCGACGGCGATGCGCTCGCCGGGGCGAATCAAGACACGGTCGCCGGGATTGAGCGCGGCAGTCGGCACCAGAACGGCTTCACCGTTGTCATCGAGGCGGTGCGCTACCTCGGCCTTGAGTGCAGCGAGATTCCCTGCCACGGCTCGGGTGCGGCGGCGCATGGCCTGATCGAGATAGCGTCCACACAGCAGAAAAAAGAGCAGCATCACGACCGAGTCGAAATAGGTATGCTCTGCGTGGTTGATGGTTTCCACCACGCTCATGATGAGCGCGAGCAGGATGCCGATGGTGATAGGCACATCCATATTGGTGCGTTTGGCTTTCAATGCCCCGATGGCGCTGCGGAAGAACGGCTGGCCTGCATAGGCCACGGCCGGCATTGCAATGAAGGCAGCAAGCCAGTGGAAGAAATCGCGCGTTTCTGGGGTGATGTCGGTCACGTTGCCGGACCAGACGGAGACCGCCAGAAGCATGATGTTCATGGAGGCGAAGCCGGCAACTGCCAGACACTTCAACAGCCATTGTGAACGCCTGGTTTCCTCTTCTTCCACAAGGCGTGACTGATAAGGATGGGCGCGATAGCCGAGACGCTGCAGCTCCTGGACCACGGCGGAGGGCGTCACCGTCCCATCCTGCCACTGCACCGCAAGGCGATGCGTTGTGTAGTTCAGGCGTGCATCAAGGATGCCATCCAACCGGCACAGGCCGCCCTCGATCTCGTCGATGCAAGCGGCGCAATCGATGCCCTCGATCGCCAGATCGAGATGCGCCGTCCCGTCGTCCTGACGCTTGACGAAGATGGATAGATCGAGAGCCTCGGGCATGATCCTGTTCTTTCGTTAAAGGGATACACGGCTCTTGGAACGGAAGACAACATCTTCCCCACGCTTCAGGTCGATCACGAGATCCCAGCGGCCTTCGGGAAGCGGAGTAAGGCTTCGGAACTGACCGGTGGAGGTCTCCACGAAATCGACGGTGACGTCCTTGCGCTTGTCCGTGGGATGGCCGAGCCTCACCTGTGCGGTGAGACCGGAGAGGGCTTGAGCCTTGGTGTCGCGGGCCGTGATGAGGATGATGCTGTTCTCGCCGCGCTGGACATTCGCTTCCACGGACCAGTGCAGGGCATCCTGCGCATGAGCTGCCGCCACATCGTTCTTGAAAGTGAGACCCGCCTTGTAGGAACTCTCGGTCTCAACGCCGCTGAAGCTCGATAGGGCAAAGCGGATCATCACGAAGTTCATGGCGAAGATGACACCGAAGAACGAGATGAAATAGATGAGGACGGTTCGCCCTGTGATAACGCGGGGAGAACGTGCGGCTGTTGTCGCGGACATGGGCATGATCCTCCTAAGGCGCCTTGAAGTAGTCGCTCATCCGTGTGGTGTCGCCGGTGACGATGTCGGAGAGCGTGAAATGAATGTCTGTGGATGCGGGCACATCGGCTCCATGGGAGCTCACGAGCACGCGCGCTTCCAGAGTCTGATCGGGACCGACCTTAATGACAGCACGTCCCTGCTGGTCGATCTCGCCACCCACGATGTCGAGCTTTGCGCCGGAGAGACCATCCACGGTGAGGGCGTAGCTGCGCTCATCCAGGTTCTTGTTGGCCACGCGGATAGTGAAGCCGTTGCGGATCGAGCCGTCGGAGAGGCGCACAAAGAGCGGGTTGCGGTCGTGCATGACGCTCAGATAGATTGTCTGGCGCATGGCGAGCGAGCCGATCATGACGGCGCCGACGATGGCGATGATGCCGGCATAGAAGACGGTGCGCGGGCGCACAATCTTGCGCACTTCCGGGCGACCCTCTATGCGGGCCTTTACGTTCATGTCCGTGTCGTAGGCGATCAAGTTCAGGGGACGGTTGATCTTTTCCATCACCGAGTTGCATGCGTCGATGCACAGGCCGCACTGAATGCAGTCGAGCTGCAGGCCCTTGCGGATGTCGACACCGGTGGGGCACACGGCGACGCATTGATCGCAATCGATGCAATCGCCTGCCGGTAGACCCTGCTTACGCAGGACTTCGTTCTTCTTCATCGAGCCGCGCGGCTCGCCACGGTCATAGCGATAGGTGACGTTGAGGGCGTATTCATCCGTCAGCGCGGCCTGAATGCGCGGCCAGGGGCACATATAGGTGCAGACCTGCTCGCGCATGAAGCCTGCAAGCGTGTAGGTGGTGAAGGTGAGAATGCCGATCCAGATATAGGCGACCATCGGCGCCTGGAAGGTGGCAAGGTCATAGACGAGCGTCGGCGCGTCGGAAAAATAGAGAACCCACGCGCCGCCGGTCCACCAGGCGATCATCAGCCAGATGAAGTGTTTCAGGCCTTTCCTCGCCGCCACTTTGAGGGTGAGCTTCTCCTTGTCATGGCGCATGCGCTCGCGACGGTCGCCCTCGACCCAGCGCTCGACGGCATAGAACAGGTCCGTCCAGACGGTTTGGGGACAGAGATAGCCGCACCAGACACGGCCCGCGACCGCATTCATGAGGAAGAGAGCGAGCGCGGCCAGCACAAGGAGGCCGGTGAAATAATAGACTTCCTGCGGCCAGATCTCGATGAAGAAGAAATAGAAGCGGCCGTTCGCAAGATCGACGAGGATCGCTTGATCGGGAGCGTTGGGGCCACGGTCCCAGCGGATGAAGGGCAGGAGATAATAGATGCCGAGGGTGATGGCCAGCACGATCCATTTGATCGTGCGGAGGCGGCCTTTCACGGCCTGCGGGTAGATCTGCTTGCGCGGCGCATAAAGCGGGGCGTCTTCGGCTTTTGCCGTCGCAAGAGAGGAGGAAACTGGAGCTTCAGCCATCGAATCCGTCGCAGGTTCTCAGTCCAAGAGAGACCTGAATAGAAGACGGGTCGAGGCGGTGCCTTGATTTGGGTCAAGCAAGCGGCCAGAGAAAGGTCCTCCGGCCACCAGTGGAAATACGTATGAGGTTCGTCTGACGCAGTTTAGCGGTTCAGCTCGCCGCCCAGGGAATGGACGTAGAGCGTCAGAGCCTTGATGGTTGTGTCGTCGAGGCGTCCATGCCAGGCAGGCATCACGCCGCCACGGCCATTATTGAGGCCCTCAATGATGATCGCCTTGTCGGAGCCGAACAGCCAGATCTTATCCGACAGGTTCGGCGCGCCCATCTCCTGCATGCCCTGGCCCTTGTCGCCGTGACAGGCCGCGCAATTGTCGGCGAAGACCTTGGCACCGGCTGCGAGGTCGATGCCTTTCTCCGTGGGCAGACCCGATAGGGAGCGCACGAAATCCGCCACCTGTGAGATTTCCTCGCGCTTGAGCATTCCATCGCGACCGAAGGCAGGCATGCTGCCGGAATGGCCCTGGTCGCTGGTGGAGCGGGCACCGAACTGGATCGTCTTATGGACCTGCTCCAGCGAGCCGCCCCACAGCCAATCGTCATCGTTCAGGTTCGGATAGCCCTTGGCGCCACCGCCGCCTGCTCCATGGCAGGGCGCGCAATTGTCGCCGAAGGAAGCCTTGCCCTGGGCGCGCGCGAACGCGAACATCTCGGGGTCCTGCTTGATCTCATCGAGCGAGCTTGCAGCGAGTTTCGCCGTCATGCCCGAGCGCTGATCCTTCAGGGCTGCGAGCTCGACTTCCACCGCATCGCGGGAGTGCCAGCCGAAAGCGCCCTTGGTGTAGGACGACACCAGCGGCCAGGCCGGATAGACGATGCAATAGGCAATCGCCCACACGATGCAGAGATAGAAGGTCCACAGCCACCAGCGCGGCAGCGGATTGTTGAGCTCTTCGATATCGTCCCAGCTATGACCGGTCGTGGCCACGCCGGTGACGGCGTCGACCTTTCCGTGGTTTTCATGGGCCATAGGATCAATCCTCCTGGAGAGGCATGCGGGCGGCTGCGTCGAAGCGCTCCTTCCGCGAGGGTGCGAGGGCATAAACCAGAACAATCAGGAAGACGCCTACGAAGTAGAGCAGTCCCCAAGTCTGGGCGAATTCGGCGAAGAATTTGTAGGCGGCTGGCATGTCTCTATCCTCAGCGCACGTTGGCTTTATTGTCGTAGAGCTTGAAGTCCACCTGCGTGCCGAGCATCTGCAGATAGGCGATCAGAGCATCCGCTTCGGTGACCTTCTGCGGATTGCCGTCGAAGCTGCGCGACTGAGCGTTCGGGTAACGCTTGGCGAGATCGATGGCGTTCGGATCGTCGGCATTGGCCTGGATGCGAACATCGGTTTCAGCCAGCTTCAGCATGTCCTCGGTGTAAGGAACGCCGAGCATTGCCTGGATCTTCATGTCCTCGGAGACGGAGGACATGTCGAGCTCGTTCTTCTCAAGCCACGGATAGCTCGGCATGATCGAACCGGGCACGACGGCGCGAGGGTCCTTCAGGTGGTCGCGGTGCCAATCGTCGGAATACTTGTTGCCGACGCGGGCGAGATCCGGACCGGTGCGCTTGGAACCCCACTGGAACGGACGGTCGTACATGCTCTCTGCGGCGAGAGAGTAGTGGCCGTAACGCTCCACCTCGTCGCGCAGCGGGCGGATCATCTGGCTGTGGCAGTTGTAGCAGCCTTCACGCACATAGATGTTGCGACCAGCGAGTTCGAGGGGTGTGTAGGGACGTATCCCTTCAGCCTTCTCGATCGTGCTCTTCAGGTAGAAGAGCGGCACGATTTCCACGAGGCCGCCAATCGCAATTACGAACAGCACGCCGATGACGAGGATGATCGAGTTGGTCTCGAAGATTTTGTGACGGGACCAGAATGACATGATCGGTTCCTTTACTCCGCCGCGACAAGGACGGGCTGTGCCGGATGGGCTTCTTCCACGGCAGCCTCAGCGCTGGTGATCGTCTTCCAGACGTTCCACGCCATGATCAGGCTGCCGGCCACGAAGAATGCGCCGCCGAGTGCACGGATGATGTAGAAGGGATGCATCGCCTCAACGGTCTCGATGAACGAGTATTCGAGGAAGCCGAGGCTGGTATAGGCGCGCCACATGAGGCCCTGCAGGATGCCCGCGACCCACATCGAGGAGATGTACAGGACGATGCCGAGGGTCGAGATCCAGAAGTGCCAGGAGACGGCCTTCATCGAGTACAGCTCCTTCTTGTTCCACAGCCACGGAACGAGGCAGTAGACGCAGCCGAAGGAGATGTAGGCGACCCAGCCTAGAGCGCCGGCATGCACGTGGCCGATGGTCCAGTCGGTGTAGTGCGACAGGGAGTTCACTGCCTTCACGGACATGAGCGGGCCCTCGAAGGTAGCCATGCCGTAGAAGGCGACGGACACCACCATCAGGCGCAGCACGGGATCGGTGCGGAGCTTGTCCCATGCGCCTGAGAGCGTCATGAGGCCGTTGATCATGCCGCCCCAGGAGGGCATCCACAGCATCACCGAGAACACCATGCCGAGAGTCTGCGCCCAATCGGGAAGCGCGGTGTAGTGCAGGTGGTGCGGACCGGCCCAGATATACATGAAGATCAGGGACCAGAAGTGGATGATGGAGAGGCGGTAGGAATAGACCGGCCGCTCGGCCCGCTTCGGGATGAAGTAATACATGATGGCGAGGAAGCCGGCGGTGAGGAAGAAGCCGACCGCGTTATGGCCGTACCACCACTGCACCAGCGCATCCTGCACGCCCGACCACACGATGTAGCTCTTCGGCGAGAAGATCGAGACGGGGATCGTCGCGTTATTGCCGAGGTGCAGAACGGCGATGGTCAGGATGAAGGCGAGATAGAACCAGTTCGCCACGTAGATGTGGGATTCCTTGCGGCGCATGACCGTGCCAAGGAAGACCAGGAAATACGTGACCCAGACGATGGTGAGGAACAGATCGGCATACCACTCGGGCTCGGCATATTCCTTGCCCTGCGTGATGCCGAGCAGATAGCCCGTGCCCGCGATGACGATGAAGAAATTATAGCCGAGAACAACGAACCAGGGTGCGATGTCGCCAACCATCCGTGCGCGGCAGGTGCGCTGTACGACATAGAACGACGAGGCGATCAGCACGTTGCCGCCGAAGGCGAAGATCACTGCGGAAGTGTGCAGCGGCCGCATGCGCCCGAAGGACAGCCAGGACGTGTCGAAGTTGAGCGACGGGAACGCGAGCTGCAGGGCAATGAGGAGACCAATGGTGAAGCCGGCGATGCCCCAGACGATGGAGGCGATGGTGGCGAATTTCACAGGCCCCATATTGTAATTGGGCTTGCCGTTGATCGTCAGCGGCGGTAGTGCGGCCGGGCGCTCGTAGTAGCGATTGACGATGACGAACACGGACGCGACGCTCGCGGCCGCAAAGAGATAGGCATGGAACGCGTATTCGGGCGTGTAGGCTTTTGCCGCGATGATGATGCTCAGGAAGCCAAGGGCGGCGAAGGCAAGAGCGGAGCCTGCTTCGCCGAAGGTCATTCCTTTAGGAGTTGTTGCCGTTTGAGCCATAGGTCTCGACCGTTTTGAAATTTTGGCGAGGCCCTGAGCTTCGCCATCAGCTCCCTCACTAGGAGTGGGATAGGCAAGGGGCATTGATGCAAATCAAACGGGGGCCTAAAGCCCCCGTGAAATCCCTTGAAACAACCCGTTGAGTACCTACACGGCGCGAGAGTGACGCGCCGCCCCGTTCTCGAGATAGCGGTCGAAGGCCGCGCAGACGTTGCGAACCAGAAGATGGCTCTCCTCCGGAATTTGGATGGATAGGCCTTTGCGCTTCACAAGCCCGTCGCGCGCCATGTCATCGATGGCGGCAAGCTCGCCCGCAAAGGTGGAGGCTGCTTCGTCAGGTGTGATTCCTCGAAGATCGACCGAGAAGTCGCACATCAGGCGCTCGATGATGCTCCGGCGCAGCCGGTCGTCATCCGTCAGGACAATTCCGCGCACAGTGGCGAGCTGCCCCTTTGTGATAGCCTCGCGATAGGCAACAGTGCTCGATGCGTTCTGAACATAGCCCTGAGGCAGGGAGCCGATGGCCGAGGTGCCGAAGCCGATGAGAGCCGTGGCTTCGTCGGTCGTGTAACCCTGGAAATTCCGGTGCAGGCGGCCTTCGCGCTGTTGCGCTACCATGGGGTCGCTCGGCTTTGCGAAGTGATCCAGCCCGATCTGGACATAGCCTGCTTCGACGAGAGCAGCTGCCGCTGCCGTGTTCTGTTCGACCCGCTCGATGGCGTCCGGCATGGTTTCCTCAGGCAGGAGGGCCTGGTGGCGTTTCATCCAGGGAACATGGGCATAGCCGAAGAGTGCGATCCGGTCGGGGTCGAGCTGCAGAGCCTGCTCTACCGTGCGCAGCACGCTTTCCGTCGTTTGGTAGGGAAGGCCATACATCAGGTCGAGGTTCAGTCCGGTCACGCCGGCATTCCGCAGCCAGTCAGCCACCTTGGCGGTTTGCTCGAAGGATTGGATGCGGTTGATGGTTTTCTGAACCTTGGGATCGAAATCCTGCACGCCAAGGCTCGCCCGGTTCAGGCCAGAGGCAGCGAGTGCGTTCACATGTTCCAGAGTGAGCGTGCGCGGATCGATCTCGACCGCGATCTCGGCGGTGGAGCTGATGCCGAAGGAGCGCTCCAGCAGGCCCATGATGCGCCTGAGATCGGCACCTGACAGGATCGTCGGCGTTCCGCCGCCCCAATGGATATGCGTGACGTCCATGCGCTCCGGCAGCTGTTGGGCGACGAGTTCGATCTCTTGCTCCAGAAGCTCCACATAGGACGCAACAGGGCTGTAGCTGCGGGCGACCGTGGTGTGGCAGCCGCAATAGAGGCACAGCTCGGCGCAGAACGGAACGTGCAGATAAAGGGATAGAGCCGTTCTGGGAGAAAGCTCCGCAAGCCATTTGGCATAGGTATCCGCTCCCACCTCCGGTTTGAAATGCGGGGCGGTGGGATAGCTCGTGTAGCGCGGCACGCGCTGATCGTAGCGGGCAATGAGTTCTGGCGTCATGACAGCTTCTTGCGCTGCCCTTGCGCAGAAGGCCTTGATTTAGGTCAAGCCTCTGGAACTGGCTCCGTTTCCACTCATCATGGGGTTGTGGGTTGAACGGCGGGCGTTTTCCGCCATCTTGATAAGATGATGCGTCTTCCGGCATCCGCCGGCTGGAGGGCAGGGTTCAAGGAGTTTTCCGATGCAATCTCCGGAAGAATGGCAGATCCCGCCCGAATTCCAGCCCGACCAGGACACTCTCTCCTATGATCTCCGGGAAGCCCTGAGCGCCGTTGTTTCGCTCCGCGCCCGGGTGCCGGAGGATGCTTTCACGGCGGAGACTCTTGGCATCGAGCGGGCCGGACAGGGTGTCGTCATCCGCGCCGATGGCCTTGTCGTGACCATCGGATACCTGATCGCCGAAGCCGAGGAGGTCTGGCTCACCACCAACAAGGGGCGGACGGTCGAGGCTCACGTGATCGCCTATGATTACGACAGTGGCTTCGGGCTGGTGCAGGCGCTCGAACCTCTCGGGCTGCCGGTTTTGTCGCTAGGCGATTCCAGGCGCCTGTCGCCGGGGGATCAGGTAGTCATGGGCGGCGCCGGTGGCAGCACCCATTCTCTTTCGGCCCAGGTGGTCGCCTGCCAGGAATTTGCGGGCTATTGGGAATATCTGATCGACAATGCCATCTTCACTGTTCCCGCTCACCCCAATTGGGGCGGCACGGCCCTCATTGGCCCACGTGGCGATCTGGTCGGCATCGGCTCCCTCCAACTGCAGCACCAGGCGCAAGGCGGTGCTATCGTCCCCCTGAACATGAGCGTGCCGATCGACCTCCTGAAGCCCATCCTCGACGATCTTCTGACCCTCGGCCGGGTCGGCAAGCCTGCTAAGCCCTGGCTCGGCTTCTATGTGTCCGAGACGGAAGAGGACTTGGTTTCCATCATCGGTCTTGCAGGCGACGCGCCCGCGCAGCGGGCGGGCCTGAGGGCTGGCGACAATGTTCATGCCGTCGCCGGGCAGGCCGTGACATCGCTCGCGGAGTTCTACCAAGCCATCTGGGCGCTGGGGCCTGCAGGCGTGGATGTGCCGCTGACGCTGGAGCGGGAAGGGGATACCTTCGACGTGACGATCCGCTCAGCCGATCGCGGACGCTTCATGAAAACGCCGAAACTGCAATAGATTGAGGGGGCGACTTCAATCACGCTCCGAACATGTGGCCTCAACTCCTCAGGATAATCCGATGACACGAACAGTGACGCTGCCAACGGGCGAAGCCGTTCCCGCGCTTGGCCAAGGCACTTGGCAGATGGCCGAGACTAGCAGCAGACATGCACAGGAAATCGAAGCGCTGCGTCTCGGCGTCGAACTGGGCATGACACTGATCGACACGGCTGAAATGTATGGTGAGGGAGCGTCGGAAAAACTCATCGCAGAAGCCCTCGGGACTGAGCGTGATAATCTGTTCCTCGTGAGCAAGGTCTATCCGCATAATGCCAGCCACAACGGTGTCCGCGAAGCATGCGAGAGAAGCCTGAAGCGCCTCAACACGGACCGTCTCGATCTGTATCTGCTGCATTGGCGAGGCGGTGTTCCACTGGAGGAGACCGTCGCGGCTTTTGAGGAACTGCGCCTCGAAGGCAAGATCCGCCATTGGGGCGTGAGCAATTTCGACACGGATGACATGGAAGAACTGTTCTCTGTCGACAATGGGCGAAACTGCGCGACCAATCAGGTGCTCTACAACGTGACGCGGCGTGGGCCGGAATACGATCTGATCCCCTGGATGGCCGAGCGAAACATGCCCGTGATGGCCTATAGTCCCATCGAGCAGGGGAGGCTTCCGAAATCCGGTATTCTACAGGAGATTGGCCGTAACCATGGCGCAAGCTCTTACCAGATCGCCCTTGCTTGGCTGCTTCTGAAGCCCGGAACTATTGCAATTCCCAAGGCTTCCAGCATCTCTCATGTGCGCGACAATAGGAAGGCCCTCGATATTCGGTTGAGTGCTGAGGAGTTGGATGCCATTGATGCCGCGTTTCCGGCGCCGAGGCGCAAGCGTCCGCTCGAAATGATCTGATGCCTCTTCTTCGCACGTGAGCCTTATGATTTTTTCCAGAGCCGATGCCCTCAGAGTTGCGGAAATCCTGAGAGATGCCGCGCAGACAGAGATCCTCCCACGTTTCAGAAATCTATCCGCCGGTGAGATACGCACCAAGTCATCGCAGCTCGATCTGGTCACGGACGCGGATGAAGCAGCGGAACGTAAGATCGGAGCAGAGCTTCTGCGCGCCTTTTCGAATGCGCTCGTGATTGGTGAAGAGGGCGTAAGCCGTGATCCGGCATTGCTCGATGGATTGGATGATGCGGATCTCGCCTTTATCCTCGATCCCGTCGACGGAACGCTCAATTTTGCATCGGGTCTGCCGTTGTTCGGCGTCATGGCATCCGTCGTCATGAAGGGAGAGGTGGTCTGTGGCGTCATTCTCGACCCGATCTGCGATGACTGGGCCGTGGCCGTGCGGGGAGAGGGTGCATGGCTGCAGAGGCCAGACGGTAGCACCACGCCTTTGCGTGTCGCATCCCCTGTTGCGCTCGCAGAAATGGCTGGCAATGTGTCGTGGCGCTATCTTCCGCCGGATTTGATGCCTGTTGTAACTGGCTCTTTCCCGCGTATAGCCATGGTCACCAATTTGAGATGTGCGGCGCATGCCTATCGCCAGATCGCTAGCGGGCACATGCATTTTTCATTCTCATCGAGCGTGCTGCCGTGGGATCACGCCGCAGGCTGGCTGATCCACAAAGAAGCCGGGGGCTATACGGCGCATTTCGATGGATCGCCATATCGGGCCTCCAATCGGGGAGGCGGCCTAATCTCTGCGCCGGACAGGGAAAGCTGGCAGGTCTTGCGCGATGCGCTTCTGCTGTCTCAGTTGTAAGGCTGTCTTGGCGCAGGTTCGATCATTGCATCGATCTCGGCAATCCTCGCGCTGCGCTTCTTGCATTGCCGGTCGAGATAGCATGACCGTCCGATGCCGAGAGCGAGGATCGGCAGAGCCCAAAGGAAGTCGATGGCTCTGAGCAGAACGAGAGCGAGTGCCGCTATCGACACGAGCCATGTCTCGACCCGGCCGAAGCCTTCCGTGAACTCGTTCTTCAAAACGAGTTGCTGACGCTCCAACAGCAGATCGACGTGACGCGGCTTGCGGGATTGCTCTTCGCGCCGCTCTATGGCGATTGTCGCGGTATGGCGGCGAAGCTCTTCAATGCTGGCCTGCAGGAGAGTCAGCTGCTCCGCTCGATCGTGAGCGGGATCGAGTTTCTGGGGCGGCGAGAAAATCGTGATGATGCGGTCGCGCAGGGCCACGATCGCCGGCGGAGCGTTATCCTGTTCGGAACCGATCTTGGCATGCTGGAAACGATCCGTAATGCGGCTGCGAATCTGGGCTGCCGTGTTATCAGCGACGGCGGTTCGCTCCTTCGACCTGAAGGAAGCGGCGACATGGTCGGCGATGAGGTTCTCAATCGCGACGTGAGCCCTTTCCACCGGCATGAACTGCTTCCTTCCCTGAAGGTGCCGTCAACGGATGAATCCTGGCAAGGCAGAGAGGTCAGGGTGCTCGTGCCGGATGGCCGCGCAAGGTGCGGCACGCCTGATCATGAATTCTTAAGGTTAAGGGAAGCTTAAAATTTGAGGCGCAACGCCAGAAAGGGAGAAATCTTGCCTAAGCGCCGGGTTCGGCATCGGAATGCCCGGGCACCATCCTGGCGAGTTCCTGGAGGAAGGCCACGGATTCCTTTGGACGTCCTTCCTGTTCGGCGATCTTGCTGATGTTCTGCAGCAGGGATGTGATCTCGCTGGCCTTCGCCACACGGCCCACCGACAGCACGTGGAAGAAAGCGGAGAAGGCGACCATGACAGCTTGGTTGTGTTCTTCCAGTTTCCGGCACTGTTCCTTGAGGGCCTTGATGTCCTTTTCCTGGGCGGAAACGATATCCACCAGGGTCAGCATCTGCTCGGCAAGTGTATCGACGGAAGCGCTCATGTCTTTTGAAGAATCCGGCTCTTCTGGAGTGATGGATGCGGAACGCACATACCTTGTGTGCCGTCCCTCTGCTGGCCTCTCTTGTGATTGTTCGAGCCCAAGTATCACTTCGACGTCGTCCACGACTACAGCAGGAAGTCGCGCCCTATCAGCGACCCGTGTCGCCGTGTGCTGCAGAATGCTGCGAATCCGTTCCTGAACGCGGGTCAACATCTCGGCAATCCAAGCATGATCGGGACCTTTAGAAAAGGGCCAGCACTTGGAGAGGTCGGCTCAATCAGCCCAGGGCATAGAGCAGGCGGGCGCGGATTGTGCCTTCCAGGTTGCGGATTTCCTCAAGGGTCTCTCGGCTGTGTTCGGGCTGCCCTTCCACCTCGATCACCACATAGCCGATCTCGCCATCAGTCTGCAGATGCTGCGCCGTGATGTTGAGGCCTCGCTTGGAGAAGGCTTGGTTGAGGCGTCCGAGCATGCCCGGCACGTTGCGGTGGACGTGAATGTAGCGCGTTCCCGTGGCGCGGGACGACAATTGCACCTGCGGGAAGTTCACGGCGCCGATGGTCGAGCCGACATCGGAATAGTCAATGAGCTTTCGGGCCACTTCGGCGCCGATGCGCTCCTGCGCTTCTTCCGTGGAGCCGCCGATATGTGGTGTGAGAATGACGTTGTCGAGACCTTGGAGCGGTGTCTCGAAACGATCTTTGTTGGAGGCAGGCTCCACAGGGAATACGTCGACGGCCGCACCGCGCAGATGGCCGCTCTTCAATGCTTCTGCAAGCGCATCCAGATCCACGACCGTGCCACGGCTGTTGTTGATGAGGTAGGCACCCTTCTTCATGGTGGCGATCTCGGCTGCGCCGATCATGCCATGAGTGGCGGGTGTCTCCGGAACATGCAGGCTCACCACGTCGCTTTGCGCAAGAAGATCGTGCAGGCTATCTGCAGGCTCGGTGTTGCCATGCCGCAGCTTGTCGGTCAGATCGAAGAAGATCACACGCATGCCCATGGACTCGGCAAGGTATGAAAGCTGCGATCCGATATTGCCGTAGCCAACGATACCGAGCGTCTTGCCGCGTACCTCGTGGCTGTCGATGGCCGACTTGTCCCAGCCGCCCACATGAGCCGCCGCAGATTTCGGGAGGACACGTCGCAGCAACATGACAACTTCGCCGATCACGAGCTCGGCGACGCTGCGCGTATTGGAGAAGGGAGCATTGAAGATCGGGATACCGGCATGGCGGGCGGCTTCGAGATCCACCTGGTTCGTGCCCACACTGAAGCAGCCAACGGCGATGAGGCGGTTTGCAGCCTCGAAGACCTCGGCAGTCAGCTGGGTTCGCGAACGAATACCAAGAATGTGCACGCCCTGGAGAGCTTCGATCAGCTCCTTCTCATCGAGTGCTGTCTTCAGATAGGTCACGTTGGTGTACCCGGCGGAGCGGATCAGCTCGACAGCGCTCTCGTTGACTCCTTCGAGCAGGAGCACGCGGATCTTATCTTTCTGCAGAGAGAACTGCTCGCTCATATCGGCTCCATTCACCTATCAGGCCACGCCATAGGCTTTTGAGGGTAATGGGGAAATTTCCCTATTGGTGCCCTTGCCGGCTATGGCTCTGCCGCCCGGTATGGTCAGTGCCTTATTCCCATAGGAGTCTGCAAGGGGGGAGGTTCCCCGAAGGAGGGAATTTCATACCCCCTATGCGCCCCCGCCGTCCTCGGGTTCAGGACTATGATGAACCAATCCGGTTGCTCGGGGCAGCTGGTCATCAGGGCGGGAGCCGGTGCCGGATGTACGCACGGCTCCCGTTTTTTTTGAGGCACTGGCCTCGCCCTCTGATCCAGCAAGGGCGTCTCCGATCTTCTCATAAAACGATATTGCGCAGCTTTGCAGGGAAATTATGCGCGCTTTGAGGGTTAGTGCTGGTGAGGCTGCCGTTGCGCAGCCTGTTGCCTGTGCAGAGATGGCCATGGAAAGGAGGCGAGGTGCCCCGGATACTGACCTACAACGTGCGTCGCTGTCTTGGAACGGACGGGCGGCTCTCGCCGGGGCGCATTGCCGATGTGATTGCGGCCTATGAGCCCGATGTGGTGGCGCTCCAGGAACTCGATGTCGGGCGCGTGCGGACCGGCAGCGTGGATCAGGCCCATGCCATCGCCCAGGCGCTCGGCATGCAGATGCACTTTCATGCCAGCCTTCGCGTTCTGGAGGAGGAATATGGCAACGCCATCCTCACCCATCGTCCCTCCCGGCTGGTAAAAGCAGGGCCTCTCCCAGGCGGAACAGGGCGCTTCGCGCCTGAGCCGAGGGGCGCCCTATGGGCATCGATCAATCTCGGCGGAACCGATGTCCAGATCATCACAACGCATCTCGGTCTTCGCCGGAGCGAGCGACTGGCGCAGGTGGATTGCCTGCTTGGGCCTCAATGGCTCGGCCATCCGGCCTGCCGGGAGCCGGTGATCCTGCTTGGCGACTTCAATGCCTCTCCCCGGTCTCGCGCGTATCGGCGTCTGACAGCCTATCTGCGTGATGCGCAGGTTGCCCTGCCGCTGCAGCGCGCGCAGCCGACTTTTCCGTCACGTCTGCCGATGTTGAGGATCGACCATGCTTTCGTCAGCCGGTCGATCCATGTGGTTCGGGTCGAGTCTCTGCGCTCACCCGCGGCTCGCGTCGCCTCCGATCATTTGCCCCTCATGGTCGAGTTCCAGGTCATGCCTGTCAGAAGCCACAAGATCGATGCCGAGCATGCACGCGAATAGCAGGGAACCTCTACGGCCAAGGATTGCTTGATGTGAAGAGTTCGGAAGACAGGAGTATGGATGCGTAAGATCTGGAAGCCTCTGATTGCGGTATTGGCCATCGGCCTTGCGGGTTTCCTGCTTTATCGGACGCTCAGCCGCTACAGCCTGGATCAGCTCTTTGATGCCGTCGCTGCCATTCCTGCGGCGCGCCTAGCCGCGGCAGGCGGGTTTGCAGCCGCCAGCTATCTTTGCCTCAGCGGTTTCGATTATCTCGCCCTGCGCTATGTGGGGCGCCCTCAGCCCTATTACAGGGCGGCCTGGGCTTCCTTCACCAGCCTGTCGATCGGTCACAATATCGGCCTTGCCTTTCTGAGCAGTGGAGCCGTGCGCTATCGCTTTTATACGCGATGGGGCTTGAGCGCAGAGCAGGTCGCCAAGGTGATCGTCTTTTGCGGCATCACAGTCGGGCTGGGTCTTATGGTCCTCGGAGGAGCAGCTCTGCTCCTGCAAACGAGCCTTGCCGTTGAGATCACGGGCCTCTCGAAGCCCATTGTGATTGCTCTCGGCGCCGGCTGCTTAGCCTTGCCAGTGCTATACCTCGTGCTTTCCGCCATCGTGAAGAAGCCACTGCGTATTTGGCGCTGGACATTTGAAATCCCGCCGCTGCGCCTGGCCATCCCACAGACTATTATCGGCGCGGTCAACTTTGCTTTTGTTGCAGCCTGTCTTCATCAGGCGCTGGCAGCCGTGACCGACGTGGCTTATGTCGGCGTCGCGTCGGTTTATGTGATCGCCAACACGACAGCGCTCGTCAGCCATGTTCCAGGTGGGTTGGGAGTCATCGAAAGTGTCGTCATGTATCTCCTGCCGGGGCAGGACCTGATCGGACCTCTTCTGGTCTTCCGCTTCGTCTACTTCCTCATCCCGCTTTGCATCGGCATCCTCGTCTTCCTCATCACGGAACTTGCCTACCGTCGGAAGGGGCAGAACCATGCCGAGATAAGTGACGCGCCGGCGAGGGCTTGAGCCTCAATCTCTCGGACGCTTCAGGAACCAGAGAGGCTCGAACGGTTCGAGGGGATCGAGCAGCCCCGTGCCGATGGCTGGAGCAGCCGGGCCTTCATCGAACATCGCATCAAAAGAATGCAGGCGACGTCTGTTTACGTTGAGACGCTCAATGGCGGCAATTAGAGAGCCGGAAGCTTCCGCGACCATCCCCGCAAACACATCTGGATCAGTATCGAGATGTTCCGCCAAGAGACGGTTTCGCAAGCCGGCAATTGTCCGACGCATCTCGTCGTTCGTCGCCTCGATCGCGAGGTCGCATTCCGTATCGAGGCCGATCGAACGGTTGTTCAGGTTCGAGGATCCGATGCGCAGGAACGTATCATCCACGATGATAAGTTTGGAATGGATCAGAACCTGGCAGGAGCCACCTTCGGACGGCACGACTGGATAATAAGCCCGCAGGCGGTCATAGCGGTCGGCCTTGCGTAGGCGGCGGATGAGACGGTCTCGGTTCGTCCCCATCACCTTCTTTTCCGCCCAGCCGTGCGATTCATGTGTCTGAATGACCACGATTTCCGGGCCGAGAGGATCGGAAAGGTGCTGTTCCAGGACATCGCCGATATAGGGCGCCGTCATGTACTGCGCTTCGATGTAAATAGAATGCTTTGCGGCTGAAAGCGCATCGAGATTGAGCGCTGCCGCCTCCTGCACCGCCGAATGCTCGCCCCAGGCGGGATATGTCCGTGCAATGGCGATGGGAGCGTTGGTGAAATCGGGTGACAGGTCTTCCGGCCAGGGATTGAGCGCGGGATAGGGAAGGGGGCTAAGCTCCTCCCCTGTCGCGATCTTCCAGCGGGTACAGGCGAGTTCCGCAATCGAATGGGCGGCGGCTCCCGTCACAACCATCTGGATGTCGTGGACGGGATCGTAGATCGTGCCGTCATCCCTTAGCCGATAGGGATTGTCGCAGGCATGATCTTTTGTGTCCCAGCGCCGCACTGTCAGATCCATTCCGCCCACGAAGGCAAGGC
Organism: Microvirga solisilvae; assembly: GCF_022808595.1. GTDB lineage: Bacteria > Pseudomonadota > Alphaproteobacteria > Rhizobiales > Beijerinckiaceae > Microvirga > Microvirga solisilvae. The sequence continues at coordinate 58,061 of NZ_JAKUCN010000006.1, forward strand.
TGTCGTCGATGCTCACGATCTTCTGGTGATGGGCCGCATAGAGCGGATGATGCTTGTCGAGGCGAAGCTGAAGGCGGGGATGGTTCTGCCAATCGGCTCCGAAAATCAGAGGGCCCGGTGCGCCAGGCGCATGAACGATGGCGATGCTCCATACCAGGATGCGAATTTCCAGATCCGGCTTCTCCTCCACCAGGGACCTAAGAAGCGGGCCAAGAGGAGGGGACGTTTCGGGGTCGACATCCGGGCGCAAGCGGATGCTGCCGTCGAAATCCCAACCGATGATCATGATCGAGCGTTGCGCCTTGCGCAGGGCAGCTTCAAGCTGGGTGAAATAATCAGCCCCATCAATGAGAGCCGCAGCCCTGTCCGCCGGGACAACCCGCCAGCAATTGGTTCCGGGCTGCAGAATGGGGCGCGTGTTCACGCGTGCCGGCTCGACGCCTGCGACCGCTCCGCTTAGCCCGCCTGTTTCATCAAAGAAGTGCACGTTGCTCATCGTCATGGGAACTTCATCTGCAACTCAATAGCCAAGCCAAGGTTCCCTGCGCGAAATAATATATCTGTCTCAGAGCCAGCGCGTCGGGAGGCCGCCTAAAATATATCTGCTCACGATCATCAAAGGCTCATGCTCCGCCTGCTCCGCCCGTTGTCATTCGTGAACCCTGCCTAATAACTTATGCAGCTTGAGCGCGTTGATTATGCAGCCTCGCGGGGGCATTCGCTTTCCTTCGACGAGACCGGCCAGGGATAAGGACAGAAGGTCATTATGGAAAAGCATCTTGAGCAAAGAATTCGGGAACGGGCCTACGAATTGTGGATGCAGCACGGCAGCCAGCAGGGGCGTGCGGATGAATATTGGTATGAGGCTGAGCGAGAAATTACAGGCAACCGAGGCGGTGAAGCCAGCAATGGCATGCATCCTATCATCGGCAGCGATGAGACTGCTCCATTGGAGACAGGCCAGACATCATTCGGTAGCGAAGAAGACACGGTCGAAACAAGTCCGGCACCACTCGGCATGACCAGCCAGACCTTGGACGAAGTTCTGAATAGTCCTGCCTCACCTAAGCCCCGTAGGCGTAAGAGCACTGCCGCTGAGGTAGCCGAGTCCGTGGGCGAAACGGTGACCGCGCCAAAACGCAGGCGTTCGCCGAAGACACCGTCCTGACACGATACAATAGCTAGTGTCTGTAAGAGACGAGAACTGCGGGGGCAGGGACATCCTCTGAAGCCGGATACGTCAAAGAAATAACAGCCGGGTTCAGAGGTCGCGAAGCAGGGCAGATCAACGCCCTATATATGAGGACGACACCTTGCCCAGCCCGAGTCCTGCCTCTTCGCCTCTCTCACGCCATGCCATGGCTTATGTCCTTGCGGGCGGGCGCGGTTCCAGACTCATGGAATTGACCGATGTCCGCGCGAAGCCCGCCGTTTATTTTGGCGGCAATACGCGGATCATCGATTTCGCCCTCTCGAATGCGCTGAATTCGGGCATCCGCCGCATCGGCGTGGCAACCCAGTACAAGGCTCACAGCCTGATCCGTCATTTGCAGAGGGGGTGGAACTTCTTCCGTTCCGAGCGGAATGAGAGCTTCGATATCCTACCAGCAAGCCAGCGCGTTTCCGAGACCATGTGGTATGAAGGAACGGCCGATGCGGTTTTCCAGAACATCGACATCATCGCGAGCATCGATCCCGAATACATCATCATCCTGGCCGGCGATCACATCTATAAGATGGATTACGAGATCATGCTGCGCCAGCACGTGGATTCCGGTGCTGATGTGACTGTCGGATGCCTCGAGGTGCCGCGCATGGAGGCGACGGGCTTCGGCGTGATGGGCGTGGATGAGACTGATCGCATCGTCACATTCCTGGAAAAGCCTGCGGACCCGCCGGGCATTCCGGGTAATCCCGAGATGGCGCTTGCGAGCATGGGCATCTATGTCTTCAACACACGGTTCCTGTTCGATCAGTTACAGCGGGACGTTGCGACGCCAGGATCGAGCAGGGATTTCGGCAAGGATATCATTCCCTATCTCGTCGAACATGGAAAAGCGGTCGCTCACCGCTTCACGCATTCATGCGTACGCTCGGGTGCCGAAGCAGGGGGCAGCGATGCGCCCGCCTATTGGCGGGATGTCGGTACCGTCGATGCCTATTGGGAAGCGAATATCGATCTGACGGCCATCGTTCCGACGCTCGATCTTTATGACCGCGATTGGCCGATCTCGACCTTCTCCGAAACCTGGCCACCCGCCAAGTTCGTGCACGATCAGGATGGACGCCGAGGCCATGCCATCAACTCTCTCGTCTCCAGTGGCTGCATCGTCTCAGGAGCGTCCTTGCGCCAGTCGCTCGTCTTCACGGCGGTCCATCTTCACTCCTATGCGCATGTGGATGGAGCTGTCATTCTTCCCTTCGTCAATATCGGCCGTGGAGCGCGGCTCAAGAACGTGGTGATCGACCGTGGCGTGAACATTCCCGAGGGTCTGGTGGTCGGTGAGGATCCGGAAGAAGATGCGCGGCGTTTCAGGCGGACGGAACGCGGGATCTGCCTCATCACGAAGCCGATGGTCGACAGGCTTTCTGGATGACGTCCTTAAGCGTTCTCTCCGTTACATCGGAGCTGTTCCCCATCATCAAGACAGGCGGCCTTGCCGATGTGGCCGGCGCCTTGCCGTTCGCCCTGTCCCATGAGGGCGTTCAGGTCGTCTCTCTTTTGCCAGGCTATCCGGGGGTCATGAAGGCTCTTGGGCGCACGGAGGTTGTTCGGCATTATCCGTCCTTGTTCGGCGGCCCAGCGCGTCTTCTTACGGCAACTTCGAACCAGCTCGATCTTCTCGTGATCGACGCGCCGCATCTCTATGAGCGCCCAGGATCACCCTATCTGACACCCGATGGGCGGGACTGGCCGGACAATGCGCGGCGCTTTGCAGCATTGGGAAGAGTAGCTGCCGATATCGGGCAGGGGACAATGCCCGGCTTCATCCCCGATATCGTTCATGCTCACGACTGGCAGGCAGGCTTGGCGCCTGCTTATCTGCATTACAGCGAAACACCTCGCCCTGGCACCATCATCACGATTCACAATATTGCGTTTCAGGGAATCTTTCCCGCGAACATGCTTTACGAGCTGGGCCTGCCGCCTCACGCCTTCACGGTCGATGGCGTGGAGTATTACGGTCAGATCGGGTTTCTGAAAGCTGGGTTGAGGCTCTCGGATCGCATCACGACCGTGTCGCCGACCTATTCCAAGGAAATCCAGACGCCGGAGGGGGGCATGGGGCTTGATGGTCTTCTGCGTTCCCGCTCAAAGGATGTCGTCGGCATTCTGAACGGCATCGATGAAAGTGTCTGGGATCCATCCATGGACAATGCGCTTGCGGCCTCGTTCACGCGCGATGCCCTTGAACGACGTGGTGTTAACAAGCAGGCGCTTCAACGGCGCCTCGGCTTGGATGAAGACCCTGATGCGATGCTGTTCGGCGTGGTGAGCCGTCTGTCGGAACAGAAGGGGCTCGATCTCGTACTCGGAGCTCTCCCAACGCTCTTGCAGGACGGGGCGCAGCTCGCTTTGCTCGGGGCTGGGGACCGGACACTTGAGGAGAGCTTCCGCGCTGCCAGCATTGTGTATCCAGGACAGGTCGGTTGTTTCTTCGGTTATGACGAGACGCTTGCCCATCTCATTCAAGGCGGAAGCGATGCGCTCCTTGTTCCCTCCCGCTTCGAGCCCTGCGGACTGACGCAGCTTTGCGCGATGCATTATGGCAATGTGCCGATCGTCTCCCGTGTCGGCGGCCTCGCCGATACGATCATCGACGCGAATGAAATGGCGGTCGCATCAGGCGCGGCGACAGGTTTCCAATTCTCTCCCGTCAACCTCACGGGCCTCATCGATGCTGCCATTCGGGCGAAGATGCTCTGGTCCGATAAAGCTGCCTGGCGCTGCGTGCAGAGGAACGGCATGGCATCCGAGGTGGGATGGGGCAGGCCAGCCCGCCAATATGCCCATCTCTACCGCTCCTGCCTCGCCGAAGCCTGAGTCAACCCATTCAGGAACTGCGCCTTCTATCTTTCTTGAGGGGCTCCTCGGGTTGAAGCTGGAACAGCAGGAGCGAGCGGCCGGTCACCGTGTATTCCTTGCCGAAGTTGAACGGCGTCGGAAACGACAGCTCCGGCATATTGGTGTCGATGAGACACTTCCACGCCTGGCCGCCCGTTACCTCCGGAAGCTTGCACTTCACAACGTCATGATGCGCGTTGAGGATCAAGAGCAAGGTCAGATCCGTGCCGCGTTTACGGATACCGGTCGGCTGTGCGCGTCCGTCGAGAAGGATGAGAATGCAGCGGGCGTGGGGATCCTGCCAATGCTCTGGCGTCATCTCGTCCCCGACAGGCGTGAGCCACGTCACATCCTTGACGTCGAGATCCTCATTATAGTCTCCCGAAAGAAAGCGACCACGACGCAGGATCGGCAGGTTCTGCCGCAGTTGAATCAATTTGCGGGTGAATTCGAAAAGTTCAGCGCCATCTTCGTCGACACCTTCCCAATCGATCCAGGAGATGTCGTTATCCTGAGCATAAGCGTTATTATTGCCCTTCTGCGTGCGGGCGAACTCATCCCCTGCGAGAAGCATGGGCGTGCCCTGGGAGAAGAGGAGCGTCGCGAGAATGTTGCGCATCTGGCGGAAGCGCAAGGCACGAATATCCGGATCCTTGGTTTCGCCTTCGACACCGTGGTTCCAGGACAGATTATGATCGTGCCCGTCCTTGTTGTCCTCGCCATTCGCCTCGTTGTGCTTGTCGTTGTAGGAAACGAGGTCATGGAGAGTGAAGCCGTCATGGGCGGTGACGAAATTCACCGAGGCCCAGGGCTTGCGCCCGCGTTTGTTGAAGAGATCTGCCGAAGCGGTGAGGCGTGATGCCAATTCCGGCAACTTGCCATCCTCGCCTTTCCAGTAAGCTCGTACCGTATCACGGTAACGGTCGTTCCATTCCACCCATCCGGGGGAGAAACGTCCCACCTGGTAGCCGCCAGGGCCGCAATCCCACGGCTCTGCAATCAGCTTGACACGGCTCAGCACCGGGTCCTGCCGCACGGCATCCAGAAAGCGGCCATCCTCCTCGAAGCCATGGGGCTCTCGCGCAAGAATTGTCGCCAGATCGAACCGGAAGCCATCTACACGAACTTCCTGGGCCCAATAGCGCAAAGAGTCGGTGACCATTTGCAGGACGCGGGAGTGACTCAGGTTGACGGTATTCCCGGTTCCCGTATCGTTGATATAGTAACGTTTATCGGGAGCGAGCCGGTAATAGGAGGCGTTGTCGATGCCTTTGAATGAAAGGGTCGGACCCAACTCGTTGCCTTCGGCCGTATGGTTGTAGACAACGTCGAGGATCACCTCGATCCCGGCATCGTGGAAATGACTGACCATTTCCTTGACCTCATTGACGAAAGGTGTCGCGAGGTAGCGTGGTTGAGGCGCGAAGAAGCCGATGCTGTTGTAGCCCCAGTAGTTTCTCAAGCCCTTCTCGATCAGGTAGCTGTCGTCCACGAAAGCATGGATGGGCAGAAGCTCGACCGTCGTGACGCCCAGGCTCTTGATGTAGTTGATCGATTCATGATGCATCAGGCCAGAGCAGGTGCCGCGGATGTCTTTCGGGATCGCCGGATGTTTCATGGTGAAGCCACGCAGATGCGCTTCGTAGATGATGGTCCGCTCCCAGGGGATCATAGGCCTGCGCTCGTTACCCCAGGTGAACGCCCCTTCGATGACTCGGCACTTGGGCATGAAGGACGCGCTGTCGCGTTCGTCGAAGGACAAGTCCGCTTCCGGTGAGCCAACCGTATAGCCGAAGAGAGCCGGATCCCATTTCAGATCGCCCACAATCTGCTTGGCATAGGGATCGAGAAGAAGCTTGTTGTGGTTGAAGCGATGGCCTGCATCGGGCTCATAGGGGCCGTATACGCGATATCCATAGACAGTACCCGGCCTCGCGTCCGGCAGATAGCCATGCCAGACCTCGTCCGTATATTCAGGAAGCTCAATGCGCTCGACCTCGCGCTTGCCGCTGGGATCGAAAAGGCAGAGCTCGACCTTCGTAGCGTTCGCGGAAAAGAGGGCGAAGTTGACACCGAGGCCGTCCCAGGTAGCTCCTAAAGGGTAGGGCAATCCCTCGCGAAGCCGGGAGGTGCGCCGTACCGAAGGAGCGACAATCTCCGCAGGGGCTGGTTCACGGGTCTCGACTTTGTCGTTCATCGCAGGTCTCGGAAGCTGGGCAGATATTCATGCCGTCAACGCGCGAAAGGGCAGGAAGTCCCCTTGAAGCCTGACAATATGTATGTGCCTGTCAGGTTTGCTCCAGGACGAGAATGATCGTGGCCAGCGGGGGGATCGTCAGACACAGCGAATAGGGTCGCCCGTGGCTTTGTGTCTCCTCGGTGCGGAGGCCTCCGAGATTGCCGACATTGCTCCCGCCGTAAATCGCGGCATCCGTGTTTACGGCCTCCCTATAGAAGCCTGGCTCCGGAACACCGAGCCGATATCCTTCGCGGGGAAGGGGCGTGAAGTTGGAAACAACAACTGCGATCGAGCTCTCGCGATCACCACGACGCAGCCAGGCGATGACGCTGTTGTCTCTGTCGTCGGAGACCAGCCATTCGAAGCCCTTCCACTCGCAGTCGCGTTCGTGAAGGGCCGGGATTGATCGATAGGTATGGTTGAGATCGCGAATGAGGGTCTGAACGCCCTTGTGATAGGAATCATCCAGGAGGTGCCAGTCGAGGCTGTGATCGTGATTCCATTCCTGCTCCTGAGCGAACTCGCCGCCCATGAACAGGAGCTTCTTGCCGGGATGTCCCCACATAAAGCCGAAATAGGCGCGCAGGTTCGCAAAGCGCTGCCATTGGTCGCCAGGCATCTTGCGAATGAGAGAGCCCTTGCCATGCACGACCTCGTCATGGCTGAGCGGTAGAATGAAATTTTCCGAAAAGGCGTAGAGAAGCCCGAATGTCAAATCATGATGGTGATGGCGGCGGAAAACGGGGTCCTTGCTGATATAGCGCAGGGTATCGTGCATCCATCCCATGTTCCACTTAAAGCCGAAGCCCAAGCCGCCAGTATAAGTCGGCTGTGACACTCCGGGCCATGCGGTGGATTCCTCAGCGATGGTGATGGCGCCCGGCGCCGAGGCATAGGCGACCTCGTTCATCTGGCGCAGGAAGTCGATGGCACCCAGATTTTCATTCCCGCCATAGCGGTTGGGGATCCACTCGCCAGGCTTGCGGGAGTAATCGAGATAAAGCATCGAGGCCACTGCATCGACGCGCAAGCCATCGAGATGATAGCGCTCCAGCCAGAAACGAGCATTCGCCACGAGGAAAGTCATGACTTCCTGGCGTTCGTAGTTGTAAATATATGTGCCCCAATCCTGATGAAAGCCGAGGCGTGGGTCCGCATGTTCATAGAGATGAGTGCCATCGAAATAACTCAGGCCGTGCGGATCATTCGGGAAATGCGCCGGCACCCAATCGAGGATGATGCCGATCCCGGCGGCATGGGCAGCATCCACGAAAGAGGCGAAATCCTCAGGCGTGCCGAAACGGCTTGTCGGCGTATACAGAGAGATAGGCTGATATCCCCATGAGCCGTCGAAGGGATACTCGGTAATCGGCAAAAGCTCGATATGCGTGAAGCCGAGGTCCTTCACATAAGGAATGAGCCTGACAGCCAGTTCTCGATAAGTGAGATAACGATTGCCTTCCTCCGGTACGCGCGCCCATGATCCGAGATGACACTCGTAGATCGACATGGGCGCTTTGCGCTGGTTCTGCACGGCGCGGGATTTCATCCATTCATCGTCGCGCCACTTGTGATCCAGATCTTTCTTCAGGACTGAGGCCGTGGCGGGAGGATTTTCCGCCGCGAAGGCTAACGGGTCCGCTTTTAGCGCCAGCAGATTTCCGTGGAGACCGACGATCTCGAACTTATACCGTTCCCCTGCCGTGAGATCGGGGATGAAAAGCTCCCAAATTCCACCCTCATGGCGCCGCCGCATGGGGTGGCAGCGCCCGTCCCATGCGTTGAAGTCACCTACTATGCTCACACGATGCGCATTCGGCGCCCAGACGGTGAAGAGAAAGCCCTGGATACCACCAAGGTCCAGATGATGTGCGCCGAGCTTTTGGTAAGCCGCATCACTTCTTGGATCGCGCAGCTGCGCAATGTCGTGGGAGGACAGGAACGTTCCAAAACTGTAGGGATCGTGCCTGATCTCCACATGATCCTGGCGCTCCACCCGAAGCCTGTAGTCAGGTCGCTCAGTCTCACTCACTGTGCCGACGAAAAGACCATCGGACGATCTTCTCTCCATCGCGGTGAGAATGGTTTCGCCATCACGACCAGCAATGCTCACCCGGTCCGCATCGGGGATGATGGCTCTGATCTCCCATTTGCCCGGTGCAATAGCATGGGGCCCGAGCACCGAGAAGGGGTCTCCGGAGATGAGGATTTCGGCAGCCGATTGTGGCTCGGCCGAACGTTCCTTGACGCTCTGCGATCCACCCCTGCGCTGGGCCATGCCGGATTTCCCCTTGATCGTCCTGTGACTGCCTGGAGAGTTAACCCTGGCAGTGTTCATGTTGCATGAGAGAACACCATTATGGAGCAGGTCCGACCCGTGACCAGCCTTGCGTCCGGGAAGATCAGAGACGCCCTGTCTTACTCTTCTGTCTCAAGACTGCGAAGGGGAAGGGGGAGAGGATCCCGCTCAGGCTCCGTTCCCCGTCGTCGAGGCTCAGGAGCTCACCTGTTATCACATTGGTCCATTGTCCTGCGGGCAGAGCTATGATCGTGTCTTTCCAGAAATGATGTTGAAACCGGAGTTCTTCGATGTCGATGAGGCCATTCCATAAGCGCGGTACGATCACGGCAAGACGTTCATCGCCATGCTCTCTCAGGAACGCGATTACATGTGCAGCGCCTTCGCCTATAACAGGTAGCGGCTGGTAATCTCCATCCGCATAGAGATCAGAAGATCCGGCGCGGTCCTTCAAGAGTGTCGTGATAAAATGCTGCTTGGTGGAGCCGCTGCGCCAATTCTCCAAAAAGTTCTTGGATGGTTTTCCCTCTGCCAGGGCTTTTGAACGAGCTTCGTAATCGACAGGGCGTCGATTATCGGGGTCCACTAGGGAAAAGTCCCAGAATTCCGTTCCCTGATAGATGTCTGGAACTCCCGGCAGCGTCATCTTCAGGATCGTGCGCGACAATCCGTTGAGCATGCCCAGGGCCGAGAGACGCAGTGCAAGCGGGCGAAGCCGTTCGATAATGCCGTTTTTCGGATCAAGAGCGGCCTGCAGGATTTTGAGCGCGGATCTCTCGTATTCATCGTTCGGGCTTACCCAGCTTGTCTGCCTTTTAGCCTCCCGGAGCGCCTTGGTTACATAACCTTTCATCCGCTCGTGGAATGAGGCCGTTTCCTCCTTGTCGTTGGCGTCCAAAAGCTCCAATGGCCAGGCGCCAAGAAGAGCCTGAAGCAGGATAACCTGATCGTTGGCGTCCGGTGCGGGAGAGCCACCCATGTCAGAAAGGTGAGGAGAAATCATTTCTCGCCACATCCTGATCGTTGCCTCACAATCATCCGGCATTTCTGACAGAGCCAGCAGGCGCGCCCGAGCATCCTCGCCACGTTTCGTATCGTGAGTGGCGGTCGCGAGCATGGAGTAAGGCCAGTTCCGAGCCCTCTGAATATTAGCTTCGTGGAAATCCTGAATCGTTATGCCGAAATGCCCTGGATCCCCGCCGACTTCGTTCAAGGCAATCAAGCGCCCATAGCGATAGAACAGTGTGTCTTCGAGGCTCTTCGCCATAACTGGCCCACTGAGTTGCTGGAACCGTTGCCGGAAACGACGAATATCTCCTAGCTTGGCAATCCTTGCCTTTCCGAGAAGAACACTTCCGACAAAGTCATGAGCACTCCGGTCTGGAAGAAGACTTGATCGCTTCGCCGCAGCAATAGCGCCTGTGATCAATCGCTCATCCTCGGGGGAAGGAGCGGAATCGGTAAGATAGCTGCGATAAACAGGGAATGCAGCGATGATCTCTACCAAAGCCCGGCGTAGGGCATGGTTGGTGTAATCCCGCGTGTGATGGCTAGCGTCAGCGATGGTCTTGATATCGGAAGTAATCGCGTCCAGCTCGCTGGCGAAATTGTTTTGAGTGATCTCAATCTTCGCCTGCTTCAGAAGGCTGTCATAATCTTCTGAGAAGCCAGAGGCTTCCTGGTAAATACGCTCGAAGGTCTTAGCTGCCTCCTGATCGACCAAGACACCGTCGATGAGATTGAGCGTATCGTATCCGGTGGTGCCAGCAACGGGCCAGGGACGTAAATCCTCGCCCGGCTCCAGAATTTTCTCGACCACAATATAGAAACCTGGCCCGAGTTTGCCCTGCAGCGCTTGCACATAACCCTCAGGATCGGCGAGCCCGTCGATGTGGTCGATACGTAGTCCATGGATGCGGTTCTCATCCACAAGGCGAAAGATCAATTCGTGCGTCCGCTCGAAGACTTCCGGGATATCGACTCGTATGCCTGCAAGACTATTAATGTCGAAGAACCGTCGGTAATTGATGTCGCTTGATGCGGCGCGCCAATAGGCTAGGCGATAGGATTGAGCTTCGAGCAGGCGGTGGAGAGCGTTGAAGCTTTCGGGACTTCCTTTGATGCCGTTGATATTTTTGAGCGTACGGCTAATGGCCTCACCAATCATGGGATGATTGGCTACGATACGCGCCAAGTCCTCCTTCAAGCGCTCTCCTTCTTCCACAGGCGACTTGATATGTGGTTCACTCAAAGCAGCAAGACGCTCTGTTACAGAAAGAAGATCATTGGTCTTCACGCCGTCCTCAACAGCCGCCAGAACTGGTGCTAGAACCAGCGGATAAGTCGCTGGGCAGATCGGCAGGCGGTGTTCCCAATGCCAAACGCTGAAGCTTCCTTCCCTTTCATCGAACTTCAGCTCAAGTTCACCTTTCTCTAGCGTCTCTCCATAGACGTTCCCGAGGATGGGAATAAGCAACTTCCCGTTTGCTCCTGGTCGCTCCCAATCGATGTCGAATGCGTCTACTGTGGGCGACAGGCGGCCCCATTCGAGAGCCGACAGCCACCATGCATTTGCTTGCCCGCCCACGCCCATATGGTTGGGAACGATATCGAGAATGAGTTTCAGGCCATGCTCTTTCAGAGCATCCGAAAAGCGGCGGAAACCTTCCTCGCCACCGAGTTCAGAATTGATGACGTAATGATCCACGATGTCATAGCCGTGTGTGGACCCTGGGCTGGCGGCGTGAATAGGCGAGGAATAGACATGGCTGATGCCGAGGCTGGCCAAGTACGGTACGATTTTCACGGTATCATCAAAGGTGAAGCCTTTGTGAAACTGCAGCCTATAGGTGGCCCGCGGCGGTGGGGACGCCAAGGCACTCTTACGATCTCGAGCATCGCGTCCTTCTTCGGTCAAGGCAGCTGAGAGCTTTGCCAGAAGGCCGCCCGGCGCAGCAATGGATTCTGTCGTGCGGGACAAGCGCCTGCGCCAGTTTGGATGTCCGACATCCATTCCCGGCATGTTGGGCTGGTTCAACTCGCCGGATGCGTCCTCGATCTGCAGAGACGTCAGCACACAAGAAGTGCGCGCGAGATAGCGTATTGCAGGTTCTAGAGGAGGTGAATGTGGAACTTGAGACGATGGTAGCAGGCCTTCCTTGGCGAGGGATGCCGCGAAATGACGCTTGTCGGCCTCTCGTGCCTCACGTTCGCGCTCTGCCGTCTCAGGATCGAAGATGCCGAGGGTCTGCCGCAGATCGATGTCAAGCCCGCGCCACCACCCGATGAATGTCGGCAGGTCATGCGTTGTCAGAACGGAGAGAGCAGGGCGCGGATAGGCTTGCGGCTCCTTGAACCCTGCGCCTTCCCGTTCGAAGGGAAGCACGCGATAGCTGAGCACACCCGATTGCATGATAGCGTCTGAGAAGCCCTTTGGAGCCGTGCCGAGATCTTCCGCGATGACTAGACAGCGAGCGCGGTGACTTTCCACGCGCAGCACTGCGAGCATGGCCTCAAAGGGGTAATCGACATAAGCGCCCTGCGAGGCTGCCGCGCCGGATGGAATGAGGAACAGGCGCTGCAACTGGAATGCATGATCGATGCGGATCGCGCCAGCATGACGCATATTCGCGGAGACCAGATCGCGGAAGGCAGCGAGACCTTGCTCCTCAAGAGCCAAAGGATTGAAAGGCGGCAAGCCCCAGTTCTGACCTTGTGGTCCGAGAGGATCGGGTGGGGCGCCGATGGAAAGCCCCGCTGCATAGCGCTCAGGGGTCGCCCAGATTTCAGATCCTCCGCCATCGGCTCCGACTGCGAGATCCCGATAGAGGCCAATCGTCAAACCGGCCGCACGTGCATGATCGGCAGCCTGAGCCAATTGCTTATCGGCGATCCATTGCAGCCAAGCGTGAAATTCAATACGCTCCTCGTGCTCGGATCGAAACCTCTCGACATCGACGGAACTGGCATCGCGAAATGCCTGCGGCCACTCGCCGATCCAGGCAAGGCCTTGCGCGCTGAAATGTTCTGACAGGGCCTCGAATGTCGCATGTGCTTCGAGGGCTTTTCCTCCCCCGCGCTGGAACGCTACGAATGCAGATCGGTCGCCCGAGACCTGAAAATGTTTCCATACAGCGTCTAGCAGGGAGCGCTTGATGCACCAGGCTTGCCCATAGTCGATGAGTTGCGCGCCCTGAAGGCGAGAGATGTGATCCTGCACATCCTGCCGTTCCAGAGTTTGCTTGGCTCCGCTCTCAGCAAATCCATCGACGGCGGTTGGGTCGATATACAGCGATTCCAAGAACAGCCGTGATGATGGGGAATAAGGTGAGATCTTGGTGCGATCGGCTGCAAAGAGGGCGTGAGCAGGGCTCAGACCCAGGAAGGCTCCTCCCAAGGCAGCAATGCTTCGAGCCAGATCGGCGACATCGGTATAATCGCCAATGCCGAGATCGTGCGCTGAACGCAGTGAATAGATTTGAGCCGTCGCGCCCCATAGTCTTCGGTGATCGTTTAGTGCCTCGGGCTGCCAGCATTGTTCGGGCGCAGCAATGATCGTCGCCTCGAAACCATCCAAGTTAAGGCTGTGATAGCCCATAGGCAGGGCAGGGATGCTCAGCGCATTATCATTCTCAGCAACTCGCCCTTCAAGAGCTTCTCCGCTCTCCTGGGTGATTGACCAGTGGCCTTGTGGAGGTTTGCCTCGGAGTGGGATGAGAGTAGGCCGATCCGCAAGGATAGATATGACAGCGGGTATTAATCCGGCCTTCAATTTCTTCAGACGAGAAAGACTCTGCTGCGCCGCTTCCTCGGTTGAAATGTTGAGGCCCAAGGCTTCGAGAAGTGCGCGTCGCGTCTCCGGCGTCGTCTTGATATTCCGTCCGAAAGCGTCTGAGTAATCCGAAGATATACCAATGGCTTCTGACAAATTCTCGAGAAGAGCCTCCAATCTGCTCATGCCGAGGCCTCTTTCAAAATCAATCCTTCCCAGGGTTCGAGAGAGAAGTGATCTCTTTCAGATGGGAGGCTTGCATTCGTCCAGATGACACGAGACTTATTGCTGAGATCGATGGAAGCCGATTGATTTCCGACATTCGCGACAAGGCGCAGATTTTCCTCAAAGAATGACCAGATCACTTCAAGTATGCCCTCCTGCGAAGCGGCGTAATGGGAGCCCTGATATTCGCGACTGAGGAGAGGCAGGATTTCGTCTCGTCGGAGTTTCAGCAAACGACGTGTTTCCGACAGTACACCTTGATGAGGCGATCTCTCTTTCTCTGCCCAATCGATTTTGGAGCGCTCGAAGGTTGAACGCTCTGTTGGATCGGGGATGCGCTGTGCCATGTCGGCATCGGCAAAAGCCTTAAAATGCTTGAATTCGCTCCGTCGCCCTTCGCGGACGGCTTTAGCGAGATCCGGCTCCGTTTCGAAATCGACGAAGAACTGGAAGGGCGATGACGCCGACCATTCCTCCCCCATGAAGAGCATAGGGATTTGGGGGGAGAGCAGAAAGATCGCTCGGGCGAGCGCAAGGCGGTCGGAGGTAATGAGATGCGAGAGCCGCTCTCCAAAGGCGCGGTTGCCCACCTGATCATGGTTTTGGAGAAAGGACACGAAAGCTGTCGGCGGAAGATGCGCCGAGGGTTCGCCGCGGATGATTCCGGGTTTATGCGCTGAGGGATCTCCCTGATAGGCGAAACCCTCCGCCAGCGCCCGGCCCAGACGCTCGAGCGGCCTGTCCGCATAATCTTCATAATAGCCTTCATTCTCTCCTGTCAGGAGTGAATGCCAGGAATTGTGGACGTCATCGGCCCATTGTGCCGTGTGCAGACGCGGTCGTCCCCCGTCTTTCCGTTCCAGCCAGCGTGCCTGGTTTGCCTCGTTTTCAAGAACGAGGTGGACTTGGCGATCAGGGATGCTCTCGCGAATACGGGTCGGGAGTTCTTCCAGGAAATGAGGTTTGCTATCGTCGACAATGGCATGTACGGCATCGAACCGGAGGCCGTCAAAGTGATACTCTTCCAGCCAGTAAAGCGCATTGTGAATGAAGAAGTCGCGCACTATGCGACTGCCTTCTCCATCGATATTGATGCCGGCGCCCCATGGGGTCGGATGCCGTTCAGTGAAGAACGATTTGGCATAGGAATGCAGGTAGTTTCCTGACGGCCCGAAGTGATTGTAGACCACGTCCAGAAACATCATCAGATCAAGACTATGCGCATGGTCGATCAGGCGCTTCAGATCGTCGGGGCTCCCGTAGCTCGCATCGGGAGCAAAAGGCAAAACGCCATCGTAACCCCAGTTCCTGCGACCAGGAAACTCTGCAAGCGGCATGAGCTCGATTGCTGTGACACCCAGATCGCGAAGATAGTCGAGTTTCTTCATCAGCCCGGTATAGGTCCCCTCGGGCGTGGCCGTTCCCACATGCACTTCGTAGAGAATGGTCTCTTCCCAGGGGCGTCCTTTCCACGACCTATCGGACCATTCAAAGGATCGGGGATCGATGACTGAACTCAGTCCATGAACATCATCGGGCTGGAAGCGCGATGCTGGATCGGGGACCACGAGATTTCCGTTAATTCTATAGCCGTATCGTTTTCCGGCATCGATCATAGGAGTAGTGAGACGAAACCACCCACCTTCATGAAGCTCCATGGCATGATCGGTTCCATCCACCACAAGTCTGGCATCCCGCGCAGTCGGCGCCCAGAGAGAAAAGCGGACGCCTTCTGCCGTAACCTCAGCTCCGAAAGGCATGGTGTGTATCCGCTGCATGACATCTCCAATGGTTGGGACACTTGCGAACGAGCTTTGCTGTGCAATGTTCCCAGCTTTCGCAAAGGATATGGCCAAGCTTTGAGGCAGTTCCTTGCACGATACGTGATGCA
The DNA here is from genome assembly GCF_022808595.1 of Microvirga solisilvae. GTDB lineage: Bacteria > Pseudomonadota > Alphaproteobacteria > Rhizobiales > Beijerinckiaceae > Microvirga > Microvirga solisilvae. The sequence continues at coordinate 73,552 of NZ_JAKUCN010000006.1, forward strand.
CGGGGTGAAAAGTTCCATATCGTCTTCAGGCCAGGGGTACCCAAAAATACTCGAAGTTTCAGCGGAACATTCCAACGAGCAAAAGCGTTATGACGGCGACCTGCTTTGGGCGCGGGAGGTCACTGGGGAGCGCGCCCTCGTGATGACATGCTGGAAACACTTTACTCGGAAGCTGATGCAGCTTTCGCAACGACAAATCATGTCGGTCTGAATCAGGATCGTCAGACTTCAATCTCAGTAAAACGCCGCCAATCCATTCTTTTCGTCACATCGGAAATTGCCGATTACGTCAAAGCAGGCGGCCTTGGTGAAGTATCGGCAGCCTTGCCGCGTGCTCTCAGGCATCATTACGATGTGCGCATCCTTATCCCGGGTTATCGGCAGGTTTTATCTCAAATCGGCCATATCGAAGAGATCGGCCGCCTACCTTCAGCATTCGGTATTCCTTCCTGTGGCCTTGGGCGTGGGCAAACGAAGGATGGGTTGACAGTTTACGTTCTGCTGTGCCCCGAACTGTATGAGCGCGACGGTTCGCCTTATGTCGATGCACTTGGCGTGGATTGGAAGGACAATGATATTCGCTTCGCGCGTCTTGGCCTTGCTGCGGCGGATATTGCCTGCGGTCATGGGGACGCGCTTTGGCGCGCCGATCTTCTGCATCTCAACGATTGGCCTTCCGGTTTAGCTGCTGCATACTTGACCTGGCGCGGCCAGCACATCCCCACCATCCTGACCATCCATAACTTGGCGTATCAAGGGTTATTCGAGCGAGATCGCCTGTCGAGCCTAGGCATTCCGGATGCCGCCTTTCATATCAACGGTGTCGAATTCTACGGCAAGCTGTCGTTCCTGAAGGCAGGTATCTTCTACGCATCGCACATCACGACCGTCAGTGCGACTTATGCAAAGGAGATCACGAGGCCGGAATTCGGCTGTGGTCTCGATGGGCTTTTGAGAACCCGCGCCCGTCAGGGGCGTCTCGATGGGATCATCAACGGTAGCGATCCGAGTTGGGATCCGGCCAAGGATCCTTATCTCGTGAGCCGCTTCTCGGCAGAGAATGTTCGTGGCAAGCGCGCCAATGCCAACAATGTGCGTAAGAATTTCGGTCTTGCACTTTCCAACGGGCCGCTGTTTGCCGTGGTCTCCCGTCTGGTTCATCAGAAGGGCGTCGATCTGGCTATCTCGGCTGCGGAGACCATCGTGTCGCAGGGTGGGCAGATTGCTGTCATTGGCCAGGGGGAACCCCGGTTCGAGGCTGAGTTGAAAGCTCTGGCTCAGAGGCATCCTGGCTCCGTTGGCGTGAAGATCGGATATGACGAAGGTGACGCCCGTCGCATGTATGCAGGCAGCGACTTTCTTTTGATGCCGTCCCGTTTCGAGCCCTGCGGACTGAGCCAGATGTACGCTCAGCGCTTCGGATCGTTGCCCATCGCTCACAAGACAGGCGGTCTTGCCGACACCATAGAGGACGGTGTGACGGGCTTCCTTTTCGGGGAGCCTTGTCTTTATCGCTTCACCGATGCCATCAAGCGAGGACTTGAAACATTCCGCTCGCGCTCCCGGCTCTCTGCCATGCGTCGCGCCGCCATGAGCAGGCCTCTCGGATGGGATCGTTCAGCCACCAAATACAAGGATGTTTATGAAAGGGCCTGCCAAGTCGCCGCTCGCGCTTAGGAGCAATGCGCAATGTCGACGAGGGCAGGGTGCTTTGAACAGTGCCGCAGCCTGCGCTTTTCCTTGATTGCGGGAGCCTGTTGTGGCCAGCTTGGTGACAGTACACTAGGCGCTGATGCGGTTGCCGCATTTACCAAATAAGTTGGCGCTTGTACCAGGGCGGCTCTCGAGACTTGGCAGCATGGTGGGACCGCTATGTGATGATCCCACGCAAGATAGATAAGATTTGCGTTTCTGCAGGTGCCGATTCATTTTTTTCTTAATGCCCTTCTCTAAAAGTTGCTCTTTCGGGCTCTGCTTGCCCGTCTGTAGGCGATTTTGCAAACAGTCTATGCAGTTTGGTCTATGTAATAATAAAACATAATATGCCAGTCTCTATCTAGGCTCAGATCTCGAAACGAGGCTCGGGATTATTCCCATATGTCCGGAACCGCCGCTCATCTCGTAAGGGAGAAATGAGTTCTGCTTGGATCGGCGTGCTGAAACCCAAACGTTGTTTCGTATTGAGTAAAAGTATGTCGATTTAACCTTCATAAGGATGAGCAAAGCTGGGATTAGTTGCCTCTTAATGTCGCGATAACATTGTATCGTATTGTTCTTTTATTAGGAATAAGGCAAGTTGAGCCAGATAAAACTTAATACTCGACTTTCTGTACTGATCCGAGCCATCGGACAGGGTCTAAAAGGGGGGGCATATTGATGGGGGCGCCTGCGCGCATCGGCCTTGTGGCTGATGATGATGCGTATTTCCGAATGGCTGTAGGTGCGATTCTGGTTCGGCAGTTCGGATTCTCCGAGATCATAGAAGCCGGTTCCTTGGATGAGGCCCTGGAGCGTTTGGGCGAGAGCCCGAATATCGGTGCGGCACTCTTCGACCTTTCTATGCCGGGTATGGGCACACCCACCAACCTTCGCGCAGTCCGAGAGTGCTCTCCGGAAACGAAGGTGGCTGTCATCTCGGCTTCGAACAACCGGCGCAATATCCTTCTGGCACTCGAAGCGGGTGTTCACGGCTATATGCTCAAGAGCTTGAGCATTACGGATCTCGCTGCAGCTCTCCAGATTATTTTTGATGGCGGAATTTATGTTCCGCCTAGCCTAGCCGACATCTCTTCCATGGCCGTAGAAACCTCGGATGACATAAGCAAGGTTTCTGTCGAGAAAGTAGAATTGCCAGCCGCCTCGCTGGAGCCAGAAGCCGGGCCCATGAGCCCACTGACACCACGCCAACAGGATGTTCTGGATCTCCTTGTTCAGGGAAAAACAAACAAGGAAATTGCGCTTGCTCTCCGGCTTGGTGAGGGAACGGTGAAGATCCACATGGCGGCCATCTTCCGTTATTTCGGAGTGAATAATCGTGCTGCGGCAGCCGTTGCAGGGGCGCGCCCCTATCCGAACCGTCGGCGAAATCTCATGAGCAGCATGTAGCTCAGCCTCGAGTGCGAAGTCATGAAGGTCGGATGGAAGGCAAAGATCATGCGGGCTGGTTCGGGGATTTTCCGCGAGCAGCGCAGCAGCCTCATCTGGCGTTTCTTTCTAATCGGAGTTGCCGCACTGGCGCCCTTAAGCGCCGCTCTCGTCCAATTCGCCGGGGATGAGCGCAAGCTCGCGATGGAGGCCACACGCGAGCGGGCTGAAGTTCTCATTTCTTATGCCGTAGAGCGTCAGAGCCGCATGCTAGAGGATACAAGGGTGCTTCTGCATCACCTCAGCGACACGGGCTCTCTGAATGATGACGAGCAAGGCTGTAAGAATGCCCTTCAGCGCCACTTCGGTATTTATCCGTGGTTGATCTCATTGCGTGTTTCGGAGCCGGGCGGACGAGAAATCTGCACTGCCAGTTCGGAGAACTCAAATTCCACCTTCTCTGAGCAGGAGGTTTTCAGAAAGACTCTGAGTGGTGAACGCTTCGCTCTTGGAGAACTCACTGCAGACTCCAAGTCAGGCCTCCTCAGCATGGCTGCTGCTATGCCTATCCTGGATAAAGGACAGGTTGAAGCCATTATTACTGCCGTCATAAGGCTTGATCTTCAGAAAGAGCATTCTTTCCTGGCGCTTGGGACAAGTCTCGACATCAACACTCTCGTGCTCGACCGCAATGGAACACTCATTGCTCATGATCCTCCCATGCCAGGGTGGATCGGCCGCAGCCTCCAAAGCCATGAGGTGGCGCGCTCAGCGCTTGAGAAGCCGCAAGGATATGCTGAGGCTGCTGACCTTTTCGGCTCTTCTCGGCTTTTCGTCTTCCGGGCGTTGCCGGGGACGGATACGATTCTGGCCGTCGGGCTTAACAGAGCATCTGTGATTGGTGCGATCGATGAAACGCTGCGTTACCGCTTTTTCCTCATCATCATTATTGTAAGTGGATCGCTTCTGCTTGGAATGCTGGGCGTGGAAGGATTGATTTTGCGGCCGCTTCGAAGCCTTGTCCAAACAGCTGAGGCGCTCGAGCGAGGCAATTTTGATGTGCGTTCTCCCTACAAAGGAATGGGAGAGGTTCGCATTCTAGAGCGTGCCTTCAATAGAATGGCACAGGCCGTTGCCGACCGTGAGAAGGAGCTGATGGCATCCAAGGATGTTGCGGAGAAGGCTCTGAGCCAAGCTAACATCGCAAGCCAGGCCAAGACGAACTTTCTGGCATCCATGAGCCACGAGATCCGCACTCCGCTCAATGGAATTATCGGCTACACCGAGCAGCTTCTGGATGAAAAGCTGAACACGAAGCAGAGGCGTTATGCAGACCTGATTCAGGTATCCGCGTCCGCGCTGCTGACTGTGGCAAATGACATTCTCGACTTTTCCAGCATCGAAGCAGAGCAGATCAGGCTGCAGATCGAGCCATTCTCACTGATGTCTCTGATCGACAACACGGTTTCTATTGTCAGCAGCGGCGCGGGAAAGAAGGGAGTTCCCATCCGCATTGAATGGGATCCCGAAGTTCCCAAGATGGTTCTTGGTGACGAGGCGCGGTTGCGCCAGATCCTGCTCAATCTTCTGAACAATGCCGTCAAGTTCACCCGTGAAGGCCAGATCACGACTCGTGTGGAATGTAAGGGCGCTTCCGATGCGGGGGAGATCATTCGCATTTCCGTAACTGACACAGGCATTGGTATTCCGCTGGAGCAACATGGTCGCCTCTTCAAGCGGTTCTCCCAGGGCGACCCATCCATCCGGCGTGAGTTCGGCGGCACGGGGTTAGGGCTTGCCATCTCCAAGCGCCTCATTGAGTTGATGGGCGGCCAGATCGGCATGCAGAGCGAGCAGGGCAAAGGATCGACATTCTGGATCGAGTTGAGCTTGCCTCAAATCGACATGCCGCCCTTGGTGCCTATCCAGGAGGGAGTGCCAAAGGCCACAAAGCCCGCCCGCATCCTTATTGTCGAGGATGTCGAGATCAACCGGGAGCTGGTGCAGATTCTGCTCGAGGCTGCAGGTCATACGATTGACGCCGCCTGCAATGGGGAGGAGGCCGTGGCGGCTGTGCAGGCCTCAAACTATGATCTTGTCCTCATGGACATCCAGATGCCTGGCATGGATGGAATGACGGCAATTCGCGAAATTCGAGCCCTTGATCATCCAGCGAGCAAAGTCTTCATCGCAGCCATGACGGCCAACGTGCTGCCGCAGCAGGTTCGGGACTTCATGAAGGCAGGCTTCAATGACCATATCGGCAAGCCGGTCAGGCGTGATGATCTCATGCGCAAACTGAAGGAGTGGCTTCCAGATATAGTGGATGCGAGCGCAGAATCGGATGCCGGCCCATCTAGCCAAACCTTCAAAAAGAGCCACTTTGCAGATTTTAGAAATACAATCGGTGCGGAACGTATTTCGCAGTGGCTTGCGAGGCTCGACGAGCAATTGAGAACATCATTGGCAAGCGATGACTTTGTCGATGCAGACCGGCGTTATATTGCCAGGGCGGCGCACGCGATCACGTCCCAGGCTGCTCTACTAGGGTTCTCCGAATTGGCGGAGTTCTGTACCGCGCTCGAGCAGGAATGTGGCTCCGGCGGGGACATCTCGACTACCTTGGGAAAAGCGCGCCAAGCTGCCCGGATGGCGCGAGATGTCATCGCCGAGATGAACTCCTTGTCGCTTGCATAGCGCATTAGGCCTAGGCCATCCAGGTGAATGGAACAGCTTCCTAAAGTACGCCAATATATTGGCTGTCTTAGTTTGCCTTGAACGCGGAGCGCATCCTCATCGTGCTCCGGCGGAGAGTCCATGATGGTCGTGTCTCCTATGCCTGTATCACAAAAAAACTCTGTTTTCTCACGCCTTCATAAGTTCTGGAAGAACGAGGGAGGAGCAACGGCAGTAGCCATGGGCCTCATGTCGCCCGTCATCATCGGTGGCATGGCCTTAGGGGGGGAGACCGGATACTGGTATTATACGGCACGCAAGTTGCAGAACGCCGCCGATACAGCAGCGTATTCTGCCGCTGTACGCAAGCGCGCGGGAGATACCGGAACCAAGCTGGATGCCGCTGCCATTAGAGCTGCAGCAAGCACAGGTTTTAAGCCCAAATTGGTGGATTTGGACCCTGACCCTGTTTCAACTGAATGGATTGCAACCAATCTCTTCGTTAACAACCCTCCACAGACAGGCGTCTCAGCCAAAGATCACCAAGCGGTTGAGGTTCGTCTCTTCGAAGTCAAGGCACGTCTCTTATCATCCATATTCTCAAAGGACCCAATTAGGATCGAGTCGCGTGCCGTCGCTCGACTATCGGATGGAACACCAGCCTGCGTTATCGCTCTGTCGCAGACAAAGCAGAAGGCTGTCGAAGTCTCCGGCAGCTCATCAGCAACTTTGAAGGATTGTGGGGTTGCCTCTAACTCCGTTCAGGATACCGCGTATTATATGCCGAATTCTAGTGCGTATCTCGCCGCCGATTGTATCAGTACGGTTGGGGGGAGCTCGATCAAAAATCCAAGTGAGGAAACTTTGGATCTGAACGAGCAAATATGCCCTAGTGTCCAGGAGAACGCCCCCGCGATACCTGATCCCTATGCAATGGTTGAGGAGCCGGATTTTTCGGACATTGAATGCGCAACGAGCAATGTCGTATCCGGCACTGTCGATCCAGGACCGCATCATGTCATGCGGTTCTGCGGTGGACTAACCGTAAAAGATAAGACCAGCGTCACCTTTCTCCCAGGCCTTTACATCGTCGATGGCGGCAATATGTCCATGAACGGCGGCACTATCAGCGGGCAGGGTGTAACGTTCTTTTTTGCAAATAACGCAACTGCGAAATTGGCAGGAAACCCATTCATTGACTTGGTTGCGCCTAACGCTAGCAATAAGAACGAGGCAACTGAAAGCCTTATGGGTCTCGTCTTCTTTGGCGCACGCTGTACTTTGAATTCGCCAACCTGTGATGAGCTTTTCAAGATCACAGGCGCCCCTAATTCCACGATTCAAGGCGCTATCTACTTGCCTGGATCGGAAGTCGAATTCTTGGGCAATTCGACTGCTTCGAATATTTGTTTTCAGATCATTGCAGATAGGGTGATCTTCACGGGAAATTCCACAATCAAGATGGGATCAAACTGCAAATTCGCCGGAACGAAAGAAGCGAAGATCGCGCAGATAATAAGGCTTACCGAGTAAAAGGCTTCCGGTTAATTTAATGACCTGAAATAGCTAGGGACTCTGATTGAGAGGCGTCCTGCGCCTATGGCAAGAGAGACGGATACTAACGGTCTAGTTTCTGTGCTTGTCGGAGCCTATCTGAGCCCTGCGTTCATAGCCGAACTCTTCCGTTTCCTTGCTTTTACATAATCATAATTCGAATGATGGCCGGCGTGATGATGACGGCGAACAGAACTGGCAGGAAGAACAGGATCATCGGTACCGTGAGCTTCGGAGGGAGAGCCGCAGCCTTCTTTTCAGCCTCGCTCATACGCATATCGCGATTTTCTTGAGCGAGCACTCTCAAGGAATGGGCGAGGGGAGTGCCGTATTTTTCTGACTGAATAAGGCTCGTGACCACGCTTTTGACGCCATCCAGGCCTGTGCGCTCTCCCAGATTGTCATAGGCTTTACGGCGATCCTGTAGATAAGAGAGTTCGGCCGTCGTAAGGCTAAGTTCTTCCGCAAGTTCGATAGATTGAACTCCAATTTCTTCCGAGACTTTGCGAAGGGCGCTCTCGATTCCCATGCCGCACTCGACACAGATCAGGAGGAGATCGAGCGCATCAGGCCAAGAGCGCTGGATGGATTCCTGACGCTTCTTGATCTTGTTTTGCAAATACAAGGGCGGCACGAAATAGCCGATCCAAGCACCGACAACAGAGATCCCGAGCTTTACGAACATCGGATGCTGGAGGCGCAGAACGGCAAAAACATAGAAGAGCGCGAGCAGGAAAATAACGAGCGGAGCGATCGCTCGAATGGCCAAGAACGTAATGACCGGGCTTTCGCCGCGATAACCGGCCATGCGCAATTTTTGAGCGAGATCCCCGCCCTCGACTTGGCTGGCGAGGTCAAACCGATCGACAATAGCCTTGAACAGCTTCTTAGGCTCCTTTCGTAGGGACGGAGCTTTTTTTGTCGGATTGAGACGGGCGCGTTCCCGCGCACGAATTCTTTCACGCTCGCTCGCTACCTGAGCCATGCGGGTGTTCAGCTCATCGCGGGCGAAGTAGGGCCAAGCGATAACCAGAATTGCACCGCATACGGAAATGGATGCTGAAAGAGCTATAAGAAGATCGCTGTTCGCAAGGATTCCTGCCGGGTTCATAGGTGCCTCAGAAGTCGAAGTTGATCATCTTACGCATCACGAGACATCCGATCAGCATCCAGAAGCCCGATACAGCAAGAGTAATGTTCCCAGTTGTTGTTGAGAAAAGAAGGCCGATATATTCCGGCGACGTGAGGTAAATCAGCGTCGCAACCACGACCGGAAGGCTGCCGATGATGCCGGCGGAGGCCTTTGCCTCAGAACTGACGGCCTTGATTTTAGCCTTCATCTTCTTGCGTTCGCGCAACACCTTCGAGAGATTGGACAAAGCCTCGGAAAGGCTGCCGCCGGTTCGGCTCTGCAGGGAGATGACAATCGAGAAGAAGTTTGCTTCCGTAAGAGGGATGCGCCCGGCAAACTTCTGGACGGCTTCGTCGATCGGCAATCCCAGGGTTTGATCTTCAAGGATGGCTCGGAACTCGCCTCTCACCGGCTCCTGGGCTTCCAGGGAGATAATCCGAAGGCAATCCACGAGCGGAAGGCCGGCCTTCACGCCACGAACAATCACATCGACCGCATTCGGAAATTCATTCGAGAAAGCCTTGAAGCGGCTGCCTCTCTTGCCGTTGACATAGATGTAAGGGATCAGGAGGCCGCCGGTTATACCGAAGCCGATGGAGGAAACGAGGCCAAGACCGAAGAGGATCAACGACAGAAAGAACGAGAAGATGCCTGCTCCGATGCTCACCAGGTAATAGGTCTTCATCGTCCAGGTGAGGCCAGCCTGACGGATGCGTACCATCAACGTCAGCTTGGAGCTTTTCTTGGATTTCTGCTTGTCCTCCAATTCTTGAAGCGTTGCTTCGAGCGCTTTGCGGCGCTTCGCTTCATCGCTTATAGAGCTGCGACTTACAGTCGGCCCCATTGCAGCAATGGCTGCGAAGCGTTTGTAAGTATCGGAACGACGCTCAAAGTAAGTGTACAGAAGCGCGATTACGATGCTTGCAGCGCATAACGTAACCAGCAGAGCAATATAGATTGGGATGAGCTCGGGCTTCAGCATCAGCCGTCGACCTTGTCCGCGGCGTCGAGGGCTGCGGCCAAGCGCTTCTCTTCGCCGTAATAGCGCGCCCTGTCCCAAAACCGCGGGCGTCCCACGCCTGTCGAGCGATGCTTCCCGATAATGTTGCCGTTCGCATCCTCGCCAATGATCTCATAAGTGAAGAGATCCTGCGTAATGATGACATCTCCTTCCAGGCCGAGCACCTCGGTGATGTGTGTAATGCGACGGGAACCATCACGCAGACGAGCAGCCTGAACAATCACGTCGACGGATGAGGTAATCATTTCACGAATAGTCTTGGATGGAAGGCTGTAACCTCCCATCGTGATCATCGACTCGATACGGGATACTGCTTCGCGTGGAGAATTCGAGTGCAGTGTACCCATCGACCCGTCGTGACCGGTGTTCATGGCCTGGAGGAGATCAAAAGCCTCCGGGCCTCGCACCTCGCCTACGATAATGCGCTCTGGACGCATACGGAGACAGTTCTTGACGAGATCGCGCATGGTGATTTGACCCTCTCCCTCAATATTGGGAGGGCGGGTTTCCAGGCGGACGACATGGGGCTGCTGCAATTGCAGTTCGGCGGCATCCTCGCAGGTGACAATGCGTTCGCCAGGCTCGATGTAACGGGTCAGGCAGTTCAGCAGTGTCGTCTTGCCGGAGCCCGTACCGCCGGAAATGATCACGTTGCAGCGGACGCGTCCGATGATTTCAAGAATGGCCGCGCCTTCGGGAGTGATTGCCCCGAACTTGACCAATTGCTCAAGCGTGAGCTTGTCCTTCTTGAACTTTCGGATCGTGAGCGTCGGCCCGTCGATGGCCAGCGGTGGGGCGATGACGTTGACGCGAGACCCATCAGCGAGGCGAGCATCGCAAATGGGACTCGATTCATCAACACGACGGCCGACCTGGCTAACGATGCGCTGGCAAATATGCAGAAGCTGAGCATTGTCCTTAAAATGGATATCCGTCTTCTGAACTTTGCCGCCGACTTCGATATAAACGGTATCAGCGCCGTTCACCATGATGTCGGCAATGTCGTCGCGGGCAAGCAGAGGCTCGAGAGGGCCATATCCCAGGACGTCATTGCAGATGTCCTGCAGAAGTTCGTCCTGCTCGGCGGTGGACATCGCAAGCTTCTTCGCGCTTACGATATCCTTGACGATATCGCCAATGGCACTGCGTGCCTGTTCAAGATCCATCTTACCCAGCTGGGTAACGTCGATGGCTTCGATCAGCGTGGCAAAGACTTGGGCCTTTAGAGCATAATATTCGTCATTCTTCCGGGGCGCTTGCGGACGTGGGCCATTGCCTTCTGTTGAGCCTGGCTTTGCTTGCCCTGTTACGGCGCGTGAAGTGGGCTCGGCAGGGTGGGACTTGTGCGTGTTGGGTTGAGTGCCGGCAGACGTAGAGTCAGCCTGAATGCCTGGTGGCAGAGCAGGGGGCTTCTTGAAGCCTTCATTCTGCAAACTTCTTTTGCCGAACATATTGTGAAGTCTCGCCTTTGCTCGGCTCTCCGATCCTTCCGTCAGGCTCGTCGCCGTCCACATCAGATCTCTTTTTGAACCTGCCTAAGGCAGGGGTCCATTCAGCTTCTTGGCCTAGGACATTTCCGTCCAAGCCTCGGCCATATGGCCTAATTGCATCCATGGCCGAACAGGTGGTTTGAAAGAAGAATGCCATCCGACCGGATTAAATCGATGCAGGGCTTACTCTTGAAGACCACCTTGGCGACACTCGTACTGGGATTCCTGTGCCCTTTCGCCGAAGTGCGTTCGGATGAATTGCCATCCCAGGGTGCTGTAAGTTCAACGGCGTCTCGCATTCGCGTCCGAGCAGATCAAGATGCCCTTCCTGTCACGTTGGATTTTGCCAAGATCCTGACATTCGACCTGCCGGCGCGCACGATCATCATCGGCAACCCTAGTATTGTCGACGGTACATTGAGCGATGAGTATAATCTTGTCCTGACAGGGAAGGCTGTCGGCGTCACGAACATGATCATTCTTGGCGAAGCGGGAGCGGAGATTGCCAATCTGCGGGTGGTTGTCTCGGCCAGTGCGAGCCAAGTAACGACCGTTTATCACGGCAGCGCTCAGCAGGTGTATTCCTGTGTCGATGCCTGCCGACCGATTGGCAAGGCCGAGGCTACAAAGCAGCAGTAAAACTTATTCGATGGCGTTCAAGTTGCGCTTGGAACCTTCCAGAAGCGCCGCGTCAGCGTAATATCGATATTCTCACCCATTAATACCGGGATAACGGGCTTGAAGGCTATAACAGCTTTCACGGTCCTGAAGTTCGGGCCGAGCGTTACTGTGACCTCCGGTGGTTCAGCCCACACAGTGCCAACTTCAGCGGTTGGGAAATCCTTCTTGATTTCCTTAGCAATTTGAGCGTCGTCAATCGATTTGACGAGGTTCTTGCGCGAGGTCTTTTCAATGGCGTTCGAGAGCTTGTTGTAAAGCCAAAAAGCGCGCCCGAACTCAACAATGCCGACAGTTCCTGCAATCAATAGCAATCCAATGAAAGCAAACTCGACAGCGGCAGAACCGCTTTCACAGTATTTTGTTCGGCTGAGGGATTTGAAGACCTTGTTCATCGGACCTGGATCTTAATGCTGGGCTTCAAGGTAATCTGAGGCAGGAAAACATTGAGGGACCTGCTCTCGGCGGAGAGAGTATAGAAGGCAAGCGGCGTTGTATTTCCCGTTGAGGTCGTACAGATGGACGAGCAGCTCTGAGGAGCGTTGATATTGTTAGGGCAGGCACAGGAGCGTGCTGCCGAGAATTTCACCGGCGGTTTCCCATTGACGGCACTCGTGCTGTCGACGGCAAAATTCTCTGTCGCCATGCGGTTCATGACGTTGACGATATATGACGCTTCTGGATCAGGCGACAGGTCCATCATGGCCTCATCCGCGCCGATCCGAAGCACATGGCCGATAGCCATGTCCTGCTGAGCAAGAAATGCAAGATCGGCAACAGAAAGAAATCCGAAGATCAGGATAGGCGCGAAGAGGCTGAACTCAAGGGCGGAGACGCCTCTCTGGTCCCGCCGGAGGAGTGACGATATGGACCTCTTCCGCGATCGGCGATTCCGGATCGGAACAACCTTCGTGAGCATCCTGAATATTGCATTCTCGCTTTGCATAGGGCTGCTCCGAACTACTTGTTGGCGGAACCATCCGATTTGCGTTTCAGAGAGCCCAAAAGAGATCCCAGTCTTAGAGCTGAACCACGCCCGCGTTTCGTATCCTTGCGCCCAATCAGAAGGTCGGACACCTCGTTGAACGTCTTGGCCGCAGCTCCTTTCGCGGAAACCTCAGCAACCATTTGTCCCTTGTTGGCAGCGTTTCCAAAAGCCTGCGCGTCGAAAGGAATGCAGGCGACCGGTTCGAGCTGTACGGCCTTCGCGAATTCCTTCGGTTTAATCTCAGGACGCTTTGGCATGCCGACTTGGTTCAAGACCAGTTTGGGCGGCGGGTCATTAGGACGTGCCTGCTGCAGGACGCTGATCATGTTCTTGGCATTGCGCATGTTGGCCAGGTCCGGAGCGGCCACGATGATGATCTCATCGGCCGCAATCAGCACGTTCTTGGACCAAGAGGTCCACATGTGCGGAATGTCCAAAACCGTGAAGGGAATACTTGATTGAGCGACTTCGATGAGTGTCTCAAGGGCGTTCTCATGAAGGTCATAAGGTCTGTCGAGCGTTGCTGGAGCGGAGAGAAGGCTCAAGTGATCGTCATATTTGGTCAGAAGCCGGTCGAGTAGAACCTCATCGAGACGGCTGGTATCCTGCAAGGCCTCTGCGATTCCGGACCCTGGATCGAGGTTGAAGTCGAGGCTGGCGGTGCCGAAGGGCAGGTCGAGATCAGCGATCATGACGTCAGAACTGGACCGCCGTGCAATCGTCCAGGCAATATTATGAGCAATCGTGGACGAGCCAACGCCACCTTTCGCACCGATAAAGGCATAAGTCTGGCCGAGCTTATCCGGATTGCGCTCTCCATAGACGCTGGAAATGGATGAGATCAACGAGACAGGATCGGTAGGGGCGAGCAAATATTCGCTGATGCCGCGCTTGATGAGTTCCCGATAGAAGACAATGTCATTGGCATGTCCGATAGCCATGACACGCGTTCCCGGGTCGCAGACTTCCGCAAGGCGGTCGAGATCGGAGAGATAGATTGCTCCTCCGGAGCGGCTCTCGATAATGACAAGATTGGGTGTTGCTGCCTGGCCGTAATGCTGAATAGCTGCCGCTAAGCCACCCATGCGAACCGTGACGCGAGTTCGTGCCATCAATCGGTCACGGGCTGCGCTCTCGATGGCTGCTGCCACATCCGGGCTATCGCAGAATGCTTCGATGACGATCCGTGGAATGCGGACTGTCTCACGTGCGCGAGCAGTTTCCGTGACGGAGTCGACGGAGAGATGGGCCGTCTCGCGGCTTTGTTCGAAGATTTTACCAGAGAGCTGATCCGTCGTGTCCAAAACCAAGTCCGTCATGGGAGAAGCGATCCTCGTCGCAGATGCCTCATAATTGATACTAGAATTTCACCACTTCGCTTTGTCCTGCTCGCAGGATGCGAACTGCGCTGTTCTCAGTGCGAACCGACGGCTGTTCAGCGTTGTCGGCTATGGAGCGAAGTGAGAGAGACAGAATGCCCGTAGCCTGAGCCGCGGCGATTGCCTCGGCCTGGGGTGGGGTGAGTTCGAGCGTTGCCGTCTTGCCCATGGCGACAGGCTGCTGGCTCTTTGGCGTGGCTTCTTCGACTCTCTGATCCACCGCAAGTACGCGGATATTAGTGAGAAGAGTGCGGCTGAGACCGCTTGCCTGATTTTCACCGGGGCGTCCAAGGGTCTGGATCACATCAACCCTGTCGTTCGGTAGAATGAAACCGCCTGCCGTACTCTCCACAGAGATGCGTATCGCCACGGCACGCTTGCCGGGGCTCAGCATCGAAGCGAGCAGATTGGAAGTTCGGGACAGTTTTTCTTCGCGGATTGGTTCGCCGGAGACGAATTGGCTACGGACCATCATGCCCATGAGATTTTTGGTGGCATCAGGCTGACCGGAGCGCGTGATAAAGCCCGGGCTGACTGCATCGACCGGCCAGGGCTTCCAGCTGAATGACTTTTCGCTTAGAGGGTGGCCTTGTCCCAAATCCGCAGCGGCGACGAGAACGTCGACCATGGCAACTGTAGGGGCTGGTGCCTGTACTGTGGTGACGGCGACGCCAGGCTGCATCGACAGCGCAAGCCAGCCGGCAAGACTTCCGGCGCCAATCGCGACGACGAGAATGATGATGCGCAGCATGATCAAAAGCCTCCACTTGGTCGGGAGTTGGTCATAAGGCGAGCCATGGTAGCCATCTGCATCATGACAGGAGCGTTATCCAAGGCGTTTTAGGAAAGATAAAGAGAGCTGCCGCTGCAATGGCCACGCCGTAAGGCACTCCTTTCTCCTTGGAGTGCAGGTGCACGATCCAGGGAACTTGCGCGCAGAAAGCAGGAAGCGGTATCGAACGGAAGCGAATAAGCAGAAGGCAGAAAACGCCGCCGAAGAGGGCCATGAAGACTACATAGGGAAGGGCATGTTCGGCCCCGAGCCATAGCACGATAACGGAAATGAGTTTGGCGTCGCCGCCGCCGATCCACCCGAAGCCGAAGAAGATGAAAAGAGCCATGAAAACGGCGATCGCGACGGCCGCGCTCATGCCGATCTGGACAGCTCCTAGCCCCGCAAGAGGAGCGAGGGTGGCGTATATGGCGAGAAGAAAGAGAACGAGTTCATTGCGGATCTTCATGGTCGCGAGATCCATCAGGCCCGCCCAGATCGTTGCTGCAGCGAAGCAAAGACTTGCAGTAAGTGCTGCTACAGCAGAGATCGTCATTACTGCCCTCTCTAATGTTTATGATAGCAATGAACGCGGATAATTTAATGAAATGGCGGAGGGAGGGGCCCTCCGCCGATCAAAGCGAGCGTATCGCTAAGATATTAGGTAGCAGGCTTGTTAGCAGCCTTCAGGTTGTTCGTGATGTTCTCGAAGGTCGTGGTCAACTCAGAGCCTGCCATGGTCAAGGCGCCAATGATGACGACAGCGATCAGGGCTGCGATGAGGCCATACTCGATGGCGGTCGCGCCGGACTCGTTTTTGCGAAAGCGATTGATAAGAGACTTCATAGCCTTTGTTCCTCGGTTAGTGCATTGGCCTGCCACACCTTCGGTGCGGCCCCCCACAAGCCGGTGTGGCTGTGTTACACATATTCAAAGAACTTTTTCGTATGCCGGTCTATTCAGCCTGATGGCCTAGTGCTTCGGGCGTGCGACATTCAGCCAAACGGTCTAGCAGTACTTTCCATGGGAGTTTCCCTACGGGAGGCTTTCCTAGAGAGCGATAGAACTCGCAATGCCTATGCTGGGCATGAGAAGCCACCACGCATCCACTGCCGACATCAGTGAGTGATCACTGCAGGGAAGAGGGCTGCGTGCAGGCCCATTAGACCAGACGCTAGAGCCTTTGGTCCCGCGCTTTGGGTTAGACTCTCGCCCTAGGGCGGGTGACGTTGTCCCGCAGCATATCCAAGTTGTTATTGATTGTCGGGCTGGTGGGATCCATTTCGTGAGCCTTCAGGAAATTGGCTCTCGCCTTCACCACATCGCCGCGCAGCATGTAGGAATAGCCGATGTTGTTGTAATACTCGGCCCGGTCTCCAATCAGGCGCCCGGCTTCCCGATAGGCACGATCGGCCAAGTCGAAGCGGCGCACGCGATCATAGGAGGCCGCGAGCCCAAGCCATGCCTCTCCGTTATTAGGCTCAACTTCGACCGTGCGCTCGTAATAACGAGCCGCATGTCCATAGTTGCCTTGGGCGAATTGCACCTTGGCGACCTTGAACACTTCATTGTCGGGATATTCCTCGACGGAGGCGGGGAGTTCGAGTTCGGTGAGGTCATTGCCGAAGCTCGAGAGGCCTGCGCTGTTGCAGCCAGCCAGTAGCGGGAGCGCGCAGATAAGCAGAGCTGATGCCAGCTTTCTGTCGAGTCCTTTCATGCCAAGTCCCCCGTGCCTTTTTCGGCCGCACTTCATTTATGATTCGCTTTAATTGATGTAGCAACGGTTCCCTGGCGTCTGCAACCCTTGGCCTTATAACTAAGGCTTTTTGGCGCAACTGCTTTCCAGGTGAAGTTAACACTAGTCCAGATGGCTTAGGCCAAGCATTCTTTACCGCCGGTTAACTATACAGGCCCCACATCTAAGGATGTTCTAGGCCGTTCGACCGGATGGACACCGCGTTCGGAAGAGAATTAGAACAAAGTAACATTTTTAGGGGCGGTTTTCAGAAATGCGAGTTACGTGTGACCCGGCGCGCTGGTGGGCCGCGCTGAGCAAGATTGGGCCTGTTCTCGCACTCATCGCCTTTTCTTTCGCTTTTATAGGATTTAATTCTAACGCTGAGGCGCAGGAGAAGCTCCTGCGGTTCACCAAGGGGCGTGCCATCGGTGACCTCAATGTGGCACAAGGGCAGTTTCTCACCGCCAGGACGGCAGCCGATGTTGGCCGTGTCGTGGTGGGAAATCCGGATATCGCAACGGCCGTTCCTCTAACGGCACGCTCGTTCTATGTGCTGGGCAAGTCCAATGGGCGGACCAATGTTGCCGTCTATGGGGCGGATGATGAGTTGCTTGGAACGGTCAATGTAGAAATCGGGGCCGATACTCCGGACTTGGCAGACACGATTCGAGAGACCATTCCTCAGGCCAATATTCGGGTCGAGACGATCAATGGTCGCCTGCGCCTGAGCGGCACGGTTCCGGATGGCATTGCCCTTCGCAAGGCTCTGGAGATTGCTGAGCAATATGGCTCCGATGGCGTCATCAATGCGCTGCGCGTCACGGGTGGCCAACAAGTTTTGCTCGAAGTTCGATTCATCGAGGCGAACCGGACGGCAGGTCGCGAGCTCGGCGTCAGCTGGCATGCTCGCGGAAGAAAGGGTGATGTCAGGACGGGCAGCTTTAAGCCCCGCGGCGATGAAGAGGCATCGGATGGCATTGTCCGGTTCAATCCGCTTCTAGCCAGCGGCGCGACCCCCTTTGGCACCGTACTTGCTCAAGTCCTCGGGGGTGGTGTCAGCGCTGATATTCTCGTGCAAGCCCTGGAAGAGAAAGGATTGGCGCGGCGCCTTGCCGAGCCGAACCTGATTGCACTTTCTGGAGAGAAGGCAAGCTTTCTGGCCGGCGGCGAAGTGCCGATTCCCGTGTCTGCAGAGGACAATCAGGTCACCGTTACCTACAAGGAATACGGCGTTCGTCTGAATTTCACGCCCACCGTTCTCGAAAACGGCATCATCAACCTAAAGCTGGAACCGGAAGTGAGCCAGATCGACGATTCGATCCGTGTCAGCACAGGCTCGATTTCCATTCCGGGATTCATCACCCGTCGTGCCAGCACCTCTATTGAGATCCGTGACGGGCAGAGCTTCGCGATGGCGGGACTTCTGCAAAGCGTCCATTCAAAGAATCGCGAGCAAATTCCTTGGCTCGGATCTCTGCCGATCATCGGCGCTCTATTCAGCTCTTCATCCTTCGAGGAGCAGGAAACTGATCTCGTTATCATCGTGACGCCGCGCCTCGTCAGGCCTGGCAAGCCCGGGCAGCCTCTTCGCACTCCGCTTGACTCATCTAAGCCGAGCAACGATGCGGAGTTCTTTCTCCTGGGTGCGCTGGAAGTCGACAATGAGATGCAGAGGCGCTTTTCTGAAGGAACGGGTGTGATCGGCCCCTACGGCCATATCGTCGAACTGAAGCCAGGAAAGCGCAATGTGGTCAAGAAAGTCGTCAAGCAGTAACGCGATGAGAAGATTTGCTCTGTGCATTCCTTTGTTTGCTTCTGCAATACTCCTGGCAGGCTGTGCGGATTATATCGAGCGGCGCGATACAATCACGCTTCATGCGGGTGAGGCGCAGGCTTGGAACAAGACAGTGCATACTGCGGATCCATGGCCGCCTTACGTGATGGATAACCGTATCCCGGGCGACGGTCAGCGGACGGCAGGTGTTATCCGCCGATACAGCACAGGCAATGCTCAAACCGAAGGTACTCCAAGTGCTGCACCAGCTCCTGCGGGAGGAGCAGCGTCCACCCCTTAATAGAGGCACTTCTCTATTAGCTATGCGAATACAAAACCCTTGGCAGCAATGCTGCCAAGGGTTTTGTGTTTAGGCGCTCGATGAGACGTTAGCGGTTGGTGTCGTCCTTGCCGTTCGGACTGCCGTCGCCGCCACCGTTGCCGTAACCATTGTTGCCGTTACCGCCGCCGTTGCCATTGTTGTTACCGGGACCGTTCCCGTTGTTGCCGCCAGGGCCATTGCCATTGTTGTTGCCGGGGCCATTCCCGTTGTTGTTGCCAGGGCCATTGCCATTGTTGTTGCCCGGACCATTCCCGTTGTCGCTGCCGGTGCCATTGCCGTTACTGTTTCCAGTGCCGCCACCGCCAGTGCCGTTGCCACCAGTACCGCTGCCGCCGGTGCCGCCATCGCCGGCAGTACTGCCGCCGCCATTGCCCTGACCGCCTGTATTGTTACCGACAGAGCCGCCGCCGGTGCCTCCGTTGCTCGCAACAGCGCCACCATTGCCCGTGCCTGCTCCAGCTCCGCCTATAGAGCCGCCGCTCGCCGATCCGCTGCTGACAGCACCACCTGTGTTGCCGTTACCGATTGTGCCGCCATCTCCGAAATTGCTCGTTTCAGAGCGTGTTCCGCGACCGATAGGAAGGCTGTTGATCGAACCAGTTGCAAGAGTGTCTTGATCCTGATTTCGCATGCGATCGATCTGCCGAAGTGCCTGAGGGCGAATGGCGCAACGGCACGTTTCCTGACCAGCGACAATGCGAAGCCGGCAGTTATGGTACATGGAGACGTTGGGTACATCCGGCACGCATTGCACGCCTGAACGTACGGATTGAGCAAGGGATGGAGTGGAAAGAACGGCGAGGAAAGCAGCGCCGGACAAGATCAGAGCATGAGAACGCATCATCTTTACCTGTAAGAATTGACTTTACAGCACCTATGTCACTCGAGAGTGACGTTCGTGGCTATATGACGCGCTCCTAGAAATATCGTTCCCGTATGCTGTGGAAGATTTTAATCTTGTTTTCAGCTAAGCTTCATTGCGGATGGGTATCGTTCGAATTGCCGCTCTATGACTTGGCAATAATTGTTCTCTTCGTTTCATAGGCTTCTGACATCAATAAAATATCTTGAAGCTTGACTATGAAAGCCGACCAATCGTCATGTTCGGCAATCGGCGCCCATAGTTTTTCCACCTCCTCGATCAGCATCGTGCACGGAACGGATCGTGCAAAGTAGGAGTGATCGAGTTTGAGGTCATCTAACGGCTCGAAATCGCTAATGAATTGGCGAACGGGTTGAAATGCCTCATGTGCGTAAAAATGAGCGGAGGGGCTGTGTTTTGCGCGCTCCTGGCCCTGATATCCTCCATACCAGTCGAAAAAGGTTTGCTCGAAAGGCGCTTTAGTTTCATGCAAAAAGGTCCAGAGCGATCTAGCGAGGATCCCATTCTTCTCGATGCTTTGAGGCTTTAAGCCAAGACGGCGCAAAAGTGCGCTTGAGAACTCATGATGAAGGGCTGGCTCGAATGCTGCGAGTGATGCTTTAAGTTTGCTCTGATCTGCAAGTGGCAGAAGACACTCCGCGAGCCGGTACAAATTCCACAGAAGCGCATCCGGCTGCCGACCGAAGGCGTAAAGGCCGGTTTCGTCGAAGTATGCGGCTGTGAAGCCCGGATCGTAGACAGGCAAAAACCGCCAGGGGCCATAATCGAAACTCTCGCCCGTGACATTGATGTTGTCTGTATTGAGAACACCATGGACAAAGCCTGCGGCCATCCATTGTGCGCCCATTCGTGCAACGCGACGACAAACCTCTTCGAGAAAAGCCGCAGCCCGATCTGCTTCACCGTCACTCCAGATCTCGGGCATATAAGTGGTGATCGTGTAATCGAGGAGTTTGCTGATGTTGCCTATCTCATCCAGGTAAAGCAGCCGTTGAAACGTGCCGATACGGATATGAGAATGGCTGAGGCGGACGAGGACGGACGAGCGGGTGGGGGAAGGCTCGTCACCTCGCTCGAGTTCTTCTCCAGTCTCGATGAGACTAAGCGACTTCGACGTGTCGACGCCGAGAGCTTCCAGCATCTCCGTCGCTAGAATTTCGCGGATTCCACCTTTCAATGTGAGACGCCCGTCTGCATGACGTGACCAGGGTGTCTGGCCACTGCCTTTCGTGCCGAGATCGAGGAGGCGTCCGTTGCCGGCATCGTGTAGCTGCGCGAACAGAAAACCTCGCCCATCGCCGAGATAAGGGTTGTAGGTTCGAAATTGGTGACCGTGATAACGAAGTGCGAGCGGCTCTGTAAAACTTCCCGGAAGTGCCTCGAAGTAGCCGAAGTGCTTCACCCATTCCTCATCCGTCAGGGCGTCCAAGCCGATGTGTGCGGCCCATCGTTGGTTGCGGTAGCGCAGGATGTGATTGGGAAAGCGCGCTGGCGCGACGATATCGTAGAAATCAGGGCCAAGAGCTTGATGATGGGTCGAGGCGTGGTACGCGGTAGAAAAGGGCATCGTTTCAGGTTCCGGATGTTCCTTTCAATCCGCCTCTCGACGAATTGTTCGCAACGATGCGACCAAGCTCTTGGGATAATTTTGCAACTTTGCTGCAATTAACACTCAATGGTGTAACGAAATATATGAATATATTTCGTTCTCGTTGTCCTGTGGAAAAGTATCTTTCCACGTAAGGTTTGAAAAACATATCCACTTTCCAGCACTTGCGGGCGCAATTGTAGAACGTTGCTACATTGGAAGGGCCAAAGCCTAGATTGTGAGCTTGGCTGATTTATTCCCGACTCCTATGATTCCTTTAACGAAGCAGTCTTGGGAGGAATGAATGGCACTCAAGAATTTTGCGGTCGTCTATGGGCGGGTTGCTCTGATCGTCGTTGCATTCGCTTTCGTTGCGGGGATCGTTGCGTCTCCGTTGCTTTCCAAGTCCAGCCTTCGTCCTTCGCTGGCAGTCTCGCAGGACGACATGCCTGCGCCGCAGGTCATCCGAGTGAAGAGCGCTTCCTCAACGGGAGGGCAGGGTTAGGATTCTCAGCTTCTTCGGATGTGGGCTATGAACGAGGACAGCATTCTCCGCGAAGAAATCCGACACTCTCTGAGACACCTGCGGTTGATGATCCATTCCTATTCAGGCTTGTATGCCGGTGAGGATCTCGCGCGTGATGTGCTTAGAACCTGCGATGAAATCGCGAGGCCGACCCAACCTTCTCCGCGCTTCAAGGAGGCACGCCGCCTCGTACAGGAGCGTTGCGCTAAGCTCGCGCATGATGCTGACCGTTATTCCATGCGCGACCCTGCCATGATCGCCATCTCCAGGGCAAAGGCCGTGGCTTCTGTCGACATGTTGCAAGATGCACTTTTCGAGTTGCGTAAAGCCGAAAGGGGAGCGCCGCGACCTGGGTCGTATTTGAAACGCCCAAGCCTCTAACCTTGGAAATTCTAAGCCTCCTCGTCCCCGAAGGAGCAGTTGATGACTGCCTGGGAATGGTTGGGCAAGCTCATCTGAGGATTGTGCCGTCATGGCTTGTCCTGGCTGATCTGCGAACATATTCAGCTCAGTGGACTTATCCTGATAATTATCATGACGAGGAAACTATGACGTCCGAGGAAATCAAGGAGTTGAATGCGGCGCGTGAAAGCCTTGTAAAGCGTCGGCGGGAGATGGCGCGGCAAGTTGCTGAGGCACCGCTTCCATCCGTTGAGATGGCGGAAGAGCTTTCCAAGATACTCGGCGCCATCGAGGCTTTGGATCGCGCTTTGAATGAGGCGGGACATCCTTACATGAGTCAAAGCCTCGCTTCCGAAATGCAGGCGGATGACTGAGCGCTAGAGTCTGATCCTTCCCACGATTTCAAAGCCCTCCTGGGCTTTCGGTCTGAGAACGAGAACTTCTCCTTCCGCCGGAAAGATGCCGGTCAGAGCAGTGATATTGACCTGGTGTGTGACGAGCACCAGGACGCCAGGCGAACTCCACTTTGCAATAACTTGTCGGAGTGCGCGTGTTTGAGCCTCCTCTTGCCTTCTTTCTCCAAAGAAGGAATCCAGAGGAGGGAAGGGCTCAACTCGGGTGCCGAAAGCGAGGCGGGCCGTATCGAGAGTACGACACCAGCGGCTTGAAAGGACTTGTTTCACGGGCACGCGCTGCTCTTTAAAGCGCTGTCCGATGCTGCGAGCTTGAAGGCGTCCTTCCTCGGAGAGATTGCGCTGCGTTGCGCAATCATCCAGCTTAAAGTTCATGGGGTCGCCTGTTCCTGGCGCGCGGGCATGGCGGAGAATGGCTACCGTACTGCCATCTCGCAGAGCCTGCCATACAGCATCGGATGCGACCGTTGTTTGCAGGGTCATGAACAATGTCGCAGTCGATACGGCGATGTTCCTGAAAAGTTTGTGGCTCATGCCTTCTCCTTCTCTCGCGACCAGAATGAAACTGGTTGCGTCATTTAGGAGGCGTTTGTTTCTTGCTGCTTCTGCCTACAAGCGTGCCTCTCAATAAGTTGAATCAAATACGGTTTTTGGGAACGGCTCAGGTGTTTGGTAGTCGGAAGAACCGAAGAGTACATGCAAGAAGTATTATAAGGGCAGAATGGTCACCTTTCGGCCACGGTGATTAAAGAAGTGATCGGGAATAGGGTGTTTTGATCTAGTATTACATGGCCCTGACAGGGTGAATTGCCAGAGCAATGTCGACCCCGTAGGCTCTCCATGCTTCATTCCAGCGCCAGCCCTTCGATAGCTTCCAACCCAGATAACCAACAGGACGATGCCCGGATGTTCGATTTGGCTCCGGTCTCCCTCTGGTTGGAGGATTACAGTGGCGTGAAGCAGCTCTTCGATGAATGGCGCGCGGCCGGCATCAGCTCGTTGAGGGAACACCTCAAAGCGGATCCCGAGCGTGTGCGAGCCTGCTCGAGCCGAATTCGCGTGATCAAGGTCAACCGCAAGACGCTGAACCTCTTCGAGGCCGAGGATATCGGACATCTGGTTGAAAACCTCGACAAGATTTTTCGCGCCGACATGCTGAGAACTCATATCGATGAGTTGGTTCAGCTTTGGGAGGGAAAGCCCGACTTCGGCGGCAATACCGTCAATTACAGCCTGTCGGGAAAGCGCCTCGATATTCAACTCAAGGGCACGATCCTACCGGGTCATGAGGAACGCTGGGATCGTGTTCTCGTCGCAATCGAGGATGTGACGGAGAGAGAGACCGCGCGTCGGGACCTTTCCGTCAGCGAGGCTTATGCCCGCGGTCTTTTCGAGCATTCTCCTGTCTCTCTTTGGGTCGAGGATTTCAGCGCGGTCAAGCAGCTGCTGGAGGACGTCAGGCGGCAGGGGATCAGCGATTTTCGCACCTTCACCGATGTGCATCCCGAGTTCGTCTCCCGATGCATGAGCGAGATCCGCGTCATCGACGTCAATCGTCACACGCTCGAACTCTTTGCCGCGCCCGACAAGAAGACACTACTCGGCAATCTGGCAGACGTTCTCCGGGATGAAATGCGTGAGAGCTTTCGTGAGCAGCTGATCGATCTATGGAATGACAAGATCTTCCAGCAGCGGGAAGTCGTGAACTATTCGCTGGCCGGCGACGAGCTGCACTTGCACCTTCAATTCTCCGTGCTGCCTGGATACGAGCATGACTGGTCGCTCGTGCAGGTGGCATTGACCGACATCACCGCGCGCAAACGTGCCGAGGCTTATCTGGAGTATCTCGGCAAGCATGATGTGTTGACCAAGCTCTACAACCGGTCCTTTTATGTCGATGAGCTCAACCGGCTGGAGCGCAAAGGGCCACTTCCCGTCACCGTGATCATCATCGATCTCAATGGCTTGAAAATGGCCAATGATCAGTTAGGCCATGCTGCTGGAGATGCTCTGCTGCGGAGGGCTGGCGAGGTTTTGAGTAAGGCCGTCGACAAGCCTCGTTGTGCCGCGAGGATTGGCGGCGATGAGTTTGCATTGCTGCTTCCTGGAACGGATGAGCGCGATGGTAAGCTCGTACTGGAGAGCATCGAGAACCTGCTCGAGGTCAACAATCAGTTCTACACAGGACTGCCCCTCAGCTTCTCGATGGGCCTTGCCACGAGCGAGCCCGGTGAGCGGCTCGAAGCCATCGTCCGGCGAGCTGATCTGCTGATGTATGAAGCGAAGCGGGCCTATTATGCCGCTCTGAAAGAGAATGGCGTCGCCTGAGGGAGCGATCCCTCAGGTCGAGATATTGATGATCTCTGCCTGCGCCGAACCTAACGGTATGACGTCGCCGATCTCCTTACCCATAAGCGCTTGTGCGAGAGGGGAAACGTAGGAGATGCTGCCTTTGGTAGGGTCGGCTTCGTCTTCGCCGACGATCCGATAAGTCAGCTGTCGGCCATCCTCACGCTCAATGGTGACCCGGGCACCGAAGCGCACATGGGCGGTATCGGCCGGGGGAGGTATCAGCTCTGCCGTCACGCGCCGAGCAGACCAGTAACGAAGGTCGCGCCAGACACGGGTTATCTCGGCTTTGTCATCCAAAGCCTTCGCGTCTTCAAGACGACTTTCAAGACGCTCGATCTCGGCTTCCATCTGGGCAAGCCCCGATGAAGTCACGAGATGATGCGGGCTCAGGGTCCGCTCGGGGAGGTCCTCAAAGGCCTCACCACCCTCAGGCTCGCGAACAAAGGCACGGCTCATGGACGCTTCCTCCGCTCTTTTGAGGAGAACGCTCGAGACCGGCTAAGTTTCCGTCTGTGCCTTATCTCTTTGTTTGGCGCAGGCGCCCCACGATGCCACCCGGGAAGGCATAGACGCTGATCACGAACAGGGCGCCGAGCCAGAGCAGCCAGCGATCCGGATGGACCAGGTTCGGCAGCACAGGCATTCCAGCGAGGGCCTTGCTGCCGGCATCCATGAGAACCTGCAGGTAGCTCTGCGCGAGCACGAACAGGGCGGCACCAATCACCGAACCGTACATCGTTCCCATACCGCCGATCACTACCATGAGCAGGATGTCGATCATGATGGAGAAGGAGAGGGTGGTATCCGGGCCATTGTAGCGCAGCCACAGGGCCATGAGAGCGCCGGCTACGGTCGCGACCAAGGCCGAGATGACGGAGGCCATGGTGCGATAAGCCACCACACGGTAGCCCAGCGCCTCAGCGCGGAACTCATTCTCGCGGATCGCCTGCAGCACACGCCCGAACGGGGAGTTCACGATGCGCAGCAGTAGCAGGAACATCAGCAGGGCGACGAAGAACACCATGTAATAGGCAACGAGGCGCCCGTTGATGGATACGCCGAAGATCGGCTCGGAAAGCAGCCGGAAGGCAGGGCGGAGCTCCGAAGGCAGCTGGAATGAGAGGCCATCCTCGCCGCCGGTAATGTCCGATAGCTGGGAGGCCAGCACCGCCATGGCGGAAGCCACCGCGAGCGTGATCATCGAGAAGAAGATCGCTCGTACGCGCAGGGATAGAAGGCCAATAGCCACCGCGAGCAAAGCAGAGAGAACCAATGCTGCGAGGAGCCCGACCACGACCGATGTCCAGGTGGCGCCAAGACGCTCCAATGCAATGGCAATGCCGTAGCCGCCGATGCCGAAGAACATGGTGTGGGCAAAAGACACGATGCCGGTATAGCCGAGCAGCAGGTCATAGCTTGCGACCAGCACGATGAAGACGCAGATCTTCGCAGCCGTGCTCAAGGGCTGGCTGCCGGAGAACAGGAACGGCGTTGCGGCCAGGACCACGAAAATCGCGAGAAGAATGAAGGTCAAAGCCTTCGAGCGCGGCATGTCCGAAGACAGGATGCTGCTCAGGGCGCCGCCGCTCTTGCGGGTTTCATCGAATGCCAGAGGCAAGGCAGGGGATGTGCTCATCGACGCGCTACCGGAAAGAGGCCCTGCGGACGCCATATCAGCACGAGGGCCATGACAAGGATATTCGAAATAAGCGCCAGCTTCGGCTCAAGGAAGCCGACATAATTGGCGACCAACGCTACGAGAATCGAGCCGACGAAGCAGCCGCCAACGGAGCCGAGGCCGCCGATGATGATGACGATGAACACCAGCACCATCACTTCCATGCCCATGCCTGCGGTCAGCGTCTGGCGGTAGAACGCCCACATGACACCACCGAGGCCAGCGAGCGCGGAGCCCGCCACGAACACACTTACGAACAGGCGGCGGATACGGTAGCCGAGAGCCTCGACCATCTCCGGGTTCTCGACGCCCGCGCGGATGAGAAGACCGATGCGGGTGCGGTTGAGGAGCAACTGCATACCGATGAAGACCACGAGGCCGATGCACACGGCTACCACGCGATAACGCTCCATCACGATATCGCCGATGACGAAGGCGCCGCGCAGGGTTTGCGGCAGCTGCAGCGGAATGGGCGATGCACCCCAGATCGCATGGATCGCCTGCTCGGCGACGATCAGGCCGCCCATGGTGACCAGGATCTGCTTGAGGTGACTGCCATAAACCGGGCGTACGATGACGCGCTCGAACACCGCACCGACAACGCCGGTCACAGCCATGGCGACGACGATGCACAGAAAGAGAAGTCCGAGGTTCAACCACACGGAATCCGCTTGGCCCCAGCCTGCAAGCGGCCCGAGAACGATGAGAGTTGCGTAGGCGCCAAGCGAGATGAAGACGCCGTGGCCGAAATTGATGATGTCCATGAGGCCGAACACCAGCGTGAGGCCAGATGCCATGAGAAAGATCATCATCCCCATGGCAAGGCCTGCGACGGTGAGGGTCACCCAGGTCGAACCGCTGCCGATGAAAGGCAGGGCGAGGAGGGCGAGAGCCGGGACGAGCAGGAGCGGCAGCCAATCCGTCTTGGTGCGCGGCAATGGCTCGGACGACGTGGTGGTTTCAACAGCCATATCGGTCATTGGTGAGCATCCAGGGAAAGGCCGAGCAGGCGCTGCTGCAGGTTCTTGTCCTCCACCATCTCGCGCATGGCGCCGGAATGCACGATACGTCCGTCATCCATGACGATCACATTATCGCCGAGCGCGGAGGCGGCATAGAAATTCTGCTCCACGAGCAGAATTGTTTCGCCGGCAGCTTTCAAAGCCTTGAACGCTTCGATCATGCTGCGCACCATAACGGGCGCGAGGCCCTTGGTGGGCTCGTCGATGAGCAGGAGACGGCGCGGCTCGGCAATGGCGCGAGCGATCGCGAGCATCTGCTTCTGACCGCCGGAGAGATTGCCCGCAGGGAGGTTCCAGAAACGCTTCAGCGCGGGGAAGAGACCGAGCATCCAATCGAGACGCGCGGAATCCACCGGCCCACTGCGGGCGGCGAGCACGATGTTTTCGCGCACGGTGAGATCCGTGAAGATTGCCATGGATTCCGGCACGTAGCCGATGCCGGCACGCGCGATATTCGGCGTGCTGTTCTTGGTAATGTCCTGGCCGTCGAACCGGATCGCACCGGACGAGGCCTGCCACAGGCCCATGATCGTGCGCAGCGTCGTCGTCTTGCCCGCGCCGTTGCGTCCGAGGAGCATGGTGAGCTGGCCTGCGGGAATGGCGAAATCCACGCCGTGCAGGATATGATAGGGGCCGATATGCGTGTGAACGCCCGAAAGCTGGAGAAGAGGTTCAGCCATTTGCCACCTCCACACCGAGATAGGCTTCCTGCACCACAGGGGAGGCAATCACCTCGGCCGGGTCGCCGTCGGCCACGAGCGAGCCGTTATGCAGCACGATGATGCGGTCGGCGAGCGAGCGCACGACATCCATTTTGTGCTCCACGAGAAGCACAGTCGCATCGCCGCGCTGCTTGATGTCCTGAATGAGTTCTAGAACCGTCGGCACTTCGTCGACGCTCATGCCGGCAGTCGGCTCGTCGAACATGAACACCTTGGGCTCCATCGCGATCAGAAGGGCGACTTCGAGCTTCCGCTGGTCACCATGCGAGAGCGCCTTCGGCGGGACGTGCCGCTTGTCGCTCAACCGCACGCGTTCAAGTATTTCTTCCGCCTTGGCGATGAGATCGCGGCGTTCGTTCCAGATCTTGAAGAGCGACCATCCCGCCTCAGCGCGACTCTGCACGGCCAAGCGCACGTTTTCCAGTGCGGTCAGGTCAGGGAAGAGATTGGTCAGCTGAAAGGCACGCCCTAGACCGCGCTTGGCGCGGGCCGATGGGGCGAGGGAGGTGATATCCTCACCCTCGACCAGAACCTGGCCCGACGATGCACGCAGCTGGCCGGAAATCAGGTTGAAATAGGTGGTCTTGCCGGCGCCATTGGGGCCGACAATCGCTGTGAGCGTGCCGGGTGTAAACCGGCACGACACGTCGTTGACGGCCACATGGCCACCGAAACGAATGGTAAGCCCGCGCGTTTCAAGCGCGGGCGTTGTCGTTGCTGATGACGTCACGGTTGATTTAGCGCTTGTTGCGAACCGGGATCGGCATCTTGTCGGCAGGGATCGTGTTCACGAGATCGAGCAGATCGTTCGCGTCCTTGCCATTGGCCTTGACCTTGAAGTGGTACATGGCCTGCAGCGCCTGGTGATCTTCCTTGCGGAAAGTCATCGTGCCCTTCGGCGTCTCGAAACTCATGCCTTCCATAGCCGTGATCAGCTTCTCGGTGTCGGTGCCGCCGGCCTTCTGGATGGCGGTGACGACAGCGGAGGCCGCAGCGAAGCCGCCTGCAGTGAAGAAGTCCGGCGGAGCGTTGAAGCGCTTCTGGTGCTCGGCGACGAGCCAGTCATTCATCTCGTTCTTCGGGAAGGCGTAGTAATAGTACACAGCGCCTTCCATGCCGGGATAGTTCTTATAGATCTGCATCGCGGGCAGGATGTTGCCGCCGGGTGCGATCTCGATGCCGAAGCGTTCGGGCTTAAGGTCGGCGATCTTCGGCAGCGGATGCTGGCCGGCCCAGATGATGTTGATGATCTTCTTGCCCGGCTTGTCCTTCAGCGCGTCGAAGATGCGCTGCGCGGAAGCGGTGAAGTCCGTGGCGTTTTGAGGAGTGTATTCCTCGAACACGACCTTCGCGTTCGGACGGATCTCGGCGAGCGCGCTCTTGAGAGCGGCAACGCCGTCCTTACCGAAAGCGTAATCCTGCGCGAGCGTTGCGATGGACACCTCGCCGGTGGCCGGAACGGCCGCCGCGGCGCCGTAAGCGTCCTGCGTGGAGTTGCGGGCCGTGCGGAAGATGAAGCGGTTCCACTTGTCGCCGGTGATCGCATCGGCCACGGCAGGCTCGACAATCAGCACTTTGCCGTTCTCTTCCGCGACGGGAAGCATGGCGAGCGCGGCAGCGGAGGAGGTGGTGCCGACAGCAATGTCGACCTTGTCGTCGTTGTAGGCCTGCTCCAGCAGGGTCTTGGCGAGATCGGCCTTGAGTTGGTCGTCCTTCACGATCACGGAGATCTTGCGGCCGTTCACAGCCATGGTGCCCTTGGTGAGGTACTCAAGGCCCATCATGAAACCGGCTTCGGTCTGCTTAGCGTAAGCCTCGAGCGGACCGGTCTTGCCGGCAATCAGAGCAACCTTGATGTCCTGCGCAAAAGCGGCAGAAGCGAAGAAAATTCCTGCCGTTGCGGCAGCGATCGTGAGCTTGAGGCGCATGGCACTCCCCATGTGTGTTTTTGTTGCGCCATTGACGGTCTGGCGCTTGTCACTGTCAAGCACGTTTCTTGGGCAGATTGTGGAGAGCGAATTGGTCTTTGGATTAAGCCTCCGGCAGCACCGGCTCTTTGATGTCCTTCGCATCGTGCCCACGGCGTGCGGCCTCACGTTCGAGCAGGAGCAATGCCAAGCCGGCTATGCAGATGACGCCTGCTCCAACGAGCGTCCAGAATTCCACAATGTCTCCGAATGCGAGATAGCCGAGCACGATCGCCCAGACGATCAGCGTATATTGATACGGCGCAACGACAGAGGCAGGCGCGATTTTCAGCGCTCTGTTCACGCAAGCGTGAGCGGCCATCGACACGATACCCAGTAGAAAAAGACCGGCCAGATCGAGCCAGCCGGGTGTGACCCATGCGAAGGGTGCTGCGATGATGCCAAAAATCAGGCTGCCCAGGATCTGACCCAGGACCAGCGTCCCGTCGTCAGTGTCTCGCAGCTTTCGCGTCGTGATCATCAGAAGGGAATAGAATACGCTGCCGACAAGCGCGATCATCGCGGGCCAGGAGATCGTTGCTGCCGAAGGACGTAATGCGATCAGAACGCCGACGAAACC
Source organism: Microvirga solisilvae (assembly GCF_022808595.1). GTDB lineage: Bacteria > Pseudomonadota > Alphaproteobacteria > Rhizobiales > Beijerinckiaceae > Microvirga > Microvirga solisilvae. The sequence goes on from NZ_JAKUCN010000006.1 coordinate 104,314, forward strand.
GACGCCGGCTGCGATGATGCGTGGCTTGTCGATCTTCTCACCCAGCCAGAGGGCTGCGAATGCAACAACATAGATCGGACCTGCGAGATAATAGGTCATCACGTCGGCCAGCGGCAGGTAGGTGACGGCCCAATAGAAGCAGGCCACTTCCAGGGTTGAGAGCAGGATGCGCACGGCATGAAGAGCGGGCTGCGGTGGGATCTGCAGCGAAATCTTCTGCCGGTGCATGATCGGTAGTAGAACGGCTAATGCCGCGATGCTGCGCAACAGCAGAACCTGTCCGACGGAATAGGTGGCAACGAGCCATTTGCCCATCACATCGTTGACGGAAAACATGAACATGCCCAGCAGCATCAGGCCGATGCCGACGAGGGCGCCCGAACGCACGATCTTGGCGGATGAGGAAGTGGAGTGACTCATGGCCCGCATTCATGAGGGAAGCCGGGGCAATTCACAAGAGGTCAGGAAGATGCCTTAATGAGCTTGAGCATTGAGAGGCGAGCATGGCGGAATCGACCCCTAAAGACCCCAGTTTCGAGGCCCGGGTGCGGGCGAGTTTCGCCAAGCAGGGGCTCATGGAAACACTGGGCGCATCAATCGCGCATGTTGCGCCTGGTCAGGTGGAAATCGCGCTGCCCCCGTCGCCTGCCGTGTCGCAGCAGCATGGCTTTGTACATGCGGGAGCGGTGGCGAGCATCGCGGACTCGGCGGCGGGCTACGCAGCATTGACTCTGATGCCGCCCGGAGCCGGCGTTCTCACTGCGGAGTTCAAGATCAATCTTCTCGCGCCGGCAGTCGGTGAGCGCATCGTGGCGAAGGGAAAGGTCATCAAGGCCGGGCGCACGCTCACTCTGGCGCAGACCGATGTGTTTGCTGAGCGCGAGGGACAGGAAAAACTCGTCGCGGTCCTCACAGCTACTCTCATGACGGTCGAGGGGCGCGCCGGAGTGGACGACTAGAATGTCTTCGCACCATTCACAAGCAGCATGATCGCATAAAGCGATGTGGTGGCGCAGATATAGAGGCGATTGCGCTTCACGCCGCCGAACACAACATTCGCTACGGCCTCAGGCACTAGGATCTTACCGATCAACGTGCCGTCGCTCTCGTAGCAATGTACGCCGTCACCCGCGCTGGTCCAGATGCGTCCCGCTTCGTCCAAACGGAAGCCGTCGAAGAGGCCGCTGGTGCAGGTGGCAAAAATCTCGCCGCCTGTAAGCTTACCGCTTTCGCTTACATCGAAAATCCGAATGTGGCGTGGGCCATCGGCAACATGAGTTGCCCCCGTATCGGCGACATAGAGATTCTTTTCATCCGGCGAGAAGGCCAGCCCATTCGGGCGCACGAAATCATCTGCGACGATGTTGATCGCGCCTGTGTGCGGATCAACGCGATAGACATGACAGGCGCCAATTTCGCTTTCCGCCTTGTGGCCCTCGTAATCGGAGTCGATGCCGTAAGCGGGATCGGTGAACCAGATCGAGCCGTCTGATTTTACCACCACGTCGTTGGGACTGTTGAAGCGTTTGCCGCCATGATGACTCGCGATCACGGTGATCGAGCCGTCATGCTCCGTGCGCGTCACACGCCGGTTGCCATGCTCGCAGGTGACGAGACGGCCTTGCCTGTCCACCGTGTTCCCGTTTGAATAGCCCGATGGATGGCGGAAGACACTGACACTGTTCGACGTCTCGTCGTAGCGCATCATCCGGTCGTTGGGCACATCGCTCCAGATGAGATAACGTCCGGCGGGAAAATAGGCGGGGCCTTCCGCCCACCGGCATCCTTCCGCCAATTTCTCAAGGCGCGCGGAGCCGATGAACAGGCGGTTGAACCGCTCGTCGAGCGTGACGGCAATGTCCCGGAACATCAATGGGCCATCAGAACGGGAATGGTCGTGTTGCTCAGGATATGGCTCGTCGCACCGCCGAAGAACATCTGCCGGAGGCGGCTTTGGGTGTAGGCGCCCTTCACGAGAAGATCGCAGCCGAGGGCGGCCGCTTCCTTCAGGATTGTCTCTCCGGCTCTGTCTGTCGGGTCGGGAACGGTGATGGCCTCGGAAGCCACATCGTGCATCCGCAATGAACGGGCGAGTTCCGCTCCCGAAGGGCCGGGGACGCCCCAATCCTCAAGCTCCAGAACCACCACGCGCCGGGCCTTCTTCAACAGCGGCATGGCGCCGAGCACGGCGCGCGCCGTCTCGGTGCTGCGGTTCCACGCGATCACGACCACCTCGCCGAAGGTTCTCGGCACCGATGGCGGCGCGATGAGGACCGGGCGGCCGGTTTCGAATAAAGCGGCCTCGACGGTCGAAAGGCGGGTCTGTCCGTTCGAACCGTCCGGCCTGCCAACCAGAATGGCGTCGAAAACTCTGCCATAAGCTCCCAAGAAGGCGTCCTCCATCAAGCCGTCCTGGCGCCAGCCGAAGCTGAGGCCCGACAGGCCTGCCGAGGAGCGCGAGATCTGCTTGGTGGCCATGAAGCCTTCGAACCGCTCCCGGCAGGTCTGCGCCATCTCGAAGCGGTTTTCGGGGGTCAACGGCGATGGTACGCCGATGGCAATGTCCACCGGCAGAACCACGGGATAATCGGGGGTGATCGCCAGGCCCTCGATATAGCTGTCAAAGGTTCGGCCTACCAGAAGCGCCAGTTCGAGCTGGCTATCGATCTGGCCATGGTCTTCAATCGGAACGAGGATGCTCTTCATGAGATTATTGTCGCGCCGAAACCCCTTCTCGGCAAGGGGCATCGACGAAGGTGGCATATCGATTACGGGATCTTAAAGTCGGCAGGCTTCCAATCCACCTTCGGATATTGCGGGTCCATTTCTTCGAGGGTTGCCTTGACGATGGAGGCGATGGCCGCATTGCGCACCCACTTCCTATCGGCGGGAATAACGTGCCAGGGGGCATGGTCCGTGGAGCAGCGGCGTAGCATGGTCTCGTAGGCATCCTGGTACTCGTCCCAGTACTGTCGGTCCTCGAGATCACCCGGATTGAACTTCCAGTGCTTCTTCGGGTCGTCGAGGCGCTCCTGCAATCTCTCCTTCTGCTCTTCCTTGGAGATATGCAGCATGAATTTCAGGATCGTCGTGCCATTCTCGACGAGCATCTTTTCGAAAGCATTGATCTGATCGTAGCGCTGCTCGACAGCTTCCTTCGAGGCGAGCTTTCTGACCTTCGCGATCAGCACGTCCTCGTAATGAGATCGGTTGAAGATTCCGATGGTGCCGCGGCGGGGGCATGCCGCATGAATGCGCCAGAGATAATCGTGTTCCAGTTCCAGCTTGGAAGGCGTTCCGAAGGCATGCACCGAGACGCCCAGGGGACCGGTAGAGTTGAAGACGCTGCGGATCGTGCCGTCCTTGCCCGAGGTGTCGGTGCCTTGCAGGATGATCAGGAGTGCGCGCGAACCTTCTGCATAGAGCCGATCCTGCAGGGTATCGATATCGCGGGCTAGGGATGCCGTTCCGGCTTTCGTCTCCTGCTCGTCGCCGAAGAGGCTGGAATCGCGGGGATCGCGGTCCTTGAGCTTGATGCGATCGCCGGGCTTTACCCGCAAAGCGGCAATGATGCGGTTTTCCTGTTCCGTCATTCTGACCCTCCCAACGCTTCTCAGGACGATAGGGCATCTGTCCCTGAAAGGAAGATCTGGATGGCTGCCGCGTCCATCTTTACGTTCTGGCGGAGGCCTCATAGGAAGGTAACACCACGGTCACGAAAGGTCCTTATCCGATGTTGGCTCTCTATTATTATCCCGGCAACGCCAGCCTGCTGCCTCATATGATGCTGCGGGAAATCGGCGTGCCTTTCGAGTTGCGTCTCGTGGATCGGAACAATAATGCACAGAAGAGCGCCGAGTATCTGAAGCTCAATCCGAATGGTCGTATCCCCGTACTGGTGGATGAGGACCTCGTGCTGTTCGAGACGACGGCCATTGCGCTGTATCTTGCCGACAAGTTTCCACAGGCTGGCCTTGCTCCGGCTATAGGCACAAAGGAGCGGGCCGAGTTTTACAAGTGGATGGTGCATCTCACCAACACACCTCAGGCCGAGTACCGCGCTTGGTTCTACCCGCATGAGCATGTGAGCGAAGATTCTGCGGCGCCAGCCGTGAAGGAAGCCGCGCGCGAGCGCCTTGAGCGCATGTTCGATGTGATTTCCGAGCAGCTGGGCAATAAAACATGGCTTGTGGGAGATCGTTTCTCGGCAGCCGATCTTTTCCTGTTCATGCTGATCCGCTGGGGCAGGGGCATGCCGCGTCCGCCGCGCGCTATTCCCAATCTGAACGCATTGGCCGAGCGGGTGGCCGCACGTCCTGCTGTTCAAGCCGTCTTTGAAAAGGAAGGTTTGAAAGCTCCTCTGTTTTGAGGTCTCATCGCTTCCGGGACGTACGTTTCGGTGCTGGCAGAACCTGATCGATCTTTGCCAGCTCTGCCCACGGATCCCGGGCAAGAGATGCAAGACGCTTGTTGAGGTTCTCGACAGTAAAGCCGTTGGGCTTGAGGTTCAGCGTCAGCTCTTCCCACGCAACGGGTGTCGCCACAGGCGCACCAGGGCGCGAGCGCGTGGAATAGGGCGCGACAGCGGAGGCCTCGCGGTTGTTGCGCAGGTAGTCGATGAAGATCTTGCCCTGACGCTCATCCTTGATGGACGTGGCGGTGTAGCGATCCGGCTCGTCCTGCGCCATAGTCTCTGCGAGGGAGCGAGTAAAAGCGAGTGCTTCTTTCCATGTCGCTTGAGGCCTTAAGGGAACGACCACATGCAGCCCTTTGCCGCCGGTCGTCTTCACGAAGCTCTCCAGGTTCATTGCCTTCAGCCGCTCGCGAAGAGCGAAGGCTCCATCGATGACTTGGCTCCATTCCACTCCGTCGCCAGGATCGAAATCGAAGATCAGCCTGTCGGGTTTTTTCAGATCGCTCAGTGTCGAACCCCAAACATGCAGTTCCAGAACGCCGGATTGCACAAGAGCGATGACGCCTTGAATATCGCTGACGGTCAGGACTTCCAGCTTGCCAGAGGTATCCGGCACCATCGTGCTGCGGATCGCCGCGTTCATGCCGGCCCAGGAATGACGCTGCACGAAGCGCTTCTTCTCCGTGCCACCAGGACAGCGGATCAGGGTAAGTGGTCGGTCAATGAGATGCGGTAGCAGCCAATCGGCAATGCCTGCATAGAACTCCGCTAGCTCCTGCTTGGTGACGCCCTGATCTTCCCACAGCACGCGTTCGGGATGAGTTAGGGTAATGCCAGCCACCGCGGCATTGCTCGCTTTCTCCGCTTTGGCAGCGGATGCACGCTTCGCAGACGCGGCTGGTTTTTGCGGTGAGGATGAGGATGCCTTCTTCGGAGCTGCTTTTTTCTTTGCTGTTCGCTCGGGAGCGATCTCCTCTAGGGAACGGCCCGACTTTACCGAGAGCGGTGCTTCTTCGAGGATGTCAGAATCATCTTCGCTTCGGGCATGAGCGTCGTCCGCCTTGATCAGCAGCCAGGATTCCTGACGCTCGCGCGGACGCTTCGCCATGCGGATCAGATGCCAGGTGCCATGGAGCTTCTCGCCGTCGAGGCGGAAGGTGAGGCGACCCTTCTCATAGCCGTCATGAGGGTCGCCTTCCGGCTCCCAAGTACCCCGGTCCCAGACCAGCACCGTTCCGCCGCCATATTGTCCTTCGGGGATGGTGCCTTCGAAATCCGCGTAGGCGAGGGGATGGTCCTCTACGTGGACCGCGAGCCGCTTCTCGCCCTTCACGAGGCTCGGGCCCTTCGCCACGGCCCAGCTTTTCAGGGTGCCGTCGAGTTCGAGGCGGAAATCGTAATGCAGTCGGGAGGCATCGTGCTTCTGAATGACGAAGGAGGAGCCTTTGCGCCGCGTTGCCTTGCCCTGCGGCTCAGAGGTTTTCGTGAAGTCGCGCTTGGCGCGATAGGATGCGAGCTTTGCCATGGCGCGGAGTCAAGTCCGCGCCATGGATTTCGGTTCCGATTTAAGAGGCCAGAGGCTCGCTCTTGGGCTCCGCCTTCTCACGTTCTGTCAGGAAAGCGGCTGCGATCAGATCGCGGGTATAGGCCTCGCGGGGACGCTCGAAGATCTCTTCGGCCGTGCCGCGCTCCACCACCTTGCCGGTCTTCATGACCATGATCTCGTCCGAGAGGGCCCGGACGACAGCGAGGTCGTGACTGATGAACACATAGGCCAAGCCATGTGCCTTCTGCAGATTGCGCAGAAGCTCCACGATCTCCTTCTGCACGGAGCGGTCGAGGGCCGAGGTCGGTTCGTCGAGCACCACGAGCTTCGGATGCAGGATCATGGCGCGGGCGATCGCGATGCGCTGGCGCTGGCCGCCCGAAAATTCGTGCGGGAAGCGGTTGCGCCATGCTGGGTCGAGCTGCACTTCCTCGAAAGCCTGGGCCGCGCGCCGGTCGCGTTCCTTGCGCGAGATGCTAGGCTCGTGGACAAGCAGGCCCTCGGTCACGATCTCACCCGAGGTCATGCGCGGGGAGAGGGAGCCGAAGGGGTCCTGGAACACCAGCTGGAGGTGACGGCGTAGCGGGCGCATACCCGCGCGGTCGAGCGGAGCGAGGTTGCGGTCCTCGAAGCGGACCATGCCGGAAGCCGGCTGCAGCTTCAGGATCGCGCGTCCGAGCGTCGATTTGCCGGAGCCGGATTCACCGACGACGCCCACTGTCTCGCCGGCGCGAACCGTGAGACTCACGTCGTCGACGGCGCGCAGCACATGGGTGGCCTTGCCGAAGAAGTTCTTCTCGAGCGCGAAGGTCACCTGAATGTTCTGAGCATCGAGGATCACGGGCGAATTTGCCGGCGCCGGCTCCTTCGTCCCCCTCGGCTCGGCATCGATCAGCATCTGCGTATAGGGATGCTTCGGTGCCGCGAAGAGATCGGCGGTGCGTCCGCTCTCTACCACCTCGCCACGCTTCATCACATAAGTGTGGTCAGCGAAGCGACGCACGATGCCGAGATCGTGGGTGATGAACACGATGGACATGCCCAGGCGCTTCTGCAGATCGCGCAGGAGCTCGAGGATCTGGGCCTGCACCGTCACGTCGAGGGCGGTGGTCGGCTCGTCTGCGATCAGCACGTCCGGATTGTTGGCGAGCGCCATGGCGATCATCACGCGCTGGCGCTGGCCGCCTGACATCTCGTGCGGATAAGCATCGATGCGTCGGGCTGGGTCGGGAATGCGAACCAGTTCGAGCAGCTCGATGGCGCGCTTGCGTGCATCGGCTTTGCTCAAGCCGCCATGGGTCATGAGTGGAAGCGCCAGCTGATCGCCGATCTTGTAGAGCGGATCGAGCGAGGTCATCGGCTCCTGGAAGATCATCGTGAGCTTGGAGCCGCGATAGGCATTGAGCTTGTCGGCCTTGAGGCCGACCAGTTCCTGCCCACGGTACTTCACTGAGCCTTCGGCCCAGCCGTTGGAGGCGAGAAGGCCCATGACGGACATCATGGTCTGGCTCTTGCCGGAGCCTGACTCGCCCACAATGGCGACAGTCTCGCCGGCGGGGATGTCGAGATCGATGCCCTTCACGGCATGAAGGATGCCGTCGCCCGTGCGGAAGCGAACGTGAAGGTTGCGAACGGAAAGAACAGGTTCGGCCATGTCATCGATCCTTCGGGTCGAGAGCATCGCGCAAGCCGTCGCCGATGAAGTTGAGGCAGAACAGGATCGCGACAAGCGTGATGGACGGATAGATCAGCATCCAGGTAGCGCCCTGGATGTTCTTGGCACCCTCGGAGATCAGAACGCCGAGGCTGGTATTGGGCTCCTGAACGCCGAGGCCAAGGAAGGAGAGGAAGCTCTCCAAAAGGATCACCTTCGGCACGAGCAGCGTCATGTAGACCACTACGGGCCCGAGCGTGTTCGGGATCACGTGGCGACGGATGATGCCTTTCGTTTCGACGCCGAGGGCTTCGGCCGCCTGCACGTATTCCTGGCGCTTGATGGACAGCGTCTGGCCACGCACGATGCGGGCCATGTCGAGCCATTCCACGGCACCCACCGCGATGAACATCAGGATGAAGTTGCGGCCGAAGAACACGACCAACATGATTACGAAGAAGATGAACGGCAGCGAGTAGAGAATATCCACGATGCGCATCATCACGAGATCGACGCGCCCGCCGAGATAGCCCGATGTCGCGCCGTAGATGACGCCGATGAGGATGGCGACGAAGGTGGCGAGAAGGCCAATGGCTAGTGAGATCTGGCCAGCCTTCATGGTGCGCGTGAGAAGATCGCGTCCGTTCGTGTCGGTGCCGAAGAAGAAGTAGTATTGCTTCACCGGCACGTCGACGACGAGCTTGCGGCCTTCGTCCTGACGCTCGAGCACCTTCGCCGTGCCGAAGAGGTCGGAGCGTTCGAAATAGGCGAGAAGCCGCTCGTCGACAGGGCGCGTGCTAGTGCTCACAAGCGTGAGATGCACGACGCCCTTATCGATGGAGATGTTCTCGGCCTTCGCACGAACGCGTGCACCGATACGCTCGAGATTGGGCTCGATCTGGTCGGCCTTGGGATAGGCCTCAATGCTCGCGGGCACCTTCACGTAATCGGGATAGACCCGGTCGAAAGGGTGTCCCGTAAGGAACGGTCCGAAGATGCAGGCGAGCGCAATCAGACCCAGCATGATGATGCTGGTGAGCGCGGCTCGGTTGCGGATGAGACGACCACGAGCCTCGGCCCAGAGGGAACGGCCGGTAACAACCGGACCGGTCGTGGCTTCGATCGGAAGAACAGCGCCTTCAGCCATGATCCACCTCAATCGTAACGGATGCGCGGATCGATAAGGGCGTAGAGAATATCGACCACGAGGTTGAAGAGCAGAACGAAGACGGCAACCACCACAACGGTGCCCATGACGAGCGTATAGTCGCGATTGAGAGCGCCTTCGACGAAGTAACGTCCGATACCGGGCAGACCGAAGATGGTCTCGACCACCACCGAGCCGGTGAGCAGCGCCGCAGCAGCCGGACCCAGATAGGAGACGACCGGCAATGCTGCGCCACGAAGCGCATGGACCACGATGACGCGCGTGGGCAGGCCGAGCGAACGCAGGGTGCGGATGTGATTGGAACGCAGGTTCTCGATCATGGCCGCGCGGGTCATGCGCGCCACCACCGCGATCTGCGGCAGGGCCAGCACGAGCACCGGCATGACGAGGTTGCGCAGATTGCCGTTGGCCCATCCGGCTACAGGCAGCCAGGCGAGGGCAAGGCCGAAGATGATCTGGAAGACAGGCGCTACGACGAAGTTTGGAATCGTCAGGCCGAGCGCGCCCATGCCAGTCACCATGTAATCGACGGCGCTGTTCTGGCGGAACGCGGCGATGGCGCCGAGCGTGCCACCGACGAGGATGGCGAAGGAGAGAGCCAGCGCGCCGAGTGTCATCGAGATCGGCAGGCCATGGGCGAAGAGCTCAGCAACCGAGAAGTCGCGCAGGATGAAGGAGGGGCCGAAATCGCCGCGCAGGACGGCGCCAAGATACAGCCAATATTGCTCGATGAGCGGCTTATCGAGCTGATAGATCTTATTGAGGTTCTCCATCACCTTCGCTTCGAGGGGGCGTTCCAGGTCGAACGGGCCACCGGGTGCGAGACGGATGAGGAAGAAGGAGATCGTGACGATGATGAACAACGTCGGGACGGCCGAAAGGAGTCGGCGCAAGATGAAGGAGAGCACGGCAAGCTCCTCCCGTTGAAACGCGATAACGGATAAAAGAATAGGGCGGCCTGAAGATCAGGCCGCCCCTTTCCGGCACTTTATTTTACTGCGTCTTCGAAAGGAAGCGCGTCGGATAGACGCCACGCGTGTTCAGCACGTAGCCCTGGATCTTCGGCGAGATCAGGTTGCTCTTGCCGTAGTACATGATCGGGATCCACGGCATGTCCTTCATCAGGATCGCCTCGGCCTGCTTGAAGAGATCGGCACGCTTCTTGAGGTCCAACTCCTTGGCGGCGTCGTCCAGCAGCTTGTCGAACTGCGGATTGTTGTACTTGCCGTAGTTGAAGCCCTTGTTGTCGCTCTTCACCAGGAACAGGAAGTTGTTCGGATCCGAGTAGTCGGCGATCCAGCCGTAGCGGGCCACGTCGAAGTCGCCGCCGTCACGCAGGTGAGCGAAGTGCGTCTTGCCGTCCGTGTTGATGAAGGAAGTCTCGATGCCGGCCTGCTTCCACTGCTCGGCGACAGCGATCACCGAGTTACGGTTATTGTCCGTGGTGTTGTAACGGATCTCAACTTTCAGCGGCTTGCCGGGGCCGAAGCCAGCTTCCGTGAGAAGCTTCTTGGCGGCTTCCTCGCGGTCGATCGGGGACTGATCCTTGTAGGTCATGTAAGCGGGCTCGCCGTAATTGCCGAGGCCCGGGGGCATGAAGGAATAGGCGGGCTGCATGGTCTGGCCCCAAATCTGCTCGGCGATGAACTCGCGGTCGATCAGCATGGAGAGAGCCTGACGCACCTTCACGTCGTTGAAGGGAGCCTTGGAGGAGTTCACGACCAGGAACCAGGAACCGAGATACGGGCCGAGCTTGACCTGCTCCTTGAAGCGCTCTTTCAGAGACTTCGTCTGGTCGGCCGGAAGCTCGTCCATGCTGTCGAGTTCGCCAGCCTCATAGCGGCGCACGGCGGCGGCGAGGTCGGGGTGCGGGATGAAGTTGACCACGTCGATCTTGACGTTCTTGGCATCCCAGTAGTTTTCGTTCTTCACGAGCTTGATGTGCGAGTTCGGGGCGAACTCGGCGAGCTTGTAGGCGCCGTTCGACACCATGTTGCCCGGCTTCACGAAGTCCTTGCCGAACTTCTCGACGGAGCCCTTGTGGACCGGCTGGCTGGTTTGGTGGGTCAGCAGCTCGATGAAGTAGGGGGTCGCGGCCTCAAGGGTGATCTCGACGGTCTTGGCGTCGACTGCCTTCACGCCCAGCTCTTCAGGCTTGCCCTGGCCCTTGTTTATCTTCTCGGCATTCTTGATCGGGTACAGGATGTTCGCGTATTTCGCGCCGGTCGCCGGATCCATGATGCGGCGGTAGGAATAGACGAAGTCTTCGGCGGTGATCGGGTCGCCGTTCGACCACTTCAGGCCATTGCGCAGCGTAAAGCGGTAGGTCTTGCCATCGTCAGACACTTCCCACTTCTCGGCCTGGCCAGGAATGGCTTCGCCCTTGGCGTTATAGGCCACGAGACCTTCAAGAAGGTCGCGCAGGATGTGAGCTTCCTGCACGGTCGAGGTCTTGTGGGTGTCGAGGGTCTCCGGTTCGCCGGTGTTGCCGCGGTTGTAAACCACCTGCGCGAAGGCGGGGTTCAGGGCGCCCATAAGGGCGGTGGTGGCGACGGCAGCAAGAGCCGTGCGTTTGATCCAAGATGACATCGGACGCGTTCCCTTTCTGATTTTCTCAGGGTTTTTAGTAATGTCTCGGTCAAGGCCGATACGGCAGTAACCTTGTCCCATTTGTTGAACAATCAACTGTTCATGTCCAGTGCTATCCCTGTAACAACCTCGAAACCCAGGGTTGGCAAGGGGCTGGCATGTGGAGAATTGTCACGCTCCCGCGTCGAAAACGAGCCCGGCGGCCTCGATTCCGGCTGCAGCGGCGATCTCGTCATTGTCCGATGTATCACCGGAGACGCCTACCGACCCCAAAATCTGGCCTGCTGCGTCCTTGATCAGCACGCCCCCGGGCACCGGAACGAGCTGTCCGCCCACCGCGTGGGTGGCCGCGGCCACGAAATAAGGCCGGTCGGTCGCCATTTTGTGAAGAGCCCGGGAGCCCACACCAAGGGCCAGCGCGCCATAGGCCTTGCCCATGGCAATCTCCGCCCGTTTGAGGCTCGTGCCATCTTCCGCGAGCAGGGCCTTCAGCGAGCCGCGTGCATCATAGACAACCACCGCGAGCGGCTTGAAAGCCTTTTCGCGTGCGCTCTTGAGGGTTGATTCCGCAATGGTCTGAGCGGTCTTCAGGGTGAGTTCGGGCATGGGCGATCCTCCATGGATTGTTCTTGGTGCTTGAATGCACGCTTCTCTGCTGCGCGGTTTAGCGCGTTGCGAGCCAAGTCGCCACGGCCTTGCGCTCGTCCAGGGTCATCTCGGTGATGTTGTTGGGCGGCATGGCATGGGTCAGAACGGCTTGGATGCGGATGATCTCCGCATGGCGGGCGATCTCCTCCGGCGTGTCGAGCCGCACGCCTTTGGGCGCAATCGTAATACCATCCCAGACAGGCTCTGCCGCATGGCACATGGAGCAGCGGGACTGGATAGCGAGGGCCGCCTCCTCGAAGGCCGCAGCCGGTGCAGCCGTTGCTGAGGCGTCCGCCATGTTGGCGTTGCCGGGCTTGCCGATGATCGAGAGCCAGATTGCCAGGACAATAGCAGCCGCCGCCAAGCCCCAGGTCCACCAGGGCGAACCCTTGCCGGCATGCTGGGAGTTGAAGAAATGCCGGATGATGGCGCCTGCGATGAGGATGCAGGCAATGATCCCCACCGCATAACGTGAAGACCACGCCAACGGATAATGGTTGGAGAGCATCAGGAAGATGACGGGCAGGGTGAGGTAATTGTTGTGCGTCGAGCGCAGCTTCGCCTCTTTCCCAAGTTTCGGATCGGGGGAGCCGCCGGCAAGCAGGGTGGCCACAACCTTCTTCTGGTTCGGGATGATGATGAAGAACACGCTTGCGGACATCCAGGTTGCGATCATCGCGCCCGTATGGAGAAAGGCCGCGCGTCCGTTGAAAACCTGCGTGAAGCCGTAAGCCGCGAGAAGAATATAGGCGAAGAGCGCGATGCCGAGCGCAAGGCCGCTCTTGCCGAGAGGAGAGCGGCAGAGGCCCTCATAGACGAACCAGCTCACCACGAGGGCAGCGATCCCGATAGCCGGCGCCTGCCACGGAGCGAGCGCGCGCACGGCTGGGTCAATGGTGTAGAGGTCGGCATGCAGGTAATAGACCCAGACAATCAGGAAGAAGCCGCTGATCCAGGTTGAATAGCTCTCCCATTTGAACCAAGTGAGCTCCTTCGGCAGCTCGGGCGGCGCAACGAGATACTTGCGCATATTGTAGAACCCGCCGCCATGAACCTGCCAGGCCTCGCCTCCGACGCCCTCGGGCAAGCCCTCCCGCTTCTTCAGGCTCAAGTCCAGATGGATGAAATAGAAGGAGGAACCGATCCAGGCGATTGCCGTGATCACGTGGATCCAACGCAGGATCTGGCTGATCCATTCGGAGATTTGCGGGTCGATCATGCAGCCACTGTGAAGATGAAGGAAGGCTTAGCCTAGGGCGGCCTCGGCAATTCCGAAAGGCCTGGCCGAGGCCTTTTTCAACAAGAACAGGCGGGCCGAGCCCCGGTTCTTTCCGAACTATCGGGGAGGGAGCGCTTGACGTCTGGGCGCCGCGCCCGAAACATTCCCGGATCGCCTTCATGCACGCGAGGTTTCATGGGCCGCCTTTCCACCCACGTTTTGGACAATGCTAATGGCAAGCCCGCCAGGGGCATTGCCATCGAGCTTTTCGCCATTGAGGGCGAGGGCCGCCGCTCCGTCCTGCGCACCATCACGAATGCGGATGGGCGCACGGATGCACCTTTGATGATCGGCGAGGCCTTTCGAACAGGCACTTACGAATTGGTTTTTGATGTCGGTTCCTATTTCAAAGCGCTCGTGGTGCCCACGGCCGATCCACCGTTTCTGGATATCGTTCCCATTCGCTTCACCATCGCCGAGCCCGATGGTCATTATCACGTGCCGCTCCTCGTGACGCCCTGGAGCTATTCCACCTATCGAGGAAGCTGACCCATGCCCGAGACCACCTATCCCCGCGATCTCATCGGCTACGGGCGAAATCCGCCGCATCCGCGTTGGCCTGACAATGCGCGAATTTGTGTGCAGTTTGTCATCAATTACGAGGAGGGCGGCGAGAACAGCATCCTTCACGGCGACCGTGCATCGGAAGCGTTCCTTTCCGAGATCGTAGGCGCGCAGCCCTGGCTCGGCCAGCGCCACATGAGCATGGAGTCGATTTACGAATACGGCTCACGTGCCGGTTTCTGGCGCCTGTGGCGCATGTTCACCGAGCGCAGGATGCCCGTGACCGTTTACGGCGTCGCGACAGCTCTCATGCGCAACCCGGAAGCGGTGGCCGCGATGAAGGAAGCCGATTGGGAAATCGCGTGTCATGGTCTCAAATGGATCGATTATCGCGACTTCTCCGCTGATGAAGAGCGGGCGCATATGAAGGAGGCAATCCGCATCCACACGGAGGTCACGGGCGAACGCCCGCTCGGTTGGTATACGGGCCGCACGTCGGAGCATACGAACCGCCTTGTGGCAGAGGAGGGCGGTTTTCTCTACAGCGCCGATTCCTATGCGGACGAACTACCCTACTGGGAGCAGCATGGGGACCGTCAGCAGCTTATCGTGCCCTATACGCTCGACGCTAACGATATGCGCTTTGCAACGCCGCAGGGTTTCAACGCAGGGGATCAGTTTTTTACCTATCTCAAGGACACGTTCGATACGCTTTATGCAGAGGGCGAGACTGCGCCGAAGATGATGTCAGTCGGTCTGCACTGCCGTCTCGTCGGGCGCCCGGGACGTGCTGCCGCGCTTGCGCGCTTTCTCGATTATGTGGCATCCCATGACGATGTGTGGATCGCCCGGCGCGTCGACATCGCGCGACTTTGGATCCGCTATCATCGCTCGGCGGCTCTGAAGCCGAGCACGATGAGCAAGGCTGTCTTTACAGAATTATTCGGCGACATTTTCGAACACTCTCCTTGGATCGCGGAGCGTGCTTACGATGCGGGGTTCACGTCGGCACAGGATACGGCGGAAGGGCTTCATGCCGCCATGGTGCATGTGCTCTCCGAGGCTATCCGGGAGCAGAAGCTCGCATTGATCCGCGCACATCCCGATCTCGCCGGGCGCCTGAAACTTGCCGATCTCACATCGGATTCCCGCAACGAGCAATCCTCCGCCGGTCTCGACAGTCTCACGGAGGGCGAGCGTGATCGCTTCATCGCGCTGAACGACGCCTATAAGCAGAAGTTCGGCTTTCCGTTCATCATGGCGGTGAAGGGGCGCACGAAGGATGAGATCATGACGGCGTTCGAGCAGCGGCTGGACCACGATGCCGAGACAGAGTTCGATACGGCCGTCGTACAGATCGAGCTGATTGCTCTCTTGCGCCTCAAGGACCGGCTGCCATCGTTGGCGGATGTGTTCTCGAGCTTGGCCTGAACGGAACTCTTAACCTGGGCCGTGCGTCTTCACTCTGCTTGGCCGCTGGCGGTCGATGCGAGAGGAGATGCACATGGGTCTGTTCAAATTCATCAAGGAGGCCGGCGCCAAAATTTTCGGCGGCAGCGCCGCCGCTGCGACGCCGGAGAAGCTTCAGCAGGAAGTCCAGGGACATGGTTTCGATGCGAGTAAGCTCGGGATCCAGGTCGAAGGCGACAAGGTGAAGCTCTCGGGCCAGGCGATGACCCAGGAGGAAGCCGAAAAGATCATTCTATCCTTGGGCAATACCTATGGCGTCGCGGAGGTCGATACGAGCGGGCTTCAGGTCCAGCAGCCTTCTGCGCCAGCCACCATGTACACCGTTCAGAAGGGCGATACGCTCTGGGAGATTGCCGAAAAGCATTACGGCAAGGGCAAAGGCGCAAAGTATACCGAGATCGTCAAGGCGAACTCCCCACCGGTAAAGGACCCCGACATGATCCAGCCCGGTTGGGTGTTGCGGATTCCGCCGCTCGGGTGAAATGCCTCGATTGTCATCCTCCCTGCAAAGCCGATATGAGTGAGGCTCTGCAGGGAGAACTGTTTTTCACATGAACTCATCCATGCCAAAGGTGGTCGATCTCGACCGTGAGGACATCAAGAAGGGTCTCCAGGAAGGCTCGATCCTTCTGGTTGATGTCCGGGAGCCCCACGAATATGCCGCCGGGCACATTCCAGGTGCCGTTCTGCATCCGCTTTCCACTTTCGACCCGGAATCCCTGCCGCAAGGAAAGCGCATCGTGTTCTCCTGCCAGGCGGGTGTTCGTTCCGTCCGAGCCCTTAAGTTCGCTCAAGCAGCGGGACTCGATATCCATGAACATTACAAGGGCGGGTTCAAGGATTGGGCACTGGCAGGTGAGCCGGTGGAATAAGCGCAGGGATAAGCTCACTTGCTCACGTAGATTTGTTCTAAAGTACAGTGCGCATTTTCAAGGAGATATGCCCTAATGCCCGTCCAGCGGGGCCGATACGGCGAAGCCGTTCACCGCACGGTAAAATGGGGAAAACTCTATGAAGCGTACGATTTTGCTCGCCAGCCTTCTGACGCTGGGCGTCACCGCAGCTATTGCGCAAGGCGATGTGGTCGAGCAGCGCCAGAACCTGATGAAGCAGATGGGCGCCCAGACGCGACCGATCGGCGGCATGCTGCGTGGGCAGGAGCCGTTCGATCTCGCCAAGGTTCAGGCCGGTCTCAAGGTCTTCGCCGACAATTCGGAGAAGGCGGCCTCGCTCTTCCCTGAGAACTCGAAAGATGCGCCCAAGACCGAAGCTCTTCCAAGCATCTGGGAGAACAAGACGAAGTTCGAAGGGATCCTGACCAAGTTCAACCAGGATGCGAAGACCGCGATGGCGTCCATCAAGGACGAGGCGACTTTCAAAACCGAGATGCCGAAGGTCATGCAGAATTGCGGTGCCTGCCACAACGACTTCCGCAAGAAGAGCTAAGACGATTTTGAATGATCGAGCGGGCGGCTTTCATAGCCGCCCGATTCATGTTGGGAAGGGCAATGCGTAAGACAATTGTTGGCTTAGGTCTTCTGGTGCTGGTCGGCGTGCTGGGTTTCTTCGCGCTCACATCGCCCTCAGTTTATCGTCTGCTTCGAGGCGATCCATCGACGGATTTCTCTACCCCGATGAGCTTCGGCCGAGCACCCGATGTGGAGCGAGGGCGCGTCATGTTCTTCGCGGGGGGCTGTACCTCTTGTCATTCCACGCCCAACCAGGACGACAAACTCCGTCTCGGCGGAGGCTATGCCCTAAAGTCGCCGTTCGGCACATTCCATGTTCCCAACATCTCGCCGCACAAGCAGGATGGCATCGGCTCCTGGGGTGTCGTCGATTTCATCCGCGCCATGCAGGAGGGAGCATCCCCCGATGGGCGGCACTATTACCCGGCCTTTCCCTATACATCCTATCAGCGCATGAGCCGTGAGGATCTGGCGGATATGTTCGCCTTCTTGCAGACGCTCCCCGCCGTCGAAGGTAAGGCGCCCGATCACGAACTGCCGTTCCCGTTCAACATCCGGCGCGGCGTGGGGTTATGGAAGCTTGCTTTTCTCGACGGAAAAGCCTTTACGCCCGATCCATCCAAGTCTGAGAGCTGGAACCGGGGCGCTTATCTCGTGAATGGTCCTGGGCATTGCGTGGAGTGCCACAGCGAGCGCAACTTCGTGGGTGCGATCATCGAAGATCGGCGATTTGCCGGCGGTCCCGATCCGGAGGGCAGGGGTACGGTGCCCAACATCACGCCCGACCCGAGCGGCATCGGCGGCTGGACAGAAGCTGATCTCGTGACCTTGCTCACGACGGGTGAGACGCCGAATTTCGATACGGTCGGCGGGCCGATGGGTTCGGTGGTGCGCAACACGGCGCAATTGCCGGAGAGCGATCGCAAGGCGATCGCGGAATACCTGCTCTCCTTACCGCCCAAGGAAGGCTACAAGGCTCCGAAATCTTGAGAGGGTTGAGGCCTTAAGCCTCAATCCATCACGGCGGCCTTGAGGATGCAGACCATGGTGGCGCGGCCGGACGTGTCGCCAATGCAGCGCACGGAATGGGGACGGTCGCAGCGATAACGCAGGGATTCGCCTGCCTTGGCCTGCTGGGTCACGCCGCCGACCTCGACCTCGAACTCCCCTTCGAGCACCGAGAGGCATTCCACCGAACCGCGCTGATGGCTGTCGGAATCGAGCACGCCGCCGGGTTCCGACTGCACGTCGTACCATTGCAGCCACTCGACGGTTTTGATCCAGCCGATGATGGCAAGGCGCATCTTGCCGTCGTCTGAGACGAGGATCGGCGTATCGGCCTTCGAGGACTTCTCGATGAAGGGCTCTTCGTCGGCTGAGGCCAGCACGCCCTCGATGGAGACGTCGAGGGCCTGGCTGAGACGCCAGATGGTGGCAAGCGTCGGGTTGGTCTCGTTGCGCTCGATCTGGCTGATGATGGACTTGGCCACGCCCGATTGCTCGGCGAGCTCCGACAGGGAGAGGTTATAGGCCTTGCGCAGGCGCTGGATCGTCTTGCCCATATTGCCGGACAAGACTTGTGCTCCTGTTTCCAGGTCCCGGTGCCGCTCTTTGCCTTCGACGCCCATCACGCTGCCTCTGTTCTGAAAAACCGTACGCTCGTTCCTTTAAACGGTTGTGGGATAAGAGGCCGGGCGGGTCAAGGCCGGAGAGGCCGCAGGGGGAGTTTTCCCGTCAGGCCCCTGGCTTTGGGGCCGCGACTTTCAGTTCGCGGGAGCGTTCCAGGCCTAGGCGGCGCTCTCGCCAGACGATGAAGAGGCCGGTCGCGGCCACGATGGCAGCTCCGATCAGGATCGTAGGGGTCGGAAGGTCCCCGAACATGACCCAGCCGAACAGGAGCGCCCAGACCATCGTGGTGTATTCGAAGGGTGCGATCACGGAGGTGTCCGCATAGCGGTAGCACTCCGTCAGCAGGATCTGGCCGACCCCTCCCAGGATGCCGCCGAGGATGAAGAGGGCGAGATCCTGTGCGTCCGGCATGCGCCAGCCGAAGATGATGGTGCAGAACGACAGCGCCGAGGCGAGGACGAAGAAATAGAAGACGATGGCGCCGGTCTTTTCCGTTCCGGTCAGCCGCCGCACCTGGATCTGTGCGCCCGCCGAGGAGACGGCACCCAGAAGGGCGCAGCTCGCGCCGAGGGCGGGTCCTGCCAGCAATCCGCCCGTGAAAGTCTCCGGCGTGAGGTAGGGCGACAGCATGATGATGACGCCGATAAAACCAAGGGCGACAGCGGTCCAGCGATAGGCGCGCACGCGTTCCTTGAGGACGAGGGCCGCGAGCACCACGACCATCAGCGGCGAGGCGTAGCCGATGGCGATTGCATCATGAAGGGGCAGGTAGGAGAGGGCGGCAAAGCCCAACGTCATGCCGCCGGTTCCGAGAAAGCCGCGCTTGAAATGTCCAACCACGTTCTTCGTGCGCAGGCCGTTGATCAGGTCGCCTTTCCAGCCGAGCCACAGCCAGAGCGGCAGAATGGCGAAGAATGAGCGGAAGAACACCACTTCCCCGGTCGGGTAGCGATCCATCAGGGTCTTGAGGACAGCCGACATCACCGTGAAGATGAGAGCCGACAGGACTTTGAGGGAGATCCCCAGAACAGGTTTCACAGGAGAGATTTCACAACGGCGAGTCACTTAAGCGAAGGAACCGCACAAGAACACGCCACGCCTGCTTCGTGAAGTGATTATTGCTCCCGCGTCCCTGCGCTGTGTGCATGGAACTCCGACCTGCTGTCACAAAAACGCAACCGGAACGTCACGCGGGCGAGACGCGAATCCTGTCTGGCTGGGCGCGAGAACTTGCAACAAGAGGGCGCCGCATGCCGAGGGATGTGGATACGATCCGTGTGCGCACGATGTTCCTGTCTGATCTTCATCTGGGCACAAAGGGGTGCCAGGCGGGAGCGCTTCTGGACTTTCTCAAGCTCTACGATGCCGAGACCATTTATCTCGTCGGCGATATCGTCGACGGATGGCGGCTGAAATCCGGCTGGTACTGGCCGCAGAGCCATAACGACGTGGTGCAGAAGCTCCTGCGCAAGGTGAGAAAGGGCTCGTCGCTCATCTACGTCCCCGGCAATCACGACGAGTTCCTGCGCGATTACGTGGGCATCAGTCTCGGCGGCATCGAACTCGCCGAGCATGCCATTCACGAGACGGCTGACGGCAAGCGTTATCTCGTGATCCATGGCGATCAGTTCGATCTGGTGGTGCGCCATGCCCGCTGGCTCGCGCTCTTAGGCGATGGAGCCTACACGACAGCTCTCTTCGTCAACACCTATCTCAACATCATCCGCCGAAAGCTCGGTCTGACCTATTGGTCCTTGTCCGCCTGGGCGAAGCTGAAGGTGAAGAATGCGGTGAACTTCATCAGCAAGTTCGAGGAGTTGCTCGCCTCGGAGGCCAAGCGGCAGGAGGTGGACGGCGTGATCTGCGGGCACATCCATCACGCCGCCATGCACGAGAATTTCGGTGTCTCTTACGTGAATACAGGCGACTGGGTGGAATCCTGCACCGTCGTCGTGGAGCATTGGGACGGCAAGCTCGAACTGATCCGTTGGACGGAGGAGAGCAGCAGGAGCCTGCCTGCTCCAAGCCTCGAGATCGCGCCTTCCGAAATCATGATGCCGGTGGAAAAGCCCGTCATTCTCAATGAAAAGGCTGCATGATGCGCGTGATGATCGTCACCGATGCCTGGAGGCCGCAGGTCAACGGCGTCGTGCGCTCGCTGGAATACATGGCGGAGCAGGCTCCTGCCTTCGGTGCGGAGATCGTGTTTCTCACGCCGGAGCGCTTCCGCTCTTTTCCGATGCCCACCTATCCGGAAATCCGCCTGTCGCTGACGCGGCCCGATATCGTCGGACGCATGATCGCACAAGCGCAGCCCGATCACGTGCATATCGCGACAGAAGGGCCGCTTGGTTTTTCCGCGCGGTTGGCCTGCCGGCAGCAGGGGCGTGTCTTCACCACGAGCTATCATACGCGCTTCCCGGAATATCTCTCCGCGCGCCTGCCGGTTCCGGAGAGATTGTCCTACGGCGTCCTGCGCTGGTTTCACCGCGAGGCGAAGGCCATGATGGTCTCGACGCCCTCGCTTGAGCGTGAGTTGAGCGGGCGCGGCTTCAAAAACATCGTGCGCTGGACGCGCGGCGTGGACACCGTGCTGTTCCGTCCGCGCCATGAACGCGTGCTCGATTGCAAGGGACCGGTCTTTCTCTATGTGGGCCGCGTTGCGGTGGAGAAGAATCTCTCGGCCTTTCTCTCCCTTGATCTGCCCGGCACGAAAGTGATCGTGGGCGACGGTCCCGCGCGTCAGGATCTCGAGCGTCAATACAGCGAAGCGCGTTTTCTCGGGGCGCTCACAGGCGATGATCTCGCGCGGATTTATTCTTCAGCCAATGTCTTCGTGTTTCCGAGCCTCACCGATACTTTCGGCATTGTGCTGCTCGAAGCCTTGGCGTCGGGCCTACCCATCGCAGCTTTTCCGGTGACAGGACCCGTCGATGTGATCGGTGCGTCGGGCTGCGGTGTCGTCGACGAGGATCTGCGGAAGGCGGCTCTCGAAGCGTTGGAGATTCCGCGGGATCGTTGCAGAGCCTATGGCGAGACCTTCACGTGGCGTGAGAGCGCACGGCAATTCTTCTCGAATATTCAGGCAGCGCATACGAGAGCCTGATTGAATGCAGGTTATGATCCGGCACGCTGCTGTTTGTGAGATGTCAAAGAGCGAGCGGGAATGGCCTCGCGAGCGTGTGGCTCCGAGGTATGGGGTGAGGGAGGCGCGAGAGGCCGTCCGGTTCGCTATGGAATGTGAGAAGAACCTGACGGCTCCTCGCGCACGGTTCTTTTAGGCGTTCATCGTGTCTTTCAACGATGGGCCTCCCGGCCCGGCTTGCGAGACCGAACCGGGACCGTTCCCGGCTCCATCGATCACGACGCCTCGCGAGCGCGCCCCTCATCGAGCCAGGACATCCCCAATATGGCCCAGCTTAGGACCAAAGTCAAGAACAAAAGCGGAACATCATGCACAGGGCGTCATCCCGGACGGCGTCAGCCGAGCCGGGATCGCGAGAAGGATGAGGCGCCACTTCACCTCTCCCCGGTGGGGAGAGGTCGAGCGCAGCGAGGGTGAGGGGGCGAGACCTCTCCGGAAAGACCTGTAACCCCTCACCCGGACCTGACGGTCCGACCTCTCCCTCAGGGAGAGGTGATGATCCCGCGCTATTCTCGTCTCGCGATCCCGGGTTCTGCTGCGCAGCCCCGGGAGGACGCCAGTCGTCTTCCGTCATGGCCGGACTTGACTCGGCCTTGCACGCCCATCGCCGCATGCCTGCTCGTCAACATAACTATGCGGATCAACTCTTGGCTGTCGCGGCATCATGTCTTTAATGGACATCTTCGCCGCTCATGCTGATTCCGAAAGCTCAATCCTTGATCTCCCCCACCAGAGCCCTCGAAATCCGTCTGGGCGCCTTGCAGGCGGCGAGCTTCGTGAGCCATGGCGTTTATCTGCCGTTCTTTCCGCTCTGGCTCCAAAGCAAGGGGCTGTCGTCCACCATCATCGGCTTCGTGGTCGCGATCCCGATCATCGTGCGCATCATCGCCACGGCGCCCCTGTTGAGCCTTGCCGACCGTTCCTTCGGCGCGAGGCGGCTTTTGCTGGCGAGCCATATGGGGCAGATGCTGTGCTTCCCGCTGCTCATGCTGACGGATCACAGCGTCACGATCATCGCGCTCGTGGCCCTTGTGGCCTTCGCGCAGGCCGCCATCATTCCTGGCAACGATCTCGTCTCCACCAATGCGGTGCAGCGTCATCCGGGCCTGAATTACGGGCGTATTCGCGGCAGCGGGTCGGTGGCGTTCTTCATCACCAACATTCTTGCCGGCTATCTCGTCGGGGCCTTCGGGCCGAGCGCGGTGGTCGTGGCGCTCACGCTCATCCCGATCCTCGGAATTTCAGCGACGCTCACCGTCGTTCCTGATGAGGTGCCGGACCATCCGGCGAAATCCGAGAGCAGTGCGAAGCCCGCGTCACCGGCCCTGCCGAAAGTGTTGTGGCTTCTGTTGATCGCGGGCGCGGTCACTCAAGGCAGTCATGGCGCGCTCAATGCCTTCGCCAGCATTCACTGGCGCTCGCTGGGGTTCTCCGATTCCGCCATCGGCTATTTCTGGGCGGCGGGCGTGATCGCCGAGATCATGGTGTTCATCTTCCTTGGTCGTGCGGTGGGGCGCGGTTCAGGCGTCGGGCTGATCCTGCTGGGCTCGGCTGCGGCGATGATCCGCTTCATCGGCATGTCCCTCGATCCGGGGATAGAGGTGACCTTCGTTCTCCAGACCCTGCACAGTCTTTCCTTCGCCGCGACCCATATCGGCACCATGGCGGCGCTGACCCAGCTCGCGCCGATGCAGGCGAGGGGCCGCGCGCAAGGGATCTACGGCTCGCTGGCGGCCCTGACGACGGCGGTTTCCACCATCGGCAGCGGTCTGATCTATGAGAAGGTCGGCCCGCTCGTCTTCGCGGCGATGGCGCCCTTGGGCGCCATCGGTTTCGTCCTCATGGTGATCGTGGTCGGAAAGCTGAAGGCTCAGCCCCAGAGCGCGGGCTCGGGCGGATAGACCAGGCTGCCCTCGTATGTCAGGCCGGGCTCGCGATCTTTGGCGAGAAGCAGTGGGCCGTCGAGATCCACGAAACGGCAGCGGGGCGCGATCACCATGGCGGGAGCCATGGCAAGCGACGTGCCCACCATGCAGCCGATCATGAGTGGGAAGCCGAGGGCTTCCGCAGCATCGGCCAACGCCAGGGCCTCGGTGAGGCCGCCCGTCTTGTCGAGCTTGATGTTCACTACATCGTAGAGGCCGACCAGCCGCTGCAGGCTCGCGCGGTCATGGACGCTCTCGTCGGCCATGATAGGTACCGGGCGCGCGATCTTGGCGAGGAAGCCGTCCGCCTTGGCGGGGAGGGGCTGTTCCACGAGGGCGTAGCCGGCCTCGGCGCAGGCTGCGAGATGCGCTTCGATATTCGCATCCGTCCAGCCCTCGTTGGCGTCGGCAATGAGCGTTGCATCCGGCACGGCTTTGCGCACGGCCTTGATACGCTCGATATCGCCGTCGGGAGCACCGAACTTCACCTTCAGGATCGGCCGGTGGGCCGCCTTGGCGGCTGCTTCCGCCATGCCTTCGGGCGTGTCGAGGCTGATCGTGTAGGCGGTGGTCACGGGCGGCCAGCGGGTCAGCCCCGCCGTCACATGGGCGCGGATGCCTGAGCGCTTGGCGTCCAGATCCCAGAGGGCGCAATCGACCGCGTTGCGAGCCGCACCTGCGGGCAGGAGAGCTTGAAGAACCTCACGGGTCAGCCCGGCTTCGATCTGCGGGCGGATGGCCTCGATGGCCTCCGCCACGCCTTCCACCGTCTCGCCGTAGCGGGGATAGGGCACGCATTCCCCATGTCCCACGGCTGCGCCCTCGGTAATGGTGGCCGTCACCACCACGGCCTCCGTGCGCGAACCCCGCGCGATTGTGAACTTGCCCGCGATGGGGAAACGGTCGATGGAAACGGTGAGCTGACGCATTCTCTTCTTCTCTTTAGAACTTCATCTCGACTTGTGGCGCAGCTACACGCTATCACCAAACGGAATCAATCCCGGAAGGATCATCGTGGCGCAGGGCACCCTGGCTCAAGAGCCGCAGCTTCGAATCGAGCGCGCCGGAAACAAGGTCACAGCCGTGCTGGCTGGTCCGTGGACCGCCGAGCATGCGCGCACGGTTGAGGCCTTGACCTCCGAGATCGCGGAGCAGGCCGACCGGGGCCACCTCATCATCGATCTTTCGGGAGTGCAACGCCTCGATACCCTGGGCGCCTGGGTGCTCGACCGGACACGGCATGAGCTCGGCGAGAAGGGACTGGCGTCCGATTTCGTCAACGCCACCCAGGAGCAGCATATCCTTCTCAATGAGGTCGCCTATCGCGGCTTCCAGGAGAAGCCGAAGGCGAAGCCCTCCCGATTCGTCGATTTCCTCGTCGATGTGGGCGAGACCGTCGCCGGCGCCGGCAGCGATCTCGTGCGCGGCGTGGCCTTCCTGGGCGAGTTGGTTGCGGCCTTCATCCGGGTGGTCACCCATCCCCGGCGGTTCCGGGGCACGGCGGTCATCAACCAGCTGGAGCAGATCGCCTATCGCGGCGTGCCGATCATCGTGCTCATCTCGTTCCTGGTCGGTGCTATCGTGGCCCAGCAGGGCATTTTCCAGCTCGTCAAATTCGGCGCCACGCCCTTCGTGGTCGACCTCATCGGCATCCTGGTGATGCGCGAACTGGGCGTGCTGCTCACCTCGATCATGGTGGCGGGCCGCTCGGGCTCGGCGTTTACCGCCGAAATCGGCTCCATGAAGATGCGCGAGGAGATCGATGCGCTGCGCGTCATGGGGCTCGATCCCATCGAAGTGCTGATCCTGCCGCGCATTCTCGCCCTCATCATCGGCCTGCCGCTTTTGACCTTCATCGCGTCCATCGCGGCCCTGATGGGCGGCGGCGTCACCGCCTGGATTTACGGCGACATCAGCCCCGATGTGTTCCTGACACGCCTGCGGGCGTCCATCGGCTTCAACACCTTCATGGTCGGCCTCATCAAGGCGCCCTTCATGGCCATGGTGATTGGCATCATCGCCACGCTGGAAGGTCTGGCGGTGCAGGGTTCCGCCGAGTCCCTGGGCCGGCACGTGACCTCCTCGGTGGTGAAGGCCATCTTCATGGTCATTGTGCTCGACGGCCTGTTTGCCATGTTCTTCGCGGCCATTAGGTATTGATCCCGATGCTCGAACGCCGCCATCCCGCTCCCGCTAAAGATCGCGAAGTGATCATCCGCGTCCGCGACGTCGAGGTCGGCTTCGGCGAGAAGACCATACTCAAGGGCCTCGATCTCGATGTGTATCGCGGCGAGATCCTCGGCTTCGTCGGCGCTTCGGGTCAGGGCAAGTCGGTGCTCACCCGCGCCATCCTCGGTCTCGTTCCCAAGCGCGCGGGCACCATCGAGGTGCTGGGCCAGAACCTCGACGATCTGTCACCCTCCGAGCGCCGCATGATGGAGCGGCATTGGGGCGTGCTGTTCCAGCAGGGCGCGCTGTTCTCGGCGCTCACCGTGAAGCAGAACGTCCAGGTGCCGATGCGCGAGCACCTGAACCTCTCCGAGCGGCTTCTCGACGAACTCGCCATGCTCAAGATCGAGATGGTGGGCCTGAAGCCCGATGCGGCGGACAAGCTGCCCTCCGAGCTCTCCGGCGGCATGATCAAGCGCGCGGCTCTGGCGCGGGCTCTCGCCCTCGACCCGGATATCGTCTTCCTCGACGAGCCGACCTCGGGTCTCGACCCCATCGGCGCGGGCGATTTCGACGAGCTGATTGCGACATTGCAGCGGACTTTGGGGCTTACCGTATTCATGGTAACCCATGATCTCGACAGCCTTTACACGGTGTGCGACCGGATCGCGGCGCTGGGCGAGGGCAAGATTTTGGCGGAGGGGCCGATTGAGGCGATGCTGGCCTCTGATCACCCTTGGCTCCGCTCTTATTTTCATGGAAAACGGGCACGCGCGGCCATGGCCGGCGGCGCGTAAGGGCTTACGATGGAAACGCGTGCGAATTACGCTTTGATCGGCATCTTCACCCTCGCGGTGATCGCGGCGGCGTTCGGCTTCGTCTATTGGTTCTCCGGCGGAAACCGGGGCCAGGAGCGCCAATCCGTCCGCGTCGTGTTCTCCGGTTCCGTCTCCGGCATGTCGCAAGGCTCGACCGTGTCCTTCAACGGTCTGCGCGTGGGCGAGGTGACCGATATCAGCCTGCTGCCCGAGGATCCGCGCCGCGTGGTGGCGATCATCCAGGTCGGCCGCGACATTCCGATCCGCGCCGATACCCGCGCCCGCCTCGAATACCAGGGCCTCACGGGTGTTGCGAATATCGGCCTCTCGGGCGGCGAGCCGGGCGCTCCTCCGTTGGTGGCCGGCCCCGGCCAGCCCATGCCGACGATCTTCGCCGACCGTTCCGATTTCCAGGATCTCATCGAGACCGCCCGCAACATCGCCCGCCGGGCCGATGACGTGCTGGAGCGCGTGGGCCGGGTCGTGGCGGACAACGAGGGTTCCATCAACCGCACGGTCCAGAACGTGGAGCGCTTCTCACAGGCGCTCGGCGAGAACGCGGAGGGCATCGACCGCTTCCTGGCCCAGATCGGGCAGGCGGCGGAGAAGGTCGGCCCGCTCGCCGAAAAGCTCGAGACGCTCGCCACCAACGTCGACGAGGTCGTCCGGGCGGTCGAGCCGCAGCGCGTGTCCCGCATCGTCGAGAATGTCGACAACTTCACCCAGACCGTGGGCGAGAACCGTGAGGCGGTGGGCGAGATCCTGCGCGATACGGCCGGTCTCGTCGCTCGCCTCAACGAGACGGCTCCCAAGCTCGATGCCGCCGTGTCCGAGATCGCGAACCTCACCAAGGCCGTCGATCCGAACAAGGTGAGAAGCACGGTCGACAACGTCCAGAACTTCACCGACACCCTGAATCGCCGCAGTCCGGATATCGACAAGGCGATTCAGGAAGCCCGCTCAATCACCGAGAAGCTCAACAAGTCCGCCGACCGGATCGACGGCGTCCTGGCGGGGGCCGAGAAGTTCCTCGGCTCGGCCTCGGGCGAGGCGGGCAAGGGCGCCTTCGACGAGATCAGGGCCGCCGCCGTCTCCGTGCGCGAGCTGGCCGACGACCTCAACCGCCGCACCAGCGGCATCGAGGGGGTCTTGTCAGGCGTCGGTCGCTTCACAGATTCAGGGCTTCGGGAATACGAGGCACTGGCCGTCGAAGGTCGGAAGACGCTGGGGGATATCAGCCGCGCGGTGCGCAGCATCGAGCGTAATCCACAGCAGTTTCTTTTCGGTAGCCAACCCAATCTCCCCCAATACAATGGACGCCGTTAAGTAAACTCGTATGCGTGGATCATCCGTGTCTCCTTCCCCGACCTCCCGGCCGCTCAAGCGCCTGATGCCCGTCGTGCTTCTGGCGGCGCTTGCCGGCGCCTGCTCGTCGGGTCCGGCACCGACCACGTATGACCTCTCCGCGCCCACAGCCCCCGTTCGGCGCGCTTCCGGCGTCCAGGTGCTCGTGAACGAGCCCGCCGCCATCCAGACCCTCGCCACCCAGCAGATCCTGGTGAAGGATACGGGCGGCTCGGTCTCCTTCGTCGGAGGAGGGCAGTGGGCCGATAACCTGCCGCGCCTGGTCCAGACGCGCCTGATCAACACCTTCGAGAACGCCTCTCAGCTGCGCGGCGTCTCGCGTCCCAGCAGCGGCGCGGTGGCCGACGTCCAGCTCATCTCGGAGCTGCGCCGCTTCGAGGTGGAAACGCCGTCCAACGAGGCGGTGGTCGAGATTTCGGTGAAGATCGTCAGCGACCAGACCGGCCGCATCGCGAGCGGTCGCATCTTCCGCGCCCGCACGCCGGTGGCCTCCGTGGATGCGGCGAACGCCGCCCGCGCCCTCGACGAGACGCTCTCCGTCGTGATGCTCGACATCGTCCGCTGGGTTAGCGGCAGCCCACTGCCTCGTCGCGAGGAGCCGGGCGAGATCAGCAGTCAGGTTCCGGTGACGGACAAGGCGCCGACTTAAGGCGTGTTGGTCCCATCCAGATTGATCGTTCAAGGCTCCGACCGGATCGGAGCCTTTTGTTTATGTGGCGGCCAGAAGACACGACGGTCCCTCTGTGTTGCAGGGAGGGGGCGATCGGGCGTGGGTTCAAACAAGTGAGGCTCTGATTACCTCTCCCGGGCGGGAGAGGTCGACGCGCTTCAGCGCGGCGGGTGAGGGGGGTGAGACCTTTCCGGAAAGACCTGTCACCCCTCACCCGGACCTGATGGTCCGACCTCTCCCTTAGGGAGAGGTAATGCACCGTGGCGGCCCTCGCGTGTTCTGAATGACGCGTACGCTGTGACTTTGCGACTCCCACCCTTAATCCCTCTCTGCAAGGGAGAGAACTCATACCAAACAAAGAACGCAGCCCTGAAGCTGTTCAGTATTCGTCACGACGCCAGCCCATAAAGCTTTCGCGCCCTGACCTCATCCAAGCTCGCATCATCTATCTTCAAGAAATACGCGCTCTGCCAATCCTGCGTCCGCTGTGCCTGACGGCTCTCGGGTTCATCCCACGGCGGATAAACGCGGATGCCTCGTTTCCCGCCTTTGCCCTGATCCGAGACGATATCCTTTTCACGCAGCGCCGACTTCGGAAAAACAAACTGTCCGAAATGCTCTCCGCTTCGGCAGCTGACGACGAGAAAGTCGAACGCATCGGATGTATCGAACGGCTGGATCGGGCCGTTGCCGATGCGCTTCCAGCAAGTGACAAACTGCCCGATCTTCGTGGGTGTAATCTTTGAGGCCCGAAACACAACCGAGCGTTCGCCGAGGTCGAAGCGGCACGCGCCATATTCGGCGCTTTCAGGCTCCACTTGCATCGCGGAGCATTCGAGTCCGAGCGATGCATAGACGCGATCTGCAGCAGCCAGAAAATCCGGATGAACTTTCATACTGGATTGATCCAAGGCGCTTCCTTTCGACGCTTGCGGTGAGCCCTGACATCAACCGGCTCAACAAAAAACGCGGCCTTGAAGGCCGCGTTTTCGTGTGTCGTTTAATCGAAGCCGATCTTACTCGAAGCGACCGCTCGCATGGGCCAGCATGGTGTAGACCTTGCCGGTTTCCGAGGTGAGGTAGGTCTTCGTCAGCGTGGAGTCGCGGTCGTCACGGGAGACTTCCGAGAGCAGGCGCTCGAACTCGTCCACGTAGCGGTCGACTGTCTGACGGAACTCCTCGTCGCGACGATACTTGCGACGGATTTCCTCGAAGGTCTGCTGGCCCTGCGCTGTGTAGAGGCGACGGCTGAAGACGTTGCTCTCACCGCGGCGGTAACGCTCCCACAGGTCCACGGCCGCATCGTGATCGATCATGCGGGCGATATCGACCGAGATCGAGTCGAGCGAGTCGAGGCTGTTGGTGCGGCCACCACGGGCGGGAGCACGAACCGCTTCTTCTTCGTCATCACGCGAGGCGCGGGTCAGGAGGTCCGAGAGCCAGCCGCCACGAGCGCCACCGGCGTCACGGGCGGGAGCGGTCTCTTCGCGGCGCGGAGCGGCGCGCTCCACCGGAGCCGGAGCCTGACGGACAGGCGCAGGAGCCGGAGCGGGAGCCGGACGCGGCTCGGGCTGACGGGCAACCACAGGGGCCGGAGCCGGGGCAGGGGACGCGATGCGCTGCTCGACGGCGGCGGCAACGGCGGCCATGGTCGCGGCGACCGGGGTCTCGTTCACCGCAGCGCGGCGGGGCTGAGCGGCGGGGGCCGCATCGACCACGCGGTTGGAGCGCGAGACCAGAGCGGAAAGCTCGTTGAGAGCCTTGATCTGGTCGGCGACCACACGGCGCATGTTGGCCGTGGTCTCCTGCGTTTCCTGCGGCAGCTCGACGACACCGCGGCGGAGTTCGGCGCGGGTCGTTTCCAGCTCGCGCTGGATTTGGCCGGTCATGCCGCGCAGTTCGCCCATGGTGTCACGGAACTTCGCGGTGGCGCTGCTGAGCGCTTCCGCCATTTCAGCGGCAGCCTGCTCGTAGGTCGAGCGGAGGGCAGCGGCGGTGCGCTCGCTTTCCACGCTGGTAGTGGCGCGGATGCGCTCGAACTGCTCGCCGACCGCATGCGTGGTCGTCTCGGCGGCGCCGGCAAGGACGGAGCCGATCTGACGCGCCTTGTTCTCGGCGCTCTGGAGCGAGCCTTCCACGAGGGTGGTGAAGGAGCGGGTGACGGATTCGAGATCCTGCGAGCGCTCCTCGATGCGGCCGAGGAGTTCGTCCAGGGCGCTCTGGCGGCTGGCCAGGGCCTCGGTCATGCGGCTCTCGACACGCTCCAGGGCGGAGGCCGCCTGGGTGAGGGTGTTGATCTGCTCGTAGGTGGTCTCGGTCAGGCCGCGAGCGCGGTCTTCCAGGGTGTGAGCGAGGTCCATGGCCTGCTGGATCGCGCCCGAAGAGACGCTGCGTAGGGCATCGACCTGATCGGCCACCTGATCGGAAGCGCGGTTGGCCTGTGCGGCGATCTCCGACAGAAGCGTCTCGATCTGCTGCACGCGGCCGCCCAGGCCGTCCTCGACGGCGCCCAGGTTGTTGCCGGCGGAGGCCGCCACCTGCTGCAGGGTGCGGCTGGCATCCTGCAGGCGGCCGAGCACGTCGGCGAATTCGCCACGCAGACGCTCGTTGGTGCCGAGCAGGGTCTCGACCGTGCGCTCCGTGCCGGCGTCGATGGCGACGCGCATGGCTTCCGTCGACTGCATGTAGGAGGAGGTGAGCTCCATCGTGCGGTCCTGAAGCGAGGACAGCATGGTCTGGCTGCGCTCCTCGAGGGCACGCAGGGTGCTCTCGGTGATGGTCTCGACTTCGCGGCCGATCACTTCGCTACGGTTGCCGAGCGTCTCGATGAGCGAGTTGCCCTGCGTGTCGAAGATCGAGCGGATCTCGCCGATGCGGCTGTTGAGCGAGGAAACGACGGCCGAGCCGCGCTCGTCGATGGCTTCCACGACACCGCCGAGGCGGTTGACCACGCGATCCTCGAACTGGGTCACGCGCTGATCGAGCGTGGAGGCCAGCTCTTCCGTGCGGTTGCCGAGGGTCGAGGCGATCGCGTCCACATGGCCGCCGAGAGTCTGGTTGATCTCGAAGGCGCGGGCGCCGAGCGTCTCGGCGATCTCGTCGGCGCGGTCGCCGAGGATCTGGTTGATCGTGTTGATGCGGTTCTCCAGCGTCTCGGTGATCTCGCCGGCGCGGGTGCCGAGGATTTCGTTGATGCTGGTGGCGCGGGAATCCAGCGCTTCGCTGATCTGCTCCGCCTTGGAGGAGAGGGTGTCTGCGATGGTGCTGGTCTTGGCGGTGATCGCCTGGCTGATCTCGTCCACGCGGGCCTGAAGGGCGCTGGCCACGTCGCGGCCGCCTTCGGCCATCACGCGGGCCATCTCACCGGTGCGCACGACGAGCGCCTCGTTGAGGGCCGTGGAGCGGGCGCTGAGAACGCCGTCCACGCGCTCGACGATGGTGTCGAAGTTCGCGGTGATCTCGGTGGTGCGACGCGTGGCGTGCTCCTCGAGCGCGGTGAGCTGGGTCTCGATGGCGGAGGTGGCTTCGCGAGCACGCTCGGCGAAGGCTTCCGACATGGTGCGGCCCTGCACGGTGATGAGACGGTCCATCTCCTCGAAGCGGCCGCTGATCGTTTCCGTCAGGCTGCCCACCTCGGTGGAGATGCGGTCGGCGAGTTCGCCGCCACGGCCCATGACGCCCTCGAAGGCTTCGAGGCGCGAGCCGAGAGTCTCTTCCATCTCGCGGGTGCGGGTGTCGACGGTGGTGGTGAGCGTCTCTGCCGTGCGGTTGAGAACTTCGTTGACGCGCGCGCCCTGGGTGGCGATGGCGAGAACGATATCCTTGCCGGTGCCGGCGAGGCGGGTCTGGGTTTCGTCCGCGTGACGGGTGAGCGTCTCGGAGAAGTCCTCGATCTTGGAGCCCATGAGGTAGGACAGGCGCTCGCCGACCTGCGACAGGTTGCTTTCGAGAGCCTGGCCCTGAACCGTGACGGTCTCGCTGACGCGCTGGCTGGCGGTTTCGAGGCGGATGGCGAGATCCTCGACGCGGCTGCCGATGGATTCATCGGCCATGCGCACGGCGCCTTCGAGATGCTCGCGCACTTCGTTGCCGCGAACGGTGATCTGGCTGCCCACTTCGGAAGCCGTCATGGCGAGGTGCTCGCGGAACTCGTTGCCGCGAGTGATGATGTCGTTGACCACATCCGAGCCGGTGGTGGCGAGCTGCTCGCGCAGGGCCGTGCCACGGTTCATGAGCTCTTCGCTCACGGAGAGGCCGGCCGAAGCGATCTGGTCGCGCATCTCGGCGGTGCGGGCGGAAATGTCGTCGGCAATGACGCCGCCGGTGGCCGCGAGCTTCTCGGTGATTTCGCTGCCGCGCAGGGCGAAGCTTTCTTCCAGGCTCTTGGCGGTCTGCTCGAAGGCTTCGCGCACGTCGCTGCCCTGCTGGGCGAGGGCGTCGATGACGCCGCGGCCGGTTTCGGCCAGCGTGCGGGTGACCTGGCTTGCGCCTTCCTGCAGGTGGCGGGTGAGAACGTCGCCGGTGCGCTCGAAGGCGCCCGTGATGTCCTGCGCCTTGCTTTCGAGCGCGGTGGTGATCGTGGTGCCCACATCGGCGATGCCGGACTTGATGTCCTCGCTGGCGCCCGAGAGACGCTCCACGAGTTCGACGCCACGGCTTGCCATCTCTTCGACGACACGCTCGCCGGCGCGGCCGAGCGCCTGGGTGATCTGGTCGCCCTGGTTCTCGAGGGAGCCGGTGACCTTGTCGCCTGCGCTGCCGACGGCGGTGACGACGCGCTCGCTGGCGACGTCGAGGTCCGCGATCAGGTTCTGGTGAGCACCGGTGATGGCGCCGCGCACGCGCTCCGAATTGGAAACGATCGCCTCACGCTGGGCGATGAGCTCGTCGATGAGGGAGCGGATGCGGATTTCGTTGTCGGAATAGGCGCGCTCGAGTGTGGAGATCTCGCTGCGCACGAGGGTTTCCAGCTCGCCGGCACGGGCCAGCGCGCGTTCCACACCATCGCCCACGGCAGCCACTTCGCGGCGAACGGCCTGGGAGACGGAGAGAACGGCGTCGGTCGAGAAGTTCTCGGGCTGAGCCAGACGCACGGCCACTTCGCCGACGGCGCGGGCCACCATCTTCATCTCGGCCGAGCGGACGGTCAGCATCGCGGCGATGAAGAACAGGAAGAGCGGTGCGACAGTTGCAAGAGCGCCGAGGGCAAGCTGCGAGGTCGAGAAGGTGGCCAGCAGCTGCTGGGGCTCAACGATGCCCTGCGAATACAGGAAATAGCCGATGCCGCCGAGCCAGAGCAGGGAGGCGAGGGTGGCGAACACATAGGAGCGGCGCGAGGGGCGAACCTGGAGAGCCTGCAGCATCACGCCGATATTCTGGCGGTCGTCGTTGGCGACGGTATTGCGATCGGGCGCGACGAAGCCGGAGCGGGGCGCATCGTCCAGCTTGATGTCGCGATCGAGGTCACGCTCGTCCAAACGATCGTCGCGGCGATCGGGAAGCTCGGGGTTCAGGGCGAAGGGGCCCTTCGTGAAATCATGGTCGTCGATGTCCGGAAGCCGGGGCTCGTCGGAAGAAAGCCGGCTCTCCGTCTGATCCGGAGAGGGGATCTCGAACGTCTCATCAAGGTTGAGCGCCTGCTCGACAGCCGAAAGGGCTGCCTCCGCCGGGTCTTTAATCTTCTTCTTCTCGGTCGCCAT
This sequence comes from Microvirga solisilvae, assembly GCF_022808595.1. Taxonomy (GTDB): domain Bacteria; phylum Pseudomonadota; class Alphaproteobacteria; order Rhizobiales; family Beijerinckiaceae; genus Microvirga; species Microvirga solisilvae. Next base: position 138,475 of record NZ_JAKUCN010000006.1, read on the forward strand.
GATCCGCCCTCGTGACGCAACTGAATGGTGGTCGAAGCAATCTGTTCCCTTGACCATCAAGGGATAAAACGCCGCCCCGACCTGTACGGAAAAACTGCTGACAGTCCTTCCGTACGGTAATCTGCTATTTACCAAGCAACTTTAGCGGCCGGTCATGTTCAAGGAAACCCGATGTCCCCTGCCACTTGCGAACGTCGTTAACGGCTCAGTAACCTGCACTACCGGGGAAAATGCGGCGAAAAGACGGCAAGCCTCGCGCTCGTCTCTCGTCATCCGGCGCGCCTTATCTTAAATATGCGCCGTCACAGAAAGGTCCGCAATGATCAAGATTACGTTCATCGATGCCGAGGGGACTGCCCGTACCGTGGATGCCGAGGAGGGGGCGACCGTCATGGAAACCGCCATCCGCAACGGCATTCCGGGGATCGAGGCCGAATGCGGCGGCGCCTGCTCCTGCGCGACCTGCCATGTCTATGTCGATGAGGAATGGGAGGCCGCGACCGGCCAGCCCCAGCCCATGGAGGAGGACATGCTGGACTTCGCCTTCGATGTGCGCCCCAATTCCCGCTTGTCGTGCCAGATCCGGGTTCGCCCGGAACTCGATGGCCTCGTCGTCCGCACCCCCATCCGCCAGGGCTGAACCGGAGAAAGACCCATGTTCAAGACGATCCTCGTTCCCGTCGATCTCGGTGAAATCGGTGCGGCCCAGCCCGCCCTCGACAAGGCGGTGGAGCTCGCCAGCGCCTCCGAGGGCAGTGTCCGCCTCATCTATGTGCGCGCCATCGTGCCCGTGACCTACATGGAATTCATGCCCCCGGCCTTCGACCAGGAGCAGCAGGACGAGGCTGAGAAGAAGCTCGCCAAGCTCGCGGCGCAAGTGAAGCTGCCCGCAGAGCGCGTCTCCGCCGTGGTGCGCTTGGGCTCCGTCTATAACGACGTGCTGGACGAGGCCGAGAAGACCGGCGCGGATCTCATCGTCATCGGCTCGCACCGTCCGAGCATGGCGAGCTATCTCCTGGGCTCGAACGCCTCCACCATCGTGCGCCACGCGAAATGCTCGGTGCTGGTGGTGAGGGCGTAACGCTCTCGATCAGATAAGCTTCTTCAGCCTGAGCATCCCGAAGGAGGCGACGGTTCCCGCGTCACGGATCGTGCCGTTCAGGATCATCGTCTCCACTTCGGACAGCGGAAAAGCCTTGGTCACGAGGTCCTGTTCCTCGTGCTCCAAACGGCGGCGGCCCGGCTTGAGGTCCGTCGCCAGGAAGATGCGGTAGCTCTGCGTCACGGTGCCGTAGAGCGGGTAGAGCTGTCCCACTTCCTGGATGTCGCCGGCGAGCAGGCCCGTTTCCTCTTCCAACTCGCCACGCGCCAGATCGCGCGGATCGGCGTCGGGCTGTTCTTCCCATGAGCCTTGCGGAAACTCCCACTGCCTCTGGCCGATGGGATAGCGGTATTGCTGCACCAGATGGACGATGCCGTCCTGGATCGGGACAATGATGACGAAGTCGGATTTGTCCACGACGCCATAGATGCCGAGCGAGCCGTCCTTGCGGCGGATCCGATCCTCGCGGACCTTCATCCACTTGTTCTCGTAGACAATCCGGCTGCCGAGCGTGGTGATGTCAGGCTCTTCCAAATCCTGAAGCGCATCGCTTGCCATAAGGTCAGCCTGCTTTCGGCATCAGCTCTTCAGGGAGCGCGTTCGACCTGAAGAAGCGCGGCTTGTTGAGGCGCACCATCGGCTCGATCTGCCAGACGCCGACAATCGCGAGCAGCGCACCGATCAGGGCCACGCCGGTGGACCCCATGTTGAGCGCTTGCCAGATCAGATAAGCCATCAGCAGCAGCGACAGGATCGCAACGACCGTCGTCGAGAACCACAGCCAATACGGCTTTCCGGCAATGAAGCGGGCTTCCGGGTTCGCTGCTGCGATGGCATCGCACAGGGATTGCGCGAAGGATCGATATTCCGCCGTCAGCTGCTCCGCCTCGATCATGCTTCGCCAGCTGAGCGAGCTGAAGGTAAAGTTCTTGCCGTCCTTCAGCGTCACTTTCGTGCGAAACGATTTCTGGCCGACGCGGCCCGGCTCGTAGGTCATGCGGACAGTCTCGACCGCACCGAGGCGCACCTCGTGCACCTTGCGGCCGGAATCCACGGTGAGCCGGTCGCCATCGAGCGCAAAGCTGATCGGCCCGCCCACCGGGCGGGGGCTATGGGTATAGGTCTTTGTCATGGGGTCAACGTACCAGCTCGCGCATGGCGTGGTCTATGCCTTCCAGCGTCAGCGGATGCATGCGCTCTGAAAAGAGCTGGCGCATGAGGGTCACGGACTGGGTGTATTTCCAGTGGTTTTCAGGAACGGGATTGAGCCATACGGCTTTCGGAAAATGATCGAGGATGCGTTTGATCCAGACGCCGCCCGCTTCCTCGTTCCAATGCTCAACCGAGCCGCCGGGATGGGTGATCTCGTAAGGGCTCATGGAGGCATCGCCCACGAAGACCACGCGATAATCCGATGGATATGTGCGGATCACGTCGAGAGTATCGATCTTCTCGTCGAAGCGTCGGCGGTTTTCCTTCCACAGATGCTCGTAGACGCAGTTGTGGAAATAGAAATGCTCGAAGTGCTTGAACTCGAGGCGCGCCGCCGAGAACAACTCTTCCGCTGCCTGGATATGCCAATCCATCGAGCCGCCCACATCGAGGAAAAGCAGCACCTTCACCGCGTTGCGACGCTCGGGCCGCAGGCGCACATCGAGATAGCCTTTGTGCGCGGTCTCGTGAATCGTCTCGTCGAGATCGAGTTCTTCCGGCGCACCGCTCCGCGCGAAGCGGCGCAATCTGCGCAGCGCGATGCGCATGTTGCGCACACCGAGTTCGACATTGTCGTCGAAATCCTTGAACTCGCGCTTGTCCCACACCTTCACGGCGCGGAAATTGCGGTTCTTGTCCTGGCCGATGCGGATACCTTCGGGATTGTAGCCATAAGCGCCGTAAGGCGAGATGCCTGCGGTGCCGATCCACTTGTTGCCGCCCTGGTGTCGCCCCTTCTGTTCTTCGAGGCGCTTCTTCAAATTCTCCCAAAGCTTGTCCCAGCCCATGGCCTCGATCTGCCGCTTCTCTTCTTCAGTGAGATAGCGCTCCGCGAGCTTCTTCAGCCATTCCTCGGGGATCTCTTCCTGGCCGAGCGCGTGACTTAGATTTTCGAGGCCTTTGAACACATGCGCGAAGACCTGATCGAACTTGTCGAAATGGCGTTCGTCCTTCACCAGGCAGGTGCGCGAGAGATAGTAGAATTCCTCCACGCTCTTGTCGGCGAGATCCTCGTCGAGGGCTTCGATCAGGGAGAGATATTCCCTGAGAGAGACGGGGACCTTGGCCGCGCGCAGCTCCGTGAAGAAGGTGAGGAACATGGCGTCATTTCCCCACCGTGCGCCTTGCGCGGAATTCGGTTCTCTCGGGCTTCTTGTTGTTCTTGCGCAGGATCGTGCGGAACTCGTCGCGCCGCTCGTGGATCGAGGCGATCACGAGGCCCATGGGCACGCCGATATCGGCGAGAACCGCCTCGCTCAATTGCAGCGAGGCCTCGATGGTTTCAGGCACCGCATCATCGACTCCCAGCTCATAGAGCCGCGTTGCATGTTTCGCGTCGCGGGCGCGGGACACGATGGTGATGTCGGGCCGTTCCTGCCGGGCTGCCGCCACCACTGCTTCGATGGCGCTCGGCGTGTCGAGGGTGATGACGAGCGCGCGGGCCTGCTCGATGCCGCAGGCGTGCAGGAAAGCGGGATGCGAGCCGTCGCCGAAATAGACCGGCTTGCCGCTCTTGCGCTGCTCGGCCACGCGATCCGGGTCCATGTCGACGGCGAGATAGGGCACGTTGTGACGCTGGAGCATGTCCGACACGAGCTGACCCACGCGGCCATACCCGGCGATGATGATGCGCCCGGCTTCTTCAGGCGGCGGAGGCTCCACGGGTTCCGCGTTCAAGGGGGCCTGCCTTTCGAGCTGGCGGCTCAGGCGGCGGCCGAAACGAGCGAGAAAGGGAATGGCCACCATGGTGAGCGTGGTGACGAGCAGCAGGTTCTTGCCGATCTCGTAGGGCACCAGACCCGCCGTCATGGCGGTACCGATGATGACGAGGGCGAACTCGCCGCCCGGCCCCAGCAGCATGCCCGTTTCTGCGGCTTCCGGCGCGCTGAGGCCGAAGGGGCGCGCGAGCCAGAAGATGATGACGCTCTTGATGGCGATGAGGAAAGTCGCAACAGCCAGGATCGTCACCGGCGCTTCGAGAAAGCGCGCGAGATCGAGGTTCATGCCCACCGACACGAAGAACACGCCGAGCAGCAGGCCCTTGAAGGGCTGGATCGTCGTATCGACGGCGCGGCGATATTCCGTCTCGGAAAGAAGAATGCCCGCGATGAAAGCGCCGAGCGCCATGGACAATCCGCTCACGGCGGCGATCAGGCTGGTGACGATCACCACGAGCAGGCAGGCCGCCATGAAGATCTCGGGGCTCTTCGTGGCGGAGACCATCTTGAAGAAGGGTCGGAGCACGATGCGCCCGAGCCCGACAATGATCGCGAGTGCAATGGCCGCCTGACCCAGGGCAATTCCGAAGGAGAGCATGCTCACTTCAGGCTGGCGCGTATCGAGGGCGGCGATCGTGAACAGGATCGGCGCGACCGCGAGATCCTGGAAGAGCAGGGCGGAGAAGCTCGCGCGCCCCGCCGCCGAGCTGAGGCGTTTCTGCTCGGCTAGCACGGGCAGCACGATGGCCGTGGAGGAAAGCGCGAGCGCGATGCCGATGACCGCTGCGGCGGCGAGGGAGCTCACGGCCTTGTAGGCGAAGAGACCCAGGGCTAGGGTGCAGAGCACGACCTGCAGCGTGCCGAACCCGAAAACCTGGCGGCGCAGCACGCGCAGGCGCTGCCATGACAGCTCGATGCCGATGGTGAAGAGCAGGAACACCACGCCGAACTCGGCGAGCCGCGATGTGCCCTCGGGATTCGAGAAGGTGAGCCAGTCGATCCAGGGATAATCGGGCATCAGGCGGCCAAGGCCGTAAGGGCCAAGCAATGCGCCGACGCCCAGAAATCCGAGAACCGGGCTGACTTTCAGCTTATGGAAGAGGGGGACGACGACGCCTGCCGTTGCCAGAAAAAGAATGGGTTCCTGATACGCGTGCAGGTCAATCGAGGTCGTCATCTGTTCTTTCCGTTCGCACGCATTGTGTTTCTACGGCGAACAGGAGTGCAAGGGTAAATTCCGCTCAAGCTATGAAGCCGAGGCATGGCTTGTGAAAGGTGTGGCTCAGGAGCGTCATCCCGGGGCTGCGGAGCAGAACCCGGGATCGTTCGACGAGAATAGCGCCTTGTCCTGCGCACGATCCCGGATCGGCTGACGCCGTCCGGGATGACGCCGTTTGGATCAGCCCAGCGTCGCCAGGGCCTGCGACAGATCGGCCACCAGATCATCCGGGTGCTCGATGCCGATGGAGACGCGGATGGTGGCGTCGGTGACGCCGAGGCGGTCGCGGGTTTCCTTCGGCACGCCGGAATGGGTGGTGGAGGCCGGATGCGAGATGAGGGATTCCGTGCCGCCCAGGCTTACCGCCAGCTTGAAGACCTGGAGGGCGTTCAGGACCTTGAAGGCTTCCGGCTCGCCGCCCTTCACGTCGAAGGAGAAGGTGGAGCCGGGAGCATCGCTCTGCGCCTTGTAGACTTCGGCAGCGCGCGAGCCCTCAACCAGATAGTCGAGGTGGTGAACCTTCACGACGCTCGGGTGCTCGTTCAGGAACTTGGCCACGATCTCCGCATTGCGGTTCGCCGCCGACATACGCAGCGCCAGGGTTTCCAATGAGCGGCCGAGCATCCAGCAGGAATGCGGGTCGAGCTGGGTGCCGATGGCCGAGCGCAGCAGGCGCACAGACTTCATCAGCTCCTTGGAGCCCAAGGCCGCGCCGGCGATCAGGTCCGAATGGCCGCCCACATATTTCGTCAGCGAATAGACCGAGACGTCAGCGCCGTGCTTCAGCGGCTTCTGGAAGAGCGGGCCGAGCAGGGTGTTGTCGCAGACGATGACCGGGCGCTGGCCGCCCTGAGCTTGCGCGATCTCCTCCGAGATGGTGCGGATGAGCGCCACGTCTACCAGGGTGTTGAGCGGGTTCGAGGGCGACTCGATCATGACGACCGCGACACGCCCCTTGGCTTGAGCCTCCTTGGCAGCCTGGCGGATGCCCGCTCCGTCGACGCCGTCGCCGAAGCCCACGGCATGGATGCCGAAATTGGCGAGTGTCTTGGCGATGAGCGTCTCCGTGCCGCCATAGAGGGGCTGCGAGTGGAGAATCACGTCGCCCGGGCGAGCGAAGGCCAGGATCGTGGTGGCAATGGCCGACATGCCCGAGGAGAAGAGGAGACCGGCCTCGGCTTCCTCGAAGATGGCGAGGCGATCCTCGACGATCTCGGAATTGGGGTGGTTGAAGCGGGAATAGACGAGGCCCGCGGCTTCGCCCTTCGGCGGCTCCTTGCGGCCTGCCACGTAATCGAAGAATTCCTTGCCGTGCTCGGCGCTGTTGAACACGAAGGTCGAGGTCAGGAAGACCGGCGGCTTCACGGCGCCTTCCGACAGGGTCGGATCGTAGCCGTAGCCCAGCATAAGGGTCTCGGGCTTCAGCTTGTGATTGCCGATTCGGTCTTTGTGATAACGATTAGAAGCCATTGGCTCTTGTCCTCCCTAGTTTGTTATAGGGCTCCTTCGAGCCGATCAGAGAGCGGAAGGCAAGGCCTCTGTTGCGAGCCGATGGGCCGTGTTGGCATTCGAGGGTAGTTTGTCCTGTCCCGGGGTTGGTTTGCCCGGGATGGGTTGGGTAACCGGCAGGAAAAGGATGGGCCTGCGCCTGTCGGCTGGCGTGCTGAGCTTGGAATCGATCGTTACCAGATTCCATAAGCTCCGATCTTTCGGCGTGATCCAGGTGATGCTGCTGTAAGGTGTTTCCAGCAGCGGGATCGCGATCCGCAAATCGATGCCCATCATTTGAAAGTATTTGAGATGAAGGGCGACCTGTTTTTGAACGATTGCGACCCCTTCCTCATCCATGAGCTGGGGCTTGCTGTTTTTCTTCTTGCCATCGCCGGACTCGCTGTCTAAGGGGGCCCACCGATGAATGCCGAGCTTCGAGCCCTGGGGCATGCTTCGCGTCACGCCGCCCGCGTAGGCAAGAACGCAGGCTGAAGCGCAGTTTGCCGGGTCGATCTCGATCTCGCCGTTGCGGATAGATGCGCGGCCTACGATCGTGTTGACCTTCAGCGTGCGCATGACCAGGCCCAGCTCGATGGCGCTCTTGATCGTGCCGCCATTGGAGTCGAACACGAAATAGATGTTCTTCTTGAAGCGCTCCTTCCAGACGAAGTTGCGGTACTCGTCCATCGTCTTTTTAGTGAATTCGCCTTTTGCCTGCACCACGCTGCAATCCGGGCATATCGATGAGACATCCAGGCGCGTGAATGTCATGTCGCCCTTATTCGTAGGGTCGATTTGCTGCGCCTGGGCAGTTGCGGCGGCAAAAATCAGGATCAGGGCAGCGAGAAAGGCTGGCAGAGGCTTGGACATCGGGTCATCTCGAACGATCTGCTCTTATGCTTGCCGATTCAGCGGGAAATTGAAAGGGAGTAACATTTTTTGAGGAGCGGCTTGTCTCCGGCCCTTCCATTCCGCATCTTCTCGCTGAACGAGCAGAGGATGAGCGGATGCGCTTTACTGGAACCGAGAGCTATGTGGCGACCGAGGACCTGACGGTGGCCGTGAATGCGGCGATCACCCTGGAGCGCCCGCTTCTGGTCAAGGGCGAGCCCGGCACCGGCAAGTCCGTTCTGGCCGAGGAGATCGCCAAGAGCCTGAACGCCCCGCTTCTGACCTGGCACATCAAGTCCACCACCAAGGCCCAGCAGGGGCTTTATGAATACGATGCGGTCTCGCGCCTTCGCGACAGCCAGCTCGGCGATACGCGCGTGTCGGACATCAAGAACTATATCAAGCGCGGCAAGCTGTGGGAGGCGTTTGCGTCCGATGTGCGGCCCGTGTTGCTGATCGACGAGATCGACAAGGCCGATATCGAGTTCCCGAACGATCTCCTGCTCGAGCTCGATCGCATGGAATTCTTCGTCTACGAGACGGGCGAGACGGTGAAGGCGAAGCAGCGCCCCATCGTCATCATCACCTCGAACAACGAGAAGGAATTGCCGGACGCGTTTCTGCGCCGCTGCTTCTTTCACTACATCAAGTTCCCTGATGCGGACACGATGGGCCGCATCGTCGAGGTGCATTATCCGGGCATCAAGCATCGGCTGGTGGAGGAAGCGCTCAAGATCTTCTTCGACGTGCGCGATGTTCCCGGCCTGCGCAAGAAGCCCTCGACGTCCGAACTGCTCGATTGGCTGAAGCTTCTTCTCTCCGAGGATATCGGGTCCGAGCAATTGCGCGAGCGCGATACCCGCAAGCTCATCCCGCCGCTGCACGGCGCGCTGCTCAAGAACGAGCAGGATGTGAGCCTGTTCGAAAAACTCGCCTTCATCGCCAGGAGGGAAGGGCGCTGATGCTCCGTCTTCTTCTTCTCCGTCACGCCAAGGCCGCCTGGCCCGCCGGGGTTCTCGACGTGGATCGTCCCCTTGCCCCGCGCGGGCAGGAGGCGTCCGTCACGATGGGCAACTACATCAAGAGCGAGGTTCTTGCGCCCGATCTCGCGCTCGTTTCCCCCGCGCGCCGCACGCAGGAAACCTGGGAGATCGTGCATCCGATCATCGGCGATGTTCCGATCCGCAATGATGGGCGCATCTACGAGGCTCCCGTCTCGCGTTTGCTCACTGTGTTGCAGGAGGTCGAGGCTGAAGCGCGTACGGTGCTGATGATCGGCCACAATCCCGGCTTCGAGGATCTCGCGAGCCTTCTCATCGGCGAGGGCGACATGGACGGCATCATGCGGCTCGGGCGCAAGTATCCTACCGCCGGTCTCGCCGTAATCGATTTTCCGCATGAACGTTGGTCGGAGGTGAAGCGCAAGTCCGGGCGGCTGGAGCGCTTCGTGACGCCGAAATCGCTCGGCGCGGGCGAGGACGATTAAGCGTTCTCGAATTCGATGAACAGCAATTCCTCGTCGTAGAAAACATCGCCGATGCGAAGCGCCTTGCGCTCGATGCCGTAGGGCTTGAAGCCGAGCGCGTGATAGGTGCGCCGCGCGCTGTCGTTCGACAGTCCCACCGCCGCTTCGAGAATGATCACATGCTGTGACGCACGCTCGATGACACGCTGGACGAGCTCTCTGCCGAGGCCATTTCCGCGCCATTCGGCCTGCACATAGACGCCCCACATCAAACCCTTGTGCAAGGCTTTCTTCCGGTCATAGACCGCAAAGCCTGCCATGCCGACGAGCCTGCCATCCGCGAAAGCCCCGAAGATCGCGTTCGGGCCTGATGCGGGGATGCGGGCGCGAACCGTCTCGAGGGATTGCGGCGCCTCTTCCTCATAGCTTGACCCGAAAGCCTCTGGGTTCGCGCGAAGCGCTTCGAGCCTCAGGTCGCGATAGGATTGGGCATCCGATGGTTCGAGTGTGCGGATCAGAAGTTTGGCGGTCATGAGATATTCGTGGCGTGGGCGTCCGTCACGGTCAAGGTCGATGACGTGTGAACATATCCGCCTTGCCATCGTTTCTCCCGAAATCATCTCGACACTATCAGACAGTCGCGGGGACTTTTCTTCATCATGCTGCTTGAGACGCTTCTTGCGCTGAGCCTTGCCTCGCGCGTCTTGGTGTCGGACGTTCCCGATCTCGCGGTCGGGATGCCCACGCTGCAGGCGCGCTACGAGCCGCAGAGCCGCGAGGTCACGAACTGGCGCTCCGAGGCCGTCGATGCCCTGGAGCCGAAGACGGTCGTGACGCTGGCTGCCCTCTTCAAGGCCGAGCGGCCCTTCGTGACGCGCTGCGTGAAGCTCAATAATTACTGGTGCATCAAGAGCGCCCGCTGGAACGGGGAACTCGCCACCGATGGCGAGGGACATGTGGGCTTTGCTTCCGCCGATCACGGGGCCGATGCGGCGGCCCTGCTGCTGAAGCGCTACTACCTCGACTACAAGCGCAAATCCGCCCTCGACATCGTGCGCCGCTGGGCGCCGCCCGAATGCGGGATCGCCACCGGCATCGGCGGCATCGCGGCGCTCGCCGTGCGCGGAATCGGCGGCACGGTGCGCGCGCAATATCTCGCCTCGCGCCGCAAGGGAGGCGTGGTGCGCTATACGGCAAAAAGCGGTCCCGGCGGCAAGCCAGGACGCGTGTCCCTGTCCATTTCCCTGACCCCGAAGACGCCGCAATACCGGGTGCCCAGCATCGCGGCTGGCATGGGCGAGAAGCCGAAACCCGCAAAGCCCCAGCCTCTCGTCGCCCAGAAGGCCAAACCGAAGCGCGAGCCCGCGACCACGGCATCCACCACTGCCAAACCGCAGGTGGCTTCGCTCTGCGGCTCCGACGAGCAGCGCCTGCGCAATTATGTGAGCCGCATGGTGGCGGAGCTGGGCCTCGGCCCCGACGACGACCTGAAACTTTTCGATGCGGATGGCAGGCCCCAGCCGAACCTTGCCCCCGTGATGCTCGCCATGTCCTCCTTCGAGCTGGGGACGTTGCGGGCGACCCCCGATCTGGTGGAGGCCGCCATCGAGCGAGCGAGCGCCAAGATCGAGGCTGCCCTCAATCCGGACCGTCCGCAGGAACACTGAGCCGCCTTGCGCGATAGGACTTCAAGCCCCACCTTTCAGCTTGGCTTGAGAGAATAGGTTCATCGCGTGTCCGTCATTACCGATCTTGCCTCCCGCGCCGGGTCTGCCGCGCAATCGCTCTGGGAGGCCTCCGGCCAGCTCGTCCAACCCTCGCTGCGCCTTGGCGTTACCGGTCTCGCCCGATCCGGCAAGACCGTGTTCACGAGCGCGCTCGTCCATCACCTGACCAGGGGTACGAACCTTCCCGCCTTCCGAGCCTCGGCCGAGGGGCGCATCCGACGCGCGCACCTTGCCCACCAGCCCGACGATGCGGTGCCGCGCTTTCCTTACGAGGAGCACATGGCGGCGCTGACAGAAGATCGCCGCTGGCCGCAATCCACGAGCCGGATCAGCGAGTTGCGGGTGGATATTGAATATGAGCGCAAAGCCGGATGGCGCTCCGGCCCGGCCTCGCTTGCCCTCGACATCGTGGATTATCCCGGCGAATGGCTGCTCGATCTGGCGCTGCTCGATGCCTCTTACGCCGACTGGTCCCGCCAGACGGTGGAAGCCAGCCGCAGGCGCGACCGTGCGGCTGTCGCGGGTCGCTGGCATGAAACCTTGAAGGCGCTCGATCCCGCAGGCGCCTCCGATGAGGTTCTGGCGGCGAAAGCCAGCGAAGCCTTCAAGGATTACCTGACCGCCCTGCGCGCCGGTGCGGAGGCCGTGGCTACCACGCCACCAGGGCGCTTCCTCATGCCCGGTGATCTCGCGGGCTCGCCTGCGCTCACCTTCGCGCCGCTCGATTTGGCCAATGGCCAGCTCATCGCGCCGGGCAGCTTCGCGGCCCTCATGGAGCGCCGCTTCGAGGCTTATAAGACCCACGTCGTAAAACCCTTCTTCCGCGATCATTTCCAGCGCATCGACCGGCAGATCGTGCTCGTGGACGTGCTCGCCGCCATTGATGCGGGGCCCGCCGCCTTGGCCGAACTGGAAGAGGCCCTCGACCAGGTGCTCATGGCGTTCCGCATCGGGCGCAACACCCTGTTCTCGCGCCTGTTCTCGCCCCGCGCCGACCGGGTGCTGTTCGCGGCGACGAAGGCGGATCACATCCACCACACCGACCATGACCGGCTCGATGCGGTCCTGCGCCATCTCGTGAACCGCGCCACGCGCCGCACGGAAGCGGCGGGGGCGCGGGTCGGCACCGTGGCGCTCGCCTCTGTCCGCGCCACGCGGGAGACCACGATCCGCGAAGGCCGCGAGACCCTGCGCGCGGTGGCGGGCGTTCCCGAAGCCGGTGAGCGGGTTGGGGATGAGATCTTCGACGGCGAGACGGAAGCCGCGATCTTTCCGGGCGAGCTGCCGGAATCGGCGGAGGCCATTTTCCATGGGGCCATCGAGCCCGGCTCGTTCCGCTTCCCGCGCTTCAGGCCGCCGAAGCTGCCTGTTGATGCGGCGGGCCGCATGGCGAAGATGCCCCATATCCGCCTCGACCGCGCCCTTGAATTCCTGCTGGGGGACCGTTTCGCATGAGCCGCCAACCTCGCGCCTTCCGCCTCGACGATCCCAACGTGACCGGCGGTGCCGTTCAGGTCACGGAAGAGCCTTTCGACGCCATCGAGGCGGCGGATGGGGTCGTCGTACTCATGGGCGAGCGGCGGCGCGCGCCCTGGATGGGCATTCTGCTCTCTGCGCTCTCGGGTCTTCTGTTCTTAGGGCTGGGCCTCGCCCTCGAAAACCTGATCGTCGACCTTTATGCAGTTGCCCCCTGGCTCGGCTGGGTGGCCCTGGCGCTTGCCGTGCTTGCCGCCTTCGCCTTTCTCGCCATCATCGGACGGGAGGTTTTGGGGATCTGGCGGGAGCAGAAAATCGAAAGGCTGCGCGAAGCCGCCATCGATGCGCTCGCCGTGAAGGATCACAAGGCGGCCAAGGGCATCGTTGCCGATCTCGTCGCCCTCTATGGCGGCCGAAGCGCCGCCGCCCAGGGCAGCGCCCGGCTGAAAAAACTGACGGACGAGATCATCGACGCGGATGACCGCCTCGCCATTGCCGAGCGCGAGCTGCTTGCGCCCCTCGATGCGCAGGCCAAGCGTGCGATTGCCGCTGCCGCCAAGCAGGTCTCGCTGGTCACGGCGGTGAGCCCGCGCGCCATCGTGGACGTGGCCTTCGTGATCTTCGCCGCCGTGCGGCTGCTGCGCACTCTTGCGCGCATCTATGGCGGCCGCCCCGGTCTTTTCGGTTTCCTGAGGCTCGCCAAGGCGGCGCTGAATCATCTCGCCATCACGGGCGGCGTGGCGGTGGGCGACAGCCTCATGCAGCAGGTTCTGGGCCTAGGCCTCGCGGCGCGGATCTCCGCGAAGCTCGGGGAGGGGGTGCTGAACGGGCTCATGACGGCCCGATTCGGTCTTGCCGCACTCTCCGTCTGCCGCCCGCTGCCCTTCATCCGCGAAGAAACACCGAAGATCGGGGATGTAGCCGGCGAGCTGATCAGCCGCGCGGAAGCTGCGGCGACATGATGACATCTTCATGAGACGGCGCGGCATGAATTACTGTTACGAATATTGACGTTCTATTTTCATTCATCAATAAGCGCCGCAACACGGGCAAAATAGCATAGAGCCCTATCCGGCAAATTGCGGTCGCAATGCTTTTCAATTCCTTCATCTTCCTGCTGGCCTTCCTCCCGGCCGCGCTGGTCCTCCATTGGCTCACTGACCGCTTCAAGCCGGAGTGGCGTCTGTCGGTGCTCCTGCTGCTGTCTTTGTTCTTTTACGGCTACTGGGACTGGCGTTTCACGCCTCTGCTGGTGGCTTCCATCGCCATCAACTGGCTCATCGCCCAGGCCTTCATGCGTTCCGGTCGCGATGTGCTGATCCCGCTGGCCATCACCGCCAACCTGCTCGTGCTGGCGGTCTTCAAGTACTTCAATTTCTTTGCCGATCTCGTCTCGCTCGTGCCGGGCTTGCAGGCGCCCCATTACGATATCGCGCTCCCGCTCGGCATTTCCTTCTTCACGTTCCATCACATCATGTACCTGACGGATCTGAAGAAGGGGAATGCGCCCCGTTACGATCTGGTCCGCTACGGCCTCTACATCACCTTCTTTCCGCAGGTTCTCGCCGGTCCGCTCGTGCGCTGGAGCGAGATCATGCATCAGTTCGAAGAGCGCCCCTCGCTTCGTCCCGATGCTGCGGAGCGCTTCGCGCGCGGGCTGATGCAGCTGACCCTCGGCCTTGCGAAGAAGGTCTTTCTCGGCGACCCCCTGGCGGCATACGTCAACCCGATCTTCCAGGCTGCCGCTGCCGGCAATGCCGTGACCATGGGCGAGGCCTGGCAGGCTTCGCTCGGATTCACGTTCCAGATCTATTTCGACTTCTCCGGCTATACCGACATGGCGCTCGGTCTCGCGCTCATGTTCGGAATTTTGCTGCCGCAGAACTTCGATGTGCCTTACCGCTCGGTCTCGCTTCAGGATTTCTGGCGGCGCTGGCACATGACCCTGTCGCGCTTCCTGCGCGACTATCTCTACATCGCCATGGGCGGCAATCGGAGAGGCCTTGCCCTCCAGCTCGTGGCCCTCTTCGCCACCATGACCCTCGGCGGGCTCTGGCATGGCGCGGGCCTGACCTTCGTGGCCTGGGGCGCGGCTCATGGCCTGGCCCTTGGGGCAGGCGTTCTCTGGCGCAAGGCAGGGCTCTCCATGCCCCGTCCGCTCGGCTGGGCCCTGACCTTCGTCTTCGTCATGCTCACCTGGGTGCTGTTCCGCGCCACGAGCTTCGATGCAGCCATGAGGATTTATGAGGGGCTGATCGGCCTCGGCGCGCCCGGCTTCGCCTTCAAGTGGAGAACCATCCTCATTGCGGCCCTGATCGCCACTTTAGGGCCGACGACCTGGGCTCTCGTGCACCGCCTGCCTCCCTATCGCTGGATTGCCGCCGCCTTCGCGCTCGTCCTCGTGATCATTCTTTTCAAGATTGGAGATGATGCCAATTATGAGTTCATCTATTTCCAATTCTAAGAATGTGCTTCCGAAAGCAGGAACTTGGCGAGGTTTTGCCACCGCTCTTGTGGCGACGGCTGCGGCCGTCACGGTGGCCATCTTGGCCTTGATCTACGCCATCGATCCCTATGACAGCGGCCGTTCCATCCTCTCCTCGGAGCCGGGCGTGAGGCCTCAGGGGCCCCGCACCGCGAATGCCAGCCGTGGGCGTGATCCTGCCTTCGATGCTGCGATCTTCGGGAATTCCCGAATTCAGCTCATCTCGCCGGAACGGTTGTCGAAAGCGACCGGGCTCGCCTTCGTCCAGCTCTCCGTGCCGGGATCGGGACCGAAGGAACACCTCACCCTGATCGATTGGTTCCTCCGGCACCGGAAAGAGCCGCCGAAGGCCCTGGTGGTCAGCATCGACGAGACGTGGTGCACGTCCGATCCGGAACTGACGAACGAGCAGCCGTTCCCGTTCTGGCTCTACAGCAGCAATCCCCTCGAATATGCCGGGGGGCTGCTGCGCTTCGACGTACTGGAGGAGGTGCCCTCGCGCCTTGCCTATCTCCTCGGCCTCGATGCGGAGCGCGCCCGGGCCGATGGATATTGGGATTATGAAGCCGAGAAGAGCGCCCAGGGTGCCGGAGCGGGCTCGGCGGCCCGCAGGGAATTGCAGCAGACGCCCTATGCCAATGCGCGGCTCTTCGAGCGCGACCCTCAGGAGGGGCGGCATGTCTTCCCCGCAGCCGCCCGGATCAAGGAGGTCGCTGCGGCTCTACCCGAGGGCGCAACCCTCGTTCTGGTGACGCCGCCTCTCTACAAGAACTCCCTGCCGCCTGCAGGCACGGAACAGGCTTTCCGCCTCCAGGCCTGCCGGGACGAGATCGTGGCTTCGGCGGTGTCCGGCCATTCGCGGACGGTTCTGGTGGATTGGCGGGTCGATCGGCCCGAGATCCGGAATCCCGCCCTGTTCTTCGATCGGGTTCACTACCGGCGGCCGATTGCCCAGGCGATGGAGGCCGATATCGTCGAGGTGATCCGGCGGTATCCGTCTCATCCTTAAGGGGTGCGGCAAATTCTGCACATGCCGGCCTTTGCCTCGTTTTCGGGCATTTCAAGGGGTCGGACGCAAATATTTAGACAAATCGATGACGTTGAAGAGCGTTGTCGCGGCCATGGCTTCCCTATATAGGAGCGCCACAGTTCATTGGGGAACAACGGCCGTACAATGACAGACATCGTGATTGATGAGGGTTATCGACCGACAGAAGACGAGCCCTTCATGAATGAACGGCAGAGGGAGTATTTCCGGCGGAAGCTCATTCGCTGGAAGAACGATATCCTCAAGGAGGCTCAGGAAACCCTCGCCACCTTGCAGAGCGAGAACGAGAATCATCCTGACCTTGCGGATCGCGCCTCCTCTGAAACGGATCGGGCCATCGAGCTTCGTGCCCGTGACCGCCAGCGCAAGCTGATCGCCAAGATCGATGCGGCACTCGCCCGGATCGATGATGGCTCCTATGGCTATTGCGAGGAGACCGGCGACCCGATCTCCCTCAAGCGCCTCGAGGCTCGCCCCATCGCGACCCTCTCGCTGGAAGCCCAGGAGCGCCACGAGCGCAACGAGCGGGTCTATCGGGACGACTGATCTCACCCTTCATTCTCAAAAACAAAAAGGGCTCCGGTGACGGAGCCCTTTTTCGTTGGAATGTGCGGAGCTGTTTAGCCCTTCTTGCCGCCGTCCAGCGGGCGGCCGAGAAGGCGGGCGAACTCCGCCTCGATCTCTTCCACGGAGAAGGGATCGGCGGCCTTGTCAGAGGCCTGAGCGGCTGCCGGCTGCTGCGGGGGCAGCGGCGACGGAGCGGGACGGACCGGCTCGACGGCCGGGCGCATGGGCTCCGGCTGCGGAGCGGGTGCGGGCTCCTCGATCAGGTCGTCATCGAGTTCTTCCTCGCGGTAATCCTCGGGCGCTTCCTGAACGCGATCCGTTTCGAGAAGATCATCATCGTCTGCGATCTCTTCGTTTGCGGCGAAGACAGGAGCGGGAGCCGGGGTCGGAGCCACCACGGGAGCGGGGCGCTTCAAGGCTTCCTCGAGCTGCTTGGCCATGTTCGAGAGAACGGCCGCGTCGGGTCCGGCCTTGACGGCTGGAGCTTCCGGCTTCTCGACCGGCGCTGCCGGTGGGAAGGGGCGCACGGGCTCCGGCTGCGGAGCAACAGGGGCGGGAGCGACAGGAGCGGGCGATGCCGGCATCGTCGGAGTCGGACGCGACTGGAACGAGGGCGGCGGTGTGAAGGCAGGCCGCGGCTCGGGGCGCTCCACGGGAGCAGGCGGCACAGGTGCGTTCGGGAAGGGCGCGGTCCGAGCCTCTGCGCGCAGGCTTTGCATGGCGGGGGCGCCGAGCGACACGGTATCGGGCCTCAACTCCGGCTCCGGATGAGCCGCAACCGGGGCGCTGATGGAGGACACCGGCGAGAGCTCCTGATCGACGTCCGAATCTTCCGACGGACGACGGACGAAGGCGCCGAGCTGGGCCGCAAGCTGGGACTCGATCGACGGACGTCCGCTGGCCTCGACCTGCGCCGGGCGCTGAGCCTGATCGAGCGGGGGCTCGAAGCGCTCCGGGGCAACCTCGTTGGCAGCCACGGGAATCCGGGCGCCGGCCACGCGCACGATGTTGGTCTCGATGACCACGTCGTTGGGGCCGCCGATGAGAAGGAGGTGTTCGACATTGTCGCGGCGCAGCAGCAGAAGCTGACGCTGGCGGTCGAGATCGTAAACGTCGACGATGCCCAGCCGCGGCTGGCGGCTGCGGGTGCGGTCGCTACCCGGCATCATGAGTCGGGCGCCGGTCAGCTTGCGCAGGACCAGGCCGAACAGGGCGACCAGAGCCAGGATGATCGCGAATGCGATCACGAAAAGGACTGCTCGCGACGCTTCGATACCAAAAAGAGATGACACGATGAACTCTCAAGCCTTGTGGGGCCTTTGACAGGCCAGTTCTGTGTTGGTTGTACCACATTGACCGTCAAAGCCACCCGCAAGGTTAATGGATGGTTAACGGGGCGATTTTCGCCTTGCTGCATATGGGGTTCAGGTGAAACCACGCAAACCGCAGGGGAAAGCGGAAGAGGCTCTCAAGCACGCAAAATGTGGCCGTCGAGGGGCAGGCTGAGAATTATTCCCCTGAAAAGCAAACCATTCAGGAGTTCTTCAGTACTCTTGCGCAGGCTCTTGAAGCCGCCTTAGAGGTCAATCAATAAATTCCGTGTAGGACGTTCCACGACCAGACGCCGAGGGATGTGGCGCAATGGCGCTCTGAAGGATAGTGAAGTTCATGGCTCATCAGGGCGACATGCCGAAGGGCTCGACCATCGACCGATCCGACCGTCCCGGCCATTTCGGATGGGTTCTCATGCTCGTCGCCGTTCTGGTCGGCGCGGCCTTCAGCATCCGCTATCTCAACGGCGAACAGACCCAATTCCTCATCCTCGGGCTTCTCGCCTTCTTCGCCATGGCGGGCGTGTTCTTCCTCTTCGCCTGGGCCATCGGCGTTATTCAATTCGCGGGACAGACCGTCCGTAACGACATCACCAAGCTCATGGCCGACACGGCAGGCGAGGGGCTGGCCGTGATCGATGAGGATGGCCGCATCCTCTATGCGAATGAATCCTATCTCTCCTTCGCGCGCTCCGACACGGGCGAGCCCCGCCCCGTCGAGCGCCTGTTCATGGGCGCGCCGGAAGTCTCGGAGGCGATCTATCGTTTGGCTCAGGCTGGCCGCGAGCAGCGCACGGGCACGGAGGAAATCCGCCTTTCCCCATCCCTCGGCGGCGCGCAGGAATTCGGCTGGTATCGCGTTCGCGTACGGCCCATGCCGCGCGGAGGACGCCGGGACACGGCTTTGTGGAGCATCGCCGATATCACCCATGAGCGCGAGCGGCAGGAGAACGTCTTCCAGGAACTGCAGCACGCCATCGATTATCTCGATCATGCGCCGGCGGGCTTCCTCTCCATCGATCCCAATGGCTCGATCATCTATCTCAACGCGACGCTCGCCACCTGGCTCGATTACGATCTCGCCCAGGTCGGATCCGGCGGCCTGAACCTGACCGATATCCTGCCGCGCAATGTGGTGGCGATGATGACCTCGTTCACCGGCGATCCGGGCACCGTGCGCACCGAAACCTTCGACCTGGATCTGCGCCGCCGCAACGGCCAGTTCCTGCCCGCGCGGCTCTATCACCGCATCGCCTTCGGGCAGGATGGCCATATGGGCGCTTCGCGCACGCTGGTCATCAATCGCTCGCAGGGCGTCGAGGGCGACGAGGGGCAGCGCGCCGCCGAAGTGCGCTTCGTGCGCTTCTTCAACAACACGCCCATCGCGATCGCGACCGTGAATAAGGCCAGCCGCATCGTTCACGCCAACGCGCCGTTCTCAAAGCTCTTCGGCATCCTGCCGCGCACGAGCGACAGCGTGGGCGAGGGGCCTTCGATCTTCGACAGCTTCCGCGAGAGCGGACCGCTCGATGCGGCTCTCAAGGCCGTTGCCGAAAACCGGGGTGATATCGCGCCGCTCGAATTGCAGACGGCAGGCGAGAGCGGCGGCTCCGTGCGCGTCTGGGTGACGCCCGCGGGCGATACGGGCGCCGATGGCGAGACGGCGATCCTCTATGCGCTCGACACCACGGATTTCCGCAAAGTCGAGGAGCAGCTCGCGCAGTCGCAGAAAATGAACGCGGTCGGCCAACTCGCCGGCGGCGTCGCGCACGACTTCAACAACGTGCTCCAGGCGATCATCGGCTACAGCGATCTTTTGCTCGCCAATCACCGCCCCACCGATCCGTCCTTCCAGGACATCATGCAGATCAAGCAGAACGCGAACCGGGCCGCGAGCCTGGTGCGCCAGCTGCTCGCCTTCTCGCGCCGCCAGACCCTGCGGCCGGAAGTGCTCAATCTCAACGACCGGCTCTACGATCTCTCCATGCTGCTCAAGCGCCTTCTTGGCGAGCGCGTGGAGCTCGACCTCAGTCATGGCCGCGAGCTGTGGTTCGTGAAAGCGGACGTGAACCAGTTCGAGCAGGTGGTGGTGAATCTTGCGGTCAACGCGCGCGATGCCATGCCCGATGGCGGCAAGCTCGCGATCCGCACGGCCAATGTCTCCGCGCAGGATGCAGCGCGTCTGAATGTCAGCGCCATGCCGCCCGCCGATTACGTGTTGGTGGAGGTGTCGGACACGGGCACCGGCATGACCTCCGATGTGGTGGAGAAAATCTTCGAGCCCTTCTTCACCACGAAGGAAGTGGGCAAGGGCACGGGCCTCGGCCTCTCGACGGTGTTCGGCATCGTGAAGCAGTCGGGCGGCTATATCGACGTGAATTCGAAGCCGGGCGAGGGCACGACCTTCAGCATCTACCTGCCGCGCCACATCCCGGATGTGCAGGAGGCTCCCGAGGAGCCCAAGGCTGATGCGGTCAAGAAACCTGCCGCCGACATGACGGGGCAGGGCACGATTCTCCTCGTGGAGGACGAGGACCCGGTTCGCGCGGTGAATGCGCGCGCGCTGACGGCACGTGGCTACACGGTGCTGGAGGCGGCCTCAGGCGTCGAGGCGATGGAGATCATTCAGGAGCGCGGCGCGCCGGTGGACCTCGTGGTCTCCGACGTGGTGATGCCGGAGATGGATGGCCCCACGCTGCTCGGCGAATTGCGCAAGCTCTATCCCGATCTCAAGGTGATCTTCGTGTCCGGCTACGCGGAAGAGGCCTTCCGCAAGAACCTGCCTGAAGGCGAGGAATTCAACTTCCTACCCAAGCCCTTCAGCCTGCGTCAGCTGGTGGAGACCGTGAAACAGGTGATCGGGCAGTAAATTACTGAAAAATAAAAAATAATTTTCTGCGACATCATGGCCTGCTAAAGGGCTGTGAATTCTCGAATGAGAACGAAAAAAGAACTTGCGACTAGGAACAAAGTGAGTACATATATCTTCTCAACACCGCGTTGAGATTCACTCCTCCTCCTGCCATAAGGATGTTCTGGTCATGTCGCAGTCCTCTCTGAGACTGGTGGAAAATACATCAATGGATAAAGACAAATCGAAAGCTCTCGACGCGGCGCTCTCTCAGATCGAGCGTGCCTTCGGCAAGGGCTCGATCATGCGGCTCGGCAAGGGCCAGCAGCCGGTTGAAATCGAAACCGTCTCGACGGGTTCGCTCGGCCTCGATATCGCGCTCGGCGTGGGCGGTCTGCCCCGCGGCCGCATCATCGAGATCTACGGGCCGGAATCGTCCGGTAAGACCACGCTGGCGCTGCACACCATCGCCGAAGCCCAGAAGAAGGGCGGCGTCTGCGCCTTCGTGGACGCGGAACACGCGCTCGATCCCGTTTATGCCCGCAAGCTCGGCGTCAACCTGGACGATCTCCTGATCTCCCAGCCCGACACCGGCGAGCAGGCCCTCGAAATCGCCGATACCCTGGTGCGCTCCGGCGCGGTCGACGTGCTCGTCATCGACTCGGTGGCGGCGCTGACCCCCAAGGCCGAGCTCGACGGCGAAATGGGCGAGGTTCAGCCGGGCCTCCAGGCCCGCCTCATGAGCCAGGCTCTGCGCAAGCTCACCGGTTCGATCTCCCGTTCGAACACGATGGTGATCTTCATCAACCAGATCCGCATGAAGATCGGTGTCATGTACGGCTCGCCTGAGACGACCACGGGCGGCAACGCCCTGAAGTTCTACGCTTCGGTCCGCCTCGACATCCGCCGCGTCTCGACGCTGAAGGATCGCGACGATCCGATCGGCAACCAGGTGCGCGTGAAGGTCGTCAAGAACAAGGTCGCTCCGCCCTTCAAGCAGGTCGAGTTCGACATCATGTTCGGCGAGGGCGTGTCCAAGGTGGGCGAGCTCGTCGATCTCGGCGTCAAGGCCGGCATCGTCGACAAGTCCGGCGCGTGGTTCTCCTACGACAGCCAGCGCCTTGGCCAAGGCCGGGAGAACGCCAAGCAGTTCCTGCGCGACAACCCCGAGGTTGCCGGCAAGATCGAGGCCCTGATCCGCCAGAATGCCGGCTTGCTCGCCGACCGCATCCTGGAACAGGCGACCCCGACCGCCGACGACCTGGATGAAGGTTCTGCTGAATAACGAGGTTTGCTCTCCTTCAAGGGCAAAGGAAGGGCCGTCGCGAGAGATCGCGGCGGTCTTTTTGCATGGGATGATCGTGAGTAGAACTGCGCTAAGCCCAACTTTATTATTTCAATTGTATGTGAAACTTTGTAGCTCTTTAGGAAACTCGTACCTGAGCAAGTTTTTCATGAGCAGCGAAGTATCTAGAGATTACAGCATCTATTGCATTGATCCTGCGAATTCAGATGTGGGGGAGATACATTGGATGCTCGATGTCTCTACTGATGACTATAAAGCGTACCTTCAAAGTCATAAGATGCTGATCTCTTACATGAAGGGGCGAAGGAATTCGGTGACATTCCTTGCTACGCTTGTCATGTGTTTGATCTTAACAGCGACTTTATTTTGCCTAATAAATTATGGCTTTACAGTAGCTTCTGCATATTGGGCAGGCGGCATTAGCTTTCTTGTCTTCAGGAACATAATATTCAACGCTGAACTGAAAAGGCTTCATGGCAGAGTGTTTGGTACCTTCAGGCAATCTGAGCCGATAAAGCTGATCATCGGTTCGAAGGGTATCCTGTCGAGGGCGCCCCGCTCCGTCCAGATTACCCCTTGGGCTGCCATCTTCTCATGCGAGGAAGATAAGAGTGGTCTCTATTTGATCATGCGAAACTATTCCACTGTCGCTATCCCTTCATCAGCCTTAAGCCGGTTGACCGACAGAGACGGATTGGTCGCATTCATGAACGCGAGGATTAGGGAAGCCTCCTTGGCCTAGCCAGGTCGCCTATTTGAATTTCAATTGTGCCGTAAGTCTTGGCAGTGCCTCGACAGAGGGGCCGGGGACCGCTAAAACCGGCCCACATCAACAGATTACCGGGCCCGAAAAGCCCCAATTCCCGAGTTTGAGAACCCATGAGCGGCGTCAACGAAATCCGGTCGACCTTCCTCGATTACTTCGCCAAGAACGGCCATGAGGTCGTGGCATCGAGCCCCCTCGTGCCGCGCAACGACCCGACCCTGATGTTCACGAACGCGGGCATGGTGCAGTTCAAGAACGTGTTTACGGGTGTCGAGAAGCGACCCTACAGCACGGCGGCGAGCTCGCAGAAATGCGTTCGCGCGGGCGGCAAGCACAACGACTTGGACAATGTCGGCTACACGGCGCGCCACCACACCTTCTTCGAGATGCTCGGCAATTTCTCGTTCGGTGATTACTTCAAGGAACGCGCCATCGAGCTCGCCTGGAATCTGATCACCAAGGAGTTCGATCTCCCGAAGGAGAAGCTGCTGGTCACCGTCTACCATGACGACGACGAGGCTGCGAACCTCTGGAAGAAGATCGCCGGCTTCTCGGATTCCAAGATCATCCGTATCCCGACCTCGGACAATTTCTGGCAGATGGGCGATACCGGCCCCTGCGGTCCGTGCTCGGAAATCTTCATCGACCAGGGCGACAAGCTCTGGGGCGGCCCTCCCGGCAGCCCGGAGGAGGACGGCGACCGTTTCCTCGAATTCTGGAACCTCGTGTTCATGCAATACGAGCAGATCGAGCCCGGCAATCGCATCGCTCTGCCCAAGCCCTCCATCGATACCGGCATGGGCCTGGAGCGCATCTCCGCGATCATGCAGGGCGTGTATTCGAACTACGACACGGATCTGTTCCGCACGCTCATCGAGGCCGTGGCCCATGCCACCGGCGTGGCGCCGGAAGGCGACCGCAAGGCCTCGCATCGCGTGATCGCGGATCACCTGCGCACATCGTGCTTCCTCGTGGCCGATGGCGTGCTGCCGTCGAACGAGGGCCGCGGCTACGTGCTTCGCCGCATCATGCGCCGCGCCATGCGCCATGCGCAGCTGCTTGGCGCGCGCGATCCGATCATGTACCGCCTCGTGCCCGCTCTGGTGCGCGAGATGGGGCAGGCCTATCCTGAGCTGATCCGCGCCGAAGCGCTGATCACCGAGACGCTGAAGCTGGAGGAAACCCGCTTCCGCAAGACCCTCGAGCGCGGCCTCACGATTCTCGACGATGAAGCCCGCAATCTCACCAAGGGCCAGAACCTCTCGGGCGATACGGCCTTCACGCTCTACGACACCTACGGCTTCCCGCTCGATCTCACGCAGGACGCGCTGAAGCCGCGCGGCATCGGCGTCGACACGGATGCCTTCAACGCCGCCATGGAGCGCCAGCGCGAGAAGGCCCGCGCGGCCTGGTCCGGCTCAGGCGAGGCAGCGACGGAGACCGTGTGGTTCGGCGTCAAGGAGCGCACCGGCGCGACCGAATTCTTTGGCTACGATACCGAGCAGGCCGAGGGCGTTGTCGTGGCGCTGCTCAAGGACGGCAAGGAAGTGTCGGAGCTGAAGGCTGGCGAGACCGGCCTCGTGGTCCTGAACCAGACGCCGTTCTATGGCGAGTCCGGCGGTCAGGTCGGCGATACCGGCGTGATGCAGGGCGAGGGCGCACGCGTTCGCGTCACCAGCACCGAGAAGAAGCTTGGCGATCTCTTCGTGCATCACGTCACGGTGGAGCACGGTGCGCTGAAGCTCAATCAATCGCTGGAGCTGAATGTCGATCACGAGCGCCGCTCGGCCGTGCGTTCGAACCACTCGGCGACCCACCTTCTGCATGAGGCGCTTCGTCAGGTGCTCGGCGATCACGTGGCCCAGAAGGGCTCGATGGTTGCGCCCGACCGCCTGCGCTTCGACTTCAGCCACCCGAAGCCCATCGAGGATGCGGAGCTGAAGGAAGTGGAGGAGATCGCCAATCGTGTGCTGCTCCAGAACGAGCCGGTCGTCACCAAGCTCATGGCCGTTGACGAGGCCATCGAGTCCGGTGCGCGCGCGCTCTTCGGCGAGAAGTATGGCGACGAGGTTCGCGTCGTCTCCATGGGCAAGACCGATGGCAACAAGACCTTCTCCATCGAACTCTGCGGCGGCACGCATGTGAACCGCACGGGCGATATCGGTCTCGTCACCATCGTGGCCGAGAGCGCAGTCGCCGCAGGCGTGCGCCGCCTCGAAGCGATGACGGGCGACGCCGCGCGTCGTTATCTCGCCGATGAGAGCCGTAAGCTGCGCGAAGTTGCGAGCATCTTGAAGACACCGGTCGATGACGTGTCCTCGCGTCTCTCCGCGTTGCTCGAAGAGCGCCGCAAGCTGGAGCGCGAACTCGCCGAAGCGCGTCGCAAGCTCGCCATGGGCGGCGGTGCCGCAGGCGGCGGCGATCCGATCAAGGATGTCGCCGGCACCAAGCTGATGGCGCGTGCCGTCACCGGCGTCGAGATGAAGGATCTGAAGAGCCTTGCGGATGAAGGCAAGAAGCGCCTCGGCTCCGGCGTCGTCGCCATCGTCGGCGTGGCCGATGACGGCAAGGCCGGCATCGTCGTCGCCGTCACGGATGATCTGACGTCGAAATACGACGCGGTTTCGCTCGTGCGCGTCGGCTCCGAAATCCTCGGCGGCAAGGGCGGCGGCGGACGCCGCGACATGGCTCAGGCCGGTGGCCCCGACGGAGCGCAGGCGGAAGCCGCGCTCACCGCCATCGAAGCTGCGATGTCGGCAACCTGATTTAAAAAGATCCCGGATCGCGAAAACGATCCGGGATCTTTTCATTTTGAAGCGCCGGTCTCTGCAGGATTGGGCCGGACTAGTTTTTCGTAATTCTCCAAATCGTATTCGACAGATCGTCTGCGACGATCAGGGCTCCGCGCGGGTCGACCGTCACGCCCACCGGACGGCCACGGGTGTTGCCATCGCCCACCAGGAAGCCGGACACGAAATCGACCGGGTCTCCGGCTGGCTTGCCATCGCGGAATGGGATGAAGACCACCTTGTAGCCCACCGGAGCGTCGCGGTTCCAGCTCCCGTGCATGCCCACGAATACGCCCTCAGAGAAATCAGGGCCCATGGCCGGTGTCGAGAAAGCGACGCCGAGTGCTGCCACATGCGATCCCAAGGCATAATCAGGGCGAATGGCGGCGGCGACCTTTTCCGGGTCCTGCGGCTGCGCGCGCGGATCGACATTCTGGCCCCAATAGCTGTAGGGCCATCCGTAGAAGGCGCCTTCCTTCACAGAGGTCAGGTAATCGGGAACGAGGTCGGGGCCGATTTCATCCCGCTCGTTCACGACCGCCCAGAGCTGTCCTGTGCCGGGCTGAATCGTGAGCGCGGTCGGGTTGCGAAGGCCGGTTGCGTAGGGCCTGTGCGCTCCCGTCTGCACATCGATCTGCCAGATCATGGCCCGATCTTCCTCGGCATCCATCCCACGCTCGGTGATGTTGCTGTTGGAGCCGATGCCCACATAGAGAAAGCGCCCGTCCGCGCTGGCGGTCATCGCCTTCGTCCAGTGGTGATTGATCTTGGAAGGCAGGTCGGTGACCTTTACCGGAGGCCCGCTCGCCTTGGTGTCGCCGTCGCGATAATCGAAGCGCACCAGCGCGTCCTGGTTGGCGACATAGAGGGCGCCGTTGACGAGCGCGAGGCCATAGGGTGCATCGAGGTTATCGGCGAAGACGCCCTGCATTTCGTAAGCGCCGTCGCCATCGGCGTCGCGCAGCAGAGTCAGACGATTGCCGCCCTTCACCGAGCTCTTGCCGAGGCTCTTGATGTAGCCCGCGATCACGTCCTTGGGGCGAACGTTCGGCGCATAGCCGCCGGACCCTTCGGCCACCAGAATATCGCCATTGGGAAGCAGCAGGGTTTGACGCGGAATCTTGAGATCCGTGGCAATCGCTTGAATCTTGTATCCCGATGGCACTTTCGGGAGATCATTGCCCCAATTAGCCGGCCGCGGGATCTTCATGTTGGGCAGCAATCCGCGTTCCGGCTCGGGCAGGTTCGGGTTCGGGCCAAATTGCTGCGGCTGGGCTCCAGCGTCGCCGGCAGAGAGGGCGATTGTCAGCATACCGATGAGGAGGATCGAGCGGATCATTTCATCCCTCCCGCATGAAATCCGGAATAGCCGATCCAGGATGCGACAAGGGCCAGGAGCGTGGTGATCGCCGAGAGATAGAGGCCTTCCGGCATGGTCGCCCAGGCATCTTTCGCGTGGACGAGGGCATTGATGAAGCCGAGCACCCACATGACGAGCAGCAGAGCGAAATAGACGATCATCCGCCCTTTGTGTGCGGGTTGCCTGCGAAAGAGATTGATCAATGCCCAGAGCGTCGCGAAGCCGCCGCCGACCAAGCCGCCGGCAATGAGCCAGGACGAGAAATTGCTCCATTGCGCGTGAAAGCTCGCTCGATACGCGAAGTCGCTGATCAGCGCGCCCGCGAACAAAGGAAGCGGAAACGCAAGAAGGATGGCATGCAGAGGGTGAAGCGGTCTTATGGGACCTGAGCTGGATACGACAACCAAGGCTTTTCCTCTCGTTCCCTGGGGCCGGTCGCGCTGTTTCACGTCCGGCAAAGGTATCGATGGATCAATGCGTCAATGGCCGGTCGGGTTCGAAAACGGCTTGGATTTCTTGATAGGGGCCTGTGACCTTGGCTGCCGCTCTCCCGAGACGGCGGGAAGGGCAGCCGATCTTCAATCGTGATCGGGATGCTGGCGGGATTTCATTTTCGCCAGCAGCTCGGGCGGATTGTCATCCTCGGTGCTGATGCCTGGGAGCGTGTGAAGCCGCTCGAAGGCGGGGAGCCTGCCTTCGGTGCCGTATTGGATTTCCGGATCGACTTTTTCGGGATGGTCCAGGCTGCCGATGGAGATGCAGATACGATCCGTCTCAAGAGCATTATAGGTCAGCGGCGTGCCGCAATCCCGGCAGAACCCGCGCTCGACCGCCTCTGAGCTCCTGAAACTTCCGGGCTTTCCTTTCGTCCAAACCAGATCCTTGCGCGGCACGCCCGTCAGCGCGGAAAAGTAGTTCCCGAAAGCCTTCTGGCACATGCGGCAATGGCAGATGCTCGTATGCGTCGGCTCCGACATCAGCGCATAGCGCACCGCGCCGCACTGGCAGCCGCCTGTCATGCTTGGGGATGATGCTTCTGACATGGGCGCTCCTTTCTCGAAGACAAACCGATCATCGGCTCCTTGGCGTCAAAACGTCAATCGTGGTCCGGATGCTGACGAGACTGGATTTCCTCTTCATCCGTGTCCACCACGGGAATGGTGTGAAGAACCTCAAAGTCAGGAACGCGCCTGTCGATGCTGAATTGCTTCTCGATCCTGATTTGGGACGGATCATCGAGGCTGCCGATCGAGATACAGATGCGGTTCCATTTGGTGTTGCGGAACGACAAAGGCGTCCCGCAATCACGGCAGAAGCCGCGCTCAACATCATCCGAGCTGTTGAAGATTCCTGGCTCGCCGCGCGTCCACGCGAAGTCCTTCGGCTGCACGCCCGTGAATGCGGCAAAGAGATTCCCGAAAGCCTTCTGGCACATACGGCAGTGGCAGATATTCGCGCCCGTCGGCTGCGCATAAAGCGCATAGCGCACCGCGCCGCATTGGCATCCGCCGGTCATGATGGATGGGCGTCGGTCCGACATGCAACAGCCTTAGGCTTAAGAACTCTGAGGCAGATGATCTAGGGCGCTAAGCCCGATTAGAAATCCACCGGCCCGCCTTCGCAGAATGCGAATGACTTCGGCATGAAGCCCTTGGGGCCGACATCGTGCTTGATCGGTTCGAGACGCTCCGTCTGCTGCGTTTTCTTTTGTGCAGATTTCGGAACGCCGGCAGGCCAGGAGGTCTCGTTCCAGGTGGCAGTCCAATCATGGAAATGGCTTGCCGGATTCAGTTCGAATTTCAGCGTGAGGTAGCCGCTGGTCTCGTCCTGGCAATGCGGCGAGGTCTTTTGCTCTTTCTCAGTGAAGCAGGCGCGCACCGTCTTGGTGCAGCTGAACGGCACGTTGTTGTAACGACGTTGATCCTCAGTGACTTCCGTCATCTCGGGATCGAGCGTGACGAAATCGGCAATGACGAATTCAGCGCCGCCGCCCGAATACCCTTCCCGAATGCGGTTGAGCACGGCGACGGCCCAGAGGCCGGAGCCCGTGGGATAGAGGGCAGGGTGGATGTCGACCATCCTCACCTCGGAACCGTCTTCCGATGCCGGCAGCGGATATTTCTCGAAGCTCCAGCGGTTCAGTACCTGCCATTGGCCTGGGGCTTTCATCGCAAGACGGGAAATCGTCCGGTTCACCATCACGGCATAGTATTCGCTGCCCGTCTCCGTCTTGCGCTCATAGAGCTTCGGCTCCTCCACCTTGTTGCACTCGAGGCCGGGGAGGTTGCACATGCCCATGATCCAGTTGGGATCGAGCTTGTCGAGATCCTTGATCTCGCGCAGGCGGACGGCCTGGAGCGGGGATTGGGCTTGAGTACTGCCCGCGTTTAGCAAGGCACTGGCAACGAGCGCTAGGGACAGGTGCTTCAATACGGAAATGGTCTTCATCGCGGGCCTCTTCGAGTCGCCCGCTATTCTATAACAAAAATGGCCGGGACAAGCCCGGCCATTTTTTGCGCTAGGACGAAATACTGCGTAAACAGTAACATATATTATATTCAATATGAACTAAATATAATTAGAGAATATCGGTCAAATATTCAAGTTCTCTCTTGTATTTGACTTGTGATTTATTGACTTGAAGTCTCTTCCCGTCGACGGTTTTGAAGCTGCCAACCTGAAGCATCGGAATTGGAATCGATTGAGCGCCGCTGATACGGCCTGCTGACATAAAGTCATCCGTAATAGCAAAAGCATCAGCGGGATCATCGTAATCGAAGAGCTGCGGATATTTCGTCGCTACTTTGTAGGCACGTTCGACGTACATGCGTGAAGCAAGATCTTTTACGCCTTTCTTTGGACTTCGTGCGCCTACCATGGTCATTACAATGGCTGCTACTTTCGGAGATGGTAATCCTCCAGCGCGATCTGCCCAGATGTTGAAGTCGCTATCTTTGTCGGCAAGCATCTTCAATGTTAATTCGAGCGAATCGATTGAGTGCTCATCGACGCGAACAGGTATGATAATTGCATCTGATGCACACCAGGCCAGATGAGTGGCTCCAGCATAAAATGGACTGCAATCCATTAAGCACGCTGCGCACGATTTATCTTCCATCTCATCTTCGATAATTTCGCCGAGACTAAGCAAAATATTCTTCACTGCATTAGTATTGTTTGCAGCCATCGCTTGCTGCAGTTGCTGATAGAGAGAAGAAGGGAAAGAGAATAAAGCGCCATCGCCGGGGACAAAGTAGCTTCGTTTTCCTCCTTTAAAGTGCTCATTCAGCCCGCTAATCCGATAAGCAATATCGTCAGGTACTACCCCAAAAGCTGGTCCAAGGACTTTTGGACGGATGGCATCGGCAATGGTTATAGCATGTTTTTGACCTCTAACTATTGACTCAGTAAGATTTCTTTGCGGGCATAGATCAAGTATAAGCGTGTTCTCCATTCTAGAGAACATATAAGCTAAGTTAAAAGATATAGTTGATTTTCCTATGCCACCACGAAGATTTGAAATGGCATAGCGTGAATAACGGAAACCGGAAGACGGCGCCCAATCTTCTTCAAGTGAACGATCATGATTTTGAATAATACGTAAAAGACCTGTCGACATGCTAATCTCCAATCTGATGAGACATTAGAACGTGACCGAGCCTGCAGGTCAAGCCGTAGCGCGCAGGTTATTAACAGATGTGCAGTTTATATAAATTGGTGCAGGCATAACGATAATATGCAGGCTGTTTTATAACCTATTGTATTTTATAGGTTTTTATCTAAATTTTACCTTTTTGCGTAATAAAAAAAGCCCGGTATTTGCCCGGGCTTTTATCTCCAAGAGGATGAATCTTTCGATTAAGCAGCCATCGCCTTCTTGAGGTTCTCGTCAATCTTGTCGAGGAAGCCGGTGGTGGAGAGCCACTTCTGCTCGGCGCCGACGAGAAGGGCGAGGTCCTTCGTCATGAAGCCGGATTCCACCGTGTCCACGCAGACCTTCTCGAGGGTCGCGGCGAACTTGGCGAGATCGGCATTGTTGTCGAGCTTGGCGCGGTGGGCGAGGCCACGGGTCCAGGCGAAGATCGAGGCGATGGAGTTCGTGGAGGTCTCCTTGCCCTTCTGATGCTCGCGGTAATGGCGGGTCACGGTGCCGTGGGCGGCTTCCGCTTCCACCGTCTGGCCGTCCGGCGTCATCAGCACGGAGGTCATGAGGCCGAGCGAGCCGAAGCCCTGGGCAACCGTGTCGGACTGCACGTCGCCGTCGTAGTTCTTACAGGCCCACACATAGCCGCCCGACCACTTGAGGGCCGAGGCCACCATGTCGTCGATGAGGCGGTGCTCGTAATGGATGCCGGCGGCATCGAACTTCGCCTTGAACTCGTTCTGGTAGACTTCCTCGAAGATGTCCTTGAAGCGGCCGTCATAGGCCTTGAGGATCGTGTTCTTCGTGGAGAGATAGACCGGATACTTGCGGTTCAGGCCGTAGTTCATAGAGGCGCGGGCGAACTCGCGGATCGACTCGTCGAGATTGTACATGCCCATGGCGACGCCGGCGCCGGGGAACTTGAAGATTTCCTTCTCGATGACGGTGCCGTCCTCGCCCTCGAACTTGATCGTCATGCGGCCCTTGCCGGGCACCTTGAAGTCCGTGGCCTTGTACTGGTCGCCGAAGGCGTGACGGCCGACGATGATCGGCTGGGTCCAGCCGGGCACGAGGCGCGGAACGTTCTTGCAGATGATCGGCTCACGGAAGATCACGCCGCCGAGGATGTTGCGGATCGTGCCGTTGGGCGACTTCCACATGTCCTTCAGCTTGAACTCTTCCACACGGGCCTCGTCCGGCGTGATGGTGGCGCACTTCACGCCGACGCCGTACTTCTTGATGGCCTCTGCGGCTTCGACGGTGACCTTGTCGTTGGTGGCGTCGCGGTGCTCGATGCCGAGGTCGTAGTACTTCAGGTCGATGTCGAGATAGGGGTGGATCAGCTTGTCTTTGATGAACTGCCAAATGATGCGGGTCATCTCGTCGCCGTCGAGTTCGACGACCGGATTGGCAACCTTGATCTTCGCCATGATCTCACCTTGCTCTTGAAGGGCTGGAACAGGCCTGCCGGGCGGCAGGCGGTTGCCGGGGGCTATAGCGCGGTTAAGGCCCTGGGGGAAGGTGGGGGGAGACCGGGAATTCAGCGCTTTCTACGGGGATGCGTGTTTTTCCCGTCTTCCCGGCATAAGACGGCGCTGAAGAGGGAATTCACGGTGGCAGCCTTGCTGCGCACGCTTTCCTGCACGGCCGGGCTTCGAATGAGGGCGGCTGTCGCCTTCAGAAGAGCCCGGTCGCAAATGCAGGCTCCTCGCCCGGCCTGCTCATAACAAAGATCGTGGGCCCGGCAGGCGGCATCGAGCGCATCGACGGGCGAAGCGCGATCGGCGTCTCCCACACCGCACCAGTTGCCGTGGAAGAGGGGAGCGGATGTTTGCGGATTACTGACACCCGGGCGAGCCGAGGCGGAGGATGCCAGGATCAGGCAGAACAATGTCGCAAGCCTGCGCAGCCAGGGCACCCGTCGACTCCTTTGGGGCTTGGGGAACATGGGGAAAGCCGCCCGCTGGCGACGCAGGAAACAATGCCGCGTTCAAGATTGGGTTCCGGTCTCGGGGCCTTATTGCCGGATCTGCTCCAGCACACGCTGCAGGGGCATGTCCGAGACCTGGATCAGCCCCGATGACGGATTGTCCATGTCCAGGATCAGGCAGAGCGAGGCGGAGATGAGGAAGGCGGCGGCGATGAGCGTGCCGATGACCACCGCATTCCGTGGCGACCTATAGCCGAAGCTCGCGAAGATCAGGACGAGCCAGGCGATCACGACAATGATGAGAGGCATCGGGATCGTCCCTCCCGACTGACCGGCGATCACCCAGCGCTCGTCGAGGACCTCCCGATAGAGCTCTCGCGCCTCGTTCCAGAGGGCCGTCTGCTGATCGTCCGTGACACGGATCGCCCTCAGACGATTCCCGACCTCGTCCAACAGGAGGCCAGCCTCCCGGTCGGCGGCAACGCCGGGATTGGAGCTGAGCGCCCTGTCCAGATAGGCGACGAGCCCGCGATGGGCCTCGTCGCCGAGCGGCCCCAGGGAGCGGATCGTCTTGTCCAGCAGGATGAGATCCGTGGCATAGGCATGAAGGTCGTCGTCCACGGCCTGAAACGTGTTCTTGGCCGAGCTCAGCATCAGGCCCAGCACCAGGGATGCGATGACCACGAACACGTTGGCGACGATCCGGACGGTCGCGTTCGTGTCTTCCTGAAGCTGCTTGGGGGAAAGCCTGGTGTGCCCGAACAGGCAGCCGAGGGAGACCCCCACAAGGAGGACGAAGGTGAAGGCCGAGATCAGGATTTCATTGGCAACGATCATCGGCTTCTCACCTGCCTGATGCTGACATGCCATCTGTGAAGCTTGATTCAGAAATCAATGTGGCGGTTCAGGCGATGGGCGTTGCGCTCTCTCCGCCGATCAGATTCTTTATGCCCATGCTCGCAGACTGGATTGGATGGCACGTCTCTCGCTGCAATGAGGATCAGTCGTTCAGAATGGCAGGACAATCGTCGCTCAAAGGCTCACCGTGAATGCCGGTGGCCTCTCGCGCCGCAGCTTCCACGTCAGGAATATGGAGAGGAAGGGCATCGAGATTGCTGCAGACCATATGGGCCATCGGAGTTCTGGATTCGGTGAGGACGTCGCTCGGGGTATAGGTTGCCGTTTGTGACATTGCGCGGAGAACTCTTTCCGCATCTCCCGACAGAAGGTCCTGTCTGCGCCGATATTCGCCCAGGACTTCGACAGTCAGCACTCCGAATGCCGGCAGCAGGATAGCCAAAGCACCGATTATTCCCCGCGTCCATGTTCCTTTCTGCATTTGACCTGCCCGGTGAATGAGCCGATAGCCCGTGAAGAACGGAATGAAGCCTAGGAGCCCAAGGCCAGCGAGAAGAATCGCCATCATCGATAAGGGTAGAAGCAAAACTCCAATGACGACGGCGCCGATCCCTGATGTGCGGAGGGCGGATCTGACAATCGCCTGACTTCCCGGCGCCGTGACATGACGGGAGAGCGCGAATGCGGCTATGCCGGATGACGCAAAAACCCAGATCGAGAGCGGATAGGTGCTGACGACAATGCCCCCGATCGCGAAATCGGCGCCAAAGCATGCGAGCGGTAAGACGTAGATCGCTAGGATGTCCGCCATGGGAACAGAGAGCCTCGACGGCATCTTGCTTCCGCTCGAACCTTGTTCGATTTGATTCATCGACCTGAAGACCTGTAAAGGGTTCCTATGCAACTTCCTATCATTATCCTCGTGGAACCCCAACTGGCCGAAAATATCGGCATGGTGGCCCGCGCCATGGCCAACTTCGGCCTCTCGGAACTGCGCATCGTCGCCCCGCGCGACGGCTGGCCGAGGAAGGGCGCGCATTCGGCGGCTTCCGGCGCAGTGCATGTGCTGGAAGGTGCGACCCTCTACGACACCGCGCGGGAGGCCATTGCCGATCTCAACTTCGTCTTCGCCACCACGGCGCGGGAGCGGGGGCAGATGAAGCGGGTCTTCGGGCCGGATGAGGCGATGGCGGAAACTCACAGGCGAGGCGCGGAAGGCCAGCGCATCGGCATCATGTTCGGGCGCGAGCGGACGGGCCTTGAGAACGACGAGGTTTCGCTGGCGGATGCCATCATCACCTTCCCGGTCGATCCCAAATTCTCGTCCCTGAACCTGGCGCAGGCGGTGCTGCTCGTCTCCTATGAATGGTACAAGCTCGCCACCGGCGGAGTGCTGCCGTTTTCCGGCGAGAGGATTTCGCCGCCGGCATCTCGCGAGATGGTTACTTCTTTCTTCGACTATCTCGAAGACGAGCTGGAAGCGGTGAATTTCTATCCGGAAGACAAGAAACCGACCATGACTCGCAATATGCGGGACATTTTTCACCGTCTCGAGATGACGGAGCAGGACGTGCGCACCCTGCGTGGGGCGATTCGCGCACTGGCGGAAGGACGCCGGTTGAGAAAGCCTTAAAGATCTTCTGCTCTAGTGTTTCCGGATGCGCCCTGCATCCGAACACCTTGATCTGAGATCGCCATGCGCCGCTCGCTGACTGCCCTTGCTCTCCTCGGTTCGTGCCTCGCCGCGCCTGCGGTTTTCGCGGCCTCGCCGCCGCAGCGGCCGGAGAAGGGGCCAGGCGCGGCCGACTACAAGATCGCCGAGGTGATCAAGACCGGCATCGGTACCGTCAGCTCGGGTTCCTATGTTTTCTATGGCAACGACGAGCCTGCGGCAGGCCGCCCGGTCGTCGTGTTCTTTCATTCCTGGGGAGCCGTGAATCCGGCCCTCTATGGCGGCTTCATCGATCACCTGGCGCGCAAGGGCTATCTCGTCATCTTCCCGCGCTTCCAGGAAGTGAACCGCTCCCGCCCCGCCGATGCCTCGCTCCTGGCGGAAACCCTGCTCAACGATGCCCTGTCGCAATTGAACAGCGACCAGAAGGCGAAGCCGGATCTGAACCGCGTGGCCTATATCGGCCATTCCGCAGGCATGCCGATTGCCCTCAACGTGGCGGCGAATGCGAAGGGCGGCGCGACGCCGAAGCTCGTCTTCGGCTTCATGCCCGGCGGCATCGCATCGAACGAGAAGGAGCGCGGCATCATGCTGCGCGATCTCTCGACGGTCGATCCTTCGACCCTCATCATCGCCATGAGCGGCGACCGCGAACATCTGCCCATCGACCGTGCCTCCCGCCGTCTCTTCGAGGCCACGAGCAGCGTGCCGATCACCCGCAAGCTGTTCATGCGCGCCAGCTCCGACGATCACGGCTATCCGGCGCTGACCGCGAACCTGGCTTCGCCTGGCTCGCCCAAGGCCGACTACGATGCCTCCGCCATCAAGCTCCAGCCGGACCCGCCGAAGGATCCCAAGGTAAAGAACACCTGGAAATGGAGCGCCGACATGTCGTTGTCGGGTCCGCAAAGCATCCTGACCCAGCAACTCGGCAATAACGGCACCGACACCCTCGACTATCTCGCCTATTGGAAGAGCTTCGAGATGGCGGCGGAGGTGGCCTTCGCCGGCAAGGATGCTTCTGTGCTCTCACGAGACCCCAAGTTCATCGACATGGGCAATTGGAGCGACGGCTGGCCGGTGCGCCGCCTCTCGGCCCAGACGCCGAAGGTGGAAGGCCAGGAGAAACAGGACGAGCAGGGCCCCCGGCGCAAGATCAATCTTGCTCCCACCGAGACCAAAGAGGGCGGACTGAACAGCTTCATCAAGCAGTTGCGTTCATAATAGGTGCGCTGATGCGTATCGATCTTCTTGCCGGAGCGTCCTATAACCCGGCTGTCATGCCGTCTCCCGTTCCCACGATCCTCGTCTTCGATTCCGGCCTCGGCGGCCTTACGGTCTTCTCCGAGGTGCTGAAAGCGCGCCCCGATGCACGCTTCGTCTATGCGGGCGACGATGCCGGTTTTCCTTATGGGCGGTTGAGCCAGGAGGCGCTGACCGCCCGGGTTCTCGCCGTCATGGAGCGCTTGATCGGCCTTTATGATCCGCAACTCGTGGTGATCGCCTGCAATACGGCTTCGACCGCCGTGCTGCCGCCCCTGCGCGAGCGGTTCTCTGTTCCCTTCGTGGGCACCGTTCCCGCCATCAAGCCGGCAGCCCTGGCGACCAAGACCGGTTATGTGACCGTGCTCGCCACCCCCGGCACGGTGGCGCGGGATTACACCCGCGACCTCATCGATACCTATGCGGGCGGCTGCCGTGTCAATCTAGTGGGCTCGCGCCGTCTCGCAGGCTTTGCCGAGGCGGAGCTGGCCGGAAACCCGGTCTCGGACGCGGAGCTGCTCGACGAGCTGCTCCCATGCTTCGTCGAAGGCGAGGGTGGACGCACCGACGTGGTGGCCCTGAGCTGCACCCATTACCCGCTGCTACTGCCCCGTTTCCAGAAGCTCGCGCCCTGGCCCGTCACCTGGATCGACCCGGCACCGGCCATCGCCCGCCGGGTGACCCAGCTCATCGGCCCGCCCGTTCCGGGGCACGAGGCCGACGAGAACGAGGCGATTGCGGTCTTCACGAGCGGGGCGGGGATCACCTCAGCCTTCCGCGAAGCCTTGACGGCCAAGGGTTTGCCCGCAGTCCTAATAGAGGATATGCCGCTTCTTCAGGGATAGTTTAAGCGTCATCCCGGGGCTGCGGAGCAGAACCCGGGATCGTCATCAGGATGAGGCGCCATTCTCGTCTCGCGATCCCGGATCTTTGCTGCGCTTCGTCCGGGATGACTGCCTTGGGAGCTTGATTGACTTCTCCCTCGTTTTCCCATACATCCCACCCAGTCGCGCGGTCCTCCTGGGCCGCGTAACTTTTTACGCTCCCGTGGCCCGGCTTCTGGTCGGCCTGTCGTCCCTCTAGAGAACCTTGGGGGAAGAGGAGGGCGCGTTCCTCGCAAATTCGACAACAAAGAGGAACAGCGATGTCGAAGCGCATTCAGGCCAAGCACAAGCTTGACCGTCGTATGGGTCAGAATATCTGGGGCCGCCCGAAGAGCCCCGTGAACCGCCGCGAATACGGCCCCGGCCAGCACGGCCAGCGCCGCAAGGGCAAGATGTCCGACTTCGGCACTCAGCTCCGCGCCAAGCAGAAGCTGAAGGGCTACTACGCCAACATCACCGAGAAGCAGTTCCGCCGCTACTACGCGGAAGCCATTCGTCAGAAGGGCGATTCCGGTGAGAACCTGGTCGGTCTGCTCGAGCGCCGTCTCGATGCCATCGTGTATCGCGCGAAGTTCGTTTCGACCCCCTTCGCCGCTCGTCAGTTCGTCAACCACGGTCACGTGAAGGTCAACGGCCGCCGCGTGAACATTCCGAGCTATCTCGTGAAGGCTGGCGATGTGATCGAGGTGAAGGACAAGTCCAAGCAGCTCGAAGTCGTAGTCGTTGCGTCGCAGCTCGCCGAGCGTGACGTTCCGGACTACATCGAAGTCGATCACTCCAAGATGACGGCTCGTTTCACCCGCATCCCGACCCTCTCTGAGGTGCCGTATCCGGTGCAGATGGAACCGAACCTCGTGATCGAGTTCTATTCGCGCTAATAGCTGCGATATAAAACTGAAAAGGCCGCCCGATTGGGCGGCCTTTTTGTTTGGCGATTACTGCTGCTGTGGGGCAGGACCTGTTCCGCCCTGACCCATCATGCCGTGCTGGCGCATCTCGGCCCGGCGGCCATGATGACCGTGACGTCCGCCACGTTCACGCCAGCCCATGCCATCATTCATGGCCTGACGCATGAGGCGCGGAGCGACGCGCTTCTGGTCTTCGTTGAACGTGTTCCAGAGCGGACGCAGAGCCGTTGCGATGGCTGCAGAAGTCTGAGCGCGCTCGGTCTGCATGGTGCTGCGCTGTTCGAAACGCTGCATGAAGTCCTGCGAACGGCGCTGCTCGCGGTTCTCGCGGAACTGAGTCATGCGCGTATAGCGCTGATTGGCGGCGTTGCGGATGGCGGTTTCCACCGGCCCCCAAAGCCTTTCCTGATCGCCCGAGAGCTTCAGGCCGGCCTTGATGCCTGCAATGCGAGCATCGACGAAGCGGTTGAAGTCATCCTGCGACATGCGAGGGCGGGGCTGTTGCTGATCCTGCGCGGCCGGAGGCGTGGTGGGGGCGGGAGCCTGGGCCTGAGCGAAGGCATAGGTGCCGATTCCGACCATCATGGCTGCCGCAGTCGCGAGGGTGGCAATCTTTTTCTTCATACGGGTATCCTCCTTGAACACCGATGATGAGAGATTGCTCCCATCCTGCTCTCGGCCGGATGACTGCCGCATGAACTTTTCGTCATGTGGGATTAAAGGGCGTTAACTCACGGCTATTCCGCCAAAAACACGCCACTCTCATCCTGAGGGGGCCTGCAAGGCCGTCTCGAAGGATGTTTCAGCATGCTCTGGATCCTCCTTCGAGACGCCGCTTCGCGGCTCCTCAGGATGAGGTCGGAGGGAGCAAAATCAGGGGGCCCACATAATCCACTGTGGCGAGAGCTAGCCCAGGCGTTTCAGGAACCCTGCAAAACGCATGAGACCTTCCGGCCAGGGACCGTGGCCGCTTTCCGTGTTCAGGTGCCCGGCATCACCGGCATCGACGATGGCGGAGCCCCAGGAATACGCGATGTCCTCGGCCTTCTCATAAGCGCAATGCGGGTCCGTGCGGCTGGCGACGAGAACCGAAGGGAAGGGCAGAGGATCGCGCGGGATCGGCGCGAAGGCGCGGTCGATGGCGGGGATGAAGTCGGGCTGCTCCACATCGGGCATGCTGACCAGGAAGGCGCCCCGCACCTTGTCCTTAGAGAGCAATGGCGCGGCATGGACGATGGCGAGGACGCCGAGGCTGTGCCCAACCAGCACGACAGGCTTCTTGGCGCGCTTCACGTCCTCGGCGATGCGCGCGATCCAGGCATCCTTGTTAGGCGCGTCCCAGTTTTCCTGCTCGACCCGCCAGGCTGTCGAGAGCTGGCGCTCCCAACGGCTCTGCCAATGGTCGGGGCCCGAATTCGTGTAGCCGGGAACGATGAGGATGTCGCAATCGGAGGTTTTCATGATCCGGAGGTAGCTGTCCGGAGGGGTATCTTCAAGCGTCCCGCCTCAATTCGATCCGTTCCGGCTGGTGCAACCGCACAGCTTTCTGTATTGCAAATGAACAACGTTGCACGATGACCGCTTTCCTGAGCAGGGCTGCTTGGTTTCAAAGTGAGAGCTGCAGGGATGCTGCCCCGACTTATTCCTTCGCTGATCCTTGGACTGCTTCTGTTGATAGGGTCTCCGGTCTCTCAGGCCGCTGAGCCCTTGCTTCCTCGGAAGGGGCAGGTGCTGGTCGACGTCCAAGACCCGACCCTGCTGTCCGTAATCGAGCGCAGAGACTTTCGCTTCGGCCACGTGCTGGACAAGCCCGAGGCCTGGACGACGGAAGGCCTGTCCGACCTGAGCCCTGCCTTCCAGGCGATGCGCGGACATCTGTCCCGCGATGTCGAGGCCCTGCAAGCCGAGATGAAGGCGAATGGCCGGGAGCTGCACCGGGATGTGCGGTGGAATGCAGGCCGGGTGCTCAATCTCGATTGGCTGCGCTCGCCTTATGCGCAGTTCCGGCTCGTGGGCATCGTCAATCGTCAGGACAGGCAGGACTTCGCCGAGGTCACGAGACCCCAGGAGAGCTGCGGCGAGGTGCGCCTCATCTATCGTCTGAGCTATCGCATGAGGGCTGGCTGGCTCTCGCGAATAGCCGGTGCTGCCACGCCCTCGGCCTCACGCATGCCGTTCAATTTGAACGTCGTATACGAGCGTCCGCGCTCCGCATTCCAGAGCTGTGCGCAAGCCGCGAGAGTCGCTGTGCCGGAACGCGATTTCACGCGCAACGAAGAGTTTTTGGACTGGCTGATGGCGGGCCTGCTCGACCGAAAGCGCTTGCGCCTCAAGCAGATCGAAGTGAATGCGCAAGTCGTGCGTCTTCCTTCCGAAATGGAGACGGAGCTTGGAGGGCAGGCGATCTATCTCATGCGGATCTTCAAGCCTGTCGTCACCGACGGCAAGCTTGATCTCGTTCCTCATACACTCGAAAACACGCCAGATCTCGAGCGCATCAAGCAGGACGATGCCCTGCGCAAGGAGCTGATTGCGTATATCAAGGCGAACATTCCGGCGATCGATCTCGGCGTCTATCAGATCCCGGAGAAATTCCTCGCAACGAAGGCACTGAGCTACTCGACCTTCGGCAGCGCGCGCATCGCCAATCAACCGTTCTCGGACCTGCTCACTCCCAGCGAGCTCGGGCGCTTGCCGCTGCAACGGACAAGGCTCGTCCGCTCGGCAGAAGGCGTGCTTGCACGTCTCGACAACGGAAGCTGCACGGGCTGCCATCAATCGGGTGCGACGGCGGGATTCCATTTCTTCGGTCTCGATGATGACCGGGCCTTGCAGCACAACCGCGTCAAGCAGGGAACGTCGCCGCATTACTTCGCGGAGACGAAGCGTAGGGAGGCCTATATCGCGGCCTTGTCTTCGGGGCGTGAGCCAAACCGCTTCCGCCCTCTCTCCGCAGCGCCGAGCGCCAATTGGACGAGGGGCGAGCCTTCCTATCAACCGGCTAACCTCGCGAATGCGTGCATCGTCTCATCCTCCGCGTCTCATTTGGGCTCGCCCTGGAACTGTCGGGGAGGCACGGTCTGCGCGTCGATTGCGGAGAACGACCGCATGGCGGTGGAGTTCGGGCAATGCGTGCCGGAGCGGCGCATCAATATCAGCGCAGGGCTCGCCTGCTTGTCGGGGCGGATCAAGAATGCGCAGAAGCCCTACAACGACGGTCTCTCGATAAGCCAGGATCGCGGTGCAAGTGGGGGGCTCGCTTCGACGAAGCATCTTTGCCTGGAGCCTCGCCTCGGTGTTCCGGGCGGTTTGAACTACAGGCGCTGCTCGCCTCACGATCTTCTCTTCGACCGTTTCAAGAACGGCGCTGTGCCGGACGAAATCTGCGGCATGGGTGGAGGAGCCGCTTTCGATCAATGCGCCGCCACGGGCGATTTCACATCCTGCCTCGATGAAAGCATCGTGCGGCAGAACCGGCAGGTCTGTGGAAAGGATCGCTACTGCCGCGAGGATTACGCCTGTCAGGCACTGCCGGACAATCTGCCGGATTCATCGGAGATCAGGAAGGATTGGGGCTATTGCTCGCCAACTTACTTCCTGTTCCAGATGCGTTTGGATGGACATCCCGATCCGGTCTGACCGATCAGGCGCTGCGCTTGAACTCCAATGTCTCGGCCTGCTTCAATGCTGCTTCGCGCTCGGCGATATAGTCGCGGGTCAAAGGCACCACGTCGTTGCGCTTGGCGAGCTGGAGCTGGAACACCACCGCATCCTGCCAGCGGAAGGCGGATTCCGACATGGCGAGGTAGCATTCCCACATCCGGCAGAAGCGCTCGTCATAGAGCTTGAGCACTTCCTCACGCTGGGCCAGGAAGCGCTCGCGCCAGGCCTTGAGCGTGTAGGCGTAATGCAGGCGCAGGATTTCGATATCCGTCACTACCAAGCCTGCGCGTTCGATGGCAGGCATTATCTCGGACAAAACCGGAAGATGCCCGCCGGGGAAGATGTAACGGGCAATCCAGGCATTGACCGGATAGGGCGTGCCTGATCGCCCAATGGTGTGCAGGAGCATCACGCCATCGTCCTTGAGAAGACGATGTGAGGTCTGAAAATACTCGTCGTAGGACGCCAAGCCTACATGCTCGAACATGCCCACCGACACGATGCGGTCGAAGCTGCCGGTCGTGGCGCGATAATCTTCGAGCTCGAATTTCACGCGCTCATTCAGCCCCGCGGTTGCAGCCCGCTTGCGGGATACTTCGAGCTGTTCTTCCGACAGGGTCACGCCCTTCACGGAGCCTGCGCCCGCCGCTTGCGCCAGATAAAGCCCCATGCCGCCCCAGCCGGAGCCGATGTCGAGAACGCTGTGGCCGCGATCCACCATGAGCTTTGCCGCGATGTGCCGTTTCTTGGCGGCCTGCGCCTCTTCAAGTGTCGCGTCGGGATGATCGAAATAGGCGCAGGAATATTGCTTGTCGCTGTCGAGGAAGAGCGAATAGAGCCGCCCGTCGAGATCGTAATGGTGAGCCACGTTCTGCTTCGAGCGATTGGCATCGTTCTCGCCGCGCTTGGTCAGCCAATTGCGGATCTTGCGCAGGCGATGGAGGGGAAGCTCGTTGAGTTCGCCGCGCGTGTCCTGCAGCAGAAGCTGAAACAGGCCGAGGATGTCACCCTTCTCGATCACGAGCCTGCCATCCGTGAACAGCTCGCCGAGCTTCAGTTCGGGGTGGAGGCAAAGGGCCGTCTGGGCCGCCGTGTCCGTGAACCGGATCGCGACTTCCGGGAGCCCGCCATCGCCGAAGGTGAGGGTCTGGCCCTTGGCGGTCTTCATCGTGAGGGTGCCCCGCTTCACGGCGCGCGTGAAGGCGGCGGCGAGGATCTTCTCTGACAGCATGGACAAAAATCCCCGTGCCGTTGATCTCCGGCACAGGGATTTTGGGCGCTAGGCAAAAATGTCCAGTCTAGGAGCTATGCTCCTGCGGAACCGAAGACCCGCGTGAAGATCGTATCCACATGCTTGAAGTGGTAGCCGAGGTCGAAGCAGACCTCGATTTCCTCCGGCTTCAGGTACTTCGCCACATCGGCATCGTTCTTGAGTAGTGTGAGGAAGTCGCCTTCGCCGCGCCAGACCGGCATGGCGTTGCGCTGGACCAGGCGATAGGCGTCCTCGCGGGAGGCGCCCTTCTGGGTCAGCGCCAACAGAACGCGCTGCGAGTGAACGAGGCCGCCGAGGCGGTCCAGGTTCTTCTGCATGTTCTCAGGATAGACCACGAGCTTGTCGATGACATTCGTGAGGCGCGCCAGCGCGAAGTCGAGGGTCACGGTGGCGTCCGGGCCGATCATGCGCTCGACGGAGGAGTGGGAGATATCCCGCTCGTGCCACAGGGCCACGTTCTCCATGGCGGGCATGGCATAAGCGCGGACCATGCGGGCGAGGCCGGTGAGGTTTTCGGTCAGAACCGGGTTGCGCTTGTGCGGCATGGCCGAGGAGCCCTTCTGGCCCGCCGAGAAGAATTCTTCCGCCTCCAGCACTTCGCTGCGCTGCAGGTGGCGCACTTCCGTCGCCAGGCGCTCGATGGAGGAGGCGATGACGCCGAGCGTCGCGAAATACATGGCGTGGCGGTCGCGGGGGATGACCTGCGTCGAGACGGGCTCGACCTGGAGGCCCATCTGCTCGGCCACGTATTCTTCCACGCTCGGGTCGATATTGGCGAAGGTACCGACCGCGCCGGAGATCGCGCAGGTGGAAATCTCACGCTGGGCTTCGATGAGGCGGATCTTGCAGCGCTCGAACTCGGCATAGGCCTGGGCAAGCTTGAG
Organism: Microvirga solisilvae; assembly: GCF_022808595.1. Lineage (GTDB taxonomy): Bacteria > Pseudomonadota > Alphaproteobacteria > Rhizobiales > Beijerinckiaceae > Microvirga > Microvirga solisilvae. Next base: position 182,257 of record NZ_JAKUCN010000006.1, read on the forward strand.
GCCAAAGGTGGTGGGCTCAGCATGGATGCCGTGCGAGCGGCCGATGGTCGGCGTCATCTTGTGCTCGATGGCGCGGCGCTTGATGGCGGCGAGCAGCTCGTCCATGTCGCGCAGCAGGATGTCCGTGGCGCGGGCGAGCTGGACGTTGAAGGTGGTGTCGAGCACGTCCGAGGAGGTCATACCCTGGTGGACGAAGCGGGCCTCTGGGCCGACGATCTCGGCCAGATGCGTGAGGAAGGCGATGACGTCGTGCTTGACCTCGCGCTCGATGGAATCGATGCGCTCCACGTCGAAGGTCGCCTTGGAACCCTTCTCCCAGACGATCTCGGCGGCTTCCTTCGGCACGACGCCGAGATTGGCCAGCGCCGTCGTGGCGTGAGCCTCGATCTCGAACCAGATGCGGAACTTGGTTTCCGGCGACCAGATGGCCACCATCTCGGGACGGCTGTAACGAGGGATCATCGCTTTTCACTTCCACGCGGGGGATATGCCCCGCGCGGTAGCACGATAGCCCGTCGATCTCAACGCGCCTTCTCGGCAGCCTCGCGAATGGCCGCCATGTTCGCAGCGTAAGCGGCGGGGCCGCCCTTGAAGGTCGCGGAGCCGGCGACCAGCACGTTGGCGCCCGCTTCGGCCACGAGAGGGGCCGTTTCGGCGGTCACGCCGCCATCGATCTCGATGTCGATGTCGCGGTCGCCCACCATCTCCTTGATCCGCCGCAGCTTGGGGCAGACCGAGGGGATGAAGGCCTGTCCACCGAAGCCGGGATTGACCGTCATCAGAAGGATCAGGTCCACATCGTCCAGGACCGGCTCGATGGAAGCCTCATGGGTGCCCGGATTGAGCACGATGCCTGCTTTCTTGCCGAGCTTGCGGATGGTCTGGAGCGAGCGGTGCAGGTGAGGGCCTGCTTCCGCATGGATGCTGATGATATCCGCGCCCGCCTTGGCGAAGGCTTCGAGATAGGGATCCACCGGGGCGATCATCAGATGCACGTCGAAGATCTTCTTCGTGTGCGGGCGGATCGCCTTCACGATGTCCGGGCCCATGGTGATGTTGGGCACGAAATGGCCGTCCATCACGTCGATATGGATCCAGTCAGCGCCGGCGGCGTCGACGGCGCGGATTTCCTCGCCGAGCTTGGAGAAGTCGGAAGCGAGAATGGAGGGGGCGATGAGCAGGGGGCGTGTCATGAAAAGGGCCGGTAGCACGGGCTTGCCGTGGCGGCAACGGTCCTTTGCGCCGCGATGAACCATTCTAAGACCACTTGGTTGGGGAGAGGCGTTTTGGTCGCGCGAAAGACATGGACGGCCCCAACGGAACGGGAGTAAGACTCGCTCTGAAAAAGGGGCAGGGCCCGCTCTCTCCGGGGAGCAACAAGAACACAGGGCAGGATTTCATGCGTAAGGATGTGATTGTTCTCGGCGCCGGCATCGTCGGTGTGTCGATTGCCGTGCATTTGCAGAAGCGCGGCCGTTCGGTTCTCCTGATCGACAAGCGCAAGCCCGGCGAGGAAACCTCGTTCGGCAATGCGGGCCTGATCCAGCGCGAAGGCGTCTATCCTTATGGCTTCCCGCACGATTTCGGCGCTCTTCTGCGTTACGCCCTGAACAACACCATCGACGCCCATTACCATTGGTCCGCGATCCCGAAGCTGGCGCCGTTCCTGTGGCAGTACTGGATGCATTCCCGTCCGGCCCAGCACAAGGCGATCGCGCGGATGTATGCGCCGCTGATCGAGAACTCGGTGACTGAGCATATGGCTCTGGCCGAGGAATCAGGTTCCACGGGCCTGATCCGTCCGACCGGCTGGCTGAAGGTGTTCCGAGACGAGAAGACCCGCGACGCGCAGTTCCGCGATGCCGAGGCCGTGAAGCGCGATTTCGGCGTGAATTTCAACGCCCTCGACACCAAGGGCGTGGCCGAGAGCGAGCCCCATCTGAAGGTGGAGACCAAGGGTGGTATCCATTGGACCGATCCTGCCTCCGTATCCGATCCGCACCTGCTCACCATGGGCTATGTGGGCCTGTTCGAGCGCCTCGGCGGTGAACTGGCGGCTGGCGATGCCAAGACGCTTGAGGAAACCTCCACCGGCTGGCGCGTGCAGACCGAGAACGGCCCGGTCGAGGCCCGCGAAGTCGTCGTGGCGCTCGGCCCCTGGGCCGACGTCGTCACGAAACGCTTGGGCTACAACCTGCCGCTCGCGGTCAAGCGCGGTTACCACATGCACTACAAGCCGGAAGGCAATGCAGTGCTCAATAAGCCGACCCTCGATTTCGACCGCGGCTACTTCCTGGCTCCCATGTCCAAGGGCATCCGCCTGACCACGGGCGCGGAATTCGCCAATCGCGATGCGCCCAGGAGCCCGGTCCAGCTCCAGCGGGCCGAGCCCATCGCCAAGGATTTCTTCCCCCTCGGCGAGCGGGTCGATCCTCATCCCTGGATGGGCATGCGCCCCTGCACGCCGGACATGATGCCGATCATCGGCAAGGCTCCACGCCACAAGAACCTGTGGTTTGGCTTCGGCCACGCCCATCACGGCCTGACCCTCGGTCCCGTGACCGGACGCTTGCTCGCTGAGATGATCACGGGCGAGCAGCACACCGTGGTCGATCCGAAGCCTTATCGGGTGGAACGCTTCTAAGACGGTCCCTCCCAACGGTTCCAGAGCACACTTCACAAGACAGCTATCCTATTCGTTTGGAGGGGAAGCTGCTTGAATGAAGAGGTATAATGTTTATGATCTACCCTAATATTAAGGGGTGGCATCAATGCTCGGGGGCAACCGGTCGCTGGTCAGCGACATCTATGAAGCTGCGGTCATTCATGAGCGCTGGCCTCAGGTTCTCGACCAGATTTCAGTTCTTGCGGGAGCCGAGGGAGGCTTTATCGCCGCCGCCGACGGGCGAGGCGGGCGATCCTGGCTGGCCACGGATTACTACAGGCCCGTTTTGACCGAATGGTATGAAGACGGCTGGTATCAGGAAAATCCCTGGATCATGCGCGGTCTCCAGCGCAAGCGCCTGCAGTTCTTCGACGAGCACGATATTTTCAGGCCCGGCGAAGTCGATTCCATTCCCATGTACCGGGACTTCCATCGTCCGCGCGGCGGCGGATGGTCTGCCGGCGCCATCATGAAGATCCCCAGCGGCGGTCTCGTCTGCATGCGCTTCGAGCGGCGCCATGAGGAGGGAACGTTGAATCCCGAAGGCAAGGCGCGGCTCAATCTCCTCCGTTCTCACCTCGCACGCGCCTCCTTACTGTTCTCGAATCTTGCGGTGCGGCAGGCTCGTTCGACGGTTGCGGCGCTCCAGTTCATGGATGTTCCCGCTGCGGTGCTTGCTCGGAGCGGCCGTCTTCTGGCCTGCAATCAAGCCATGGAGACAAGGCTTTCCCAGGTGAATGTGAGAGCCGGCGATCGCGTTGTCTTCACGAACGAAAACGCTCAACGCAATTTGTGCGAGAACCTGGAGCGGATCACGGCTGGCCTGTTCGATCAGTTGCGCGGTCCGATTTCCCTCCCAGCCACCGAGGAGCACGGACCGGCGGTCGCTTACCTGATTCCGATGCGTGGAACGGCTCAAGATCTGTTCGGCTTTGACAGTACGTTGCTGATGATCCGGCCCGCCGAGTCCGAGCACCGGCTCATGGATCTGGTAAGGACGCGCTTTGCCATCAATGCCGGTGAGGCTCATCGTTGGGCGCGGCGGATTGCGGGTACTTCTCCACGCCTCGCCGCGGCGCTTCTGGCTTCGACCGAGAATGTTCAGGCCACTCTCGACCGCACTCTGGGCCACACGCAAAACAGGCTAGAGGCTCGTATGGCGAGCTTCCTGCATCGGCTCGGAGACGACCCGGAATACAGCTTCAGTGGCAGGTCGGCTGCGCTCTCGTTCTAACGGTCCTTGCCAAAGCGATCCCGCCACGCCGGTTGCGCACCCGCGAAGGGCAGGGCAATCGCCTCATAGACACCGCGCGCGATGGCGCGCGCCAGGCAATCGGCGGCGAGCGCGCCGATCTCGATGAAATCCGCATCCTGGTTCGTCAGGGGCTTCCTGCCCGTCGCCGCGCTGAAGATCGTGTCGCCGTCATAGAGGGCGTGGGCGAAGCGAAGGCCCTTGGCATGGCCGTCATGGGAGATGACGGCAAGCCGCTTGGCCTGAGCCTTCGTCAGTACGGCATCCGTCGCGATCAGCGCGATGGTGGTGGAGATGGGAGGGGCCGTATCCTGCGCACGGCCTTTCCAGTTGAGCTTGCGCATCTCAGGCGTGATCCGAGCGGGGAAGCCGAGGCCGCCGAACTCATTGCCTTCCTCGTAGGCTCCCGCCCAGAAATGCGGACCATCCCCAATCAGAGTGGAGGCGAGGGCATTGACGATGACGAGGGCTCCGACCGTATGGCCGGCACTCGTCACCGCGCTCGCAGAGCCGAGGCCTCCCTTGAGATCGACCGTGGTGGCTCCATAGCCGCCGCCTGCCGTGCCGAGGGCGAAGCCGAGGCCTGCCGCCTTGGCGGCCTCGTAGCCCAGCTCGCGATAGGGGGGATACCGCCCCCATTCCTTGTCGCCGCCATTGAGCAGGTCGAAGGTGATTGCCTGCGGCACGAGAGGCACGAGGGCAGGCCCCACGGCAAAGCCGATGCCCTTCTCCCGCAGATATCCCTGCACACCGCCTGCCGCGTCGAGGCCAAAGGCCGAGCCGCCAGAGAGCACGATGGCATTGACGCCGGGGACAACCTTGTCCGGCTCCAGAAGGTCCGTGTCTCGCGTGCCGGGCGCTCCGCCATTGACGGCATAGGAGGCGATGGCCGGTTCGTCGAAGAGCACGGCCGTGACGCCTGAGGCGAGGGCTTCGTCATGGGCATTGCCGACCCGAAGGCCCGCGACGTCGGTGATGAGATTGCGCAAAGCTGTCATGTCGTAAGGCAATCCTAAAATGGCAGGCTTCACAAGCAGGAGAGGCCTGCGTCCACCAGCTTTCTCCAAACCTTAGAAAAGGCTAGAAGGCCTCATGCTCAGCGTATCCTTTCCAGCAGCAGCCCTTGGCGGCCTCATCAGCTTCTTGAGCCCCTGCGTTCTGCCGCTGGTCCCCCCGTATCTATCGTTCCTTGCGGGCACGACCTTCGACCAGCTGCATGCGGGCGATGACCGGGCCGTGCGTCGCCGGGCAATCCTGGCCGCGCTGCTCTTCGTGGCCGGTTTCGCGACCGTGTTCGTGCTGCTAGGTGCGACCGCTTCGGCGCTGGGGCAGGTGATCCGGCAATATCTCGACGTGCTGAGCACGATCGCCGGTATCGCCATCATCGTGATGGGCCTGCATTTCCTCGGCGTGTTCAGGATCGGCCTCTTTTATCGCGAGGCTCGCTTCTCCGTGGAGAAGCCGGTGGGGCTGTGGGGCGCCTATGTGATGGGCCTTGCCTTCGCCTTCGGCTGGACGCCCTGCATCGGGCCGGTTCTCGCGGCCATTCTGGCGGTAGCGGGATCGGAGGACAGCGTCCTGTATGGAGCAACGCTGCTCGCCGCTTATTCGGTCGGACTCGGCATTCCCTTCCTGCTCGCGGCCTTCGCCATGAAGCCTTTCGTTGCGCTTCTCAAACGCATGCGCTCCCGCTTCGCCCTGGTCGAGAAAACCATGGGCGTTCTGATGATCCTCACCGGCATCGCCTTCCTCACCGGCTGGATCACCAACATGTCGTTCTGGCTTTTGGAGACGTTTCCGGCATTGGGAAGGTTGGGTTAGGCCTTGACCGAGTGTCCGGCTGCGTTGAGAGCTTCCATCGCCCGGTCCAAATCGCCTGCTTTCACCAGCACGTAATCGGTGCTGAATGTGGACGAGGCAAAGATGCCGATGCCTGCCTGCGCGAGCGGAACCAGCACCGAGGCCAGGATGCCTGGGACGCTGAAATCGAAGACCTGGAGAATGCGGAAGCAGCGCCAGCCGGCATCGACCTCGGCTCCTTGAGGAGCCTGATCGAGCGGGCAGACCAGCGTCGTCTCCTCGGCGGCCTGGATCAGCAGCGAGAAGGCTCCCGGCACAGGCGAGGGCGCGGATGCTCCTGCGGGCAGGCGGCAAACGGCGTAGGGGCTCTCAAGAAGCTGCAAGGTGAGGGCGGGCATGAGGGCTCCGGAATACTTCCATGAAAAAACCCGCCCTGTCGCCAGGGCGGGTCTGTTCGGTTGGCTTTCAGGCCAATCGATTACATGTTCAGCTCGTTGCCGGTGTAATCGATCTTGCCGTCAGCGCCCTTCTTCCAAACGTACATGACGTAGTCCGGACGGGTGATGTCGCCCTTCTTGTCGAAGGTGAGATCGCCGATGACGGTCTTGAAGGGCTTGCCGGCCTTCATGGCGTCGGCAACCTTCTTGCCATCGGTGCTGTTGGCCTGCTTGGCGGCCTCAGCGAGAACCTGAGCGGCGGCATACGAGTAGAGGGTATAAGCCTCGGGCTCGTAGTTCTTGGCCTTGAACTTGGCCACGACTTCCTTCGCGTTCGGGTTCTTGCGCGGATCCGGAGCGAAGGTCATCAGGGTGCCTTCGGCGCCGGGGCCGGCGATCGAGGTGAACTCGGCGGACACGATGCCGTCACCCGACATGAGCGGGGCGTTCAGGCCCTGATCGCGCATCTGGCGGATGATGAGGCCGGCTTCCGTGTGGAGGCCACCGAAGTAGACGACGTCAACCGCAGCCTGCTTCAGCTTCGACACAAGCGCGGAGTAGTCCTTCTCGCCCGGGTTGATGCCTTCGTACACGACTTCCTTCAGGCCCTTTGCATTCATGGCCTTCTGGGTCTCGTCAGCGAGGCCCTTGCCGTAGGGGGTCTTGTCGTGGATGACCGCGACCTTCTTGCCCTTGAACTTGTCGGCGAGGTAGCCGCCGGCAACGCCGCCCTGCTGGTCGTCGCGACCGCAGGTACGGAAGGTGTTCCACATGCCGCGCTCGGTGTAGGTCGGGTTCGTGGAAGCGGGCGACACCTGAACGATGCCAGCCTCTTCATAGACCTGCGAAGCCGGGATCGACACGCCGGAGTTGAAGTGGCCGACAACGAACTTCACGCCTTCAGCAGCGAACTTGTTGGCCACCGACACGCCCTGCTTGGGGTCGGACACGTCGTCGCCGACGACGACCTGGAGCTTCTGGCCATTGATGCCGCCAGCGGCATTGATGTCCTCGACAGCCTGCTCGACGCCGTTCTTCAGCTGAGCGCCGAAAGCCGCGTTCGGGCCGGTGATGGGGCCAGCAACGCCGATCTTGATCTGGGCGCTGGCAGCGCTGGAGAAGGCGAGGCCAAGACCAAGCGCCACGCCGGTCAACAGCATTTTTTTCATGAGGTCACTCCTCTGGGTGGTTTTATAGGCCCCTCTTCCTCGTGGGGCCGGTTTGACGGTAAACCCGTCATCCAAGGCGCATCATGCCGGTTTTTAGGCACTTGTCACCTGGGAATCTTTATCGCTTAGCCCTTGGTAGCAGACGCCTTTTCCCGCCAGGAGAATGGGCCGGAACGCTCGTAGAGCCAGCGGTATTGCGTGGTCATCATCCGGGCGCGGCGGTACTGGAAGCCCAGCGCGCCGATGACCAGCAGCACGATTGTGTCCACCGCATAGTAGTGGATCGACAGCAGCGTTCCGCCGAACAAGGCGAAGTGGATGAAGCGCACGGCCGCACCGAGGATGAACAGGTACGCGATGAGCGTCCAGAAGGGCTTCCAGGTGATGGCGATGGCCCGTCCGGTCATCCAGGCGGCCCAGCCGCCCATGATCACGGTGATGAGAAGAAAGAGCCAGATCGAAGGCTCTTCGTAGAGAATGCCCTGCATCAGTGTCCCCCTTCGAGATAGGCCGCGCGGACCTGCGGATCGTTCAGCAGATCCTTGCCGGTGCCGCTCATGGTGATGTTGCCCGTCACCATCACATAGCCGCGATGCGCGAGCTTGAGGGCGTGATAGGCGTTCTGTTCCACGAGGAAGACGGTCATGCCGTCCTTCTCGTTCAGCTCTTTGATGATCGAGAAGATCTGCTTCACGATCAGGGGCGCGAGGCCCAGCGACGGCTCGTCCAGGAGGAGCAGCCTCGGCCGGCTCATGAGAGCGCGGGCGATGGCCAGCATCTGCTGCTCGCCGCCGGAGAGGGTGCCGCCGCGCTGCTGCAGGCGTTCCTTCAGGCGCGGGAACAGGGTGCAGACCCGCTCGAGATCCTGGTCGAAATGCGCCATGCCATTGATCGAGGCGCCCATCTGCAGGTTCTCGAACACGGTCATGCGCGGGAAGATGCGGCGGCCTTCCGGCGATTGCGCGATGGAGAGCTGCGCGATCTCGTGTGTCGGCATCTTGGTGATGTCGCGGCCCGCATAGGTGATCGTGCCCTCGCGAGCGCGCGGGTTGCCGAAGATGGTCATCATCAGCGTCGACTTGCCGGCGCCGTTGGCGCCGATCAGCGTGACGATCTCGCCTTCGTGGACGTCCATGTCCACGCCCTTGAGAGCGATGATGTTGCCGTAATAGGTCTTCACGCCACGCACGCTGAGCAGCGGCTGACGGCCCGCATCGATTGCGGTCTGTTGAATGCTAGCTCCAGCGGTCATGCGCCGATCTCCGCTTCCACCTTCTCGATTTCCTCGTCCGCCACCCCAAGATAGGCGGCGATGACCTTGGGATCGTTCCTCACCTCGGCGGGCAGGCCGTCCGAGATCTTGGTGCCGTAATCCAGCACCACCACGTGGTCCGAAATCTCCATGACGACGGACATGTCGTGCTCGATCAGGAGGATCGAGGTGCCGTGATCCTTGCGGATCGAGAGCAGAAGCTCGTTGAGCTCCAGCGACTCACGCGGGTTGAGGCCGGCTGCGGGCTCGTCCAGGCAGAGCAGGAGCGGGTCCGTGCACATGGCGCGGGCGATCTCCAGACGGCGCTGGTCGCCGTAAGGAAGGTCGCCGGCCGGATCGTCGGCGCGGTGGAGGAGGCGGGTCTTCTCCAGCCAGAACTTCGCCTTCTCGATCGCTTCCTTCTCCGCCTTGCGGTAGCCGCCGATGCCGAGCACGCCGAGGAAGGTGAAACCGGAGGCGATCATCAGCGGATTGTGCTGAGCCACCAGCAGGTTCTCCAGCACGGTCATGCCGGAGAACAGGCGGATGTTCTGGAAGGTGCGGGCGACCTTGGCCTTCCAGTTGATGTCGAAGCCCGGAAGCCTCTCCAGCAGCAGGTGCGAGCCGTCGGGCTTGCGCAGGGCCAGCATGCCTTCCGTCGGCTTGTAGAAGCCGGTGATGCAGTTGAAGACCGTAGTCTTGCCTGCACCGTTCGGACCGATGAGCGCGGTGATGTCGCCGCGCCCGGCCTGGAAGGAGAGGTCGTTGACGGCGACGAGGCCGCCGAAGCGCATCGTGAGATGCTGTACGTCGAGGATGGGATCCTGAAGCCAGCGCATTAGCCGTGTCCTTCCTTCACGAGCGAGCCGGAAATGGCCTTGCGCTCTTTCAAGACAACCGAGGGGTCGCGTTCCGAAATCAGTCCGCGCGGACGCCAGACCATCATTGCCACCATGCCCATGCCGAAGATCAGCAGGCGGTATTCGTTCGGATCGAAGCCCTCTCCGAAGATCGCTTTGAGGAAGGTGAGGTTACGCAGAACTTCGGGGCCGCCGACCAGCACGATGGCCGCGATGGCGACGCCGATCTGGGAGCCCATGCCGCCCATGACCACGATGGCCAGGATGATCGCCGATTCCAGGAAGTTGAAGCTCTCCGGAGAGACGAAGCCCTGGCGGACCGCGAAGAACGAGCCCGCGAAGCCGCCGAACATGGCGCCGATGGCGAAAGCCGTCAGCTTGGTGTTCGTGGTGTTGATGCCGAGCGAGCGGCAGGCGATCTCGTCCTCACGCAGCGCTTCCCAGGCGCGTCCCACGGGCAGCTTGCGCAGGCGCATGGTGACGAAATTGGTGATCAGCGCGAGCACCAGGATGAGATAGTACAGGAAGATGATCCTGTGCATACCATTGAACTCGAGCCCGAAGGTCTGCGCGAAGCCGCCTTCGCCTGCCGTGAACGGAATGCCGAAGAAGCTTGCGCGCGGGATCGAGGAGATGCCGGCAGCGCCGTTCGTCAGGTCGGTCCAGTTGATGAGAACGAGACGGATGATCTCACCGAAGGCCAGCGTCACGATGGCGAGGTAATCGCCGCGCAGACGCAGTACCGGGAAGCCGAGGATCATGCCCCAGAAGGCGGCGAGAATGCCGGCGAGCGGCAGACAGATCCAGAACGACAATCCGAAGGTGGTGGAGAGCAGGGCATAGGAATAGGCGCCGACCGCGTAGAAGGCGACGTATCCCAGGTCGAGAAGACCTGCGAGGCCCACCACGATGTTCAAGCCCCAGCCGAGCATCACGTAGGTGAGGATCAGGATGCCGAGATCGATCCAGTAGCGGGATTCATTCAGGCCGCCCTGGACGAAGTAGATCAGCACCGGGAAGGCCAGAGCCACACCCAGGAAGAAGGGGATAGCGAACTTCGAGACGTGCTGGAACGCGCTCGGCTCGGCATGGACCGGCTCCGTTGCCTGCTTGGGGCTGGGAGTCGCCTGGCGATAGGAGCGCGACGCCGTGAAGGCATGAAGCACGAGCCGCAGGCCGAACACGAGGGCCGTGATGATCAGCGCCAAATCCCAGCGGGAGCGCAGGAACAGGTCGGCGCCATTCTGCTCCGTCTTGAAGGACAGGATCGGAATGGACAGGCCGAAGGTGATCAGCGCGGTCCTGAAGGCATCCCCGAGGGCAGCCTTCAGGTCGAAGGTTTTCGTTGCGGCCTGGGTCTGGGCCGAAGAGGTGATGGAAGGAGCGTTCATGCTCGTCTAGCTCCTTAAACCTTCTCGACTTCAGGCCGTCCGAGGATACCGGAGGGCATGAAGATCAAGACGATGGCCAGGATCGAGAACGCAGCCACGTCCTTGTACTCGATCGAGAAATAGGCCGACCAGAAGGTCTCGATGAGACCGATGATCAGGCCGCCGAGAACGGCGCCCGGCAGGGAGCCGATGCCGCCGAGAACGGCTGCCGTGAAGGCCTTCACGCCCGGCACGAAGCCGTCGTTGAAACTCACGACGCCATAATACAGCAGATACATGGTGCCAGCGACCGCCGCCAGCGAAGCGCCGATCACGAAGGTGAGCGAGATCGTGCGGTCCACGTTGATGCCGAGAAGGGCCGCCATCTTGCGGTCCTGCTCGCAGGCGCGCTGGGCGCGGCCGAGTGAGGTCTTCTGCACCACGTACCAGAAGATCGTGAGCAGCACGGCCGTCACGACCATGATGATGATCTGCTTGTAGGAGATTGCAACATTGTATCCGCTCTCACCCTGGAACAGGACGATTACGTCGCGGATCATGGGAGGCGTCGGCTTGTTGCGCGCACCCTGTGCGACCTGGACGAAATTGGAGAGGAAGATCGAGACGCCGATGGCCGAGATCAGCGGCGCCAGGCGGAACGAACCGCGCAAGGGGCGGTAGGCGACCCGCTCGATGGCCCAACCCCAGAGCGAGGTGAGCACCATGGCGATGATCAGCACTATGAACAGCGCCAGCACCACCGAGGAGATCCCAAGCCAGGTTGTCAGGATCAGGAAGAAGATGAGCGCGATGAAAGCGGAGAGCATGAAGACGTCGCCGTGGGCGAAGTTCACCATGCCGATGATACCGAAGACCATCGTGTAACCGATGGCGATGAGGCCGTAGATCGACCCCAGCGTCAGCCCGTTGATGAGCTGCTGCACAAAAATTTCCATGTCCTACCCTTAGCCCTCTGGATGCGGGTCTTGCTCGGGAAAGGCCCAGCAAAGCACGATGCGTGTGCAAGGCCAAGCCGATACGTCGGCTAAGCCGGTCTCTAGCAAACGGTTTTTCGTTCGACAACGGACCGTTGTGCTTACCAAAGGGCAAGTTGGCTGAATATCCGGCAAACTTTGGTCCAATAAGAAGCAGGATGCTGGGGCGGCTTCCAAAGCCTGCATGCTGGCCCCATATGCACGCTACACCTTGTGCTCCGCTCGAAAGAGTGGGAGAGGCTTCCTGGAAGAACATGTTGAAGACTCCCGCTCCGCCCGCATCCGCCGAAACCAGCGCGTCAGGCCTCGATTCCGTCCTCTTCCGCGAGGGCATGAGCCGTGTTGCCGCAGCCGTCCATGTGGTGACCACGGACGGGCCGTCCGGGATCGCGGGCTTTACCGCCACCGCCGTGACCCCCGTCACCGACGATCCGGCCTCGCTCCTGGTCTGCGTCAACACCGCCGCCCGCTCGGCGCAGGCGCTGCTGACCAACGGCGTCTTCTGCGTGAACGCCTTGGCTGCGGAGGATCAGGTCTTGGCGGATGTCTTTGCCGGCCGCACCGCTCTGCAGGGCCCCGACCGCTTCTCCAAGGGCGAGTGGACCAAGCTCGTGACGGGAGCGCCAGTGCTGGCCACAAGCCTCGTCTCCTTCGATTGCCGTCTGAGCGAAGCCCGTGTCGTTGCCACCCATCACGTGATCATCGGCGAGATCATGAACATTCGCCTTGGCGAGCCGAGGCCCGCTCTGGTCTATCACGGGCGGCTCTACCGCGACCTTTGAAGCTTCAAGGCCGCGGGAGGCTTAGGAACCTTCTGCGTGAATTTGCCTTTAAAAGCATATGCTTTTGGAGGTTCGTTCATGCTCAAGCTCATCCGGAATATCGTTCTTCTCCGACAGGCCTGGAAGCTGCTGAAGAAACGGCGCTGACGACTATTTCCCTCGCGCCGGTCCCGGCGAATAAGGGCTCCAACCGGTGATCTGCACGAAACCATCTCGGGTTGCGACCACGAGGTGTTTGCGGTGCTTGTGGACGAGGGCGCCCGGCTTGTAGCCATGCGGCTCCGTCCAGCCGGTGGCCTCCCACACATAAAGATAGCGGGAATCGACCTGCGCGAAGGTCTCAATAGAGCCGAAAGCGCGGATGGTACGGAGCACACTCTCGACGCTCCCCGTCCAGTCGATCGTCCTGTCAGCTTGCGTGATGCGGGGCCAATAGGTGCCGGGGCCTTGCGGCTGAGCCTCATCCCAGAGGCTTGGAAGCTTCTCCGCCAATTGCCCCGCGATCTCCTTGGCAGCCATCTGGCACTTGGCGAGCAGGGTGTCGTGGGTTTCCTGCGGGCTTACCGCAAAGCTCTTCTGCGCCAGTATGGGGCCTGTGTCGAAGGCCGGCTCCAGGACATGGGCCGTCACTCCCCAATTCGAAACGCCATCAAGAATGGCTTTGAACAGAGGGTAGGGTCCGCGCCCCTGCGGCAGAGGGGATGGGTGAAAATTGAAGGCATAGGGAACATGGTGCTCCCAGCCCTTGATGAGCCAGGGATAGCCCGCGACCACGAGCGCCTCGCAGCCCAACGCCTTCAGGCCCGCAAGATCGGATGGTGCGATCCGCACCATCTGAACCGGGATTCTCAAAGAACGGGCGCGGGCGACCGTGACGTCATTGAAGTCGTAGATGCTGTCGCATGGACGGCTGAACAGCTTTACCGGCTGCCAGCCTTTGGCGATCAGGGTTTCGAACACATCCCCGAGAAAATCGATTCCGGCAAAGGCGAAGCGCATTTTCCCGGTCATCTCCTTTTTGCCGGTCGGCGCACAAGAGGGCAGGATCGGCCTTCTTGCAAGCCAGGGTCTAACTAGCCTTTGGACGAAATCCGGCGAGCCTGTCCGTTGACTCCAATATGGTGGAAATGCATTCTATCTTAATGGAAGAAGCCTCCGATATAAATGCCCATCTCGCCCGACGCCTGCGAGGATTGCGCGTGGAGCAAGGTTTGACTCTCGATGCGCTGGCGGACCGCACCGGCGTCAGCCGCTCCATGATTTCCCTGATCGAACGCGGGGAAAGCAGCCCGACGGCGGTGGTTCTCGACAAGATCGCGGCAGGCCTCGGCGTGACGCTCGCCTCCCTGTTTGCCGAACAGGACAGCCCGGAGGCGTCACCTCTCTCCCGGTTCTCAGAGCAACGGATCTGGCGCGATCCCGACAGCGGCTATGTACGCCGCAACCTGTCGCCGCCCGGCTTTCCGTCTCCCCTCGAGCTTGTCGAAGTCGTGATGCCGGCAGGCGCGCGCGTGGCCTACGATACGGGTCGCCGCTCGGTGGGGGTAAGCCAGCAGATCTGGATCGTCGAAGGCGAAATCGAGATCGGCCTCGGGGAGAAGACCTTCCGGCTCTTCGCGGGCGATTGCCTGTGCATGGACATCGAGCAGCCGACGATCTTCCGCAACCTGTCGGGCGAGCCCGCCCGGTACCTGGTGGCGCTCGCCACCGACGCCGCGTTGTCCAATCGCCGAGGAGGTTCTCATGAGTGAGGCCGTCACGATCCGCACGCTCTCACCGAAGGAATCCGTCGAGCAAATCGGTGCGTTGTCGAGGGTCCTGATCGATTGCGTGGAGGGCGGCGCCTCCGTCAGTTTCATGCTGCCCATGACTCAGGACAAGGCGGATACGTTCTGGCGGGGCGTCGCCGATGGGGTGGCGGCGGGCGAGCGCATTCTCCTCGTGGCGGAGAGCGATGGCGAAATCGTCGGCACCGTGCAGGTGGTTCTCAAGCAGCCGGAGAACCAGCCGCATCGCGGCGACATCTCGAAGATGCTCGTTCATCGAGATGCGCGTAAGCGCGGCGTTGGCGCAGCACTAATGCTTGCCGCCGAGGAGGCCGCGCGCAAGGCCGGCAAGAGCGTGCTCGTGCTCGATACGGTGACCGGAAGCGATGGGGAGCGTCTCTATGCGCGCCTCGGTTGGGAGCGCGTCGGCGTCATTCCGAACTTCGCTCTCTGGCCGCAGGGCGGGTTCTGTCCGACGACCTATTTCCATAAACAGATCGGGCCTCTCTGAACCGTGCGACTACCTCTCCGGCGTCTTGTGGAACCGGAAAACGGACTCGAGATTTAGCCTTGAGCGTAGGGCAGGACATCGCCCTCAAGGTTGGGTGGATGCCGGCCTCTCAAGACTGCAGAGGGAGTTCGCATGGCATCCAAGGATTTCATTCGCCAAATGGAAGGCTACGGGCTGACGACCGCCCAGATACTTTATCGGATGCCGGACCATCCCACATTCCTGCAAACCTATATCTGGCAGGATTACGATCTTGCCCCTCGCTTCCCGGTGCTCATCGAATTTCTTGATTTCTGGAAGCGGGAACTGGCCGGGCCGCTTCATTCAGTCACCGTGACTCATGCACAGCTAATCCGCCCCGCCGAGTTTCGGCTCGTCTCCGAGGAGATCAACATTCATTGAGAAATGTGGGACGAGCCTTGGCCCCAGGCCTCAACTCGTTTAGAGAAGCACGTCGCCTCGAACCGGCAAGGGCTCCTTGTTCTCCAACGCTCGAACATCGCAAATCCTTCTCGCCCTTGCCTCACAGCCGGGCGAACGTCTGACCGTGCGCGACATCATGGCCGTTCTACAGGACCGTGCCTTCGCGCTGCTTATCGTTTTGCTCGGCCTGCCCAACTGCCTGCCCATGCCGCCGCCGATCCCGTTGGTCTGCGGCCTGCTTCTGGCGCTGGTCGCCATTCAGATCATCTTCGGACGCGAGGCCCCCTGGCTGCCGAGGCAGCTCCTGAACCGTTCGCTCGCTCACACGGATGTGGAGCGGGCCGTGGCGCGGGCGATGCCCACCTTCCGCAAGCTCGAACGCTTTTCGCGTCCGCGCATGACCTTTCTCGACACGCCTTTCGCCATGCGGATCATGGGGGCTATCGTTCTGGTGATGGCGCTCGGCCTTCTCTTCGCGCCGCCCTTCGTGGGGCAGATCCCCATGGGGCTTGCGGTGTGTCTCGTGGGCCTCGGACTGGTGGAGCGGGACGGGCTCGTGATTGTCGGCGGTCTGATCATCGGCTCCATCGGCATGACCTTGAGCCTGGGCTTCATCTACGCTGTCTTCACGGGACTGGAGACCGTTTTCTAAGCGGATATGCGAATGCCCGGCACTGGGCCGGGCACCGCCTAAACCCTCTGTCGGGCCTTAGTCGTTATCGTCGAATTCCGGTGCGGATTTCAGCTGGTCGACGGGCATGTTCAGCATCAGCCGCATCTCGCCGGACATATTGGTGTTGGACGAGCCTGTGTTCTGGTTCGAGTTCTGCACCGAGCCCGTCGTTTCCGCATCGGGCATCATCTGAAAGGCGTTCAGAGGCAAAGCCACCGTGCGGTCGCCGATGCCTTCCTCGACCTCGATCACGACGGCGGCAACCTTGCCGTTCCGGTCGAGAATGACATCCTCGACATCGCCGATATCCTTGTTGTCGGGGCCGATCACATCCTCATCCATCAGATCGGACAGCAGCATGGAACCGGCCGGAAGCTGGGTCATGAATTGCGAGGAATTGGCAGCCTGGGAGGGCTGATTGGAGTGAGTCTGTTCGGATTGAGCGAATGCGCCCGTGGCCAAGAGGGTGGAGCCAAGCAAGCCTGCCATCAGCAATGTTTTCATCTGTTCTCTCCAATCGCGTTTTTGAGTGAGAGTGTAACGCGACTGGGCCGGCTTGGTTCTGACGCCAAGCTCAGATGAGACGCAGGCCTTTCAGGCTCGCATGGCCTTCGCGGCCGACGATGATGTGGTCGTGGACGGTAATCCCCAAGGGCTTCGCCACGTCGATGATTTCCTTGGTCATCTTCACGTCGGCGGCGGAGGGCGTGGGATCGCCGGAGGGGTGATTGTGCACGAGGATCAGGGCTGAGGCCGAAAGCTCCAGCGCCCGTTTCACCACCTCGCGGGGATAGACCGGGGTATGGTCCACGGTGCCCGATTGCTGCACCTCATCGGCGATCAGCGCATTGCGCTTGTCGAGGAAGAGCAGGCGGAACTGCTCCTTGTCCATGAAGGCCATGGCCGTGCGGCAATAATCGATCACCGAGGTCCAGGAGGACAGGACGGGGCGCTTGGCCACTTCGCCCTTGGCGAGGCGGCGGGCGGAGGCTTCCACGATCTTGAGATCGGTGACGACGCGCTCACTGACGCCGTCCACCTCCATCAGCCGGGCAGGGGAAGCGGTAAGCACCTCGGCGAAGGTGCCGAAGCGCTTGATCAATTCCTTGGCCATGGGCTTCACATCCCGGCGCGGGATGGAACGGAAGAGCAGGAGTTCCAGAAGCTCGTAATCCGGCAGCGCATCGCCGCCCACTTCCGTGAAGCGGGCGCGCAGGCGGTCGCGATGGCCATGATAGTGGGGAGTGTCGTCGCCGCTCATGTTGCAGGGAATCGCCGCTCTCGGAAGATGGAACGACGAATCCTTAGCTGAGCTGCCTCGGGATACAAAGTTGCTTGTTCGATCAGCCGAGATTGTAGGGCGGTTTATCCAAGCCCTTCGGCGAGTAGGTGAACACCTCGGCGCCGGTTTCCGTTACGCCGACCATGTGCTCGAACTGGGCCGACAGGGAGCGGTCTCGGGTCACGGCGGTCCAGCCGTCGGAGAGCACCTTCACCTGCGGCTTCCCGAGATTGATCATGGGCTCGATGGTGAAGAACATCCCCGGCTCCAGCACCACGTTATAGGCCGGCTCCACATAATGGAGGATCGTGGGGGAGGCGTGGAAGCTCTTGCCGATGCCGTGACCGCAGAAATCCCGCACCACCGAGCAGCGCTCGGCCTCGGCATAGGCCTGAATGGCATGGCCGATATCGTTGGTGGTGGCGCCCGGCTTTACGGCGGCAATTCCGCGCAGCAGGCATTCATAGGTGATCTCGCACAGGCGCTGCGCCCGGCGCGGCACCTCGCCCACATAGTACATGCGGCTCGAATCGCCGTGCCAGCCATCCAGGATCAGGGTCACGTCGACATTCATGATGTCGCCGTCCCGCAGGGGCTTGTCGTTAGGGATGCCGTGGCAGACCACATGGTTGATCGAGGTGCAGATCGTCTTGGTATAGCCGCGATAGTGCAGGCAGGCTGGATAGGCGCCATTGTCGCGGATGAAGTCGAAGGCGAGCTTATCGAGGTCTTCCGTCGTCACGCCGGGCTTCACGTGCTCGCCCAGCATGTCCAGGCACTCGGCGACCATGCGCCCGGCCCGCCGCATGCCCTCGAAATCCGCAGGGCCGTGAAGCGGGATATCCCCTGAGCGCTTGCGCTCGACGATCTCGGTCTCGGTCATTCTCGATCCTTGCTTTCAGCCCGAATGTAAGGATCATCTTGCCCGGCGCAAGCAAGACCCTCTGCAATGGCTTGCGAATAAGCCTCAGGGGTGTCATGAGCAACCCTGTTCATCCCGGTTTGGTGGCTTTGGATACGTCCGTAATGAATGATCCCCGTCCCTTCGGGACCTTTGCGCCTACAGGCCTCACCCGCTGGGTGATCGATCGCACGCGCGGTCTGCCGGGCAGCTGGGTCGGCCGCCGCATCGCCATGATGCTGCGCCGGGTGGTCACGCGTTCCCTCAAGGACCAGCCCATCGACCTCGAGACCTTCGGCGTTAGGATGCGGATCGTTCCCTACAAGAACGTCTGCGAGCGGCGCATCCTGTTCACGCCGCAATATTTCGACCTCGACGAGATCAAGCTGATCGCCGCCCGCAACCGGGACGAGTTCACCTTTATCGATGTGGGCTCGAATGTAGGCTGGTACGCTCTCCTGGTCGCCCGGAAGGTGAAGGCCTCCTCCCGGATCCTGGCGGTCGAGCCCCAGCCGGAGATCTTCGAGCGGTTGATCCACAACATTCGCCTCAATCCCTTCGGCACGATCAAAGCCGTGGATTGCGCGGTCGCCGACAAGACCGGCGAGCTCACCCTGTTTCTCGACCCCCTGAACAAGGGCGAGGCGAGCCTCAAGATCGTGAATTCGAGCCAGACGGAGACGATCCGCGTTCCGGCCGTGACGCTGCTCGACCTCGTGAAGAGGGAAGGCTTTGCGCATGTCGATGCGGTCAAGCTCGACGTGGAGGGCGCCGAGGACCTGATCCTCGACCCGTTCTTCCGGGATGCCCCTGCCAGGCTCCATCCCTCGCTTTTCATCATCCCCAACGTGCCCGAGCGCTGGCAAGTGGATGTGCGCAAGCTCCTGGAAAGCCAGGGCTATCGCCAGAGTCTCCAGACCCGCATGAACCTGGTCTTCGAACGGGCTTGAGCAGGCTTTAGCGGGGCGTGATGATCTCCACCGGACGGTCGATGGTGACCTCCTCGGGCGTGATCCGACAGACATAGGCATAGGATTCCACCCCCGCTGCGAGGGCATGACGGAAGGCTTTGTCGTAGGCAGGGTCGATGTCGCGGGCGACGTCGAAGCGGTTCGCGTCCATCTGGATCACGTAGACGAGGGCGGCCCTGGCACCGGTCTCGACCATGTCGGCGAGCTCGTAGAGATGCTTGGCGCTGCGGGCCGCCACGCAATCCGGGAACTCGGCAAAGCCCGCCTCCCGCATCAGGTGGCAGTTCTTCACCTCAAGATAGCAGGGCGGTTCGCCGTCCTTCTCCAGCAGGAAATCCACCCGGCTGTTCCTGCCGTATTTCACCTCCGGCCGGACGCGGTCGTAATGGGCGAAGGGGGCAAGCCGCCCCTCGGCCAGGGCCTCGGCCACGAGGAGATTGGGGCGGGAGGTGTTGATGCCGATGAGCTGGAAGGGCCCGCCGCCGGCCGCGACCTCCACGAATTCCCAATTATACTTGAGCTTCCGGGCCGGGTTCGAGGCCCGGGAGAGATAGACCCGGCTGCCGGGCTCCTTCAGCCCCATCATCGCGCCCGGATTGGCGCAATGGGCCGTGACGATCTCGCCGGAATCGAGTTCCGCATCGGCCATGAAGCGCTTGTAGCGCTCGATGAGGCGGCCGGTGAGCAGGGTTTCCTGAAAACGCATTCAATCCATCACTTAAGCAGAAAGACCTCCCGTAGCAGGGGAGAAGCCTTGCCTTCAACCGAACCCTTGCTTGAGAATTGCCGTTTCTGGAGCTAAAGGCCCTTAAAAGGGATCGATGCGCATGGCCGTCTCCGTCACAGCCGCCCTTCTCATCATCGGTGATGAGATTCTCACGGGCCGCACCAAGGATAAGAACATCGGCTACATTGCCGAGTATCTGACCGGCATCGGCATCGACCTGCGCGAGGTGCGCGTGGTGCCCGACGTGGAGGAGGAGATCGTCTCCACCGTCAACGCGCTCCGGACCCGCTATACCTATCTCTTCACCACCGGCGGCATCGGCCCGACCCATGACGACATCACGGCGGATTGCATCGCCAAGGCCTTCCGCGTCGGCATCGGCCACGATCCGCGTGCCGTCGCCATGCTTCAGGAACGCTACACGCCGGAGGAACTGAACGAGGCCCGCATGCGCATGGCCCGCATTCCCGAGGGGGCGGACCTCATCGAGAACCCGATTTCCAAGGCGCCCGGCTTCAGGATCGGCAATGTCCATGTGATGGCGGGCGTGCCGTCGATCATGCAGGTCATGCTCGACAACATCGCGCCGACGCTGAAAACCGGCGCGCGCATGATCATCGAGACCATCGAGGCCGAAGGGCTTGCCGAGGGCATTTATGCCGCAGGCTTGAGCGAGATCGCCGCCGCCTATCCGGGCGTCTCCATAGGCTCCTATCCGTCTTTCTCGACGGCGGGTTTTCGCAATCAGATCGTCGTGCGGGGCAAGGACCCCGCCGAGGTCGCGAAAGCCGCCGCCGACATTCAAGCATTGCTCGTTCGCCTGAAGGGCGACCGGGCTCCCCTTTAATCCATCAGACAAACGAGCAGGCCGATGTCTCCCACCTCACCCAAAGCCTTCCCCGTCTCCTGGGATCAGTTCCATCGCGATTGCCGCGCTCTCGCATGGCGCCTGGCTTCTGCCGGTCCGTTCGAGGCGATCATCTGCATCACCCGCGGTGGTCTCGTGCCTGCGGCCATCGTGGCCCGCGAACTCGATCTGCGCCTCATCGAGAGCGTCTGCATTGCGAGCTATCACGACTACAAGAACCAGGGCGATCTGCAGGTGCTGAAAGACATCGCGCCGTCGATCAAGGCCCTCGGCGACGGTAAGGGCAAAGGCGTGCTCGTGATCGATGATCTCACCGACACCGGCAAGACCGCGAAGATCGTTCGCGACATGCTGCCGAACGCCCATTTCGCGGCCGTCTATGCGAAGCCCGCAGGACGTCCGCTGATCGACACCTTCGTCACGGAAGTGAGCCAGGATACCTGGATCTATTTCCCGTGGGATATGGGCTTGGCCTATCAGGCCCCGATCCGCGAAGGTTCGGCGGGCTAAAGCATTGCAAGGAGCGCCCGTGTCGGAATTCGATGTTGCGCGCACGCGCAAAACCCTGTTCGCCGCGCTCCTCGATGCCCGCGATACGTTCGGACGGAACAAGGTCGCCCTGGAGGATCTTGAGCGCCAGCCCATCACCTTTGGGCGGCTCGTCCTCGGCTCGCTGGTTCTCGGGCGCAAGCTCACAACCCTGACGCAGGAGCGTGAGACGGTCGGCGTTCTGCTGCCGAACGTGCAGGCCATCGCGGTGACGCTGTTCGGCCTCAACGCCTTCGGGCGCGTTCCCGCTTTCCTGAATTTCACGGCGGGCATCAAGAACCTGAAAGCCGCCTGCGAGATCGCCGGGATCAAGACCATCGTTACCTCCCGCCGCTTCGTGGAACAGGGCAAGCTCGACGACATCGTGGGGGCCTTGGGCGAGGGGAGGCAGATCCTCTGGCTCGAGGATGTGCGCGCGACGCTCACCAGCTTCGACAAGCTCAAGGGGCTCATAGAGTCGTGGATGGCGCGCCGAGTTCATGGGCAAACGAAAACAAACCCTGACGATGCGGCCGTAGTGCTTTTCACCTCGGGCTCGGAAGGCGTGCCCAAGGGCGTGGTTCTCTCCAACGCCAATCTCGTCGCCAATGCCTACCAGGTGAAGGCACTCGCGGGCGATGTGCTGACACCTGACGACGTCTTCTTCGATCCGCTGCCGATCTTTCATTCCTTCGGCCTGACGGCGGGCTTGCTCACAGCCATCCTCAACGGCATGAAGTCGGTTCTCTATCCGAGCCCGCTGCATTACCGGCAGATTCCGAAGCTGATCGCCGGAACGCGTGCGACGGTTCTGCTGGCCACCGACACCTTCCTCCAAGGCTATGCCCGCGCCGCCGGTGAGAACGATCTGGCAAGCGTGAAGCTCGTCATCGCTGGTGCGGAGCACGTCAAGACGGAGACGCGGAGGCTCTGGGCTCAGCATGGCGCTGAGATCGTCGAAGGTTACGGCGCCACCGAGTGCTCGCCGGTGATTGCCTGCAATCTTCCGCACCTGAACCATCCGGGCTCCGTCGGCTTCTTCCTGCCAGGGATCGAGTGGCGGCTCGAGGCTGTGGAGGGCATCCACGAAGGTGGCCGACTTTATGTGCGTGGCCCCAATGTGATGAAGGGCTATCTCGATCCTGCATCGCCTGCCGGTATCAAGCCGCCCATCGATGACTGGCACGACACGGGCGACATCGTCACGGTCGTGGACGGAATCGTCACCATCCGCGGGCGCGCCAAACGCTTCGCCAAGATCGGCGGCGAGATGGTTTCCCTGGCCGCCATCGAGGCGACAGTCCAGCAATTATGGCCCGATTCCAATCACGTGGTCGTTGCATTGCCTGATCCTAGGAAAGGGGAGCAGATCGTGCTCGTCACCGACAAGCCGGATGCGGACCGGGATGCACTTCTCGCCCATGCGCAGAGCCAGGGATATCCCGAATTGTGGGTGCCCAAGGCCATTCTCGTCTCAGGGATTCCGGTGCTCGGCTCAGGCAAGACCGATTATCCCGCTACCGTGGAAATGGCGCGCCGCCTGCAGGCCATGCTCTGAGCGCCAGCTCTTTAGGATATCCCTCCCATCCGTCGTAACAAAGATCTTGCTCACGCGTTGTTCTCTCGGCCGCTTGCCGAGAGCGGCGCAGTGACGGATCGGATGATGAGAAGACTTGCTCTGGTGTTGGCCCTTCTTGGCTGCGGCGCGGGCGTCCATGCGCAACAGCGGCCCTCGACGCTGAACATGACATGCGGCCAGGCGCAGCGGGTTATCTTGTCGAGAGGCGCGGCGGTCTTGAGCACGGGCACCTACACCTATGATCGCTTCGTGCGGGATCGCGGCTTCTGTGAGTTCAATGAAGGGGTTGAACTTGCCCTCGTGCCGACCCGGGACACGCCCCAATGCCCCATTGGTTATCGCTGTGTCAGTGAGGATTTGGACTTTTTTGATGATTGAGTTCGAAGCATTCCTTCGGGCTTGAAAGTCGTTTCGCCAACACGAGCGGGGATATTGTCAACCGACCCTCTCCAATAGTGTTGAGAATATGACACACCCTTTTGGAAAGACCTGCTGAGAGCCTCAAATTGCCTATTTCTTGGGCATTCGGGCTGCTACATAGGCAAGTGCTTCGAGTGACATGATTGCCTGAATCGGATCGGTCGTTATTGTCACGATTGCATCTGGGTCCAGGACTCAGGCTTAAGAATTTTGGAGATACAACCATGAAGCTCGTTAAGAGCCTTCTTCTCGGTTCGGTTGCGGGTCTCGCCGCCGTTGCCGGTGCTCAGGCTGCTGATCTTCCCGCAAAGAAGGCTGCTGCTGTTGAATACGTTCGTGTCTGCTCCACCTACGGCGCAGGCTTCTTCTACATCCCCGGCACGGAAACCTGCCTCCGCGTCGGCGGCCGTGCACGCGCCGAGGCTCTCTACGTAGAGCCCGAGAGCCGTGCCGACAACTCGATCGGCTTCCGCGCTCGTGGCCGCATCCAGCTCGACGCTCGTACCGCCACGGCTTACGGCCTGCTGCGCACGTTCGTCCGCTTCGAGATGACCCGCGACACTGGCTCCTACGGCTTCTCGTCCACCTCGGCCAACGTCGATCAGGCCTTTGTGCAGTTCGGCGGCCTCACCGCCGGTCGCGCCCTGTCGTTCTTCGACAACGGCGACCTGCCGACCGAGCACTTCGGCACGCTCCGCTTCTCGGACGCTCCGAACGTCAACCTGTTCGCCTACACCTTCTCCTTCGGCAACGGCTTCTCGGCCTCGCTGTCGCTCGAAGAAGGCCGCTATGCCGGTAACGACTTCGATCTGGACACTGCCGCTCCCGACTTCCTCCGCGCCGGTCAGCGCACGCCCGACGTCGTCGCTCAGCTGGCTTACTCCGGTACCTGGGGCTCCGCGATGCTCGCCGGTGCTGCTCACCAGATCCGCAGCGTTGCTATCCCGGTCGCTGGTGTCGCTGACCTGGTCGTTCCGGACACCGAGTACGGCTTTGCTGTGACGGCTCAGATCGGCGTCAACCTGCCGATGCTGGCTGCTGGCGACGCTCTCTGGATCGCTGCCACCTACGCTGACGGCGCTCTCGGCTACCTCGGCTTTGACCCGTCGGCTCAGGCTGGCACTGCTGTTCGTCCTGTCGTCGACGCCTTCTACGACGTCGATGGCGAAATCGACACCGCCCAGGGCTGGTCGATCGCCGGTGGCCTGCGTCACTACTGGACCCCGGACGTTCGCCAGAGCGTCTTCGGTTCGTACGCTCGCATTGAGTACGGCGCAGCTGCCGATGCCTACTTCGGCGGCGTCAGCCCGGACTTCAACGAGTGGCGTGTTGGTACCAACCTGATCTGGTCGCCGGTTTCCGGTCTCGATATCGGTGCTGAGGTTCTCTACTCGAACCTCGACCCGCGTGGCGTCGACACCCGCTCGGGCGACACCTGGGAAGGCCGCATCCGCGTTCAGCGCGACTTCTAATCGGTTTAACCCGATTGGTTAGAGGAAACCCCGGTGGAAACACCGGGGTTTTCTTTTTGTCGATTGAAAAGACCACTTGCCACAGACTTCCAAAGGTCACGCGTACGCAGCGTGCCGTGAAATTGCCAGGCTGTTCGGATGATCTCTCGCCGAGGTGATTGCGCCTTTGGTTTGCGTTGCAACTGATGGAGCCGAAGGATGATCGTTGCTCGTCGCCACCAGACAAGGTGCGCCTTCATTATTCCTCTCCTGGCTCTTGGCTTCGGCTCGGGTCTCGCCGCATGTTCGGCCTCCGCTGATGTTGTCTACGGCGAGTATCGGTTCGGTCCCGGCTACCAGTCAGGACGCGTCTACGAGAACCGCGTTTATGCCGATACAGGGCGCGGCGTCGGACGTGAAAATTGTCGAACGGGAGTGAGGCAACAGGTGGACCCGCTCGGTAGGGCCACGTCGTCGGAGGAGACGATCTGCAATTGATCCCAATGGGACATGGTGGATGCACTGACGGCATTCCCGTCAAGGGAACGAACGCTCACGCTGGCGGTTGGCATAGCGTTAAAGCCTCGTCAGGAGAACATCGTCATGAACAACATTATCTGGATTATCGGCGCTATCGTAGTCGTTCTTGCGATCCTGTCCTTTTTGGGTCTGCGCTAACGACGGTCTCTATTCTCGCTTGCAGGGCAGTCGAAGGCTGCCCTGCAGCCCATGGCGGCAAGCACCCTGCCACGAGGGCAGCGTGGTTTATTTGATCATCCCAAGCACGGCCGACGCGACATTCATCAACGCAAGTGCGCCGACAAAAGCCGCTATAAAGGGGATACGTGGGCGCGGACGGGATTCAGCGTCCCGAGAGGTCATGAGGCCTGAAAGATGAGAGCGCCGGAAGACCATGGCTCTTCTCCTTAAGCGGTTCCTCTAAAGAGTATTCGCACCATGAACCTCCGGCTCATGGGAGGAGGTGCGCTCCCGCACAAGGCAACTCATTTTCCCTTGTTTAAAGCCATCAATGGCGTGTCGCGGTCTTCTGAAACTGGAGTAACTGCCCTTCTATCGCCCGCATCCGGGTCATCAGCCGGTCGAGTTCGCCCAGCAAGAACGTCTCATCCTGCTTGGCTTGCGCGATAATGTCGGTGGAAGAGCTGTGACGGATTCTCTGAAGAGCGTCGGCCAGCTGCATATCGAGGAGCCGCATGGCCTTCTCCAGGTCAAGAAACTCCTGATGTAGCTGGCTCTCCTTGAACACGCCCGGATCCCGCCTGTGAAGCAGCTCTTAGACATTAAAGTTACAGCTTATCCGCCGGTTCCTCCAAGCTGAAAAACTCCGCTAATGGTTTTCTCGGCGGCCAAGCTGAAACACACAGCCTTCCTCACCGTTCTGTGATGAATGGCTCTTCTGGTCGGAGTTCATCCTGGCTCCGCCTGAAGGGTCTTGCTGCTGCCTTCAGTCGGGCCTGTAAGCCAAGTGGCGGCAATCGATGTAGCAAAGATTGCGTTCGGCAAACCTGCCGCCTGCAGCAGGGCAGGGATGTAAGCCATGTGCCGGCCAGGACGGTCGAGCTGTTGAATTGCTGAGAGCGGAACAGGCAGAGGAGAGGGCTGCATGGGACAGAAACTCGATACGCGTCGTATTGCACTGATCGTTGAGGATGATTTCGACGTCAGGGGATTTGCAGCCGCACTCCTGGAGGAAACGGATCTGCGCGTCGTCGAGACCGCCAGTGCGGAGGAAGCCTTGGACTATCTGCGCCAGCATGGCGAAGAGGTCGCCTTTCTCTTCGCCGACATCAGGCTGCCATGCCTGATGAGCGGTGTGGATCTTGCACGCACCGTCCGGATCAAGTGGCCGTGGGTCCGCACTGTTCTGACGTCGGGTCTGCCGCCCGAGGAAGGGCTTCAGGACGTGCCGCGAGACGTGCGCTTCATGCCCAAGCCCTGGAGAGCGCTCGAAGTGCTGATGGAGGCGGAGAGGGCGGCGCAGCGCTATCGCCAGAACTGAGGTTCTGGCCAAACGCAGCGCAGCCTCTGCTGGAACCTTGGCGCATGTTAGGAATTGGCGTCAGCAGAAAGGATTTTGCTGATGTCGCAGACGAGTGTTGCCACCAGAACGTTTCCCTCTCGCAAAGCCGCTAGCCAGGCTGTTGACCGGCTTGTCTCCGGCGGATTCGCCCGCAACAGCATCGCGCTGCATCGCCATGAGGACGACGAGGGATACGATCTGGAAATACACACCAGAACCGCCAATCTCCGACGCGCAAAGCGTCTTATGAAAGAGCCGTCGACAATGATGCCGTCGATGAACATGCGCTCTATGGAGAAGACGGTATACGGAGCCGCCAGGACGGCCCGGTCGCACCCGTTGATTTTGCTGGGCGCAGGGCTCCTCGCTGGCTTCGTGCTCTACAACCTCATTCCGCGCTCGACAGCTCATGAGCCTGCAAGCCGGAAGCAGCCGTCCCGGTCCGGACAACGCGCAGGGCGCTCCCCGCGGGCCTAATTGTGAGGCTTATTGCTCCTCATCAAGAGGATCTTCGTCCAGCGAGCGGGTCTTGGCTTCGAGTCGTTTTAGCAGGTCCTTGATCCGATCGGGTGCAGGCTCGTTCAGAACGCTCTGATAATCGCTCTGAAGCTGACGGCCGATCTGCTTGAGCAGTTCGTTTTGACCTGACGAAGTCAGCCCATTGGAGCCGATGCTCCAGCCACCAAGCCTGTTCGCAGAATAAGGCGATCCATCGGCTTGGTGGAGCCGCTTTGGCATTCTTCCCTCCCTTGAACGACGCGTCTTGAGGCGGAAAACGGTCGAGGGCGCTTTGGGTTGCACTTAAAGTTCTGGAAAAAATGGTCTTTTTGACGCGTCCGAGGTAGCCGACTTGCCTCAGGACGAGTCTTTCGCGCCGCTCGTCCGGCTGAGTTGGTGCTCGTGTCGCTACGTGAGGCGACCGCCCGTCGCATTGGTTTCCGCTTGTCCTTGCTTCACAAGCTCTGCTTTAGAAAAACGGGGCGGGGGCCTGAAAAGTATGCGTGAAGTTTTGACGGTCTATCTCTGCGGGGTCATCCTGCTCCTGGCTGTGTCCAGCACCATCGACGCTGAAGAAGATGTCGGCTTCGACCATATTATGATCGCTGCCTTCGGCTGGCCGATCTTCACCTCGATCATGGCCTTCAAAGTCTGGAGCAATCGGTAAGCAGCGATGGGCTTCGCTTGCCTCTTCCGCCAAGTTCTTTCTTTTAGCAGCCCAGCTGCGCGACGTGCATGCCCTTGGGTTCAACATGTCCATGAAAGAAAAAGCGCCCCGTGAGGGGCGCTGAAGTTGCGATCCGTAGGGGCAAAATAAAAGGATCGTGGGTTGTAGGTAATAATTCTCGATCAATCTGACCATAGGCGGAGTTCATTTCAAAAGTAGTACCTCCAAAGGGCTTATCCTTTGGAGTTGATCGATGGTCTTTCGGCATTGATTGCCGGAGACCAAATCAGATAGTTCTTGCTGTGCCGTTGGGGCAATATGAGTCGAGGGCCGTGATCCGCAATCAATAAAAAGGCGGACGCGGCCCTTATTATTTATGTTTGCTTGAGATATAGAAAAGAAAAAGCCGCGATCAGATGCAGCTCTGATCGCGGCAATATCCGTGTTCTTGAAATATCACGGACAGTCTCACTAAAGAACAACTATCGAATTGAGTTGAAATTACCCCCTACGAATGGATTCTGTTTAAGCTCGACATGGAGGAGGGGCAATTAGACCAAACGGCCTATTGGCCAGGATACATGCCGCAAGTTGGGGCGCGGCATGTCTCAAAAGGCAGTTCGCCTCTCATCTCGCCGGAGGAATGAGTGCAGGTCGATGGAGATTTCCTGCGCCAGGCGAGGGCAGCGATTCTGCCCAGGCAATATAATTAGCGCCTTGCTCGCTTCAGTGCGCGGATCGGCTGGGCCTCTTCATCACCGGATTCGTAAGCGAAGCAGCTATTGGTGGGATGGGGATTCCAACCATCTTCAGAGGAGGGGACAGCCTTGATGGCGCCAGACCAGCGGAGCTTGAAGTGGTCGGCAACATGCTTGTCCTTGAAGCCGATGAGACCCCAGCCGCCCTGCAGGTGATAGAAATCCCACGCTGCGTTCTGCCGATTGAGCCAGGAATAGACTGTGGCCTTGAGGTCCTTTCCGTTCTCGGTCCAGACATCCCAATCATTGACGAAGAAAACGTAGGGCCAGAGCCGCGCATAGGCATCGACGCCATAGCAGGCCGACGACGACATTTCCTCGTCTCGCCACGTATCGGTGATCCGCTGCTTGAGCTCTTGCATGTTCGTCATCGTCGCACCCTACGTTTCAGGCCTGATGCGCTCTGCAGCCGTTGAATCGGCCGCTCGTCGCGCTCAAGGCTCGGTCACGCCAGTCCGATGCTGGCGGGTTAATCCCGACGTGGTGATTCAAGCACTGTCGGGCAGATTTTCAGGCGTGATCGATGATGCGCAAAACGTCCGACCACGGCGCAGCTCTAATACCATTGAATATAGCACACGAGCCATTGTGGGTAGAGTCGGAAATGACGCGGGACGTAATTTTGCGGCGCTTCGGGGAGTTTCGGCCGGAATTGGTGCGGACGGCGGGGGTCGAACCCGCACGGGCATAGCCCGAGGGATTTTAAGTCCCTTGCGTCTACCGGTTTCGCCACGTCCGCATGGATTGAGCGTTATCGGGCTCCGGCGCGCGGCGCAAGTCCGCTGCGTGGTTCAGCCCCAACTGATGTCACTCGGATGTGCGGAAGCCGTAGATCCAGTCGTAACGCTTCGACATGTTCTCGGGCCCCATGAGCCGCATGACCCTGTCGCGGCCATAGGCGACGAGAGCGCCGGAATGGTAGATGCGCCCGTTCTTGCGCCCCTCGGCCTGCACCCGGCTGACGCGTTCGAGGCGATGGCCCTCATAAGTCTTCAGCGCCCGGATCAGATCGTTGGGATGCTGCGTCACGAGGGCGTTGAGGGTCGCCGCATCCTCGATGGCCATTGCCGCGCCCTGCGCCAGGAAAGGCAGGACCGGGTGAGCGGCATCGCCGACCAACGCGATGCGCCCCTGGGACAGGCGCTTGATGGGATGCCGGAAGAGCGACCAGCGCAGCCATTCCTGCGGCTTCTTCAGAAGTTCGACGAGGGCAGGGGCCGCATTGCGGTAGAGGGCGATCAGATCCTCCGCCCGGCCAGGCGCTGCCCAGCCCTCGACAGGCTCGCGGGTCTTCTCGATGGCGACCACGTTGATCAGGTTGCCGCTGAAGATCGGGTAATGGACCACGTGGCCAGAGGGGCCGAGCCAGAGGCCGGTCTCGTTGCCGATGAGCTCCTGCGGCGCGGCCTTGCGGTCGAAGGTCGCGCGCCAGGCGACATAGCCGTGAAAGGCGGGCGGGGAGGTGTCCCCGAGGACATGCCTGACCTTGGACCAGACGCCGTCGGCGCCGATCACGAGATCGGCCTTCATGCTTTCCCGCGAGCCGTTCGAGGAGGTCCAGATCAGCTCGGCATGATCGGCGCCATCGCGCACTTCCTCGACCTTGCGGCCCATGACGATGCGGATCGTCGGCTCGGAGCGCACGGCATCGAGCAGGATGGTCTGCAGATCGGCCCGGTGAACGACCCAATAGGGCGCGCCGTAGCGCTGCTGCATATAGGCGCCCTGCGCGATCTCGCCGATTCTCTTGCCGGAGGAGACGCTGCGCACGATCACGCGGTCCGGCATCGTCGCCACGCGGCGGAGCGCGGGGCCCAAGCCCAGATTGATCAGGATGCGGCTGGCATTGGGAGAGAGCTGGAGGCCAGCGCCCACCTCGCTGAAGCCGGTGCGCCGCTCGACCAGGGTCACGGAATGACCCCGGCGGGCGAAGCTCAAGGCTGTCGTCAGTCCACCGATGCCGGCGCCGACAATCGCTATGTTGAGACCCGACACCGGGGCCTTAGCGGGAGGATGGGGAAGTGGCGAAATCAGGTTCCCAGACGCATTCCGCCGGACGGGCCTCGTCGGCCTTCAGGGACGGATCGTACCGGAACAGGGTCGAGCAATAGGAGCAGACCGTCTCGGTGTCATAGCCCATGTCGATGAAGATATGCGGATGGTCGAAGGGCGGCTTGGCGCCGATGCACATGAATTCCTTCGAGCCCACGTGAATGACGGGAACGCCCGGATCGTTGTGGAAGTGAGGAGTGCCTTTGTCAGCCATTGCCGTCGCTCTTAAAGCCGTGAAATTTGCGCGCACCATAATGACTGAGGCGTGATGCGCCTAGAGCAAAAATTCATCCCTGCGCGGGGCTGTATTCTTTGCGCTTGGTTTCGGGAATACCTGTCCTTGGAACCTCCACCCTCATCTGGAGGAGGCGCGTGAGCGCCGTCTCGAAGGATGTTTCGGTGCGCTCTGAAGCCTCCTTCGAGACGCAGCCTCACGGCTGCTCCTCAGGATGAGGGCGGAGGGTGGTCGAGCGATGGTTGCTGTCCAGGAATTTGCACGGCTTGTGAGATGTCAAAGAGCGAGCGGGCAAAGACATGGGGGAATGTCCCCGCGAGCGTGTGGCTCCGAGGGTATGGTTTGAGGGAGGCGCGAGAGGCGGTCCGGTTCGCTTGTGATTGTGAGAAGAACCTGACGGCCCCTCGCGCACGGTTCTTTTAGGCGGACATCGTGTCTTGCAACGATGGGCCTCCCGGCCCGGCTTGCGAGACCGAACCGGGACCGTTCCCGGCTCCGACACATGCGACGCCTCGCGAGCGCGCCCCTCGGTGAGCCAGGACACCAACACATATAGCCCAGCTTAGGACCAAAGTCAAGAACAAAAGCGGAACATACGCAACCTCCCTGCCACGCTCACGCTGTCATCCCCGCGCAGGCGGGGATCCATAACCTCGACAGTGGGAGGAAAGGCGCTGAGTTTCCCGTCCGCCTCACTCTGCAGCGTAAGCGGATATGGATTCCCGCCTGCGCGGGAATGACAGTGGAGGTTCAAGCGCCCTTCTCGTCGCGCGATCCCGGGTTCTGCTGCGCAGCCCCGGGAGGACGCTGTCAACGCGTTCCACTTCATCCACCATCCCCAAGGCGATTGTATTTGAGCCTGCCGGTGTTAGGTTGCGCGGCAACCGACATCAGCCTCCATCATCCCCATGCGCTATTTCAATTCCAACGGCGTCAGCATCGCCTACATCGACGTGCCTCCTCACGAGGGGCAGGGCGAACCGATCCTGCTCATTCACGGCTTCGCGTCGAACCATGCGGTGAACTGGGTCAACACGCTGTGGGTGAAGACGCTCACGCGCGAAGGCTATCGCGTGATCGCCCTCGACAATCGCGGGCATGGTGAGAGCGAGAAGCTCTACGATCCTGATGCCTATCATTCCTATCGCATGGCGGAGGATGCCGTGCGCCTGCTCGATCATCTCGGCATCGAGCGCACGGATGTGATGGGTTATTCCATGGGCGCGCGCATCACCGCGCATATGGCTCTGGCCGCGCCGCAACGCATGCGCTCGGCGCTGCTCGGCGGCCTCGGCATTCACCTGATCGATGGTGTCGGCCTTCCGCTCGGCATCGCGGACGCCATGGAGGTGCGATCGTTGGACGATCTCACCGATCCCATGCAGCGCATGTTCCGCGCCTTTGCCGAACAGACCGGCAGCGACCTGAAGGCGCTCGCTGCCTGCATTCGCGGTTCCCGTCAGGCGCTGACGCGGGACGAAGTTGCATCCATCACGCTGCCGACGCTCGTGTCGGTCGGCACCAACGATGACGTGTCAGGCTCCGGCCCCGAGCTCGTGAAGCTTCTGCCGAATGCAACAGCTCTCGATATTCCGGGTCGCGATCACAACCTCGCTGTCGGCGACAAGGTGCATAAGCAGGGCGTGCTGGAGTTTCTTGCGCGCAGGCCGTGAGCGAACCGGTCGTCCTTCATCCCTCTCAAGCCTCATCCTGAGGAGCAGCCCTTGGGCTGCGTCTCGAAGGAGGTTCCAGAGAGCGCTGGAGCCTCCTTCGAGACGGTCGCTTATGCGACCTCCTCAGGATGAGGTCAGCGTATGATTGAAGCAAAGTCACCCGCACAAGGTCGGTAATGACGTGCGCAAGGGTGGATGATGCGGAATGCTCTGTTGATTTGAGGCTTCGTTCCCCCACTTGTTCCTGAAAGGGGAGAGGCGGATGACAAGGCTCGACAGCGTGATCCGGCGGCTGACGGCGCAGCGTGACCTGCTCGATTGGGCAACACGCGAGATCGATGCCCATGGATTGGTTCTGGAAGTCGGCCTCGGCAACGGGCGAACCTACGATCATCTGCGCTCGCGTCTGCCCAACCGCGAAATCTACGCGTTCGAACGCGCGCTCGCGGCGCATCCCGACTGCATTCCGCCCGAGAAATACCTGATGATGGGCGATGTGTTCGAGACCCTGCCGATGTTCACCGAAAGGTTCGGCGCAGGCTCCGTCGCCTTGGCTCATGTCGATATCGGCACAGGCGACGAGGAGGCCAACCGGCAATTGGCGAAACGTCTTTCGCCTCTTCTCGAAAACCTGCTGCAGCGGGGCGGATTGCTGGTGGCAGACCGCGCCTTCGATCTTCCCAATTGCACCGACATCTCATCGCAAACGAACGTCGCCGAGGGACGCTATTTCGTCTATCGGCGCTGAGATTCAGCGCCCCGTAAAAACGGGCTTCCGCTTTTCGAGAAACGCTGTTCGCCCCTCCACCGCATCGGCGCTGTCGAAGCATTGATCGGCAAGCGCCACCGGATTGGTGTCGGGATGCGCGATGCCCATGCTCGCATCGATGGCGGCTTTCGCGGCGCGGATCGTCAGAGGCGCGTTTTGCGCAATGTCCCGCGCAATGGCGAACACGGTTTCTTCGAGCGTCTCATCGGTGACGACACGTTGCACCACGCCGAGGCGCTGCGCCTCCTCGGCATTGATGCGCCGGGCTGTGTAGAACAGGTCCTTGGCGGCGGGCGCACCGACGGCGGCAGTGATCAGCTTCATCGCGCCCGGAGGATAGCCGACACCGAGCCGCGCGGCGGGAATGCCGAAGCTCGCATTCACGGATGCGATGCGCAGGTCGCAGGAAAGCGCCAGCCCGAAGCCGCCGCCGAGACAGAAACCGCGGATCATGGCGATCACCGGCTTCGAGCAATGGGCGACGGCCCAGAACGCCGCCTCGTTGATTGCCTCATAGGCGCGTCCGCCTTCGGCATTGGCGCGCACCGTTTCGAATTCCGCGATGTCGGCGCCGGAGGCGAAGGATTCCGATCCTGCGCCGCGCAGCACGATCACCCGCACGCGCTCGTCCTGGTCCAGAGCCGCGATGATGCCGGGCAGGGCTCTCCACATTTCCAGGTCGAGGGCATTGCGCTTGGCCGGATTGTCGATGGAAAGCGTGGCGACGGGGCCGTCGACGGTTGCAGTGAGCTTGGGGCTGGTCGGCGCAAAAGAGGCATTCATGGGTGTGGGGGTCTATGGTAAGGGGCTGGGACTTCTTATGTATGCAGTTGATGGCGCGAGCCGGCAGGAGATTATCATGACGCAACCCCGCTTGAAGTCCGGCAATCCGGATTTTCTTGCCGGCAAAGTCGATCCGATCTGGGATCGTCTGCGCAGCGAGGCCGAGGCCGTCGTCCAGGCCGAGCCCGCGCTCGGCGGTTTCGTTCTCAGTGCCATCCTCCATCAGCCGAGCCTCGAGGCGGCGGTTATCCATCGGGTCGCCTCGCGCCTCGGCCACGCCGCCTTGCCGGCCGACATCATCGAGCAGGTGTTCCTGGAGGCCGTGGAGCAGGACAAGAGCATCGGTCAGGCTTTCCGCGCCGATATCAGCGCCGTTCTCGACCGCGATCCGGTTGTGACCCGCGCCATCGAGCCTGTGCTCTACTTCAAAGGCTTCCACGCCATCCAGACGCACCGTTTGGCCCATTGGCTCTGGAACCGGGGCCGTGAGGATTTCGCGCTCTACCTCCAGAGCCGCTCCTCGGACACCTTCCAGACCGATATCCACCCGGCCGCCCGGATCGGGCGCGGCATCTTCCTCGATCATGCCACCGGCCTCGTGGTCGGCGCGACCGCGGTGATTGAGGACAATGTGTCGATGCTTCAAGACGTGACGCTGGGCGGCACCGGCAAGGAGCGGGGCGACCGCCATCCCAAGATTCGCCATGGTGTGTTGATCGGGGCGGGCGCCAAGATCCTCGGCAATATCGAGGTCGGCCATTGCGCGAGAATCGCGGCAGGCTCCGTGGTGCTGCAGCCTGTGCCCCATAACGCGACCGTAGCGGGCGTTCCGGCCAAGGTGGTCGGTACCGCCGGGTGCGATGAGCCGGCGCGGGCCATGAACCACGTTCTTTCCGAGGCCGAAGGGATCTGACGGGGAGAAGAACCCGACCCCGCTTGCCCGCGTTGGCTGGGCATGGCAATGGCTGAGGCCGGAAGAGTCAGAAAGGACCTGTAGTGGATAAAACGGAGATGGCGAAAGTCGAGCGCTACCTGCGCCAGACCTTTGCGAACCACTCGATCCGAGTTGTCGGTCGCCCCAAGAAGACCGACTCGGCGGAAGTTTACATCGGTGAGGAATTCGTTGGCGTGCTCTTCGTCGACGACGAGGACGGAGACCGCTCCTTCAACTTCACCATGGCGATCCTCGACACGGACCTCGAGGACTAAGCGGCACCATTCGCGGCAGAACCTCCCGGTTCTGCCGTTTTCATTTTCGGACCTGAAAAGATGCCGATTTACAGCCTCGACGATGTTGCGCCCATCCTGCCTGAAGAGGGGCGCTATTGGATCGCGCCCGATGCCCATGTGATCGGCAAGGTGCGGCTGGGCGAGGATGTCGGCGTCTGGTTCGGCGCCGTCCTGCGCGGCGACAACGAGTTGATCGATATCGGCGAGGGCACGAACATCCAGGAAGGGTCCGTGCTTCACACGGATATGGGCGCGCCGCTCACCATCGGGGCGGGCTGCACCATCGGGCACAAGGCCATCCTCCATGGCTGCACCATCGGCGAGAACTCGCTCATCGGCATGGGAGCGACGGTTCTCAACCACGCCCGCATCGGCCGAAACTGCCTCGTGGGTGCGGGCGCGCTCGTGACCGAGGGCAAGGAATTTCCGGACAATTCGCTGATCGTGGGTGCGCCGGCCAAGGCGATCCGCGTGCTGGACGAGGTGGCGATCGAGAAGCTGCGCGGCTCGGCGCGGGGCTATGTCGAGAACTGGAAGCGCTTCGCAAAAGGAATGAGGCGGATCGAATGACCCGCCTCATGCATGAATTCCTTGGGAAGCTGGCGGCCTAACCGCCAAGTTCGTTTTAGCGGTTCGCGGTGGTGGTCGGCGAAGTGGCGATGCCGCCCAGAGAAACCCAGCCAACGTGATCCTGGCTCTCGCGCTTGATATAGACGTAGCCGGTGCGGGTCCAGGGAAGGACCGAGTTGTGCTTGTTGTCGAGCACGTAATCTCCGCGATTGGTACGAACCACCAGAACCGCATGGCCTTCGCCGAGCTCGTCGATCACGACGGTCATGCGCATGGCGCGGCGGGGAAGGCCGCTATCGGCAAGGATCTTGCGCTTGAGGAGCTGGAAGTCCTCGCAATCGCCACGGCCGTCATCCGGGAAGCCCCAAATGTCGACAACACCCCAGTGATCCTGGTCCGTAACGGCCTTGATCGAGGTATTCACGCGCTGATTGACGGAGGTGATGGTCTTCCAGACCTGCGGGGTCAGCTCGACGATCTCCGGCTCGGTCACGTCGACGGAGCACTCGGCGGGGTTGCTGTCGCAGAACTTCGACCAGGCCACGAGAGGCTTGGCTGCACCCATGCTGGCGATCGGATTGCTGGTCACGGGCAGGGACGCCAGGGTCTGAGCCTGAACCGCGCTGCCGGCGAATACCATCAAGGTCGAAATAAAAGCTGCTTTGATAAAATTGACGGAAACTGAAAACTTTCCGTTTGAACCTTTGAAAAAGCCGTTTTTGAAAGAATCCTGCCGCATGCCCCACCAGCCGGTTAATGTTCTTTTAACCAAACTGACATGGTTACATTTGCGGCTCAAGCGGAAAGTAAAAGGTGAGTTAACGCGTCGCGGGTCGAACCGGTTCCATTATGGTTAATAAAAATTCTGAACCGCTAAGCTTGTCGAGGAAAGCATTCCTCAACGGCATTTGCATGTCGTGCTAAGCATCTGGTTTTGCTTGCACAGGCGACCACATAGAAGGCTAAGTCGACATCATCGCCGCCCGGCGTCAGCCCTGATTCACTCATGCTGACAGCCTATGAAAAAGTTGTCCATGCCCCTGCGTCAATCCGGCCCCCGTGAGCCGATTTTCAATCTGCCGTCGGTCGTGACCCTCAGCATACTCGTCCTGGTGGCGATTCACGCCTTCCGAATGCTCTTCCTCTCGGAGGATGCGGATCTCCAGGTCATCATCGACTGGGCCGTGATTCCGGCGCGATGGGCCGTGACCTATGGCGGCGTGGAGAGCCAGGACGTCATCGCTCTCCTGCATCAGAGCGTACCGGAAGAGGCGCAGGACGCCATCGGCGCATTCGCCCGCGAGCTTCTGAGCGAGGGGCGCCCATGGACCGCGCTGAGTTATGCCTTCCTGCACGGATCCTGGACGCATCTGCTGTTGAACAGCGTCTGGCTGGCGGCTTTCGGAACCCCGGTGGTCCGGCGCTGCGGGCCGCAGCGCTTCTTCCTCCTCTCGGCCCTCGCCGCCATCGGCGGCGCAGTGCTCTACGCGGCGATGAACCCCATGCAGATCCTGCCCATGATCGGTGCTTCGGGCGCGGTCTCGGGCCTCATGGCAGCGGCCTCCTGGTTCATCTTCGCGCCTGCGAGCTGGCATTGGGAGGGACGGATGGCGCAGCCTCATGAGCGGCCCAGGCAGGCCCTGGCCGACCTTATCCGCAACAGGCCGTTCCTGCTCTTCCTCGGCATCTGGTTCGCCACCAACTATTTCTTCGCATTCGTCCAGCCGGTCGGCATGGAGGGCAATATCGCGTGGGAGGCGCATGTGGGCGGCTTCCTCATCGGGCTCGTCGCTTTTCCCTGGCTCGATCCCATTCCCGCAAGAGGACGGCGCATCTCGGCTTGAAAGTGCCGTGGTTTCGCTCAATCATCTTTCATACTGACGTAGGGTTATTCCCGCGTTCATGGGAGAGCCCGAGTGAAAACCGGGCGGTTGCGAAGGCTGCGGGCCTTTGCGCCGCACAGCGGGAGGAAAAGCATGAACGTCGATCAGATCCTTTCCATGAAGGGACGCAGCGTCGTCTCCATCGATGCGAGCCATTCCTTGAGTGAAGCGGCCCGGCTTCTGTCAGAGCGCAGGATCGGTGCCGTTGTGGTGGTGGACGGCCGTCAGCCGGTGGCAGGCATCCTCTCCGAGCGGGATATTGTGAAGGCTATTGCCGCCAGCGGCGCGCGCGCGCTCGATGAGCCCGTCTCCCGCTTCATGACCATGGAGGTTGTCACTTGCACGGGCCGGCATTCCATCAATGAGCTGATGGAGCTGATGACACAGCGCAAGTTCCGTCACGTGCCTGTCGTCGATGGCGGACAGCTCGTCGGCATCATCTCCATCGGCGACGTGGTGAAGCAGCGCGTTGAGGAGGTCGAGGCCGAGACCCAGGCGATCAAGGAATATATCGCGACGGCGTGAGCGGCATCGATAGTGCGTGCGGGATGAGGTGCCTGCACCTCAACACTGTCATTCCCGCGCAGGCGGGAATCCATAACCATGACGGAAAGAGAATAAAGC
Organism: Microvirga solisilvae; assembly: GCF_022808595.1. Taxonomy (GTDB): domain Bacteria; phylum Pseudomonadota; class Alphaproteobacteria; order Rhizobiales; family Beijerinckiaceae; genus Microvirga; species Microvirga solisilvae. Next base: position 220,722 of record NZ_JAKUCN010000006.1, read on the forward strand.
GCGGCGGAACCCATCTGCTTTATTCTGCACTGTTAGCGGAGATGGATCCCCGCCTGCGCGGGGATGACACGTGGGGCCTGATCAGGCTTCCTGCGTTTCCTGCAGCAGTTCCCGGATATCCGGCAGGGCGCGCTCCGTGGCCTGCCGCCCGAGCGCGATGCATTCCTGCGCGCGGTGGAACTCGAACAGCCCCATCTTCGCGAGCTTGGGCGCGACCATCACGTCGGGCGGATCGCCGGCAAGACGTGAGCGGGCAATGCGATCCTGCGTGATGTTGAAGGCATCGACCATGACGGTCGCCATGCCGGGCGCGTTGGGCTTGCGCTGCTTGTCGGCGCGCGATGCGGAAAACAGGCTCCATTTGCGCGGCGCTTCCTCGATGACTTCCTCGATCTCCTGCTGGTCGCTCTGCTCCGCGTCGTAGGACTGGATCACGGTGCCGCGCACGCGCACTTCGCCGTTGAGATTCACGCAGATCACGAGGTCCGCGCCGAGAGCGCGGGCGGCAGTGATCGGGATCGGGTTCACCAGCGCGCCGTCCATGAGCCAGCGGCCCTTGATGAGAACGGGGTCGAACACGCCGGGCAGGGCATAGGATGCGCGCATGGCCTTCACGAGCGGTCCGCGCGTCAGCCAGATTTCGTGGCCGCTCACGAGTTCGGTAGCGATGGTGCAGAACTTGATGGGCAGCGTCTCGACCCGTTGATCGGTGAGGTCCTGGTCGAGAAGCTTCTGCAGGCGTCCACCCGCGATCAGGCCAGCGCCGCTGAAATGAAAATCGAGCAGGCCCATGACGCGCCGCTTGGTGAGCGAGAGAGCGAAGGCTTCGAGCTCGTCGAGCTTGCCTGCCGCATAGCAGCCGCCCACAACCGCGCCGATGGAGCAGCCTGCGATCACATCGGGAACGATGCCCGCCTCTTCGAGAACGCGGAGCACGCCGATATGGGACCAGCCGCGCGCCGCGCCGCCGCCGAGGGCAAGGCCGATCTTCACCTTCGGACGAGCGTCCCGCTCGACAGGCGGCTTGATCTCTTCCACGGCTCCTCCGCCCCCAGCTCCGGCATTGCGCCGGGCAATTCCGTCCCACAACATCGCTCAACTCCAAGGCCGTTCATGCCATTCATGCGCCAAGCTTGTGAAAGCCGCATGAATGGAGCCCTTAAGTTTCACCTAGCGCATCAGGCGGAAAAGTGGACCCGGTTTTCCGCTACAATGATGCGCTAGCTTATAAATCGAGCATCGGATTGATCCCAAAAGTGCATTCCACTTTTGGGTCCGATGCTCAGAGTCGCGTTTCGGAAAACTGAACCTTTGAGGTGCGCAGGGCCCGTTGCGACAAAATGCTGATGATGAGCGCGAACAGGATCAGCAGGGCCAGCATGGCGCGAAGCCCGACGATATCGCCGCCGAACCCGATCAGCGGCGGCCCCATGAGGTAGCCGCCATAGCCGAGCGTCGCCACCATCGCGACACCGGCGCTCGGGGCGACGCCGGGAATCTGCGCCGCCGTGCTGAACAGCACCGGCACGAGATTGGCGAGGCCAAGCCCGATGAGGGCAAAGCCAAGGGTTGCCGTGACCGGATACGGCAGGAGGGTTGCCAATGAGAGCCCTGCCGCTGCCAGCAGGCCGCCAAGCTGCATGGTGCGTCCGCGACCCAGGCGGCGGACGACGGCGTCGCCCAGGAAACGGCAGAAGGTCATGGTGAGCGAAAAGGCGGCAAAACCGACGAAGGCCCGCTCGGGCTCGATCTTCGTGACAGTCTCCAGATAGATCGCCGTCCAATCCACCATCGCGCCCTCCACGATGAAGCAGAACATGGCGAGCACCGCGACGAGAACGACGGAACCGCGCGGCAGGGCAAAGCCATGACCTTCGCCGCCCGTCCGCTCAGCCTCGCTCATCATGCCGAAAGCGGCGACGAGAAACAGCAAGCCCATGAGGGCGCAGGCGACGAGCAGGGTCGAGACGATCGACAGGTTGAGGGCGATCAACAGGCCCGAGACGGCCGCTCCCACAAGACCGCCAAGGCTGAAGAAGGCGTGGAAGGATGACATGATCGCTGCGCCCCAGGCCTTCTCCACCACGGTGGCGTTGGTGTTCATGGAGATGTCCATGGTGCCGTTGCAGGCGCCGGCCAGAAACGAGGCGGCAACGAAAAGGGGAAGGGAGGGCGCAAGTCCTATCAGGAAAAGCGTGATCGTGAATGCGAAAGCGGAGGCGAGAGTGGCTATCCTGCTGCCCACATGCGTGATCGCCCAGCCGACGATCGGCATGAGCAGCACCGCACCGATGGAAAAAGCGAGCAGGCCCAGGCTGAGCTCGCCGTCCGATAGTTTGAGCGCCGCCTTGAAGCGAGGCAGCTGCGCCGCCCAGATGCCGATGGCAAAGCCGTTGCCGAAGAAGATGGCGCAGACGGCCGCCCGCGCCGGAAGAAGATCACGTCTCGTCATGCCGCCGCTTTTAGCGAAGCGATTCTGAATGGAAACCCATCATCGGCATGAGGAAGCCCCTCATTTGCGCGGAGGTGCAACAAGGTGAGAGGCTGAACCAGCAAGGCTCTGATCACCTCTCCCCGGTGGGGAGAGGTCGAGCGCAGCGAGGGTGAGGGGGTGAGACCTTTCCGGAGAGGGCTGTAACCCCTCACCCGGACCTGACGGTCCGACCTCTCCCTCGGGAGAGGTGACAAGCGCCATTCTCATCACGCGATCCCGGATCTTCGCTGGGCTTCGTCCGGGATGACACCCTCTTCGTCATCACCGGCCTTGTCCCGGCCATGACATGGAGTTTCACGCCTGAACGAGGCCGGGCTTTCCGTCTGTCGTTTCAACCTTGCGATAGAAGCACGAGCGGCGGCCCGTATGGCAGCAGCCGCCGTCGCCGGCGACATTCACCTTGAGCCAGAGCGCATCCTGGTCGCAATCCACCCGCATCTCGACGATGGTCTGGATCTGGCCGCTGGTCGCGCCCTTATGCCAGAGCTCGCCGCGCGAGCGGGACCAGTACCAGGCCTCACCCGTCTCGATAGTCTTGGCGAGGGCCTCGGCGTTCATGTGTGCGACCATCAGCAAGTCGCCCGTCGCCGCATCCGTCGTCACGCAGGTGACGAGCCCGTCAGCGCCGAAGCGCGGAGTGAGGGCCGACCCTTCTTCAAGATCGGCCTTGGAGCCGGGGGCGGGAAAGATGCTGGGGCAGGACGCGCACATGAGAGGCTCAATGGCTCAAGAGGATTCGCCTCAAGCCTTACCGTGTCTCACGAGCGTGAGGAAGCGCACCTGCTCGGCGGCGTCGTTGAAGGCGCCCGTGAACTGGGTGGTGATCGTCATTGCCCCGGCCTTCTGCACGCCGCGCATGGACATGCACATGTGCTCGGCCTCGATCATCACGGCCACGCCGCGCGGCTCGAGGAATTGCTCGATGGCGGTGGCGATCTGCGCCGTCATAGTCTCCTGGGTCTGGAGACGGCGGGCATAGACTTCCACGAGACGGGCGAGCTTGGAGAGGCCCACCACGCCCTTCGTCGGGTAATAGGCGATATGGGCCATGCCGTAGAACGGCACCATGTGGTGCTCGCAATGGGAGTAGAAGGGGATGTCGCGCACGAGCACGATGTCGTTATAGCCTTCGACTTCGGCGAAGATTTTATTCAGGACGTCCTTGGGATCGTCCTGATAGCCTGAATAGAATTCCTTGAACGCCTTGGCGACGCGCTTGGGAGTCTCCAGCAGGCCCTCGCGCTGCGGATCGTCGCCCGCCCAACGGATCAGGGTACGCACAGCCGCTTCGGCTTCCTCCCGGGAGGGGCGGTCATTAGGCTTGTCGGCGGCTGGAATCAGACGCGGGGACAAGGACTTAACCACATCGTTCATGTGGAGCCTCTTTTCTCAACGAGTACTATGCGGAAGCGGGGTGCCTCCGGCGTTTCCATTTCCGTCTTCCGTTTTGGGGCAACACGCAGCCCTGTCGCGGAGTTCGGTTATGATCTCTATATAGGATGGTCAGAACGTGGAGAACGTTCCCATGCGTAACATTCATAGACCGGAATGCTGAACGATATCTATAGCCGCCGCATCCTCGAGCTTGCAGCGAACATCCCCCACCTCGGACGGCTGCCCGAGCCGGATGCGTCCGCGACTGCGCGCTCGAAGCTCTGCGGCTCCATGGTGACAGTCGATCTGAAGGTCGAAGGCAATGTCGTCACCGCCTTCGCCCACGATGTGAAGGCCTGCGCCCTCGGCCAGGCTTCCTCCGCCATCATGGGCCAGTATGTGATCGGCTCGACGGTCGAGGAGCTTCGCGAGGTGAGGGTGGCGGCAGCCCGCGTGCTGAAGGAAAACGGTAAGCCGCCTCAGGGCAAGTGGGAGGACTTGAGGGTTCTTGAGCCGCTGCGGGACTACAAGGCCCGCCACGCCTCGATCCTGCTGACATTCGACGCGGTGGTCGCTGCCCTGGATCAGATCGAGGCGAGCCGCTCGGGACCGGTCTAAACCAGTTCCGTCTCGAGCTCCGCTTCAAATTCCAGCGCAGGCTGACCGCGTCGTGCGATGCGCTCCTGATCGTCGGTGGAGCCGTAGCGCCGATCCAGAATGCGAGTCGTGCTAGCCCAATCGGCCATGGTGTGGACGGATTCCATCTGCTCGATGACGAACGGATCGGCGCGCCATTCACGCACTTTTGGCCAGAGAACATCAAGCGAGTTCTGCAGCACGTTTCCGACCTTCGCCTCGTAGATCGGGAAGGCGCGCAGCGCCCCGTCGGGCTCGATCTGAAGGATGTCGAGATCGACCACGCTCACACCGGGCTGCGGCAGGAAATAGCGGACATCGGTTACGGAAATGTCGATGGTGTTGCCTTCACGGGCATTGAAGCGCTGACCGACTTCGATGAGATCCACCAGTTCCTGAATCGAGAGAAGCTCATTGGCCTCGAACTCCCGCTCGGCAGCCATTCCCGATGGGATGACTGCGCCGAAGCGAATGAAGTCGAGCTTCGGGAAGCGCTCGCTCGCCGCCTTCACGAAACGCTCCAAATCTTCTTCCCTGGCGCCCGAGCGGGTCAGGGTGTAGTCGATCCCGAGGGTGAAGCAGCTCTGTCCGGCGGCCTTACGCTCCTCCTTCACCCGATGAAGGATATCCAGCGCCTTCATTCCGCGCTCGAAGGCGCCCGCACGGGCGCGGATGGTGTCATGGATCGAAGCGTCGGCGCCATCGATGCTGACCGCGATGCTCGTGACCGCATCCGTGAGGGAGGCGGCCATCCTCTCCGTCACCGACCAGCCGCTCGTGAACAGCGTGACGGCGATGCCGGCATCGTGCATCCGCTTCATGGCCTCGGGCGCCCAACGGACCGACAAGGGTTCGCCGCCGCTGATCGATACCTTTTTCGCCTGGGCCGCAAGGATGACATCGACGATACGCATGGCATTGTCGCGATCCAGCGTGCGCACGGGCCGGCGTCCGGATTCCGAATAGCAATGGCCGCATCTCAAGGGGCAGGAATAGGTGATGTCCCAGATGAATTTTCCGATATGAACGGTCATTGCTCGTGCCCCCGATCGCCTCACCGCATGAGTGGGCGATTTGTTATGATACGCAGTATCGTATCGGAGGTATTTCGTTACGCCACATAGCGTTGGTTGAATGGAAGGCCCATTGGATGCATCTACAGGGTGAGACACTCCGGTGAGAGTGGATGAATTAAAGTTGCCTTCCGTTACGGTGGGCCGGGTCGAGGATCGAAAGTGACGGACAGCCCCCAAGGGATAAGGATGAGCCATCTTCCCCGCCGGATCGCGCACGTGGCGATCCGGGGCTATCAGCTCACGCTCTCCGGCCTGATCGGCCGCCAATGCCGGCACATGCCGTCCTGCTCGGAATATACCGACGAGGCGATCCAGAAATACGGCTTCTGGCCGGGCGGGTGGATGGGTTTTGCCCGCATCTGCCGCTGCGGCCCCTTCGGCACCTCCGGCATCGACAATGTTCCTGAAACATTGCCCGAAGGCTCGGGCTGGTATAAGCCGTGGGCCTATGGTCGCTGGCGGGGCGTCAACGCTCCCCCGATCTCTTGCGATTCAGTCGAACCTGACGGCGGCTGATTTCGCCTTTCCCAACAAACCGTCGGCCCCCGCTTACCTGCTCCGTTGGCAGGAGTGAGCCAGGAGATATTTTGACGATGATTACCCTGACATTTCCCGATGGCGCCCAGCGCCAATTTGAGCCCGGCATCTCCGGTCGCGAGATCGTGGAAGGCATTGCCAAGTCGCTTGCCAAGCGCACGGTCGCCATGGCGCTCGACGGCACCGTGACGGACCTCGCCGATCCGATCACGAAGGACGCCAAGATCGAATTCCTCAACCGCGAGGACCCGCGCTCGCTGGAGCTGATCCGGCACGATGCCGCGCACGTGCTCGCGGAAGCCGTGCAGGAGCTTTTCCCCGGAACGCAGGTGACCATCGGTCCCGTGATCGAGAACGGCTTCTACTACGACTTCGCGCGCAACGAGCCCTTCACCCCGGAAGACTTCCCCGCCATCGAGGCGAAGATGCGCGAGATCATCGCGCGCGATAAGCCCTTCACGAAGGAAGTGTGGAGCCGCGAGAAGGCCAAGCAGGTCTTCAAGGAGAAGGGGGAGACCTACAAGATCGAGCTCATCGACGCGATCCCGGAAGGCCAGGATTTGAAGATCTATTTCCAGGGCGACTGGTTCGATCTCTGCCGCGGTCCCCACATGTCCTCCACGGGCAAGATCGGCAACGCCTTCAAGCTCATGAAGGTGGCCGGTGCTTATTGGCGCGGTGACTCGAACAACGCGATGCTCACCCGCATCTACGCGACTGCGTGGGCGTCTCAGGAAGACCTCGACAACTACATCCGCCAGCTCGAGGAAGCCGAAAAGCGCGATCACCGCCGCCTGGGCCGCGAGATGGACCTGTTCCACTTCCAAGAGGAAGGGCCGGGCGTCGTGTTCTGGCATCCGAAGGGCTGGACGGTGTTCCAGGAGTTGATCTCCTACATGCGCCGCCGCCTGAAGGGCACCTATCAGGAAGTGAACGCGCCGCAGATTCTCGACAAGGCCCTGTGGGAGACCTCCGGTCATTGGGGCTGGTATCGCGAGAACATGTTCGCGACGCAAACGGAAGACGAACGCGTCTTCGCGATCAAGCCGATGAACTGCCCCGGCCACGTGCAGATCTTCAAGCACGGCCTGAAGTCCTACCGCGACCTGCCGCTGCGCCTTGCGGAGTTCGGCAACGTGCATCGCTACGAGCCCTCGGGCGCGCTGCACGGCCTGATGCGCGTGCGCGGCTTCACGCAGGACGACGCGCATATCTTCTGCACGGAAGATCAGCTCGCGGAAGAATGCCTGAAGATCAACGACCTGATCCTCTCGACCTATGCCGATTTCGGCTTCGGCGACATCGTCGTGAAGCTCTCGACACGCCCTGAAAAGCGCGTCGGCACCGACGAGATGTGGGATCACGCGGAAGACGTGATGACCCGCGTTCTCAAGCAGATCGAGGATCAGTCCGGCGGTCGCATCAAGACGTCCATCAATCCGGGCGAGGGCGCGTTCTACGGGCCGAAGTTCGAGTATGTGCTGCGCGACGCCATCGGCCGCGATTGGCAATGCGGCACAACGCAGGTGGACTTCAACCTGCCAGAACGCTTCGGTGCCTTCTACGTCGATGCGGACGGCCAGAAGAAGACGCCCGTCATGGTGCACCGCGCGATCTGCGGCTCCATGGAGCGCTTCACCGGCATCCTGATCGAGCACTTCGCCGGTCACTTCCCGCTCTGGCTCGCGCCGACGCAGGTGGTCGTCGCCACCATTACTTCGGAAGGCGACGATTACGCCATGGAAGTGGTGAAGGCGGCGGAAGCCGCCGGGCTGCGCGTTGAGGCCGATCTTCGCAACGAGAAGATCAACTACAAGGTCCGCGAGCATTCGCTGGTGAAGGTGCCAGTGCTTCTCGTGGTCGGTCGCAAGGAAGCCGCGGAACGCACCGTCTCGATCCGCCGCCTCGGCAGCCAGGACCAGAAGTCCATGTCGCTCGACGAGGCTTTGAAGATGCTCGCGGCAGAGGCCATCACGCCGGACCGCCGCAGCGTCGCGAAGGCCGTGTCGGAGCCCGAAGGCCACGCTACGCTCGACGGTCACCACGTGGTGGCAGGCACGGTCGCTTAAGGCTTCCGATCTGTAAATGAGTTAAAGGCGGCGCTTCCGAAAAGGAGTGCCGCCTTTTTTGTTTTCAGCACACTCAACCTCATCCTGAGGAGCAGATGCAGTCTGCGTCTCGAAGGAGTGTCCAGAGCGTACTGAAACCTCCTTCGAGACGGTCGCTTACGCGACCTCCTCAGGATGAGGGCAGAGTTTGTTTTGTTACGAAGTCTGACGCTGCTTTCCGCTTGTGCGGCCACCGGAAGCCGTTCCCGCCGTGCCGCTGCCGGGATTGCCGGTGGCGGCGGCTGCATCGCCTGCTTCCGTGCCGGTGGTGCGCTGTCCCTGATGTTGTCCCACACGCAGGTTGTTCTGCACATGCGAAACGCCTGACACGGACTCGGCAATATCCTCGGCCCAGCGCTTCTCGTTGCGGTCGCGGACCGTGCCGGTCAGCGTCACTTCGCGGTTCTGGACAGTGATCTCGATTTCTGATGCATCGACGCGTACATCGTCGCTGAGCCGTTCGTTCACGTCCTCGCGGATACGGTCATCCGAGCGCTGGTAGTTGCGCGGCCCGCGCCCGCGATGATCGTCGCGGCGAACCTCACCGCGACTGGCGGTGGCATCGTTGCCGAAGCGCGTGTTGCCTGGGCCCGAGCCGTAATTGCTGTGATCGCGCCGCTCGTTCACGAGACTCCAGGTGCGCTCGCGATCCTGCATGAGGCGATCATTCTCGCTGCTGTCGTCGCCCGGTCGCGCACGTTCGCCCGTGATGGTGGAAGCGCCGTAGCGTTTCGGCTGATAGCCGCGCCCGGCATATTCGTCGCCGTAGCTCTGGTAGCCGTCACCGCCGAAGCCACCACGCATGCGCGCATCGCGCCTGTTCTCCTCGCCCGGATAGCCGAAGCTGCCGAAGGCGGCGCGCACGTCGTCCTCGTCGCGGAAACGGAACTCGACACCGCCGCGCCTGTCGTCCTGACGCGCATTCCGACCGCGGTCTTCTCGGTAATCGTGCGGACGATGCCGCCAATCGTCATCGTCCCGGCTCAGGCGGCGATCCAGCTCGCGGCGCTCTTCGCCAGACAGGCGTGCCTGACCGCCCCGGCGAGTCTGATCGGCGCGTGCCTCACTCGGGGTGCCCGTGCGATCAGGCTCGGAGGGCGTGGAGATGCGGCGCAGGGCGCGGGAGGCATCGCCTTCGCTGTCGGTGGCGAGATCGCCGAGCGCGACGATACCGACAAGATGCTTGTCGTGATCGACGACGGGAAGACGGCGGATCTGATGATCGCTCATCAGCTGCACGATGTGGCCGACATCATCGTCGTCGAAGCACCACCAGACATTGTCCGACATCACATCGCGAACGCGGGTCGTGTCCGGTGGGAGGCCTGCTGCGGTGGCGCGAACGGTGATGTCGCGGTCCGTGAGCATGCCGCGCAGGCGGCGTCCGTCGCAAACGGGCAGTACGCCGACATTCATCTCATCCATGAGCCGCGCGGCTTCCTGGATGGTTCGATCCGGCGAAACCACGCGCACGTTGCGGGTCATGATGTCTGAAATTCGCATGAGCTTCATCCCTCTCAAGGTCACGCCTTGGGAGAGAGTGAGCGCATAGGCCCGGCGCGACCGTTCACATATTCAGGTGACGCATTTCCGGGCGGAAAACCGGTTCCCACTTTTCCTGAAAATGCTTTGCCATCGGTCAACACCAAGAGCCGTGAAAGGTTCAGGGATTGGCTGTGACGAGAACCTCGATGTCGCGGTCGAGGCCGCTCTCGACCTTGAAGTCCTTGGTGTAGACCTTGCCTTCGTGGCGGGCGATCAGCACGTATTCGCCTTCCGCCAGCGTCACGGACGGGAATGCGCCGATGGCCTCGCGGATCACGTCGCCGCCGGGAGTGAGCACGCTGAAGGCCGTGCCTGCGAATGCCTCGCCGCCTTCCGAGGCCACGAGCTTGAGCGTGACCGTGGCGGCGCGATGGTTGAGGGTCGCTTCCGTGACCTTGCCGGATTCCACCTTCAGGTCGCTGCGCATGATGGCGTTGGCGTCGCCGTAGGTGGACACGACATGATAGCTGCCCTCGGGCAGGCGGATCATCTCGTTCGGCTTGGCATTGGCGATGACGAGACGGCCTTCGGAATTCTGCGCCTCCGGCACATAGACGGAGAAGCTCACGCGGTTTTGGGCGATGGGGCTTTCGCCCACAGCTCCCTTCAAGCGTAGCGCGCCCGCGCTGACCACGAGACGTTCGTTGAGGTTGCCTGCTTGCACGCTGATGCGCTTTGAGGCGCTGGCGAAGCCATAGGCCACATGCACGATGTAGTTGCCGGGGGAGAGCGTGAAGCTCGGGCTCGGGCTGCTGGAGCGCGCCACGATATTCGGCTGGGACGTATCGCCCCGATCCTCGAACACGCGCCAAACGAGGCCGGATCGGATCAGCTCGTTGCTTTCGGCAAAGACTGCGCCGGCATTCACCACCACCTGCCGCAGAGACAGCGAGGGAGGTGGGGATTGCGACAGCGAGGGCACGCCGGGGGTGGTGGGCACGAAAGGCTGCGGCGCCGTTCCGAGAGGCTGCGTCAAGGTCTGTGCCGAAGCGGCAGAGGCCGTCAGCAGAAGGAGCAGACTCAAAAGCGAAAGAACAGGTTTCACAATCAGCATCTCAAGAACTCGGAACGATCTCAGAGTTGGCGAATAGTTGAGTGATCATCTCCACCTCCCGAACGAGGTATTCCGTTGCAGCGCAGAACGGTCCAACACTTACGATGCGAGTATTGGCTCCTAGATGCTTTAAGATATGCACCACGTCATTATGGATTTGGATGAATTCGTTCAACTGACTGTCACATTTAATATGTTCGTCAATGCCACTCGCTAGAATTCCATCGATCCATTGGTGATCCAAAGCCTCACCAATTTCCTCCTCAAGCTTCTCGGTCAAGCCACCGGAGGAGGCGTGCTTCTGAAGCCTCTCCTTAAGAACACAAAGCCAAACTTCTGCGACGGCATTATGCAACCATACGCCCTTGCCGCGAAACTGAAGAAGTGAAGTTGCCATTGCTATCTAATGGTCTGGGTTCACTTACCGGAGCGGCGTGGCAATAGCGGTCTGGATCGGCTTGTCCTCGGTGTCCACGAGATCGGTGGCCGCTGCAACCAAATTCTCGAACGAGAGAGGGCGGAAGGCGAATTCGACCCGGTGCGTGCCGGCCGGCACCTCGACGCCGCGGAACAGCAGGTTGGCGCGGAGCACCGGGCGGCGCTCGCCGTCCACGCTGGCCTCCCAGCCCGGATAATAGATGTCGTGCAGCACCAGAACGCCGTGCTCAGCAGCCTCCACCTCCAAGGTCACGGAATTGCGCCTGTAACTGACGATCCGCACCTTGCTTTCCGGCTTCAGGTTGCTCGGGCGAACCGGGGCGTAATGGGCCTTGAGCAGGACCATGCTGTCCTGGTCGATCAGGGCTTCCGTCTCGCGGTTGAAGTCGGGCAGCTCGTCCGCGCCCACGACGGCTTCCGAATCCACGGCTTGGACATGGTGGGCCATGTAGGCGCGGCGTCCGGCGGTGTTGAGGCGGTAGATCCACATCTTGCCCGTGCCGTAGACGACTTCCGCATCCGCAAGGCGCGGAAAGTGGCGGGGTAGCTTCGAGACGGGGCGGTCGAGGACGAGATAGTCGAGGCCGAGAAGGCCCGCGAGCTCGCATTCATAACCACGGAACGAGGTCGGGAACTGGCGCAGGTTCGGATCCTCGGCGTTCTCGCCGGGGCCGATGGCGCGCTCATAATCCGCAAGGCGCAGGGGGTTGTAGCCGATGATGTCCTCTATCTCGAGAACCATCGACGCGTTCTGCCACGAGCCTTGAAGACCGAGGATCTCCACGCGGGGATATTCGCCTGCCTTGTGGCGCTCGGCGAGTTCGCGCTTGAGAATCTGCAGGCCCTGGAGCTGCTCCGGCGGAAGCTGGGTGAACACCGTGTAGCGCCCGGCCGGCTCCGCATTCATCGCCGATGCCGCATGGCGGCCGATCAGCTCGGCGCCCGCCAGCACCACGAGGGCGAGGGCGACAGCTTCCCGCCTGTAGGCGTTGCCGCTCAGCTTTGCGACGAGCACCATGAGGACAGCCGCAGCCAGAAGGCTGCCGCCTGCCTCCCTGAGCGAGAGCCACACGAAGCCGCCTTTGACGGCAAACGCCACGCCGCTGGCGATGGCGGCGATCACGATGGCCACAGCAAGAGCGGGTAGCGCGATCCGCAACTGGCCGAGAGCCGCCTCGCTCCAGCTCGGAAGCCCCTCGGCGGCATAGCGATGCACGAGATAGCCCGACGCGAAGGCGAGCGCGATGTTGATCAGGAAGGTAGCGTCCGCCGGGCGGCGATAGAGGTTCACGCCGGGCATGTGATCGAAGATCACCTCGAAGCCGGGGGTGTAGCGCCCGAGCGCATAGAGGATCGCGAGTACGCCGAAGACAAGGAAGAAGCGGAACTCGCGGGCGAAGAGCCGCCCGCCAGCGATGCCGTGCCAGAGAATGAACAGGGCGGGGATCGTGCCGATATAGAGATAGTTCGTGGCGCGGTCGGTCCAGGTGCCCTCGGCGAGGCTGTGCCAATCCGGGCCCCAGTAATCGTAGGTCCAGCGCAGCGAGCCGAAGATGTTGCCGAACAGGATCGTCGCCAGGCTCTCCGGAGGCAGGGAGCCCATGGCCGCCACGCCGAAGCCGAAGGAGGGTCGCGTCGATGTGGCGAGGAACTGCATGGTCAGGATGACCGGCACTGCTAAGAGCCCGCCGCCGATCAGGGCCATGCTGACGAGGAGTCCGAGACGCGAGCGCAAATAGGCGAGGGGCTTCTCAGCCGTCAGGATGCGGTGCGCGGCCACGGCGATCAGGGTCAGGGCACAGAGGAAGGCCACCTGATCGCGTCCGATCACCATCAGCACGGCAGTGACGGAGAAGAGCACGCCGTAGCGGTAAGAGCGCCGGTCCAAGGCTTCCTCAAGGAGCCAGAAGGCTAGCGGGAAGAAGCCGTAGCTGAGGATCATGCCCGTATGCTGCAGGCGGGCCGTCGCGGAGCCGCCGAGCATGAACACGATGGCCGCCACCACCGCACCCGACCAATGCCAGTTGCGGCGGCGGAAGAGTGGGATGAAGGCAAGCGCGCCGGGCAGGAAATGGGCGAAGACGATCACGTCGAACAGCTCCATGGACGGATCGGGCTTGAGCCAGCCGAACAGGAGCATGGTGGGGGTAAACAGCAGCGATTGCGGATCGGCGGCGGAGGGGTGGCCTCCGAAATGGTAGGGGTTCCAGAGGGGCAACTCACCGTTGGAGAGAGCCGAACCGAGATAGCGCAGGGTCGGATAGAACTGGTTCTTGGAATCCCAAGGCACCACGGAGCCGGTGAGCGGCCAGATCGCAGCGGCCACGGCCCAGGCGGCCAGAATGAGGCCCAGGGCCAGCAATGTCTGCCGTCTGGACCATTCCAGGCTGGGTATCGGACCTTCGCCCTCGAACACGGATGTCTGCATATGCCCATGGCAGCGCCACGCGATGCAGTGCTCCATCCTCTACGCCGCCTGAAAGGCGCGCCGAGGGTCGGAACCTGCTTGGCGGAACGCCGCACTCCCCCTATACATCCGTTGCCATTTGTTGATTGTGCAACGGCCTGACGTCTTGAAACGCCCGTGCTCTCAACAGCAGCAACACGGCAAGACCAAGGCGGCCTTATACACGGTCGCGGCCTTCACGGACATTCGCAAGCATTGTCACACATTATCCCGATTGGATGAAGAGCCCATGAATGACAGCCTTTCCCGCCTCCTGAGCCGTCGTTCCGTGCCGCCGCGCTGGCTGGCCGGGCCAGGGCCGAGCGCCGCCGAGGTCGAGACCCTGCTCACCGTGGCGGCCCGGGTGCCCGACCACGGCAAGCTCGTGCCTTGGCGCTTCATCCTCATCGAGGGCGAGGCGAGGGGCCGGTTGGGTGAGGTGCTGGTCAAGGCTTTCCAGGCTGACAACCCGGATGCTGACGCTGAGAAGCTCGCTACCGAGCGTGAGCGTTTTACCAAGGCGCCGTTGGTGGTGGCCGTGGTGTCGCGCGTCACCCCGCATGTGAAAATCCCCGAATGGGAGCAGGTGCTCTCGGCGGGCGCGGTCTGCATGAACCTGCTGAATGCGGCGACGGCTCTGGGCTATGGCGCATCCTGGCTCTCGGGCTGGGCCTCCTTCGATCGCCGCGTGCTCGACGCGCTGGGCCTTGCGCCTGAGGAGCGGATCGCGGGCTTCGTCCATATCGGCACGCCGACAGAGAAGCCTGCGGACCGCGACCGCCCGAACCTCGCTGACATCGTGACGCGGTTCTAAGCGCATGTTCTATGAGACGGCCTCCAACGCCCACGGCCTGCCGCACGATCCGTTCAAGGCCATCGTGACGCCGCGCCCCATCGGCTGGATTACGGCCATGAGCGCGAAGGGTGAGATCAACCTCTCTCCCTATTCGTTCTTCAATGCCGTCGGCGAGCGCCCGCCGATGGTGGCATTTTCATCTGCTGGCAAGAAGGATGCGCTCACCTTCATCGAGGAGACGAAGGAATTCGTCTGCAACCTCGCGACCTACGATCTGCGCGAGAAGATGAACGCCACCTCCGCCGTGCTGCCGCGCGGCGTGAACGAGATGGAGCATGCGGGATTGACTGCCACGCCGTCGCGCCTTGTGAAGCCGCCGCGCGTGGCTGATGCCTTGGCCGCACTCGAATGCAAGTGGCTGCAGACCGTGCCGCTTATCTCGCTTGAGGGCGGCGAGCCGTCCTATCACCTCGTGATCGGGCAGGTGGTCGGCGTGTATATCGACGACCGCTACATCGTGAACGGCCTCGTCGACACCGCCGCCATGCGCCCCATCGCCCGCGCGGGCTACCGCGATTACTTCGTCGCGACCGAAGAGACCAAGTTCTCGATCACGCGACCGGGTGGTTGAATCAGGCTGGGAGCGTGATCGTATCGCTGAGGCTCAGCGATGCTTTCGCCTCTCGTTTCGCCCATGCCGTGAAAGCCTTGATCCGCGTGTCTTTCGCGGCCTCCTTCGGTGTCACGATGTGGTAGGACGCCTTCACGCGCACGCCCATTCCAAACGGATTGATCAGCCGCCCCGCGCGAAGATCGTCCTCAACAAGAGCGCGTCTCGTCAATGCAACGCCATCGCCTCGAATGGCGGCTTCGATCACGAGTAGCGAATGCGCCATGGTCACGCCATTCGTCACTGTAAAGGATTTCGCCTTCGCGCGTTGCAGCCAGCGCAGCCAATCATGCCGCTCGTTGTGGAGCAGCTTGTGATGCATGAGGTCATCCGGTGTGCGCAGCGGATGCTTACCCTCAAGAAGACGCGGGCTGCAGATCGCGATCACCTCTTCTTCCATCAGCAGGGTCGAGGTGCAGCGGGGATAGTTTCCCTCACCATATCGGATCGCAAGATCGACCTCGCCGCGCCAGAAATCGACCAGCTCGTCCGAGGTATGGATTTTGACGCCGATATCCGGATGTTCTTCCTGGAAGCGCGAGAGGCGGGGAATGAGCCATTTGATGGCAAATGAATCCATGGTGCTGATGACGAGGGGAGCTGCATTGTCGCGCTCCTGCGCATCATGGGTTGCGGTTGCAATGTCATCGAAGGCCTTATGCAGCACTTTGGCATAACGCGCGCCCGCGGCCGTCAGCTCGACGCGGCGGGTGGAGCGGTGAAAGAGCGGGCGGCCGATGAACAGCTCAAGCTCTCGGATCTGGCGGCTGATTGCGCTATGCGTGACGTTCAGCTCTTCTGCTGCCCGGCTGAAGCTCATAAAACGGGCTGCGGCTTCGAACATGCGCAGGGCTGTCAGAGAGGGAAGTCTGCGGGCTTTCACCAATTCTCTCCCTCGATGGCTCAAAATAGAAGCCATTGATTTTGTTAATTTATCGCCGTTGTGAGCGATCTTATTTGTAACCTGATGTAACATATTACAACGGTTTTATCGTTTGTCACCAAGCCCCGCCCGACCTCTTTTGAAGGACGACGCGGCATAAGCCCGTTGCCAACGAAACGAGGACCTGACGATGACCAACCAGATTTCCCGCCAGATTTCCCGCACCGAACTTCTGCGCAAGCTGCTCGGTAACGATCGGCCGCTTCTCATCGAGGCTTTGCCCGAGAAGTACTTCAGCCACGCGCATATTCCCGGTGCCATCAACATGCCGCACGATCAGGTCGATCAGTTGGCGGGCTCGGTCCTGCCCCGAAAGGATGCAACGGTCGTGGTCTATTGCGCCAGCGCCACCTGCCAGAACTCGCACATTGCCGCCGAACGCCTGATGCAGCTGGGCTACAATGACGTTCAGGTCTATGTGGAAGGCAAGAAGGGTTGGGTCGATGCAGGCCTGCCCGTCGAAGGCAAGTACTGATCTCTTCCGCTGCCTTTGAATAAAGTCGGCTCTGGCAGGCCAGGGCCGACTTATATTTTCGCTGCGCGCCGCAACAGCCGCTCGGCCCGCAGCAGATGTGGGCGGTCGAGCATCTCGCCATTCACGCCGACGACACCCGCTCCCGGATTCGCGATGAAAGCTTCGATGACGGCTTTCGCGCGCTTGATCGCTTCAGCGGAGGGCGTGAAGGCCTCGTTGATGACCGGTACTTGCGCAGGATGGATCGCCATCTTCGCCACGAAGCCGTCGCGTCGGGCGGCGCGACACTCGGCGGCGAGGCCGTCCATGTCGCGGAAATTCGTGAAGACGGAATCGATGGCGTCGACGCCTGCCGCCGCTGCGCCAAAGAGGGTCAATGAGCGAGCGAGGCGATAGGGATCGGTATAGGCGCCGCTCTCGTCGCGATTGGCTTCCGCGCCGACATCTGCGGAGAGATCTTCGCCGCCCCAGGTGAGACCCATGAGGCGATGACTCGCGCCATAGAACGTGCCGAGGGCGAAGATGCCGGCGGCATTCTCCGTCGCGATGGCGAGGATGCGTGTTGCGCCATCCTCCAATCCGAATTCGGCCTCGCGCACGGCGAGCTTCGCGCCGAGATGCGCAACATCCGCACCGCCGACGGTCTTCGGCAAGACAATGCCGTCGGGCGCGGCTTTCATCACGCCGTCGAGATCCGCGTCGATCAGGCCTGTGGTGAGGCCGTTCACGCGCACATAAAACTTGGGACGATCAGCATTGGCGCGCTGCGTTTCGAGAAATGCTGACGTGACGCGACGCGCTTCTTCCTTCGCGCTGAGGGCGACGGAATCCTCCAGATCGATCAGAAGAACATCGGCCCCGGAGGTGAGCGCCTTCTCGAGCTTCTTCTGGCTGTCGCCGGGAACGAAAAGCAGCGAACGCATCAACCGCTCCTCTTGCGCATGAAGGCCTGGCGGCGGCATTCGGCGACGAGGGTGCCGTCCTGCTTGTAGGCGCGGTGAATGAAGTCGACGATGCCTGCATTCGGACGCGATTTCGATTCACGCTTGTCGGCGATTTCCGTCGTCACGTTGATCGTATCGCCCTCGAACAGGGGCGATGGAAACTTCACGTCCGTCATGCCGAGATTGGCAATGGTCGTGCCCACCGTCGTGTCGTTGACGGAGATGCCGATCATCAGGCCCAGCGTGAACAGCGAATTCATGAGCGGCTTGCCCCATTCGGTCTCCGTCGCGCAGAAATGCGCGTCGATGTGGAGCGGCTGCGGGTTCAATGTCATGTTGGAGAACAGCATGTTGTCCATCTGCGTCACCGTCCGCGTAAGGCGGTGTTTGATGGTGGTGCCCACAGTGAAATCCTCGAAATAGAGGCCGCCGCGCGGGTGCCTGTTCTCGTCGCTCATGGCGTCATTTCTCCTTATCTCGGAAAGGGCATTTTTGTTCATGCCTCTTCGAAATCAATATCCGAATTGCTCGCGCAGGATGCGCTCGTCCAGGCTGTGGCCGGGATCGTGCAGCATCACGAGGTCGACGCTTCTGTCCATCGACACATGCACGCGCGACACGTTGCGGAATTCCGTGTGGTCGGCCACCGCGCTCACGGGGCGGTTCTCGGCTTCCAGCACTTCAATCTCGATCTTGGCATAATCCGGCAAAAGCGCACCGCGCCAGCGGCGAGGGCGGAAGGCGGAGATCGGTGTGAGGGCGAGAAGCGGCGAATTCAGCGGCACGATCGGGCCGCCGACGGAAAGGTTGTAGGCGGTCGATCCCGCAGGCGTGGCGACGAGCGTGCCGTCGGCGATGAGTTCGGGAATGCGCACCTTGCCGTCGATACTCACGCGCAGCTTCGCCGCCTGATAGGTCTGCCGGAACATGGCGACCTCGTTGATGGCGCGCGCCGTGTGCGCCGTGCCTTGCACGTCCCAGGTCACCATGAGAAGCGGATGCACGACGCCGCGTTCCGCATTCTCCAGCCGCTCGAACAGATCCTCTTCCCGGAACTCGTTCATCAGGAAGCCGACCGTGCCCTTGTTCATGCCATAGATGGGCTTTGATGTTCCACCCATGGTGGCGTGCAGGGTCTGCAGCATCAGGCCGTCGCCGCCAAGCGCCACGATCACGTCCGCCTCTTCAACGGAGACGTTCTCATAGCGCCTCATCAGGGCCACGAGCGCGCCCTGCGCATCGGGGGCGGAGCTGGCCACGAATGCAATCTTGTTGAAACGACGGGCCATGCCCAGATACCCTCGCTGTCACCCGATGGGGCTTAAGAAACACAGGCATAGCATGGAACGCCCACTCCTCGTCTATACGACCTTTCCCGATGTGGACACCGCATTGGGTATTGGGGAAAGCCTTGTTCGCGACGGCCTCATCGCCTGCATCAACGTGCTGCCGGGCATGCGCTCGGTCTATGCATGGAAAGGGACCGTCGAGCGCGGGGAGGAGGCGGTGGGCATCCTCAAGACCCGCAAGGGCTTGCAGGAGAAGGTCCATGCGGCCTTGAAGGACCGGCACCCTTACGAGACGCCGGTCATTCTTTTCATCGAGCCGTCGAGCGCGGATCAAGCCACGCTGGAGTGGATCTTCGGGGAGACGTCGGGCGGCTGAAGCCGCCCGAGCCGCACTTAGACCGCCGAACTCCACTGCACCGGCACGAAGCGGAAGCTGTTGCCGTCTTTCGCGATGTGTCCGGTGGCGGGGAAGGGCGCGTGATAGAACGCTACTTGCGCCTTCTCCGAGGCGGCCATGTCGAGCATGCGGCGGCGCGTAGTGCGGGCCTGGTCCGCATCCATGTCGAAGACAGCCGACCAATCCGGATTGCGCACGAAAAGCGCCGGATGGTTCGTCACATCCGACATCACCATCAGTTTGCTGTTGCCTGAGGACAGCATATAGGCCGTGTGGCCCGGCGTATGGCCGGGAGCGGCGATGCTGGTCAGGCCGGGCACGACCTCCTTGTCCGCCTCATAACGCTTCACGTTCTGCGCGATGGGGCCGAAGACCCGGCGCACGCCCTGGAAGGCGCCCTTCATGCCCTCGGGCGCTTGGTTCATGCGGGCATCGTCCATCCAGAAGGCCCACTCAGTTGCGGGCACCATCACCTCGGCATTGGGAAACACCGCCGTGCCGTCCTTCAGGCGCAGGCCGTTGATGTGATCGCCGTGGAAGTGGCTGATAACCACCGTGTCCACCTTGGCGGGATCGAAACCGGCGGCGCGGAAATTCGCCATCCACCGGCCCGAGGTCGGCGCGCCGCTGTCGCCGTTGCCGGTATCGATCAGGGCGATCTTTCCACCATGGTTCAGCACCAGGGTGTTGAACGTGATCGGGAAGGCATCGGTGGGCAGGAAAGCGTCCTGCAGGGCGGCCTGCACGTCCTTGAGTTCCGCGTTCTTGATGAAGCCTTCGACCGGGCGGCGGGCGAAGCCGTCGTTGATGGCGGTCACCTCGATGTCGCCGATCTTGTAGCGGTAGAAGCCCGGCGCCTGGCTCGACGGCGATGCTGACGGGGCGGGGCTGGTCTGGGCCAAAGTGGCGGTTCCTCCCAGCGGGGCGGCGGCAAGGGCTGAGCCTGCAAGAACGGTACGGCGTGTGATGGTCATCTGCTTCCTCTCGACATCGACGCCAGGAGCCTAGAACGGCCGAGCTTCGAGGCAAGAGAGCAGTCCTTCACAACTCGGAGAGCAGGACGCGGTTCCTCACCCGCGCTGCGAGGTCAGATGGTGCAGGGCGATGCCGCTGGTGGTGGCCACGTTGAGGGAATCGAAGCCGCCGCTCATGGGGATCGATACCGTTCGCGTGCGGGCGAGCAGATCCTGTGGCAGGCCCGGACCTTCCGCGCCGAGCAGCAATGCGGTCCGGCGTTCGGGTTTCACCTGCGAGAGGATTTCCCTGCCTGATGGCGACAGAGCAATGATGTCGAAGGAGGCAGCCTCCAAGGCCCGCACCATCGCATCGGCGGAAACGGCGCGGGTGAATGGCACCACGAGGGCTCCGCCAACCGAGACGCGCACGGCCTTTCGATAGAGCGGATCGCAGCTTTCCTGATCGAGCAGAACACCCTGCGCGCCAAAGGCCGCCGCGTTGCGGAAGATGCCGCCCACATTGTCGTGGTTTGCCAAACCCACCAAGCCGACGACCAGCGCATCCGGCGGCAGTGCCGTCAGAAAATCCTCGATGGAGGGAAGCGGCGCACGGCGCGCGACGGCCAAAATTCCGCGATGAATCGGAAAGCCCACGATGGCATCCATGACCTGACGGTTGGCGGTGTAGATCGGCACATCCGCAGGCAGGCCTGCGAGTGCATCGCTCAAGGCCTCCACGCGGTTTTCAGAGAGCAGGAGAGATTCGATCTCGAAGCGCCGCTGCTTCAGCAGCACGCGCAGCACGACTTCTCCCTCGGCGATGAAGCGATGCTGCCGGCCGACAAGGTCCCGCTCGCGCACCGCGCGATAAGGCTCGATCCGCGGATCGTCAGGATCGGAAATGGCAATCGGCATCGGGCGGCTCTCGGCTCAGTTGCGCCTCTTCCTATGGCAGCGATCCCTTCGGAACAACGACTTTCGCTCCCTGTTAGCCTTTCATGATGGGATCGCGGCCGCACATGTGCGGGCTGCATCGAGGAGAAAGATGATGGATTGGGATATCGCAGACGGATGGGTATGGGCCCTGGTGATCATCGGCGGGCCGCTGCTTCTGGGCATCTTCATGTATGTCTTCAGCGGCCGCCGTAATCGGCTGAACCGGGTCGAGCGCGAAATGTCCGAGAAGGGGGCCCACGAGAACTGGGGCAAGGAGCGCATCCACTGACTCTGACGAGCCTCACAGGATTGTGCTTTTTGATGCTTGGGAAGAGTGGTGCCGGCGGAGAGGATCGAACTCCCGACCTTCGGTTTACAAAACCGCTGCACTACCGCTGTGCTACGCCGGCTTGCGTATGGGTGTTGAGGTAGCAGCACCCACGAAGGGAAGCAAGTTCCATTGAAACAGAAAAATTAAGTGCTCCAGCGCACCGAAACCATCCGGCTTTTATGGAATTGTCCCGATCATGATGGTTAAGGAGTCTATGTCATGATCGGGCTAAGGGCCTCGGAAATAAAAGCAAATTCGCCCTATGGGGGTTGGATTCCGTCTATTGGTGCTTTTGGAATCGCCGCAATTCTCGTTTTCGGACCGATGCCGGCCGATGCCGCCCATGTTCCCGCGGAGCGTCCCGTTGCCAAGGTGATCAAGAGCCAGACAACGACTGTTGCCGCGCAGGACGTGGAGGAGACAGGCTCCATCAAGGCTCAAGAGGCTGGCGATCCGACCTGCAGCAAGTCCCGCAAGAGGCTCTTCGTCGAGGGCGAAGGCTGGATCGTCCGCAAGGTGACCACCTGCTACTGATTGCAGGTGACGCCGATCCAAATGAAAAGCCCCGCCGTGAGGCGGGGCTTTCCTTTTTCGTAAAGGGATGCGCTTAGCGCGGACCCTCGTAGGTCATGATGTCACGATCCTTCGTCTCCGGCACCAGCAGGAGGCCGACCACGAAGGTCACGAGAGCGATCACGATCGGGTACCACAGGCCGTAATAGATATCGCCGGTGGCCGCCACCATCGCAAAGGCTGCCGGAGGCAGAAGACCGCCGAACCAGCCGTTGGCGATGTGGTAGGGCAGGGACATCGCGGTGTAGCGGATGCGGGTCGGGAAGAACTCGACCAGAGCCGCCGCGATCGGGCCGTACACCATCGTGACGTAGATCACGAAGATGGTCAGGATGCCGATGGCCTTGAGAGCCTGGGCATTGCCGAGGGCTGAGAAGAAGCCCGTGACCTTCAGCACGCTCGGGTCACCGGGCTTCGGGTAGCCGACTTCGGTCGCTGCTGCCGTGAAGGCGGTGATGTTGGCCGGGATGGCTGCTGCGATCGGAGCTTCCTTGCCGTTGAAGGTGACCTTGGCAGTCGTGCCGGCGGCAGCCGGAACCAGCTCGTACTTCACGGCCGAACGGGCGAGCGCCACGCGGGCCACGTCGCACGGAGCGGTGAAGGTACGGATGCCGACCGGATCGAACACCGAGCCGCAGGTGGCGGGATCGGCCACGACCTGGACCTTCGCCGTTTCGAGAGCCTGATTCAGGTTCGGGCTGACGACGCTGGTGAGGCCATGGAACAGCGGGAAGTATGTGATCGCTGCAAGAAGGCAGCCGCCGAGGATGACCGGCTTGCGGCCGATCTTGTCGGACAGGGCTCCGAATACGATGAAGCCGCCGGTGCCGAGAATGAGCGACCAGGCGATCAGCACGTTCGAGGTGAGCAGGTCGACCTTGAGGATGCTCTGGAGGAAGAACAGGGCGTAGAACTGGCCCGTGTACCACACCACGGCCTGACCGATGGCGAGACCGATGAGGGCGATGAGCACCATCTTCGCATTGCGCCACTGGCCGAAAGCCTCCTTGAGCGGAGCCTTCGACTGGGTGCCTTCTTCCTTCATCTTCTTGAAAGCCGGGGATTCCTGCATCTGCATACGAATCCAGACCGAGATGCCGAGAAGCAGCACGGAGAGAAGGAACGGAATGCGCCAGCCGGCGATGGCGTAGCCTTCGCCCGTCTGGAAGCCCGCTTCGCCCATCGACATGCGCAGCACGAGGATGACGGCGAGAGAGAGCAGCAGGCCGACGGTTGCCGTCGTCTGAATGAAGCTGGTGTAGAAGCCGCGGCGTCCGACAGGAGCGTGCTCGGCCACGTACACGGCGGCACCGCCGTACTCGCCGCCAAGAGCCAGGCCCTGGAGCATGCGCAGCACGATCAGGATCACCGGGGCGATCCAGCCGATCTGGGCATAGCTGGGCAGCAGGCCGACCATGAATGTTGAGAAGCCCATGATCAGGATGGTGATGAGGAAGGTGTACTTACGGCCGACGAGGTCGCCGATTCGGCCGAAGAACAGAGCGCCGAACGGACGCACCAGGAAGCCCGCCGCGAAGGCGAGGAGTGCGAACACGTTGCGGGTCGTCACGTCGAAGGCGGAGAAGAACTGCGCGCCGATGATCGTGGCGAGAGATCCGTAGAGATAGAAATCGTACCATTCGAAAACGGTACCGAGGGAGGAGGCCAAGATGACCTTCTTCTCCTCGCGCGTCATTGGCCGCGGTGCGGCGGCCGTACGCGCTGTTGTGGCTGCTGTTGCCATAGCGTTCCCTTCCATTGTGATAAGCCCGGTGGTCCGGGTCTTCAGGCCAAGTCGGGCATTGCCGCTTGAGCCGAGGCATCGTGGCCACGGAGAGAGGCCAAGAATCCCATGGAAGGTGAGGCTAGCGCCGCTGCTAGCCTCCACAATTCCCCATTCGTATTTGCGACTTCCGTCTAAGGATGAGCGGGGAGGAGTAAAAACCTTTTTTGATCAATATCTTGTGAGAACCGAGCTTTCCTGCCGTCAGGATTTCACAGCTGCTTTGCTCACAGCGAAAAGCGAGATGGCGGCCGCGTTCGAGACATTGAGGCTCTTGATCGCGCCCGGCATGTCGAGCCTGCCGATGGCGTCGCAGCATTCGCGGGTTCTCTGGCGCAGGCCCTTGCCCTCGGACCCAAGGACCAGAACCAGCGGCATCCTGAGCTGAAGCTCGTCGATATTGGCGTCGCCCTCCGAATCGAGGCCGATGCGCTGGAAGCCGCGCTCGCCCAGCGCGTTAAGCGTGTCGCCCAGGTTTTTCACGATCATGAAGGGCACGTGCTCGAGGCCGCCGGAGGCGGATTTCGCCAGAACACCGGTCGCCGCCGGGCTGTGGCGTGCGGTGGTGATGATGGCTTCCACGTCGAAGGCCGCTGCCGTGCGCACGATGGCGCCCACATTATGTGGGTCGGTGATCTGGTCGAGTGCCAGGACGAGGCGCTTGCCGCTCAAGGTTTCCACGGAAGGAGAACGGAGCGGATCGGCCTCGGCGTAAAGGCCCTGGTGAACAGCGTCTGGCTCGAGGAGACGATTGATCTCGTCCGGGCGCACCATCTCGGGCTCGAAGGGCAGGGGAACGTTCTCCTCCTGCAGGCGCTTCAGGGAGTTCTCCGTGGCGAGGAGCCGGCGAATCTTGCGCTTATCGTTGCGCAGCGCCTCCACCACCGGATGCCAGCCGTAGAGAATCGTCGTGTCGATCTCATGCGGCGGGCGCCAGGCTTGAGGATCGCGGCGCCCCGGTCTCTTGCCCTGCGGGCGCTGGAAGCGGGGTTTACGGGAATTGAAGGGGCGCTCGCTCATGATGCTCGTCATCTCTAGGGTCGTGTCGGCTCGCCATAGCACACGGCAGCGGCATTCACGATCTATCTTCGAAACATTGCGCTTTGCTGTTGACACCGGCTGAGAGGGTCACCATAAGAGCGCCACCGAGCGGCCGCACCACGGTGAGGCGCTTCGGGTGAAGACCTCGGCGCACTGCGTCAAGGTTGGAAAATGGGGGAATGTCCCGAGCGGCAAAGGGGGCGGACTGTAAATCCGCTGGCTATGCCTTCGTAGGTTCGAGTCCTACTTCCCCCACCATCCAACCAGCAGGGCATGCGGGTGTAGCTCAATGGTAGAGCAGCAGCCTTCCAAGCTGAATACGAGGGTTCGATTCCCTTCACCCGCTCCAGCCCCTCTCCAAGAATTCCGGCCTCTTTCCACCGCTCACAGGCGCTGATTCCGTTCGCGCATAAAGATCCCGCTCATTCGCGGCGCTCGATCACCGTGTATTCCGCGTCGATAATGCCGTCATCGGCCCTTGGCCGCATCGTGGCCCTCTTCCGGCGCAGATAGGCGTAGAAGGCGAGCCCGCCGAGAAGCATCAGGGGCAGGACGACGATCAGGCTGAAGAAGGCAACAACCAGAAGCACCGCCGCCGTCATGATCCCCATGGCGAGCCGAAGCAGGGTGTTCAGCGGATGCCTGGAGGCGGAGCGGGCAAGGTAGATCACGCGCATGAAAGTTTCCTGAGGAAATGAAAAGAGCCGAATCTCGTCGAGGCAGTAACGGCTTCATATTGCTCGGTGCGCAAGGCGGAAAGAAGGTCCGGCAAGGGCCGGGACGGCCTGATCGCGAAACCTTGATCGTCAAGGCAGGGAGGGCGAGCCCGCTTGAAAGCGCGTGGCCTCATGCCGAAATCAGTGCCGGAGCCCTCGGAAGGCCTTTCAACGACCGATTCCGGGGCCAATCGGCCGCTTCATCCAAAACTATGCGATCCAATCTTAAAATTGGCTCTTGCGCATTCGGCGTAACCGCAATATCGGGACGCCCTGGGTTTTTTGTTCCTGGCCTATGCAAGGTAGAGATCAATGGCGAAGGAAAAGTTTGAACGCAATAAGCCGCACTGCAACATCGGCACGATTGGTCACGTTGACCACGGCAAGACGTCGCTGACGGCTGCGATCACGAAGGTTCTGGCGGAAGCCGGCGGTGCGACGTTCACCGCCTACGACCAGA
>NZ_JAKUCN010000007.1 GCF_022808595.1 Microvirga solisilvae
GGATGACGCTGCGCTCCTTGGCGGTGCGCTGGGCCCATTGCTTCTGGACCGCGTGGGCCTTGGCGATGGCTTGGCTTGCAGCCTCGGGGCCGAGATCGGGCACATGGGTGATGAGCGCGCCGTCGAAGGGATCGGTGACGGGAAGGGTCTTGGCGCCATCGACCCATTCGCCTGCCACATACGCACGCGAAACAAGCAAAGATGGGTCCTTCAGAGCAGGAACACGGGCAGCGGTCTTCGTATGGGCAGTCATCACAGGACTCCAGCCTGAAAGATAAAAGGTTCGCGATGGATATAGGCATTCCACCCCATCATGAACACCGTTCTTAGCACTTGGCTGGGTTGCCATGCATGGAAGGCTCGGCCGCCGACCACACAAAGCCGTGACTTTGGGAATGTTTGCGACTTAAGGATAAACCCGCTTCACATTGCTAAGGCGCACTTCGCCGTTACCTTGTCTTGACCGGCTTCATGGGGGGTTCCACCATGCGGTCCGCTACAAGGCAGGACCAACCTGCCCCTCCAACATCATAGGGAAGGGATACGATGCGAGTTCTCAAGCCAATTCTGTTCGCCCTCAGCTGCACTGTTGCAGCGCAGGCAGCCTACGCCCAGCAGGTCTCCGACAATGTGGTGAAGATCGGCATCCTGAACGATCAGTCCGGCGTCTATGCCGATTTCGGCGGCAAGTCGTCGGTGGAAGCCGCACGCATGGCCGTTGAGGATTTCGGCGGCAAGGTGCTCGGAGCTTCGATTGAGATCGTCAGCGCCGATCACCAGAACAAGCCTGACGTCGCCTCCAGCATTGCCCGCCAGTGGTATGACACGGAAAAGGTCGATTCCATCATGGAGCTGACAACTTCTTCCGTCGCGCTCGCCGTGCAGGGCCTCTCCAAGGAAAAGAAAAAGATCAATATGGTCACGGGCGCCGCGACCACGGATCTTACTGGAAAGGCCTGCTCACCTTATGGCTTCCACTGGGCCTATGACACGCACGCTCTGGCTGTCGGCACTGGCGGGGCGCTGGTGGAGAACGGCGGCAACAAGTGGTTCTTCCTGACAGCGGATTACGCCTTCGGCTATTCGCTCGAAGAGCAGACATCGAAGTTCGTGAAGTCGAAGGGTGGTCAGGTCGTCGGCTCCGTGCGCCATCCGCTTGCTGCCACCGACTATTCCTCCTTCCTGCTGCAGGCACAAAGCTCCGGCGCCAACGTGGTCGGCATGGCCAATGCCGGTCTTGATACGGCAAACGCCATTAAGCAGGCCGCCGAGTTCGGAATCACCCAGGGCGGCACCCGCCTCGCCGCGCTGCTCTTTACTCTCGCCGAGGTGAAAGGTCTTGGCCTGCAATCAGCACAGGGCCTGACACTCACCGAAGGCTGGTACTGGGATCAGAGCGACGAGAACCGCGCTTTCGCTAAGCGTTTCCAGGCCAAGACCGGCAAGATGCCCAACATGATCCACATGGGCACCTATTCCTCCGTGCTGCAGTATCTGAAGGCGATTCAGAAGGCTGGAACGGATGCGACCGAGCCGGTTGCCAAGGCTCTGCACGAGATGCCGGTTCAGGACGTCTTCGCCAAGAACGGCAAGGTGCTGCCCAACGGCCGCATGGTCTACGACATGTATCTCTTCCAGGTGAAGAAGCCCTCCGAGAGCAAGGGCGAGTGGGACATGTACACGCAGCTCGCCAAGGTTCCCGGCGATCAGGCCTACATGAAGGCCGCCGACAGTGGCTGCCAACTTACGCAGTAAGCCGACAAGGGCGAGGATGGCACAAGCTGTCCTCGCCCTTCATTCGTGACCTTTTTCTTCAGGATCAGCGGCCTGCATATGGTCAGTACTCAACCGATTCTGAGCGCCACAGGCCTCACCATGGAATTTCGCGGCTTTGTCGCGGTGAAGGATGTGACGCTCTCCGTCAATGAAGGAACGATCCACGCCTTAATCGGCCCCAACGGCGCCGGCAAGACGACGGTGTTCAACCTTCTCACCAAGTTTCTTACACCCACGCGCGGGCAGATCGTCTTCCGCGGCAACGACATCACGCGCTTGAAACCCGCCGAGGTTGCACGTCTCGGTCTCGTACGCTCGTTTCAGATATCCGCCGTGTTCCCGCACCTGACGGTGCTCGACAACGTACGCGTGGCTTTGCAGCGCCCGAAAGGTCTCGCCACGCAGTTTTGGCTTCCCTCCCGCAGCCTCTCCGTTCTTGATGACCGCGCCATGGAACTGATCGACGCGGTCAATCTCTCAGCCTACGCGCATCTGACGGCCTCAGAACTATCATATGGCCGCAAGCGTGCGCTCGAAATCGCAACCACACTTGCCCTCGATCCGGCCATGCTTCTCCTCGACGAGCCAATGGCCGGCATGGGACATGAGGATATCGGCCGTATCGCCGACCTAATCCGCCGAGTCGCGAAAAACCGCACGGTGCTGATGGTCGAGCATAATCTCAATGTCGTCGCCGATCTGTGCGACCGCGTGACCGTCTTGGCGCGTGGCGAAATTCTCTCCGACGGATCATACGCCACTGTCAGCGCTGATCCACGCGTGCGTGAAGCGTATATGGGGACCGAGCATGAGTAACTCTCTCCTCGAAGTTCGTGGGCTCAATGCCTGGTATGGCGAGAGCCACGTCCTCCATGGTGTCGATCTCGACATTCGCGAAGGCGAGACCGTGACCTTGCTCGGACGCAACGGCGCCGGCAAGACGACGACGCTTCGCGCCATCATGGGAATCCTGCGTCGGCGCGAGGGCGTCATCCGCCTGCGCGGGCAGGATCTACTTGGCCTGCCACTGCATAAAGTCGCGCAGGCAGGCATCGGCTACGTTCCTGAAGAGCGCGGCATCTTCGCGAGCCTTAACGTCGCCGAGAATCTGACGCTGCCACCTATCGTCTCTGATGGCGGCATGAGTCTGGATGAGATTTATACTCTCTTCCCCAACCTGCACGAACGCCGCACCAGCCAGGGCACTAAGCTTTCTGGCGGCGAGCAGCAGATGCTCGCCATCGCCCGTGTGTTGCGCACAGGTGCGCGCATCATTCTGCTCGATGAGCCGACTGAAGGACTTGCACCCGTCATCGTCCAGCGTATCGGCGATGTGCTCGTGGCCTTGAAGAAGCGCGGCATGACCATTCTTCTGGTGGAACAGAATTTCCGCTTCGCCAAGAAAGTCGCCGATCGCTTTTATCTCATGGAAGATGGGCGCATGGTCAATTCGTTCCCTGGCCATGAGCTCGATGCGCGCATGGATGAACTCCACGAAGTGCTGGGGGTGTAAATTTTATGAGCACGATTTTCGGCATTCCCACCCCTGCCCTCTATGGACAGATTCTGATCGGCCTCATCAATGGCTCCTTCTACGCCATGCTCAGTCTGGGCTTGGCGGTCATCTTCGGCCTGCTACGGGTCATCAATTTCGCCCATGGCGCACAGTATATGCTTGGCGCCTTCGCGGCGTATCTCCTGCTGACCTATCTGGGCATCGGCTACTGGCCTGCGCTGATCTTGGCGCCCGTGATCGTCGGTGCGGTCGCTATCGTGATTGAGCGTTTCATGCTGCGACGCCTTTATGGCCTCGATCCGCTTTACGGACTTCTGCTCACCTTCGGCTTGGCGCTGATCATGGAAGGTGCTTTCCGCCATTGGTTCGGCGCAGCCGGCAAGCCGTATGCTCCTCCGGCTCAGCTGACCGGAGCAGTTAATCTCGGCTTCATGTTCATGCCGATCTACCGCGGCTGGGTCGTTATCGCGTCCTTGGTCGTCTGTATCGGAACATGGCTTCTCATCGAGAAGACGCGACTTGGCGCTTATCTGCGTTCGGCCACCGAAAATGCCACGCTTGTCCAGGCCTTCGGTGTGAACGTGCCGTTGCTTCTTACTCTCACCTACGGCCTAGGTGCGGCCCTTGCCGCGCTCGCAGGCGTACTGGCGGCTCCGATCTATCAGGTCAGCCCGCTCATGGGCACGAACCTCATCATCATCGTCTTCGCTGTGGTGGTCGTGGGCGGCATGGGCTCGATCCTCGGCGCCATCGTGACCGGTTATGTGCTGGGCGTGCTGGAAGGTTTGACCAAGGTCTTCTACCCAGAAGCCTCAAGCATTGTTATCTTTGTGATTATGGCCATCGTTCTGCTCGTCAGGCCGGCCGGTCTCTTCGGGCGGGAGGAGTGATACCATGGCTGTTGGAACGCAATATCTGGCCGAGCAGCCCAAACTGCGCACAACCTCCCTCGTCATCGGCGGCATCGCCCTTGCGGCTCTGCTCGCCGCGCCCTTCTTCCTCTATCCCATCTTCCTGATGAGCATCCTGTGCTTCGCGCTTTTTGCCTGCGCGTTCAATCTGCTCATTGGCTATGTGGGACTTCTCTCCTTCGGCCACGCCGCCTTCTTCGGCGGTGCGGCCTACTTCACCGCTCATGCGGTCAAGGTATGGGGATGGGAGCCTCTTGCGGGGATCCTGCTCGGTGTGGCCGGTGCGGCCGGCCTCGGTCTTGTGATCGGTTTCCTCGCCATCCGGCGTCAGGGCATTTATTTCTCCATGATCACCCTGGCATTGTCGCAGATGTTCGCCTTCATCTGCCTTCAGGTACCGTTCACCCATGGCGAGGATGGCATTCAGGGCGTGCCGCGTGGTCATCTCTTAGGTGTCGTCGACCTCAATGAACCGCTCGCAATGTATTACGTGACGCTTGCTATCTTCCTGTTCGGCGTCTTCGCTATCTGGCGTATCGTAAACTCGCCCTTCGGCAACATTCTCAAGGCGATCCGAGAGAATGAGCGGCGCGCGATCTCACTTGGCTACCGCGTCGATCGTTACAAGCTCGGCGCTTTCGTCATGTCGGCAGCGCTTGCGGGCTTGGCTGGCGGAACGAAGGCCATCGTCTTCCAGTTCGCCACGCTCACCGACGTGCAGTGGCAGATGTCCGGCGAGGTCATTCTTATGACGCTCCTTGGCGGCATCGGCACCATGATCGGCCCCATCGTTGGAGGCGGCTTGGTTATCGCTCTGCAAAATTACCTCGCCGCTTACGATTTCCCCGTGACGGTACTGATCGGCATCATCTTCGTGATCTGCGTTCTGCTGTTCCGCCGGGGCATCGTAGGCGAGATTCTCGAACTGATGAAACGAAAGGCTAAAGGCGCTGCCTAGGAAAAGCGCTTAAGCCTCACAATCGAGCCGTGTCATGTCAGATAGCACCATGTTCGATTACATCATCGTCGGCGGAGGTTCGGCAGGCTGTGTTCTGGCGAACCGCCTTTCCAAGGATCCGCGTAATTCCGTTTGCCTGCTCGAAGCGGGCGGGAAAGATAACTGGATCTGGTACCACATCCCGGTCGGTTACTTGTTTGCCATCGGCAATCCCCGCTCCGACTGGATGTTTAAGACGGAGAGCGAGCCGGGCCTGAATGGGCGCGTGCTGAACTATCCCCGCGGCAAGGTTCTGGGCGGCTGCTCCGCCATTAATGCCATGGTCTATATGCGCGGTCAGCGCGAAGATTACGACAACTGGCGGCAGATGGGCCTGAAGGGTTGGGGCTGGGATGACGTGAAGCCGATCTTCCGTCAGCATCTGGACCATTATCTCGGCGCAGGCGAGCACCATGGTGCAGGTGGCGAGTGGCGCGTCGAAGCGCCTCGCACGCGGTGGGACGTTCTCGATACCTTCATTGAGGCGGCCATCGAGGCCGGCATTCCTCGCACAACGGATTTCAACACAGGCAGCAACGAAGGTATCTCGTATTTCCACGTCAACCAAAAAAACGGGCGCCGTTGGTCAGCTGCCCGCGGTTTCCTGAAACCCGCGCTGTCACGTCCCAACCTCAAGCTCGAAATCAATGCGCATGTGACGCGCATTCTTTTCGAGGGCAAGCGCGCCACCGGTGTCGAGATTGTGCAAAATGGCACTCTCCGTCGCATCGAAGCCCGCAAGGAAGTCATCCTCTCTGCCGGCGCCGTCGCATCACCACAGATCCTGCAGCTTTCCGGCATCGGTGATGGCAATCTGCTGCAGCAGCACGGCATTCCGGTCGTCCAGAACCTGCCGGGTGTGGGCGAGAACCTGCAGGACCATCTGCAGCTAAGACCGATCTACAAAGTCCACGGAGTAAGAACGCTCAACGAGGATTATGCTTCTCTCGTGAAGAAGGGCTTCATGGCTCTTGAATACGCCTTGTTCCGCCGCGGACCGCTGACGATGGCACCGTCCCAGCTCGGCGCCTTCACACGTTCCTCGTCAGACTACGCCACGCCGAACCTTCAGTTTCATATTCAGCCATTGTCGCTGGATAAATTTGGGGAAGCTCCTCATCCCTTCCCTGCTTTCACAGCAAGCGTTTGCAATCTGCGGCCGACGAGCCGCGGCAGCATCAGAATCCGCAGCAACAACGCATCGGACGCCCCGTCGATTCGACCAAATTATCTGGCGACGCCCGAGGACCAGCAGGTCGCGGTCGATTCACTGCATCTTGTCCGGCGTATCGTGTCCATGCCTGCTCTGCAGAAGTATCGCCCAGAGGAATACAAGCCCGGAACTCATCTCAACTCTCATGATGAGCTTCTCAACGGCGCGCGCGACATCGGCACAACCATTTTTCATCCGGTCGGCACGGCTAAAATGGGCATCGAGAGCGATCCCATGGCAGTCACGGATGCCCGCCTTCGCGTTCGCGGGGTAGAGGGGCTACGGGTGATCGATGCTTCGGTAATGCCGACGATTACCAGCGGCAATACAAACTCACCGACACTGATGATCGCGGAGAAAGGTGCTGCTATGATCTTGGAGGATCACTCTCATAGTGTGGAGGTGATCCGCCAATCGGCTTAAGTCCTTAAAAGACTTTTAGGCAGAGAGCTGCCCTTCAGCAGGCAGGTGGCTTGCGGCCCAGATAGCAGCTTGAGTCCGGTTCTTTGCATGGATCTTTCGCAAGATCGCCTTCACATGGACCTTCACTGTTGCTTCGGTGATATCGAACTTGCGCGCAATCAGCTTGTTCGAGTCACCTTCCATCAAGCATCTCAGGATCACGGTTTCGCGGACAGACAGACCCTTCGATTGGAAATGTCCATCAGCCGGCTTCTCCATGGCCTGCGTTTCGACTTCAGGGTCAACGTGTAGAGCGTGCTCGCGCAGCAACTCTAGAACGATCGAGGGAAATACCACTTCGCCGAGCATGACGAGATCGAGGGTCTTTACCAGAACCTCGCAGGAGACGGACTTAACCAGATAAGCGTCTGCGCCAGCCTGGAAGGCCGCGATAATCTGCTTGAGATCATAACGATCGACCAGAATCAGGACACGGGCTGAGGGAGAATCTGCTTTAAGCCGCTGTATCTGGTGGCACGCTTCGTCGTGAGCACGAACGCCATCCATGATCATGAGAAACGGATGGTTGGCAGCTTCCCAACCTGCAAGAGCCTCATCAAAGCTCGCTGCCAGGGAAACGGGATTGTAAGGGGTTTCTGCCAATATCCTTCTCAGCCCTTCCCGAAGGAGCGTATTCGGCTCGACGAGGAGGGTGGGTATGGCCTGCACATCCGCATATCTGGCGTGGGCAGGCTCAGTTGCGCGAGCCAAT
Source organism: Microvirga solisilvae (assembly GCF_022808595.1). Taxonomy (GTDB): domain Bacteria; phylum Pseudomonadota; class Alphaproteobacteria; order Rhizobiales; family Beijerinckiaceae; genus Microvirga; species Microvirga solisilvae. The sequence continues at coordinate 7,588 of NZ_JAKUCN010000007.1, forward strand.
TCCAGATAGGTGGAATGCCCGACATCTCTCGTGAAAGGCACGCTCGAGGCAGATGAGCCATCAAGATCGTAGGTCTTCCGCATAGGAGTGCCTTTCTGGCCTGCGTTCAATCGCTATGGTGAGCGATGTATTCCTTTAGGTAAATTAGCTTATTAACGACTTCCTAACAATGGCTTCTTATTCAACTCTGATAAATGTTTGTTAAAAACGAACGTGGCAAACGAAACTATATTATATTTCATTAAAAAGGATAAGATAATTTGCTTGCCCAATACCACAGGACAGATTGTTCGCGATGGCCCTGTGGATCAAACAGGCTAAGCGACCTATGTCCTAGGGCTAGGGCTTGCGCTACAAAGTCCGACGACTAGAAAAGGGCACCTCCTACTTCCATGGGAGGGCTTTCCTGCAACTGAAGTCAACTCAGCCCTCTTCCTGCAAGCCAATCTGTATATTTTCGATGAGATGTTACTTTAATCTGATTAGCGACGATGAAACGATGATCGACGAAGAAGGCGTTGAAGTTCGTGACATCGACCAGGCTTGGGCTCAGGCTCTCAAGGCGATTGCAGAGTTGCGCGCGGAAGCGGAAGGAGAATCCATTGAGTGGGACCGCTGGAGATTAGAAGCGACGGATCCGGAGGGGAATATTCTTTTTTCCGTCAAGCTCACTCACGGCTTGCACTGATCCTAACATCACCCCAATCTGCACTCAGAAGACCTTAAGTATTGGCGAGCCCTGCGAGGACGTGTGTTCACCTGCATGGATCCATGAGACGTCCTGTCCCGAATTGGAGAGGTGATTGACAGCCCACATGGCAGCCTGCGTCCGATTGGCGACGCGGATCTTTCGCAGGATCGCCTTGATGTGAACCTTGACCGTTGCTTCCGCAACTTCAAGCTTGCGTGCAATCACCTTGTTCGGCGCACCTTCCATCAGGCATTGGAGAATCTCTGCCTCCCGGCTCGACAAAGTCCGGATCACGGAATCCTTAGCTTCGTTCGAGCGCTCCACCTGTGGAACCAGAGCGGCGGCCGTCGACATCTCCTGCGCGATCGCACGCTCCGTTGAAGGCAACACTGCTTTCAAGAATGCGGATGACGGGAAGACTACCTCGCCGAGCATAACGAGATCCAGGTACTTAATAAGAGCCTCACAAGCTGTCGTCGCAAGGCAGTAGCCGTCGACGCCGGCCTGAATGGCCAGTTTCATTTCCTCCAGATCGAAACCATGAGCGAGAATGACGACCCTGGCATTCGCATGCTGGCCCTTGAGGTCTCGCACCACATTGTTGAGTCCACCCGGATAAAGATTGCCATCAATAATGAAGAGAAAAGGTGCACTCCCATAGAGCTGCGGCAATGCTGTATTCTTGACGCTTAGGTCCTCAGGGTGAACCTTATACCGAGTACTCGAGAGAATGTGCTTTATTCCCTCGCGAAGCATGGAATTCTGGCACCCCAAAACCGTCGTGATTTGGATATTGGTCGTCATATGGGGAACCCCTCTTCGCACAGATTACCTCCGATTATACGGTGGGTCCGGGCCCAGACTACTGAGGAAAAGGGATTAAAGGATACTGCTTAGGGAGTATCAAAACTATCTTTCGTAGGGGCGTCTTCATTCTGCTTGACTGACAACATTGATATTTCGGTCATTCCCGCGATTACCACGACCCGCAGCGTCAAAATGTCATGCCTCAATGATATCGAGGCTATTCCGTATAAGCGACATAGAAGCGCCTATCATAGAATGCGCCCGATGCGATAGGCATCTTCCAATCCAGAGAAAAACGATCATCTCTGACTGTCGACCATGAATGATCCTTTGATCGCATGCGTTTTCTAAAAGCCCGCAACATCCCATGTTTCGGAGATGTATATGAAGAGAAAATGCACATCACAAATAGCAGCGAAGCTCTTTCTGGCAACGCTGTTTACGAGTTTCCTCGCGAACAACGCGCTTTCGGAAACTTACTTTGTGAATCCGGATGAGAGCATTCAGAAAGCTATTGATCGGGCCATGCCGGGAGATACGATTCGGCTCGCTCCTGGCCGCTACTTTCAGGATTTCAAATCGGTACGAAACGGAGAGCCCAGGAATCCAATCGTCATTCGCGGCGACCGTAATGCCATCGTTTCAGGTGCTGGCGCGAACAGGATCATCGAGATCAACCATGATTATATCGAGCTCCACGGGTTCACCATCGACGGCAGGCATGCACGAGAAGAGGGAAAACACAGTTATCGCAACAAACTCGTTTATGCTGTCGGCAATCGTCCCGGTGATGGCGTGACGGGATTGCGGCTCATCCGCATGACCCTAAAGAACGCCGGCGGAGAATGCGTCAGGCTTCGCTATCAGGCACGGCGCAATGAGATCGCTTATTCATCGATTGAGAATTGCGGAATCTATGACTTTGTCTACAAAAAGGGCGGCAAGAACGGAGAGGGTATCTATATCGGCACTGCACCGGAGCAACTCGGATTGCGGGGCGTCCCGGATTCGGCCGCTGATCGATCCGATGAAAATTGGATTCATCACAATAGCTTCAATACACGTGGCAATGAATGCGTCGACATCAAAGAAGGCTCATCCGGAAATGTCGTCGAACACAATCGTTGTACCGGGCAGAGAGATTCGAAATCAGCAGGTCTCGACGCACGAGGTAGCGGCAACACGTTCCGTCATAATGTAGTCTATGGCAACCGCGGCGCAGGCATCCGTCTTGGAGGCGACGAGGACGATGATGGGATCGGCAACAGCGCATATTCCAACACTCTGCGCGATAATGTCGTGGGTAGTCTCAAGATCCAGCGCGGCCCTCAGGGCAAGATCTGTGGCAACGTCCTATCCGGTAAGAGCACAGGCGTGAAAGGAGAATTCGGAGACAAGGTCGATCCTCGCCGGCCATGTTAAGGGAGCGCTTGCTTCAGTAAGCCGGACCTCCCGGCCGCTGAAGCAGCACCCACAAATATTGTTGGCATCACTTGGCCACAACATCGCCAGTCTTCGGTTGGCCGGGATCCGTGACAGAACTCGTTGCAGAAGGCTCCGTCATGCTGCTCAGCGCCACGGCAGCGAGTGGAAATCCACTTTCTTGAGCACTAGTCATGAGTGCAATGGCTTTCTTCATATCCATGCCTACACCCGTACCGGACTTGTACATGAGTCCCAGGCGATACTTCGCTTCCGGACTACCCGCATCCGATGCTTGCTGCAGAAGGCTGGCCGCGCGCTCAGGGGAGGATTCGACCCCTATTCCATCCGCATATGCCTGGGCTAGTCCGATCAATGCTTCGCGATTGCCCGCATCGGCTGCTTTTTGCAACCCAGCGATAATTGTGGGAACGAGCTCACTCTGAGGCCGCAAGGCAAGGATACGAGTAAGTCCCTGCCCTGCTGCGACATTCTCCTTATCATGCGCGGCAAGAGTGTACCATTGAACCGCCTGACGCTGATCCTCCAGCTTGTCGCTGCCAGCCAGCATATTCGCGAGATGGGTTGCCGCCGCGCTGTCGCCGCGCTCGGCCGCAACCTTGATCAGATATCCTGCGGCCTCGCGATCCTGCAGACCTTTTGTACCGCGCTCCAAATCCATCGCGACCTGATAGGCGACATTCGGGCTGATCTGCGCGGCGCGCTCAAAGAAACGCAGGGCTGCCGGCATATCGGTAGCTCCTTCGGAGCCTGTCGCCAGCGCCCAGCCGATCTCGACCAGCGTCATGCGATTGCGTCCGGGATTAACCTCTTGAAGCCATTTGAGCGCGGCTTCTTCGTCACGCTCGACACCTCGTCCCGTTCCATAGGCATAGGCTATGCTGGCCATGGCGCGCTTATTTCCTACACGAGCTGCCCATAGATACCACTCGGCAGCTTTCTTCGTATTGACTGGCACTCCATCGCCTCTGTCATACATGCCTGCAACGGCATAAACAGAGCTTGATGCACCCCGAAGGGCTTCGTATCTGAGCTTGCTTTCAATCCGGGCTGGGCCATTCTTGGCGATCTCAAGCTCGTGACGCCCTATGACCTTACCGAGCATTCGCGTAGCAACGCGGTCACCACGAGCGGAAGCGACCTTCAGAGCATCGAGCCCTGTGGTGAAAGCGACAGTATCGATCTTCGCCGTCAAGGCAATTTGTCCGAGCTTCAGCAGGCGTGCAGTCGGCATGGCCTTCAGCTGCGCGAGGCTTGGTCCTGCCGGAATTGCGGCTGGCGCTGCATTCTCCTCCTGTTCTTGTTTTACGGGCGCGGCAAAGGCGACACTCGTCATAAGGCAGCTCAGGAGCAAGATGTGACTGGTTCTGATCATTCGACTTCTCCTCTACATTCGTCCTGCACTGCCGATCGTCATGATCTCCGACGGCCTGCTGTACAATACTTCACTTGCCTGCTGTTGCTTCTGCATTCGCGAGCCATTTTTGCGCGCCATCGGTATTTACTTCAGTTCCAAAGCCGAGCGTCATGGCAAGACTGACGCCATACATAGCTTCCTTGTCACCGGCATGAGCGGCGCGCAGCAGCCACTCCGTGCTGGCGTTGGCCGAGAGTTCGACGCCAAAGCCCGATGCATAAGCGCGGGAGAGTTCCTTCATCGCTTCGGTATCGCCAGCATCAGCTGCCTTACGCAACCAAGCCGCCCCCTGCACGGGGTTGGAGGCAATGCCGAAACCGAACTGAAGGCTGCGGCCATATTCCCGCATGGCTGGTGCGAATCCGGTGCCGGCGACCTCCTTCAGCGTTGTGAGTGCTACGGCTCCAGCGGTTTCGGAACTTGCCGCGAGACGCGCCATATCAGCCGCAGCTCCTTCATCTCCACTACGCAAGGCTTTCGCAAGCCATTCTGCGGCAAGGCTGGAGTTCCCCTCTCCGAGAGTGCCCGATACGTAGCTACGACCTATATAACGCATGGCTTCGATCTTGCCGCCTTCGGCAGCTCGCTTGATGTAATCGAGAGCGGTCTGCTTATCACTCTTTTCAGCGCCTCCCTCGATCATCGTGCGGCCAATCAGGAATAAAGTGCCGGAATCAGGTTCGCTGAGTTTGACCTCGCTGATGGCGCGGTCGAGCCACTTACGAGCTTTCTCGGCACCCCCTGCTCCGCCTAATCGGTATTGAACTTGAGCCAGATCCACCATGTCGCGGGCAGAACAGACCGGAAGAGACTCGGCCCGTGAGATCCAGGGAGCTGCCTCGTTCGTATCCTTGGCAACAGAAGCTATCGAGATTGCCGCGCGCGCGCTGCCGGTCTCCGCTGCCATCTTCTTCCATTCCAGAGCTGTTCGTCCCGTGGGACGAAGCTGATCATCTGGCTGATCTGCCAGGATCGCCATCGCGGCGGCATTGCCCGATGTTGCAGCCTTCTGGACAAGCGCCAATCCTCTGGTTCGCCCCGCGGCGTCGTTTCGCTGCGATGTCAAAAGGAGACGACCCAAGTCATACATCGCGCCAGTGTCACCGCCGCGCACGACCTCTTCGAGAAGGTTCTGAGCGAGAGCTTCATCACGAATGCCGGCGTCGCCGCTCAAGAGCTTTCGCGCTAAGAGAAGCTGTGCGCGAGACCGGTCTTCGCCCAGCGCAAGAGCGGCATCCTGCCATTTGACCGCCAGAGCCTCGTTCTTCTCGACTCCTCGGCCTGATCGATAGGCAAGCGACAGAAGAACCATGCTCTCACGTTCCCCGTTCTCTGCGGAACGCATAAGAATTTGCATTTTTTCTCGAACGACCGCGGGATCGACATTCGGCAGAGCCGCGATTGCCGCGATGCTGCGGGCATGTCCGGCAGTGGCAGCGCGCATCATCCAATTCCGCGCCTGCTCTGCATCGGGCGCAACGATAGCGCTACATGCGTACAGATCTGAAAGAAGTCCCATCGATTCAGGATTTCCTCGGTTCGCGGCCTCCTTGAGCAGGCCCAGAACATCAGTTCCATTCGCATCCTGCGGACGGCTCAGCAAGATCCTGGCGAGTTCCGTCAACCCCGATGGATCGCCCTGGTCTGCCGCCTGACGATAAAGTGCAAGCGCGGTCTTGATATCCGGCTGACCCTGTATGCCGTGGGCGTGAAGGCGTGCTAGAGCAACAAGGACGCTTGGGCTACGCCCGGGCAAGGCTGCGGCACGGGAGAGCATGTCGGCTGCCTTGGGCAGATCCGCTGGTGACCCGAACTCACCGCGATAGTGCCGGGATAGGAGCTTGTAGGCATCGACATCCGCGTAGGTGCCAGCCTTCTCCAGCCATGTAACAGCCTTGGCAACATCTTTGGAAATTCCGTCGCCACGGAGCATGCGCTCGCCTAGCATGGTCATCGCCGACGCCGATCCACCCTCGGCCGCCCGCGTAAGGTGGCGGAGGATCACAGCGGGCGTTGCCTTGACGCGTCCTTGCGTATAGATTTCCGCGAGGGCGAGGTCACCTCTGACATCGCCTTGGCGCGCTGCCGCCTCGAACCACTTCATGCCCTCTTGCAAGCCGTGTGGAACGAGAACCTCGTCCGACAGAATTGTCCCAATCTCAAACAACGAGCTGCACTTCCCGCGCCCGAGCTCACTGTAGAGAATGAGAAGTCCTAATTTGACCAGATCGTCAGTCGATGCCTGGGGGACCGCGCCGATGCGCCCGCTCCGTTGGAGACGTGCGAGGCTGATCACGCCGTCAACATTACCGGCTGCGGAAGCGGTCCGAAGCAGGCGCTCCGCTTCTTTCACATCGGAATTGACAATGCGGCCCTGTTCATGAAGACGCGCCAGCTGTACAGCGGCATCCATGTGCAGCATGGAGGCTGCAGATGCGAAGATCGATGCCGCACGTTCTGGATCGACAGGCCCAGCTGCAGGATCGAGCATCAACTTGCCGAGACGGTAGAGAGAACGTCCCTTGCCCGGCCAAGTGCGCGTAGACAGCTCCTCAAGAAGCTTACGGGCAGTTGCCGGATCGCGCGGAATCTGCGGCGCTCCATCCGCATAGACAATGGCCGCGTCATACATCTCATCCAGATTGCCAACGGCCTGGCTTCTGTCCCACTTCTTCCAATCTCGCTTCAGCGTCAACTTCGGCTGCGCCACGCAGAGCTTGCTGAAATCCGTTGTCGGAGCCAGTGAACGCGGAGCCGCCGTTTGAGCTTGCGACTCATTTCCCAATCCAATGAAGGCTGCCAAGAATACAGCAAGAACAACTGCGGATGCAGAGCGGATGTGTTTTTGGCTACAATGCCTGTTATTCGTCATCATCACTGTCTCCAGGCTCGGGCAGTTTTTTCTTTCGGATCGCCTTGATGGCCTGCCAATGACCGGCCTGGGCTGCTTTTGCGAGCCATTCATTGCCATCGATTCCATTTTGATCCGCAGATTGTGGGCGGTAGCGCAAAGCCAGATGATACATAGCAGCGGGATGACCGCTCTGTGCCGCCTGAAGCAGCCAACGCTCCGCATCCTGGGTTTTTCCATCCTTGGAAACCGCAATCATGCGATAGACTTCATACAAAGCATCCAGCGAACCCATACGGGCCGCGCGTTCAAGACAAGCTTGCGCCAATGCCGGATCGGCTTGTGTTCCGAACCCCTTCCTGAGGGCACGAGCGACCTCGATCATTGCTTCGGGAGATCCGCCTTCCGCGGCACGCAGATAAGATGCGAATGCGCTTTCAGGGTCTATTGCGACGCCCATCCCGGACACCTTCGCATCCCCCAGCTGTAGTCGCGCCCTCGTCAGGTTGGCCTCACCTGCCTGGAACAGAAGCCGTTCCGCCTTGGCACCATCGTGCGGAACGCCTCCTCCATAGAGATAAGCCGTCCCGAGCTGCAGCTTGCCTTCCGGATCTCCATTCTGGGCAGCCAAGGCAAAGAACTGCGCGGCCATGGCGCGATCGCGGGAAACACCCTCGCCGCGTCCGTAAGCTTCACCTAGCGCGAGAAGAACCTTCGCATCACCCGGTTCATCGTTGTAGATTTCCCTGTAGAGTGCCACCGCTCGTGCCGGATTTCGTTCGATTCCATTGCCTTCGCGATAGGCCCTAGCCAGTATGAAGCGCGCGCCGTCATTTCCAAGCTGAATAGCTCGACGCAGCAGGGCCTCGGCGCGATTGGGATCCGGCCGCACACCCGATCCATCCAGGAGAGCCTGCGCGAAAGCCGTCATTGCACCGGTATTGTTCTTGCGTACGAGTGTCTCCAGTGTGGAGGTGCCCTGACGGGATGTACTTGCATCCCTGAGCTGTAGAACCGCAACACGCACCAAGAGTTCGTCATTTCCTGAAGCGGTCCTCTCCGCCATGGTAAGCCACCGCCGCGCAAGCGGAACCTGATCGGGAGAGCCGTTCAGATAAAGCTCGGCAAGCTGCAGAGCCGCTTCAGTGTCGCCACCCTCTGCTGTCTTGCGCAGCGTCGCCTCTGCCAAGGCTTGCTCGCCTCGTGCGAGATAAAGCTTGGCGAGAGCAATCGGGGCCCGTGCATCTCCGGCGCGAACTGCTTTTTCCAGAACATCACGAGCCAGGCTCAAATGGCCCGGCCCTCCAGCGCGAGAATAAAGTGCGCTGAGTTCGACCATGGCAGGGCCATTCCCTGCGGCAGCCGCACGGCTGAACCATGTCGCCGCGAGAGCATAATCCTGCGGAACGCCCTGCCCTTCGTTGAACATGCGTCCGAGCCGAACCATTGCCGTGGAGATATTGGCATCTGCTGCCTTGCGGTACCATTCCAGGGCGCGGGAGATGTTCACGCCTTCGGAACGCAGTGCATAGAAGTCGCCAAGGCGCACGAGTGCCATTGTCGAGCCGCCATCAGCGGCTTTTTGATACCAGTGCAAGGCGTCACTCGGAGCCGGAGGAATGCCATTGCCGTTGAGCAGGGCATCACCAAGAGTGACGGCCGCCTTTACATGACCGTTCTCAGCTGCATTTTGAAGCCTTGCAAAGGCGGTTTTTCGCATAGGCTCGGTCGATGCATCGGGATAGGCAAGAACGGTCCGCCCATATTCGTAGGCAGCCGTGGCGTTGTTCTGTATTGCAGCCTTGTCGAAGAAATTGAGTGATAGCGGCAGATTGCGCTCAATAAGATCGCCGTTACGCAGATAACGCCCGAGAGCGACGAGAACGCCGGAATCGTCATCGACGTTCTTCAATGCCTCCGCCAGAAGCGCCTTAGCCTCCTTCTGGCCGTTGGGACCCTTCTGGTTGTGGATCTCCACTCCCAGCAACAAGGCACGCGGAGCCTTGGTTTCGATAGCGCGTTGCAGCCAGAGCTCAGCCTCGGCCGCGGGAACACCAAGTACTCCCCCATTGTAGGGGTCTTCAGCCAGAACAAGTGCTGCCTCAGCCAGACCGCTATTGGCTGATCTCTCAATGAGCGCACGCGCATCCTGAGGCTGATACAGGGTTGATTTCGAGTCCAGCTTCATGCGTCCCAAACGCAAGGAGGCTTCGGCATCGCCTAGGTCGGAAGCCCGCTTATACCATTCAACGGCAGCACTCAGACGTTCGGGAGAATTATCGCTGGTCACGCGGTAATGGTCCGCCAGGATCCTTGCTGCATCTGCAGAGCCCTGCCGAGCTTCCTGGAAGAGAAGCCGCAAACCTTGGGTGGCAAAAACATTGGCATGAGCGGGATCACTCTCGAGACGCGCAAGAGCGAGACCGGAAAGACCGTGTCCCAGGCGGAGGGCCACCTGATACAGGCCTTTGGCCGCCACCATATCGCGTGTCACGCCCCGCCCTTCTTCCATCAAACTGGCAAGCAGATAGGCCGCCTCGCGACTCTGCATGGCGGCAGCACGCCGCAGCAACTCGGCGGCACGCTCGCTCGCGGCCTGATCGTTCTTCTCGTTCAGCAGCAGCTTCGCCCGGCGGATTGCAGCCTCGGGCCATTGCGGCCCGGGAGTATTCAAGGCACGCTCAAGCAGATCTTCGGCCTCTTTAGGCTGCGCGCGACGCAAAGGGTTGGTCTCGCTGATCGGCAGGCCATCCAGCAGAATCTGAGCCTGGTCGACAAAGGCCTCCTGATCCTGCCGCAAGCGCAGCTGCTCGACCCGCTGCATGGTGACACGGAACCGGTCACGCATTGCCGCATCGGAATTGGTCTGAGCCCAAGCGGAAGACAGTGTCAGGAGAGATGTGGCCGCCAGGAGCGTGGCCAGGTTCCAGCGCTTCATCATCCGCGCCCCCAGATGCAGGTGGCGTTGCCACCGGCGAACTCGTCGATGAGAGGCCTGTCATTTCTGAGGCCTCGCGTGAACAGCGTTTTCAAACGCCGCGTCGCGAGCCCTGGGCGATCCCGCGCGATAACCGCTTCAGCCCATGCCATATAGTGACGGCCATGACTGCGCTTGGAGAGAAATCCGAGATCCTGCTTGCGGAAGTCGGATTCATCGCCGGGAATATAATTCTCAGAGGCGTAAGCCATCACAATCCGCGGCTCGGTGATGCCATTGAGCGTGTAGGAGATAACCCGGTCGAACGAGCCCCCGTCTTCGCTCATGGCATAGAGGTCGTCTCCACGTGTTGCCGCGATCTCTGCCATGACCGTCATGCTCGCCAGCGACTGGCGCATGTACCACAGGGCTCGCGAGCCGCGACGGGTTTCCAAAGGCAGACTCCCGTCGGCCCGCGCCTCATGCAAAATCGCGCGATAGCGGGTGAGGCATTTTTCATAGAGCGTCTGGTCTTCGCTCACAGCTCCCCATGCCATCAGGACACTGTCAGTGAGATAGCGGTGATTGTTGTGATCGACAGAACCGTCAAACAGGTAGTCAACCTTTCGCACGAGCGGATCGAGCCAACCGGCAATCACCCGACGCTGTTCGTCATCAAGCCCGCGTTGGATGACAGAATATCCGACAACGCTGGGCAGTAGGATGCGCTTCAGGGCATAATAAGCATCGCTCTCTACTTCCGTTTGGGAGAATGCATTGGCCTTGGCCCAGGCGATGAGAAGATCGCGCAGGGCTCCCTCCGATGACAAATCACCTGCAAGGGATCGTCCCGTAAGCACCATTACAGCCCAGGCATAGTCATTGGCGGCACCATCCGTGCCATACCCTTGCGTCGCCTTGAGACCTGGGATCGGCTTGAGCGCGTTCCATGCTGGATCGCGAGGGATGGCCAAGCAAGCTGCACGGATATTGGCGGATGCCGGCTGAGCAAGCACCGCACGGCGTTGCTCGACATCGAACACGCCTAGTGGCTTTGATTGAGCAAAAGACGATCCTGCAGCCAGAACCATCGAAATCAGAATGGCGAAGATGCGCGTCATGCCGGACTCTTAAGTTCCCTGAGACGTGGACGAGAAAGCCCGTTGCTGCACGCTGCCATCGGCTGCCGTGCAATCGGACTTACCCGCTGGATCGAAAATATGAAGATCGGCGCCGCCTTCGAAATAACCGCGCTCGCGCAAATGGCAGCTGATCGCTGGCTTCACAGGACGGCAGGTGCTTGCAATCAACGTGTCTGCCTTAGACGAGGATTGCAGAACAAGCCCTTCAAGCCCTCGCAGATCGCCACCAAACAGCCGGCGCGACTGCCTCACGAACGTGTTTGAGAACATTGTCAAACCAGACGCACCTTGAGCGCTGATTCCGACACCGTTTGCGGAGATCCGATTACGGCGGAGGGAAATGCTCGTCACGGCATCATAAGGATCAGCCTTGAAGTCCCTCGTTTCTCCGCTCTTAGTCTCGAGAAGATTGGCAACATAAGCATTCACGCCTGCACTGCCGTTGGCCTCAATTCGGTTGCTATATGCTGCAATTTCGAAGCTGTTGCGAACCTTGAGACCATCCCGCTTGTTGGCAAGAAGATAATTATTCGTCATCAGATTGCAGGAACTCTCAAAAAGAGTGATTCCATCCTGAACGTTGTTGAAAGACGTATTGGCATGAATGATGTTGTTGGCGCTGTCCCGGTCCAGCATGATCCCGGACCCAACATTATCGAAGGTCAGATTACCAACCATGATGCTGTCATCGACTTCGCGCGAGACGATGATGCCGTGCTTGACCATGGTCCCATAGGTCGTATTGAGCGCAATCGTCAGATTACGTGTCCGGTCGTGTGGATCGAGGCCGTAGATGACGTTGTCGACATACTCGTTTCCAACGATATAGACATTCTCGGCCTCATAAGAATAGAAGCCGAAATGCGAGTTGCGGAACACGTTATCGACCACATAGCCGGTTGCATGAGCTTGGTCGCGTAACTCGGCCACGAGGATGGGCCCGGATGAATACGACAACCCATATGACTTCGAGTTCTCGTATCCAAGAGCCGTCAAAACGGACCCGGCAACATTCATCTGCCCATCACCCCAGCTCAGGAGGAAGGGGCGGAATTCATGCACTTTGCTCTTGTCAGACCAAGCCGGCTGCCCTGCCTTCTCGTCGTACCCGACGATCTCAGCATCCACGACATCAAGCTTTCCCGCATTCGCGATGAAGGCCCCTGCATTAGCACTGAAGCGATAGGTCCCCACATCCAGCCGGGAGAGGATGAGGCTGGCACCAGGAGCAACGAAAACGGGGGCGCGGAGAGTAACGATGTCGCCATCAATGGCAATCAGATCCCGGTCCTGCGTCCCCTGAAGCTGACGGGCGATCATACCCAACGTCGTGATGCCGGATTGAACGATAATGACGCGAGGCGTCGTCAGGCCCTGGTACCGCACCGCCTGCTCGATACGGGTTTCTCCATTAGGGCCTTCGTCCAGGAACTTTGAGATATACAGATTGTATTTTGCGAAAGTTGCGCCTGCTATGGCCCCTGAGGGCCAGGCTATGGTGGCACGAATATCGGACGCCTTGGGAAAACTCTTTGGCACCGGCGGCCGCACAGCAGCCGTTGCCTCATTCTCTATTGATGCCAGAGATAGGCCGCGCCGCGTCCGCCTCTCACGTCCAATTTCACTCTCTTCTGATACCTCGGGAGGAATCGTCTCCACAGCATCGCCTGCTTCGGCCTGATCTTTTGCAGACTCTGACAGGAACGCCATCTGGGCTTCAGCAAGTCGACGGAAAGCCGAACCACGCACTCTATCGTCCTTGATCGAACGGATAAGGTCGGCAGCCAGGATAACGCCATTGGGCGTCCCAATCAGATCCAGGGCGATCTCGACCTTGTCTTCTGCGTCGATGCTCTGGGCGAAGCTGCGCTTAAGAATGGCATCAGGAAGATTGCTACGCTTCTTCTGCTCTATGGCCTGCTTCGCATCGGCCTTCGCCAACGCTTCATCTGCTCGCGAGCGAAGTTTGTCATCGATAATCCGCTGCCTGAGTTCACCAGCCCTAGCCTTATCGCCAAGATCGGCAAGAGACTTCACAATTGTGTAGTAAGCCTTGTCCCGATCCAGCTTCTGCTGAGCTTCAGCGATACGGATTGCCTCGTTATAAGCCTGCTCCCATACTTTTCCTTCCTTCTTCTTGCTGGCCTGCCGGCTAATTTCAACCCATGCCTCGACTTGGTGCTCCTTGTCCGCGATCCGCCCAGCGAGACTTGTTGCCTCGCTGAACTTACCGGATTGCGAATGAGCCTTTACCACGGCGGAGAGCACACGCCCTGCATCCTCGGGATCCGTCAGCTCGGAACCGATATGCAATGCGCTTGTTGCGTCTCCGGCCTGCGCCTTGGCCCGACCGATGCCGCTCAACGCATGGGAACGATCCTCCCTCTCCTGGACCTGCGGCAGAAGAGCCTCTGCGTCGGCAATTCGATTGCCGTCCGCGAGGCGCTTCGCGAGATCCCCAAGTGCCGATGAAGATTCCGATCCCGTTTCAAAACGCTTCGTATAAAGAAGTGCTTGATCTAACCGATCCGCTCGAGTCAACGCACGAACCACTTCCGGCCAAACGACAGCCTGCGCGGCTTTGTCGGATGCTTCAGCACCTTGGATTGCCCGATCGAACAATGGCTCAGCCATTTTCTCGTAACCGGATCGGGCCAATTCACTTGCGACGGCCAGCTGCGCCGTGATCTTCGCAGAACCGTCTTGCATCGTCTCGAGGATGCTCACTGATTGAAGCGGAATGCCCTTGGCGACGAGTTCCGTGACGATGCTGGCGAGCGCTTTTTCTTGATCACTGGAACCGAAGAATCCCTGACTCGCTGCGATGGCGGTATCATAATCCTGCGTCTTGAGAGCGGCTGACAGGATGTCCGACAGGAGCTTTTCCCCCTGATCGCCATTACCAAGAGCCAAAGCCAACGACAGACTGCCACGAACATCGCCGGCTGCCAGGCGCTTACGGGCTTCGGCGTCGAGCTGTGCCTTCTCTGCTTTCTGCCACTGCGTTCCTTTCAACATGGCGAGAGCGAGATCCTGTCGCGCATAGGCACGGTCGCGGGGGCGCGGAATGAAGCCTATAGCCCGATCCGCTAGAGAATAACCGCTCTGTCCTAGAGTTGTCGCCAGTCTGGAAACCGCATTGTAGGCTCCAGATTGCTCACCTGCACCGGAGATCGATTTGGCTGCGTCGAGGGCAAGCGTGGCGTAACGCAGCGCCCGGTCCTGAACTCCGATCTTACTATAAGCAAAACCAATATCGATGAAGGCAGCCACACGATACTCAGGGGATCGCTGCTCGCTGGCAATCTGATGAATCGTGACGCCAAGCTCCATCCTGTCCGTATTGGATTGGGCCGTACTCATATCCCCGAGCGATGCCTGCAACAGCATGGCGCCCAACATGTCATGCGATAGACCATCATCGGCGAGACGGTTAAGTTCCGCGCGTGCGCCATCGCGCAATTCTCCAGACCCAGCATTCTCCGGACCCGCGAACTTTTCAAGCAACTGGATACGTGCGAGAGCCACCTGATAGAAGTTTGCCTTCTGTTTTGGCGCAGCACCTTGTTCAGCAGAAAGAAAAGCCTGCCGAGCCTCCTCGGCAAGACGTGAGATCTCGTTGACTTCCTGAGCCCAGACAACTGAGCTCAGGAGGAGAGAAAAGACAGTTCCGCTCAGCAGACGGCGCCAACGATCAGATCGCGATGATACGATCATACTGATCCTCCAGACGCACAATATCGTCTTCGCCTAGGTATGATCCACACTGAACCTCGATCAGATGCAGCTCTTCATCGCCGATATTCTCAAGGCGATGCACGTCTCCTTGGGGGATGTAGACGGATTCATTGGCAGTCATGATCGAAACGTTGTCACCAACAGTCACGCGTGCCGTTCCTGAGACAACTGTCCAATGCTCGGAGCGATGATGGTGATATTGTAGAGACAGACGCCCGGCCACGGATACGATGATGTGCTTGACCTGAAAGCCTTCGCCCATGCGCAAGCATTCATAGGATCCCCATGGACGACGGACCTTCTTGTGGAGGCTCGCTTCAGGCCGGCGCGCTGCTGCCAGCTCACTGGCTAAACGCCCCACATTCTGAGCCTGATCAAGCGACCCGACGAGAACTGCATCGGCCGTGTCGACCACGACGATTTTTTCGACACCCATGACTGCGACAAGGCGCCCGTTGCCATGCACGTAGCTGTTGCGGACATCGTGCAGGATGGTGTCACCTCGCGAGACATTGCCGTTGCCATCCTTCGAGCCTACATCCCACAGTGCCGACCAGGATCCGAGATCGCGCCAATCCGGGGAAACAGGGATGCAGACGAGACGCTCGCTTTTCTCCATCACGGCATAGTCGATGGAGATTGCAGGCGCGGCCTCGAAGTCACTCGACAAGCGGATGGTGTCGTTGCTCCGGTGAGCCGTGCTCACGGCACGCTTGGCGCAAGACAAGACGTCAGGAGCATACTTCTCAAGTTCTTCGAGGATCGCGCGGGCTGTAAACATGAAGATTCCACTGTTCCACAGATGACGGCCACCTGCGAACAGAACCTCCGCGACAGAGCGTTTAGGTTTTTCCACAAAACCTGCGACCCTGAAGCTCACTGCGTCAAAGAACTCACCGACTTCAATATAGCCGAAACCAGTTTCGGCATGCGTCGGTCGAATTCCAAAGAGCACAATCTGCCCTTGTAGCGCGGCCATGGCCGCTTCGTTGACAGCATCCGAGAACACTTCAGCCTTCTCGATCAGATGATCGCTCGGAGCAACCAGCATCAAGCGATCGGGATCTTCTTCTGTGATCAACGCGGCGGCGGCGGCGATTGCCGGAGCCGTGCTGCGAACAGATGGCTCTACGAGCAGCCTGACCGGTCCAGTTTGAAGCTCTCCGATTTCGCGCAGTGCGAGATCGCGGTGGTTGCTGTTGACGATGACGAGGGGCTCGGCATAGAGATCTGTCTTGAAGCGCTGAACCGTTTGCTGAAAAAGACTACGCTCCCCCGATAGCGCATGGAACTGCTTGGGCTCGCCTGCGCGAGAGACCGGCCACAGACGGGTTCCAGAACCGCCACACATCAGAACGGGAATGATATTATTCATTGTGCATCTCCATAACTCTGAGTCTTTTTCAAGCATTCCCCGAATGCGACCTACGATTATCTGAGGTCCGCGATGCGCTTGTCGTCTGGTTCTTGAGGCTGCTTCATGGCCTCTTCCGAGCCGCTCTCTGCTTTGCTGAAGAGCGAAGCGATATGATCGCCTGCCCAGTTCATTCCAGCCTGCACCTTGCCAGTCACAGCGCCTATTGCCGACCCCGAGAAGGTGTCGAACATGACTGACACCGGCTGTCCGATAGCGCTGTCGTCGAGTTCACGTCCTGGAGCGAGTTTGACGAGGAAACGTCCCGCGCTTGCATCTTCATCAGAGAAGGCCGGAAGCGCCTCGATCTTGACATCTTTCACGAGAGTTCCGTCTGCGTACTCGATGACTGCCCTTGCTCCCCGATAGAAACGCAGGATATCGCTCTGGGGAATACTGGCGGTGATGTAGGGAGTGCTGCCTTTCTCGCGCAAAACCAGAATGGGAGCGCCCTCTCGGACGAAGCTTGAGGCCCTGCTATACCGAGCCTGTATGACGCAATCGCAGGGGCTGTCGATGACGATACTGCTGCTTCCTTGCGGCCCCTGGATCGTCAGGAGCGGTTCACCGGCCTGGACCTCCCCACCTGATGAGATGAATGTCACTTGGCCGCTTGAAGGGGCAGGAACCGTCACGAGGTCAGTCGTGATCAGCGCGGACTGCGCCGGAATAATATACATCTTCTGGAACACGCCGGTGCCGATAAACCCGGCGAGAAGCAATGTCAGACCCACAACCAGCCCATATCCTGCAATGCTCCGCCCGTAATGAGCAGCATTGGCGAGCAGGCCCTGAGGCGCAGGCCGCTGGGGCACTTCACGGGTCTTGCCCTCGTTGCGGCGCGAAACGACGTCAAGGACGTCGCCCGCCTCAACAACCTCTCCTGAGAGATAGGCATCAAGAATGAACCGCAGGAGGTTATGCTGACGTGGCGACACGTCGACAAATCGCATGCCAATCCTGCCGTGATCATTATTTACGTATCGCACCTCGGCCCTTACAGGCAGAGTGAGCTCATAGCCGTTAAAGGGAAAGACAAGAACGAGATCAACGATCTCGCATGGGCGGACAGAGAATGAACCCGTCCTGAGGCCAACACCGCCCACGGAAAGATCGACAACGGAGACGGCTACGCCGCCATGAAGGCATCTCATCGGCAAGCGATAACGCGGATGCTGGCGTTGAACCTCAGCTTCGTGCGTGATCGTCGACATTGCGTATTTCTCCATGTGAATATCACCGGATTAGGGAAAGATCAGCAGCGCCCTGGGGGTCGGAAGAACTTCGACACTCCACGCGAGAAGGGCCAGGAAGGCTGCAAGCGAAAGGGTATGCATGTAGGCAGACATGAAGCTGCTGGCGATCAGCGGCCGCTTCGATGAGCGTGCTGCGAACGTCGTCTTCTGGCGTGTCCACTTCTGCCGATCGAGGCGGAACGTGATGTGAACCTTCATCAACGATCCAAAGATCTGATTGAAATAAAGCAGGAAGGGATAGAAGACTGAAACCCTCGGCCGTGACGCAAGAAGCGACAAGGTCAGCAGATAGCGCGATGTCAGGATCCACAGAGCATAGAGAAGGAAAGCATAGCCATTGACGAAGAATGTCGCGATCATGGCCACGGCAAAGCCGACGAGAGATGTCCACATGGACATGCGCTGGTCTAGAATGGCCCACCAGGTGAAGAGTCCGATTTTATCCGGACCGAGAGCAAGCGCTCGGGAGTTCGTGCGAAGCATATTGCCGAACCAGCGGATCATAAGCATCGCCGCAGCGGAGAAGAAGTTATCAGTCGGCGGATCTTCCACAGTCATGACAACCACGTCCGGAACGTAGATCATCTTGTAACCGCTGCGCAGAAGCCAGAACCAGCTCGACTTGTCGTCCCCCGTCAGGAACTTGAAGCGCCCCAGACGCCAGTGATCGATGTAGTCGAGCTCGACTTGCCGAATGAATCCCGGGTCGCAGACGATACTCGCGCGAAACATTGCCATGCGCCCAGTCAGGGTAAGAACACGCTCTGACAATCCCATCGACGACATCAACGTGTGGCGCTGCGCGAAACGCAGGGCGTACCATTCCTGGAAGACTCGGCTTCCACGGACTTCGCTGACTTCATCTGTCGTCAGCGCGCCGATCCGCGGGTCATTCAGGAAGAAACCGGCACATTTCCGAATGAGGTCTTGTGGAACGATGCTGTCGCCGTCAATGACAGCAACGACATCGTCATCGCCTGGGCACCGGCGAGCAATGGCTCGAAAACCATAGGCAAGAGCATCGCGTTTACCGGTTCCCGCAATCCTGACGACGACCAGGTCGACTTTGTCCTGATCGGCGCACAGGCTTCGAAACAGAGCCTTCACAAGCCTCTGGTCTCCCGTCTCGACGATGGAGGCAACGACCGTAACCTTGCCCGGAGCAGAAAGAGCTGCTTCGAACACAGCTTTATAAACCCGCGTGGTGACGGCCGAGTCGATGCGGAATGTCGTGACCAAAAGATAGGCGTTTGGCGCTTCCTGACCAATGAGAGCATCAGCCGTTCTGCGCATGTGGGGGAATACCTTGAGCCGGTAGACCAGGGCCCGCACGAAGTGCAGAATTCCCCATCCATAGCGCCAAAGCGCCAGCATGCCGACGGTGCCGATAAAGCCTCCGCCGATCATGCCATAGGCCTCCCTCGGCAGTTCGGCTGCAAAAGCCGCAACTGCAACGATATAGAGCAGATGTGCCCACACCGACTCAGAGAGTCGCGTGCTGCCGGTACTACCAGCAAATTCCCTGATAGAAGTCACCGGAACACCTTGTTTGATCGACACGAACGAGATCAATGAGCGGACGGTTATCATCGACGACTTCCATCAGCCGCTTAGCCTCGGACCGATTGCCCAGGACAAAGACCTCGGCATGATCGACGACATCGTTGATGTCAGCCGTCAGCAAAGAGGCCAAATGCGGCAGATGAGATTGAACGAAACTCAGATTGGTGCCTGTGAGCTTCGAAATCTGGATGTTAGGATCATAGATCCTGATATCGTATCCGCGCCCGAAGAGACGTTCCGCCAGTTCGACAAGCGGGCTCTCGCGCAGGTCGTCGGTTTCTGGCTTGAAGCTCAAGCCAATGATGCCGATGCGCCGTTTTCCTGTAGCGGCAACCATGGCATAGGCACGCCGCAGCTGCTCCTCGTTAGCCTCCATGGTCGCATCGAGAACCGGGGTCTGAACTTCAAGCTTGCGGGCCGCAAACCGCAGCGCACGGAGATCCTTGGGCAGGCACGATCCGCCGAAAGCAAAGCCCGGCTTCAGATAGGCTTTCGAGATATTAAGCCGTGTATCAGCGCATAGAACATCCATAACGGCGTGACCGTCGATGCCGGCTGCTTTACAAATGTTGCCGATCTCGTTGGCGAAGCTGATCTTCAGCGCATGCCAGGCATTATTGGTGTATTTGACGGCCTCAGCAGTGCGGATCGAGACGATCCGTGGCTCCACCTTGAAGATCCTGTGCAACTCGAGCAACCGATCAATTGTTGTCTGATCGTGACATCCGAAGATGATCGCACCTGGATCATAGTAATCCGCGATAGCCGTGCTCTCGCGCAGAAATTCCGGATAATAGGCGACACCAAACCCCACCCCTGCCTGGCGTCCAGATGCACGCTCCAAAGCTGGGAGAACGATACTCTCCATCGTGCCCGGAAGAATGGTCGAGCGCATCACGACAGAATGAAACGAATTCTTCTCGCGGATAGCTGCGCCGATCTCTTCGGCAGCGGACATGACATAGCCAGTATCGAGAGAGCCGTTCGAGCGCGATGGAGTGCCGACGCAAACAAACGAAATGTCGGAACCCTGAATGGCTTCACGCACGTCACTCGTGGCGTGAAGACGCTTATTACGGATACCATCCTGGATTAACCCGTCGAGCCCTGGTTCAATGATTGGGCTGAGGCCAGCATTGAGCGGCCCGACCTTCTGCGGATTTGGATCAACTGCAATTACATTATGACCATCATTGGCCAAGCATGCGGCTGAGACGGCGCCAACATAACCAATTCCAAAGACACTGATTTGCATTAGGCTGTTCCCGATGGACAATAATGAGATCGAGGCGCGAAGTTTTTGCGGCGCCGACACAGCCCAATAGATACTCCTCAAGCCCCCTTTTTCTCGTCACTATTTCGGCTGGCGAGATACCCCCGACGGGTTAAGCGGATAGCTACTCCAGCAACTTCCAAATTTAACTCGGAAGATCTTCAAAACACCTATCGTTAGAGGCTTGCCGATTTCATCTGCACAACTGCTCAGCAAGAATAGACCTACAAAGAGGCATCTTTTTCGAAGATTGAATTTGTTCCCTATTCAGGAGAATTTGATCATGCCGCCAAAAAGAACGCCTTCTCACTGAAAGGCCAAGCTTCAAGGTTTGATATATTTTATGCGGCCAAGCTTTGTTTGAGGGATGAGTCCAAAACTTGTTTTACATGGACAAGGGGATTTTCCTATGATTTATGGAATTACTTCAGTAATCAGTTGAAATATTTTCCTATAATAATTTACGCGCTCGGAATTCGGCCCTAGACCGAATTCTGGGCAACACGGACTCAACTTTTTTGACGTAATCAGAAGCCTTTCACGAAGGGCCAAAATATCTTTTGGGGCTGACATCAATGGTTTTGAACCCTGCTTATGTGCCAAGTCGCAATTTCAACTTGGCCAATTGGAAAATAACTCTTCCGATTGATCGGTACGGCCACTTTTCGGGCACTGCCGTCGAAGTGAAAAACCTCTCCGGCTATCGAAACTCGAAATACTTTTATACCGGCAGCGATGGAGCCATGGTCTTCACAGCTCCGGTTGAAGGGGCTACCACAAGTGGTTCGCGCTTTGCCCGCTCCGAACTCCGGGAGATGAAAGGGACGGAACGTGCGGCGTGGACGCTCAAGCAGGGCGGGTCCATGACAGCGACACTCGAAGTGGACAAGGTTCCGACCCTGTTCAACGGAAAGGGTGGAAAGATCGTGATTGGCCAGATTCACGGCCAATCGGACGAACTGGTCCGCCTCTATTGGGAGAATAACACCGTCTATTTCAAGAATGAGAAAGCCGGCCCAAGAAATGCCGAGCTTCGCTTCGACCTGAAGAATGCGCTAGGCCAAATGCCCAACATTTCTCGGAATGAGAAATTCACTTATAAAATCTCAGCCAAAGGCGACGACCTGAAAGTCGCAATCTATGCTGATGGGAAGGTCTATACCTCACAGACCCATATCAATCGTACATGGAACAAAGACACATTCTATTTCAAGGCAGGTGCCTATCTCGGAGTGAACGAAACTCAGGGACGCGGCATTGGCCAGACTTCCTTCTACTCTCTTAGTTTCAGCCATTCAGCGAGCAGTGCGGCGTCGGTCTCTTCTGTATTCAAGGGGAACAAGGCCGGTAACACTCTGACTGGTAAAGCCGGAAACGATGCCCTCTATGGTTATGAGGGGAATGACAGACTAATAGGCAGGGAAGGCAACGACATCCTCTTGGGCGGATTGGGACGAGATACATTTGTGTTCAACACGAAGCTCAGTACCAAGTCGAACCTTGACCTTATTGCCGACTTCAACCCAAAGGATGATACAATCCTTCTCGACAATGCAGTCTTCTCAAAGATTGCCCGCGGCGTTCTTCAATCATCTAAATTCGTCATCGGCAGCAAAGCCAAGGATGCCAGTGACCGGATCATCTACAACAACAAGACGGGCGCCTTGCTTTACGATCCAGATGGATCAGGGCCAAGCGCTGCAATGCAATTTGCAAAGGTGAAACCCAACCTTTCAATCACGGCATCTGATTTCCTGATCCTTTAAAATAACCTCTTGTTAGGACTCGGTCTGTTGACGAGTCCTTTTTAAGGTGCGCAAACTTTCACGAAAACCAAAGCAGGAAGAGTTCCTCTCCAACACATTCGATTTTGTCTATTTTTTTGGGACGAACGTGTTACCCCCTACGCGCAATCGATAGATGTCTATGCCTTGCTATATCCAGAAGTTGTTTAGCAAGGAACTTCATCAATGGCTGTTGTTATCAACGTTGCTCCGCCGACCGGAGATGCTCAGAAAGACATGGCTGCGATTGACGCGGCCATCAAAGCTGCCAACGCTACATATAAGAGCAATCCTGCAGGTGGGCAGGTTGTGGTTCAACTCGCATCAGGAACTTACGCGGTCACCGGCGACCACAATAATCCTTCGAAAGGTTGTGTCGAGCTCCTTTCCGGCGTGTCGCTTGTCGGCGCAGGGATGGGGCAAACGGTCATTCGACTTGAAGATGGCTTCAATGACAGAATCAATGGCATCGTTCGAACAGCTCTGACAGATGTGACGAATGTTTCCGTTTCGAATTTAACGATCGATGGAAATCGGGCGAACAACACCGATCATCAGGCCGGCTTCATATGCGGCGCCAAGGCTGAAGAAGGAAAAACGCAATCTAACATCAGTCTTACGGGCGTCGAGATTAAGGATTGTACGGCATACGGATTCAATCCGCATGAAATCACCTACAATATGACGATTGAGAATTGCAAAGCCCATGGCAATGGCCTGGATGGATTTGTTGCGGATTTTGTCGTGGGCGGTACTTATAAGAATAATGAATCCTATGACAATGATCGTCACGGTTTCAATATTCAGAACGCCACGAGCAATCTCATTCTTGAGAACAACAAGGCATATGAGAACGGATCTGCAGGCCTTACAATTCAGCGTGGCGACATTGCGCCTGCAGGAGGAACGGTCATTCCATGGGTGACCGACATTCAAGTGATCGGCGGCGAGTATTATGGGAATACGAAAGAGGGAATTCTCGTCAAACTCTCCGATGATGTGACGATCACTGGCGTCAAAGTCTACGAAAACATGCGCCAAGGCATTCGGATCGAAGGATCGACGGATACCATCGTTCAAGGCAGCCAGATCTACAACAATTCTCAGGAAGCCGACCATACATACGATGAAGTCCAGATTCGGCTTCGTATCGATGATGCGGTCACGGGTCTCACCTACTATTCAACGAACACGCATATTCTGAACAACGTCATCTCCTCGACCGGCTCAATCAATGCTCGCTACGGCATTCGCGAGGAAGCGAGCAATCTCGGGAATGGACCATCCGGTACTGTTGTCACCGGAAATCAGATCAGCGGCATGGATGTCGGGGATGTCTCCGTTCCAGGCTTCGTCCGCGATGGAACTCCTGGCGACGACATCATCGTAGGCACCACTGGCGGCGACACGATGCAGGGTTTCGCCGGCAACGACACCTATACAGTCAATCACTCCATGGATGTTGTTATCGAGAACGCCAATGAGGGTACGGACGACCATGTCAAATCGACAATCACTTATACTCTTGCAGCGAATGTCGAGCATCTGACACTGATAGGTGCCAATGCCATTAATGGTTATGGCAACCAGCTCAATAACTACATCACCGGCAACGGCGCCAGCAATGTCCTTAAGGGAGATGCGGGCAACGATACAATCGTCGGCGGAGGCGGCGCCGACAAAATGAGCGGCGGCGAGGGAGATGACACTTACTACGTGGACAACGTCAACGATTTCATCGATGAGGTTTCCACCGGCTATGACGTTGTCTACAGCAGCGCCGATTACCGGCTCGCATCAGGCCTTGAGAAACTCGTCCTTGTCGGCTCGGCCATTCGAGCAACAGGTAATACAGCGTCAGGCAACAATCTGATCGGCAATGACCGCGATAACATCATCGACGGGCTGGCAGGCGAAGACCGAATGGAGGGCGGCCTAGGCAACGACACTTACTATGTCGACGATACAGGCGACCTCGTCATCGAAGCTGCGGGCGAAGGCCTGTCGGACCACATCATTACCTCTGTAAATTACACAATATCGGCAAATGTCGAACACATCACAGGTATCGGCACAGGCAATCTGATCCTGATCGGCAATGAGCTCAACAACAGGATCACCGGCAATGCTGCTGCGAATACCTTGAAGGGCGGGGCCGGAAACGACGTACTGAACGGCAGCGGCGGCGCAGACTCTATGGAAGGCGGCGACGGGAACGACACTTATTATGTCGACACTCTTGCTGATCTCGTCATCGAGAAGGCTAACAATGGCCTAGGCGGCATCGATATCGTCTATAGCAGTATTAATTATACGCTGGGAGCCGATGTCGAGCAGCTCGCATTGATGGGTGCAGCCACTCGTGGATACGGCAATGATCTGGTGAACCGTCTTATCGGCAATTCTTTGAACAACGTTCTTTATGGTGGCGCCGGAGCCGACCGCATGGAAGGCGGGCGTGGGAACGACAGCTATTACATAGACGATGCCGGCGATACTGTGATTGAGGCCTCAACAGGCGGCACTGCTGACTCAATCTATACAAGTGTCAGCTATTCATTATCGAACTATGTCGAACGAATGTATGCGACTGGCAGCTCGGCCATTTTCTTAGGGGGCAACAGCCTGCACAATACATTGAGCGGTAATTCGGCTGCCAACACCTTACGAGGATATTCCGGAAACGACACCCTCGCCGGCGGCGGCGGAAAGGATATCCTATCTGGTGGGGCTGGCTATGATAGCTTCGTATTTAATACAGCTTTGAACAGCACGACGAATAGAGACCAGATCACCGACTTCAGCTCTGTGTATGATACAATCAGGCTTGAGAATGCGATCTTCAAATCGTTGACGAAGACAGGCGTACTCAGTTCGACATCCTTTGTGCTCGGTTCTGCGGCTAAGGATGCGAATGACTTCGTTGGGTACGTCAAGAGCAACGGCAATCTTTGGTACGATGCCAACGGCAATAAAGCCGGGGGCCTTGTCGTGTTCGCCAATATCGGCGCCAACAAATCAATCTCTGCTGCAGACTTCCTTATTTTCTGAGCATGTCGCAGTCTGCTCCATAGCCATGGAGCAGACTGCCGCCCGGATCAGCAAAGCACCATAAGCTAGGCAATACTCATTGCAGCATAGCTTAGCACATGCTCATCCTATGATCGCGGCAACATGGAACCGGGCCCGGATCAACAAGCGTTCCCTCCCCGTCAGCCAGGGAGGATGCCATGAGAGCGAACATATATGGGATCGGGGGTTTAAGCTTAGCCGCAATTCTTTCAACCACTGCCCTCGGCCAAGCCCAGCCTGCTCGACCATGGGTCGACCCGCCCCCTGAGGCAGGATCGATCTCCCAAGGCTCTTCCTCTACATCGCCAAACTCTGCAGCGAAGCCATTAGTCCCCTCTTCGCCTGCACAAGCTGTCAAAAATGTAGAGGAAGAACAAAAAGATCGGAGTGGTCAGACAAAGGCTGCCGCCGCGTCGCAAGAAGAGAAGCCTGCATCGAAGTCCACACCCAGGAAAGCAACTTCGGATTCTAAGGCTCGCCAACCGAGTCGCGCAGTAACAGCCCGGGCGGATCGCTCTCGACAAACAAGTCAACGTCGCGAACTTGCTGGCTCCATCTCCAGAAGTCCACGAGCTGAAAGAATTCGTGAAGGTGTCAATTCCGGGCTCGAGGTCATGACTTTGCGCACCATCGAGTTTCCGGACGGGAGGCGTATGCAGATCCTGACACGCCCTGAACCGGGAGTCGTTTCCGGGCTCATGGGAGCGCCGGAGTGATCATGCCTCTGCCCCCCTCGCAGAAGGCTCACATCACTTTGGCATCAAGCGACAATCTTCGCTTTTACGCGCCCTGGTATGCTCCTCAATTGAGGAGCAGGCTGCACGCTTAGCCTGTCGCCGAGATTATTCAAAAGATCACCGATCTGGTCTTCGGGGAGAGCACGAGAAAACAGGAAGCCCTGCATCTCGCTGCATCCAGTCTCTGTGAGGAAGAGTTTCTGATCCTCGGTCTCGACGCCTTCAGCAGTAACCGTCAGGCCCATGGCATGGCAGAGCGTTACGATCGCCTTCACAATGGCGACCGCTTCATCCTGCTGACCCAAATGCTGAACGAAGGAACGATCGATCTTGATTTTGTCAACTTCGAAGCGGCGGAGATAGCTGAGGCTGGAATAGCCTGTTCCAAAATCGTCGAGTGCGATCTTGAACCCTTCCTGCCGGAGCATCTTCAGCGCAGAGCGTGACAGTTCGCTATCGTCTAGCAGCAAGCTCTCCGTGATCTCGAATTCGATACGGCGAGGGTCCGCTCCTACTTCGCTGACGATGCCAATCAGGCGTTGAGCCAGATTCCCTGAGCGGAATTGAACGGGAGAAAGATTGACAGCAATGGTCAGGTCCGGCCACCGCTTCGAGGCAATGCAGGCTTGGCGTAGTACCCACTCGCCCAACGGAGAGATCAATCCGGTTTCCTCGGCAATCGGAATGAACTGGTTGGGCGCGATCATGCCGCGGGTGGGATGATGCCAGCGCACGAGCGCCTCAAGCCCGATGATTGACTGACCGTCCACATCAACCTGCGGCTGATAGAACAATCGCAGGTCATTACCGGTCAGGAGAGCAGCGCGCAGATCCTCCTCGATCGAGCTCCGTGCCTTGACGTTTTCGTCCATGGCCGCCGTGAAAATGCGATAGGCATCACGTCCCTCGGTCTTTGCTTGATAGAGGGCGATATCGGCCTTTCGCATCAGGTCGATACGTTCGGAACCCGCTTCAGGAGCCAAGGCAACGCCGATGCTCACGCCAACGAAGGCCTGGCGACCCGAGATCTCGAAGGGCTTGCGCACGGTATCGAGAATGCGTTCGCAGATCTTTTCTACGTCCGAGCGGTCTGCGATGTCGGCCAGAACCACAGCAAACTCATCGCCACCCAGCCTCGCAACGCTGTCGCTGCTGCGCAGCAGCGCTGACAGCCTACTGCCAAATTCACGGACGACGCAGTCGCCTGCCTGATGGCCAAGCGTGTCGTTCACATGCTTGAATCGATCGAGATCGAGCATGAGCACGGCCAATTGCTGTCCGTGATCAATACGTGACAATGTCTGATCGAGGCGATCGTCGAACAGAGTGCGATTGGGGAGGCCGGTGAGAGCATCATGAAAGGCGAGATGGTGAGCCTGTGCCTCGCTGGCCCGCAACTCGGCGATTGCCTTCCTCAACTTTGCCATCGAGCGACGCAGCGAACGGGACAGAAGAGCCATCACGCCGATGATCAGAATACAGACGACGGCAATGCTCGGGCCGATCACGCGGAGAATGGTCGTGCCGGGGAGTTCAGGCTTCCAGATGAAGTAGCCGATCAGTGCGCCTTCATCCGAGGTGAGAGGCACCCCGACTTCGCTGTCGCTTGTTTCATTGGCCTTGGAGAAGCGCAGTCCGTCAATGAGGTTCTGTTGCGAGAGGATCTTCAGAAAATTGCCGTCAAGGAAACGGACACTGACAAGCAAGAACTCGCTTCCGGGCTCCTGCCGCAACTCGTTGTTCTCAGGAACAATCTTCATGATACTGACGGCAGCTGGCCGCCCCAGCAGCTCCAGCAGATGCGCATCATGCACGGCCCTACCGCTCGTCAGATCCTGCCCATTGATCGGCCGTTCTGAGTGCCCTTGGTGCGGAGAGCGAGAATCGCCACGCAGTCCCTGGATGAGTCCCTGCAAACTGGACCGAACCTTTTCGTATTCGTTCAGCTTTGCCCTCGCCCCATCAATGGTCACGTCGACGGGTTCATTTCGCGTGTTGAGGATATAGGTGTAATCCTGCCCGAAGGTGATGTGCAGCCAGCCGCCGATATTCGCGTCGAGCCATTTTTCATCCAACGGTGTCTTGTTGAGCTGCTGGACCGTCTCGTTCCAGACAGCGACCATTTCCTGCTGCTTGGCCAGTTCGCCCAGGACCTCGCGAATGCTGCGTTCGGTGATCCTTTGCTGGCGCTCCATGGAGATGGTGTCGCTCTGCCCGACAGCCCAAAGCAGGGCAAGCGCCGCCAATGCGAGCGCTGTGGCCGTGCTGGCGACGACCGGCAGCAGGACTCGCATGGAGAAACGCCAGTTCAACTGGTCCAGAGAAGAAACCTTGCCCAAGGGTTTAACGCCCCACAAAAATAGCCATTTGAAGAATAGTCTTATTTTATAACGTTATTACATCTTAGGAAGAAAGCGAAGTTGCATTCCTGCAAAACAGCCGCGCTTAAATCAGGATAAAAAGCAAAGTTCTAAGCGGGCTTGGAGCTTGGAGCGCAGCTTTCCGGGGCGCTACGTCATCCCGGCGGGAAATCTGACCGGCAGCGGAGAATCCTAAATGGGCCGTTTTCCCCAGACGCGGGGATCAAGCCGTAGTCCTGAGAAATTCCTGAATGGGAGCCGCCTCTTTCTTGACACACGCCCCTAATCTTCCCTATATCGCGCATGCCTGAAGCGGGGTTCGCCCAGCGGCTTGGGGCGGAGTAGCTCAGTTGGTCAGAGCAGAGGAATCATAATCCTTGTGTCGGGGGTTCAAATCCCTCCTCCGCTACCATCTCTCCCGTTGATGTTTCCGGGTGTCTTGTTCTCTAAATATGTTGTGCGATAGCCCAACGAATGAGGCTGGAATCGAACGCCTCTGCCTAACCGTCAGAGACGCGATAGCCAACCCGCCGGACCTCCGCAGAGTTCAGAACCACAACTGCGGCGTGAGACGAAACTGCCCCCTCAGCCTTTGGGCTTCATGCGCCAGAGCTGAAAACCCTCGCTTGAGATCGCCTGTTCGATAGCCCTGCGCGAGAATTTATGTGGCGGGGCTTCGCGCGTGCTCAGAGTGCCGGTCAGGCCCCAGGGGCCGTACTTGGCGGGCAGCTTGCTGCCGGACTCGTCGCCTGCGAAGGCGTGCAGATCCTGTCGGGCCTGGGAGGAGAACATGAACAAACGCATCGGAATAACTTTCGTGAATGAGTGCAGGGACTTGAGACCTTTGAAATAGGGCTCGGCCGCCGAAAGTCATCTCATCGCCTCATCAAAGGCGCAAAAGAGAAGCGGACCATCAGGCCCGCTTTTTGATTCTCATCAGCTTGAAGAAGCCGGCGGGGAAGAGGGATCTCAACTCCGCCACCTCCATATTGCCGGTGCTGCGGACCCAGTCTTCCACGCGGGCCGCCTTAAAGGAGGAACTCCAGCCGATCGCCTTGGCAAGCGGGGCCGCCATCTCCTCGAGGGCTGCGATAGGCCCGGAAGGCTGCCCCCAGTGGTTGGCCAGGACGATCTCGCCGCCGGGCTTCAGCACGCGGGCGAATTCGGAGAGCGCCACCTCGGGCTCCGGCACGAGGGTGATGATGAATTGGGCGGTGACTGAATCGAAAGTGGCGTCCGGAAAGCCGAGCTTGGTCACATCCATCACCTGCAGGCTCTTCACATGGAACAGGCCACGTCTGTCGACCTTCTCCTGCGCCCGGCGCAGCATGTCCTCGGAGAGATCGACCCCATAAACCTCGGCGTGCTTCGGATAATAGCCGAGAGAGAGGCCAGTCCCTACGCCGGCTTCCAACACCTTGGGGCCACAGGCCACCGCAGCGTTCACGGCAGCGCGGGCGGCAGGCTCAGTGAGCTTGTCGTACACGAGGTCATAGATCGGCGCCCAACGCGCATAGGCTTTGCGCATCAGGGCCGTGGTCGCTCCATCCGTCATGCAGGTTCCTTCAGAGGATGCCTCAGGCCGCGGCAGGAGCGGCTTCGGCTACAGCGCGGGCGATGGTGCCTCCGCCAAGCACCCGTGCCCGCGGAGCATCGCTCTCATACATGACACAGGCTTGACCGGGGGAGACCCCATCTTCCGCCGACAACAGCTCGACCGTAGTGACGGTTCCTGTGGATCGCAAGATGGCCGGACGTGGCTCGCGGGTGGAGCGGACGCGCACGGCCACCTCCATCCCCTGCTCTCCGATGGCCTCAAGAGGTACGTCGCCGAGCCAGTTCACGTCAGAGATGGTGATGAGGCGCGTCGCCAGAGCCTCGCGAGGACCGACCACCACGCGGGCTTCCTTGGCATCAAGGCGCACCACATAGAGGGGCTCACCCACGGAAAGGCCGAGCCCTTTCCGCTGCCCCACCGTGTAATGGATGATCCCTTCATGGCGGCCGAGCACGCGGCCATCGATATGCACGATCTCGCCGCCATGCACGGCGCCGGGCTTCAAACGCTCGATTACGTCGCTGTAGCGCCCTTGCGTGACGAAGCAGATGTCCTGGCTGTCGGCCTTTTCGGCGATGGCGAGCCCGAACTGGCGGGCGTATTCACGGGTCTTTTCCTTGGGCAGCTCGCCCAGAGGGAAGCGCAGGATGTCCAACTGCTCCTCGGTCGTCGCATAGAGGAAGTAGCTCTGATCGCGATCCGGGTCCGCTGCCCGGTGAAGGGCGCGGCGGCCATCGGGCAGCCTGCGGCTCGCCACGTAATGGCCTGTCGCCAGCACGTCGGCCCCGAGCTCCTTGGCGGTCTCCAGGAGGTCCCGGAACTTGATGGAGCGGTTGCACTCCACGCATGGGATCGGCGTCTCGCCGGCCAGATAGCTCTGGGTGAAGCGGTCGATCACGGCCTTGCGGAAGCGCTCCTCGTAATCGAGCACATAATGCGGAATGCCGATGGCCTCGGCCACGCGGCGGGCATCATAGATGTCCTGGCCCGCACAGCAGGCGCCCTTTCGGTGAGCGGCCTCGCCGTGATCGTAGAGCTGCAGCGTAATGCCGATGACGTCATAACCCTCCTCTTTGAGGAGAGCTGCCACGACGGAGGAATCCACGCCGCCCGACATCGCAACGACGACGCGGGTCTCGGCAGGAGACTTGGGAAGATCGAGTGAGTTGAGCATCGTTCCATCCAGAGGCGCCGTTCAAGGCGGCGCACGGGAGGGGCCAAAGCCCTTCTATAGCGATGACCGGTGAATTCTTAAAGAGAAAGCTGCCGCAATAAGCCGGTGTTAACGTTTATGGCTAAGCTTAGGCACTCTCGTAACCGCCTGCATGGCTTAGGAAAACATTAAGCCCCACCGGTTAGGTTCGAGCCTATCAAAGGTCGTTGAATTTTTGTGTGAGCGTATCATGACCGAACCCCACCGCCCTAG
Organism: Microvirga solisilvae; assembly: GCF_022808595.1. Lineage (GTDB taxonomy): Bacteria > Pseudomonadota > Alphaproteobacteria > Rhizobiales > Beijerinckiaceae > Microvirga > Microvirga solisilvae. The sequence continues at coordinate 39,037 of NZ_JAKUCN010000007.1, forward strand.
GGTCAAGTATGTCATAGGGCCCGATGGCAGTCCCCTGACGATTGCCGACCTGCCTCCCTCCAGCACCCGCCGCTGGGTCATCCGCCGTAAGGCCGAAGTCGTCGCCGCCGTCCGCGGTGGTCTGCTGAGCCTGGAAGAAGCCTGTCAGCGCTACACGCTGACCACGGAAGAGTTCCTAAGCTGGCAGATGTCCATCGACCAGCACGGCCTCGCCGGTCTCCGGACGACCCGCATCCAGCAATACCGGCAGTAAGCCCGTAGGCTCGAACGGAAAACAGGATCAGGCGCTGCTTCCAGGAGGCGGCGCCTTTTTCATTGGGACGCCAAAATCGTGCGGGCCGCAGCCAGTCGTTAAGGTCTTCCTAACCATAAGATGGGCATAAATCCTTACCCTCTACTCAGATAGGTACGAATCGTGCTCAGCGCCCAGGACATGCCGGAACAGCAGGCTTTTTCTCCCTCGCATACGAGCTTTCCGCCATCCTCCGCCGTCGATCAAACCGTCGAGGCGCTGCGGCGCATCCTAGTCGGGCACACGATTGCCGATGTGGAGCGCCATCTGATCCTGGATACCCTCGCCTATTGCCTCGGCAACAGAACCCATGCGGCGCGGATCCTCGGCATCTCGATCCGGACCCTGCGCAACAAGCTCAACGAATATATGGACGCCGGCATCTCCGTTCCGGAACCAGGCCAGAAGCCTGTTCTGGCAGCCTAACGGCCTGACCTCTTAGCGCCCTTTAAGGCTTACTGATCGGAAGACGAGAGCGGCGGTGGCGGCACGCTACTGCTGTCGACGGCACCGCGCGCGCGCCATGCCTGCGCCAACCTGGCTCTCTCGAAAAGCAGCACCACCACGAGCGACATGGCGAAGGGGATGAGAAGATAGAACAGGCGGAAGATGATGAGGGCCGCCAGCACATCCGGCTTGGGAATATCGGGCATCGCCGTCAGGAACACGAGCTCGAACACGCCGAGCCCGCCGGGAGCATGGCTGACGAGAGCCGCCGAGAACGAAGCGAGGAACACCGCGAGCACGATGATAAAGCTCGGCTCCAGGTGAGCGGGAAGCACGAAATAAATGATGCCGGCAGCTCCCAGCAACTCAAGCGGGGCCGCAATCAGCTGCCGCGCCATGATGGCCGGACGCGGATATTCGAGCTTGGCCTTGCGGATCACCAACGGCGGCAGATGCAGGATAGATCCCACGACGTAGAGAACCACGAAACCGAGCAACAACAGACCCACGCCCCTGGCCGTGGCGGGATTAGTGAGGGCCGAGGGCAATAGCTCCTCGAGGCGGTATAGAAGTCCAGGTTGAACGGTGAGAACCACTCCGCCGAGAAGGATCGTGCCGAGCCCGAAGGTGAAGGAGCAGAGAGCGACCAGCACGGCAATTTGCGCGGCGCTCAGGCCCTTGGAGGTATACGCCCTGTAGCGGACGACGGCGCCCGAGAAAACGGAGGCGCCGATATTGTGCGACAGGGCATAGGTGGTGAACGAGGTCACCGAGACGAAGAACCAGGAGATATGGCGCACGCCCAGATGGAGGAGCGCGATCCGGTCGTACCAGGCGAGAGCCGCATAAGCGACCAGGGTCGACAGGCCCGCAAGTGCATAGCGCTCGGAGGGAACCGCCGTCAGGCTGTCCCAAACGTCATCGAGGGAAAGGCCGCGCAGCTCGCGATAAAGAAGCCAGACAGAAATCACGACCGCTGCAAGCCCGATGACGGGCCAGATGAACTCACGCACTTTCTTCATCGAGACGGCCGGCTCCCTTGTTCTCCCTTCTGTGCCCATAATCCATTCAATCTGCAAGAGGAAATGGCCCTACCCCATCTGGACATAACGTCCAATCCTGCAAAGGCTTTCCGCATGATTGCAGAAGAGCCCTGCCCTCGCATTGCGCCCTGGCTTCGGCCATGACACAGCGATGGCCGGATTGTCGTATCGAAAGGTATCTCCATGACGAGCCCGCAGCCTGTACTGAACCTCGACGGCTACACAGATCTGCCTTCAGGGAAGATTGCGGCAGTGGTGACGTATCTGGAGATGCGCTCGCCTCCTCCGCTTGCGCCTGTTGAAGATCAAGAGGCGTGGTCGCTCCAACGCCTCAACGGCGAGCGAGACCGATACAGGAAGCTCTATCGCCGGATCGGCGAACCCTGGCTTTGGTTCAGCCGGGTCGTCATGCCTGACGCGGACCTCGCGGGCATCCTCGATGATCCCAAGGTCGATGCCTATGCCTTAACCGACGGCAAAGACGATATCGGCCTTCTGGAACTCGACTTCCGACCGCAAGGAGAAGTCGAGCTCGCCTTCCTCGGCCTTGTTCCCGGAGTGATCGGCAAGGGAGCAGGCCGTTTTCTGATGAACGAAGCAATCCGCCTTGCTTTCTCTCGACCGGTCGAGCGCTTCTTCGTCCATACCTGCAGTCTCGATAATCCAGGCGCGCTTCCCTTTTATATACGCTCTGGCTTCACGCCCTATCGGCGCGCCATCGAGGTCGCAGACGATCCCCGGCTTCAGGGTTTCCTTCCACGCGATTGCGCTCCGCAAATTCCTGTTCTGAGCTAAGCCAAAAGGAAAAGGACGCGCCGAGCTGCGGCGCGTCCTTTTTGACTGTTCGACTGATAAGCGGATCAGGCTGTTGCGCGCATCGCGCGGGCCGGACCCACATGGCTGATCGCCGGATCCAGAGAGCGCTCGGTAGCGCGCTCCCGATCCTCCAGGCTCTCGGCCCGCTTCAGCTCCTCGAAGGCCTCGCCGAGTTCCGCCTTGGCGTCATCGAGCTGAGTGTAAAGGTTCTGAGCCGACATGCGAAGGTTGTCACGCCGCTGGGCAGCAGCGCGGGCATAGGTCGGATAGGCGAAATGGTTCGGATCGGTGATCCCAGCCTTGTGCTCTTCCGCTGCGATTTCCCGATCGAGGTCAGCCGCCATGCGGTCGAACTCGGCGATCATCATCTCGATCTGCGCCACCCGCCGACGTTTCTCGTCGACCTGAAAGCGCTTGAGGCGGATGAGCGTATCCCGCGACTTCATCTTGATTCAACTCCACACGTCGCTGTTTCACGTGCCCGCCGGATCGCTCAGTTATCCTTCAGGCATGAGGCATCATTGCGCATGGAAGTTGACCTTTCCTTACCATCGCGCGGAAAAATCCTTGAAAGGACAAATCACTAGCCTGCCCTTCAGGGTTGCCGAGGATGTCGCGAGGCTTGCGTCAACCTTTCGTTTACCGATTTCGTTAACACTGTCCCTGTCACGCCTGCAGTTCGGTAAGCACGGCAGGCATGTGCAAGCGAAATCCTTCGTTTGCAACGGTTTGGGATGGAGCGACGAGGTTCCCTATGGTCACCCGGAATCCACAGGCTGGATGCTTCAAGCGACAGATCGGCACGATCATATCGTTAAGCGCTTGCATGCAGGAATCAGGGTTTGTTAACCATTCTGAACTAGCGTCACGAATCAGTGCAAAAGGGCATCCGCCACTGGCCCGGTGGGGGATGGGTAGCCACAAGCTACATGCAAGCTCCAGGGCATGGGCTGGGGAATAACAATGCGCGTACTTCTCATCGAAGACGACAGCGCAACTGCGCAAAGCATCGAACTGATGCTGAAGTCCGAGAACTTCAATATCTATACGACGGATCTCGGCGAAGAGGGCATCGACCTCGGCAAGCTGTATGACTACGACATCATCCTTCTTGACCTGAACCTTCCCGACATGTCGGGCTACGAGGTTCTGCGGACTCTCCGCGTCGCGAAGGTGAAGACACCAATCCTGATCCTCTCCGGCATGGCCGGCATCGAGGACAAGGTGAAGGGTCTGGGCTTCGGCGCCGACGATTACCTGACGAAGCCGTTCCATAAGGACGAGATGGTCGCCCGCATCCATGCGATTGTGCGCCGCTCGAAGGGCCATGCGCAATCGGTGATCACCACCGGCGATCTCGTCGTCAATCTCGACACGAAGACCGTCGAAGTGGGCGGCGCCCGCGTGCATCTGACCGGCAAGGAATATCAGATGCTCGAGCTGCTCTCGCTGCGCAAGGGCACGACGCTCACGAAGGAGATGTTCCTCAATCATCTCTATGGCGGCATGGACGAGCCGGAACTGAAGATCATCGACGTGTTCATCTGCAAACTGCGTAAGAAGCTCGCCAATGCTTCGCAGGGCAAGAACTACATCGAAACCGTCTGGGGCCGCGGCTACGTGCTGCGCGAGCCGAACGAGGCGGACGAGCGCGTCGCGGTCTAAAGCGAAGCGACAACGAGATGAGAAAAGCCCGGCATCTGCCGGGCTTTTTTATTGCGCTCGCTGCAATCTCAAAACGTGATCTCACATCAGCGGCGATGGAAATATGAGATCACGCAATTGCACATCAAGCAGTGACCGACTTGATCGTCACTTCGTCGCCGTCGATGCTGAAGGCGATGTTCATGTTCGATGCGCGCGCCACCATGCCGGCGTAGTAGATCTGAATGCCATGCGCATCGACCGTGCCGGTTTCAGAATCACCGGCGAGCAGTTCCTGCGAATGCGCGGGGATGCGGGCGTTCAGGCCCTTCGCCTTGATGGTGAACTCGCAAGCCTCGGCATCGCCCGTCACCGTCACGTTGATGGCGCCACCGCGCGGAATGGCGGTGATGGCGATCATGATCAGGTTGAGGAGCAGCTTAACCCGGTTCTTCGGGAAGAGAAGGCGGGGCGAGGTCCAGGAGAACGTGATCTTGTCATCGAGGAAGAGCCCTCGCGCCACCTGCTCGGCATCGCCGAGATCGATGGAGGCTCCGGCCGAGCCTGCCGCGCCGAAAGCGAGACGGGCGAACTGGAGGCGGGCCGAGGCTTGGCGGGCGCTCTTCTGGATCAGGTCGAGGGCGAATTCGCGCATGGAGGTGTCGCTGTCGTCCTCCAGGACCTCGAGCCCGTTGACGATCGCGCCGACCGGCGAAATCACGTCGTGGCAGACGCGTGAGCAGAGAAGGGCGGCAAGGTCGAGCGAATCAAGGGAAATGGTGGCCATAAGGGCTCCGGATAGACCGTAAGTTCAGCGGTGGATTCATGAAATCCTGGATTTCAGGCCTCACGAATACAGCCAAACAGGAAAGAGAACGTGAACCGGATACCCGGCTCCGAGTTCTTTGGAAAGCAGGCAAAAGAGATCGACAGCTTTACCGAGAACAGGCACAGTTTCACCATGCGTCTCGATCATACCCATTCCGACGACCTCGCCCTGAAGCTGGCAGCGATCGCTTCCGAGGCCGCCCGTCTTCTGCGAAGCATGGAAAACGCCTTGATCGAGAAGCAGATCAAGGATGACGGCAGCCCCACCACGGCCGCCGATCTCGCCGCCGAGCAGCTCATCATCCGCCGCCTGAACGAGGCTTGGCCAGACGTTCCGGTAGTCGCGGAGGAGACGTCGAGCAATGTCCATGCGGAGGAGTTCTTCTTTCTGGTCGACCCTCTCGACGGCACCGGCGACTTTCTCAACGGCACGGGGGAATACAGCGTCAACATCGCGCTGATCCAGAACCACCGCCCCATCGCCGCCGCGGTCGCGGCGCCGGCCCTCGGCTCCGTCTGGATTGCGGGCACGAAAGCTCGCATGAGCGCCATGCCCGAAGACGGCGGAGCCGATTTCGACTGGCGGGAGGTCAAGGTCCGGCGCGCGCCGGAGGATGGCCTCGTCGCCCTCGTCAGCCGCCGCCATGGGGACATCGCCACCGAGGCCTGCCTGTCGGTGCTGTCCATCGGCACGCGGCGCATGACCTCCTCGGCCCTGAAATTCTGCCTCATCGCCTCGGGCGAGGCCGATGTCTATGTGCGCTGCGGCGCGACCATGGAATGGGACACGGCAGCGGGCGACCATATCCTGACCTGCGCCGGCGGCAGCGTCGTCGGCCCGGGGAGCGTCCCGCTCACCTATGGCCATGAGGATCGGGGCTATCGCAACGGCCCCTTCGCGGCCATGGGCGATACCTCGCTCGCCCCCAAGCTGGACCTGCCGGTGGCTGCGGCCTGAAGGCTGCCCCTGCGGCAATAAGGCAGCGCTTGGTCAGACATTGTTAGGGTTGATGGCCGTAAGGTCGGGGTTCGATAGAAGCCGTCCGGTCTGAACAGGCTGGATCGTCCCCTGTCTCATACGAGGAGATAGCCCATGCGCTCCCGCATTTCCTTTATTGCTGCGGCAGCCTTCGCCGTCTGTGTCGGCGCCCCCCCCCTCCAGGCTTCGGCCCAGAGCGTCCAGCGCGCCTATGCGAGCAATCCGGCTGCCCCGAATTCCTTCAATTCAAACGAGTTGGTCGATTCCGGCCATCAGTTCTTCGGCTCGGCGTCCCGTGGCTTGGCCATGACGCTCGAAGAGGCCACCCGACGCTGGGGCGAGCCCAATGGCTACATTCTCGGCCAGGAAGCCGGCGGCGCGATCATCGGCGGCCTGCGCTACGGCGAAGGCAAGCTGTTCACCCGCAATGCGGGAGAGCGCAGAATCTTCTGGCAGGGCCCCTCGGTGGGCTTCGATTTCGGCGGCGAAGGCGCCCGGACTATGATGCTGGTCTACAACATGCCCTTCACCGATGCCCTCTATAAGCGTTTCGTCGGCGTCGACGGCTCGGCCTATTTCATCGGCGGCTTCGGCATGACGGCCCTGGCGGCTGACGAGATGATCATCGTCCCGATCCGCACCGGCGTCGGCGCGAGGCTCGGCGTCAACATGGGCTATCTGAAGTTCACGCCCGAGCCGACCTGGAACCCCTTCTAAGTCTTCCAAAAGCAGGATGCCTGCGGGCCTTCTCTCGGTTGCTCTGGAGCGGCCCAGAGAAGGCGTGGAACGATCTCAACCAGCCTCGCGGGACAAAGCCAAAAACGCCTCGTTTCGGAGATGCTGCGATTGTCAAAGAGCGAGCGGGAATGTTCTCGCGAGCGTGTGGCTCCGAGGTTTGGGGTGAGGGAGACGCGAGAGGTCGTCCGGCTCGCTATGGAATGAGTGAAGAACCTGACGGCCCCTCGCGCACGGTTCTTTTAGGCGTTCATCGTGTCTTGCAACGATGGGCCTCCCGGCCCGGCTTGCGAGACCGAACCAGGACCGTCCCCGGCTCCGACACATGCGACGCCTCGCGAGCGCGCCCCTCATCGAGCCAGGATACCAACACATATAGCCAAGGTTAGGAGGATTGTCAAGAACAAAAGAAGAACATTACTCATCGGGCGTCATCCCGGACGGCGCAGCCGAGCCGGGATCGCGGGCCGGGTGAAGCGCAGGCTCACCTCTCCCGGGCGGGAGAGGTCGACGCGCGTCAGCGCGGCGGGTGAGGGATGCGCGTTATCCGGAGAGACCTGTAACCCCTCACCCGGACCTGACGGTCCGACCTCTCCCTCAAGGAGAGGTGATGATCCCGCGCCATTCTCGTCTTGCGATCCCGGGTTCTGCTGCGCAGCCCCGGGAGGACGAGGTATTCAACGAAGGCTGTTCCTCTTGCCCCGGTGGAAACAGCGTAAACCTGCCCTAGAACGGGGCTTCCGGGGTTGATTGCCCTGGAAAGCTGCGCAGGCACAAGGCACAGTGCTTGGGCGTTACCGATCGGGTTTCTCTCCGGCTTGCTGCCGGTTCCTTGGAGTTGGCGTCCGCGTGGTCCAAATCATCATGATCTTCGCGCTTGGGTTCGTGGCAGCGAGCCTCATTGCGCTTCTCATCATTCCCGCGATCAATGCCCGCGCGGAGCGCTTGGCGCGCCGCAGGGCCGAGGCGCTGTTTCCCATGTCCATTTCCGAGCTCACGGCGGAGAAGGACCATCTGCGCGCCGAGTTCGCGGTGCTGCAGCGAAAGATCGAGCGGAAAGCCGAAGAGGCCCTCGCCGCCAAGCACCAGAGCATGGAAGAACTCGGCCGCCGGGCGGTTAGGATCGAGGCGCTCGAGAGCACCATGATCGAACGGGAAAAAACGATTGCTGAACTCGAGCGCAATCTCGCAGCAACGCAGACACGGCTGGCCGCGGCCGAAGACGAGTTGAACCGGACTCAAACCTCTCTGACCAGTAGCCGCGAGACTCTGTCGGCTCTCGAAAACGCGCACCGCGCCACATTGAATGAATTGTCCAACACGCGCATGGAGCTGGACACTACGCAGAACGACCGCACGAAGATCAGGACGGAGCTTCTGCACACGCAGGAAAAGCTGGCGCGCCTCGAAGCGCAATATGCGGATACGGACCAGCGCCTCACCGCAGCATTGAGTGAACTCGATGCAAAGCGCATCTCGATCTCGGACCTCGAAACGCGCCTCATGACGCAAACAGCGCGCGGCAATGATTTCGAGCGTGCCTTGAACGAACGCCATGCCGAACTCGTGCAGGAGCGCAGCCGCCTTGCCGATCTTGCCAAGAATCTCGGTGCCGAGCATGAGCGCGGACTTATTCTCGAACAGCGCATCCGCGAAATCGAGAATGAGCGCGACGAAGCGCAAAGCCTCCTCGCCTCGCAAGAGAGCGCGACCAAGGGCGACGATGGAGAATTACGGCGCCAGATCAGCGAAGTCGCGGCATTGGTGATGCAGGGCAGCGGCAGCATTCAAACGAAGACCGCCGCTCCCGCGAAGAACGGCGGCGCTCGCAGCAACAAGCGGCGCAACAAGAATGCGGGAAAGCAGCGTCAGCCCGATCCCGCCGTGACGTGAGCCGCCCCTTTTCTATTTCGGATCAACCTGCTGATTGCCGCCGGGGCTGCCCGGAGGCGGAATGACCGGAGTCGTGCCGGGATTGGGCACGGGAGCCGGCACTCTGATATCCGGCGTAGCGGTCGCAGGCGGGCGGATGACGCCGTCGCTCTGCTCCAGCTTGTCGCTCAAGGTGCTGCCGGTCGATGGCGGATCCTCGGTCTGCACGCCGTTCGGATCGACCTTTTCAGCCGGCATTTGCTGCAGCGGCGGCATGTTGGGAGCCTGCTGATTCAGCACATTGGGATTTTGCGCCATCGCTGTGCCGGCGCAGCCTGCCGCAATCAGGGACAGAACCAGAATTCTCTTCATGGATCGCTCCTTTCGGGAGGCAACGAGCGATCCGTGAGGGGGGTTCCGTCCAGCTTAAGCGTTGTCCCTGTGCGGTGATGCGGCCATGCGGATATAGGTTTCACGCAGCTTTCGCGTCACAGGACCGGGCTTGCCGCTGCCGATCGTGCGCCCGTCGATGGAGACGATGGGGAGTACGAAATTGGAAGCGCTGGTGAGGAACGCCTCGGCGGCGTCATAGGCCTCTTCGACCGTGAACAGACGCTCTTCGAGCGGGATGCCTTCTGCCTGCGAGAGCGCCAGCAGCGATTGCCGCGTGATGCCGGGCAGGATGGCGTTCGACAGCGGACGCACGACGATGCGGCCTTGCCTGGTGACGATGAAGGCGCTCGATGAACCGCCTTCGGTCACGAAGCCGTTCTCCACCATCCAGGCTTCCTGCGCACCGGCTTCCTTCGCCGCTTGTTTCGCGAGCACCTGCGCGAGCAGGTTGATCGACTTGATGTCGCGCCGCTGCCAGCGCAGATCCGGCACGGTGATGACGGCGATGCCGGTTTCCGCAGCAGGCGCGTTCACGATGGACTTGGCCTGCGTGAACATGGCGACCGTGGGCGTCGCGTTGTCCGGAAACATGAAGTCGCGTTCGGCCACACCACGCGTCACCTGAAAATAGATGAAGCCCTCGCTGAGATTGTTGCGGCGCGCAAGTTCCTCTTCCAGCGCGGTCCACTCGGCGCGCGTATAAGGATTTGCAATCCGCACTTCGCGTAAGGAACGCTCGAGACGTTCGAGATGTGCATCGTTGTCGACGAGGTGTCCTTCGAGGATGGCGACACCTTCATAGATGCCGTCGCCGAACATGAACCCTCGATCCATGAAAGGCACCTTGGCCTCCTCGATGGGGAGGAACGAACCGTTCAGGAACACGATGCGGGACATGAATTACCTCGAATGATGCACGTCTTTAGCCGACCGGCCGGTGGGCGCCGCCGAAGCGTGACCTAGAACCAAAGCATCCCATCAGCCTGGCCATAGGTACCTTCCTGATGAAAGCGATTCCAGTTCTGATTTCGGCATTTTTCACGCTCATGTCGCTCCCCTCGCCTGTCTCGGCCTCGCAGGAGGCTTTGAGGTGGTTTCAGAGCCAGGGCTATGTGGGACCGGCAGGCACCCGCATCATCGCCTGCCATGGATATGGTTGCGTGCGCCGCCAGGCGATTTCTGTGGACGGCTCGTGGCTGAGCCGCGCAAGCGCGCTGTTGAGAGCAGGCAGTGCCTCTCCGGAGGCCGAAAGACAGGCGCTGGCGCAGGTGGTGAGCGCCTATACGGCATATCTTGCTTCCTCCATCGGCGGCAGGCCAGACGTGCCGGGCTCACCGGCCGGGATGTCGGGCGTGCAGGGTCAGATGGATTGTCTCGACGAGACGGCCAACACCACGAGCCTGCTGCTCGTGCTGCAGGATCAGGGCCTGTTGAGTTATCACGAAGTTGAACCGCCGGAATCGCGCGGGTTCTTTCTGGACGGACGCTATCCGCATTTTTCCGCCGTCATTGCGGAGAAGAAGAGCGGGCGGGAATGGGCTGTCGATCCATGGCGCCGGGCGCCGGGCCAGAGGCCTGAAATCCTGCCGCTCACTCAGTGGCGGCAGGATTCTTAAAACAGCAGAGCGCTGAAAACTTATTTCAGGTGCTGCGCGAGGTGCTTGTTCATCTCGAACATGGTCACCTTCGGCTTGCCGAAGATCGGCTGCAGCTTGTCGTCGGCGATGATCTCGCGCTTGTTCTCGGGGTTCTGCAGGTTGTGCTTCTTGATGTACTCCCACATCTTGCTCACGACCTCGCCGCGCGGCAGCGGGTTCGAGCCGACGATGGCGGCCAGTTCCTTGGACGGCTGCAGGGGCTTCTGAAGAGCATTGGGCTTGGAACCGGCAGCCTTGGCCGCAGGCTTCTTTGCTCCGTCTGACGTCTTGGTCGGCATGTATTCCTCCGGGAGTAGAGTGGGAAAGAGCTTCTCGAAAGCCGTTCATCTCCTGGCCCCGACAGCTCCATTGACCAGTCCCGGGCTCGGATTGTCCGGAGCCTGTTTCAAGCCCCAGCCCCCGACGGGCGGTCAATTCCGGCAGAGCTTATGTCCGCTCTGCGCCTACAGCAAGATAGACTTCCAAGGTTTAGGCGGTTTTCGGGAAGGGAAGGATCTTCGCCGACTCCTGATGAGCCGGGACCTGGTAGTTCAGCCGGGAATGCTTCCAGGATCGAGCGGCCGCCGAATGGACATAGGAAACGATGGTTTCGTTCGGGCATGGCTTGGCCAGAAAGGCCGCGCCCTGGGGCAGGTCTCCGGCGGAGGGCCAGCGGCGCCCGGACATGATCAGGATCTCGGCCTCAGGGCGAAATTCATGAACCTTATGAGCGAGTTCGAACCCGTTGCAGCCATTCGGCATGTCCACATCGGTGAGCAGGACATTGATCTCGAGACCGGCCTCCAGAAGCACCCACGCCTCGGTCGCGTTGGCGGCCTCGACGACCTTGAATCCGGATTCTTCGAGAAGGTCCGCCACGAACAGGCGGATCAGGGGCTCGTCTTCAACTAAAAGAACTGTGGACTGAAACTCGGGCATCAGAGGCTCGGCAGGCTGCGCAATTCGGTTTGAACGCCTGAACCGACGATTGGTTCCATACCTGATTGAGACCAGTTGACCTTTCGGTCAGACCGCCTGCCCGCTCATCGCGGTCAGGCCTCCGACATGCCGGGCGAGGCCCTCAGATGCAATGTTCTTGCCTTTCGCCTCGACCTCGAAGTCGCTCCATGCGAGGTGGCGCGCCACGAGATCGTTGATTGCTAGGTTCCACATCAGCTCCGAATGCCCGCGCAAGTCCTTCGGCTTGATGCCGCTTCCGGTGAGCATTCCGTAATCGGGCAGCACCTGAATATCGTGATCGGCAAGAAGCTCCTCGCGGGACACGCTGATATGACTCAGCGGGCGGACGCCGCGCCAGGATGCGATGATGGTCGCGATGCGAGGATCGTCGGGCTCCACATATTCGCCTTCGCTCTTGATCCAGTGATGATGCAGATCGAGCACCAGAGGCACCGCGTCGGCGAGCGGCAGCAGATCGTCGAGACCGTAGCTGACTTCGTCGTTCTCGATGGTGATGAGATTACGCGCCGTTTCCGACAGGCGCGCGAGCCCTTCACGGATGCCTGCGACGCCGACGGCTTTCGCGCCGCCATGAATGTTGATGTGAGCGCCGTGCGGATGCCAGCCGTTGCCGTAGCCCATATAGCGCATGACCTCGGCGTGATATTCGAACTCCGCGATGCCGTTGACGGCAGCGGAGGCGTTCGCCGAGGCAATCACACAGAACTGGCCCGGATGCATGCTGAGGCGCACGCCGTGCTCGCGTGCAAGATGGCCGACATATGCCAGCTTCGTTTCGATGAGGTTGCGCAGATCGCTATCGCGGTAGAAGTCTCGGCAACTGGCATGAGTATAGCCCGGCAGGAGATCACTGGAGAGGCGATGCAGGCGCTCGAGCGGCGGGCGGCTTGCCACATGCGCGATCTGGTGCGTGATCGCGTCCAGGTTATGGGCTACGACGGATGCAAGCTTGTCGTAGGCCGCCTTCGGATCGAGACGGCCGAGATAGGCCATCGTCACGGTGGTGGTGTTCATCCGGCGCGCGATGTCGGCCTCACCGTTCTCAGGCACGAATTTACAGCAGAAACCAAGTCGTCTGGAATGGGGCATGAGCGAGCGGCAACCTCTGGCCTCAGGGCGATGCCCTCATGCCTTTAGCATGAATACGAGCGCGATGAAGTCTCGCCGATCGACTGCCGGATCGTGCGCTCCTCGAAAGGCTTCGGGATGAAAGCCGCCTCGCGCAGGGAATGTGGAATATCGCCCGGCTGCGATGCGGAGACGAAGGCGAAGGGGATCTCCCGCTCCGCGAGCGCCTTCGCGACACCGAAGCTCTTGCCGCCGATCACGTCGATATCGAGAAGCGCGTAATCGAAATCGTCTTCGAGATGGTCATAGGTGTCGGCCAAGGAATTGAAGACACCAACGACCTCATGGCCATCATCTTCGAGGATGGCCTGCAGATCCGATGCAATGAATGGATCATCTTCCAATATCAGGATACGCACGAGACAACTCCGCTAAAAAGCCTTGCCGGATCGCCCTTCGAAATCAAACCGTTCCACTCAAAACGCAACCCTATCCAACTCCCGAGTGCCAACGGATTAACCTATGTTGAGTTCCACCTAGACGGGAAACTCCCCCATTTGCGTCTTGTTATGGTTAAAGTTTTTCAACCGCAGCCCTTGAAAGAAGTGCAAGAGGGTACCATCTTAGTTTCAACCTGACGGGCCTAAACGCCTGTCAGAAGCGGTCACGATGCCGAGGACATGACGCCGGATGTACGCGCATGGATCTCGCCGTGGCCGTTGCCATTTCTGGCGCTGCTTTTCTCTTTTTAACCAAGCGTGAAATGGAAAAAGCGCCGGTAATGAACCGGCGCTTTTCCATTCGAGATTGCTTGGCCGTCAGTGACGGTTCACATCGCGTCCCTGAGAGCCGAACTCGCTCTCGTGACGGCTGAACTGCGCCTCGTCGCCGCTGAACGTTTCTTCCACGTAGTCGCGGCCACGATTGGCGGCCTCGCGGGCATAGCGGAGACCCTGATCGCGCACCTCATCGGCCCATTCGCCGAAGAGCTCGTTCTCGCGACGCGTCCGCGGGAGAAGCGCGCCGAGGAGCAGGCCTGCGGCAAGGCCGACGAGCCCCACCACCATCGGGTTTTCATGCACGTAATTCTGCATGCCGCCACGGGCATTGCCGAAAGCCTTGGCCGAGCGCCCGCCCATCTGGCGAACGCGGCGGCGCTGGCCTTCATACGCATCGGACGCCCAATCGGAAGCGCGCTCATAGGTATCGCGAGCCCATTCGGAGGCGCCTTCGTAAGCACCTTCCGCACGATGACGCATATCTTCGGCCATGTTCTGAGCTTTGTCCGTCATCGAGGAATTCTGATCCTGAGCGTTCTGCTGCGAACCACCCTTCGACCTGTCGCCACCCTGGTTTCCGCCCATGGGATGGGACGTATGAGAGGCAAGCGTAGAACTCTGCGCACTCTTCTTGTCGTCATGTGCATGAGGCATCGGAGCTTCGCCGATATTACCCACAGAGGTGCCAGCAGAGACTTTGCCGGATCCGGTATCGCTCTGCTTGTCGGTCGGCGACTTGCCGCTTTCGTTCTTCGTATTGGCCATGAAACGCTCCTGTTCCGTTCGTTAAATCCGAGAGTTCATTCTGCGACGATCAAACATGCCGTCAGGCTGCTCCAGCGGCGCAGCGCCGGGCTCGTAGAGACGAAGCTCGTCCGGCTCTCCCAAAAGATCCTGTTCGGTGATGAAATCCTCATCTGCGGCAATCAATCGGGTCGGGCGGCGGCGTGCCGGACGACCCAGGCGATAGGCAAGAAGCCCGAGCCCCATCGCAATCAGCATGACCGGAACGGGATTGCTTCGCACGGTTTCAAGAACCCTGTCGTAAACAGGGCCATACTGAGTGGCGCGCGCCGTCCCGAGCATGTCGTCCACGACGCCAGACACGGTCATCTTGTTCTGGAGTTGATCAATCGTACGGTCGAGCTGCGCGCGGCTCTGCTCGATGTCCTTCTCCAGATCCTGAAGGCTCTGTGTCATCATGCACCTCTCTCGGAGAGAACTTCAGCATCCCGCTTGAGCGAGCGCATGGTTCGCTGAGGCGTGAGTGCGGAAACCGACATGGCATGACGCCCGTAAAGGCCAAGGCCGATCGCGATGAGCGCCATGATGCCGCCGACGATCAGCGCGGCAAGAGCCTCGGAGTCGAGAACCACTGCCAGCCATTCGACCAGCGACTCCGTGAGAAGCATGACGGCGGCAATCGCGAAGATCGCGGCAGCCACAACCATGGCGAGCCCAATGAAAAGGGTGCGCAGGTTCTGGGAGATCTCCGTGCGGAAGAGCGTGAACTCTTTCTGTGCGAGATCTGTCGATTCCCGCAGGGCCTCACCAACGAGACCCTGGATGGTTTGATGGTTGCCTTGCATGAGCTCTCTCCCTCATGCCCCGGCTTTGGCACGCGTGCGCTGCCCTTGCGCCTGCTGCTGCCGGCTGCGGCTGGGCTGCGACACACTGGGGTTCATGCGCTCGTGGCGCATGTCTTCAGCTGTGCTCTTGAGGAAACGAGCCGCGAGGAAGCCTACGGCAACCGACACGGCGGCAACCGTTGCGGGACGACGGCGAACGACTTCCTCAAAGTCGTTGAATATATCCGAGAAGGTGCGATCGCGGATCGAATCCGCAAGCTGTTCGAGCCCGTCTGCGGCGCTGTCGACGACGGCGCGGATGTTCGGTCGCTCGTCGAAAGAATGCGTCGACTCGCGCAAGGACGTCGCGAAATCGGCAACCGACTGCGCAATATCGTCCTTACGGCGACCGGCATAATCGGTTGCCTGCTCACGCGCCGACTCGATGAAATAGCGGCCGCGCTCGACTGCCGCGCCCGCCATATCGCCGACGTCGCCCCGCAGGGCATCCCAATCGTCGCCGCCGGTCTGTTGCTGTCTATTACCGTTTTGCTGTCCCACGCCCATGGTCAACCTCTCTTAATCGTGCGGAGGTAACCATTAGAAGCGCGGCAGGTTCCGAAGAGCGCAGCCCTCTTCGCATGGATGAGGGCCAATTCTGGAGCGGATTGAATCAGCGGGCCGATGCCAGCCAATCGACCAGGTCGGCCACCTTCTTGCGCGCCTCGTCATCCTTCAGGCGAACGAAGCCTCGCACGAGCCGGTCGCTGTCCGGGCTGGTGAGGAACTCGGCCATGACGCTGTCGCTTTGAGATGTCGCCGCCGGAAGGCCAGGCGCCCCTTCGAAGAAGAACTCGATACCCACATCCAGAATGCCGGCGATATGGAGCAGGCGGCTCGCACCGATGCGATTGATGCCTTTTTCGTATTTCTGGACCTGCTGGAATGTGAGCCCCAGCGCTTCCGCCAGCTTCTCCTGACTCATTCCGAGCATGATCCGCCTGGCCCTCACCCGGCTGCCGATATGCCTGTCGATGGGGTTAGGTGACTTCTGCTGCAACCGTCTCTCTCCTACCGGTACCGTCAGGCTTGAACCATTATACCCCTTCCAAAACCTTTGGTAGTAAAAGTATGATACACACCTGTTAATAGAACGCTCGCTGGGGGCCCAAGGTGTCGAACCCTGTCTTTGATCATTCAGTGAAGGCATTCGACTTCATTGGGGGACTGGATCAGCTCTCGTCCGTGCAAGAAATAATCGATGCCATGGAGCAGTCTTTTGCGAATTTCGGCTTTGAGACGTTCATCATAACAGGCTTACCCCACCCAGACCAAAGAATAGAAAGCCTCGTTCTACTTAAAAAATGGCCCATTGACTGGTATCTTCGCTATACGAATAAGGGATATGACCGCTATGATCCGGTCATTAGTCTTTGCCGCCAGTCGGTTCAACCTTTCGAGTGGGCAGAGGTCAATTACGACCCTGAATCGAATCCTAAGGCTCTGACCATCATGCGGGAAGCCACGGAATTCGGCATGAAATATGGCTATTGCCTGCCGATCCATGGACTGAATGGTTATGAGGCCTGCTTGTCCATGAGCGGCTCCCATCTGGACCTCTCGCCCCGAACCAAGCCTGCCATCCACCTCATGGCAATGTACGCCTTCGAGCGGGTCCGCACGGTTCTGCAGCCTCCTTCCCACTCCAATCCCCTCACAGCCCGGGAGCAGGAAACGCTCATATGGGCCGCTTTGGGCAAGTCCGCGGCCGATACGGGCGAAATCATGGGGGTCACGGAACGGACAATCACCGCCCATATCACGAGCGCCTGCCAAAAGCTGAACGCGGCCAACAAGACCCATGCGGTGGCCCGGGCACTTCAGCACCGTCTCATCAGACTGTGACGCACCCCTACCTGTAATTTCCTACAATACTCAAATCATGCGGATCATGGAAATTGCCCCTCAAGACGTGGAGGAGCATAACCATGACTTCGATAAAGGTAATCAGGGGACACCAGCGCGAGAAATACGCGGATATCTTGGACGAGTATTTCCGGCTCAGGCACGAAGTCTTCGTCGAAGAGCGGGGTTGGAAGGATCTGGCCCGGCCTGACAAGCGAGACATAGACGCCTATGACAATTCCAATGCCACCTATCTGATCGCCGTCGATCAGGACCAGGTGATCGGCGGCTTGAGATTGTTTCCGACCACCCTGCCCCACATGATCAGTGAGTTCTTTCCATTCCTGCTCAGGAACGGGGAAGCGCTCACAGGCCCCAGCATCCTCGAATGCACGCGCTACTTCGTCGTCAAGGAACGGCGCACGGGCCGCACCGATTGCCGCCTGCTTGCTGCATTTCAGGAATACTGCCTTGAAGAAGGCGTCAGCGAGGTCACGGCCGTTGTCGAAATGTGGTGGCTTCCCCGCTGGCAGCAGGCCGGGTTCAAGGTCCGCCCCCTGGGTCTTCCCCAGATGATCGAGGGTCAGCCGTGCATCGCGGCGGCCATTCGGATTTCTGAAGAGAGCCTGCATCATGTCAGACGGCTTGCCGGCTTGCGCAGCTCTTTCCTCCTCAGGGAAGATTCCCTTTCTTCCGCACTGGATCAGGTGCCCCATGTCGCTGCCTGACGAGAAACTTCCTCTCGCATCCTTCGTGCAGGAAGAAATGGCCGAAGGCCTCGGCGAAAACTTGAGCCAGCTGCTCGATCTTCTTCCACCTGTTGTTCGATTGCGGCTCTTGGCCTTCATGCATCTGGTCGAACAACCGGAAGCCATGAAGGCGACCCTTGAGGTTCAGCCGTGCGGCCTGCTGCGTCTGACCCTGGACACGACCGTCTCCCCCTGCCGCACGCACCAGCACTGACGCCGGGCACCTCCAGCGGCGTGTGCAAAAAGCAAAGCCCCGTCGAGAGACGGGGCTTTGTGATGATTCAATACACCTGTTAAGCAGCCTTGATGTTGACTCGTGCCTCGGCAAGTTTCGTGAGAAGCGCGTCCGTCTTCTTCTCTTCCTGCAGGTTCTGATCGAGCAGCTTGGCGGCGTCGTTCATGCCGAGCTCCTGCGCCCACGTCTTCAGGGAGCCGTAGCGGGTGATCTCGTAATGCTCGACGGCTTGAGCCGCAGCCAGGATGCCGGCATCGAGAGCCTCGCTGTCGGCGAAGTCTTCCATGACTTCCTTGCCTTCCTCGATAATGCCGTTGATCGCCTCGCACTGCACGCCGCGAGCGGCCTTGTCCAGCATCTTGAACACCTGTTCGAGGCGCTCGATCTGGCCTTCGGTTTCATCGCGGTGCGTTTCGAAAGCCTGCCTCAACTCTTCGGATTCCGCAGCTTTCGCCATCTTCGGCAGCGCCTTCAGGATCTGCTTCTCGGCGTAATAGACATCCTTCAGGGTGTGAAGGAACAGGTCGTTCAAAGTCTTTTCCTTGGCAGCCATCATTCAACTCCATAGGGGTGAGAGTTGACTCAACGACGGCCAAGGTTCCTTGTTCCTCGCGAATTTCGGGAGAGCGGAACAAGCTCGATCCGCATCGCGTTCGCCCCTGCAAATCAAGGAGATTGAAAGTGGCGAATATCATCTCGTCGGGCGCTGGAGCGCTGATGAATGGAGAACCCAACCTGAGCACCACGGAACGCGGGCTCTACATGGTCGCAGGCCTCGGCCTCGCGGCAGCGGCGGCAAAGCCGCGTCCCAACCCTCTTCTCAATATTCTGGCACTGGCAGGCGGCTCCTACCTTGCCTGGCGCGGATATGCCGGTAACTGCCCGATCAAGGCCGCCCTCACAGGCTCTCACGATCACGCCTGACAAGGCCCCAAAAGAAAAAGGCCGCACCTCGCGTGCGGCCTTTCCTGTTTTGGCAGCTCAGTACGTTGTCGTCGAGCGCCGGCCTGCGATCAGGCCATAGATGAAGAGCACGACGATCGCGCCCACGATGGCGCCGATGAAGTTTGCCCCGTCATCGGGACCATACCAGCCGACTGCGCGCCCGAGATAGGTGGCGACCACCGCGCCGATGATGCCGAGGATCGTGGTCATGATGAAGCCGGAGGGTTCGTTCCGGCCGGGCATGATCCACTTGGCGATAAGGCCCGCCACGAAGCCGATGATGATGGTCCAGATAATGCTCATGATGGGATCCTTCAGTGATTTGTCTCCTGAAAACGCGCATCCCAAGCTAAGGTTGCGCCTGACATCCGCCCTGAAACGTCGATTTTCACGATCTTGCCGCAGTTGAGGGTAACCCTTCCGCTTGGCCCCAATGGAGGAGGTGCTCGCAATGGATTCCAACAATCCCTGGACGTATGAAGCCGTTCAAGCGCTCATGTCTTTGGCTCGGGAAGGCATGCCGGCTTCCGTGATCAGCCTCAAACTTAAGCGGTCGATCACGGATGTCCGCGCGAAGCTCAGCGATCTGGGCATCACGCCGGCGGCAGAGACCTGACGTCCAGGCGGGCCCTGCTCACGCTCATGTAATTCTGTTTCTATGACATAACCCAGGTTCCGGAAGCGGCCTGGGGAGTGAAACATCGTTCCGGCTTCTCAAAAACGAGACGACAATTTCCTGACGGACGCGAAGGCGAGGATGCAGAAATGCGACCTCGCCTTTTCCTTATGTTTCCAACCCATTTGCGGAAAAACGAGCAAGTCTCGCACAAGCCATGTTTTCTATACCGATTGGACACACGCATCTATCCGCGCCAGATCTCGCAGGGTGGCCCATGAAGATTAGAACCAAGCTCTTTGCACTCGTTTCCGCTCTCACCCTTGGCACGGCTATCGTTGCAGGGTTGGGGCTATATGCCGTCCGGACCTATGACGCGACTGTCGACGAGGTCAGGGAAACCGCCATTCATGCTCTCTATGCCGAGCGCCTCAATCGCATGGTGACGCATGTCGTCATGGAAACGCGCGGCATTTATGCTTCCGCGGATACGAAGGAAGCACAGAAATTCGGAGATGGCGTCCTGCTCACATTGTCCGAAATCGACGCCCTGCTCAATCAATGGCGTCTGTATGTTCCTGCGGACGATAAAGTTCTGTTTGACGATCTCGTGAAGGACGCTGCAGATTTCAAGAAAATCCGGACAGAGACTGCGCGCCTCGGCAGCGCGGTCTCTCCTGAGGCGGCAAATGCGCAGGGCAACACGGACGCCAATCGCATCAATCGGACAGCCTTCCAAAAGAAAATCGATTCTTTGAAAGAGAAGGGTAATGTCGCCATCGACACGATCGATGAAAGGGCCGGAGAGCTCCACGACAACATGCTGATGCTGTTTGCGTTCATGGTCGCCGGATGCATTCTGCTGGGTCTGTTGCTGAGCTGGATCATCGGAAATCGTCAGATTGCGCAGCCGCTCCAGGCTGTCACGAATGCCCTCCAGAAGCTTGCCTCCGGCGATTTCGCCTTGCCAAAAGTGAAGCCGAGCCGCGACGAAATCGGCGCCATCTGGAAGGCCACGCAGGTATTCGCCGATGCCATGCAGGAAACGCAGCAGCTTCGTCAGGAGCAGGCTCAAGCGGAAATCCGCGCAGCGGAAAAGCGCAAGGCGGAGATGGCGGCCCTCGCGCAGCAGTTCGAGCAGAGCGTCGGCGGACTTGTGCAGCATCTGTCGTCCTCGGCGGGAGAGCTGGAAACGACGGCCCGTTCGATGTCTTCCGTCGCCAATCAGACCACCAGCCAATCCATGACCGTCTCGTCAGCGGCTCAGCAAACCTCGGCCAATGTTCAGACCGTCGCGGCAGCCACGGAAGAGCTCTCCATCTCCATCCGCGAGATTGCAGGCCAGGTGACTCAGTCGTCACGGATCGCAGACCGTGCCGTGGAAGGCGCTCAGCGCACGAATGTCACGGTCCAGCAGCTCGCCAGCATGGCGGAGAAGATCGGCAACGTGGTGCAGCTCATCAACAACATTGCCGGACAGACCAACCTTCTGGCGCTGAACGCCACAATCGAAGCAGCTCGCGCCGGCGAGGCCGGAAAGGGCTTCGCGGTCGTTGCCTCCGAGGTCAAGGATCTCGCTAGCCAGACGGCGAAGGCGACGGAGGAAATCTCCTCGCAGATCGGCTCCGTGCAGCAGGCGACCCAGCAGACCGTGGAAGCCATTCAGGAGATTGCGCGAACCATCAACGAGATGTCGCAGATCTCCGTCTCCATCGCCGCAGCAATGGAGGAGCAGGGAGCAGCGACTGCCGAGATCGCACGCAACGTCCAGGAGGCCGCCCGCGGCACGGAGCAGGTCACCGGCAACATCTCGGATGTCCAGCAGGGCGCAAGCGATACCGGCGCCGCCGCCTCGCAGGTTCTCGGTTCGGCTCAGGAATTGTCACGCCGTTCGAGCGAGCTGAGCCGCGAGGTTTCAGTCTTCCTCACCGAAGTCAGGGCCGCTTGACGCACATCGCACTATCAGGAGGGACTGGGATCATGACCTGCTCAGAGTTCCAACCCTCCTGGATACGATCTCCAACCACCCACACTCATCTCCGTTGGCGCTGACAGCGCATTTGCTTTGATCGGCATTTTCGACGCGAAGGGCGACGGCGCTATGCAGGTTCGGTTCAATCCTGAGGATGAGGCTCCTCCAGAAACCTACAGGCTCATTTATCGGAGCCAGAGAGTGCAGGAACCGAATTCGCCGGAACTCTCCGACATGATCCTCAACATTCTGGAGCATGGCCGGGGGCACAATCGGCAGGCGGGAATATCCGGGGTTCTTCTGTTCGACACACGGAGCTTCGCACAAGTGATCGAGGGGCCTCCGAAAGCAGTGAAAAGCCTGTTCGGACACATCGCCTGCGACCCACGCCATACGGCAATCGTTCTTCAGGAGCATGGATTGGTTCCGGCCCGAGCCTTCACGAAGTGGGTCATGGCTTTCGTCACACCGCTCTCGCAACTGGATGCCAGCATTCCCTCCGATATCCTCGCCGGAGGAGGCAGGGACGCCAAGAGCATTCTCCAAATGCTGATATCCCTGCTGAGAGATCAGTTTCCGGCCCATCGCGAAAGCGCGCCCGGATGAACGGCCAACGGACCAATCGCATCGGCGGGTTTCGAGCGGTGCTCCTGGCAAATCCGCAGAAGACCCCGCTCCTCTTCGCCCATCCGCGCTTCAACGACAGGCAGACTTCATGACGACACGTTTCGAAAAGGCCCTCGCGCAAGTCGCCGGATTCGATCATGAGCTGAAAGTCGAGCGCATGGACCTCGAGACCAGGGCTCAAAAGATCCGCCGCCTGGAAGAGCTTATCCGCGCCAAGGAAGCGACCGGAGACCGCATCGTCATCAGCATAGCCGCAGCATTGGTGGTTTCAGCAATGGCGCTGCCCGTCTATGCCGCCTACTACAGCAACAGCCACGCATATTTGCCAAGTATCGGAGGTTCCATCTCAAGCGCAACGTCACTTGTTGCCGAGCGGCTTCCGAATTTGGGACGAAGCATGGAATCTGTCAGTGAGAGAAGCGCTCCTGACAGCGATCCAGCAAGAACGGAGCCGGGCGCGAAACGCCGCCCGCGAGCTTCTGAAACGAGCCTCGCACGTTACGTGATCCATCGGGCGACCGAAGCGTCGGCCCTGATCGAGGGTCCGAGCGGATTGTGGTGGGTCACACCCGGCATGAAGATTCCGGGCGCCGGTCAGATCCTGTCGATCGAGCGTTCAGAGGCCGGCTGGGCCGTCGTCACGTCGGAAACCACGATCACGGAAGAGACGTCCGTTGTGAGATAAGGAAGAGCTGTGGCGGCGAGACTGGTCTCGCCGCTCTCACCAGCCTCCAAGCCTGAGCTTGGCGATGCTCATCATCAGGTCGACGCTCACGCCCTGTTCCGTTGATTGGTTGAACAGGCTGAGAACAGGGGCAATGGTTTCCGGCGCCGCGTTATTCATATCCCACATGGCGCTGAAGCGCTGGATCAGTTTATCGACCTTCTTGGGATCCTGAAAATCCTTGACGTTCAGAACCTTTTCGAGGTTTCGCACCTGGATGTCGAGATCGGCTCTTGATGACGCCTCCGGAATGCTGAATGTCGTCTGCATGAATTTCAGCAGCGCCCTGTCAGCAAGAATTTCCATCGGCTTAGTGACGGAGGAAGCTTTCCGCTTGAAATAGAGCGCGAGTTGAACACCCTGGTTCGCGCGCCCTTCCTGCGTCTCCAGCGTTTGCTGAATATACTTCTGAACGGTCTCCGTTGTCGCGCTGGCGGCAGATGTCGCCGCGGCACCCTTCCCCACGAAGTCGAAGGCTCTCGCGAAAGCCTTATAGAGCGGGTTGGTCATCTTGTTGGCCATGCTGAGAGGACTCGCGACACCCTCATTCAGCATTTTCTTCATGAACGCCTTGGCATAAGCCATGTCCTCGAGGCCATAAGCCTTCATCGCATATTTGAAGACGCGATCATTCTTCACGAAGTCATCGACGGTCTTAATGGTCTTGATCGTCGCGTTGTAGTAATCGGTCTCACGCTTGACGATGGGATCGTTTTGGATCTGCGTCTTCGTCCGCGCCATGTTTGTTGAGATGATCTGATACCTGGTTGCTGTACTGACCATGACAAACCTTCAAGGATTCAGGGGGACAAATGACGTCTTCAACGATTCCAAGACGTTTTTTCACCAGCTAGACCGGATATAGTCCGGCAATCTTGCCTGAACTTGTCCGCGACGGTCTTCGTGTCGGCCGTGTCGAACTGAAACTCCGATCGCAGGGGTTCCAAGCGGTAGTTGGAGAGTTCGACGGTGAGCGTCTGGGCGCTGGCGATCCTGTCCAGAAACAGGTTCACCTGCTCCTGGTCCGCGATCTGCCCAATCCGCCCCCGATAGATCCAATATCCGAGTTCCGGACTGCCGCCATCGAACCAATAGACCGTGCTGCGGCCGCGCACGCTGCTGTGACCGAGATAGCCCTTCTGCGAAACCGCAGCAGCCATGGAGACGATCTGTGGCTGCTCGCCGGTGGCGGAGTATCTTGAGCAGGTTAGCCAAAGAAGCGAGTCATCGACGCCCTGCAGCCGTGCGAAAGCGGCCTGCGGCCTGCCGTCGGGGTCGTGCCTGACCACGTAATCCCAGGATCCGATGAAGGTCGCCAAGGCCTGCGCCCGGCTAGCAATCAGGGAACCTATAACGAGAGCGGCGACAACAAGGCCGGACAGCTTCATCGATGAAGAGAAATGAAACGGCTGATCACGCATCGCCGCACCTATCCTTCAAGTAAAGGAGCCTCGCAAATAAAAGAGCCTCGCCCTTCTCAAGGCGAGGCTCCTTCTAGCCCATGCCTAAGCTCTTACTGGAAGAGGCGCAGGATCATCTGGCTGTTCTGGTTCGCCATCGAGAGCGCCTGCACGCCGAGCTGCTGCTGGGTCTGCAGAGCCTGGTTGCGGGTCGAAGCCTCGTTCATGTCGGCATCAACGAAGGCGCTGACACCGGCGGTGAGCGAGTCGGACAGAACGCCGATGAACTCTTCCTGGGTTTCGAGCAGGGCCTTGTTGGCGCCGAGCATTGCAGAGCCTTCCGTAACCTTGGCGATAGCCTCGTCGATGGCCTTCAGACCATCGGCAACCACCGTGCTGGCCTTAATAGCAGCGGTAGCTTCACCCACGTCCGTGGTGACGTCAGAAGCATCAGTGTTGGTCGTCGAGACATTCTTGGTGACATCCGTAGAAGTCAGCCTCAGCTTGCCGTCGACAACGCTTGCCGAAACACCAAGGAGCGTTTCACCATCGATCGCAGCCTGGACCGCGGTCTTGAGCGCATCGACGTCGGCAATGTCACCGGCAGCGAGAGTCACATCCTGCGCCTCGCCGTCACCGACCTTGACCGACAGCTTGCCTGCGGCCAGGTCAGCCACGTCGATCTCGATATAGCCAGCAGCGGCTGCGCCAGCCTTCACTGGATCCGTTCCGACAGCAGACGTACCGTCCACGTCGTTCGCAGGCGTGTCATCGTCGGTATAGCCGAGATTGTTGACCGTCTTGGTGACGTCCGTGGACTCGAGCCGCAGCTTTCCATCAACGACGCTGGCATTCACGCCGGAGAGAGTGCCGGCAGAGACAGCCTGGTTGATCGCATCACGGACATCTTCCTGTGTCGTCGCAGATGCGCCCACCGTGAACGTCTGGGTCGGGCCGGTGCCGATCTTGAAGGAGATCGTGTCGTCTGCTGCGAAGGTCGTGACAGCTAGTTCAGCATGTCCGCCCTTAGCAGGTGCGCCAACAGTGCCGATGTCGATCTTGGCAACATCGCTCAGAATGCCGCCAGTGCCCTTACCAGCATCTTCGAAGAGAACCGTCTTGGACGTGTCGATCGCAAGAGTGCCGACCTTGTTGTTCACGCCGTCATAGGACGTGACCAGGTTGACAACGCCGCCAGCGCCGGCAAGCCAGTTCTGGCCATTGAACGAGGCCGAACCTGCAGCGCTCTTCATACCTTCGATGTTCGCATTGAACTCGGTCTGGATCTTCTGCAGGTCTGCACCCGGCTGAGAGGCGGCAACGAGACCTTCCTTCATCTTGTTGAGGTAGGTCAGCGACTTGTCCATCGCCGAGGTGTAGGTGTTGATCATCGCCTTGGACTGCTTGATGGAGTCCTTCACAGCGCCAAGAGCGCCGTTGTCGGACTTCATCGACGTCGCGATCGACCAGTAGGAAGCGTTGTGAGAAGCCTCACCGACGCGCAGACCCGTGGAGATCTGGTTCTGGTTCTTGTTCATCGCGGTCTGCGTGGCCTTCAGGGCCTGCAGAGCGGTCATGGCGGACAGATTGGTATTGATCGAAGACATGTGCTTCTTCCTTGAATGATAAGATTGTTCAGGGAATGTCGGAATTTAACCGACGAAAGCGGAGTGGCATCATGCCTCGAGGAAAAAGCCCCCGATCCGCTGTTCACATGACATCCGGGCTAACCGGTAAAATGGAGTGGCATCATGCCTCGCTCTTTTAGGAAGAGCCTCCATAGTGCAATCTCGACGCTTCGGGCTTATCGCCCATTGCGTTCGTGTCTTTATTAATGATCAAAGCCTACCGAAGCGTCAAGCGGAAAGATGAAGCGCAGAGTAAATTTTTCATTGCGAAAAACATCGTTAACGAAGCTTCTTTTGCAAGCACGAAAAGCTCCCATAATCGAGGGAGCATCGCAGCGATGATGAAGCCGATGGCGCGGCTTCTGTGTCAGTCGTTTCAAAGTCTATCGTATCGTTGAAATGCGATCGCTCCCAATTGAAGCGCATATCCTCCTAGTGAGAACCGGCAAGTGCAGATCGAGGCAGAGCTCCGGTGTATTGCGCCTTCGCGTAGAGACCGCGATAGGCGGGATCGAGCGTCAACGCATCCGTGATGCCGAGAATCGTCTCGGAGGCTCCGAGCACCAGAGCACCATCGGCCGGCATGATCTGCGCTATTCTGCGTAGGACATTCGCTTTCATCGCCGCCTCGAAATAGATGAGCACATTGCGGCAATAGACGATGTCGAATGTTCCGAGGCGGTTGAAATCCTCGATAAGATTCAAGTAGCGGAAATCGACCATCGAGCGGATCTCAGGAGAGATCTGCCAGAGGTCGCCCTTCTGCGTGAAGTATTTCACGAGGAGCTTGATCGGCAATCCGCGCTGAACCTCGAATTGATTGTAAAGCCCTGCCCTCGCCTTCTCGAGCACCTCGTTGGAAATGTCCGTCGCCACGATCTCGATGTTCCACCCAGGCATGCGGGCAGAGGCTTCCTTCAAAAGCATCGCGAGGGAATACGGTTCCTGCCCGCTGGATGCGGCCGCGCACCAGATCCGCAGCCGGCGGCTTGTCGCCCTTTCCTTGATGAACCTCGGCAGAAGCACATCCTGAAAGAGATCGAACGGCGTCTTGTCCCGGAAGAAGAAGGTCTCGTTTGTCGTCATCGCCTCGATGGTCGCCTTCTCGAGAGCGGGCGAGCGGCCGGCCTTGATCTCCCAGATCAGGCGAGACAGGTTTTCGATCTTGAACTGTGTGCAGATCGGCGCGAGCCTGCTTTCCACGAGATAGCGTTTGTCCGGGGAAAGGGCCAAGCCGGAGCGCGCTTTCAGGAAGACGCGCAGAGCTTCGAATTCGAGTTCGGTCATCGTGTTGCTCCGGCAATGTGACCCTTGAGGGAACGGCCGATGGCGTCGAGGGGAAGAATTTCGTGGGCAAGTCCGGCCTTCGCGACGCTTCCGGGCATTCCCCAGACGATACTGGTCGCCTCGTCCTGGGCGATCACGGTTCCACCTGCATTGATCAGATGTCGCGCACCGATCGTTCCGTCCGATCCCATTCCCGTCAGCACCGTTGCGAGAGATGCGGCTCCGAAAACGCTTGCCGCCTCGCGGAACAGCACGTCGACGGCAGGACGGCAGAAATTCTCGGCAGGCCCATCATTGAGACGGATGAACGGCTTTCCGGACGCGACGGTCACGCCCATGTGACGCCCACCCGGCGCCACGAGCACCGTTCCGGCACTGACAGGTTCACCGTCCTTGGCCTCACGGCACGGAACCGACAGCAGAGCCTGGAGATGTTCGGCGAAGACCGCCGTGAACATGGCGGGCATGTGCTGCACGATGAGAACCGGAATATGCGACAAGGCGGGCTTGAGATCCTGCAGCACCCGCTCCACGGCGCGGGGGCCGCCCGTCGATGATCCGATCAGAAGGCATTGCGGCCTGACGCTTCCCAACCTGGGCGCAGCCAGTTTCGGCACGGAAACAGGCGGAACGGGAGAAGTCGCGGGGCTGGAGCGCAATTGCCGAGGCTTCGAGGCGCTCAGCGCCTTGAGTTTCTCAAGCAGCTCGCGACGGAATTCACTTGCTGCATCGGCAGCCCGCGCACTTTCCGGCTTCGCAAGATAATCGACGGCGCCGAGCGAAAGGCATCGCAGGGAGATCTGTGCGTTTCTCTGCGTCAAAGTGGAGATGACGATGATCTTTGCCGCAGGATGCGCCTTCAGGATCATCGGCAGCGCAGCCAGGCCATCGACCTCGGGCATTTCAATGTCGAGCAGCACGATCTCGGGCTTGTGCCTCTCCGCCGCATCCACAGCCATGCGCCCATTGGAAGCCGTGCAGACGACGTCGAAGCCGCCGGCTTCCGTGACCCAGCGGGCGATCATGCCGCGGATGATGGCGCTGTCGTCGACGACCATGACGCGCGTCGGAGGTGCCTGCGCCGAAATTCCTTGATTTGCTGTTTCCATGGCAGGGCCTCACACCGAGAAGGCTTCGGGAAGAAGGCCCAGGGACTGGAACTTGGCGCACAGAATGTCTTTGTCGAAAGGTTTCATTATATACTCGTCGGCCCCCGCCTCGAGAGCCTGCGTAATGTTTTTCAGGTCGTTCTCGGTCGTGCAGAAAACGACCTTTGGAACCTCGCCGCCCGGCGTCTTTCTCAGCTCCTTGAGGAAGCTGTAGCCGTCCATGACAGGCATGTTCCAGTCGAGCAGGATGACATCGGGCATTCTGGTCCGGCATGACGCCAGCCCGGCAGCACCGTTCTCCGCCTCCGCGACTTCGAAGGCGAGACTTTCAACGATGTCGCGCGAGACCTTGCGGATGGTTCGCGAGTCATCAACGATCAAGCAATAGTTCATGAAAAAGGCCCTTGGAATTATGCTGATTCCTGCGCTTTTAAAAATCTGGCCGTCAGGAGCGAATGTCGGATTTGTCGATGAAGTTGAAATTCTCGACGAGAATTTCCTTCACGATCTCGGAGCCGAGGCGTTTGTTGATCTTTTCTCTGACGGCGCCGATCATTCCATTCACGTTGTATCGGGACAGTCTTTTGAAATCGAGGCTGTCATCCGCGTAGACATGGCGAAAAACCTCGTCCTGAATGAAGGCTTCAGGCGGCACCGATATCTCGCGTAGCGTCTTTGAATCGGCCGTGAAGACCAGATTGGCGACGACATATCCCTGCACCGCACCCTCGGCGATGATCGGTATATTGAGCGGCGGCAGCTTCTTGTACTGCAACCCCTCGTAATGCTGCTGCTCCTCGGTTGGAGCCCGCCCGACCATCCAGGTCACGGCCGCATAGCACGAGGCAAGCGTGACCGCGCAGACCCAGAACCCGGCCATGACGTTCCTGATCATGCGCCGTAGGCTCCGTGCATGACATGGGCGGAATAGGTGCTGTCGGACTCAGCTGCCTGGATCGCGCCGGAGATGAGAACGGAAATTTCCTGAACAGCGCGCATATGGCGCTGCAGGATTTCCTGATTTCTTTCCAGCTTCGTCTTCAGCCGCTCGAACTGCTTCGCGGCGGATCCTTCCATGGCGATCGCCTCGGCGGACCTCACCATGCGGCTGATTTCGAGAAGGCTCTGGCTCTTGCGACGATTGAACTCGTCCAGGTTTCTCAGGTCACGGGACAAAAGGGCCGCCGTTTCCAGATCCAGAGTTTCTTCGAGACGCTCGAGAGATTTCATCAACATCGGGGGTGACCTCACTTCTTGCTGCCGAGGATGTGCTGTGCAATTCCAATGCCGCCGGAGCGCGCCACCTGCGTGCCGATCTGCTCCGCCATCATGGATTTCCAGATCGAGCCGGCAGTGCCCTTGCCGTAGGTATTGTCCGCATTCTTCGGAAGCATGGATTCGACGAAGGTCTGGAGGATGAAAGCCTCGAATTCCTGATTGGTGCGCTTCGCCTTCTCTGCGGCCGTTGTTTCCGCGTCGTTACGCAGGGAGTTGCGGATCTGATAGATATCCGCGCTTCCGCCAACAGGGCGCGACGACATCGCGCGAACCGTGTCTTCAAAACTTGCGTCACCGGCAGCGGGGGCATTCGTGAGGAGCTTCTGCGTCGCCACCTGATAGCGCGCCGGGTCCGCTGCTCTTGCAACCTCGCTGAGAATGTCTGATGGGGGGCTGATCGCCATTGCGGGCCTCCTTGGACCATGCTGAAATGCCAACCTATTCCATGAGGCTTACGGGAGGCTTGTGCTGCTCTTCTGGATCATGGTTTCGAGAATGGCGGCCAGGTCCTTTTTCTCCTGTCCGCGACGCGTGTCTTCCTTGATGCGCCCGAAGACCTTCTCCGTCCGCTTGACCTGCATGGCCTTTTCCATCGTCACGGCCTTCTGAACGACGATCTCTCCTTGGGTTCGCACTTCCTCCAGAGCCAGCGTCTTCAAGCGTTTGGCCATCACATCCGTGAAGAGACCGTGAAGCACGTCCCTGTCGCTCATGGTCTGAAGCAGCTCTTCCTGAGCCGTTTTAAGCTCGCTCTCCTGACGCTGAAGATTGGCAAGGTGGAGTTCCGCATTCTTATGAAGATGCTTCTGGACCTTGATGATCCGGTCGAATTTCTTCAGTCGCTGCTTCATCGCTCTAATTCCTCAGCCAGGAGACATAAGCATCCATGAAAAGCAGCACGTAATCTTGCGCCGCGAAATACATGACGAAGAGACCGCCTGCCATGACGAAGGGCGTGACGATGAAGAAGACCGGAATTTGCGGCGTCAGCTTGTTGGCGAGCCCTGCCGCCAGGTTGACGACGACGGAATAGAGAAGAAACGGACTGCTGATCCTGAGAGCCAGAACGAAAGCGTCCCCGACCTGATCCACCAGTTCCACCAGTGACGATTGCCAGCCGAGCCCCTGCCCGACCGGGATCCTCGAATAGGATGCGATAAGTCCCCGAAACAGCTCCCAATGAAGATCCGAGAGGAAAATGAGCGCCGTTGCCACCATCATGATGAGCGAACTGATCGCCGGAAGCGGCTCGGCCTCGTCGATGGGCGTGCCGGGCATGCCGCCGTAGCCGATAGCCATGGCAACAGCCGTCAGCATGGTTTGAAGGGCAAGGAAGTAAACACGTCCCAGAAGCCCGAACAGGAGCCCGACAAGCGTCTCGGACGCGATCCAGGTCATCAGCACGGCGGGCGGGCGCTCGGAAATGCCGCTTGCGATCTTGTCCAAGAGCACCGGCGACAATGCCAAGCTCACGGTGAGCGCCAGAAACAGGCGAACATGCACCGGAATGCGGTTGCTCGACAGCGCCGGCGCAATCAGCATGCATCCGCCGATGCGGCAAAAGATCAGGAAGATGCCGAGAATCGTATCCGGAACGATTTGGCTCACGCGACCGTACCGAGAGAATTGACCTCGACGCCACGGGCAATCTCCAAGTGAGACAGGACCGGCAGGGACGAGAACATCCGCTCGATGATCATGCGGACATAGGGCCTGGCATCAGGAGCCGTGACGATGGCGAAGTTCTTGACCTGCCCCATCCGGTTCTTGATGGCCTCCGATGCCTCGGTTCCGAACTGCTCGACGAGACGCGGATCGATATCGAATTCCACCACGTCGCCCTTGGCATCGCGCTTCAGGCTCTGATGGAAGGCGATGTCCCACTTGTTGCCAAGACGAAGGACATTGAGAGCGCCCCCTTCCGCCAGATCGCCGCAGATCTGCTGGGCCATGCGCACGCGCACATGCTCCACGAGCTGCTCGGCCCTGCGTGCATGCGGGGCGATCTCGGCGATCGCTTCCAGGATCAGGCTCAGGTTGCGGATCGAAACGCGCTCCGCGAGCAGAAGTTTCAGCACCGCCTGCAGACCGGAATAGGAAATCTGCGACGGGCAGATATCGTCGAGCAGGCGCTTATATTCAGGCTCCAGGCCATCCAGGAGATTGCGGACGTCCTTGTAGGACAGAAGCTGGGGCAGATTGTTGCGGATGACCTCGCTCAAATGCGTCAGCAGAACAGATGCTCCATCGACCGCCGTGAAGCCTTGGCGCTTGATCTCGCCGGCATAGGCATCCGAGACCCACATCGCCTTCATGCCGAAGGCCGGCTCGCGGACTTCGTCGCCGGGAACATCCGGCACCGGTCCATCGCCCAGAACGACCATAAGGTCGCCAGGCCTGACCTCGTGGGTGGCTACCACCGTGCCATGGATCTTGATCTGATAGCTCTTCGCCGGGATCATGAAGCTGTCGGAGAGCTTCACATCAGGAAGCACGAAGCCGAAATCCTGAGCGAACTTCTTGCGCATCTTCTTGACGCGGTGCGCGAGATCGCCGTGGAAGCTTGCGAGATGGGAGGACAGGTGCTTGCCCAGGCAAAGCTCCACCTCCGCCATCTTGAGGGATTCCTTGACCGTGTCGGTCGCCTCGAGAAGGTTCTGCTGCTGCACCTCCTCCTGTTGCTGTTTCTCCTTCGCCTCCTGCTCAGCGCGTTGCCGTGGAATGCTGTAGGCGACGAAGCCCATGAAGCCGCCGAGCGCGAGGAACGGGATCATCGGCAAACCCGGGACGATGGCGAAAACGAACATCATGCCGGCAGCCACCATCAGGGCGCGCGGATAGGCACCGAGCTGATCGAGAACCGCCTGCTGCGCCTGCCCGCGCGTGCCGCCCTTGGAGACCAGGAGGCCTGCCGCCAGTGAAACGACGAGAGCCGGGATCTGGCTGACCAGGCCATCGCCAACGGAAAGCTGGGTGAAGATGTCGGCTGCCTTCGAGAGCGACATCCCGTGGCGCGTGACGCCGATGATGATGCCGCCGAAGATGTTGACGGCAATCGTGATCAAGCTGGCGACGGCCTCGCCGCGCACGAACTTCGATGCACCGTCCATGGAACCGAAGAAGGCGCTCTCCTCCTCAAGTTCCCGGCGCCTTCTCTGCGCTTCCTTCTCGTCGATGAGGCCTGCCGAGAGATCGGCATCGATAGCCATCTGCTTGCCGGGAATGGCATCGAGGGTGAAGCGTGCTCCGACCTCGGCGATACGGGTAGCGCCCTTGGTGATCACCAGGAAGTTGACGGTGATGAGGATGATGAAGACCACGATACCGATGACGAAGTCACCGCTCATGACGAAGCGCGAGAAACCGCTGATCACGTGGCCGGCCGCCTCGACGCCATGGTGGCCATTCGAAAGGATGAGACGCGTCGAGGCAATGCTGAGGGCCAACCGCAAGAGAGTGGCGATCAGCAGGACGGTCGGAAAGGCGGAGAATTCCAGGGGCTTCTGAATCCAGAGAGCCACCATGAGAATGAGAACCGACAGGGCAATCGAAAAGGCGAGCCCCATATCGATGGCCAAGGGCGGGATCGGCAGGAACAGGATGGCCAGGATCGTGACGACTGCGCCCGCGAACATCACGTCGCGGCCGCGATCCTTTGCCTTCACCTCACCTGACGCCATATGCTCCTCCCTATGGCGAGCCAATCATCCGACTGACACATGCGACATGGAGCTTGCGTGAAGGTCGCATGGCGGTTTTGGGGAGTGCTTTTCGTTTCTTTCTCAGAACCCTGTTACGATCCGCCCGTAAACCAGCTCCGTGAAGGCGAAGATCTGGGATCCCACCAAGCCCCCGGTCAGGAGCGTGACGACCAGGATGGCGATGATCTTAGGAATGAATGTCAGCGTCACTTCCTGGATCTGCGTGAGAGCCTGAATCAGCGCGATGGCAATGCCGATCACCATGGCTGCCAGAACAGCCGGTCCCGAGCCGATGATGACCGTCCATATGGCTGCCCGGACCAGTTCGAGAGCGTCGACTTCATTCATCTCAGCTGACCACGATTCCTTCACCGAGGACAATCTTCTGTCCATTCTCGAGCGTGGCGAGGGGGCCCATGCTGGTGATCTGAACGGATGTCACCTTGCCCGAGACCTCGCCGTCCGGGGTGGAAACCGTACGCCCGATCACGCTGTCGGCCTGGGACAATGCGAAGGACGAGAGCAGCGCATCGAGCTTCTCGTTGCTCTTTACTGCCTGCTCGACCTGGGAGAACGTGGCGAGCTGCGCCATGTAATCCGTCGACTTCATCGGATCCGTGGGATCCTGGTTCTTCATCTGCGTCATCAGCAGCTTCAGAAAATTGTCGTAGCTGACCGTCGACGTGTTCTGGCTCGCGGCCGCGTTCTGCGCCGCAGCCGGAGGGGTGATTGCACTGACATTCATCTCATGTCTCCGTTTCAGGCGGCCTTCTCGGACACGACCACAGGCTCGGCAGGCACGGGCGCTTCGATCTTCTCGAACATTCCCCGAATGACCTTCAGCGCCTCGAAGAAACGCGCCACCGCGACGAACTCAGCAACGCTCTTGAGCTGGGCTCTGACATGATCGTCCGGAGCCAATACGACAAGCGGATCATAGATCTTGCGGAAGGCCAGCATTCCCTTTTCCTCCTCCTGAGGATTGATGAGGAGAGACTGGACGACGAAGTAGAGCTGGCGCATAGGCGTCGTTGCATCCGCCAGCTGGAGCACGTGACTTTCCAGAAGGAAGCGTGCGTCGTTGAGAAGGCTCAATGTAACCTTCTGGCTGACGGTGAGCACGGCGCCGTTGATGAAAATCCGTTCGCCGGCCTTGAGGGAAAAGCGCATTTTCGCAGTCATTTCAGGCCGTCCTTGATCAAGATGTTGATGTCGATAAGCGCCGCGAGATTGGAATGCTCTCCGCGCACGATGAGATCGGATTCCCGCATGACCCAAAGGCCGATCGAGATCAGCTGGCCCTTGAGCTTGTCCGGGAGGGCATTCTCGGGATGGCCCAGATCCTTGATCAGGAAGGTCCAGAGCCGCTGCAGAAAAACGATGGCGCCGAGCATTTCGGGCGATTGCGACTGATGCCCTTCCGCCGCGCGCAGCAACGTGATGGCGCGATCGAAAAGCTCATACTCGCGCTGCCGGCAGTCTTTCGGCGAATCCTCGAGAATCTCGGAATAGGAGAACTGATACATCTATGCTTTCCTGCCCTTAAATAAACTTGATCAAGCTCAATTGATTGAGTTGCGCCGTGAGGGAATACGAAGTCTGGATCTGAGTGGCGAGCTGATCGACCCGCACCTTCGCCTCCGCCGGATCGACAGCCTCGTAATTCGTCACCCTTTCCTCGAAGAAATTCTTCTGAAAGCTCATCCGCTCATTGGCTTCGTCGATCTTCTGCTGCGCTGTGCCCAGATCGGCCTGCACCTGAGTTATCTCGTTGATGCCATTTCCCAAGGTGCCGATCACGCTGTTGAGAAGGTACTCGCGCGCTCCGTCGTTGAGATTTTCAATCCCTAAGTCGAAGGTCATCACGTAGCCCATGGCCAACTGCCGGAAGGCGGTCTCGTTGACATTCGCGGACGTCTCGACCCGCTCTGTCGGTGAAATCAGGTTTTGGATGTTTTTATCCGATGCCTCGGACCAGGTCCCTTTCCACTGATTCTCGAAGAGATCGGCCAATGGCCCTTCGATGAAAGCCTTCATCTCGTCCGGCGTGATCTCGGCAACCTGCGCCGCATCGGATTGCGGAAAAGTGAAATGAGTGAGGAACGCCTCGTCGATATCCGCCTTTGCAGCGAACTCATAAGCGTTCAGCGGCTTGACCTTCGAGTTGATGCCGCCGAACACGTATTGCCCGCCGATATTCTCGTTGGCAGCGGAGATCAGCTTGTCCAGAGCCGCTTTGGCCTGGCCTTTGATCAGGGGAACATCCTGTACCCCCACTCTCACGCCGATCAGAGAATCCCGGAAGGTGTTGGCGGAGGCTCGGACCTGATCGAGCGTGGCCGCTGTGGATTTGAGCCGCAAGGTCGCCGTCGTGTTGCTATCGGTCAAGGCGTCGAGCGTGGCCCGCTCCTGGCGAAGCGACAGGGACTTTCCGGTCGTGCGCCCGAGAGCGAGGCCCACATCGGCATGGCGTCCGGTGACGACCTCTTTGTTGGCCTTCACGATTTCGGACTGGAGCTTGTCGAGGGTGGCCCTGGGTGAATTCCAGAGAGTGGAGGACGAGATGAATGTTGTTTTCATGCCTTACCCCACCGCGTTGAGAAGTGTCTTGAGCATTTGGTCGATCACCGAGAGCAGTTTCGCGGACGCGGCGTAGGATTTCTCCAGCTGCAGCATCAGAGCCGTCTCGTCGTCCATGTTGACGTCTGTCGCGTTCGAGAGCGCCTCGGATGCCTGGGCGAGCAGCGTTTCCTGATAGGAGAGCTGCTGCGAGGAATCCTGCCGCTTGGCCTCGACCCAGCCCGCAGACGAAGAAGCGAAATCCTGAATCGTCAGCGCATCACCGAGTCCGAGGCCCGGATCGAAATCCTGCGAGGTCTCCATCGCATCGACGAGCTGATACAGGCGCGCTGAGAACGATGCCGTTCCATCGCCTTGCCTGTAGGGAGCGCCATTGATATCGCCGTCGCGGATCCTCTCGTAAAGCCCGGGCGGGCTCAGCGTAGGATCAACCTTGGGGTTCACTTTGAGCCGCGCGGCCAGCCCCGCAGATGCAGGCATTTCGGGGATGGTCGGAGTGCCATTCTCGGTAAACACGCCCGCCAGATCAGCGAGACCCGCCTTGCTTTCCTTGAACGCCTCGATGAGACCGCGAGCCAGTTCGTCAAGCTGACGCTGATAACCGACGGCCACGTCATCCCTCAACTGGACGAGGCCGACGAGCTTGCCGGAGTTCAGCGGCATCGGTGAATTGCTGCCCGTCACCTGAACGCCATCGATGAAGACGGCTCCGCCGGGCTTGCCGGCCTCCAGAGGAACGCTCGCGTCATAGCGGACGCTGCGCGGCAACCTGTCGAAGAGCGGCACGCCGCTATCGGTGTAAATTGCGATATCGTTGTCGGCCCGTGGGACGACGGTGATGCCGATCTCCTCGGACAGCTTTGCAATCAGCTGATCTCGCGTATCGAGAGCATCCGAGACATCACGGCCCAAAGCCGAGCCGCTCATGACCTCGTCATTGGCCAGCTTGAACTTGGCCAGCATCTCGTTGATGCGGGCGACCGACTCGCCGATCTGGACTTGTGTCTCCTGGCGCACCGCATTGATACTCGCGGTCGCCTGGTTGAGGCTCGTCGCGAGATCATTGGCGGCCTTCACGAAGCCCCGCGCCAGGACATTGTCGTCAGGCGCGTTCGCATATTGCTTGAGCGCTGCCGAGAGAGCACCGACGCGGGCAGCCGGAGATGTATCCAGCTCCGGATCGCCGATCGTATGGCTCAAGCGCTGGAGTCCTTCGAGCAACGCCTTCTGAGTCGCTGCATCCGACGTGGTCTCCAGCATCTTGTTGAGGAGCGCCCGATCGCTCGCCCTGAGCACCACCACGCGGGCGAAGCCGCCCTGCGTGCTCAGCGCACCGATCTTTCGCGAATAGGAGGGATCCGTCGCACCCGCCGTGTTGCGGGAGACCACCGCCATTTGCGACTGCGATGCCTGGAGCGATGAGCGCGCCGTGTTATAGGCAACGGTAAGAGACATTCTTGGATTCCGGGAGAATGAGCGAGGCCATTACCGCTTCAGGTTCATGAGAACGTCGAGCAGCTCGGAACCGGTCTGGAACACTTTCGAGTTTGCCGTGTAGCTGGTCTGCGCCTCGATCATGGCCGTCAGCTCGGTGCCGATATCCACGTTCGATCCCTCGAGCGCCCCGGAGGTCACCGATCCGAAAGTGCCGGTTTCCGGGAAGCCCACCTGGTAGCCACCCGAGCTTGCCGTCATCTCGTAGACGTTGCCCGCACGAGGAGAGAGATTGTCCGGGCTAGGCACGGTCGCCAGCGGAATTCTGTAGGCCGCGACACGGGATCCATCTTCATAGACGGCATAGACCGTACCGTCGGGGGCGAACTCCGCACTCTTTACGGCCGACGGACCATTGCCGTTGGCCGAGCCCGTGACGGAATACTCGCCCGCAAGCTGCGTCATGCCGGTCATATCCAGCTTGAAGTTTTTACCCTTGGGAATTCCGAACTCCAACGACGTAGGACTGACGAGCTGTCCAAGGTCGTTGAACGTTACCGTTGTCGGTCCATCCAACCGAGTGGTGCCGTTATAGATCGCGATTTCCCAGGTCTTCTCTCCGGTTCTCTCCAGCTGAATATCGACTTTGACAGGGTTTCCGACGTTGTCGAACACCTGGAGAGAGGACGTCTTCTTGGCCGGCGTCATATCCGTGAAGGATCCGGTGACGCCCGTGCCAGCAGGATCGGATGTCAGCACGAGATTGCCGGTGGCCAGGTCCTTGGACGCCACAACTCCGTTGAGTGTGCCGCCCGCGACGGCAGTGTTGATTGCGGTGACCAGATCATCCACAGTGCCTTGCGTCGTCACATTGAATGTCTGAAGAGCACCGCCGCCGACGGAGAACTGGATCTTGTCGCGGGGCGTCAGGTTTGAGATGCTGATATCGACGAAATCGGCGCCAGGAATTCCGGCCACTTCCGTCGTGGTATAGGGGAGATTGCCCTTGAACGCGCCTGCGGTCGATCCGGCAGCCTGCATGCCGAAATCCGACATATTGACGGGGACGACATCGTCGAGACTGTTCAAGGACGGGTCGACGCCCAGCTTATAGCCCATGAGGGTGAAGCCGGCCGCGTTGACGAGATTGCCGTTTCGACCGTCGACGACGAAGTTGCCGGCGCGGGTCAGGTAATTGGCTCCGCCGGGATCCGAGACGACGAAGAAGCCGTTGCCGGAGATCGCGAGATCCGTTGCCGATGTGGTATAGGCAATCGGTCCCTGATCGCCGATCGTGTAACGCACCCTGCTCGTGACAGAGCCGGAATTATAGTTTCCTTCGCTGGACGGGAGGATGAGCGAAGAGAACTCCGTCGAGGCACGCTTGTAGCCGGTCGTGCTCGAGTTCTGGATATTCTCTGCAACCGTGCCCAGCTTGTTCGACTGAGCATTCATGCCGGAAACACCGCTGCGAAGGACGCCATAAAGACTCATCTGAAACTCCTGCGAATTCGTTGAAAGCTAACACCAGGATGCTTGTGCGAAGCTGGGGCGTGGGTTGAGGGAGCGAAGACCATCGAAAGCTATTGCTTCAGCGTCTGCGCGAGATCCATGAAGGCATCGCGGCTCAAGGGCATCGATGGATCCTGGCGGAGCGCCTCATAGATTTTCGGAACGAGAACGACCGCCTGATCGAGATCCTGATCCGCACCGGGCGTGTATCCGCCCATCATGCGCAGATCCCGGGTATCCTCATAGCGCGCGATCAATCCCTTGAGGCGCCGGACCAGCTCTTTCTGCTCTGACGACCACACATGGTCCGCAAGACGCGAGATGGAGCCGAGCACATTGATCGCCGGGTAACGACCTTGATCGGCGATGGAACGGTCGAGGACGATGTGCCCGTCGAGCGTGCCGCGAATGTTGTCCGCCACCGGATCGTTGTGGTCGTCACCGTCGATGAGAACGGAGAAGATGCCGGTGATCGAACCTTTCCCCTCCTCGCCGGGGCCGGCGCGCTCGAGCAGGCGCGGCAGGTCGCTGAATACGCTCGGCGTATAACCGCGGGCGACCGCAGGCTCGCCCGCTGCAAGCGCCACGTCGCGCGCCGCGTGAGCATAGCGCGTGACCGAGTCGACGATCAGCAGAACGGATTCGCCGCAATCGCGAAAGTACTCTGCAATAGACACGGCCGTGCGTGGCGCCTGACGGCGCATCATTGGACTTTCGTCGCCGGTCGAGACGACCATGACGGCCTTATGGAGGCTCGCCTGGATAGGTCCCTCCAGGAATTCGCGAACCTCTCGGCCACGCTCGCCGACCAGAGCAACAACAATAGTGTCGAACCCGTCGCTCTTCGCCAGCATGGTCAGCAGCGTCGACTTTCCGACGCCCGATCCGGCGAAGATGCCGATGCGCTGACCCTGGCAGATGGGAGTGAACAGATCGATTGCCTTCACGCCCGTGTGCAGCGGCTTGTGGACTCGCGCGCGGGTCATCGCCGAAGGCGGTTCGGCATCGTGATGAACCGGCGTCGATCCCGCCATCAAAGGCCCTAGACCATCAAGCGGCTCGCCAAGAGCATTGATGACGCGTCCTTTCCAGCTCTGATCCGGACTGAGACCGTTATTGGAGACGATGAAGGCCGGGGTGCCGATCTTCGCCTCGATCCGTCCGTTGAACGGCTTAATCGTCAGTCCATCCGCATCGATGCGGACGACTTCGCCGGTCTGCGTTTTGCCCTGCGCTTCGAAGCCGACCTGATCGCCGAGCTTGACGAATTGCGACAACCCGCCGACCCGGTAATAACTTGGCGTCACTTCGCGAATGGCGCCGCTGATCCGCACCAGCTTCTGCGCGGCGCCCTCGGCTAGCACCAGGTTTTCGATATCGCTCAGAGCGTTCATGCCGTCCATCAGCTGCTAGGACCCAGCGTCCGGATGGCATCCATCAAGGTCGACTCGCTCTCCTGAATGGTGCTGGCTGCGCTCTCAAAGTTCCGCTGCAGCGCGATCATCTTCGTCATCTCCAGAACGGGATTGACGTTCGATCCCTCCGAATAGCCCTGCTGGATTCCATTCGACATGAAATCCTGAACGACTTCGCCCGGAATGGACGACACAACGCCCGAATTGCCGAAGCGGCTCAGCTTGCTTCTGCTGTCGAGATTGAACAGCCCGAGGATGCCGACTTGGTTGTCGCCTTGCGTGATCGTGCCGTCGCGTCCAATGACCGGCGGTCCGAGCGTAGGATCCAGGGTGATCGGAGCACCACCCGAGTCGAGGACGTTGCTCCCATCGACGGTGACGAGGTCACCGTTCTCATTCATGTTGAAGCGCCCATCACGGGTATAGACCGGGCCGCTCGGCCCCCGGTAGGCGAACCAGGCGCCTCCCTGGATCGCAACGTCGAGAGGATTGTCCGTCTTGTTGAGAGGCCCCGCCTGGCGCGAGATGTAATTCTGTCCGGATGACGAGAAGGACACCGGATCCTTGCCGGCGCGCGTCAGGAGCTCCTCGAACTTGACCTCGTCTGCCCGGAAACCGCCTGTGGCGATGTTCGCAACATTGTGGGCGATGGTCGCAAGGCGCTTCTCCATCGCGACCTGAGCCGACAAGGACACGTAGAGGGCAGATTGCATCCGAATGCTCCCATAAAACTGCGTGGGAGCCGCCGGGGCGTAGGCCTATATTCCGCCCATCGATGGGACGGACGAACGACTCCATGCGAAATTTCTACGCATCCAGCCTTGCACGGGGCTTGCTGCCCCCGTCCCAGCTTCGCGCAAGCCTCCAGGATTAGAAAATCCACCGAATGGAGCTTCGCGAAGGACTAGAAGGTTGGGCGTCTTAATCGGATTGGTCGTTGCCATCGGCTCGCTCATCAGCGGCTACGTGGCTATGGGCGGACATCTCGCCGTCATCTGGCAGCCATGGGAATACGTGATGATATGCGGCATTGCCGTGGGAACCTTCATCGTCGCGAACCCCATGCCGCTCGTGAAGGATACGGGACGTGCGGCGCTTGAGGCGATCAAGGGCAAGGTTCCGAAGAGGGATCATTACCTGTCGATCCTGGGCCTTCTCTATGCGCTTCTCCGCGAGCTCAAGAACAAGCCCCGCAACGAGGTCGAGAGCCATATCGACGCGCCGGGAGAATCCGACATCTTCCGCTCGTTCCCCAGCGTTCTGAACGACAAGGACCTCACGCTCTTCATCTGTGACTATGCCCGCCTGATCATCATCGGCAATGCCCGCCCTCATGAAATCGAAGCCTTGATGGAAGAAGAGATCGGCACTCTCAAGCGCGACCGCTCGAAGCCCTATTACTCGCTCAACACCGTCGCGGAAGCCCTCCCGGCACTGGGCATCGTGGCGGCGGTGCTCGGCATCGTGAAGGCTCTGGGTGCCATCGATCAGTCCCCGACGATTCTCGGCGGCCTCATCGCATCGGCCCTTGTCGGCACCTTCGCCGGCATCTTCATCTCATATGCATTCATCTCGCCGCTCGCCAACAAGGTGAAGGCAACCCGCGAGAAACAGACGCGCGTCTACGTCATCGTGAAGCAAGCGCTCATTGCCTATATGAACGGCGCGCTTCCCCAGATTGCCGTCGAGCACGGGCGCAAGGGCATTTCCGTCGAGTACCGCCCCACCATCGATGAAGTCGAAGCCGCCACCACGACCGGCGGACGCCCTGAAGACATGAAAGAGGCTGCCTGATGATGAGCGGCACACATAGCGCCAACGACATTCGCGACATGCTTCTCGATTCGGCGGGTCTGTCGATCGACCGCCTACCGATGCTTCATGTGATCTTCGACCGCATGACCACGAGCTGCGCCGAGCATCTGCGCCACATGGCGGCTTCGCCCATGTATTATTCCCTGAGCGGAATCGAGAGCGGCCGCATCAGCGAAATCCTGGAGATGTACGAGGCCAACGCCATTGCCGGCATCTTCCATGCGCCGGATTGGGACAGCCATATTCTCATCGGCTTCGACCGCGACTTCATCTACACGATGGTGGAGGTTCTTTTCGGCTCTGATGGCTCGGAGCCTCCGGTGGAAGAAGCGCGGGGCTTTTCGAATATCGAAGTCCGCATGGCTCAGACGCTCTTCGAGCAG
Organism: Microvirga solisilvae; assembly: GCF_022808595.1. Classification (GTDB taxonomy): domain Bacteria; phylum Pseudomonadota; class Alphaproteobacteria; order Rhizobiales; family Beijerinckiaceae; genus Microvirga; species Microvirga solisilvae. The sequence goes on from NZ_JAKUCN010000007.1 coordinate 81,434, forward strand.
GTCGCGAAGGCGCTTCAGGCCTCTTTCTCTCTCGTCTCTGACACGAAGTTCAAGCTGGAGCGCCTGGAAACCCGCATGGACTTCGCCGTCATCGGTCGAAGGAACAATCAGGCGGTCGCCGCCAAATTCCTGCTGCAGGCTCTCAATCGCGGTGGCGAAATGTTCGTCATCATTCCGCAATCCGCGCTTAACCCGATGAGGAAGACCCTATCACGCGTGGTCTCCGGCGAGTCGACCGGCCGTGATCCGCGCTGGCTCAAGCAGATGGCCAGCGAGGTTCGCAAGACCGAGGTCACCCTCAAGGCTGTTCTCGAAGAGCGTTTCCTGACGCTCGGTGAAATCGCGGATCTCAAGGTCGGCCAGGTGATCGAGCTGCAGGCGACCCCGAGAAGTCGCGTCAAGCTCGAAGGCAACCAGCAAGGGTTGTTCTGGTGCCATATCGGCCAAGCCGACGGCTCGTATGTCCTCAAGGTCGATGAGATGATTGACCAGGAGAAGGAGTTCTTCGATGACGTCTTCGCTCGCTAACGCCATCCTGTTCATCGCCCTCGTCATCACGAGCGGCATGGTCGCCATGATGTATCGGAAGCTGAAGCGCCTCGATCGCTATCACGCCGAGTACAAGCAGATCTTCGACCAGACCGGGGCTGCCCTGATCGGCGCCCAGAATGCGGTTTCGAGCTTCGGATCGGAAGGCCGGGAGACTCTCGCTCTTCTCGGCACCCGGATCGAGGAGGCGCGTGAGGTCGCCAAGCAGCTCGAGATCCTGACGAAAACCGCCCGCAGCCTGCCGCAGGCTGGCGGCAATTCCAGCCTTTGAGGTTTCATACGATGTCCAATCCATTTGACAATTTCCCGGATCAGAGCACCTGGCAGGAAGGCGAGCTCGGCAAGAGCCTCAATGGCGCGAATGCTCGCGACGGCAAAGGCGAAGGCGCGCGCAATCTCGATTCCATTCTGCGCATCCCCGTGACGATCCAGGTCGTGCTCGGCTCCGCGACCATGCCCGTCTCCAACCTGATGAAGCTCGGCCGCGGCGCCATCGTTCCCCTCGACCACCGCGTGGGCGAGCCTGTCGACGTGGTGGTGAACGGACGCGTGATCGCGCGCGGCGAGGTGGTCGTGGTGGAAGACGACAATTCGCGCTTCGGCATCTCTCTCACCGAGATCGTCGGCCCTCCGTCGAATGATATGAACGGCTGAAGCGACACTCATCATGGCTGGTAGTATTTCCACCAAAGCGAGCGGCACGAGACCCATGAAGGGGCCGGAGCGCGTTGCAACGCTGCTTCTGGCCATGGGAAAGCCTGCCGCCAGCCGGATCCTGAAGCATTTCAGCGAGGATGAGATTCGTCTCGTGACGAAGTCGGCCGCGCAGCTCGGGCCCGTCTCGCCATCGCAGATCGAGACGATCGTCGACGATTTCGCTTCGAACTTCTCGATCGGCGCCGATGTCATCGGAAGCGCCTCGCAAATCGAGAACCTGCTCGCAGGCATCCTGACGCCGGAGCAGATCGCCGAGATCATGAGCGAGGTCGCCGGCAACGCGAACAGGAGCATCTGGGAGCGGATTTCGACCGTCTCGGAGAGCGCCATCGCATCTTACCTGCTCAAAGAGCACCCTCAGACGGCCGCGCTCATCCTGTCGAAGGTGAAGCCTTCCTGCGCCGCCAAGGTGATGGCGCAGCTTCCGCAGAATCTTCGCAACAATCTGATGCGCCGCATGCTCAGCATGAAGCCTATCGTCGACGAGACGATGAAGAATATCGAGAGAACGCTGCATGAGGACTTCATGGCGAACTTCTCGAAGAATGCAGGGTCCGACACACACGCCAAGATCGCTGACATCATCAACAAGATGGAACGCGATCACATGGAAGATGTACTGACCAGCCTGTCGAGCGTTCGTCCGAAATCCGCCGAGATCCTCCGCGGTCTGCTGTTTACCTTCGACGATATCGTCAAGCTCACGCCTCGCGACCGCACGACGCTTTTCGATCAGGTTCCGCCGGATCGGATCGTTCTGGCGCTCAAGGGAACCAACGAGGAGTTCCGAAAAGTCGTTCTGGTTGCCCTGTCATCCCGCGTGCGCCGCATGATCGAGCACGAATTGAACAGCAAGGAGCCGTCACAGCAGAGGGACATCGCGGAGGCGCGCCGTTCGATTACGGATCTGGCTTTGGATATGGCAGGACGTGGCGAGATCGTCATCAATTCGGAAGCAGACGACGAATCCTTCGTCTAAGCTTTGATGGCGCACGATGTCAGATTCAGAGGACAAGGAAAGTAAAACAGAAGCTCCTTCCGACAAGAAGGTTCGAGATGCCCTTGAGAAGGGGAACATTCCCTTCTCAAGGGAAGCTCCCATGTTCGCCTCGATCCTCGGAATCCTTCTCGTTCTGACCTTCGCTGCCCGCAACAATACCAAGATATTGAGCGAGAAGCTTTCCCTCTTCATCGATCGGCCTCAGGATTTTCGGCTCGATTCAGGAACGGATGCAGCCGCCCTGTTTCAGTCTGTTGCCCTGGAAGTCGGACAGTTTCTCGTTCCTATCATTGCGATTCTGGCTGCATGCAGCCTTGCCGCCACGATCTTCCAGAACGTCCCTTCCTTCGTCTCGGAGAGGATCCGTCCGCAATGGAACCGGATCTCGCCCATGGGCGGCTGGAAACGGATCTTCGGCCGCGCGGGCCTCGTGGAATTCGCCAAGTCCCTTTTCAAGTTCGGGACCATCTCACTCGTGTCCCTCCTGCTTCTCAAATCGGAGCAACACAAGGTCTTCAATGCCATGTTCAGCGACCCGACCCTGATCCCTGAGCTTATGCTGACCATGGCCATGCGGCTCGTCTCAGCCATTGCCATTGCAACAATCGTCCTCGTTGCGGCCGACCTCGTCTGGGCCCGATTCAAGTGGCGCAGCGACCTCAAGATGTCGCATCAGGAGGTGAAGGAGGAATACAAGCAGATGGAAGGCGATCCGATGGTCAAGGCGCGCATGCGCTCTCTTGCCCAGGATCGCGTCCGCAAGCGCATGCTGGCTGCTGTCCCGAAGGCGACCTTCGTCATCGCCAACCCGACCCACTTCGCCATCGCGCTTCGCTATGAGCGCAGCGAGGCCAGCGCGCCCATCGTCGTGGCCAAGGGCAAGGATCTCATTGCCTTGAAAATCCGCGAAACGGCAGAGAAGCACGGCATTCCGGTGATCGAAGACAAGCCTCTGGCAAGATCCATGTACGACCATGTTGAAGTGGATCGGATGATTCCCCCGGATTTCTTCAAGGCCGTCGCTCAGATCCTGTTCTACATCCTTACGAGATCGAAATGAGAAGTTCTTATTCCTCGCATGTGGCAGAGCTCACCTATCGGAGCTACGACGTGAACGCTTTCGAAGAGGTTCTCGCCTGCAACATCAAGGATGTCATAGCCGAATTCTGCCTGACGGATTCGGATGTCATTCGATCCTATGTCAACAATCAGCTTCACGGAAACATGAGCGAGATCGTCTCATCATCCACCGAGCTGTTCTTTAAGGACGACACCCTCTCTTACGCACGCGCTTCCGATATCAGCACGGCTCTTGGCGACCCGCCATGCGTGGTCCTGGATATGGAATTCGCGCATGATACGGTCAGCGTCTCCTTCAAGCTGATCCTCGGCGAATTTTCCGTCGGCGTGCATATCAACCGGGTCTTTCTGTCGGATGACTTTGAGAGCGCGTTCGACCCACATTCCTTTGCAAGGATCGTGACCTCAGCCCGCCTGACCCCCCTTCCCTCCCGCTTCCGCTCGGCCTATTGCCCAGCCGCCGCTCTGCGGCATTGAGCGGGATTTAGGCAGACAGATTTCGTGACACGAACTTTCCGCACATCGCTTCTCCTGTTGCCTGCGGCCAGCCTGCTCGCAGCCTGCAACTCCGCAGACAGTCTCTATTCCCAAGGCCCCTGGGGGCCGCCTGGGATCCGGCGCAACTATCCGAGCTATTCCCAGCCATGGGGTTACCGCGGGAATCGTGAGCTGCCATCAGGGTACATTGCAGCCGAGCTTGCACCATCGGATGTCGGGGTCGTTACCCCTGCATATCCTCGCCCCACTTCAGTCCTGCCTGATGATCCTCAACTGCCGCCAGTGACGCCTGCCTTGCCAGCGCCTGTTATCGTGACGCAGGAGCCGCCAGTGATTTCAAAGGACGATCCCGGGCCGCCTGCGCCCAGCGCTGGGCCGGCCCATGAATCGCCGCCCGGTGTCTTTACTGCGCCGAAGCGGGCCTCCTCCTTCGCCGGAAGCTGGAGAGCCACCGACAGCAAGGGCGTCTCCTGCACCATCCACCTGTCCAGCGTGTCGTCGCTCGATCTCTACAAAGCCTCGATATCGAAATGCGCCAGCGAGAGCCTGCGCAATGTCAATACGTGGAGCTTCTCGCCCGATCGGATCGTGCTGTTCTCTCGTGGCAGCGAGATCGCTCAGCTGTCAGGGACGGAAGCTTCGCTCCGCGGAACACTCGGCACATCGGGTCTCGCTCTGACGATGACCCGTTAATGAGCGACGCTTACCCATCGGAGGCTGTCTGTCCCTTGGCGAGGCTGGGGGCATCCGCGCAGAATGTGCGCGCATTGGGCGTCCACTGACCGAAGCCCGTTGCAACCATGTTGGAGATCACCCGGCACACATAGCGTTTCTGCGCCGGATCATTGTCGGGACCGGCATGATAGCGGGCGACCGCCATCGTCCATGTCTCGTGACGGCCTTTGAGCTCGCTCAGAAAGCGTGCCGCATATTCCACATTGTCACGCGGGTTCAGCATGCTCTGTAGCGACTGAAATTTTTCGCGGTGATAATGATGGTTGATCTGCATGCATCCGAGATCGATGAGCTTTGCTCCCGAGCGGCGCGCCTCCTCGAAACGCTGGACGGCTTCGCCAAGGCTATTCGAGAACACAGCCTTGCCTTCTACGTTCATGGCGAAGGGCTGCAGCGACCCGCGACGCCCGGTCTCCGTGAGGCCGACCGAATACAGCATTCCCAAAGGAACCCCGTATTTCGCCGAAGCTCTCAGCATTTCCCTTTCGCAGAGCTGGCCGCCGGACTGCGCTCCGGCAGGCTGGGATGCAGCGAAACTAAAGGTAAACGCCACCGCGATTGTGGCTGCCCAATGTCTCATCGTCGCCCGTGTTCCTGTGCTGCTCTGCTCTCGCGCCGGCATATGAATTATCCCGGTTTCGAGAGCGCTCGCCTTGACTATCTCCGCCCTGTGCGAAGGATTGCCCCTGAAATGACGTGTCGGCCTGTCTGGAGGCGGAGGAACGGTCCTGAGCCATGCCGTCGGCCACCTGAATGCTGATCACGTCGGGCCGATAGCCTGAACCACGCAGAAGTGACGAGAGCTTTTCGGAGTCATGCCGAAGCAGTTGCGCCGTCTCCTCCTTCTCGACATGAAGCTCCATCTCCAGGGTATCACCTGCGAGCCTCATCTTGACTGTAACCGCTCCCAGTTCCGCCGGGTGGAGTTGCAGCTTGAGAATCCTGAGAGCGCTCTCGGAGGCCTTGAACGATATGTTTCTCGAGGTTCCATCCGGCGTCTGAGCGCGTGAGGACGCCTCCGCTGCCATCGCCCTGACGTCAGCTCCGACGGCATTGGCAAGACGGTGGAGCGTTGCAGGCGGAAGCCCCTGCGGGTCCGCTCCATGCGCATTCTCGGCGGATTGGGATTTGGAGATCTCGACCTTCGGCAAGGTGCGGATCTCGATCTGCTCCTCAAGCCCGGCGGTCTCCTCGACGGGAGCCGGCGCCGCGGCCAAGGGAGCATTCATGTCCTTCATGGCAGCGTTATCTGAACGCTTCTGCCCATTCGAGGATGGCACGTTGAAAGCATGATCCTTGAGCTGGAGGACCTGAGTTTTCTCAACACCGCTTCCAGGTTCCGCTTGTGCTTCCGTGGCGATTTGCGCCTCGCTTGCTTCAAGAACGGGCCTGAAATGCGTTTCCTGATGCTGGACGGAGACCAGCATGCGGGAAGAGGGTAAGGTACCCACGGCATCAGGTACGTCCTGTGCATTCTGGACATCCTGCAGCATGAGCAATGACGCATTGTCAGAAGGCTGCTCTTGCCCATTGGTCGATGCAGAACCGGATTGGGGAATCGCACGGGGCAAGAAGCCTTCCAGCAGCGTGAAGACGGCTCCCGCGATGTCGGGATTTGTCTCTGCCGCCGCGCCACTATCCTCTAATTGAATGAGTGTGTCGGAAAGTTCAGTGGTTTGCGTCTTCCCGCTTCCGCTTTGCCGCTGTTCTGCAAAACCGTCGAGCAGGGACTCGAAACCCTCCGATGGTTGGGACAGGTCGCCGCCCTCGCCAGCCTCGGAGCCTGTCGAAGTGTCTCGCAAGGCTTGTGGATCGACAGGCCGGGTGATGTTCCGAGGCAGGAGGTCAATTGGGCTCATTGAACTGTCGATACCGGGTTCTTGATCAGCTTATCGATGCGGCTCAGGGCATCACGTGCCTTCAATACAGCCTGAAGCTGTTCTGGCGCTTGCTGTCCGCCCTGTTGAGGAGATGGTTCTGCCTTGGCCGATCCATCAGATATCTTTCCGTTGCTCTCCGCGATCTTTGCTCCCGGCATCAGCCGGATTTGCCCCGCCATGGCGAGCGCGGAGTTCAGAAGGGCGGAATCTGTCTCCGACAGAACAGCCCTGTCGATGCTTTGAAGATTTTCGACCGCCGTCTGAATGGTCTCTGGAGACACCACCATGGCGGCCGCGCGATAGAGTTTGGCTCGGGCGGCGCTGGCTATATCTGTACCCGACAGATCAGCGGCCTTGTCCGCGAGCAGCAACGCAGATTTCGTAAAGCCCTGATCGATGGATGAGCGTGCGGTCAGAAGATAGAGATCGCGGCGCGCATCAGGTTCCAGATCGGCAAGAACGTCGACGACGGCGTTGAAGAGCGCCTGATCCTTCCCAAAGTCGATCCTTGTCAGAACCGACGCCAAACGCTGCCTGAAATTTCCTGCATAGATCGAGTGCCGATACCGGCGCAGGTAACCCGAAGAGAGTGCAAGAAACTTCTTCATATCGCCTGTTTGGCTCGACACGAAGACCTGGCGCCGCAGGGCACCCTCCTCGAGAAGGGTGCCCGGAGCCTGGAGCCTGACATAATCAAGAAGATCATTGGATTTCTTCGCATCGCTGCGGACGAGCAGCGCGGATTGGACGAGAGCCATTTGCGCGGAGAGCATGGGAGGCAAAGATTCGATGTCGACCGACAGAAGCTTCCCCTTTGCCTCTTCTTCTCGCCCTTCCACATAGGCAAGAACGCCCTCGACGAAGGGTCTCTCTTCCGGAGGAAGGGATGGATTGCCCATCTCCAGGATCTTCCTGAGAATTGGCGGACTGCCGCCGCTCAGGACGAAGGCTGCGGCCGCACGCACATTCCTGCGATCCATCCAGGCATTCTGATCGAGTTCCATGAAACGGGTATCGAGGATCGTCAGAAGTCCTCGCTGTCCCATATGAGCCTCGGTGGAACCGATAGCGATCTGGTCCTGCATCAGCTGCAGGGTGCGCACCATCTGCACCGCGGGAGGCAGAACTTTCGGCTCCGCTGCAACGGATTCGGGCGCCGCCGGCTCTTGCCGGTTCTCAGTGGAGGCCGCGACCGCCCCCGACAATCCAACAAGAATGATCGTGAGAGCAGCCCGAAAGAGATTGTACACTTTCGTCACTCCTGGATGAGGATTTCCACGCGCCGGTTCTGGTCGGCCTTGGTATCTGAAGCGATCTTCGGATCCCGATCGGCATGACCCTCGACGCGTACGATCCTGTTCTCATCCAGCCCGCCGCGCACCAGCATGTAGAGCGCCATCTGCGCACGCGCATGAGAAAGCCGCCAATTGTCATAATTCGCGGATTTGAAGGGACGGCTGTCCGTGTGCCCGCGAATGACGATCTTGCCCGGCTTGGCCTGCAGGATCGCGGCGATCTTTGCCATGGCGTGAACGACTTTAGGGTTCGGCTCTGCAGAGCCTACCGTGAACATGGAAAAATCGAAATCGTCGGTCAGGCTGATCATCGTTCCCGAGCCCGTCCGGCGAACCTCGATATGCGGCTTGGGCGATATATCCCTGGCCCCCTGGACCGCATTCATGATCTCTCGTTTCAGCTCGGCCGCTTTCTGGTCGGCACTTGCATCGACGGGAGGGCTGACCGCCTCCGGTGTGGAACCGGCTTTTGCCTCTGGCCCGATCTTCGTATCCGGTATGGCAGCAAGAGCCTGAGCCTTCGGCTCGCGACGCTCATCCACCGGTTGCTTGCGCTTTGCCGCAGCCAGAGCATCGATCTCGGCCTTCGTGGGAACAGGCGTCGCCATGCCGGGCTTGGAAGGCGTCTCCGCCTTCATTTCATCGATGGGCGCGACTTGCCAGTAGAGCGGATCGAAAGGATCCCTGAAGGCTTCTCCGCCATTCAGGCCAGGATCGTCGCGCTCACCGGGCGTGACATCAGCCCCAAGGGTATCTTGCGGATTGGCTTCGATCTCATCGGCAATCTTCGCCAACACTGCATAAGGATCCTGGAACAGGGCTCCTTCCTTGAAGCGCGGCTTCTGCAACTGGTTCGATTTTCCGCCGGTACCCTCGCCGCTCCCTTTTTCGCGACCTTCCTTTTTCTCTGTCGACTCGTTCTCAGGCTTCACATTCTGCGGATCTTCCAGACCCTTCTTGTTCGCGGTGGAATTGGCCAGCTGGACCGGGTTGAAGTAATTCGCGACGCCAGCCTTCGTTTCCTCATCGGCCATGCCGATCAGCCACATGACGAGAAAGAACGCCATCATGGCCGTCATGAAATCCGCATGAGCGATCTTCCAGGCGCCGCCCTTGACGGTCTCCTCGCCATCATCGCCCCTGCGGATGATGAGAATTTCGCTCTTGTCCTGACCCGCCATGATCACTCTGCCTTCAGGGATGTCTGCAACCGCTCGACCCAGGCGGAAAACTGCGTCTCAACCGTCGTGTCGCCTGCAGTCAGGGTTACTTCCACATCGTCGGTGGGCGTGAATTCGACGAGCCCCTCGCGCAGCACCATGCCCGCCTTGATGCCCGACAGGATGTCTTCCGGGCCCCTCACTCTCAGAAGGGGCGCATTCTCGCCCGAGAGGATCGTTCCAAGAATATCGGTGAACTCGGCAATGGCCTTCTGCTTGAGCGCGTCGGGAATCACGGCGGCGAGAATTCTGGTTACTCTCTCCGACAGGACAGTTTCGAGATTTCCAACCGCCTTGACGATCTGGGCGGAGAGCTGCAACGCCTCCTGCTCGACCCAGAGCTCCCGCTGAATGGCCATTTCTTCGTGATGGCGTTGACGTTCCTGCTCCAGGGCTTCTTCGAGACGAAGGCGCGCTGCTTCACGCTCCTCCATCCGCACCCGCTCTTCAACGGATTGGATCAATTCCGCCTGCCGCTCGGCCGCGCTCGGAACGCGCACAATCTCCTCTTCCTGAACCTGCTTGACCCGGCGCAGGATTCCGATTCCGAAACCGTCGGCGGAAGTCGGAGAAGAAAAGTCGCTGATGAGATTGGCGATGGAGCCGGACATCATGCCGCCTCTTGGCCGAGCCATTGCTTGAGCACGGCCGCCGCCTGCTCCTCACTCAGCTCGATGATCTGCTCCAGCTTACGCTGAGGCGTCCGCTGCAGCTCGATCATCGGCAAGGCCTCTTCCTGCAGAGCGGCTTGGCGCGCATGCTCCTCGCGCTCGGCGGCTTCAAGCAGTTCCTTGCCGGCTTCGACGGCAGACAGAGCAGCCATCTGCTCGCGCTGGATTTCGATCTCGGCCTGGTGACGTGCGATCAGCATCCGAACAGCAGGACGCAGGCCGAACCAGATCAGCATCGCGCATAGCGCCAGGATGGTCAGCGCATTCACGACCGTGCCGAACTGACGGGTCAGAATCTCCGCGACGGAGGGACCAGGCACTGGCTGAAGCATCCCGCCGTCGTCGACGAAGCTCACGGCCGCGACCTTGATCTGATCGCCGCGCGATTTGCTGAAGCCGGCGGCGGATGCAACGAGCTGCTCGATCTCAGCCACCTTGGCGTCGATCTCGGCAGGATTGGCATTATCGCCCAGGAGAGACGCGATCCGGGACTTGTTGACGAGAACGGCAACCGAGAGATTGCGGATCGCATAACCATCGCTGATGGTCTGGATTGTCTTGGACGAAATTTCGTAATTCGTCAGTTCCTCGCGGCGCTGATTGTCTTCGCTCGAACTGTCGTTCGATTCTCCCCTGACATTCTCTTCAGGCAGGTTCTGCTGAACGGTCGTCGGGCGCTGGCCGGTCCTGTTCTGCGAGACCTCGGTTTCCTTGATGGTTCGCGTCGAGCGTTCGACCTTGGATTCCGGATTGAAGATCGTTTCGTTGGTGTTCACCTTGTCGGTGTTGAGGCGCGCGGCAACGCTGATCTCGAAATTGCCGATGCCGAGATAGGGCGAGAGAGTGCGCCGGACATTGTCCTGGATTTCGAGGCCGACCGTCTTCTCAAGATTGGCGAGCTTTCCGGTCGAGGCATTGGAGGCTTCGTCTCCCGAGGCGAGCAGCGTGCCTTCCGTGTTCATCACCGTCACCTTGTCGACAGCCATGCCGGGAATGGCGGCGGAAACGAGGTGGCGGATCGCCTGAGCGGAGGATGCATCGTCGGCAGGCGATGTGCGGATCACCACGGAGGCCGAAGGAGGCTGCTGCTCGTGGCGGAAGGACCCGCGCTCGGGCAGGACGATATGCACCCGCGCAGCCTTGATGCCTTTCATGCCCTGGATCGTCCGTGCAAGCTCGCCTTCCATGGCGCGAACCTTGGTGACTTCCTGCATGAAGGAGGTCAGGCCGAGCGATCCGAGATCGTTGAAAAGTTCGTAGCCGGACTTGGTGCTGTGCGGCAGTCCCTTCTCGGCCAGCATCATACGAGCCTGAGCGGTGTTGCCGTAGCTCACCAGAAGCGATGTGCCGTCCGAGCTGACATCGAAGGGAATGCCCGCATCCTTCAGCACGGACCCCATGCGGCCGATATCTTCGCGATCAAGCCCGGTATAGAGCGTTTCCTGGGAGGGGCGGCTGAGATAATAGGCGCCGAAGCCGACGGCAAGGAACACGATCAGGCCGATGGCCGCCAGGGCCGCCAGGCGGCGTGCTCCCAGCTGGATCAGGCTGGCCCACAATCTCTCGGCATGTTGACGACCGGGCATGAACAATCTCGGCAAGAATGAATGGTGTCGAGATTCAGTTCTGCCCGGTCAACCTTGTGCGAAGGTTGCTGCTCTTTTATCGGAGCCGTCAATGGATGGAGAGCGCTTCCTAGAAGTATGACCTGACCAGCCCGCTCACGAGGATGTTCCAGCCGTCGATCAGGACGAAGAACAATATTTTGAACGGAAGGGCCAGGACGGTTGGCGGCATCATCATCATGCCCATCGACATCACGAGCGTCGCCACGATCATGTCGATCACCAGGAATGGAAGGGCGATCAGGAAGCCGATTTCGAATCCTCGCCGCAATTCGGAGATCATGAAGGCCGGGATGAGGACCCGCAGGTCGATCTTCTCTCCGGCACCCGCCTTCGGGTAGGCTGCCTCCGCGAGGTCCATGAAAGTCTGGAGGTCTTTTGGGCGAACATGCGAGAGCATGAACTCGCGGAACGGCTCGGCCGTCTTGGTGAAAGCCTCTGCCTCGGAGATCCTGTTCTCCGTCAGAGGGCGCACCCCGTCGTTCCATGCCCGGTCGAATGTCGGACCCATGACGAAGAACGTCATGAACAGGGACAGGCTGATGAGAAAGATATTGGCCGGCGTGCTCTGGAGCCCCAGGCCGGAGCGGAGAAACGAGAAGGCCACGACGAAACGCGTGAAGCTCGTCACCATGATGAGGAGGCCCGGAGCGAGCGAGAGAACCGTCAGTAGGGCAACGATCTGGATGATCCTGCCGCTTGCAGCACCATCCCCAGGCGGAAGCAGTGCCTCGAGATTGGGAACCTGGGCCTGCGCGGCTGTTGCGCCTGCCACGACGAGAAGGAAGCCGATGCAGAGAGCTGGAATGATCTTGGAGATGAAATTTTTCATGGAAATATATCGACAATCAATTTTCGAAAGGCGCTCTTGGATCATTGAACGATGAGAGTCTCGAGCACGAGTTCCTTGATCACGCCGTTCGAGCGCAGCTTCATTCTCTCGTTGAGGTCTTCCCTGAGATGAAGCAATCCGCTCGGCCCCTGGATTTGCGCCAGCGACACTGTCCGCAGATAGGCGAGCACATCCTGGCGGGCTTGCGCGACCATGACATCGGAATTGAGCTCATTTCCGCTCTTGTAGACGATGGATGCCTCCAGCCTGATCCAGTCGCTGTCCGACCCTATGAGGTTGGTAACGACGGGCGACAGCCGCTTGATGGCAATGTCGCCAATATAGGGGCTCATGTTCTCCTGCTGCTGCGGCGACTCCTTGAACTTCTCCTCGACCCGCTTTTGAATGTTCGCCACCATGGTCAAGCCGAATCCGCCGCCGATCAGAGCGGATAGGAGCGTCAGCACTCCGAGAGTCACGATCAGGCTCTTGGCGCCTTCCTTCCTCTCGGCCTGTCCTGGGGAGGGCAATGCGGGTTTTTCTGCCATGGTCCTGTCTTTTCTTAGAAGGGCGTCACCGCATCGTAGATCTGCTGGCCATAGGCAGGCTGCTGGACCTCCATCAGCCGTCCTCGGCCGCCATAAGAAACTCGAGCCTCGGCGATCTTGTCATAGCTGATCGTGTTCCTCGGCGAGATGTCACGCGGGCGCACGATGCCTGCGATGTTCAGGACACGAACCTCGAAATTCACGCGAACTTCCTGCGATCCGCTGATGATGACATTTCCGTTGGGAAGAACCTCGGTGACGATCGCCGCAACGGAGAGGCGCAGCTTTTCCGAACGATCGATCGTCCCCTGCCCCGTCGAGGAAGAAGAGGAATCGAGCCCCACATCTCCCGTGCCGGCAGCCTGCCATCCCTTGAAGACGAAGCCGTAGGAAAGACCTGCATCGATGTTGGACGAACGGGAGCGGTCGCTCGCATTGTCGAACTGGGCCTTGTCGTCGATCTGAATATTGACGGTGACGATATCGCCCACTTGCCGGGCGCGCGGGCTGGTGAACAGATCGGCGCTGGCATTGCTCCATGTGGAATTCGGCGCTGCGCCGGCTGTGCTCCGGAACACTTGCGGAATAGGCTCACGCTCAACAGTGATGCCGGATCCGACCGGCGTCATGCCCGGCTCGCGTCCGAGATCCTCAGGCCGTGTCGCGCAGGCCGCAAGAAGGCAAAGGCTGCCAATGGCAATGACGAACTTCATTCCTTCCCCCCGTTGCTCGCAACGCGCTTGGGCGCATCCGTGATGATATTGGCAAGCTGAGCAGCCCTTGCCGGCTCCATCTCGTTCAGCACCGCGCTGGCCGAACGAGGATTGAGCTTGGCGATCACGGCGGCCGCGATTTCCTCGTCCATGTTCGTGAGCTGGATGGCCGCAGCGTCCGGACGCATGCGGGAATAGATCGAAACGATCGTTTCATCCGCCTTTTGCAGAACCTCGTTGCGACGGCGCAGCCAATCTTCATACTCGGCGCGCTTTGCCTCGAGGATCTTGAGCCTGCCCTCGATTTCCTTCTCGATCTTGGCGAGCTCTTCCTTCTGAAGCGCGTAGCGGGCGTCCGCTGCGGCATCCGCGATATTGGTGCAATAGGCGCTGTTCTTCGCTTCAGGAGTCTTATCCTGCGCCATGGCGGGGCCGGCCACGGACACCGCGATGAGAGCAGCGGCATAGAGCAAGGGCAAGTTCATTAATTTCATCATTGCACCACCAGTTCAGCCTGGAGAGCTCCTGCGGTCTTCACCGCCTGGAGAATGGCGATCACGTCGGAGGGTTTGAGGCCCATCTGGTTCAATCCCCTCACTAGGGTCTGCAGATCGGAGCCTCTGACAATTGCCAGAGGAACGCGCTCTTCCGCAGCTGTGATCTGGGTGCGCGGAACAATAGCGGTCTGCCCAAGAGAGAACGGATCGGGCTGCGCCACTTCAGGCGCTTCCGTCACACGGATGGTGAGTGCGCCATGGGTGATGGCAACGGTCGAGATCTGCACATTCTTGCCGATGACGACGGTTCCCGTGCGCTGATCCACCACGATGCGGGCAGGAGTATCGGGCTGAACTTCGAGATCGCCCAATTCCGCGATGAAGCGCGTGGCGGCAATCGTCTTCGGCTTTTGGAGAACGACGGTGCGGTAGTCGCGCGGGGCTGCCACGCGCATTCCATACCGGCTCTGCGAATACTGGTTGATCGCGTCCGTGATCATGGTCGCGGTCTTGTAATCCGGATTCTTCAGCTCGAAGGCGAGCGTTCCCACCGCATCGAAACCGCCGCGGACCTCGCGCTCGATCAAGGCGCCATTGGCAATGCGCCCTGCGGTGGCGACCCCGGATGTGAGAGTTTCCGCCTGGCCTTGAGCCGCGAATCCGGACACGACGATAGCACCCTGAGCGACGGCATAGACCTGTCCATCGCCGCCCTGCAGGGCTGTCAACATCAGGGTTCCGCCCTTGAGCGACGTGGCATCGCCCATGGAGGTGACTGTCACGTCGATGCGCGAGCCCACGCCGACGAAGGGAGGAAGATCTGCCGTCACGATTACGGCGGCGACGTTCCTGGTGCGCAGATTGATGTCCCGCACATTCACGCCCATCCGGTCCAGCATCGATTGCAGGGCCTGCTCGGTGAACTGGGAGTTCCGCAGGGTATCGCCCGTGCCTTGGAGGCCCATGACCAGGCCGTAGCCGATCAACTGGTTGTCGCGCACGCCTTGAACATTCGCCACATCCTTGATGCGCGTCGCAGCAAAGGACTGGGATGAGAGAAAAGCTGCGATGAGGAGGAGAAAGGCACGCAGGATCATTGGATACCGATCCGGATACGGCCATCGGCCTGAACCCGGCCGCTGATGACTCGGCCGCTGTCGATGTTCTTCACCTGAACCGTTTCGCCCAAGGTCCCAGATTGAAGAGGCAGGCCGACACCGACGATGGACAGGCCACCTTCCTCGAACAGGATAGCCGTCTGCATGCCGCGAGTGACGAGTTTCGGATCATCGACGGCATTCATGGGAATCGGCTCGCCCGGCAACAATGTGCGACGAGCCGTCTTGCCCGTGAGGACGCGCGGCGATTCCACAACAGCGGTCCGGAAGCGATAGTTCGCCGGAAACGTCCTGTCCTTGAGCATCGACTCGTTGATCAGGTCGCCCGGATAGATCGTGACCGTTGGAACCGGGAGAATGCGCTCTTCAGCCATCGCCGCATGAGATGCGCCGGCGACGACAACAGCGGCAAGAGCAAGGCGAAGTTTGTTTTTCATCGAACTCTTCCGACGTCAGCGCGGTCAGCGAATGCCCTTGGAGACGGTGCCCGCCATGTCATCGGCTGCCTGGATGACCTTGGAGTTCATCTCGAAGGCGCGTTGAGCCGTGATCAGGTTGGTGATCTCCTTGATGGCATCGACGTTCGACGCCTCGAGATAGCCCTGATGGATCTTGCCGTATCCCGGATCGGAAGGCGCGCCGTCGTTCGGCGTTCCGGAAGCAAGCGTCTCGCGGAAGAGATTGTTGCCGATCGGCTCGAGACCCGCATCATTGGCGAAAATGGCAAGCCTGAGCTGACCGAGATTCTGCGGCTGCGCCTGCCCTGCGATCTTCGCGAAGACTTCGCCCGATTCATTGATGGTTACATCGATCGCATCGGCCGGAATGAGGATGGGCCCCGCCGGATTGAGCGTATAACCATCGAGGGTGACGAGCTGGCCGTTGGCATCTTTGTTGAAGGCGCCGGCGCGGGTGTAGAGGACATCGCCCGTGGGAGAGCTGACCTGGAACCAGCCACGGCCGTTCAACGCGAGGTCGAATTGGTTCGACGTATTGGCGAGCGAACCCTGGCGATGCAAGTTGCGGATGGCGGCGGTCTTTACGCCGAGCCCGAGCATCGCCCCTTCCGGAACGGGGCTTGCTCCCGTCTGGTTCGGCACAGCCTGGGCGCGCTCCGCCTGATACAGAAGATCCGTGAACTCGGCGCGGGCACCCTTGAATGCCGTGGTGTTGACGTTCGAAATATTGTTGGCAATGACTTCGACATTGAGCTGTTGGGCATTCATGCCCGTTGCAGCAATTGCAAGCGCCCTCATGGTGCTCTCCTTAGATCGTCATGCGTGCGATTTCCTGATAGGCCGCGACAACCTTGTCGCGGATCGCAATCGCTGTCTGAAGTGTCTGTTCCGCAGCCATGACCGCCTCGGCCACCTGCTGCACCGATGCCTTGCCCTGAATGCCGGCAATGGAAGATGCTTCGCCCGTCTTCAGCGTATCGATGGCGGAAGAGGCGACATGGGTGAGAGTATCGAGGAAGCTGACCTGCGAGGTGCCTGTGCCGGTCACTCCTGCGATCGACTTCACTCCCGCGGAAGGCACGGAGGCCACGGCGGAGGGGCGGTCGATCATGGAAGAAATCGAAGATGCTGCACTGATCATATCAGCCTCTCATCAGATCAATCGTTGCGGAGATCATGGCGCGGGCCTGCTTCATCATCTGCAGGTTGGCCTGATAGGACCGGTTGGCTTCACGCATGTCGGCCATCTCGATCAGCATGTTGACGTTCGGCTTCTTGACCATTCCGTTCTCGTCGGCCGCCGGATTGCCGGGGTCGTACTCGACCGGGAAAGCGCTGTCGTCCGATCCGATTTCCTTGACCGCAACGGAGGACGCGCCGAGCGCGCGGTCGAGCTCTGACTTGAAGGTGATCGTCTTGCGAGAATAAGGATCCGAGCCAGGCGTCCGGCCCGTGGACTGGGCATTCGCCACGTTCTCGGAAATCACCCTCAGACGGGCGGACTGGGCTTCGAGACCGGCGCTGGAAAGCTTTGAGGATGCGATCAGAGGATCGATCATGCTTACGTCCTCACGCTGGAGAGGAACATGCGGTGAAAGGCCTTCACGACGCTCGTGTTCAACGAATGCTGACGGTCGACTTCGCCGGCCTTGATGAGTTCCTGCTCCATGCTGACGGAATTATTGGAATAGACGGTTTCCCAGGTATCCGCTTTCTTCACCTTCGCGGTGTCCGGCCTGGATGCATCGAAACCAATGTGGCTGCTGCTGGTCGCAGCCATGGCGAGCTTCGTCTTGTCGAGCACATCGGCAAAGGGCTGGACATCCCTCGCCCGATATCCCGGCGTGTTGGCGTTCGCGATGTTGCCTGAAATCGTGCTCTGCCGTGCGGCAAGCCACTGCGCCTGTCGCGATGCAAGATCGAACAAATAGACAGGTGATGTCACAGAGATCTCCCAACCATCATGGTTAAGTTGGGTTTACCCATGTAACCTTGCATGAGGCTGACCTGCCCACGGACTCGCGCCGTCGGCGTATTCGTGGATCAGGCCCTGCCTGAAGAAATGAAGTCCGACTTTAGATTGCTACCTGGATCAGAGACCACCGAGGCAGACTATCACCGCATGTCATGAAGTTTTTAACGCTATATCATTTGAGTGTTGTCGCGATGCCACGTAGATCGACAATTCAACTCTAAGGGCCCTCCATTGATTTCCATCAATACGGGATGCTGCCAATACAGAGTATGCGGGCAAGAGTGCTCCGACGAGTGCGACCTTTCATACAAGGCTGCATGCAGCCGGAGACCTTGAAGAGCTGTTTCAGTCAGTTTAGAGCACGAATGGGATACGGCGATGCCGACTGAGAATGTCAGGCATCTTGGGGGCAAATGACGCAATTCCTAAGCAATAAGATTTTGCGCCCGAAGTGCGCCCGTTTCTTGCAATAAAATTTTTGACGAGGAGAATATGCCCAATGTCGAGCGGGGCAGTCGTTTATGTGGTGGACGATGACCTTGGGGTCCGCAAGGCGCTCGCTTTTCTGCTGGTGTCGGCAGGGCTGAATGTTCGTTTGTATGAATCCGCCACCGCATTCTTGAAAGAGGTGCAGGATCCCGGCCGCTGCTGCATTGTTACAGATGTGCGCATGCCGGGCATGGATGGCCTTGAGTTCATCAAACGCCTCAACGAAAGAGGTTTGAATGTTCCTGTCATCGTCATGACAGGCCATGCCGACATTCCGCTCGCGGTCGAGGCAATGAAGACCGGCGCCATCGATTTTCTGGAAAAACCTTTCCGCGAAGACCGTTTCCTGGAAGTCGTTCGCTTCGCTCTCGTCTGCGACGAGAAGAGTGTCCGCCGAAGCCAGGAACTTCTCAAGACCCAGGCTCGCCTGCAATCCCTCTCTCAGAGAGAGCGCCAGGTGCTGGATTGCCTCGTTGAGGGCAAAGCCAACAAGGTCATTGCCCACGAACTCAACATCAGCATTCGTACGGTCGAGATTCACCGCTCGAACGTCATGGCCAAGATGGAGGCGCGCAGCCTTTCCGAGTTGATCCGGATGGCCTTGTTCATCGAGACAAGCCTGCTCAGCTGATCGATCCTCTTGTGAAGCGCCTTCCCACGGGGAGGCCCGACGCTTCATTTATCATCTGTTTCATGCTCGACTAACGTCCTCCACCCAGAGTCTTTTCGCCTCATGCCGCCAGTACGAAGCATCACTCCGACGAATGGCAGCACGACCGGCCGCGAAGCGCGCGACGCCGATGAGGCGACTTACATTGTTTCGAACCATAACCGCTGGTCTCGAGTCACGTTGAACTTCGATAGGATCGAAGCCGATGCCTGGTGTGAGCTGAGTTTCGATATTCAATGGGACTCTCAGGAAGAAAGTCGTTCCGCTCACGACATTGCTCTCGTCGGCGTTGATTTCCTGACGGAGGACGGAGCGAATCTCGACTTCGTGCATGTTCCAGGCCTTACGAGGTCACAAATCGATCCTCATAGCTGGCCTATCGCAGGATCGGACTATGCAGATCATTCAACCGGCAATTCGAGATTTGCCTGCAGCTTTTTCATCCCGGCTCCTACCAGCAGCCTATCCATCAGCATTCGCAGCTGGCGCAACTCTCATACATTCACCATCCGTGATCCGAAATTGCGCCAAGCCTCCGGCCCTTTGAGCTCGGAAGAGGCATTTCAGAACGTCGCAAAAGCGACGGATCCCCGCCGGACATGGAAGAGATTAAGCGCCACACCTCTCTGGTTACGTTATGGGATCATACGAGGGCGGCACCTGCTCATCCGCGGGCAGCTCGTCAATGAGGCCTCTGGTGGCGAAGGCGCTCTCGCCCGTATCGTCTACCGCGACGATTATGGAGAGGTGATCCCTCCGCCCTATCCGGAAGTACTGACGGCTCCCGTTCTCGGCGCCTACATCGACCTTCCTGTTCACAAGCAGGCAAGGCGCTTCACGCTGGATCTTGCTCCCCCACCATCCGCATCCTCAGTCGAAATCGGTTTTCAAACCTGGAACGATGATTCCAGTCTGACGCTTGTAATGCCTCTTGAGGTCTCCCTCGAAGATGGCCTTCTGCTCGAAGCGATCACCGGAGATGAGCCGTCGGATGCCTTGACGTTTCTGAGAAGCCTCATCGCGCGTCTCGACGACACCTTTGACGCTTCGGAAACAGGAGCTGTCCTGCTGAAGCAGCTGCTGGACCTCAAGGCTGTCGTCTCTCCATTCACTTTTCACGACAAGCTCAAGACTCTTCAAGAGAATGCCACGCCGACCGTCTCAACCGATGAGTTGGCTTTTGGCGATTTTCCGCCATGGCGCATTCCTGAAACACTGCCATGGGCATCGGATCCCTTCCAGTCGCCGGAATGGCGTAAGGAATTTCAGTCCCTGTCATGGCTTCCTCGGATCGCACAGGGTGATGACACCTCGGAGAGCCTGCTCAAAGCCATCGATCTTGCCCTATCCTGGTCGCTCGCCAATCCATGGGGGCAGCCGAAGGACCCAATCAGCGCTCACCCGCTGGCGCTGTCCGCCCGCACGGAGTCGCTCCTGCTTCTCCTCTCTCTGGCTGTGCGCTCATCGAGAACAACCGGCTCAAGAAAGGCCATGGCCCTTCTCGCCGAGATCGTTCGGCACGCTTTCGCTCTGGCGGAGATTGTCGGCCAGAATGTCTTTGCACATTCTCTCGTGCAAGTTCATGCAGCCTGCGCTCTGCTTTCCGTCGCACATGCCCTCCCGCGGCTTCCTCTGTCGAATTACTGGAGATCTCTCGCCGTCTCTCATCTGCGTGATGGATTCGACCGATTGGTCGATGACCAAGGGATCTTCATGGAGCAGTCGCTTCACTTTCGATTGGAAGCGATTTCCTTGGGCCTCATCCTGGCGCGATATCTTGAAGGACAGCCGGAAGAACGGAACTTCCGCGACGATCTGATCGCCCGTCTCACGAAAGCTCTTAAACCGCTCGTCGCCGTGACGGCCCCCTCCGGATCCCTGCCTCCTCTCGGCGATGCACCCTACGGCTATCATCATGCTGCCTGGCTGCGGCGCCTTCTCTCCGGCTATGGCACAGACCTACTTTCCGACCCGGAACTTGCCGCGGAACTTGCCTATCCAACAGGCCATCGGGTCTCTTGTTCGCCTAAAGACGGCCTCATTGCGATGCGGCGCTACGAGCGAACATCCCAATGGAGCTATTTCTGCACCTCATCTGCCGGACGGCAGCATGAGCACGGGCATTTCGATTGCACCTCGTTCGTCTATTCAAGTGGCGGCAATCCCTGGATCGTCGACCCAAAGGGATCGGAACTTCACGAAAGCGGGTCAGCGCGTCAGTTCCTCATCTCCTCACGGGCTCACAATATCGCCCTTCCGGATGGCCGTGAGCAGAGGGCCGGCACCGGATGGATCGAGCTTCATGAAACGCTCGAAGGAGCAAGCCTCTTCCAGATCAGGACGAACGTCCATGGTCCAGACTATGATCATCGACGGATCTTCGTATGCCTCGATGGATTGCAGGCGATAGCGGTCTTCGATCATTTCGCAACGCAACTCCGGCCGGTCTCATTCGAAGGCTTTCTGCACTTCGACCCGGACATCGTGGCAGCTCTCGCGAACAGGCTGATGGGTGTCGCCTACCGGAAGGATCGCAAGATGCGGATCATACCCTATGTCATCAAGGGACACTTCTCGGGCTTCAGCATCGAGAATGGCCGCAGCGATCGTGCAGGAACGCTTCAGGGTTTTGTGGCGCGGTCCGGAGGCGGTCTGCAAGCCGCAAATGTCATCCGCTACCGCTTCTCGGGAGAAGGAGCCGTTTGCGGCGGTGTCGTTCTCGCTGCGGATCAGCGATCCTTCAACACTCTTTCGAAGCTGCTGAAGTCAGGAGCGGTCCAAAGTTTCCTCAACCGTCTGTCGGCGACAGAAAGTGAATGATGATACCGGCGCCGAAATTGGTGAGCAGGTGCCGCCATCACAAAATATAAAAGAGCGCCCGTGGCTTGGGCGCTCTCGAAGCAAACGGATTAACCGAACAGGGCGTCGATGGCATCCTGAGACGTGATGCCCTTGTCGGTCGCAAGTGCCGGGCCGTTCAGGAGCGCTGCATCACCCTGAGGCTGCTCTTCCGTCGTCTCGATATCCTTGAAGCTCTCGAGGCCGCCCCAGATCTCGATCATCTCGTGAACGCGCTCTTCGACAAAGCGCATTGCATTCACGACCTTGCTGATCCGCTGGCCGGTAATGTCCTGGAAGTTACAGGCTTCGAAGATGCTGATCACCTGATCCGAGATCTCACGGGCGAATTCCTGATCACCGCCGGAGAGACGAGCCGACAGGTTCCCCGACAGCTCATCGATCCTCTCAGCCGCCGCGAGAATCGAGTTGGTCGCCGTCTCTGTTCCGAGGACGATCGCACCCAGTTCGTCGGTGACGCGGTTGATTTCCTGGCCCTGAGCGCCGGCATAGCGCAGCGTGGCGATCTCGCGCTTGGTGCGCTCGATCGCTTCGTAGATCGAGTCCAGCTCGACCTTGAGGCGCATGGCCTCCTGCATATCCTTCCGGTGCTCCTCGATGATGGAGGCCGAAAGCTCCTTCGCCGGAACGATCGATTCCTTGATCGCTCCCAGCATGTTCATGACTTCGTTGTGGCGCTCGGCAGCCCCTTCATCCTCTGGAGTAGAGGGCATATGAGCCTCGATGCGATAGCTTTTGCGTGGGTTCATGGCTCACTCCCAAACACCATTAACCGCCGAAAACCGCACTGATTTTCGAGCGTAGCGTTTCTGCGTTGAAAGGCTTCACGATGTAGTTGTTGACGCCTGCCTTCTTGGCTGCAACGACGTTCTCGGTTTTAGCCTCTGCCGTCACCATGATGAATGGCAAAGCGCTCAGCTCTGCATCCGCGCGAACCTGCTGGAGCAGCTCGTATCCGGTCATCGGAGCCATATTCCAGTCGGAGATGACGAGACCATATTTCTTGGCCCTGAGCTTCTCGAGGGCTGCCTGCCCGTCGGAAGCGTCGTCGACGTCATTGAATCCGATCTGCTTGAGCAGGTTGCGGAGAATCCGCACCATCGTCTGGTAGTCGTCGACGACGAGAACAGGGGTCGAAAGATCTAGGCTCACAGTGCATATCCTATCTAGTTAGATGATTGAAAATGGCGCGGAGGACAATGCTCATGCCGCTTCCCGTTCGGCTCCGAAAGCAAGAACGGCATCGACATCGAGAACGATCATCAGTTGTTCATGAAGCTGATGCACTCCCTGGGACAGGCTGACCCATCGCCGGTCCATATGGACGGGATTGGGCTGCATCTCTTCCGGATCGAGCTTGAGAACTTCTCCGACCTCATCGACGAGCAGACCGTAAGCCTCGCCCTGATTTTCAAGGCCGACCGCCATCCGGCGGCCAGTCCTTTCGTTCTCCGAGAGGCCGAGGCGACTGCGGAGGGAAACTGCAGTTACGACACGTCCTCGCAGGTTGAGCAGACCGGCGATCTCCGATTGCGACAGGGGAACCTTTGTCATCTCACTCACGACAAAGACATCATGCACACGGTTGATCGGCAGACCCAGCAGCTGGTTTGCCACGCTGACCGTGATGAATTCCATCTCTCTCGAGAAAGCCTTCGCCGTTTCGAAGGAAACCGTATTGATAGCGTTCATGGTTATGCAGCCTCTTCAAGCGATCCGCCGAGTTCCGCCAGAGCCGCAAGGAGGCCGCGACGGTCCACCTTCGATACGACATCCGTGATCTTGAACCGGCGTGACAGGGCAAGCAGTTGCGGATCAGGTTTCAGGGTCAGGCCGACGATCGGCGTGGTCCGATACTGGGCATCCGCCCGCAGGGTTGCGATGAAGGCGAAGCTCGAATGTCCGGGCAGTTCGAGATCCGTCACGATGAAGTCGGGCTGAAGCCCGGACGAGAGAAGGCGAGCCGCATCCTGAGCGGTGGCGGCCGTCTGAACGCGATAGCCCGATGCCCTGAGAACCGGCACTAGCATGTCGCGGAAGAAGTTCGATCCATCCACGAGAAGCAGAGTGCTGCCCTGCTTGCTCTTCTGATCCGAGCGCGACCATGTTTCGAGAACCAGTGGCAGGTAATGGGCGATATTGACGATTTCCGTCGTCCGCCCACGCACGACTGCGGTTCCAACGAGGTCGGAACGCTCCGCGAGAAGCTCAACGTCGAGCCTTTCCTCGACAATGTCGACGATCTCCGCCACGGCAAGTCCCATGGCGATCTCTCCGTCGGAGAAGACGAGGAGCGATTGCATGCCCTGACGCCGCACCTCCAGTTCGTCGTCGCAGGAGACGATGGGCATCAGGCGGCCGCGATACTGAACCACG
Organism: Microvirga solisilvae; assembly: GCF_022808595.1. GTDB lineage: Bacteria > Pseudomonadota > Alphaproteobacteria > Rhizobiales > Beijerinckiaceae > Microvirga > Microvirga solisilvae. The sequence continues at coordinate 105,239 of NZ_JAKUCN010000007.1, forward strand.
GGGCGACCGCTCGCCCATTCGATCGTGGATGCTTCGATCTCTTCAAGGCGCGTCACCAGAGAAAGCGGAACGGCTTTCAGCGTCTCTCCACCGCCACGGAAGACGAGAAGGCTCGTCAGTTCCTCGGCCGCTGCAATCGCCTGATCGAGCGAGGTCTCGGTCTGGAACTGATCGTCCTGCGAGCCGGAGCCCACCATTCGGGCAAGCCCGTTGGGATCGACGATCAGCACGACCGCGCCGTCACCGAGGATCGTGTTGCCGGAGAAGAGCTGGATATGCCGCAGCTTTGACGACATCGGCTTGACGACGATTTCTTCCGTATGGAACACGCCGTCGACCAGAATACCGAAACGTTGCTGCGCCACCTGTGTCACGACTACGAAGCCGGTATCGACATCCTCATCCGCGGAAAGGCGCATGACCTTCGAGAGCGGCACGATGGGAAGAAGCCGGTCGCGCAGGCGAAGGATCGGCGTTCCGTTGATCCGCTCGATGGAGTGCTCAGAGGTCGGAGACACCCTGACGAGCTCTGACACGGCCACCTGCGGGATAGCGAAGCGTAGATCCTTCGACGATACGATCAGGGCCGCAACGATCGCCAGCGTCAGCGGGATCTTGATGGTGAAGATTGTCCCGCGTCCTGTTTCCGAGCGGATATCGACGGTGCCGCCGATCAGCTCGATATTGGTTTTCACCACATCCATGCCGACGCCCCGTCCGGAAACGGACGTTATTGCGGCAGCCGTGGAGAAGCCAGGGTGGAAGATGAACTTGGCGATCTGGGCGTCGCTCATCCGCTCCAGCTCGGAGTCGGTGGCGATGCCTCTTTCAATCGCCTTTTTCCGGATGGCGTTGTAGTTCAACCCCTTGCCGTCGTCGGAAATCTCGATCGTGATCGACCCGCCCTCATGATAGGCATTGAGGCGGATGGTTCCCTTCTCGGGCTTTCCTGCCGCGCGTCGATCGGCCGGGCTTTCGATGCCGTGGTCCGCCGAGTTGCGAACCATGTGAGTGAGAGGATCCTTGATGACTTCCAGAACCTGGCGGTCGAGCTCCGTATCGGCGCCCTGCATCACCAGATCGATCTGCTTCGACAGTTCGTTCGACAGATCGCGGACGACGCGCGGCAGCTTCTGCCACGCATTGCCGATGGGCTGCATGCGCGTCTTCATCACGCCGTCCTGCAATTCGGCGGTGACCTGTGACAAGCGCTGCAGCGGCACTTTATAACCGTAATCCTCGGCATTGCGCCGGGCGATTTCCAGGAGCTGGTTGCGGGTCAGAACCAGCTCGGACACCATGGTCATAAGATGTTCGAGCGTATCCACGTTGACGCGGATCGTCTGAACCTTGCCTGCAACGCCCTCCCCGCCTTCAGCTTGCTCTGAAGTCTCACTCTCCTTTTTGGGCGCCTTCGGCGGTGTGCTGGCTTTAGGCGCAGCGGAAACTTCGGCAGGCTTGGCAGGAGCCGGAGCATCCGGCCCCGGAGCATCGCGGAAGGCGCGCTCCAGCTCATCGAGCGAAACCTCGCCGGGCTTCAACGCTCTTTCGAGCACCTGAAAGACAAGCGTTCCGGAGGCCTTGTCCTCATCGGGACCGGGGGCGGCCTGGAAGGCACGCTCCAGCTCGTCGAGAGAGACCTCTCCCGGCTTGAGTTCGCGTTCAAGCACCTGATGAACGAGCGTGCCGACCGTATGAGGAGCAACCGGAGCGGCAACAGGCTCAGGGGCGAGCCCCTGGCCGGATGACATTGCATCGAGCGCTTCGATCAGATCATTGTCGTCGCCCTGCGGCTCCGTGCCATGGCGCTCCAACTCGCCGAGGATGTCCTTGATGCGGTCGAGCGTCGTCAGGATCAGCGATACAGCCGGGGTCGTCACCGGCATCCCATCGCGGAACTTGCCCATGAGCGTTTCCGCAGCATGGGCCAAGGCTTCAAGCCGCGGAAGTCCGAGGAAACCGCAGGTTCCCTTGATGGTATGAACCAGACGGAAGATATTGCTCAAGATCGCCTGGTTGTTCGGATCCTGCTCGAAGCGGACCATCTCCACATCGACCGTTTCAAGATGCTCATTGGTCTCTGTGAGAAACTCAAGGAGAAGGTCGTCCATCGCCGTGTCTCATATCTGTTGGAGTAAGTGTTAGGACTTTGACTGAATGGCGCCCCGGATCAGGCGGCCGTAATCTCGGACGTGAAGGTGAAAACTCTCCGCTCCAGACGGCTGATCCGGTGAGAGAGTTCGTGGATTGAGTTCTGACGCCTGGGGCCGCGCGCTGCCGGCGCTTCGGAGAACTCCGTAAACGATGGATTCCCTGCGCGAGCGACGGCGATGTTCATCGCTGGCAGCTGCGCGGCGGCGGCAAGAGCGGTGACTGCAATGGCAGCGATCGCAATGAGAACGGTTCTGCGGGACATCGTGAGCGGCATGGGCATAGGACATGGTATTTAAGGTTATGTTTGCCGACACTACCGGCTCTACCTTGCGTCAAGCTGGCCAGAACGATGGAAGATTGCCGCGTGACGGGTCCCGACCTTGAGCGCAGATTGCACGACGTGCTTGGCCGCAAACGAAGAAGCCAGGTCCGTAAAAGACCTGGCTCCTCTATTGATATCGTTCAGTGACCTGCGGCCTTGCTCCGGATCCTGAGACCGGCAAATTTATGCCGACATAGGTGGGAGAGGTTCAGGTGAGTGGAGGCGCCTACCGGCTTCTCAGGAAACGGCGCCGGTATAGGCGTAGCCGATATAGCGCTTGGCATCGATCGGGTCATAGCCGAGGCGCTGGCGCAGCTTCTTGCGGAGCTTGCTGATGTGGCCTTCCACGACACTGTCTTCGACGTCGTCGCTGTAGAGACCATAGACAGCGTCGAAGATCTGCTTCTTCGTCAACCGATGCCCCTTCTTTCGAACGAGGTATTCCAGAATGTGCCGCTCACGTCGCGGGAGGGCGAGAGGAATACCGTCGACTTCAGGATCACGCCCGTCGAAATAAACCTTGAGACGGTCATTGTCGTTATGGCTCGCCTTTCCGAGGCTTCCATTCACGCGCCGCCAAACGGCTTGAGAGCGCGCGAGGATTTCCCGGACATGAACCGGCTTGCGAACGACATCGTCGAATTTCGCGGTGAAGAGCTCCAATGTCTCGTCAAGAGACCTTACATCGCTCAAGGCGATGATGGGCGCTTTGGAATGGCGCCTGATGCTTTCGGCATAGCTGGCACGTTGCTCGAAGCTACCGAGGATAAACCCTTGAATGGCATCCATGTCCATGTCAGAGGCCGATTCCAGCCATTCGCTGAACTCGTTCGCATACAAGCCGATCGAAGATACACCTTCCCGCTTGAAGCTCGCCACATACCCTGACGTCACTATCTGTCGATCATCGACAACGATATACATGATAGGCCCCCCAGCCCATAATTTAATTACTTACTCTACACAACACACACCTTGCCGCTGGCCCGCCATATAAGACGAATACTTTTGTTACTCGGCCTATGAAAGCTATTCCCCCTCATTTGGAGGGGCAATACGTAGTGACAGCAGGGGAAGTCCATCGATTGGTTAATGGGCGTTAACTCTTTCGCAAATTCGGCTGTAGCCCTTGCGAGAATTCGGGTTCAGCCCGAAAGGCAATGCTAACTCACTGATCAGAATCAGTTCTTTTCGCTGGATCACAGAAGCCGCAACATTTCAATGGGCGCACAGATTGAGCGAAACTTTATTAAATTACTCAGTATTATGCGAAATCTTACTTTACGTAATTCAGCTTATCGAAGACTTCCGAATCCGACGAATCCGAGGGCTTGGCATCACCTCTTCGACGTCCTCCAGCCATGTTCGGGACAGGAGAGAGGCATTTCTGCAACAGCTGCCTAAAGCAGTCTTAACTCAGGAATCTTGCTTGGGACTCTCTTGGTACCGATGCGCACGTCGTGAGAGGGTCTCAGCTCATGAGAAAGCGATATGTCAAAAACATCGTTAACGCTGTAGGAAAGAGACAAGCTTTACGCATTCTTGACTCTATCTGGAGCGGCACATACCATTTCGGGAGTGACGAAATTTTTTCGCCTCATGGCGCTTGGTCATTAAAGCACTATGGCAAACCTTCCACGGAAGGCTTCGCATGATGCCCTGCCATTTTACCGGTTTGAGCCCGGATCCAATCTAACAACAGGGCGAGCTCTTCGGCTCGAGGCATGACGCCATCCTGTTGGATCGGATGAGCCCGACACTTCTGAGCATCTATTTCTCGTAGTCGGGCGTTTTTGCATGTCGAAGAGCTCCATGAATGATCCCAATCCAAGTTGGCAGGAAGCCGACCGGTTGGTCGCGCTTCGAAGTTTCCCCATTCTTGACACCGCACCAGAGAGCTTTTTCGACGCGATTGCGTCCATGGCTGCCCATATGTGCAAGGCGCCTATTGGATTGATCAGCTTCATCGATGAAGACAGACAGTGGCTTAAGGCTGCTCACGGCATCCAGACATGCGAAATACCGCGCACATTGTCGATCTGCACCCATACGATTGGCGACAACAAACTATTGGTCATTCCCGATCTGAAGAAGCACAAACGCTTCAAGGACCATCCCCTCGTCAATGCTGACCAGCCCATCTCGTTCTATGCGGGCATCCCGTTAACGACGAAGGACGGCCTGCCGTTGGGCACGTTGTGCGTACTTGACTACAAGGCCCGCCGCCGGGGCCTTTCAGAGGAGCAGGCGCTGGCCCTCACCGGACTGGCGCAAGCCGTTCTCAGCCAGTTGCAGCTCAGGCTCTCCGAGAAAACTCTAGCCGAAAGCCATCGGCTCAAGCAGCGCCTTCTTTCGAGTTCAGGCGACTGCATTGCTGTTTTGGATCTAGAATTGCGCCTTCTCTACATGAACGAGAACGGGCTGAAGTCCATCGGGTTTGAGAACATCGGCTCAGTGCAAGGACAATGCTGGACAGATCTCTTCGCAATCGCGGAGCGGAGCAGCGCCCTTCAAGCCATTGAAGCCGCAAAGACCGACGGCATAGGGCGCTATGCGGGTTCCTGCCCGACTGCCACCGGTATCTCGAAATGGTGGGACATCGTCATCACTCCCATCATGAACGATGATGGCGTGCCACAGAGCCTTCTCTGCGTTTCGCGCGATATCACGGACATCCACAAGGCGCAGGAAAATCTGCGCCAGAGCGAAAGTAGGTTCCGCACCCTCGTGGACGTCATGCCCCTCTCGTTTTTGTCGCCTCAGGCCGTGTGGTTCAGCGACAGGAAGGGCACCTTCAGCTACTGCAACGAGTATTGGTACGACTATACCGGCCTGGAGCGTGACGAGCGGAGCAGTCGCCGTTGGGAATCCATTGTCCATCCGATCCGCCGAGATCAATCCCTCGTCCTCCTGGATGATGCCTTCTCCAGAGAAAGCTCTTTCGAGGTCGAGATCCCGATCCGGCGAGCATGTGATGATTCCTATCGCTGGTTCATCGTTCGCGGCCAGCCATTGAAGGATGAAAACGGTGATATCGAGCAATGGTTCGGCATCGCCATGGACATTCACGAGCGCAAGCAATCCGAAGATGCGCTCCGGAACAGCGAAGAACGCCTCCAGCTTGCTCTCAGAGCTGCCCACATGGTGGCTTGGGAATACAACCCAAGGACCAAAGAGACCAAGCGCTCTGAAAACTCGCTCTCATTGCTCGGAATTAACCCCGGGACCGAGGTAGAACTCTTCGAAAATGTGCATCCTCTCGATGAGCCGAAGGTCAAGCACTTCCTCGAGCGTATTGAGATCTATGGCGCAGATTCCGTCGAGTGCCGTATTCTTTTACCCAACGGACAACTGCGCTGGTTCAGAGTGCGTGCGGAAAAAGCAGGCCCCGACAGGATAGTCGGCGTGACCTTCGACATCACGGACCAGAAGGACGCAGAAGAGGAAATCTGGCACTCGGCCAATCATGATCCCCTGACAGGCCTTCCCAATCGCAGCCTGTTCCAACGGCGCCTTGACGCAGCGCTTGCCAATGCCAAGCAGAACGGCACAAGTGTCAGCCTTCTTCTGGTCGATCTCGACGAGTTCAAGGACATCAATGACACCCTTGGCCATGATGCGGGCGACGCCCTTCTGAAGGAAACAGCCTCGCGCCTTTCATCCATGGTGCGAGATTGCGATACGGTTGCCCGGCTCGGCGGCGATGAATTTGCCATTCTCGTCGTGGAGCCCTTGAAGCTGGAAAATTCGACGCGCCTGGGATCCTTGATCCTCGAAACGCTCCGCCAGCCATTCACCTATCAGAAGCGTACGCTGGTTTCGCGGGTCAGCATCGGTGTCGCAGCCTATCCCGACCATGACGACGAACCCGCAGAGCTGATGAAGGACGCGGATATCGCACTCTATCAGGCAAAGGCGCAAGGACGGCACCAGGTCGTCACATATTCGTCCACGATGCGCCACCTTACGGAGCAGCGTGTTTCCTTGGGCAGAAGCCTGCGCGATGCGATCTTCAATCACGAGATCGTCCCCTTCTATCAGCCGAAGATTTCGCTCGACACCGGTCAGGTTGTCGGCTTCGAGGCCCTCGCCCGTTGGCACCACCCGCGCAGAGGCATTCTGACGCCGGCAACATTCGGCGCGGCCTTCGAGGATTACGAGCTTGCCTCTGAGATCGGCAAATTGCTGATGTCGCGTGTCGCCACGGATCTCCGGCAATGGCTCGACGACGATCTTCCGATCGGCAGGGTCGCGCTGAACCTCTCCCCAGCCGAGTTCATTCAACCCGGCATGGTCGACAACATGCTGCGGACCCTCGATTGGATCAAGGTTTCTCCCAAATTCCTTGAAGTGGAGGTTACCGAGACGGTTCTTCTCGGCAGGAATTCCGACAACGTCTCAAAGTTGCTCGAGCAATTCCGGCAGCACGATATTCACATTGCCCTTGATGACTTCGGAACCGGGTATGCCTCGCTGACACATCTGAAGCAATTTCCGGTCAATCATATCAAGATCGACCGGAGCTTCGTGCAAAATCTCGAGAACGATCCGGACGACGAAGCGATTATCGCCGCAGTTATCGGACTTGGCAAAAGCCTAAAGCTCCAGGTAACCGCTGAAGGAGTGGAAACCTTGGGACAAGCCGAGCGCCTTCGCAAGCTAGGCTGCGATCACGTGCAAGGCTTTTTCTATGCGAGGCCTATTCCCGCCTGCGATATTCCGCACTTTCTTGCAAAGTGGCGAAGGAAAGCCGAACGGCGCCCCACCAAGACGGGACCACTGCAACGTGCCTGCTGAAGGCAAGCTCTTCAATCTCAAACAAATGTTGTAACGTGATCTATCTATGGAATTCAGTTGCAACCGACAGGTCAGTATCGCTTGAAATTATAAGTTCTTTTGAAGTTTGCTATTTCTTTTGATGTTCGAGGCCGCCATTCTGACGTCGCCACTCGACATTTGCCCCAGCTTGCCATCCATGACTTTCAACGCAATCGATAACGTCCTTGCCTCAACAGAGCGAGCGCTGCGGATCATGGCGCTGCGCCAACTGGATCTGCTCGACACGCCACCGGAAGAGGCCTTTGACGATATTGCACAGCTTGCGGCGGATCTGTGCGGCTGCACCATGGCTGGCGTGTCTTTCCTAGACAAAGAACGCCAGTGGTTCAAGGCAAGGATCGGCGATCTCCCTCAGGAGATCGCCATTCATGAATCCATTGGCGCCGATAACAGCAGCGACAGAGGCGTTGTCAGCATCGCTGACCTCGCGCAACATCCTGCATTCCGGTCCAATCCTCTCGTCACAGGCAAACCGCATCTGCGTTTTTATGCGGCGGCTCCCATCATTACAGAAGATGGCGTATCCATCGGATCGCTCTGCGTCTTCGACAGCAATCCTCGTTCAACGCCACTCACGCAAAAGCAAGAGAATGGCCTCCTGGCGCTCGCCCGTTCTATCACGCGCGAGATCAAGTTGCGGGAGTTGAGCAGAAGCCGCATGTCGTCACCGACAGTCGATCAGAGCGGCATCGAAGCTGCCGATGGCGATCAAGCCCAGCCCGGCGAGCTATATGAGGTTGAATATCGTCTGCGTCATCATTCCGGCGACTATCGTCGGGTCACATCTCGCGTCCATCCCGTTCGCGACAGCCAAGGCAGAGTGGAGCGATGGATCGGCACGAGCACCGATATCGATGCTTTGAGCCAGACGCGATCCGTCTATTCGACCAATGCGGAATTCGCGGAAAGGCTTCTCGCGAGCTTTGACGGCTCCGTCATGGTGATCGACTTGGAAGGCCGTATCCAATTCATGAACGACAGCGGTCGGCAGGCGATGAGGCTCAATGGAGCTGCCGATATCGAGGGGAGCTCGTGGCTTAAGATCTGGGCCAATTCTTATCAGGATAAGGCGCTTAAAGCCTTGGAAGGCGCACTCTCCGGCAAGTCGGGACATTTCCAGGCTCTGGGTCCGGCAATGGAAGGAGAGCCTAAATGGTGGGATGTTTCCATCTCACCCATTCTGGGTCACGACAACGGACCTGAAGCTCTGCTTTGCATTGCCCGTGACATCACGGATTTCCAGAAAACCGAGCAAAGTCTTCGCCGCAACCAGGAACGCTACCGGTCTCTTGTCGAGGCCAGCACGGCCCTTGTCTGGCGAGCAAACAGCAATGGCGACGTGATCGAGAGTTGGGGCTGGAAGGAGTTCACCGGACAAAGTGCGGATGAGATACGAGGCCACGGCTGGCTCTCTGCCGTGCATCCGGATGATCGCGGCCGTGTCGCCGAAACCTGGCTCAATCTCTTTCGATCAGAGAAATTCGGAACGGCGGAATATCGTGTGCTGATGCCGAATGGAGAGTATCGGTGGATGCTCGCAACAGGAATCCCATTGGCCGATTCACAGGGCACGGTGCTGGAATGGATCGGCTCGCTCACGGATATTCATGAGCGCAAGGCTGCCGCCGAACATCTGCGGATGAGTGAGCAGAGACATCGCGCCCTGATCGAGACCAGCACCGCGATTGGCTGGCGCGCTGCCGCCGACGGCACCTATCTCGAAGGATGGGGCTGGCGTGAATTCTGCGGCCAGGATCCCGTTACCGGCGCTCCTTTAGGGTGGCTCGACATTGTGCACCCGGAAGACCGGGAGCATGCAGACTTGGCCTGGCAGGAAGCCGTCGTCACGAGAGAACCGGCGAAGATCGTGCACCGGATCCAAAATCTGGACGGCGAATACCGCTGGGTCTTCTGCAGAGCCGTTCCGCTCCTGAACGATGCGGGAGAGGTCCAGGAATGGGCCGGCACCATTTCGGATATTCATGATCGCCGCGCCGCCGAGGACAAGTTGCGCGACAGCGAAGAGCGCCTTCGCCTCGCCATTGAGACCACGGGTCTTGGAATCTGGGACCACAACATCGTCACGGGCCATCGCCAGTGGACGCCGGAAACTTATGAAATCTTCGGTCTCAAGCCGAGCGCCTCGGTCAACAGAGACACCGCTCTCCAGTTGGTCCACGCGGAAGATCGCGATCGGGTGGCGAGCGCATTCTTTGCGCAGCCACATGAAGGACCTCTCACCTACAGCGATACTTTCCGCATCTTCAGGGCGGATACCGGCGAGGAGCGCTGGATCATGGCCGTCGGCAGAACCGTCCTGAACCAGGACGGCACGCCGATCCGCAAGATCGGCACTGCGCAGGACATCACAGCCCGAAAGATCGCAGAAATTGCGCTTCGGGCGAGTGAAGAGCGTTCCAGCCGAAGCGAGGCTCACCTGCGCTCCATTCTCGAAACCGTTCCCGATGCGATGATCGTCTCCGATGCGAAAGGCATCATCAAATCTTTCAGCGCGACGGCCGAACACGTCTTCGGCTATCTGCCGGAAGAGGTGATAGGCACCAATGTGAAGTTCCTCATGCCCCTGCCCTATCGCGAGCAGCATGACGGCTATATGAACCGCTATCTCCGCACGGGCGAGCGTCGCATCATCGGCAATGGCCGCGTGGCCATGGCGCAGCGCAAGGACGGCTCGACCTTTCCCATGGAAGTGCAGGTCGGCGAGATGGATTGGGAAGGCGAGCGATACTTCACCGCCTTCATTCGCGACTTGACCGAGCGCCAATATACCGAGATGCGCATGCAGGAGCTTCAGTCAGAGCTGGCCTACATGTCGCGTCTCACGGCAATGGGAGAAATGGGCTCGACCCTGGCGCACGAGATCAATCAGCCTCTCACGGCTATCGCCAGCTATCTCAAGGGATGCCGCCTGATCCTTGACCGCATGCAGGGAGACGAAGTCGCAACTCTCAAACTCGCCGTTGATGAAGCGGCGGAGGAAGCCCTGCGCGCCGGCGAAGTTATCCGCCAACTGAGAGAATTCGTCGCCCGTGGAGAAACGGAACACCGGATCGAGGATCTTCAGCGCCTCGTGGAGGAGGCTAGCGCGCTAGGCCTCGTCGGCGCGAAGGAAAAGGGCGTACAGGTCGAATTCGATTTCCCGTCGACAAGCCCGCAGGTCATCGTCAACCGGGTCCAAATTCAGCAGGTCCTCATCAATCTTCTGCGCAATGCCGTGGAAGCCATGCACGGAATACAGCAGCGTTCTCTGACAATCAGCGCCAGAATCGTGCAGGATGGCCCAATGGTCCAGGTCAGCATCAAAGATACCGGATCTGGCATTGCGCCGGAAGTTCTGCGCAAACTCTTCACACCATTCAACACCACCAAGAAAAGCGGCATGGGTGTGGGTTTGTCGATCTGCAGGACGATCGTCGAATCTCACGGCGGGAAGATCTGGGCCGACTCGACGCCCGGTGAGGGAACCACGTTCCACTTCACCCTCAAGCATGTCGATCCCAACGAAATTTCCTTCCTGGACGCGTTTCGCTGAGATTACGGACTGCCTACAGGGATAAGCCTAGATCGCCATGCTCATCGCGCCGCCTGTTCCGCCTGACGCAAATATGAACTCGCTTGTCTTGCCGGACTCATTCACGGGTAGAAAACGAAAGAGCGTTGAACGAATAGGTTCATCGTCTCTGTTCGAGCCCTGAGGCAGCCAATCGACATCCACCCGGTGATTGGCGTGATGCACGGAGATGATCTCCGCCCCGAGCGTCTTGAGCTTCAATCGGAGCCCGATGAAACGCTCATAGAAATCCTTGTCGCCGACGGCGGGATCAATCTTCACGGGACAATGGGCAGTCATTGCACATCCCTCTCGCTGATAGGACGGATTGCAAGCAATCATTGCTTGCGTCATGCCCTGAATAGCGGCGAGGCCTTGCGTGAGGCTGGTGAGGCGCAGCGGGTGAACGTGTCTTGCCTGGAGTGGGCCTGAGCGATTCGAAGATCGCTACCCAAAAACAGGCCGCATCGAAAAAGCAGATCGCAGCAAAAGCATCCCAAAACGGGATGTAACTTTGAGTGCACGGATTTTTGGAAAGGTGTCTCTACCAAGCCCAAAGGCTGAGAGAAGTAATGGCGCGCCCGAAAGGATTCGAACCTCTGACCCCCAGATTCGTAGTCTGGTGCTCTATCCAGCTGAGCTACGGGCGCTTGGTCGGCAGGTCGTTGCGGGAAGCAACATCAGCCGAGGCGGGTGACTTAAAGGGTTCTGACGCGCTTGGCAAGCCTCCTCTGGCGAGATTTTACACAAGCTTCATTTTGCCTCCGCAAGCACGGTCCGATCGGGGATCGTAATCCGGAAACAGGTATGCCCGTCCGTATCGTCCAGGCTGATCGTGCCGCCATGGAGCTGGACCAGCTCCGCCACGATCGTCAGTCCCAAACCCGTACCGCCTTTGCGAGCCGAGCTTTGGAAAGGCGTGAACATATCGGCCCGCACTCGCTCAGGGATTCCGGGGCCATTGTCCTCAATCAGAATGGTAACGCTGTTTCCCTCACGCCGCGCCGTGACGTCGATGCAGGGCTGCCCATGGGGAGAGCCGGCCTGGCTCAAGGCCTGCACCGCATTACGCACGAGATTCACGAGCACGCGCGAGAGTTGGTCCTTGTCCGCATCGATCATCAGCCCTTCGGGGACGTGGGACTTGAAGGCGATGCCGACCTCGGGGGCAAGATCTGTCAGATTCGACAGGTCCTCGATCAGGGGAGCGAGGGGAATCAGTCGACGCTGCGGCAGCGGCTCCGTCGCGCGGCCATAGGCGAGCGTCGTTTCGCAGAAGGCGATGGCCCGGTCGAGGGTGGCCACGAGACGCGGCGCCACACGCTGCGCCGTGTCGTCGTTCACCCGCTCCAGGCGGTCCGTCAGAAGCTGGGCCGTGGTGAGCATGTTGCGCAGCTCATGATTGATCTTGCTGACCGCAAGGCCCAGCTGGGCGAGCCGTCTCTTCTGGCGAAGCTCGTCCGCGAGAGTGGTTTCCATCCGCGCCAGGGCCTGCTCGGCCAGTCCGATCTCGTCGATCCGGTCCGTCGGCTGGATGACGCGGGAAGCATCCTCCGGATTGCCGGAGAATTCCGCGATATTGCCGGTGAGACGCCGCACCGGCCGCACGATCACCCATTGCAGGGTCAGGTAAACGAGGCTCGCCGTGATGACCGAGATGAAGAGCGAAAGCAGCAGAATGTTGCGCGAGAAAACAAGCATGGCCGCGCGCAGGGGATGCTGGTCGATGATGAGTTCAACGAAATCGACACCCATGCCGTGGCCGATCACCCGAATCGGCTTGTCCTGGGGATTGAAAAGGGCATCGAAGGCATCGGCAACGAGAATGGCCCAGCTCGCGTCGCGCAGATCGACGGTTTTTCCCACTTCAGGTGGAACATCGCCTGCCGCCAGAAGGCTGCGCCGCCCAGCGCCCTGCAGGGCGATGGCCTGGGCACCCACGCCCTGGAGAAGACGCAGTTCGAGCTCCTCGGGCAGGCTTTCCTCGGGCGCGGCATCGAGCACCATGGCGGCGATCTGAGCCGCGGCGATGCGGTCGTTCAGCCAAGTTTGGCGGAAATTGGCGATGGAAGGCACATAGATCAGCACTTCCGCGATCATCACGAACAGGATCGTCAACAGCAGAAGGCGCGCGGAGAGCCCGAATTGGCTCAGGATCCGCCCCGTCAATGTCTGCGGCAGTTCGACGTTCATGCCCGCCTTAACCTCAAGCGGTGAGACGGACCGACCGCTCGCCGCATCCCAGAATTCTGAAGCCCGGACTTCAGAAACTCCACCCTCGCGCTCTGCGTCGCCTCGGAGAAAGTGAGGTAGGGATAGACCAAGCCGGCAAGATCGGAAACATCCAATCCATCAGTCATGGCTGCCCCTTGTGCGCCAGTATCGGAGGAGAATGGGCGCCAGGGCCAGGATTCCCAAGACCGAGAGGGCGATCAGCAGTTCGGACGTCAGAAGGCTTTCCACGGAAAAGTCGACGGCACAATCGGCCCTCCCGACGGCCTGGCATTGCTGGCGGGCTCTTTCGTGCTCCGCCACGACCCTGTCGAGCCCGGAACCTGCGAAGGCAAAGGCGAAACAGGCGGGCAGCATGCCCAGCCAGGTCGCCAGCACATAGCTTTTCAGCGGCATGCCAAAGAAGGCGGCGGCCAGATTGGTCAGCCAGAAAGGGATGACCGGCATCAGGCGCAGGGAAAGAAGGTAGGAGAACGCCTGCATGCGGAAGCCCGCCGCCAAGGCCTGGAGCCTGCGCCCCGCCCGCTTCAGAAGAGGTTTCCCCAGAGAGGTGCGGGCAATGAGGAAAAGGCTCGTCGCCCCCAGAGTGGCCGACAGGGATGCTGCCGCTCCTCCGATAAGCCAGCCGAAAAGGTAGCCGCCGATGGCGCTCAGAAAGGCGGAGGCAGGCAGGGAAAGCGTGACGGCGGCAACGTAGACGAACACGTAAAGGCCAAGCATGGCCGGAAGGTTTCCGGTCGCCATCGCCCGAAGCTGAGCCTGATACTGGATGAAGGCATCAAACCTCAGGGACCTGTGGAGGCCGGTTGCGAAAACCATTCCCATGGCAGCCAGCAGGACCAAAAGGGGTAAATATTGCCAGAATTTAAGCCCCTTGGACCCGTCCTCAGGCCTGTCGTCTTGGTCTTCCACGCTTCCTCCGGCTCATGAATGCCTATATAGAGCCTTGGTCGCCCGGGCCTACCGGCCGGCTCCGGCATAAATCTTGAGCAGCCTCTTTGCCGCATAAAGGCCAGAGTGGCGTTGACTTTGCCCCTCCATTCCGTCATAAGCCGCGCAAGCTGACAGCGCTCTTCGTGGGCGCTGATCGTTTTTTCGAGACAGTTTCGGGGGCAACCCCTTCTAACCAGACGGGCGCGAGCCTTCGAGCACCGCTGCCCCTATCGACCGGAGATGTGCCGTGAAGAGGACGTATCAACCGAGCAAGCTGGTTCGCAAGCGCCGCCACGGCTTCCGTGCGCGCATGGCGACCAAGGGCGGCCGTAAGGTCATTGCTGCTCGCCGCGCCCATGGCCGCAAGCGCCTTTCGGCGTAAGCAGCCTTAGGACCCCCGATGCGCGAGCCTCGCGCAGATTTGACCATCGGGCGTCTGACGAAAAGACCTGACTTCGTCGCGGCGGCCTCCGGCCGCCGCTTTCATACGGAGCGGATGACAGTGCAGGCACGCCTGCGCGATCCTTCCGACACAGGCACCTTAGGCACCGGCCTTCGGGTCGGCCTGACCGTCACGAAGCGTGTCGGGCACGCCACCGAGCGCAACCGGATCAAGCGTCGACTCCGGACCGCCGTTCCCACGGCAGGGCTGGACTTCGCAACCATCGATGCGGACGTCGTCATCATCGGACGACGCGAGATCTTGACGGCGGATTACAACGTGCTCATCGACGATCTCCGACGTGCTCTGCGGGTTGTAACCAAGCCGAAAAGCGCCCACCTCTCGGATCGACCCCTCCCCTCCTCACCTCCCCTCAAAGGCGAGCGTCGCGGACATTCCCATGCGTGAAGACAACAGAAATCTGATCCTCGCCATCGCCATGTCGCTGGCGGTCCTGCTGGGCTGGCAATATTTCTTTGCCGCTCCCCAGGCTGAAAAGCAGCGCCAAGCGGCGCAGCAGCAATCCACGCAGGTGAATCCCAACGCACCCAACCAGCCTGCAAGCCCGAGCCAGGCTGGCGGAGCCGCTCCTACGGTTCCTGGAACGGTGCCGGCCACGCCGGTTGCGCCCGCGATCCTGCCTCGTGAGGCGGCCCTCGCCGCCACGAAGCGCGTCGCCATCGATACGCCTGCCATCGCAGGCTCGATCAACCTGCGCGGCGGCCGCATCGACGACGTGGCGCTGAAAAACTACCGCGAGACGGTGGATCCCAAGAGCGCAAATATCGTGCTCCTGTCTCCGGAAGGCACGCAGAACCCCTATTATGCGGAATTCGGCTGGCTCGGCGCTCAGGCGGGCCCCCTGCCCAACGCCGCGACCGAATGGACCGCCGACCGCGATCGTCTGACCCCCTCGACCCCCGTAACCCTCTCCTGGGATAACGGCCAGGGCCTCGTCTTCCGCCGCACGATCTCCGTCGACGACAAGTTCATGTTCACGGTCAAGAGCACGGTCGAGAATCGCGGCTCCGCCGCTGTGGCCCTGCAGCCTTATGGTCTCGTGTCCCGTCACGGCAAACCGGTGACGCTGGGCTATTACGTTCTCCACGAAGGCATGATCGGCGTCATGGGCGACAATGGTCTGCAGGAGGTCAAGTACGACAGCCTCGACAAGGAAACGCCGGTCGCTGGCACCAATGTCTCGCAGAAGGCTTGGGACGGCCTGCAGGGCGGCTTCCTCGGCATCACGGACAAGTACTGGGCTGCCACCGTCATTCCCGATCAGGCAATTACCTATCAGGGCGCCTTCACCTCGCAGCAGAGCCAGGCGGGCCGCACCTATAACGCGTTCATGCAGGGCGCGGCGCAGACGATCCAGCCGGGCAACACGGTGGAATCCACGCAGCGCTTCTTCGCCGGCGCGAAGGAAACGGCGACCGTCGATGCGTATCAAGCCTCTCTCGGCATCAAGAACTTCGATCTCATGATCGATTGGGGCTGGTTCTACTTCATCACCAAGCCGCTCTTTAAGGTGCTGGACTTCTTCTATCACCTGTTCGGCAATTTCGGCATCGCGATCCTGCTCGTGACCGTGATCCTGAAGATCCTCTTCTTCCCGCTCGCTAACAAGTCCTATGCCTCCATGGCGAAGATGAAAGCGGTGCAGCCGGAAATGGCCTCGATCCGCGAGCGCTATGCCGACGACAAGATGAAGCAGCAGCAGGCGCTGATGGAGCTTTACCGCAAGGAGAAGATCAATCCGGTTGCGGGCTGCTGGCCGGTGCTGATCCAGATCCCGGTGTTCTTCGCGCTCTACAAGGTGCTCTTCGTCACCATCGAAATGCGCCATGCGCCGTTCTTCGGCTGGATTCGCGATCTCGCGGCTCCCGATCCGACAACCATCTTCAACCTCTTCGGTCTCCTGCCCTACAATCCGGGCGCAGTGCCGGTGGTCGGCCATTTCCTCATGCTCGGCGTATGGCCGATCCTCATGGGCATCACCATGTGGCTGCAGATGAAGATGAATCCGGAGCCGCCGGACCCGGTTCAGAAGCAGGTCTTCGCCTGGATGCCGGTGATCTTCACCTTCATGCTCGGCTCGTTCCCCGCCGGCCTCGTGATCTACTGGGCCTGGAACAACCTTCTCTCGGTCTCGCAGCAGGCCTTCATCATGAAGCGCAACGGTGTGAAGATCGAACTGTGGGACAATCTGCGCAAGACGTTCGCGCGCAAGAGCGCGACCCAGAGCTGAGGTTGCAACCTTCCGACATGATCATCCCCGGGCAAGTCCCGGGGATTTTCTTTTGGGCATCGCGCTTCGCTTCTCGGATTTCCGTTGCGCCCTTCGGCCCATGCCCTACATGCGGAAGTGAAAACTTTTGCAGCTCTGGCGCATGGACACACTTCTACGATACCCGCACCCGCGCGAAATCGAGCTGAAGCTCGAGATAGCCTCCGGCCATGCCGATGCGTTGCTCGCGCATCCCTTGCTTGCTCTGGCGCGACCATTGCCGGAGGAGAGCGGAAACCTTCATGCCACGTATTTCGACACGCCCGATCATATCCTGCGGCGGGCAGGTTTGACGCTGCGCATTCGCCGCAAGAATGCGCGTCTGATCCAGACCATCAAAGCGGAAAGCGGCCCGCGCGGGCTCGCCCTCGATCGCGGAGAATGGGAGCGCCCGGTCGAAAACGGCATCGATCTCGCAGCAGCGACAGGCACGCCTCTTGCTCCCATTCTCACGGAGGATGGAACGCGTGAAAGAATCGCTCCCGTCTTCACCATCGAAACCGACAGGCGAGCCTTCCTGATCGTTCGTGACGAAGCTGTGATCGAGATCGCGCTCGATCAGGCAAAAATTTCAGCGGCGTCCCGTCATCACTCCTTCTGCGAGGTGGAGCTCGAACTGAAGAAAGGCGATCCTTCTCACCTGTTCGCTGTCGCCTGCGAGCTTGCCGAAACCATTCCCCTTCGACTGTCACCGTTCACGAAGTCGGACCGTGGATACGATCTGATCGATGACATGACCGCACGGCCCGTCACGGCAGAGGCGATCGACTTGCCGTCCAGTACATCATGTGCCGAGGCTTTCGCGATCATCGCCCGCTCCTGCCTCAGCCAGATCGTCAGGAACGAGGCCCTGTTTCGCCGAACGAAGGATGCGGAAGCCCTGCATCAGCTGCGCATCGGCTTCCGCCGTCTCCAGGCCGCCACTTCCCTCTTCAAACCGATGTTGCTGGATCGGGAGAGCCGGAATGTGAAGGATCGTCTTCGATGGGCAGGCAGGCAACTCGGCCCCGCGCGTGATCTCGATGTGCTGATCGGCAGTGTGCACAAGCCTGCCGATGTAGGAGCCCATGCCGCAGAGTTGCGGAGAGCCGAGAAGAAGCGCGCCAAAGCCTATGACACGCTGCTCAACACGCTTTCATCCCCACGCTTCATGCGCACCATACTGCGAACCGCTGCCTGGATCGAAGCGGGTCGTTGGCGGACGCGCGACAAGCGCGGCGTCTCGCAGATGCGTGAACGTCTGATCAGGGATTATGCACCGGGAGAGCTTGCACGACGCTGGAAACCCATTCGCAAGCGCCTGAAGCAGGTCGCCATATTGGAGGCCGAGGATAGGCATGCTCTTCGCCTGCGCATCAAGAAGCTGCGCTACATTTCCGAGTTCCTTGAAGGGCTTTTCTTGGACCTTTCGAAGAAGCCTGACCGCTCCTGGCTGACGACCTTCAAGCGCCTTCAGGACATTTTAGGCGAGCTGAACGATATCGTCGTCGGCTCCAGCATCCTGCCGGCCTTGGCCCAATCGGACCCGGAGCGGGCCAGACGCCGCAAGAAGAAGCTGCTGTCCCAGGCCGAAGCGTCAGCCCGGACCTTACGCAAATCGGACCCCTTCTGGGTCTGAGATCCCCGTCACGGCATGGGACGGCTTCGCTCCACGGCTTGAAGATTGTCCTCCAAGCGCCGATAAGGGATGCCATGACCGACATGGCACCTGACACAGACCCCTTCATCGAGATTGGCCGCAAGCTCTTTGCGGGCGAGGCCGATTTCATCTGGGCTTCGAACTCCCTGAAGAACCTGCCCCCCATGAGCAAGGTGGAAATCGCCTTCGCGGGGCGCTCCAACGTGGGCAAGTCGAGCCTCGTGAACGCCCTCACCGGGCGCAATACGCTCGCGCGCACCTCGCATACGCCGGGCCGTACGCAGCAGCTCAACTTCTTCAACATCAACGACCGGTTTCACTTGGTGGACATGCCCGGCTACGGCTATGCGGCGGTGGACAAGCAGAAGGTGGAATCCTGGACGCAGCTGATCCACGATTACCTGCGCGGCCGCGCGAGCCTTGCCCGCGTCTATGTGCTGATCGATGCGCGCCATGGCATCAAGCCGGTGGACGAGGCTGTTCTCGAAACATTGGGAACCGCAGCCGTTTCCTACCAGATCGTCCTGACGAAGGCCGACGAGCTGAAGCCGGGCGAGTTGGAGAAACGGATCGCCGATACGCAGCAGAAGATCGCAAAACGCGCCGCAGCTTTCCCGGTGATCCTGCATACATCGAGCCGCTCGAGCCTGGGCATCCCCGAACTGCGCGCCGAGATCGCGCGGCTTCTCAGCGAGCGGGGCGCCCTGTGAATCTGGCGACCCGCCTGCTGATTGCCCTGGCGGGGCTCTCCGGCGCCCTGGGCGTCGGCCTCTCCGCGGCTGCCGCCCATATCACCGGCGGCAACCTCACCACGGCGGCGCAGTTCCTGCTGTTCCACGCCCCGAGCCTGCTGGCGCTCGCGGCCCTGATCACGGCAGGCGCAGTTCATCCGACTTTGGCGCAGGTGGCAGGTTATGTGCTGGTACTGGGCCTTGCCCTGTTCTGCGGCGACCTCTCCAGGCGTGCTTTTGCCGGCGTTGCGCTCTTTCCCAGAGCAGCACCTATGGGAGGTATCCTCCTGATGCTCGGCTGGGTTCTGGTGGGTGTGTCGGCCCTTCTTCGCCTGCGGGGCTGAAGTCCTTGTTTGCATGAGGCCCCTGTTCAGCTAGAACGCAGGCCGTTTCGTTCTTCTTCCACCCGCTGGAGCCGCCTATGACCGACCCCAAACAGCTCCCCGACGTCCATGTGCAGGCCGAGGTGCTCGTTCAGGCCCTGCCGCACATGCAGCGCTATGACCAGCAGGTCGTGGTGATCAAGTATGGCGGCCATGCCATGGGTGACCGTGCGGCAGCCGAGGACTTTGCCGAGGACGTGGTGTTGCTCGAACAATCGGGCATCAAGCCCATCGTCGTTCATGGCGGCGGGCCGCAGATCGGCAAGATGCTGGAAAAGCTCGGCATCAAGTCCGAGTTCAAGGGCGGTCTGCGGGTGACGGACCAGGCTACGGTCGAGGTCGTGGAGATGGTGCTCGCGGGTTCCATCAACAAGCAGATCGTGGGCTGGATCGGCACCGAGGGCGGCAAGGCCGTGGGCCTATCCGGCAAGGACGGCAACATGGTGGTGGCCCGCAAGGCGACCCGGACTGCCGTGGACCCGGATTCCAACATCGAGAAGGTGGTGGATCTCGGCTTCGTCGGTGAGCCGGAAAAGGTGAACCGCGAGGTTCTGGACCAGGTTCTCAGCGCCGAGCTGATCCCGGTTCTTGCCCCCGTCGCCATCGGCCAGGACGGCCAGACCTACAACGTCAATGCGGATACCTTCGCCGGCGCCATTGCCGGCGCCATGACGGCCAAGCGCCTCCTGCTGCTGACCGACGTTCCCGGCGTCCTGGACAAGAACAAGAACCTGATCCCCGAGATGACCATCGAGGATTGCCGCCGCCTCATCGCCGACGGCACCATCACCGACGGCATGATCCCGAAGATCGAAACCTGCATCTACGCCCTGGAACGGGGCGTGGAGGCCGTGGTCATCCTCGACGGCAAGGTGCCTCACGCGGTGCTTCTGGAACTGTTCACGGATCACGGCGCCGGCACTCTGATACGGCGGGGTTGAGCAGCCCCTTCCCGGCTGCCGGAACAACGACTATATTGAAGTCAGTGGGGCCACACGGCCCCATTGTCGTCTCTAGGGTTTCATGAACGCCAAGCCGCCTGTCGAAAACCATCTTTCCGCCCCGGATTCCCGAGTCTTCTCGCACGTGGACACCTGGGTCTTCGATCTCGACAATACGCTCTATCCGCATACCTCGCGGGTCTGGCCGCAGATTGACGAACGCATCACCCTGTATGTTGCGAACCTGTTCGGCTTAGATGGAATATCATCCAAAGCCCTGCAGAAATTTTTCTATCACAAGTATGGTACGACCCTGCGAGCACTGATCGATCAATACGATATCGATCCGACCGATTTTCTCGATTTCGCGCATGACATCGACCACACGGATATCGAGCTGAACGCCAGCCTTGGACAGGCGATCGAGAAGCTGCCGGGCCGCAAGCTCATTCTGACCAACGGCTCACGCAAACACGCCGAGAATGTTGCAAGGAAGATCGGTATTCTCGATCATTTCGAGGACGTCTTTGACATTGCGTCCTCCAACTTCGTCCCCAAACCCGAGCGGCGCGCTTACGAAGTGTTCCTCGATAGGCATGGGGTCGATCCGTCGCGTGCAGCCATGTTCGAGGATATCGCCAAAAACCTTACCGTTCCGCACGAACTCGGCATGACGACTACCCTCATCGTGCCGAAGACATTCGATCCGTTCCGCGAAAGCTTCGAGCAGGAAGCGGTGAAGACACCCGAGATTGATTACATCACGAACGACCTAGCGGATTTCCTGCATAAAGTCCTAGCAAGGCCTAGCGCGAAACCTGCCTGAAAGGCGCAGCAGGCAACAAGTTCTCTAGTCGTACTTCTTACTGTCAAGCTTATTTATGCAAATATTCTTTGCAATTGCTTAGAGTCATATTTGTGATACGTTATCTCATATCGATTATTAGGCAGAGGCCCCAATGGCTATCTATAATGCTGATTTGAATGCCTATCTTCTTGAAGAAGGCGAAGAAGTTTTCACTCCCGCCAATCAGGACGACACTCCCCTGAAGGTGATCGGCAACGCACTTGCCAACATCATTTCCGGCAGCAATGGCGACGATACGCTCGACGGCGGCAGCGGCGCTGATGTGCTGAGCGGCGGTATCGGTGACGACACTTACATTGTCGACAATTCCTCCGACAAGGTCGTCGAGCAGGCGGACGAAGGTTATGACACCGTCATCGCATCCGTGAACTACAATATTGGGCCCAACAACGGCATTGAAGCACTGATCGCTGCCGAAGGCAGCGACTCACTCGTGCTGGTCGGCAACGGCCTCGATAATCTGATCGTCGGCAGCAACGGCCATGATACGCTCAATGGCGGCGTTGGCGCGGATGTGATGATTGGTGGCTCGGGGGACGATGTCTATATCGTCGACAACAGCGGTGACAAGGCTGTTGAAACCGCTGACGGCGGCTTCGACACGATTGTCACCACAGCCAATTATGCACTGGGTCCGAATGCCGGCATCGAAGTCCTGCGCGCGGCGGAAAGTGTTCAGACCGGCTTGGCGTTGACCGGCAATGCCTTCGCCAACTTGATCATCGGCGGCATGGGCCATGACACCCTGAACGGTGCTGGTGGTGCCGATACGATGCAGGGCGGTGCGGGGAACGACCGTTACATCATCGACAATCTCAATGATTGGGCAGTGGAAAGCATCGGCAGCGGCAACGATACCGCTGTGGTTTCGGTCGCGAACTACGATGTCACCCGGCTCAAGAACATCGAGAGCGTTGTCCTCGTCGGCGCAGCCATCGGCAATACGGGCGGAAGCGTCTCCGTCACGGGCTCGAGCGGGAAGTTCACGTTCCAGGGCGGCACCAAGAAGGAAACCATCAAAGGGACGATCGGCAACGACAAGATCGCCGGCGGTCTCGGCAACGATGTGCTGATGGGCGGCAGAGGCAAGGATACGTTCGCCTTCAATACGAAGCTCGACAAAAAGCTGAATGTGGACAGCATTCGCGACTTCAGCGTGAGAGACGACAGCATCTCCCTCGCGCATGGCGTCTTCAAGACCATCAAGAAGATGGGCACCTTGTCGGCAAGCGAATTCCGCATCGGCACGAAGGCGCTCGATGGGAATGATCACATTCTCTACAATCGCGCGACCGGTAAGCTTTATTACGATGCGGATGGATCCGGCAAAGGCGCAGCAATTCATTTTGCGACCGTTGGCGCACATCTGTCCCTGACGAACAAGGACTTCTTCCTCGTTTGATAGAGACTGGGGGCAAGAACGGAAACGGCGGCCGAGAGGCCGCCGTTTCTTTTTAGGACGCCTACTCTTTAAGCAGCCTTCGTGTTGATCTTGCTCTCGGCAATGCGGTTCAGCTTCTGATCAGTGGCTTTTTCCTGATCGAGAATCTGGTGCAGCACGCCGGCGCAATCCTCGCGACCGAGCTGCTTGGCCCAAGCGACCAGCGTGCCGTAGCGGGTGATTTCGTAATGCTCGACGGCCTGTGCGGCAGCAAGCAGCGCGGCATCGAGAACCTGCGGATCGGCAATATCGCCGGCAATGTCCTGCGCTTCATCGATAATGCCGTCGATGGCCGGGCAGGTCACGCCCTTCGGATCGTGGCCGTGCATACGGAAGACCTGCTCGACCATCTGAATCTGCTGCTGGGTCTCGCCCAGATGCGTCTGGAAGGCTTGCTTCAGCTGAGGATCGGAAGCCTTCTCGATCATCTGCGGCAGCGCCTTCGTGATCTGCTGCTCGGCGTAATAGATGTCCTGCAGAGTGTGAACAAAAAGATCGTCCAGAGATTTGATGTCTTTCGACAGGAGGCCCATAGCCTAAATCCTTCCCGATGTTTGATATCGTCCAAAGGCGAGCGCCAAAATTCGCTTAAGCGTCGGCTAGCCTGGGAAGAACGTCGTGAAGGAGAAGCGGTTCCGAGCCTATTCGACGACCCGAAGATCCCGCCCTTGCAGCCGCAGCATCTCGGCGCGCGCATCAGCATCGCCATCCTCGAATTCGAGACTTTCGATCCGCTCGCCGCGCTTGACGATTTTCTCTGTCGAGACGCGGATCTGAGCAACATCATCCTGCGCCTGACGGAAATGCGCATCGAGCTTGGCCACGCGGCTATCGAGCCGTGTGACATCCTCGAGGAGTTTTTGCACCTCGACCTGGATCACGCGGGCCTCCTCCCGAATGCGGGCATCGCGTACGAGCGCCTGAAGAACCTGAATCGCCAATGTAAGAAGCGAGGGTGAAACGATGACAATCCGCGCCCGATGCGCCTTCTGCACTACGTCATCGAAATGTTCGGCGAGATCCGCATAGATCGACTCTGCCGGCACGAAGAGTATGGCGATATCCTGTGTCTCACCAGGAATGAGATATTTCTCCGCGATGTCCTTCACATGCACCAGCATGTCGCTGCGCACCCTGCTCGCTGCGCGGGTGCGGGCCTCCTCGCCCTTCGCTTCACGGAACGAGGTAAACCCCTCCAATGGGAACTTGGCATCGATCACGAGGCCGCGCGTATCGCCGGGCAGACGCACGAGGCAATCGGGCCGTGTACGGTTGGAAAGCGTCGCCTGGAATTCGAAGGCGCTCGGAGGCAGCCCATCACGGATGATCGCCTCCATGCGGCCCTGGCCATAGGCGCCCCGGCTCTGCTTGTTGGCGAGAATGTCCTTCAGCCCGACGAGCTCACCGGTGAGATTGCTGAGGTTCTGCTGCGCGGCGTCAATGACGGCGAGCCGCTCATTGAGCTTCGACAGGTTTTCGCTCTGATGGCGCGTCGAGGCCTCAAGCCCCTGCCCGACCCGATGCTGGAGCCCATCGATCCGCTCGGAGATCATGCGCACGAAATCGCTCTGGCGAGAACCGAAGACCTCGGCCATGGTCTGCATGCGCCCGGTCATCTCCGCCTGGATGCGGGTGAACTCGGCCATCTTGTCGTCCATCTCCCTGGCGCGCTCCTCGGCGAGCGCGGCCTCCAAAGCCTTCTCCCGGCGCGTTTTAAGCAGGAGCATGGTCACGAGGACAAGGAGCAGCAGGCCCAGCCCAGCCATGCCGGTGACGATATGGCCCCAGGTAAGGGCATGATTGCCGAGAATGAGGACGATATCGCTCATGGCCAAGCTTCCAGTTGACGGCAGCATCCGAACATATCACGAACGATTTGACCATCCTTCTGGAAGCCCTTATCTCCCGCGATCATGACCATCAGACCCCTCGTTATCATCCCCGACTCCAAGCTCCGTCTGGTTTCCGAGCCCATTAAGGAAATCACGAAGGATATCCGCCAGCTGGCCGACGACATGCTGGAAACCATGTACGACGCCCCCGGCGTAGGCCTGGCCGCGATCCAGATCGGTGAGCCGATCCGTATGGTGACCATGGACGTGTCGAAATCCGAGGACGAGCGTCAGCCCTTGGTGCTGATCAATCCGGAGATCATCTGGGCCTCGGAGGAGAAGCGGGTCTACGAGGAAGGCTGCCTCTCGATCCCCGAATATTACGAGGAGGTCGAGCGGCCGGACCGGGTGCGCTTCCGCTACATGAACATCAACGGAGAGATGATCGAGCAGGACGCGGACGGGTTGATGGCCACCTGCGTGCAGCACGAGATCGACCATCTGAACGGCGTGCTGTTCATCGACTATCTTTCCAAGCTCAAGCGGGACCGGGTGATGACCAAGTTCAAGAAGGCCGCCAAGCGCGAGGCCGGAGCATGAGCCTGCGCGTCGTCTTCATGGGCACGCCCGATTTCGCGGTGCCCACGCTCGCGGAGATCGTCGGCCAGGGTCATGAGGTCGTCGCGGTCTATACCCGCGAGCCCGCCGCCGCTGGGCGCGGCATGGAGCTGAAACCCTCGCCCGTTCACAAGATGGCGGAGCGGTTTGGCATCCCGGTCTTCACCCCGAAGACCCTGCGGACCGAAGAAGCAGTGGAGCAATTCCGCAGCTTTGATGCTGATGTAGCCGTCGTGGTGGCTTATGGCATGATCCTGCCCAAGGCGATCCTGGAAGCGCCGGAACTCGGCTGCCTCAACCTTCACGCCTCCCTCCTTCCCCGCTGGCGCGGCGCTGCTCCGATCCAGCGCGCGATCATGGCAGGCGACAAGGAAACGGCTGCTGCCGTCATGAAGATGGAAGAGGGCCTCGATACGGGCCCCGTCGCCATGGTCGAGAAGGTGGCGATCACCTCCGACATGAATGCCGGCGAACTTCATGACAAGCTCATGTTTCTCGGCGCCGACCTGATGGTGCGCGCACTCGCCGCCCTGTCCCGTGGCGGCTTGGGCTTCACGCCGCAGCCGGAAGAAGGCGTGACTTACGCCCACAAGCTGAAGAACGAGGATGCGCGCATCGATTGGGCGAAACCCGCCCAGGCCGTGCACGACCACATCCGTGGCCTCTCCCCCTTCCCCGGCGCCTTCTTCACCGCCGATTTCGGCAAGGGCGAGGAGCGGGTAAAGGTGATCAAGGCCGCCTTGGGAAAAAGCGGCGGCGATGCAGGGATACTGCTTGGCACCGATGGTACGGTAGCCTGCGGCGATGGATCCGTGCGCTTGATCCAGGTTCAGCGCGCCGGCAAGGGACCCGTCGCCTTTGATGAATTCCTGCGAGGCGTGAGGATCGATCTGGGCGCCCGCTTTTCCTGAGAGCATGCCGATGAGCATCCGTATCGAAGAAGCCGTCGATTGGACTGGAATCTACGCCATCTACGAAGCGGCCTTCGGGCAGCGGGCAGAAGCGGAACTCGTGCGGCAACTGCAAGAGGATGGAGATCTCATTCTCTCTCTCATGGCTTACGATGACACGCCCGCTGGCCATATCGCTTTCTCGCACCTCACACTCCACGAGAGCCCTCAAGTCAGATGCAGCGCCCTGGCTCCTCTGGCGGTTACGCCTGCGTTTCAGAAGCAAGGGATCGGCTCGGACCTCGTTCGGCGTGGCCTCGACAAGCTTAGAGCCGACGGATACGACATGGCCGTCGTTCTCGGCGACCCGAACTATTACGCCCGCTTCGGATTCACAGCCCAACTGGCAAGCCAATTGAAAACGCCCTATGACGGGCCTTATCTCCAAGCCCTCGCCCTTTCCGAAAAAGGAAAAGAGGCTCATGGTCCGGTCTCCTACGCCCGAGCCTTCTCAGAATTGACGTGAGACATGCCCCGCTACAAGCTCGTCGTTGAATACGACGGCACTCCCTTCACAGGCTGGCAGCACCAGACGAACGGTCTCTCCGTCCAGCAGGCGGTGGAGGATGCCATCGCGCGCTTTGCCGGAGAGACGGTGCGCATCCATTGCGCCGGGCGCACGGATTCCGGCGTCCATGCCACGCATCAAGTGGTGCATGTGGATCTCGCGAAGGATTGGCGGCCCGATACGGTGCGCGACGCCACGAATGCGCATTTAAAGCCGGCACCTGTCGCCATTCTCTCGGCACAGCTCATGCCGGACACATTCAACGCGCGCATCTCCGCCATCAAGCGGCATTACGTCTATCGCATCCTCAATCGCCGCTCTCCACCGACGCTGGACGCCTCGCGCGTCTGGCATGTAGCATGGCAGTTGGATGCGGCTGTGATGCACGAGGCCGCGCAGATGCTGATCGGCAAGCACGACTTCACTACCTTCCGTGCCGCCGAGTGCCAAGCGAACAGCCCGATCCGTACACTCGACCGGCTCGATGTGGAGCGTGTCGGCGACGAAATCCGCATCTACGCCTCTGCCCGCTCGTTCCTGCATCATCAGGTGCGCTCGATGACAGGCACGCTTGAACGCGCAGGTGCCGGGCGTTGGTCGGTGGCGGATGTACGTGCGGCACTTGAGGCGCGCGAGCGCTCACGCTGTGGCCCCATGGCGCCGCCGGATGGATTGTACCTGATCGGCGTCGATTACCCGGACTAACCGATTAGAGTGCGGGTGATTCCGCCGATGCAGGAATTGAGCACGATTCCGAGCAGCACGATGCCAAGAGCTGCCAAGCTTGAAAGGCCCAGCGTCGCCTTGGTGGCGAACCATTGCATGCGCACGATGATCACGGCGAAGGCCAAGCTGAAGATGCTAGCGAGCGAGGGTGTCGCCCAGCCAATCAGCAGCAGCATCGCCGGTACCGAGAGAATAAGTAGCCCCATGGCCGTGATCCAGTTCGTCACGATCACGAACGGTACATAGGCCTTTGCGAGACCGAAGCGGCGGGCAATCCAGATCATGGCGAGCGGCAGCGCCACGAAGCTCGCCAGATGGCCGAGAGCGACCACTACATCGATCCACACGCTGTCGAGCAGTGAGCGGTCCGGCAGCAGAATCCCCAAGCGCAGTCGTTCGAAGGCCAGCGAAACGATGTAAGCCGGAAGCGTCAGCCAGATCGCGGCAAAGGAGCGCCAGAAACCTCGCTCGCTCATATCGAAGGATTTCAATCCCTCAGTCCTGCTGTGAAGCAGGTCAAGTGTTCCTTTGAACGAGCGATTGACCTCATCTGCCGTGACGATCATGAGCAGCCTCGCACTTGACGGAATGCTCACGGGAAACAGGCGGGACTCGTAAAACGTTCCGGCCCAAATCCGACTTTAGTCCAATATTGCCGCGCCTCTCCCTAGGAGGCCGGCACGAAGTAGGCGTTCAACACTTTGCGATAGATCGACGCCAAGCGATCCAGGTCCTCGACCGCAACCCTCTCGTCGATCTGATGCATGGTCTGGCCAACGAGGCCGAACTCGACCACCGGGCAATCCTTCACGATGAAGCGGGCATCCGATGTGCCGCCCGTAGTCGAGAGCTTCGGCTTGAACCCCGTCTCTGCCTCGATAGCATCGGCGATGAAACCAACGAACTTGTTCGGCGGCGTGAGGAAGGCAATCGCGTTCGTCGGCTCCATCTTGAGCGTGTAGCGAATGCTGTTGCCAGCCGCCTCGCTCAGGCGACGGTCAACCTCCGCCTCCAGGCTCTCGGGCGTCCAGAGATCATTGAAGCGGATGTTGAAGGTAGCCCGCGCCTCGGCCGGGATCACATTGGAAGCGGGATTGCCCACATCTACCGTCGTCACCTCGAGATTCGACGCATCGAAATGATCCGTACCGTGATCGAGCGGGGTGCGCAGGAGGCTTTCGAGCAGGCGCAGCATACCGGGGATCGGATTGTCGGCGAGATGCGGATACGCCACGTGTCCCTGCTTGCCTTCCACCACGACCTTGCCGGTGAGCGAGCCACGTCGGCCGATCTTGATCATGTCGCCGAGCTGGTTGGGATTGGTCGGTTCACCAAGAATGCAATGATCGAAGCGTTCGCCACGCCCCTTCGCCCATTCAAGAAGCTTGACCGTGCCGTTGATGGCAGGTCCCTCCTCATCTCCCGTGATAAGGAAACCGATAGAGCCTGAAAAATCCGGATTCTCGCGAATGAACTCGAGCGCCGCTGCCATCATGCAGGCAATGCCGCCCTTCATGTCGACCGCGCCGCGCCCATAGAGCTCGCCCGCTTCGATCTCACCGCTGAAGGGATCGTGGCGCCAGCGGCTGACATCGCCCGGCGGCACGACATCCGTGTGACCGGCGAAGAGCAGATACGGCTTGCCTGTGCCGTACCGCGCATAGAGGTTCTCGACATCCGGCGTGCCGGGTTCCGAGAAGACCGGGCGATGCACCTCGAAGCCCGCCTGCTTCAGCACGCTTTCAATGAAGGAAAGCGCCCCACCCTCCTCCGGCGTCACCGAAGGGCAGCGAAGAAGCGATTGGGCTAGAGCGAGGGGCAGCGAGTTGGTCATGCAGGCACAGTTTCGAATGATTGCTTCCGATCAGGACCATAATGGTTTGGCCCCTTTGTGCCAGCCATAATCAGCAATTCGACGAAGTGTTCGATAGAAACCAGCAGCAAGGGCGCGAAGGCGATAGGAGAAATGGCACTAGTGAGAAAGAGGATGCAAAAAACGGTCACGCGCCAGCCGGTCCGATTGCGGTCGTGGAAACGCTTCACCTGAAGGGCCGTGCAGGACATGGCAGCGATCAGAATCAGGAGAGTCAGAGGGGAGAGGTTGATCCAGAAGGTCTTGAGATAAAGTGCAAACCCGATGGTCAGAACAGCAGCCCAGAACGCTATTCCATAGAGAAATTGACGCCGTCCGATGCGGCCGCGAAAGCTAAAAAGAAATTTGAAGATCGCCAGCATATCAGCCACGCCCGAGATAAGGATCTGGACGTGGCTGATACGATACTAAGTATCAGTCCCGCAACAACTCGTTGATGCCGGTCTTGGCGCGGGTTTGCGCATCCACGCGCTTCACGATGACGGCGCAGTAGAGCGACGGGCCGGGCGTACCGTCAGGCAGGGGCTTGCCGGGCAGCGAACCGGGCACGACCACCGAATATGGCGGCACGCGGCCGACGAAGACCTCGCCGGTGTTGCGGTCGATGATCTTCGTAGAGGCGGAGATGAACACGCCCATGGAAAGCACTGAACCTTCGCCGACAATCACGCCCTCCACCACCTCGGAACGGGCGCCGATGAAGCAATTGTCCTCGATGATGGTGGGATTGGCCTGGAGCGGCTCCAGCACGCCGCCGATGCCGACGCCGCCGGACAGATGCACGTTCTTGCCGATCTGTGCGCAGGAGCCCACGGTGGCCCAGGTATCGACCATCGTATTCTCGCCCACATAAGCGCCGAGATTGACGAAGGACGGCATCAGCACCACACCGGGGGCGATATAGGCGCCACGGCGCACGGTGCAGTTAGGAACGGCGCGGAAGCCCGCATCCTTGAATCGGTTCTCCCCCCATCCGGCGAACTTGGAGGGAACCTTGTCCCACCAAGTGGCCTCGCCAGGCCCCCCCTTGATGATTTCCATGTCGTTGAGGCGGAAGGAGAGGAGTACCGCTTTCTTCAGCCATTGATGCACCTGCCAGTCGCTTCCTGCCTTCTCCGCCACCCGGGCCTTGCCGGAATCGAGGAGTTCCATGGATTGCTCCACAGCCTCGCGGACGCCCCCCTTCGTGGCGGCGCTCACATTGGCGCGGTCTTCCCAGGCAGCATCGATGGTACGGGCGAGATCAGTCAGGGACATGGGTTCACTCGGAGAATAAGGATTAACCGGGCCTTGCTTAGCAACGGGATTGGACCCTGTCACCTGGACACGCGAGAAACACCTACCAGAGTTCCTCTATTGCACTACACTCTATGACCCGAAGCCAATGCTGCCGCTCATGATCCGTGTTCGCAATATACGAAGTGTGTTCTATGCCACGGCGATCTTGTTCGCCATCGCGGTGCTGGTCTTGCGCGGGGCCTTTCTCTGGATCGAGTACCGGACCGCTCTTACCCGGGCCGAGGCCGATACGCAGGATCTCTCCCTCCTCATGGAGGAATATACCAAGCGCACGCTCGAGACGAACGACCTGCTCCTGGAGGAGATCATCAGCTACGTGCATAGCAAGGGCGGCATTGATGCATTGGGCGAAGCGCAGGAGACCAGGAATTTTCTGAGCGACCTGATACGCCGCTCCACGGCAAGCTACATCTTTCTTCTCGTCGACCGGGACGGACAACTGGTAACGAGTTCTGCGCCACAGGTTGAAGGCTCCATATCCTTCGCCGACAGAACCTGGTTCAAGGCTCATCGTGCAGGTGCCGAGAAGTTTGTCGGCGGCGCGATCATTGGGCGCATCAACCGTGAGCTTCTTTATACCTATTCCCGACGCATCTCCGATGCGAACGGAGAGTTTGAAGGTGTGGCCCATATCGGGCTGCGCCCCGATTTCCTGGAGAATTTTTCCCGCGCGGATGCCGATACTGAGAATGTGACCCTCGGCATATGGGGGAGGGACGGACGTGTCATCGCCCGTACCAGCCTGACGCAGGAGCAGATCGATGCGGGCGTTGGCCACACGGCTCTTTTCAACGAACAGGAGACGCGAGAGACAGGCACGTATTACGAGAAGGATTCCGTCGACGGGATCACCCGGATCATTTCGTTCCGCCGGCTTGAGCGCTGGCCTGTCACAGTGACGGCCAGCATCCCTAAGGCCATAGCCTTGGCATCGTGGACAAAGGGTCTTTACTGGAGCGTCGCGATCGCCGCCTTCATCGTCATCGCCTTCGGAGGAGTGACCTGGTTCGGCATCACGCTCACCAGGGAAATGGAGCAGACGCAGAAGCAACTCCAGACGGTCAATGGCGAGCTTGCTCAGGCGGTTACCGACAAGGTCATGCTGCTTCAGGAAATTCATCACAGGGTGAAGAACAACTTGGCCGTGACATCGAGCCTTCTCCAGATGCAGGCACGACGCTTCTCCGATGAGAGCGTGAAGGCTGCATTCCAGGAAACGCAGGATCGTCTTCAGTCAGTCGGGCTCATCCATGACCTGCTCTATCGCAAGGAGACCGGCGACACGATCAATCTGCAGGATTACCTGATGCGCCTTATCGACGAGATCTCGGCGACCTATGGCGCAACCGCACGCCATATTGCTGTCGATCTCCAGGCCGAGCCGATCCTCATCGATCTGGGACGCGCCGTTCCGCTCGCGCTTGCGGTGACGGAGGCCATCACGAATGCCTTCAAGCATGCTTTCGATCCGGGACAAGGCGGGCGAATTCAGGTGATCGCCCAGCGCTCCGGATCGCAAATCGAAATCTGCGTGAAGGACAATGGGAAGGGATGCTCGGATGCCAGCGAGAACAATGGTTCCCTGGGCATGAAGCTCATCCGCGCCTTCGCCATGCAGCTCAACGGCACGTTCACGATCGAGAATGCAGATGGGACGATCGTCAGACTCGCGTTTCCCGCCTGACGATCAGAAGGATGTCCGCTGGCGAATGGCGGCGGAGAGTGTTCCCTCATCCAGATAATCAAGCTCGCCACCGACAGGCACGCCGTGGGCGAGCTTCGTCACCTTCACGGGAAGATGCTCGAGCAGCTCGGTGATGTAATGCGCCGTCGTCTGGCCATCGACCGTGGCGTTGAGCGCGAGGATGATCTCCGTCACGCCGGGCTCGGAGGCGCGCGCGACGAGCCGGTCGAGATTGAGATGCTCCGGGCGCACGCCGTCGAGCGGCGAGAGTACGCCGCCGAGCACGTGGTATTTAGCATTGACCGCGCCGGAGCGCTCCAGCGCCCAGAGGTCGGACACGTCCTCCACCACCACGAGAATCGACGGATCGCGCTTGGCATCGCGGCAGATGGTGCAGGGCTCGGAGGTATCGACGTTGCCGCAGGACGAGCACACCACGATGCGCTCATTGGCAACGCGCATGGCATCGCTCAGCGGATTGAGCAGCGTGTCCCGCTTCTTGATGAGATGCAGCGCGGCGCGACGCGCCGAGCGCGGACCCAAGCCCGGCAGGCGCGCGAGCAGCTGGATCAGGCGCTCGATCTCGGGACCGGCAACGTGCTGGGCCATCGACAGCCTCAGAACTTGAAGCCCGGAGGCAGCGGAAGACCCTTGGTGATGCTCTGCATGTGCTCCTGCGCGGCGCGGTCGGCCTTGCCGCGTGCATCGTTCATGGCGGCGACGATGAGATCTTCGAGGATTTCCTTCTCGTCCGGATTCATGAGCGACGGATCGATGCTGATCGCCTTGAGATTGCCCTTGCCGGAAATCTTCACTGTCACGACACCGCCGCCGGCACTGCCTTCCACTTCGAGATTGTCGAGCTCGGCCTGGGCATCCTGCAGCTTCTGCTGCATCGCCTGAGCCTGCTTCATCAGCCCCATGATGTCTTTCATGACCTCGCTCCTCGATTAGAAAATTTCGTCGTCATCGGCTTCGGCCTGATGCGCCGCCAGCACATCGGCTTCGCTCAATTCGGTCTCGGCCTCTTCGCCGGCCTTGTCTGCGCGCTCGATCACGTTGACGATCTGCGCGCCGGGAAATTTGGAAAGCACCGCCTGCACGAGCGGATGGTTCGCAGCACCTTCCTTGCGTTCACGCTCGGCGGTGATCGCCTGCTCGCGCAAGGTGGGTGCGCCCTCCTCGGAGGAGAGCGACACCATCCAGCGCTGACCGGTCCATTGCTGCAACGCGCGGGACAGATCGTTGGCGATGGTGCGGTTGCCGCTGTCAGTGAGGCTGAGCTCGATATGGCCTTCCTCGAAGCGCACGAGACGCACATCGCGTTCGAGCGCGGCTTTCAGCACGATCTCGCGCTTCTCGCCGGCGAGCGCCACCACATCCTCGAAACGACGCAGGCGCATGGTCGGCTCAGTCTGCGCTGCTTGGGGACGCGGCTGCGGCTGAGGCTGCGAAGTCGCAAGCGCCATGTTGCCGGACACCGACGGACCGCTAGGACCGCCAGATGGCCTAGACAGAGCGGGGCCACCTGAAGGAACCGGTGCGCCATCTTTCAGCGCGCGCAGAGCTTCATCAGGCGTCGGCAGATCGGCGGCATAGGCGAGACGCACGAGCACCATCTCCGCCGCCGAGATCGGACGGCTGGAGGATTGCACCTCTGGGATGCCCTTCAGCAGCATCTGCCAGGCGCGCGAGAGCGTGCGCACGGAAAGCTTCTGTGCGTAATCGAGACCGCGCGTGCGTTCGATCTCGGACAGAGCCGGATCCTTCGCCGCTTCGGGAATGAGCTTCAGGCGCGTGACCACATGCGAGAAGGCGGCGAGATCGGACAGGATCACCGCCGGGTCGGCACCCGCATCGTATTGCGAGCGAAGGCCTGCGAAAGCGGCGGGAACGTCGCCCTTCATCACGGCTTCGAACAGATCGAGCACCTGCGTGCGGTCGGCCAATCCCAGCATGTCGCGCACGGTGTCGGGCGTGACAACGCCTGCGCCATGCGCGATGGCCTGATCCATGAGCGAGAGCGAGTCGCGCGCAGAACCTTCCGCCGCGCGGGCAATCGCCGCGAGTGCTTCCTGATCGGCCTGCACGCCTTCGGCCTGGCAGATGCGGCCGAGATGGGCGACGAGCTTGTCGGCCTCGATGCGACGCAGATCGAAGCGCTGGCAGCGCGACAGGATGGTGACGGGGACTTTACGGATTTCGGTGGTGGCGAAGATGAACTTCGCGTGCGGCGGCGGCTCCTCAAGCGTCTTCAGGAAGGCGTTGAACGCCTTCTCCGAGAGCATGTGAACCTCGTCGATGATGTAGACTTTGTAGCGGGCAGAAACCGGCGAATAGCGGATGCCGTCGATGATCTGGCGCACATCGTCGATGCCGGTATGGGACGCGGCGTCCATCTCCAGCACGTCGACATGCCGCGATTCCATGATCGCCTGACAATGCACGCCGAGTTCCGGCATGTGGATGGTGGGCGCGCCGGTGCCGTCTTCCTTCTGGTAATTGAGGCCGCGGGCGAGAATGCGGGCGGTAGTGGTCTTGCCGACGCCGCGGACGCCGGTGAGCATCCAGGCCTGCGGAATGCGCCCCGTCTCGAAGGCATTTGAGAGGGTGCGCACCATTGCCTCCTGACCGATCAGGTCATCGAAGGTGCGGGGGCGGTATTTGCGGGCGAGAACGCGGTAAGGCGAAGCCTGCGCCTCGGGAGCGGGCGCAGCGGGGAAGCCCGGCAGGGCCGGCTCGTCGTTCAGGGGCGTGCCGGCTGTGGTATCGTCCATGGGCTGCAAGGCTTTGGAAAACTCTAGAGCTGCTTCCGCTTACGCGGAATCATCTCTCTGTGTTGGCCGCATTTTTTGGCGTCGAACCGGATTCCACTTCGCCGAAAAATGCTTTGGGGTGGGAGGCTGGACGAAGACCCGTTCGGTCTCGTTAGGGCTGCTTCCTTCCGGACCTGACCCGGTTGGCGAGTGAGACGTCCCTCGCCAACCTCCCAATGGCTATATGGGCGTTTCGGGACGGGAACGCAAGTTGGAAACCGCTATGCCGAGAGCCATCCCGGCTTTGCACAGGCCTGGCGGGTAACTAGCCTGACGAGAATGGCTTGGCCATGGCTTCAGGGCCTCCGTGAGGTGAGCGTGAGAATGGAATGGGCATGGGGAATGGCCTCGCGGCGTGGATCGCCCGAGGTTGTGGGGTGAGGGAGACGCGAGAGGTCGTCCGGTTCGCTTGTGAGAGGGAGAAGAACCTGACGGCCCCTCGCGCACGGTTCTTTTAGGCGTACACCGTGTCTTGCAACGATGGGCCTCCCGGCCCGGCTTGCGAGACCGAACCAGGACCGTTCCCGGCTCCGACACATGCGACGCCTCGCGAGCGCGCCCCTCATCGAGCCAGGACACCAACACCTATAGCCAAGGTTAGGGATATTGTCAAGAACAAAAGCGGAACATATCTCACAGGGCGTCATTCCGGACGGCGTCAGCCGAGCCGGGATCGCGAGCAGGATGAAGCGCTGATCACCTCTCCCGGGCGGGAGAGGTCGGAGCGCAGCTCCGGGTGAGGGTTGTGCCCTTTCCGGATATGGCATTCCCTCACCCCTGCCCCTCTCCCACCCGGGAGAGGGGAAACCAGCACCATTCTTGTCCGACGATCCCGGATCGGCTTCCGCCGTCCGGGATGACGCCAGTCGTCTCACGTCATTACCGACACAAGGCATTACCGGCACAAGGCCGGTGATGACGGAGGGAATGTCATTCCCCGGCAATCCCAACCGAGCAAGAACGGCTGACACGCACCCGCGACCTCGGCTAGATAAGCGCCATGACATTCCAGCTCGATTCCCGGCTCGAGGCCGACACGATCCCCATCGGCGACCTTGCTCTCTCCTCGGTTCTTCTCCTGAACGATGCCCGTTTTCCCTGGTTCGTGCTGGTGCCGCGCATCCCGAACGTGAGCGAGATCACCGATCTCTCGGACGAGCAATATGCGCAGCTCGCGCAGGAAATCCGCATCGCGACCAAGGTCATGCTGGAGCTGTCGCAACCCGACAAGGTGAATGTGGGCGCGCTCGGCAATATCGTGACGCAGCTCCATGTGCATGTGATCGGCCGCTTCCGCTCCGATCCCGCCTGGCCCGGTCCGGTCTGGGGCCACGGCACCCGCACTCCCTATCCCGATCATGCGGTGACTGCTCTCATCGAGCGGGCCGCAACCCTCTTTGCGAAAGCCTGACCATGGCGCGCCCCATCGGCTACATCACGAACCCTCTCGTCCGCCACAGCGCGGAGCGCGATCCCGAGGCGCTGCCCAAGGCCTCGCAGGACCCGAAGACGGCCCTTGTGCTGCTCGCGGGCGACCTGCCGATCCTTCAGGCCGGAGAACCCGGAACGGGCCTTCTGCCCGTCTCCACCTTGAGCCGCCTGCCCGCGCACAAGGAACAGGTTTATCTCGGCACGCTGCATGACCGCCCGGTGATCGCGACGCTCGCTGCGCCCGAGGCGGCGGAGCTGTTCCAGAACGACCCGGCCTACACGGTCACGGATTTGCGCGCCATCGCTGTGCGCGGGCTCGTGCCACAGGAAGAGCTCGGCATTCTCGCCATGGCCAAGACCATGCTCGACTGGCACAACCGGCACCGTTTCTGCGCCAATTGCGGCGCGCCGACACAAGCAGCGCAAGCGGGCTTCCGCCGCGATTGCGCAGCCTGCGGCACGCAGCATTTCCCGCGCACCGATCCGGTGGTGATCATGCTGATCACGCGCGGCGACAAATGCCTCATGGGCCGCCAGGCGCGCTTTGCGGACAAGATGTATTCGTGCCTCGCAGGCTTCCTGGAGCCGGGCGAGACAGTCGAGGATGCGGTGCGCCGCGAAACCTTCGAGGAAGCGGGCATCCGCGTGGGCGAGGTTCGCTATCTCACGTCACAGCCCTGGCCCTTCCCGTCGAACATCATGATCGGCTGCGTGGGCGAAGCGATCAGCGACGAGATCAACTTCGACAGGGAAGAACTCGAAGACGCACGCTGGTTCACGAAGGACGACGTGCGGCGCATGCTGGACGGCACGCACGAGGAATTTGCAGCGCCCTCCCCGATTGCGATCGCCAATCACCTGCTGCGGGAATGGGTGAAGAGGTAAGCTCGTTTAGCGTCATCCCGGGGCTGCACAGCAGAACCCGGGATCGCATCACGAGAATGGCGCTCTATTCTGCTCGCGATCCCGGATCGGCTTACGCCGTCCGGGATGACGGATGAGATGGCTCAAATTTTCGGAATCGGCGCGAACCGATAAGCCACTTCCGTGAGCATCTGGCCGCGTACGTCGAAGCTCTGCTCACGTCCTGCCCGTCCGCCGAGCATCTCGTAAAAGCGACGCGCAGCGAGGTTCTCTTTCAAAACCCACAGACCGACAGAACCGAAGCCCTGCGCAGCGAGGTGATCGAACACGGCAATCATCATCCTGCGCCCGAGGCCTTGCCGCTTCGCCTTGTCGAGAAGATAGATCGCGAAAATCTCCGCATCCGTTGCGAGAAGATCAGCGCCTTTGTTGCGGATGGGTCCACCGCGCGCGAAGCCGACGATCTCGCCATCCGCCTGCACTGCCACGACGAGCTTTGCCTGCGGATCGGGCTTCGCGAGAGCGCCACGCCACATGTTTTTCCGCTCATCGACGGAAAGACCTGCGAGGGCCTCCGGCGTCATGAAATCTTTGTAGGATTCACGCCAGCCCTGCACATGCACGCGGGCGATTCCATCGACATCGCTCTCGTTGCCGTCGCGGATGATCACTCCGCGGCTTCCTTGATCTTCTCGCGGAACGGATCAGCGGAATAGACGCCGAGGATGCGCAACTCACGGGAGAAGAACTCGAGCTCTTCCAGCGCGCGCTTGAGGTTGATGTCCTCGGGATGGCCATCGACTTCCGCATAGAACTGCGTCGCCAGGAACTCGCCTTCCAGCATGTAGCTTTCGAGCTTCGTCATGTTGATGCCATTGGTGGCGAAACCGCCGAGCGCCTTGTAGAGGGCGGCCGGCAGGTTGCGCACGCGGAACACGAAGGACGTCACCGTCGGGCCGTTGCCTGCGGGCGTCCATTTCGGTGTCTTGGAGAGAACCACGAAGCGCGTGGTGTTGTGCGCCTCGTCCTCCACATCCTCGGCGATGATCTTCAGGCCGTAGAGGTCGGCGGCCATGCGCGGCGAGAGCGAGGCGCGGGTCGGATCCTTCCACTCGGCGACCTGGCGCGCGGAGCCTGCGGTGTCGCCCGCCACATGCGCCTTCAATCCGAGCTTGCGGATGATCTTGCGGCATTGGCCGAGCGCATGCACGTGGCTGTAGACACTTTTGATCGTGCCGAGATCGGCCTCGGGC
Source organism: Microvirga solisilvae (assembly GCF_022808595.1). Classification (GTDB taxonomy): domain Bacteria; phylum Pseudomonadota; class Alphaproteobacteria; order Rhizobiales; family Beijerinckiaceae; genus Microvirga; species Microvirga solisilvae. The sequence continues at coordinate 143,879 of NZ_JAKUCN010000007.1, forward strand.
AGCGCCATGAGCTGGAAATGAATCGGCAGGAAGCCCTCGCCGATGATGTGAAGGCCCGAAGTCGGCAACAGATGATGAATGTCCGCCACGCGGCCCGCGATCGAGTTCTCGATGGGGATCATCGCAAGGCTGGCCTGTCCCTCTGTCACGGCGGCGAAGGCGTCCTCGAAGGTCGGGCACGGCAGCACTTCCCAATCGGGATACATCTGCGAGCAGATGATGTGCGAGTTGGCTCCGGGTTCGCCCTGGAACGAGATAACCTGTTTCATGCTGTCCTCCGGGCCGCGATGATCTCGCGCGCTCTGTCCAGATCGTGAGGGGTGTCGACGCCGAGCGGCACATTGTTCACGACGATGGCATCGATGCGCATGCCTGCTTCGAGCGCGCGCAGCTGCTCCAGCTTCTCGCGCAGCTCCAGCGGTGATGGCTTCATGCCGACGAAACGCTGCAGGGCTTTGCGGCGATAGGCGTAAAGGCCAATGTGATGATAAAGCGGGCCATCTCCATAAGGAGCGGTGGCGCGGGTGAAATAGAGCGCCCTGAAGCGGCCGGGGGATACTTCCGATCCCACCATCTTCACCACGTTGGGATTGGTCTTCTCCTCCTCACGCTCGATCACCGCCACGAGGGTGGCGAGATCGACGGACGGATCCGCGAGAGGCGCGATGGAGGTGGCAATGGCCGCCGGGTCAACGGTCGGCAAATCGCCCTGGACGTTCACGACAACGTCATGGCGCCCTTCCGGGTCGAGCTTTTCCACAGCCTCGAAGATGCGGTCCGAGCCGGAGGCGTGGTCGGCGCGGGTCATGACGGCCCGGCCACCGGCCTTTTCCACCGCCTCGGCGATTTCGGGGGCATCGGTCGCGATGGCCACCGGCCCGATTCCGGCCTCGACCGCACGGCGCCACACATGGACGATCATGGGCTCGCCCGCGATATCGGCCAGGGGCTTGTTCGGAAGGCGGGTCGCCGCAAGGCGGGCGGGGATGAGGACGAGAGGGTCGGACATGGATTCTCGGGGAATTGAAACTGCGGGTCCTTACCAAGGCAGGGACCATTTGTCATGGGCTGGGGCCGGACGGAGCCGGGACCCTTGGTGCAAATCAGGCGTTTGCAAACCTGAGCTGCGACCACAGGAACGGCGAAAATCTCGAAGAGATCTAAAGAACCCCATTGTCAAAACCCCTTCTCTACGGCTAAGCAACGCCCCGTATCTCGCGGGCGCCCGCCCGTGGAGCCGTTCTGTTTGCGCTGGGTTCGCCGTGACCAAGGCGAGGAGAGCCTGATTTATGAATATCGAGACCAATAAGATCCTGGGCGCCGTTTTCGGCACGCTTCTCTTCGTGGTTGGCGTCAAGGTCGTCGCCGAAGGTCTTTTCTCGGCTCACGCCCCTGCCGTTGCGGGCTATGATCTTCCGGCCGCCGAAGAGGCTGCTGCAGGTGGCGGCGCTCCGGCCGCTCCGGCCCAGCCCCTCCCCGTCCTCTTGGCCAGCGCCGACCCGGCCAAGGGCCAGGCTGCGGCCAAGAAGTGCGCCTCCTGCCACACCTTCGAGAAGGGCGGCCCGAACAAGGTCGGCCCGAACCTCTACGGCGTCGTGGGCCGCCCCGTGGCCTCGCATGAGGGCTTCAACTACTCGAGCGCCATGAAGGCTCATGGCGGCAACTGGACCTATGAGGCCCTGAACGATTTCGTTCACAACCCGAAGAAGGCCACCCCCGGCACGATCATGGCCTTCGCCGGTATCGCGGCCGACAAGGAACGCGCCGACCTGCTGGCCTATCTGCGGACCCTGTCCGACAGCCCGGTTGCCTTCCCGGCTCAGTAAGCCTCAGCATTCTCTCGCGAATTTGACCGAAGCCGGGCCCCAAGCCCGGCTTTTGTTTTAGCCCTTCTCCCTTGCGCTCGCCCTCGGGCGCACAAAAATGTACGGTGACGACAGACGCCTCACCCCTTCAGGAGACGCCTTGTGATCCGTACCCTTCTGCTTAGCTTCCTGGCTGCCTGCCTTAGCCTTACCCCTCTCGCAGCGCAGGAAGCCCAGTGGCGGCACGGCGCGGCCCTCCTCGGAGAGCCGAAATACCCGGCGGGCTTCAAGCAGTTCGACTACGTGAACCCGGACGCGCCCAAGGGCGGCCTGGTCAGGCTCGGGGGCCAGGGCACCTTCGATAGCTTCAACTTCGTGGTCGCGGGCGTGAAGGGCACGCCGGCCCTCGGCATCACCTTGATCTACGAGAGCCTCACGACGGGATCCCTCGACGAGGCGAGCGCCGCTTATGGGCTGCTGGCGGAATCGTTCAGCTATCCGGAAGACTTTTCCACCGTCACCTTCCGCCTGCGCCCCGAGGCGCGCTGGCACGACGGCAAGCCCGTCACGGTCGAGGACGTAATCTTCTCCTTCGAGGCCCTGAAGAAGAACAGCCCGCTTTTCTCGTCCTATTACGCCAACGTCGCCAAGGCGGAGAAGATCGCGGAGCGCGAGGTGAAGTTCACCTTCGACCAGAAGGGCAATCGCGAATTGCCGCAGATCATGGGGCAGCTCACAATCCTGCCGAAACATTGGTGGGAGGGAACCGCGCCCGACGGACGCAAGCGCGACGTGACGCAGACCACCCTGGAACCGCCGCTGGGCTCAGGCCCTTACCGTATCAAGAGCTTCGAGGCGGGGCGTACGATCGCCTATGAGCGGGTGAAGGATTACTGGGGCGCGAACCTCAACGTGAATGTCGGCCAGAACAACTTCGACGAGATCCGTTTTGAGTATTACCGCGACGCGACGGTGCTGCTCGAAGCCTTCAAGAGCGACCGCCTTGATTTCCGAACGGAGAACATCGCCCGCAACTGGGCAACCGGTTACGACTTCCCCGCGCGCCAAGAAGGCCGCGTCATCCTTGAGGAATTCCAGCAGCGCGCGACAGGATTGATGCAGGCTTTCGTGCTCAATCTCAGGCGCGACAAGTTCAAGGACGAGCGCGTGCGCCGCGCTCTCAACCTCGCCTTCCCCTTCGAGGAGATCAACAAGGCCATCTTCTCAGGGCAATACGAGCGCACTGCAAGCTATTTCCATGGTCTCGACCTGGCATCCTCCGGATTGCCCGAGGGCCAGGAGTTGGCGATCCTGGAATCCGTGCGCGACAAGATTCCGGCGAGCGTTTTCACGACACCCTACAAGAACCCCGTGAGCGACACTCCGGAGGCCGTACGCAATAACCTGCGCGAGGCCGACCGCCTGTTGCGCGAAGCAGGATGGGAGTCGAAGGGCGGTCGCCGAGTCAATGCGAAGGGTGAGGCTTTCACCATCGAATTCCTCGGCGATTCCGCAACCGACGAGCGCTATGCTCTCCCTTACAGGGAAGCGCTCAAGCGTCTCGGCATCGATGTCAACGTGCGCATCGTCGACGAAGCGCAGTACATCAATCGCACGCGCTCGTTCGACTTCGACATGGTCGGCCATGTCTGGCCGCAGACCCTGTCTCCCGGCAACGAGCAGCGCGAATTCTGGGGCTCCGCCGCCGCGAAGAACGAAGGTTCTCAAAACTATGCCGGCATCGCCGATCCCGGCATCGACGCCTTGATCGACAAAGTGATCTTCGCCAAAGACCGCGAGGAGCTCGTCGCGGCCACGAAGGCCCTCGACCGCGTTCTGCTCGCCCACAACTACGTCGTGCCGCAATGGACGTCGTTGAAGCAGCGCACCGCCCGCTGGAATCGCTACAGTCATCCGGAAAACATGCCGCGCTACGGCGCCTCCGCTTTCCCGACCGTGTGGTGGTACGACGAGGCTAAGGCTGCGAAGACCGGAGCGCCGCGATGAAGGATGTGAGCCGCAGAACGATCCTCAAAAGCGGCGCGGCCGCAACCGCCCTGTCATTTCTGCCGCGCCATGCCTTCGCGCAGGGCAGTGAAACCGAGACGCATGGCATCTCCAGCTTCGGCGAGATGAAGCTCGGTCCCGATTTCAAGCATTTCGATTACGTCAATCCTGCTGCCCCCAAGGGCGGCACGCTCGTGCTGCAGATCAGGCAGGCTGGTGGTAACCAGAATTTCGATACGTTCAACACGCTCAACATCTATGTGCTGCGCGGCGATGGTGCAGCCGGGATGGGCAGCACCTTCGACACGCTGTTGGTGGGCTCGGGCGACGAGCCGAACACCATGTATGGGCTCGTCGCCAAGAGCGTTCGCATCTCGGACGACAAGCTCACCTATCGCTTCATCCTGCGCCCGGAGGCGCGCTTCCATGACGGATCGAAGCTGACGGCGCGTGATGCTGCCTTTTCCCTGATGATCCTGAAGGAGAAGGGCCACCCGGTTTATCGCTCCATCCTCGCACAGATGACCTCCGCCGAGGCTGAAGGCGACAATGTGCTGCACGTCCAGCTCTCGCCCCAGCGCAGCCGTGACCTGCATCTCGTCGTCGCCTCCATGCCGATCTTTTCCGAGCGCTACTGGCAGGGAAAGGATTTCGAGGCCTCGACATTGGAAGCGCCGCTCGGCTCGGGCCCCTACAAGGTGAGCCGTTTCGAACAAGGGCGTTATATCGAGTTCGAGCGCGTCGCCGATTACTGGGCGAAGGATCTGCCCGTGAATGTGGGGCAGAACAATTTCGATCGCGTGCGCTACGAATATTACCGCGACCGCACCGTTGCCTTCGAGGCTTTCAAAAGCGGCTCGATCAATTACCACGAGGAATTCACCTCGCGCATCTGGGCAACGAACTACGATTTCCCGGCACTCAAGGATGGCCGCGTCAAGCGTGAGGAACTGCCGAACGATTCACCGGCGCCCATTCAAGGCTGGTACTTCAACACGCGACGCGAGGCTTTCAAGGATCCGCGCATCCGCGAGGCCATCGGGCTTGCCTTCGATTTCGAATGGACGAACGCCAACATCATGTTCGGCGCCTATCGCCGCACCACATCCTATTTCGAAAATTCCGACATGAAGGCGATGGGCCTTCCCTCTCCTGAGGAGATCGCTCTACTCGAACCCTTCCGCGCGCAGCTCCCCGCTGCCGTGTTTGCGGAGCCTTATACACCGCCAGTCTCGGACGGCTCCGGACAGGACAGGCAATTGCTCCGCCGTGCGGACGAACTCCTGCGCCAGGCAGGCTGTAAGCGCGAAGGCGGCACTCTCAAGCTTCCGAACGGCCAGCCTCTCACCATCGAGTTCATCGACTTCCAGAACTCCCTTCAGCCACATACGCAGCCCTTCCAGGCCAATCTGAAGCGATTGGGGATCGAGGCTCGCTCACGTATCGTTGATGCCGCGCAATACCAGCAGCGCATGAACGACTACGATTTCGACATGACGACCCGCGCGCTCGTCGGCACGACAACTCCGGGCGATGATCTGCGTGCGGTCTATGCCTCGGAAGCCGCCAAGACGCCGGGAACGCGCAATATCGCCGGGATCGCGCATCCGGCAGTCGATGCTCTCGTGGAAAAGATCGGCAACGCCAAGACGCGTGAGGAGTTGAACATCGCCAGCCGGGCCCTGGACCGGGTGCTTCGGGCAGGCCATTATTGGGTGCCCATGTGGTTCAAGGCTAGCGACTGGATTGCCTATTGGGACGAGTTCTCCCGCCCCCAGACGAAGCCGCGCTTCAGCTCGGGCGCGCCGGGAACCTGGTGGTATGATGCCGAGAAGGCCAAGCGGATCGGACGAGGATAGAGTTTGAGACCTGATGTGATAGACGCCACCATCCCCAACGAAGGCCGCATCGGCCGCAATCCCGCAGGCGTCTGATGCTGGCTTATATCGCGCGTCGTCTTCTTCTGATGATCCCGACCATTCTCGGGATCATGCTCATCTCCTTCGTCATCATTCAGTTCGCGCCCGGCGGACCGGTGGAGCGCATCATCGCGCAGCTCCAAGGCCAAGATTCGAACGCGACCGCGCGCATTTCCGGCGGCGGCAGCGATGTGGGTGGAGCAAACCAGACGCAGGGCGGAGGCGGAGCCGATTCATCGTCCTCGCGCTATCGCGGCGCGCAGGGTCTCGATCCGCAATTCATCAAGCAGCTCGAAGCGCAGTTCGGCTTCGACAAGCCGGCCCATGAGCGTTTCTTCAAGATGCTGTGGGATTACGCACGCTTCGATTTCGGCAAGAGCTATTTCCGCGATATCTCGGTGCTGGAACTGATCAAGGAGAAACTGCCGGTTTCGATCAGTCTCGGCTTGTGGATGACGCTTCTGTCCTACGCCATCTCGATTCCGCTCGGCATCAAGAAAGCCGTCAAGGACGGCTCGGCCTTCGATATCTGGACTTCCGCCGTGGTCATCATTGGCTATGCGATTCCAGGCTTCCTCTTCGCGATCCTGCTGATCGTTCTCTTCGCCGGCGGCTCGTTCTGGCAGATCTTCCCGCTGAGAGGCCTCACCTCCGAGGGCTGGGCCATCATGCCCTGGTATATGCAGATCGCCGATTACTTCTGGCATCTGGTGCTTCCCATCCTCGCCATGGCGCTCGGCGCTTTCGCGACCTCGACGCTTCTTACCAAGAACTCGTTTCTTGACGAGATCCGCAAGCAATACGTGCTCACCGCGCGCATGAAGGGCCTGTCCGAGCGGCAGGTTCTCTACGGCCACGTTTTCCGCAACGCGATGCTGATCGTGATCGCAGGCTTTCCGGGCGCCTTCATCGGCGCATTCTTCACGGGATCGCTGCTCATCGAGACGATCTTCTCCCTCGATGGCTTGGGCCTCCTCTCTTTTGAATCCATCCTGAACCGCGATTACCCGGTGGTGTTTGCCAATCTCTATATCTTCTCTCTTCTCGGATTGGTGGTGAACCTGATCTCCGACCTCACCTATACGCAGATCGATCCCCGGATCGACTTCGAGACGCGGGAGACGTGAGATGATAAAACGTCCCCACCCTTTCAGTTTCATCACACAGCCTCACCCTGAGGAGGGCCGTCAGGTCCGTCTCGAAGGGCGAGGCGTCTCCAGTGCCCTCTGGAACCTCCTTCGAGACGCCGCTGAAGCGGCTCCTCAGGATGAGGTGAGAGGACAGTCTACCTCGGATGATATCGAGGGGAGCACGCGATGAACGAGAATGTTCCCGTCGTCTCTCCCGCCTCCTCACCGGTCGCGCCACCGCTTCCGAAAGAAGGCTTCATCCGTCTCTCGCCGCTCAACAGAAGGCGGCTGCTGAACTTCAAGGCGAACCGCCGTGGCTATTGGTCGTTCTGGATCTTCATGATCCTCTTCGTGCTGAGCCTCTTCGCGGAGCTCATCGCAAACGACAAGCCGATCCTCGCCTCCTACAAGGGCGAAATTCTCTATCCCGCTTTCGTGGATTATCCGGAAGAGAAATTCGGCGGCTTTCTCGCGCAGACCGATTACCGCGATCCGGTGATCTCGAAAGAAATCCGTGACAACGGATGGCTGCTCTGGGCACCGATCCGTTTCTCCTATTCCACGCACAACCTCGATCTCCCCGTCCCTGCTCCCGCGCCGCCCACATGGACGCTGACTGATGAACAATGTCGCCCCATCGCGGAGCGCAACGGCGGAACGGGCTGCAAAGACATCGAGTGGAACTGGCTCGGCACGGACGATCAGGGCCGCGACGTGGTCGCGCGCCTCATCTACGGCTTCCGCATCTCGGTTCTGTTCGGCCTGATCCTCGCGGGCATCTCCTCCGTCATCGGCATTCTCGCAGGTGCCGTGCAGGGCTATTACGGCGGCTGGGTCGATCTGGTCTTCCAGCGCTTCATCGAGATCTGGACCGCCATTCCCTCGCTCTACCTGCTCATCATCATCTCGGCGATCATCACACCGAGCTTCTTCGTGCTTCTCGGCATCCTGCTGCTCTTCTCGTGGGTGACGCTGGTGGGCGTGGTGCGCGCGGAATTTTTGCGCGCCAGAAACTTCGAATATGTGCGCGCCGCCCGCGCCTTGGGCCTGTCGAACGCGACCATCATGTTCAAGCACCTGCTGCCGAATGCGATGGTGGCGACGCTCACCTTCATGCCCTTCATCGTCAACGGCTCTATCACGACCCTCACCTCCCTCGACTTCCTCGGCTTCGGCCTGCCGCCCGGCTCGCCCTCCCTCGGTGAGCTTTTGGCGCAGGGCAAGGCGAACCTTCAGGCGCCTTGGCTCGGCCTTGCGGGCTTCTTCGTGATCGCGATCATGCTGAGCCTTCTCATCTTCATCGGCGAAGCCGTGCGTGACGCCTTCGACCCGAGAAAGACGTTTCGATGACAGAGCCCCTTCTCTCCGTCCAGGATCTCTCCGTCGCCTTCCGCCAGGGCGAGCGCGACATGTTGGCCGTGGACCGCGTGTCGTTCGACATCATGCCGGGCGAGACGGTGGCGCTGGTGGGCGAGTCGGGCTCTGGCAAGTCCGTCTCGGCGCTCTCAATCTTCAAGCTCCTGCCCTATCCGTCCGCGCATCACCCGTCGGGAAAGATCCTTTTCAAGGGCCAGGACCTGATAGGGGCAACCGAGGACGAGATGCGCCGCGTACGCGGCAACGACATCACCATGGTGTTCCAGGAGCCGATGACATCGCTCAATCCGCTCCACACCATCGACCGGCAGATCGGCGAGATCCTCAAACTGCATAAGGGCCTCTCCGACAGCGAGGCGCGCGCCCGCACGCTGGAGCTTCTGAACCTCGTGGGCATCCGCGATGCGGAGAGCCGCCTGAATGCCTATCCGCACCAGCTCTCCGGCGGCCAGCGCCAGCGCGTGATGATTGCCATGGCGCTCGCCAACGAGCCCGACCTCTTCATTGCCGACGAACCGACGACGGCGCTCGACGTGACGGTGCAGGCGCAGATCCTGAAGCTGCTCGCCGAGCTGAAATCCCGTCTCAACATGTCCATGCTCTTCATCACGCACGATCTCGGCATCGTGCGGAAGATCGCAGATCGTGTCTGCGTGATGCTGAACGGCAAGATCGTCGAGCATGGCACGGTTGGGGAAGTGTTCGGCAATCCGCAGCATGCCTACACGCAGAAGCTTCTCGCTGCCGAGCCGAAGGGCCGCGCCAATCCCGTGCCGGCTGACGCGCCGGTTGTCGTGGAAGCGGGCCCGATCAAGGTGTGGTTCCCGATCAAGCGCGGCTTCTTCCAGAAGACCGTCGGCCATGTGAAGGCGGTGGACGGCGTGTCCGTTCGCGTGCGCAAAGGCGAGACGATCGGCGTGGTGGGCGAATCCGGCTCTGGCAAGACGACGCTCGGTCTCGCGATCCTGCGCCTCGTGCAATCGGAAGGCCCCATCGTCTTCCTCGGCAACCGCATCGACGGCCTGCGTTCGCGGGAGATCCGCCCCATGCGCAAGGACCTGCAGGTAGTCTTCCAGGACCCTTACGGCTCCCTCTCTCCGCGCATGTCGGTGGCGGAGATCGTCGAGGAGGGCCTGCTGGTGCAGGACAAGGGCCTCACTTACCAGCAGCGCCGCGACGTGGTGGCGCGCGCGCTGCACGATGTCGGCCTCGATCCCGCGACCATGGATCGTTATCCGCACGAATTCTCCGGCGGCCAGCGCCAGCGCATCGCCATTGCCCGCGCCATGGCGCTGGAGCCGCAATTCATCATGCTCGACGAGCCCACCTCCGCCCTCGACATGTCGGTGCAGGCGCAGATCGTCGAGCTTCTGCGCGACCTGCAGAAGAAGCGCGATCTCGCCTATATGTTCATCAGCCACGACCTGAAGGTGGTGCGCGCGCTTGCGAACCACGTGGTGGTGATGCAGAACGGAAAGGTGGTCGAGGAAGGCTCGGCCGAGAGCATTTTCGAAAGCCCGAAAACCGAGTATACCCGCGCCCTGTTCGCGGCGGCGTTCAATCTCGAAACAATCGGCACCGGCACGGTGCGTCAGTAACATCATGCATTCTCATCATCATTCGGAAGGCCATTCCCATCACGGCCATCATCATGGACATTCCCATGAGGTCGGCCATGGCCGTGCCTTCGCCATCGGCATCGCGCTGAACCTCGGCTTCGTCATCATCGAAGCCGGTTACGGCTTCTGGGCCGGTTCCATGGCGCTCTTGTCGGATGCGGGCCATAACCTGAGCGACGTGTTGGGCCTTGCCATCGCCTGGGGCGCGGCAATCCTCGCCAAGCGCGCGCCGAACGAGCGCTACACCTATGGTCTGCGCTCCAGCTCCATTCTGGCCGCGTTTCTCAACGCGCTTCTGCTGATGGTCGCCGTCGGCGGCATCGTGTGGGAATCCGTGCAGCGTCTCATCGAGCCTGCACCCGTGATGGCAGGAACCATAATGGTCGTCGCGGGCATCGGCATCGTGGTGAACGGCTTCACCGCTCTCCTCTTCATGAGCGGCCATCACGACCTCAATATCCGTGGTGCGTTCCTGCACATGGTGGCCGATGCCGCCGTGTCGCTCGGCGTCGTGCTCGGTGGTCTCGCCATTCTCTGGACCGGTGCCACCTGGATCGATCCGGTGCTGAGCCTCGTCATCGCCGCCGTCATCGTCTGGGGCACGTGGGGCCTGCTGAAGCAATCGCTGCGTCTCTCGCTCCATGGCGTTCCGAGCGGGATCACTATTGCCGAGGTAAAGGAGATGCTGGCCAGGCGTGCTGGCGTTGCCCGTGTCCACCATGTGCATGTCTGGGCCATCAGCACCACGCAGACCGCGCTGACCGCTCATCTGGTCATGCCGGGCGGGCATCCGGGCGATCACTTCCTCGCCGAGACCCAGCACGAGTTGAAGGAGCGTTTCGGCATCGATCATACGACGCTGCAGATCGAGATCCATGCGCCGGGCCACCACGATCATGGCGGCGAATGCCCCCTCGACCATGCCCATGAGGACCACAGCCATGAGGGACACCCTCATGGGCATGGGGAATCGCATCTTTCCCCGTAATGCCGTATCAGTCGTGATTCGAACGACTTGAAGGACTTTGGACACATGGCTCGCGCTCTTCTCATCGTGCTCGATTCCGTCGGCATCGGCGGCGCCGAGGATGCGGATGCCTATGGCGATGTTGGCTCCGACACGGTCGGCCATATCGCCGAAGCCTGCGCCGAGGGGCGTGGCGACCGGGCGGGCCTGCGCCAGGGCCCGCTTCACCTGCCGCATATGACGGCGCTGGGCTTAGGGTTGGCCTGCGAGGCCTCCACCGGCCGCCTGCCGCCGAACCTGGGCCATCAGGGCGCCCTGAAAGGCGCCTGGGGCTACGGCGTGGAAACGTCCAAGGGCAAGGATACGCCGTCGGGCCATTGGGAGATCGCGGGCGTTCCGGTCACCTTCGATTGGGGCTACTTCCCCGACACGGTTCCCACCTTTCCGGAAAAGCTCACGAACGCGCTGATCGAGCGCGCGGGCCTGCCTGGGATCCTCGGCAACAAGCATGCATCGGGCACCGCCATCATCGACGAATTCGCCGTCGAGCACATGCGCACCGGCAAGCCGATCTGCTACACCTCCGTGGACAGCGTGCTGCAGATCGCGGCGCATGAGGAAAGCTTCGGGCTAGACAGGCTCTACGAACTTTGCCGCATCGGACGCGAACTCTGCGACGAATACAAGATCGGCCGCGTGATCGCGCGTCCCTTCCAAGGAACGCCGGAAACCGGCTTCAAGCGCACGGGCAACCGCAAGGATTTCGCGACACCTCCACCGTCGGACACCATTCTCGATAGGCTCACCAAGGCCGGACGCGACGTCGTGACCGTCGGCAAGATCGGCGACATCTTCGCCCATCGCGGTACCGGCAAGGAAGTGAAGCCGAACGGCAACGATGCGTGCCTGTCAGCCGCCATCGATGCGATGAAGACGCTGCCCGAGGGCGGCTTCGTGTTCGCGAACCTCGTCGATTTCGACAGCGAGTTCGGCCACCGCCGCGACATCCCCGGCTATGCGGCTGCGCTCGAGGCTTTCGACAGGCGCGTGCCGGAGATCGAGGCCGCCCTGCAGCCGGGCGATCTCGTCATCATCACCGCCGATCACGGCAACGACCCCTCCTGGCGCGGCACCGACCATACCCGCGAGCATGTGCCGATCCTGTGCTTCGGCCCCGGCGTGAAGCCCGGCAGCGTGGGGCGGCGGGAAAGCTTTGCCGATATCGGGGCGAGCGTTATGGCCCATTTGGATGTCGCCAATTCCGGCAAGGGACAATCCTGGATTTAAACTGCCGTCATCCCGGACGAAGCGCAGCGCAGATCCGGGATCGCGTGACGAGAGTGGCGCTAGTTCTCCCCTCTCCCGGGTGGGAGAGGTGATCAGAGCCAAATCCTGCTCGCGATCCCGGCTCGGCTTTCGCCGCCCGGGATGACGCTTTGGCCTTAAACGTTGACGGCAACGCAACTTTGGCTCAGTCTTCCATAGATCGTAAGGAGACTTTCCTGACGATCGTTGGGGGAGTCTTCCCGTTCTCGCGTGGAAGATCATTCATGAGCACGCCTAACCGCTCGACCCATATCCGGCTCACCTCTCATCCCGAGCCGAATGCCGGCACCATCAAGCATCCGATCCATTGGGCCGCGAAAGACCCGAAGGAGCGCGGGCCGATCATCGGCACCGTGACGAACCCAGCCGACCGCAACGTGATCGGCGCCCATGGCGGTTCCTATTCGCTCTATCGCGCTCTCGCGATTTCCGCCCGCGCGCTCAACCCTCTCACGCGGCCGGACCTGCACAACACGCACCCCACCGCCGAGATCGGTCCGCATCCGCAATGGTTCGAGCCCGGCAAGATCGTATCCCTCGACCCATGGGGCCATCTCGTCGGCGAGGTTTTTGCGGACGACATCGCGAGCGGGCTCGATGTGCGCCCCTCCATCGCGGTGACGAAAGCGCGCCTCAACATGCCGGAAATTCTCTCGGCCATGGGCGCGAAGCGGCTGAAGGCCGATGGCGGTTTCCTGCATGAATCCGGCGATATTTCCGTCACGAAGATCGCTGTCGATCCCGTATGGTATCTGCCCGGTATCGCGGAACGCTTCGGCTGCACGGAAGGCGAATTACGCCGCACGCTGTTCGAGCAGACCGGCGGCATGTTCCCCGAACTCGTGACGCGCCCCGACATGAGCGTGTTCCTGCCGCCCATCGGCAATATCACCGTTTATGTGGTGGGCGAGGTGTCGCGTCTGAGCGATCCGAAAACGCGCATTGCCTGCCGCGTGCATGACGAGTGCAACGGTTCCGACGTGTTCGGCTCCGACATCTGCACCTGCAGGCCTTACCTCGTGCACGGCATCGAGGAATGCGTGCGGGAAGCGCAACAAGGCGGCGTCGGCGTGATCGCCTATAACCGCAAGGAAGGCCGCGCATTGGGCGAGGTCACCAAGTTCCTGGTCTACAATGCGCGCAAGCGCCAGGAAGGCGGCGATTCCGCATCCACCTATTTCGAGCGCACGGAATGCGTGGCGGGCGTGCAGGATGCGCGCTTCCAGCAGCTCATGCCCGATGTGCTGCACTGGCTCGGCATTCGCCGCATCGACCGGCTCATGTCCATGTCGAACATGAAATACGACGCCATCACCGGCTCCGGCATCGAAGTGGTGGAGCGCGTGCCGATTCCGGCGGAACTCGTGCCGCCCGACGCGCAGGTGGAACTCGAAGCCAAGAAGGCTGCCGGCTATTACACGCCGGACGGCGCGCCCGACGCGTCGGAACTGGACAAGGTGAAGGGCCGCGATCTCGAGCGCTTCTGATGTTCTCCACAACCGGCCTCGCATGAGAGTGCGGGCCAGCCGAAGACTATGCTATCGCTCTTCATCAAAGAGCAGCGGAGCCCTGCGTGACGGACCAGCCGAATTCTTCTCCCGAGACTCAAGAGACTCTTGCCGCCCGTTCGCTCCTGACGGCGGCAGCCGTGCGCGAGCGGTCGCATCAGCTTCTCAAGGCAGGCCTCGAAGGCCGCCTGGGGCATTTCACCGTGGATCTGAGCCGTCTGGAGGCTTGCGCCGATGAGGTGGTGGCCACGATCCGCCAGGCCTATCCGTCTCTCGACATCCCCTTCCATGCCCGCTGGCGGCATTTCGCGGCCGGCGGCCATGACCGCTGGGATGCGGTAATGCATGGCGCCACATGGCAAAGCGCCGGCGACATGGCCCGCGCGGCTTTCGACCTCGCCATCGTCTCGGTGCTGCTCGATGCGGGCGCGGGCCCGCAATGGCGCTATGTGGAAGGCCGCACGGACGAAACGTATACCCGCTCCGAGGGACTAGCGGTCGCGAGCTTCGACATGTTCGTGAGCGGCGCTTTCTCATCAAGGCCAGAGGATCCCTTCCGTGTCGATGCGGATGTGCTGATGGCGCTCACCGCCGAGGATCTTGCCGAAGGCTTCCAGGTTTCCGAGCAGAACCCGCTCGTGGGTCTGGAGGGCCGCGCAGCGCTTCTCAACCGCCTGGGCCGCGTGGTGGCCACGAACCCTGACATTTTTGGGCAGGTAGACGATCCCCGCCCCGGCGGCCTCGTGGACGTGATCGTGGCCACCGCCGAGGGCGAAGCCGTGAAGGCGACTTCGATCCTGGAGGCGCTGCTCACCTATCTCGGACCGATCTGGCCCGGCCGCATCACCTTGGGCGGCATCGATCTCGGCGATACCTGGCGCCACCCGCTGGTGGAGGCGGCTGACGCCACCAAGGGGCTCATCCCCTTCCACAAGCTCTCCCAATGGCTCTCCTATTCGCTGATCGAGCCTCTGGAATGGGCCGGCTATACCGTGACCGACGTCAACGGCCTTACAGGCCTGCCGGAATATCGCAATGGTGGGCTTTTTCTTGATACTGGCGTCATCGCCCTCAAAGATCCGGAAGACGCCAAAAAGGCACATGCGGTGGATTCCCCCCTCGTGGTGGAGTGGCGGGCCTTGACGGTTGCCCTTTTGGACCGCATTGCCGATCCCATACGCGCCAAGCTCAAGTTCACCGCCGAGGAGTTTCCCCTCGCGAAAGCCCTCGAAGGCGGCACCTGGGCGACAGGGCGCAGATTGGCCAAGGAGAAGCGCGGCGACGGCTCGCCGCCTCTCAGCGTCATCAGTGACGGAACAGTGTTTTGAGGATTGAGCCTATGACGACCAAGGGAGAAAAAAGCATGCAAGGCGTAACGGTGGTCGATCATCCGCTGGTTCAGCACAAGCTGACACTGATGCGCGACAAGGAGCGCTCCACGAAGGGTTTCCGCCAGCTGCTCAACGAAATCGGCATGCTCCTCTGCTACGAGGTCACCCGCGACCTGCCCATGGAGCGCATCGAGATCGAAACGCCGATGACCAAGATGGAAGGCGCGCAGATCGCCGGCAAGAAGCTCGTCTTCGCCCCCATCCTGCGCGCGGGCGTCGGCTTCCTCGACGGCATGCTCACCCTCGTTCCCGCAGCCCGCGTGGCCCATATCGGCCTCTACCGCGATCCGGAATCGCTGCAGGCTGTCGAATATTATTTCAAGGCTCCGTCCGATCTTGCCGACCGCATGGTGCTCGTGCTCGACCCGATGCTCGCCACCGCAAACTCGGCCGTCGCCGCCATCGAGCGTCTGAAGGAGCGCGGCGCGAAAGATCTTCGCTTCGTCTGCCTGCTCGCAGCGCCCGAAGGTATCGAGCGCCTGCGCAGCGCCCATCCCGACGTGCATATCTGGACCGCATCGATCGACGAGAAGCTCAACGACCACGGCTATATCGTGCCGGGCCTGGGTGACGCGGGCGACCGCATGTATGGAACGCGCTAAAGCCTGATATTGTTAGCGCTGTGACACGCCGCAACATGGATTAGCACCTTGCGCTTCATCGTCGCCGATTGGGGAACGACCCGCTTCCGTGGCTATCTGATCGAGAACGAAACCATTCTCGATCAGGTCTCGTCGGACGAGGGCGTTTCGGCCTTGCAAAAGGGTCAGCATCGCGACGTGTTCCTCAAGCATTGCAAGCAATGGCTCGATGCGGAACCGAATGCGCCTGTGCTGCTTGTCGGCATGGTCGGAAGCCGCGAGGGATGGCGCGAAGCGCCTTATGCCATCTGCCCAGCAGGCCCTGCAGAAATCGCACAGGCCCTTGTGCCGGTGGATCTCGAGAACGGCCGCAAGGCTCACATCATTCCAGGCCTTTTCTGCGAGCCTGCACCTGGCGCTGCCGATGTGATGCGCGGCGAGGAAACGCTGGTGCTCGGCACCGGCGTCGAGAACGGCCTCATCTGTTCCGCAGGCACGCATCCCAAATGGATTTTGATGCGCGATGGACGCATCGAGCGTTTCGCCACTTACATGACGGGCGAGATGTATGCGCTGTTGCGCGAGCATTCCATGATCGGACGTCCTGCAACGGAGCCCGCCGATCAGAAGGGTTTCGACTTGGGGCTCGATGCGGCGGAGCGCAATGCGGGTGAGGCTCGCGTGGGCTTGCTGCATCTGCTCTTCTGCGCACGCGCCGCCGTCGTGTCCGGACGCATGGCGAGCAATCTGCTCGCACCCTATCTCTCAGGCCTTCTCACGGGCGACGAGATCAACGGCGCGCTCGCGCAATTCGGACGCCCGGACACCGTCACCATTCTCGCCAGTCAGGAACGCGCGGATCTTTATGTTCACGCGCTTGCACGACACGGCATCAAGACGGAACTGAAAATTCCTCAGCAAGCCCTGCTTGCCGGGCTGGCGCGGATCGTGCGCCAACATTCCCAGAGCTGAACGCTCACTCTCCACTCAGGTCAAAATCAATGCCTCATGCGCTTCTCGCCACGTCCTCCGAAAACTCGCTTCCGATCTGGCTCGTGACGGAGAGCACCTGGAGCAGCATTTCCGAAAAGCTGCCGAAGACGGCTCAAGGCTTTGCGAGGGCGCAAGGCTTCGAAGGCAAGGTGGGCAGCCATTGCCTGCTGCCCGATGCGGACGGCAATCTCTTCGGCGTCGCCTTCGGCCTTGCGGACGAGAATGCCAAGCAGCGTGATCCCTTCGCCGTCGGCAAGCTCGCAACGATCCTGCCCGATGGCATTTATCGTTTCGAAAACGATGTGCCCGATGCAGCGCTTGCAACGCTCTCCTGGATTCTCGCTTCTTATGGCTTCACCCGCTATCGCAAACGCGCTGAGAAATCCGTCCGCCTCGTCACGCCAAAAGGCGTCGATGCGGAGGAAGTGACGCGCATCGCTAATGCGGTTTTCCGCAGCCGCGATCTCGTCAACATTCCGACGAGCGATCTCGGCCCCGACGGCATCGAGGCGGCTGCGCGCCAGGTCGCCGAGGCGCATGGCGCGAAGTTCACCAGCATCGTCGGCGACGATCTGCTGAAGCAGAATTTTCCGATGATCCATGCGGTCGGTCGCGCCTCCGCCACGCCGCCGCGCCTCATCGACTTCACCTGGGGCAATGCCAATGCTCCGCGCATCACGCTCGTCGGTAAGGGTGTCGCCTTCGACACCGGTGGCCTCGACATCAAGCCTGCTTCCTCCATGCTGATGATGCGCAAGGACATGGGCGGCGCCGCCGCAACACTCGCGCTCGCCGACATGATTATGGGTGCGAAGCTTCCCGTGCGCCTGCGCGTGCTCATCCCCGCCGTCGAGAACTCGATCTCGAGCAACGCCTTCCGCCCTGGCGACATTCTCAACAGCCGCAAAGGCATCACGGTGGAGATCGGCAACACGGATGCGGAAGGCCGCCTCATCCTCGGCGACGCACTGGCGCTCGCGGACGAGGAGAAGCCGGATCTCATCGTCGATTTCGCCACGCTCACCGGCGCCGCCCGCGTGGCTCTCGGCCCGGAGCTGCCGCCCTTCTTCACGGATGATGACGAGCTCGCCCTCGACATCGCCCGCACCGGCATGGAGGTGAACGACCCCGTGTGGCGCATGCCGCTTTGGTCTCCCTATATGAGCCAGCTTGACTCGAAATATGCGGACATGAACAACACGGGCGGGCCGATGGCTGGCTCCGTCACCGCAGCTCTGTTCCTGCGCCGCTTCGTCTCCGACGCCAAGGCCTATGTGCATTTCGACATCTTCGCCTGGAACAACTCCACCCGCCCCGGCCGTCCGGAAGGTGGCGAAGTGCAGGCCGCGCGCCTGATGTATGCCCTCCTGAAGAAGCGCTACGCTTCGTAAAGGATAGCGGCAAAGACAGGTTGCATCGTTCGTTGTGGGCCCGAATAATCCGGGTCCGTAACGAACGGATGCCTCATGTCCATCGAGCTGCGCGCTCTGCAATCCCTCACGCTTTGGCACGATGTCCATCTCGAGCTCGTGCATCAAGGCGGAGACCTCTCCTCCCGGCAGATCGCCATTCTGCTCACGATCTATCTGGAGCCGCCGCCTCATACGGTGCGCGGGCTCGCCGCCAAGCTCAAGGTGACGAAGCCCGTCATCACCCGCGCCCTCGACACGCTGGGCAAGCTCGACCTCGTCTCCCGCCGCCGCGATGAGGCGGATCGGCGCAATGTGATCATCCAGCGTACGGTCGCTGGCGCTTTGGCCGTGGAACGGCTAGGAGACACCATTACCGCCCGTGCCAAGGAGCTGCCCCGATGAGTTTCGACCGCCGCATCACCCCCGTCCGTGCCGATCTGGCGGACGAGAAGCTTCGCGGGCAAGTCGAGGCCGAGCGCTTTACGACTGGGACGGTGAAGCGCGTCATCGCCACCTTCTCTCCCCTGCACCGTCATCCTTCCCGGGAGGCGCCCGTGGATACGCAGGCGATCTTCGGCGAATCTGTCACCGTCTATGACGAGCACGAGGGCTGGGCCTGGGTGCAGTTGCAGGACGACGGCTATGTAGGCTACCTGCCGAGCGTCGTTC
Organism: Microvirga solisilvae; assembly: GCF_022808595.1. Taxonomy (GTDB): domain Bacteria; phylum Pseudomonadota; class Alphaproteobacteria; order Rhizobiales; family Beijerinckiaceae; genus Microvirga; species Microvirga solisilvae. The sequence goes on from NZ_JAKUCN010000007.1 coordinate 162,583, forward strand.
TGGGCGACCCAGGACCGAAGGCGACGCACAAGGTCGCGGCGATCCGCACCTTCATCTATCCCGGCCCCAACCTGAAGCTCCCGCACATCGACCTTCTGACCATGAACTCGAAGGTCGCGATCATCGGCACCGAAGGCGATTACGCAAAGATGGCGGATGGCGGCTGGCTCTATGCCCCGCATCTGGCAAGCATCGATGCGCGCGAGACGGATTACGTGAGCGTTGCCGAGCGCTTCCTGCACACGCCCTATCTCTGGGGCGGCAAGACGAGCCTTGGCATCGACTGTTCAGGTTTGGCGCAAACCGTGCTGAATGCAGCGGGCATCAAGGCGCCGCGCGACAGCGACATGCAGGAACGCGAGCTCGGCACCGTCATTGAGGTGAAGCCAGATCTCAGCGGCCTCAAGCGCGGCGATCTGGTGTTCTGGAAAGGCCATGTGGGCCTGATGATGGATGCAACGAACTTCATCCACGCCACCGGCCACAGCATGACCGTGATGATCGAGCCGCTCTCGGTTGCGGAAGAGCGCATCCGCCGCACGAGCTACGGCCCGATCAGTTCGATCAAGCGCTTCGGTTAATAGCCCCGCGCCCGATCCACCATGTTCTCGAACGACTCTCCCGCCTCGTGGCGGAGGATCTGCTGCGCGATGTAGCGCGCCGTCGCCTCCGGCTCGCTCACGGCTGCATTGTGCGGCGTGATGGTGACGCGCGGATGCGCCCAGAGCGGAGAGGATTCCGGCAGCGGCTCCTTCTCGAACACGTCGAGAGTTGCGGCCTTCAGCGTTCCATCGTCGAGGCAGGTGAGAATATCGCTCTCCACCTGCAAGCCTCCGCGACCCGCATTGATCAGCACCGGGCCGCCCAGCCTGCCGTCCTGCGCGAGCTTCTTGAACAAACTGCGGTTGAGAATGCCGCGCGTATCGGGCGTGAGCGGGATAAGTGCGATGAGAATGTCCGTGCGGGCAAGAAACTCATCAAGCCCGTTGTCGCCGGAATAAACCTTGAAGCCTTCCACGCTCTTCGACGTGCGGCTCCAGCCTGCTACATCGAAGCCCATCATCTTGAGTTTTGCGGCAGCATCCTGCCCCAGTACGCCGAAGCCCATGATGCCGACGCGCACGTCAGAGGCGATCGGCGGCGAGCGATCCGGCTCCCAACGCTTGGCGCGTTGCGCTTCCGAGAAGCGCGCATGATCGCGCAGATACATGAGTGAATGCATCACCATGTATTCGCTCATGCGGTGGGTGAGATCGTCCTGCGCCACGCGCACGATGGGCGCAGCGGGAAGATCGGGATAGCCCATCAGATGATCGACACCTGCGCCGAGCGAGAAGATCGCCTGCAGGTTCGGCAGGTTGTCGAGGCTCCCCGGCTTCGGGCCCCAGGTCGCCACGTAGCGGATTTTGCTTCTGTCGAATTCCTCGCCGAGCACCACGATCTCGCGGCCCGGCAGATGACGCGTGAAGCGTTCCACCCAGGGCTGCGTTTCCCAGGTAACGGCGACGAGAAGACTCACGATTTCGCTCCGATGCGTTCGAGGATCATCGCACCGGACGTCGCCTTGGCGTCGCCGAGCGCATAAGCCGCGCGCACCATACGCTCGGCTGCCTGCGCAGCCTCTTCGCTGCGTGCGTGGACGATGGCGAGCGGGCGGTTGGCATCGACCGTCTCGCCGATCTCGGCAAGCTGCGTGAGACCGACCGCGTGATCGATGGGATCCTGCGGACGCGTGCGGCCGCCGCCAAGCGCCACGACAGCAACGCCCACATCGCGCGTGGCGACGCTCTGCACGATGCCGGAGCGCTCCGCATGGATCGCACGAACCACCGGGGCCGCCTGCAGATGCTTGCCGTGGTTCTCCAGGAAGTCGGAAGGCCCGCCGAGTGCGCTCACCATGCGCTGGAAGACTTCCGCTGCCTTGCCCGAAGAAATCGCGTTCTCGATTTTTTCGCGCGCGTCCTTGATGTCGGCGGCGATCCTGCCGAGCACAAGCATCTCGGCAGACAGTTCCACCGTCACCTCGTGGAAGCGCTTCTCGCGCTTGCGGCCTGTCAGGTAATCCACCGCATAGGCCATCTCGACGGCGTTGCCCGCAGCGGAGGCGAGCGACTGGTTCATGTCGGTGAGCAATGCGCTCGTCGGCAGGCCCGCGCCATTGGCGACGAGCACAAGGCTCTCAGCGAGAGCGCGCGCATCCTTCGCGTTGTCCATGAATGCGCCGGAGCCGAACTTCACGTCCATCACGAGGCCATGGAGGCCTGCGGACAGTTTCTTCGAGAGAATGGAGGCTGTGATGAGATCGATGGATTCCACCGTCGCCGTCACGTCACGGATGGCGTAAAGGCGCTTGTCGGCAGGAGCGAGATCCGCCGTCTGGCCGATAATGGCGCAGCCGACGTCGCGCGTCACACAGCGGAAGGTATCGATATCGGGCTGCGTGACATAGCCCGGAATGGAATCGAACTTGTCGAGCGTGCCGCCCGTATGGCCGAGGCCGCGACCGGAAATCATCGGCACGTAGCCACCGCAGGCTGCGACTGCCGGGCCGAGCGCGAGGCTCACCGTATCGCCCACGCCGCCGGTGGAGTGCTTGTCGAGCACGGGGCCCGGCAGATCCCATTTCAGCACTTCGCCCGAGTTCATCATGGCCTGCGTCAGCGCCACGCGCTCCGGCACGGAGAGACCGCGAAAGAAGATCGCCATGGCGAATGATGCCGCCTGACCTTCGGAGACATGGCCCGAGGTGAGGCCTTGGATGAAGTGGTGGATCTCTTCAGCGTTGAGCGTTGCGCCGTCGCGCTTGCGGCGGATGATTTCCTGAGGAAGAAGCGTCATTGTTCAATATGCTCCGGTGGCCGCTTGGCCTTCCCGTCCTTCGATGGCGGCGATCAGCGTGTCGTAGACGCTGCTCGCGCCGATGCGAAAGGTCTGTGGCGTGGCCCAGCCTGCACCCATGATGCGGTCTGCGAGTTCAAGATAGAGTTTTGCATCAGCCACCGTGCGGATGCCGCCCGAAGGCTTGAGACCCAGATTGCGTCCGGAGGCCTTGATGGCGTTGAGCATGATCTCGGCTGCTTCCGGCGTGGCGGAAACAGGAGACTTGCCGGTCGATGTCTTGATGAAGTCAGCGCCTGCTTCGATCGACAGGCGGCTTGCCGCCGCGATCAGTTGCGCGTCCTTCAGTTCGCCGGTCTCGAGAATGACTTTCAGAAGCCGGCCATGATCGACGAGGTCGCGCACGGCTTCCACCATCTCGATTGCGATAGTCAGGTCGCCACGACGAACGGCGCTATAGGGCAGCACGAGATCGATCTCGTTCGCACCGTCGGAAAGCGCTTCCTTCGTGTCGTCGACCACGCGATCCACATCTTCACCGCCAGCGGGGAAGTTCACCACCGTTGCGATGCGAACAGGCGAGCCCTTCAGGTTTTCCTGCGCGCGCTTCACGAATTGCGGCCACACGCAGACAGCAGCCACGGGACCGCGCGGATCGAGCGCTTTCTTGCACAGCGCATCGATGGCCTGATCGGTGCAGTTGTCGTTGAGGTCGGTGAGATCGAGGCAGCGCAGCGCCCGCTGGGCGATTGATGCGTCAGACATGGTATCAAAGCTCCGCGACGAAGGAACGGATAAGACGCTTGAACTTCTCGGAGGCTTCCGCCGCCGTGTCCTTGGTTTCCTGGTGCGAGGGCGAAGCGCCTTCGATGCCCGCAGCGAGGTTGGTCACCACCGAGATTGCAGCAACCCGCAGCCCGTAATAGCGCGCGAGGATCACCTCCGGCACGGTGGACATGCCCACGAGATCACCGCCGAGCACCTGCACCATCTTGATTTCGGCGGGCGTTTCGAAGCTCGGGCCCGAGAGCCAGGCATAGACGCCTTCAGGCAGATCGATGCCACTCTTCTTTGCCGCGCGCTGCAATACCTCGCGCAAGGCGGGATCGTAGGCATCGGTGAGAGAGACGAACCGGCCTTCAGTGTGATCGCGCAACAGCGGGTTCGCGCCGGAAAGATTGAGGTGATCGTTGATCGCCACAAGGCTGCCGGGGCGGATCGAGGCGCGCACGGAACCTGCCGCATTGGTGGCCACCAGCACCGGAATGCCGAGCTCCTTCACAAAGGCGACGGGCAGGCGCATCGCGCCCGCATCGCCTGTCTCATAATAATGCGCGCGGCCCTGGAACAGCAGTACGCGCTTTCCTTCAAGGGTGCCCGCAACGAGCTTGCCCGCATGGCCGGAGACGCCGCTCTTCGGGAAATGCGGGATGTCGGCGTAAGCGAGGCTCACCGCATCGCTCAGCTCATCGACTAGAGTGCCGAGGCCGGTACCGAGCACGAAGGCGGCATCGAAGCGGCCATCGAAGCCGCGAGCGCGCACGAATTCGGCGGCCTGTTGAACGTTCTGTTGCATGTTCGTCTCTTATCTGTCCGTCAGGTTGTCCGGCCCAAACGAGAAGGGCAGCAACTCTTCTAGGGTAAAGCTCTTGCGGATGCCTTCAGGGCCCGCGACGTGAATTTTGGTATCGGGCGAGGCGAATTCGCGGATGCGCTGACGGCAACCGCCGCAGGGCGTGCAGAGCAGATCGCCCTCGCCCATCACCACGATTTCTGTGATGCGATTTGCGCCGCCTGCGATCATGGCGGAGATCGCTCCCCCTTCCGCGCAGGCGCCAACGGGATAAGCCGCGTTCTCCACATTGCATCCGGTGAAGATGCGCCCATCGGGCGCCGCGATGGCGGCACCGACCTTGAAGCGCGAATAAGGCGCATAGGCCTTGGCCTGAATCGTCTTGGCCGCTTCGAACAACGTATCGAGAGAAGCCATCTCAACGCTCCTTCACATAGGGCACGCCGGCCGCGCGTGGCGGAATGGCCTTGCCGATGACGCCGGCGAGCAGGATCACCGTCATGAGATAGGGCAGCGCCTGAATGGCCTGCACCGGAACCTCGCCGATGCCGGGGAACGAGAAGCCCTGCAGCTGGTTGGCGATGGCATCGAGAAGGCCGAAGAGGAAGCAGGCGCCGAGCGCGGGCCATGCGCGCCACTTGGCGAAGATGAGTGCTGCGAGCGCGATGAAGCCGCGCCCCGTCGTCATATTGGGCAGGAAGCCCGCGGCCTGTGCGACGGAGAGATAAACGCCGCCAAGGCCGCAAAGAACGCCGCCGATGATGACGGCGGAATAGCGCAGGCCCGTCACCGAGATGCCCGCTGTATCGACAGCTGCCGGGTTCTCGCCGACGGCGCGCAGGCGAAGGCCGAAGCGCGTGCGGCCGAGAATGAACCAAGTCAGCGGCACGGCCAGGAGCACCACGAAGACAAGCGCCGAATGACCGAACAGGAAATCGTCGAAACGCTGATCGCCTTCCAGCGGCGGCGTGCGTCCGCCCTGCCCGTACCAGGCATTGCCGACGATGGCGGTAAGGCCCGCCGCCAGCATGTTGATGGCAACACCCGACACGATCTGGTTGCCGCGCTGGCTGATGGAGGCGAAGCCGTGAATGAGCGCGAACGCCACGGAAGCGAAAATGCCGAAGCCAAGCCCGATCCATGCGGAGCCGAACACATAAGCGCCGGCAGCTCCGGCAAACGCCGCCACCAGCATCTTGCCTTCGAGACCGATATCGACAACGCCTGAGCGCTCGGACCAGAGGCCCGCAAGACACGCGGCCAGCAGCGGAATGGAGAGACGCAGCGCCGAGTCGAAAACCGTGACGAGAATACCGAGATCCATGCTCATGCTCCCGCCAGCTTAGGACGCGACAACAGATGCGCCACGAGACGGCGGAAGAGGCCGTCGAGAGCGCCAGCAAACAGAATGATGATGCCGCCGATCACCACCACCATGTCGCGGGTGATGGCGGGTTGTTCAAAGGCAAGCTCCGCGCCGCCCTGATAGAGAATGCCGAACAGGAGCGAGGCGAGGATGATGCCGACGGGATGCGCGCGCCCCATGAGCGCGACCGCGATGCCGACGAAGCCGTAACCCGCCGTGAACTCCAAAAGCAGGCGGTGCTGGTAGCCCATCAGCTCGTTCACCGCGAGGCCGCCCGCGAGCGCGCCGGACAGCACCATGGCGATGATAATGATGCGCGCAGGCGAGATGCCCGCATAGACCGCAGCAGTCGGGTTGGAGCCGACGACGCGGATCGCATAGCCGAGACGCGAGCGGTAGATGAGGAGCCAGATCAGATAGGACGAGATCAGCGCCAGCACGAAGGTGAGGTTGAGCTGCGACGACGGGATCGTGATGCCGAACCAGGCGAACACATCGTGCATGAAGGGGATTTGCGCAGCCTCGGGGAAGGCACGCGTTTCCGGATTCATGGATTGCGGCTCGCGCAGCACGTTCACCAGCAGGTAGACGATGAGAACGCTCGCAAGCCAGTTGAACATGATCGTGGTGATCACGATATGGCTGCCGCGCTTGGCCTGCAGGTAGCCAGGGATCGCGGCCCATGCGGCGCCGAAGGCGGCGGCTGCGAGAATGCCGACGGGAATGAGCAGAAAGCCCGGCAGGAAGGTGAGATTGTTGAGCGCGAGCGCGGTGCCGAGGCCAGCGAGCGTCGCCTGACCTTCACCACCGATGTTGAACAGGCCCGCGTGATAGGCCACCGCCACGGCCAATCCGACGAAGATGAAGTCGGTGGCGTAGAACAGGGTGAAGCCTAAGCCCTCGCCCGTTCCGAGGCTGCCCTGCAGCAGATAGCGCGTGGCTGTCAGCGGGTTCTCGCCGATGCTGAGCACCACGAGGCCTGCGATCAGGAACGCCGCCACGACGGAGATTGCGGGCACGAGAATCGTGTCGGCCCATTTGGGCATTTCGATAGGAGCACTCACGTCGAACTATCCGGCAGGAACAGGTGACCCTGTTCGTCGAGTGGGAAGAAGGGATTCCAGGCCACCTCCCAGAGGTGCCCGTCGGGATCGGCGAAATAGCCTGAATAGCCGCCCCAGAACACGTCCTGCAGCGGCTTCACGGCGCGCGCGCCGGCTGCGATCGCGAGGGCATAAACCTCGTCGGCTTCCTGCTTGGAGCGCGCGTTGTAAGCGAGCGTGATGGCGGCAAAGCCGGTGGGCTTGTCTTCCACATGCGCGTCTTCGGCGAGAGCGGAACGCCCGAACAAACCCAGCGCCAATCCGTTCGCTTGGAAGAATACGACGCTCGGCTGGCTTGCAGACGATGCAGTCCAGCCCCAAGCTTCGTAGAAGGCGCGGGATTTTGCCAGGTCGGCGACACCCAGCGTAACGAGGGTCAAACGCGGTTGCATCAGGCGGCCTCGTCCGTCACGCCGGCCATGAGCAGGCCGAGTTCCTGCTCGTTGGTCTGCGATGCCTTGCGCTCGCCGGTGATCTTGCCGCCGCACATGGTGAGGATGCGGTCGGACAGATGCATGATCTCGTCGAGCTCTACCGATACCAGCAGGATGCCGACACCCGCATCACGCAGCGCGATGAGACGGCGATGGATGAACTCGATGGCGCCGATATCGACGCCGCGCGTGGGCTGGCCGACGAGAAGCACTTTCGGATTGCGCTCGATCTCGCGTGCCAGAACAATCTTTTGCTGGTTGCCGCCGGAGAAGTTCGATGTCTTCAGACGCGGCGCGGGCGGGCGCACATCGTATTGCTCCATCTTCTTCGCCAGATCCGCGACGAGGCGGTCGTGATCGAGGATCGGTCCCTTCCCCAGCTGCGGCTCGTCACTGAAGCCGAGGATGGCGCTCTCGAAGGCGGGGAATGCAGGCACGAGCCCCATGCGCAGGCGATCCTCCGGCACATGCAGGAGCCCAAGTTCGCGCATGTGATGCGGATTGTGCTCGTCGGCCGGAACGTCCTGCTCCTGGAACCGGATCGAGCCGAGCACCGGACGACGCATGCCGGCAATGGCTTCGAGAAGCTCGCTCTGACCGTTGCCAGCAACGCCCGCGATGCCGACGATCTCGCCCGCGCGAACGGTCAGCGATGCATTCGCGACGCGCAGCACGCCGCGCGCATCGACGACGGAAAGATTTTGCACTTCGAGAACAGGGGCACCCGGCACCTTCTCGGTTTTCTCGACGCGCAGCAGCACGCGGCGGCCGACCATCAACTCGGCGAGTTCCGGAGGCGATGTGTTCGCCGTCTCGACGGTCGCGACCATCTCGCCGCGGCGCATGACGGACACGCGATCCGTGATCGCCATGATCTCGCGCAGCTTGTGGGTGATGAGAATGACGGTCTTGCCCTGTGCTTTCAGCGAGCGGAGCAGCTCGAACAACGCATCCGCTTCCGCCGGCGTGAGCACGGCGGTGGGCTCGTCAAGAATGAGAATATCCGCGCCGCGATAGAGGGCTTTCAGGATTTCGACGCGCTGTTGGAGGCCTACCGAAAGTTCGCCGACGGTGGCGTCCACATCGATCTCGAGACCGTAATCGCTGGCGAGCCGCGCAAGCTCCTTGCGCACCTTGGCCTCGCCCGCGCGCAGCATGGCGCCGCCTTCGGCGCCGAGCATCACGTTCTCGACCACGGTCAGCGGCTCGACCAGCATGAAATGCTGGTGAACCATGCCGATGCCGGCACAGATGGCGTCAATGGATGAGCGGATTCGGATCGGCTTTTCGTTGACGCGGACCTCGCCGGAATCAGCCTCGTAGAAACCGTAGAGGATCGACATGAGAGTCGATTTTCCCGCACCGTTCTCGCCGACGATGCCGTGGATCGTGCCGCGCTCGACGGAGAGATTCACGTCCTTGTTGGCGTGAACGGCGCCGAAGCTCTTGTTGATGGCAATGAGTTCAATGGCGGGAGACATCGGCCTCTAGGGGGTTGTCCGGCAAGGAAAAACTGAAGCGAACCTTATCGGAAAAAGCACAAACCTAAAAACGGAAAAGGCCGCAGGCCCTCTTGAGAGAAGCCTGCGGCCGGATCGATGCGTCAGATTACATCGGGCACTTGGAGTCCGACATGTAGTCGTGGACCTTGATCGCGCCCGACTTGATGTCGGCGGAGGCCTTGTCGGCAGCAGCCTTCATGTCGGCGGTGATCAGCGACTTGTTGTTGTCGTCGAGAGCCCAAGCCACGCCGTCTTCGGCAAGGCCGAGAACCGAGACGCCGGCCTTGAAGGTGTTCTTCTTGGCCTGGTCGAAGGCGTTGTAGGTGGCAACATCCACGCGCTTGACCATGGAGGTCAGCATCTTGCCGGGGTGCAGGGCGTTCTGGTTGGAATCGACGCCGATGCCGAGCTTGCCAGCGTCGGCAGCCGCGCGCATGACGCCGACACCCGTGCCACCGGCCGCATGATAGATCACGTCCGCGCCGCGGGAGATCTGGCCCTTGGCGAGTTCGCCACCCTTCACAGGGTCATTCCAGGCTGCGCCGGTGGTGCCGGTCATGTTCTGGAACACTTCGGCGTCCTTGTTGGCGTACTTGACGCCCTGGACGTAGCCGCAGGCGAACTTGCGGATCAGCGGGATGTCCATGCCGCCCACGAAGCCGACCTTGCCGGTCTTCGAGGCCTTGGCGGCCAGGAGGCCGACCAGGAACGAGCCCTCGTGCTCCTTGAACACGACGGACTGGACGTTCGGCTTCTCGACCACGGCGTCGATGATGGCGAACTTGGTGTTCGGGAACTCCTCGGCCACCTTCTTCAGCGCGGTTTCCTGGGAGAAGCCCACGGCCACGATGGGCGAGAAGCCGTCGCGGGCGAAGCGGCGCAGGGCCTGCTCACGCTGGGCGTCGTTCTGCGGCTCGAAATCGCGGTATTCGGTGCCCGTGTCCTTCTTGAACTTCTCGGCGCCCGTGTGAACGCCCTCGTTGAAGGATTTGTCGAACTTGCCGCCCAGATCGTAGACGATAGCGGGCTTGAAGGCCGCCTGCTGCGCAAAGGCAGCCGTGGCGGAAAAGGCGAGGCCCGCGAGCGCGAGGCCAAACTTGGTTACTGTCATCGGCTTTGTTCCCTGTTAGACGCCGGATTGATACCCGGTTGCCCCTTGACGATGGCATGGGAAGGGTCACGACGCCAAGGTCTCTGTCAAGCCGGATGTTATTTTCCTTCGGGGATATAGTTGATAGCTCAAGCTCCGGCGTTAAAGTCAGCCCCATGCCTCTAAACCCCGACGAAATCGACCGTTATGCCCGCCATCTTGTCCTGAGAGACGTGGGTGGCCCCGGGCAATTGAAGCTTAAGGGGGCTCGCGTCCTCGTGATCGGAGCCGGGGGCCTGGGAGCCCCCCTGATCCAGTACCTGGCGGCCGCCGGAATCGGCACCATCGGGGTTGTGGACGACGATACGGTGTCCCTCTCCAACCTGCAGCGGCAGGTGATCCACGGAACGCCGGATATCGGGACTTTGAAGGTGGAAAGCGCGGCCAGGGCCGCCCAGAGGCTCAATCCGCATGTGGAGATCGAGCCCCACGATTTGCGGATCACGCCTGAGAATGCCCGCGACCTGATCCGCCGCTACGACATCATCGCCGACGGCTCGGACAATTTCGACACCCGCTATGCGGTGTCCGATGCCTGTTTTTTCGAGAAAAAGCCCCTGGTCACGGCGGCTCTGGGCCAGTTCGACGGCTCGCTCACCACGATCCGGGCCCATGAAACCGGCCCCGACGGGAAGCCGAACCCTACCTATCGCTGCCTTTTCCCCTCCCCGCCCCCGCCGGGGGCTATTCTCACCTGCGCGGAAGCAGGCGTGCTCGGGGCTTTGGCGGGCGTGATGGGAAGCCTGATGGCGATGGAGGTGATCCGCGAGATCGTCGGATTCGGAGAAAGCCTCGTCGGACGGCTTCTCATGGTCGATGCGCTGGGAATGCGGTTCGATACGTTCCGTTATGGGTGGGACGAGGCGAACCCATTGAGTGGGAAGCGTGATGTTTAAAGCGCCCATCGGCCGACTTGCAGCGATGCTCTTTCAGAAGAGAGAGCCCTCCGTGGATAGCTGCCGCTTCAAGTCTATATGGCAGGCCCGGTACCAATCAGGGCGCGCTGACTATCGGCAACTCCTCGAGAAAGACCTATTCGCGACTTGGGACATCAACATAAAACCGGATTGGACCGCAGAGCGTCAGCTTTTTATGGGGCTGAAGATTTTCTATTCTGGCCTGAACGATGCCGATGCCCTCAATTTTCTGGTGAAGGGGCATCACGTTGTCCAGCGGAGCCACCAGGATCGAAAGCTCGAATCAGGGAAATGCAAAACTGGATTTCCCTTGAACCGCGGCCGCCTGTTGCGGGCTCAGGCCTATATCACTGCCATTCTGAGCAATGAGTTCATTTTTGACGATGCCCTTCTCCACCAAGCCTCGATCGACCACGAAGATTGGTGTCGCCCCTATAAGGGACGACAATGGGATTCTCAGGCACAGGCATATTATTTGGCAGCCATCCGCCTGAGCATCATCTCCGACAACCTCTCAAGGACCGAAGAGCTTCTGAAAGCAGGAAAGACATTTAAATGGTACGAGGAAGAACATCATCTATGGTCTCAATGGATCGACAGATACAAACACCAGCGGAACGAGTGGCCTGAGCTGGACGATTATTTCGACCGCGTACGAGACCCAAATCTCATCCCCGATATCTTCATGGAAAAAGATATTCTCCAACTGGAGTTGGGGATCATTCGCTATAAGCTTCAAAGTCGGCGAACGCCTCAACAGGTCGAGGAGCCATGGCGGCAGGTCTTCGATATGATTTCCGCCGATAAGGAATAGATCCCGCAGGATCAGTTCCACAGATCCAAAAGGGATGCTGGCGGAAGACCGGAATTGTTGGTGGAGGACCATTGGGACTGGTCTCTCCACCATCTTCATCTAACTGATATTACCCGCGCAGCACCGCGCCGGTCTTCTTCGACACCTCGGCGACGATCTTGGCCGTGACGGCCTCGATCTCCACGTCGGTGAGCGTCTTTTCCGTGGGCTGCAAGGTGACGGCAATCGCGACGGACTTCTTGTCCGGATCGATGCCCGTGCCCTCGTAGATGTCGAATACGTCGACGCCGACGATGAGCGCACGCTCCGCACCTTGCGCCGCCTTCACGATGTCGCCTGCCGCCACATCGCGACCCACCACGAAGGCGAAGTCGCGGGTGAGCGGCTGGAAGTCCGGCAGCGAGAGCTTCGGCTTCATCTTGGTGGGCTTCGCCTTGGGCGGCGGGAGCGCATCGAGATTGAGCTCGAAGGCCACCAGCGGCCCCTTCAGGTCGAGCGCCTTCAGGATCTTCGGATGAACCTCGCCGAACGCGCCAACGATGTTCTTCGGGCCGAATTGCAGCGTGCCGGAACGGCCAGGATGGAACCATGCCGGACCGCCCGCGACGATCTGAAGACCGCCTGCCGGAATGCCGAGCGCCGTCAGAAGTGCGAACACATCAGCCTTGACGTCGAATGCATCAACGCTTTCAGCGCCACCATTCCAGTGACGGCCAACGCCTTCCGCGCGCGCCGTGCCGCGACGGACAGCGGCGGCTTTGATCGACTGGCCTTCCGGCTCATCCGACGCGAAGGTCTGGCCGACTTCGAAGAGCGCCACGTCACCGATGCCGCGATCCGCATTGCGCTGGGCTGCCTTCAATAGACCCGGCAGCAGCGAGGGACGCATGTCGGAGAGTTCCGCCGCAATCGGGTTGGCGAGCGCAAGGCGTGCATCGCCACCACCGAACAGCTCGGCTTCATCCTTCGAGATGAAGGACCAGGTGACGGCCTCCACCAATCCGCGCATGGCGAGCGAACGGCGCGCGACGCGCGTGCGCTTCTGGATGAGCGTGAGGATCGGCTTTGCCACCGTTGCTTCGAGACGCGGCAGCGGCTTCGGCTCGATGCGGTCGACACCGGCGATACGGATCACTTCTTCGACGAGATCGGCCTTGCCTTCGATGTCGGGACGCCAGGACGGCGGCACCACATTCACGCGCTCGCCCGAGCCCTCAACCTTGAAGCCGAGTTTTTTCAGGATTTCTTCCGACTCGGCAGGCTTCACGTCGAGACCCGACAGGCGCGGCACTTCCGAATACGGGAAGTCGATGACGCGCGTCGTATCAGGAACCTTGCCCGCGACAACGGCCTCCGTCGGCTCGCCGCCGCAGAGATCGATGACCATCTTCGTCGCGAGATCGAGACCCGGCACCGTGAAGGCGGGATCGATGCCGCGCTCGAAGCGGTAGCGCGCATCGGTGATGATGCCGTGCTTGCGGCCAGTCTGGGCGATGTTCAGCGGATCCCACAGCGCGGATTCGATCAGCACATCGGTCGTGCCCTCATCCGAACCGGAATGCTCGCCGCCCATGATGCCGGCAATGGATTCAACGCCGTTCTCATCGGCGATCACCACCGTCCCTGCATCGAGCTTGTAGGTGCGACCATCGAGCGCCAGCACCTCCTCGCCATCCCTCGCACGACGAACGGTGAGATTGCCCTTTACCTTCTTGGCGTCGAACACGTGCAGCGGACGGCCGCGATCAAAGGTGATGTAGTTGGTGATGTCGACGAGCGCGTTGATCGGACGAAGGCCAATGGAGAGCAGACGGCGCTGCATCCATTCCGGCGACGGACCGTTCTTCACGCCGCGCACAAGACGCAGAGCAAAGGTCGGACAGAGCTTCGCGTCATCGCCCGACAAATCGAGCGTGACGGAAACCGGGCAAGCGCCCTTGCCCTGGATGGCCGGAACATCGCCGCCTTTGAGCGTGCCGAGACCGGCTGCCGCGAGATCGCGCGCAATACCGAAGATCGACGTGCAATCGGGACGGTTCGGCGTGAGATTGATCTCGATCACCGGATCGTCGAGCTTGGCATAAGCAGCGTAGGCAACGCCAATAGGCGCATCTTCCGGCAGCTCGATGATGCCGTCATGATCCTCGGAGAGCTCCAGCTCCGCCGCCGAGCACAGCATGCCCGCGCTCTCGACGCCACGAATGGTGCCGACACCGAGCGTGATGTTCTTACCCGGAACATAAGTGCCGGGAGGCGCGAACACGCTCTTCATGCCAGTGCGCGCATTCGGTGCGCCGCAGACAACCTGAATCGGCGAGCCGGTGCCGGTATCGACCATGCATACGCGCAGGCGATCAGCATTCGGGTGCTGCTCGGCGGAGATCACATAAGCGTTGATGTAGGCGCCAAGCGTCTTCGCCTTGTCCTCGACGCCTTCGACCTCGAGGCCGATGCGCGTGAGCGTTTCCACGATCTCGTCGAGAGATGCATTGGTCTCAAGGTGATCCTTGAGCCAGGAGAGAGTGAATTTCATAGGTGCTCTCCTTTACGAAGTCAGGCCGCTGACGAGGGACGGAATGTCGAGCGGGCGGAAGCCGTAATGGTTCAGCCAGCGCACATCGGCCTCGAAGAATGGACGCAGGTCCGGCATGCCGTATTTCAGCATCGCGATGCGGTCGATGCCCATGCCCCAGGCGAAGCCCTGGTACTCGTCGGGATCGAGACCGCAATTGCGCAGCACGTTCGGATGCACCATGCCGCAGCCGAGAATTTCGAGCCAATCGGTGCCTTCGCCGAAGCGGATTTCGCCGCCCTTGCGCGAGCACTGAATATCCACTTCAGCCGACGGTTCGGTGAAGGGGAAGAACGACGGGCGGAAGCGCATTTTCACCTGATCGACCTCGAAGAAGGCCTTGCAGAATTCTTCGAGAATCCACTTCATGTGCGCGATGTTGGCCTGCTTGTCGATGACGAGACCTTCGACCTGATGGAACATCGGCGTGTGCGTCTGGTCCGAGTCGTGACGATAGGTGCGGCCGGGAATGATCACGCGGATCGGCGGCTTTTGCGACGTCATCGTGCGGATCTGCACTGGCGAGGTATGCGTGCGCAGCACCTTGCGCTCGCCCTTCTCGTCGGGAGCGAGGAAGAAAGTGTCGTGCATCTCGCGCGCCGGATGGCCGACGGGGAAGTTCAGCGCTGTGAAGTTGAGATAATCCGTCTCGATATCCGGACCCTCGGCCACGGAGAAACCCATATCGGCGAAGATCGCCGTCAGTTCCTCGATCACCTGGCTGATGGGATGGATGCGGCCGCGCGCTTCCGGCGCTTCCTGCACGGGCAGCGTCACGTCGATGCGCTCTGCGGCGAGGCGCGCTCCGAGAGCGGCCTCGGCGAGCGTTTCCTTCTTCGCCGCAAGGGCGCCCTGCACCTTGTCGCGCAGGCCGTTGATGAGAGGCCCGCGCTCTTTCCGCTCCTCGGGCGTCATGGCGCCGAGGGTCTTGAGCAATTCGGAGACGGAGCCCTTCTTGCCGAGCGCGGATACGCGCACGGATTCGAGCGCCGCTTCGTCGCCGGCGGCTTCGACCTGGGAAAGCAGGTCACGTTCAAGTTGATTGAGATCGGTCATCGGTCCCTAGCCAGATGCTAAGCGCTTCAAGTGAGGCGCGGCGCGGGAACCGTGAAGTCGTCCGAGCCGCGTGGTCGCAACCGACAGCGTTCAGCCGTCAGCGCGGATGGTCTCGGAGAAGGGGGAGTCAGGTGCGGCTGAACGAGCCAGCCGCACCGAAAGCTAGTCTATCCGACTTAGGCAGCCTGCTGCGGCAGGGCGGCCTTGGCGGCTTCCACGTAAGCGGCGAAAGCAGCCGGCTCGTGGATGGCCATTTCGGACAGGACCTTGCGATCGACCTCGATCCCAGCCTTGCCGAGACCGTCGATAAATCGGGAATAGGTCATGTCATGCAGGCGGACGGCAGCGTTGAGACGCTGGATCCAGAGAGCGCGGAAGGTGCGCTTCTTGTTGCGACGATCGCGCGTCGCATACTGCATGCTCTTCTCGACCGCCTGCTTGGCGATGCGGATGGTGTTCTTGCGGCGGCCGTAGAAACCTTTGGCGGCCTTGAAAACTTTTTTGTGCTTGGCGTGGGACGTAACGCCCCGTTTGACGCGTGCCATGGGAAAACTCCTTCAAAATCCGGGATTGGTGGAAGACCGCCTTAGCCGTTGGGCAGGAAGTACTTCTTCACGTTGTAGGCGTCGCCCTCGAACAGCGTCGTGGTGCCGCGCAGGTTGCGGATCTGCTTCTTGGTCCGCTTGATCATCCCGTGGCGCTTGCCGGCCTGGGCGTAAACGACCTTGCCGGTGCCAGTGATCTTGAAGCGCTTCTTCGCGCCAGATTTCGTCTTCAGCTTGGGCATTTGGCTCTCCTTTGGTCAGGCCTTCGGAGCGGGAAACCCGCCTTTCAGGCCCAGTCTTGCTGCTTGAGCAAAACAAACCGCCACGGCAGCCCTAACAGCCGGGCGGTTCGATGAAGGGGGGCTTATGGCAGAAGCCGCCCCAAAAAGCAATGGCCGCCGGAACCCCGACGGCCATGAATTTCGCTTAGGTAGGAGTCGCTTAGCGCGGTGCCAGGACCATGACGACCTGACGGCCCTCGAAGTTCGGCTCCATCTCGACCTTGGCGATATCGCCGACATCGGCCTTGACCCGGTCGAGGACCTTCAGGCCCAGGGCTTGGTGGGCCATCTCACGGCCACGGAAGCGCAGGGTGATCTTCACCTTGTTGCCTTCCTCGAAGAAGCTCTTCATGGCCTTCATCTTCACGTCGTAATCGTGGTCGTCGATGCCCGGGCGCAGCTTGATTTCCTTGACCTCGACGGTCTTCTGCTTCTTGCGCGCCTCGGCGGCTTTCTTCTGTTCCAGGAAGCGGAATTTGCCGTAATCGAGGATCTTGCAGACCGGAGGGGTCGCGTTCGGCGAGATTTCCACCAGATCGAGACCAGCGTCCTCGGCGAGGCGCATGGCATCGAAGAAGGGCATTACGCCTTTGTTCTGTCCGGTATCATCGATCAGCTGAACTTCGCGGACGCCGCGAATGTCTCGGTTTGCGCGCGGGCCTTCTTTCTGCGGCACCGGCAAGGGTCTCATGGGACGGCGAATGGCTCGTATCTCCTGTTTAGGGGCTCAGTTGAGGGGGGAGACCTTTTTCCAAAAGCCTCTTCAGCAAGCTCAACATTGCCGCGAATGGTTTTGACATTTCGCTCAAAACGGCGGGAAGTCAACTCGTTCTGTGGGCTGACCAGCTATCCAGAAGAGCGGAATACACATTGAGCGTGCTCGAAACCATGCGTTCGAGCGAGAAGTTCCGCTCCACATGGGCCCTCGCCCGGGTGCTCAAGGCGATTCTGGCGCTCGCGCCCAGGGTCAGGGCGGAGCCTACCGCCTCGGCCAAGGCCTCGGCATCGCCAGCCGGCACCCGCCAGCCGGTCCGCTCCTGCTGGGGAACCGTCGGCGGGGCAAGAACCGTCTCCGGCACGGCCCCGAGATCGGAGACCACCACCGGGGTTCCCATGGCCTGGGCCTCCACCGCCGAGCGGCCGAAGGCTTCCGGCTCCGTGGAAGGCACCGTGACCACGGCGGCCGCCAGGAAGGCGGCCGGCATATCGGTGCAATGGCCGACCCGGCGCACGATTCCCTTCAGGCCCTTGGCCTCGATCAGACTGTCGAGTTCCTTCACATAGGAATCCCGCCCCTGCGGATCGCCCGCCAGGATATAGGCGACATCGGTCATGCCCGCATCGCGCAACTTGGCGGCGGCCTCGATCAGAACCTTCTGGCCCTTCCATCCTGTCAGCCGCGCCGCGAGCAGCACCACGCGCTCGTGGGGCGCCACGTCCCAGGCCTTGCGCAGGGCCTCGATTCGCTCGGGCGCCACGGCGGCGGGCGCGAATTTCAGGAAATCCGTTCCCCGATAGATCACCCCGATCCGGTCGGCGGCCTGGGGATAATGGGAGCGGATCAGGTTGCTCGTATATTGCGAGTTGGCGATCACCACATCGCCCCGGGCCATGACCGAGTTGTAGAGCACCTTCACCGAGGAGCGGCCGGAATAGCTGCCGTGATAGGTGGTCACGAACGGGATGTTGAGGCTGCGCGCCGCGCCCATGGCCACCCAGGCCGGAGCACGGGAGCGGGCATGGATCAGCGACACCTTCTCCTTGTGGCAGATCTTGGCGAGCCTGCGCACGTTGAGAAACATGGAAAAGGGGTTCTTCGTCGCCGCCGGGAACGGAATCCAGATCCCGCCCTTGGCCTGGAGCTCGCCCACGAGCCGTCCGCCCTCGGTGGCAACCAGGGCCCGCGCGCCGGCGTTCACCAGTCCCTCGGCGATGTCGACGGCGGTGCGCTCCGCCCCACCTGCTTCAAGCTCCGGGATGATCTGCAGGATCGTCCGGCCAGCGAGGGGATGAATATGGGATGACGGGAAAGATGCTCCTCCGCCGGGTCGCGCTGAAAAACTCACCGATGTAAGAGCCTTCTCGTAGGGAATGACAGAATCGCTTTAAACCCTTGCTTCAAAGCAGTTGAGGACAGGTTAACCATGCAGCAAAGCGTCACAGTCGGAGAAGGCGCCGATGCGCGCCGGATCGCCGTGCTCCACCGGGATGGCAAGGGACCGCCGGTGGTGTGGATCGGCGGCTTCAAGTCCGACATGCGGGCCACCAAGGCCACGGCCATCGATTCCTGGGCGGAAGCCCAGGGCCGCGCCTGTCTTCGCTTCGATTATAGTGGGCATGGGGAATCGAGCGGCGATTTCCAGCAAGGCACCATCTCCCACTGGCTGGAAGAGGCGCTTGCCGTCATAGAGCGTTTCCTGAAGGAGCGCCCGATTCTGGTCGGCTCCTCCATGGGCGGCTGGATCTCGCTGCTTGCCGCACGCCACCTGATGCAGACCCGCCCTGCCCTCGCACCCGCCGGCATCGTGCTCATCGCACCGGCGACCGACATGACGGAAAAGCTCATGTGGGGTCGCTTTCCGGAGGATATCCGGCGGGCGGTGGAAGAGACCGGGGTCTATTACCGCCCGTCGGCCTATTCGGAGGATCCCTACCCGATCACCAAAGTGCTGATCGAGGATGGGCGTCGCCACCTTCTCCTTGGCAAGCCGATCCAGACCGGCTGCCCTGTCCATATCCTTCAGGGCATGGAGGACCCGGACGTACCGTGGAACCACGCGCTCGAACTTGTGGAGCACCTGCCGGGAGACAGCGTCTCGCTCACGCTGATCAAGGATGGCGATCATCGCCTGTCGCGAGACGAGGATATCGAGCGGTTGATTGGAGCAATCGCGTCAATCGCGTGAGAATGAAGGTGAGCCTTAATGCAGGCTCACCGTCGTCAGATCATGCGCCCATGCATTAGCCACAGCCGTCTCGCGGCTGTCGGTGAGCATAATGGGCTCGCCGCTGGCGGAAAGAAGTGCGAAGAGATTCATGCCCGGCTGGAGCTTGGGAGCCTCCGGAAACAGCCGCGCGACTTCGTCGGAACGCAGCGGCTTCACATAAGCCATCTCGCCGAGGCCCAGATTAGCCAGCTCAGCCACATTCAGAGGCCGATCGGCATGATGATTGGTGTTATGGTTCATGGCCGTCTCCTGTGCGGATGCTGCCGTCAAACCTTGTCCGTGGCGATGATGTTGATCTTGCGGATGATCCGCTCCGGTTCGGGCCGGATCAGATCGATCGACAACAGGCCATTGGACAGGTCCGCGCCCTGAACCTCCATGCCATCGACAAGGAGAAAGGTACGCTGAAACTGACGGGCGGCGATGCCGCGATGAAGGAAGTGCCTGGTCTTGTCGTCGGACTGACGCCCCCGGATGACGAGTTGGTTCTCTTCCAGGGTCACCTCGAGCTGGTCCTGGGTAAAGCCAGCGACAGCCAGGGTGATGCGCAGACGCTCGGGAGCGTGTTCGGTACGAGGCAAACGCTCGATATTGTAGGGCGGATAGCCGTCTCCCGCTGCTTTCGCGACCCGGTCGAGCGCCTGCTCGATCTCGTCGAAGCCTAACAGAAACGGATGCCCAAAGGGCGACTGACGCGACATATTCGAAGCCCAAGGTTAGAGGCACTTCGGTTGAATGTAAGCCCGCTCATGCGGCACTCACACAGCCTTATCTCAAGGCCGTTGTCAGCAATATGGATATGCTTTCCGAGTGGATCAAGACCCCCGCCAGAGCGCCCCGGCGGGGATAGAAATCAGAGTAAACGGGCCGCTTCTCAGACCTGTCCGCGCCACCAGGCGACCTGCTCGGCCACGCGCACAGGCGAGGTGCCACCGAAGCTGGTGCGGGAGCGGACGGAGTTCTCGACGCTCAGCACGTCGAAGATGCCCTTGTGGATCTTGGGCTCGACAGCCTGCATGACGTCCAGCGGCAGCTCCTCCAGGGTGCAGCCGCGCTTTTCCGCCTCGGAGACGATGCGGCCCGTGACGTGGTGGGCGTCACGAAAGGGAATGCCGAGATCGCGCACGAGCCAGTCGGCGAGATCCGTCGCGGTGGAGAAGCCTGCTCCAGCGACAGCCGCCATGCGCTCGGGCACGGGCTCCAAATCCTCGATCATGCCGGTCATGGCGGCGAGCACGATCTCGATGCTGTCGGCGGCGTCGAAGACCTGTTCCTTGTCCTCCTGCATGTCCTTGGAATAGGTCAGCGGCAGGCCCTTCATCATGGCGAGCACGGCCATCAGCGAGCCGAAGATGCGGCCCGACTTGCCGCGCACCAGTTCCGCCGCATCGGGATTGCGCTTCTGCGGCATCATGCTGGACCCGGTAGTCCAACGGTCGGGTAGCTTCACGAAGCCGAACGGCGCCGACATCCAGATGATGATCTCTTCCGCCAGCCGCGACAGATGCACGGCGCAGATCGAGGCCGCCGACATGAATTCCAGCAGGCTGTCGCGATCCGACACGGAATCGAGCGAGTTGCGGGTCGGGCCATCGAAGCCCAGCGCCTTCGCCGTCATGTGCCTGTCGATGGGGAAGGACGTGCCGGCGAGCGCGCCCGCGCCGAGCGGGCATTCGTTCAGGCGCTTGCGGGAATCGCGGATGCGGCTGCGGTCGCGGCCGAACATTTCCACATAGGCCATGAGATGATGACCGAAGGTCACCGGTTGGGCGCTCTGCAGATGCGTGAAGCCGGGCATCACGGTCGCCACGTTCTTCTCCGCCTTGTTCAGCAGCGCCTTGATCAGGTTGGTGAGCTGCTCTTCCGTGCGGTCATGGGCATCGCGCATCCAGAGGCGGATATCGACGGCGACCTGATCGTTGCGGCTGCGGGCCGTATGAAGGCGGGCAGCCGGATCGCCCACAATCTCGCGAAGCCTGCTCTCCACATTCATATGGATGTCTTCGAGCGCCTTGGAATAGGTGAAGTTTCCTGTCTCGATCTCGCCCAGCACCCGCTGCAGGCCGTCATGGATCGCGGCCCGGTCGCTCTCCGCGATGATGCCCTGCTTGGCGAGCATGGTGCTGTGCGCGATAGAGCCCTGGATGTCCTGAGCGTAAAGGCGCTTGTCGAAATCGATGGAGGCGTTGATCGCTTCCATGAGCGCGCTCGGCGAGGACGAGAACCGCCCGCCCCACATGGTGTTGGCACCGGACTTCTTGGCTTCTTCGGACACTGTGTTTCACCCGAGTTTAAAGGTCTGCCAGCCTTTGCCACAGGTCCTCTCCCAAGGCAAAGCGCAGCAGGGTTGCACCTGCATTAAGCACATTGTCCAATGTTTGCCAGTTTAAAACCAGTTGATAGACTCGACAGAGCCTGTGTGATTTGCATTCATACGGTTGGCTTAAACAAAGGCGCATCCAGCGCTAAAGGGAACTGGCCTATGAAGACACTACCGAAATTCCTCCTCTCGGCAGCCATGGTCGCCACCATGGCGACCTCGTTCTCTGCCGTTCAGGCAGCGACGCCCCCGGACACGCTCGTCCAGGCCTGGCAGATGGACGACATCATCTCCCTCGATCCCGCCGAGATCTTCGAGATGAGCGCCTCCGAGATCAACGGCAACACCTATGAGCGTCTGATCTCCTACGACATCAAGGACGTTTCGAAGATCTCCGGCCAGGTCGCAGAGTCCTGGACGGTCTCGCCGGACGGCAAGACCTACACCTTCAAGATCAAGCCGAACCGCAAGTTCGCTTCCGGCAACCCGATCACCGCCGAAGACGTGGTGTATTCGCTGCACCGCGCCGTCATCCTCGACAAGTCGCCGGCGTTCATCCTGGGCCAGTTCGGTCTCGACAAGAACAACGTCAAGGACAAGGTCAAGCAGACCGGCCCGCTCGAGTTTACGTTCGAGGTGGATAAGGCTTACGCCCCGACCCTGGTTCTGTACTGCCTCGGCAACTCGGTTGCCTCCGTCGTCGACAAGAAGCTGCTGGTGCAGAACGAGAAGGACGGCGATTTCGGCTATAACTGGCTGAAGACGCACTATGCCGGCTCGGGCCCCTACATCATGCGCGACTGGAAGGCGAACGAGGTTCTCGTTCTCGAGCGCAACCCGAACTATGAAAAGAAGACCCCGCTCGCTCGCGTGATCTACCGCCACATCAAGGAAACCGCGAACCAGCGTCTTCTGCTCGAGAAGGGCGACATCGACGTGGCGCGCAGCCTGAATCCGGAAGAGATCAACGCCGTCTCGAAGAGCTCGGACATCCAGATCCAGAGCGCTCCGAAGGGCACGGTCTATTATCTCGGCCTGAACCAGAAGAACCCGAACCTGTCGAAGCCTGAAGTTCGCCAAGCCCTCAAGTACCTCGTGGATTATTCGGCCATCGCCGACACGATCATGAAGTACAAGGGCGACGTTCATCAGAACTTCCTGCCCAAGGGCTTCCTCGGCGCCGAGACCAACAACCCCTACAAGCTCGACGTCGCCAAGGCGAAGGAACTGCTTGCCAAGGCCGGCCTGAAGGACGGTTTCTCGGTGACCATGGACACCCGCTCCACGCCTGAAATCATGGGCGTCGCCCAGGCCATGCAGAGCACCTTCGCGCAGGCCGGCGTGAAGCTCGAAATCCTGCCGATGGATTCCAAGCAGGCCCTGACCAAGTACCGCGCCCGCCAGCACGATATCTATATCGGCAACTGGGGCTCGGACTATCAGGACCCGAACTCCAACGCGGACACTTTCGCGGCCAACGACGACAACTCGGACGGCGCGAAGGCAAAGCCCCTTGCATGGCGCAATGCCTGGGATCCGGGCCCGCTGACCGCCAAGACCCGCGCTGCCGTGATGGAGCGTGACGGCGAGAAGCGCGCTCAGATGTACAAGGAGCTGCAGAAGTCGGTTTCCGATGACGGCCCGTTCGTGATCTTCCTGCAGCAGACGGAAGTCGCTGCCGTGCGCAAGAACGTGAGCAACTTCGTTCTCGGCCCGTCGTTCAGCGACAACGACATCTCGCAGGCGAAGAAGAACTAAACCTGCAATGGCATCATCGATCGCAAACGGAAGCGGAGGGCACGATGCCCTCCGCTTCTACCTTACGAAGACCGCTCAATTCATTCTCGTGCTGGCGACGACCCTTCTCGGGCTTGTTGCCGTCACCTTCTTCATCGGCCGTGTGGTCCCCATCGATCCTGTGCTCGCCATCGTCGGCGACAGGGCGCCGCCGCAGGTTTATGCCCGCGTGCGCCAGGAAATGGGCCTCGACCTGCCGCTCATTCAGCAGTTCTGGATCTATCTGACGAAAGCCGTCGTCGGCGATTTCGGCAATTCGGTTCTCACCACCAACCCGGTGATGACGGACATCAAGAATGCTTTCCCGGCGACCTTCGAACTGGCAACCCTGGGCACGCTCATCGGCACGCTCATCGGCATCCCGCTCGGCGTTCTCGCCGCGGTGAAGCGCGGCAGCCTGCTCGACCAGTTCGTGCGCTTCATCGGCCTTGCCGGCTATTCCATTCCGATCTTCTGGCTCGGCCTCATGAGCCTGCTGCTGTTCTACGCCAAGCTCGGCTGGGTTCCTGGACCGGGTCGCATTGACGTGGCCTATGCCTATCTCTACACGCCCGTCACGAACATCGTGCTGCTCGACACGGCCATGCAGGGCCAGTGGGACGCGTTTTGGGATGCGGCTTCGCACATCATCCTGCCTGCGTGCCTGCTCGGCTATTTCTCGCTCGCCTATATCAGCCGCATGACGCGCTCCTTCATGCTCAATGAGCTGGCGCAGGAATACGTGATCGCAGCGCGCGTGAAGGGCCTGTCGGAAATGCGCGTGATCTGGAAACATGCCCTGCGCAATGCCGCCGTGCCGCTGGTGACCGTGATCGCGCTTTCCTACGCAAACTTGCTCGAAGGCTCCGTGCTCACCGAGACCGTGTTCGCATGGCCGGGGCTCGGCCAGTACATCACCAATTCACTGCAGAACGCGGATATGAATGCCGTGCTCGGAGGAACGCTCGTGATCGGCACCGTGTTCGTGCTGCTCAACCTCGTCTCCGATCTGCTCTATCGTCTGCTCGACCCGAGGACCCGCTGATGGCCGGCTCCCCTGCTCTCTCCCAACCCACCGGCCTGCGGGCATGGCTTCTCTCCGCGGAGCCGCATTCCCGCTGGCAGGCGCGGCTCGGCCGCGCCTATCTCGGATGGCGCTCCTTCACCAAGAACCACCTTGCCGTTCTTGGTCTCGGAATCGTGCTGCTCCTGCTTTTCGTGGCTCTGTTCGCCGATTTTCTCGCGCCTTATTCACCGATCGCCGGTGGTGACCTGCGCACGCAGCGTCTTCTGCCGCCGAGCGAGACCTACTGGCTCGGCACGGACGATCAGGCGCGCGACATCCTCTCGCGCATCATCTATGGCTCGCGCATCACGCTCTTCGTGGTCGTGCTGGTGTCGATCATCGCGACGCCTATCGGCCTTCTGATCGGCACTGTCTCCGGCTATCTCGGCGGCTGGGTCGATACGGTGCTGATGCGCATCACCGACATCTTCCTCGCCTTCCCGCGCCTCGTTCTCGCGCTTGCCTTCGTGGCGGCGTTAGGCCCGGGCATCGAGAATGCGGTCATCGCCATCGCGATCACCTCCTGGCCGCCTTATGCCCGCATCGCGCGCGCCGAAACGCTGATGATCCGCAACAGCGATTTCATCGCTGCCGTGAAGCTGCAGGGCGCTTCGACGCCGCGCATCATCTTCGGCCATGTGGTGCCGCTCTGCCTCTCCTCCGTCATCGTGCGCGTGACGCTCGACATGGCGGGCATCATCCTCACCGCGGCGGGCCTCGGCTTCCTCGGTCTCGGTGCGCAGCCGCCGTCACCGGAATGGGGCGCCATGGTGGCGACGGGCCGCAACTACCTCATCGATCAATGGTGGGTCGCCGCCATGCCGGGCATCGCCATCTTCGTGGTGAGCTTAGGATTCAACCTGCTGGGCGACGGCCTGCGTGACGTTCTCGATCCGAAGGCCGCGAAATGATGAAGCCGCTTCTCGAAGTCGAGGACCTTCGCGTCCGTTTCCACCTGCGCACGGGCACCGTCGAGGCGGTGCGCGGCGTGTCCTTCCAGCTCGGCCGTGAACGGCTCGGCATCGTCGGCGAGTCAGGTTCCGGCAAATCGCAGACGGGCCGCGCTATCCTCGGCCTCACGCCGCCTCCCGGCGAAGTGACGGCCAAGCACTTGGCCTTCGATGGAATCGATCTACAAACCGCGTCGAAGCGCACGTTGCGCCAGTTGCGGGGCGGACGCATCAGCATGGTGATGCAGGATCCGAAATATTCGCTGAACCCGGTCATGACCATCGGCGAGCAGATCATCGAGGCCTATCAGGCTCATGCGAAGGCGAGCAAGGCGGAAGCGCGCGACAAGGCGCTCGCCATGTTGGAGGCCGTGAAGATGCGCGATCCCGGCCGTGTGTTCTCGCTCTACCCGCACGAGGTTTCGGGCGGCATGGGCCAGCGCGCGATGATCGCCATGATGCTGGTGACCGATCCTGACATGCTCATCGCCGACGAGCCGACTTCGGCTCTCGACGTGACGGTGTCGATGGAAGTCCTGCGCATTCTCGACGAGCTCGTCTCGGAGCGCGGCATGAGCCTCATCTTCATCTCGCACGATCTGAAGCTCGTCTCCTCCTTCTGCGACCGCGTGCTCGTGATGTATGCAGGCCGCGTGGTGGAAGAGCTGGAGGCTAAGAATCTGCGTGAGGCGAAGCACCCCTATACGCAGGGCCTCATGCGCTGCCTGCCGACGCTGGCGAACGACGTTCGTCCGCTGCCTACGCTCAACCGCGATCCTTCCTGGGCGCTGTAATCATGATCGATATCCAGAATCTCAATGTCGTCTACGGCATGGGCCGTCTCAGGGTCGATGCGGTCAAGAACGTGAGCTTCACCGTGAAGCAGGGCGAGGCCTATGGCCTCGTCGGCGAATCCGGCTCGGGCAAATCCACGGTGCTGCGCGCCATCTGCGGCCTCGCACCGGTGAGCGGCGGCCGCGTGATCGTCGACGGCAATCAAGTCACCACGCCGCGCAGCAAGGAATTCTACCGCACGGCGCAGATGGTGTTCCAGGATCCCTACGCATCCCTGCACCCGCGCCACACGGTCGACCGCACGCTCGCGGAGCCGCTCGCCATCCACAGTGTGAAGGATGCGGAGACGCGCATCCTGCAAGCGCTCAAGGAAGTGGGCCTCGGCCCTTCCTTCCGCTTCCGCTATCCGCACCAGCTTTCGGGCGGTCAGCGCCAGCGCATCGCCATTGCCCGCGCGCTCATCCTGCGCCCAAAGGTGCTGCTGCTTGATGAGCCAACCTCCGCGCTCGACGCATCCGTGCAGGCGGAGATCCTGAACCTTCTTGACGACCTGCGCCGCCAGATGGGGCTGACCTATATCCTGGTGAGCCACGATCTCGCCGTGGTGGCGCATCTTTGCGAGCGCCTGCTCGTCATGCGCCATGGCGAAGCGGTGGAGGAAACCTCCTCCGGCGCTCTGCGGACCGGCAAGGCTTCGAACGAGTACACTCAGTCCCTGATCCAGGCGAGCCAGGGCTTCACGCGCAACTCTTCTCCGGCAGCGGCTTAAGGCTGCCGGAGATAATTTTGCTTCATCGCATTGGTTGAAAATCCATGTCCAGCACTTCCCTGATGCCTGTCTTCGATGGCCATAACGACGTTCTCCTTCGCCTGATGCGCGGAAAGATTCAGCCGGAGAAGGCTTTCCTCGAAGGCGATAATATCGGCCATCTCGACTGGCCGCGCATGAAGCAGGGCGGCATGTTCGGCGGTTTCTTCGCCGTTTACGTGCCTTCCGAGGACATGGGCATCGATGTCGATGCGCTCATGACTAACGAGCAATACGACGTGCCGCTGCCGCCTGCCCTCGCGCTCGCCGCGAGTCAGAAGGTAACGGTGCATATGTCATCGATCCTGATGCGGATTGAGCGCGCATCGAAGGGCGAGGTGAAGATCTGCCGTTCCGCCGCCGACATTCGGGAGTGCCTGGACAACGGCAAGCTCGCCGCGATCCTCCATATCGAAGGCGCGGAAGGCATCGATGCCGATCTCACCATGCTGGATGTGCTCTACGAGGCCGGCCTGCGCTCCATCGGCCCGGTCTGGAGCCGCCCCAACATCTTCGGTCACGGCGTGCCGTTCCGCTATCCTTCGACGCCCGATACCGGCCCCGGTCTCACCGACCATGGACGCGAGTTGATCAAGGCCTGCAATCAGCTGAAGATCATGATCGATCTGTCGCATCTCAACGAAAAGGGCTTCTGGGACGTCGCCAAGCTGTCCGATGCGCCTCTCGTCGCCACGCATTCGAACGCCTATGCGGTCTGCGAGCATTCCCGCAACCTGACCGACAAGCAGCTCGCCGCCATTCGCGAGAGCCGCGGCATGGTGGGCGTGAACTTCGCCACCTCCTTCATCCGCCCCGACGGCCAGCGCAGCGAGGACACGCCGCTGGAAGAGATGATCCGTCACATGGATCATCTCATCGAGCATGTGGGTGTCGACGGCGTGGGCTTTGGCTCGGATTTCGACGGCGCGACGATTCCCGCCGAGATCGGCGACGTGCGCGGCCTGCCGCGTCTCGTCGAAGCCATGCGCAAGCACGGCTATGACGAAGCGACGCTGCGCAAGCTCTGCTACGAGAACTGGATCAACGTTCTCGAGCGGACGTGGGGACGGTAAACGCCTCTAAGCTGTAATCGTCATCCCGAACGGCGTGAGCCGATCCGGGATCGTCTTCAGGATATAGCACCATACTCGTCATGCGATCCCGGATCTGCGCTGCGCTCCGTCCGGGATGACCACGCGATGCGCGCTACCGCTCCGCCTTCGACGTCAACGCGAAGACGCTCGCGATTCCGCCGACGCCCAGCATCAGCAGCAGGCTCACTGCGTTGATCGCCGGGGTCGCGCCTTCGCGCATCTGGCCATACATGGTGATCGGCAGCGGCGCGTCCGAGCCGACGAGCATCAGCGTCGTGTTGAAGTTCTCGAACGACATCAGCAACGCCACAAGCCCTGCACCGATCAGCGCCGGACTCAAGAAGGGCAGCGTCACCGTGCGCAGCACTCGCACGCGGCTGGCGCCGAGGTCAAAGGCCGCCTCTTCCAGCGACCGGTCGAACTTGCGCAGGCGCGCGGCGATGATCAGCGTGGAGATCGTCAGGATGAACGAGAGCTGGCCCAGCACCACGAGCGAAAGACCAGGACGCAGGAAATCGAGATCGGTCTGAAGCCATTCCTCCAAGCCATTCGCCACCCGCGAGAAGAAGGCGAGGATCGAGATGCCGAGCACCACGCCGGGGATGACGAGGGGCCAGAGCATCATCATCGACAGGAAGGTCTTGCCGGGAAATTCCGCGCGTTCCAGCACCCAGGCATTCACGGTGCCGATGACGACAGCAAGCAGCGCCACGGGAATGGCCACCTTGAAGCTGTTGGCGATGGTATCGAGCCAGATCGGATCGACCAGCACGCCGGGCTTGCCGAAGGTGGCGCCTGAACCGGTGAACCAGTCGAGGGTGAACCCCTTCCACGGCGGCGACGGGAACGGGCTTGCATTGAAGGCGAAGATCGCAACGACGAGAAGCGGCGCGAACAGGAAGATGTAGAAAGCCGCGATGTAGAGCTTCCAGGACAGTGTCGGACGGTTCATGGCATCAGGCCTGCTTCAAGGTGGTGCCGAGGCTCTGCCCGGTGAGACGAAGCCCTGCCCAGACGATGGCGGAGGACAGCAGGAGAAGGAGCATGCCGAAGGCTGCGCCCTGCGGCCAGTTGAAGCGCGTGATGAACTGCGCGTAGATCTGCTCCGTGAACCATAACCCATTCTTGCCGCCGAGCAGCACCGGCGTCGCGAAATTGCCGACGGTGAGCATGAAGACGATGATCGAGCCTGCCACGATGCCGGGCATCGCATGCGGAATGACGATACGGCGAAGCACCGTCCAGCGGCTGCCGCCGAGATCGAATCCCGCTTCGACAACCGACGGGTCCAGGCTTTCCAAAGCGTTCGCAAGCGGCACGATCATGAAGAGCAGGCCGCCATAGACGAGGCCGAGGATCACCGCGCCGTCATTATAGAGAAACTCGGTTCTTTGATCCGTCACTCCGATTGCCTGGAGCATGTAGGAGATCACGCCGGTCTCGCGCAGCAGCATCATCCAGCCGAGCGTGCGCACCAGCTCCGATACCCAGAACGGCAGCAGGCAGAGCAGCAGCAGCATCGCCTTCATGCGGCCTTGCGCCACGCGGGCGATGTAGAGCGCAATGGGAAAGGCAAGCACGAGAGTGATCGCCGTCACCAGAATCGACATGATCGCCGTGCGCGCGAAAGTGCGCCAATAGAGCGGCTCGGTGAAGAATTCGAGATAATTGCCGAAGCCAAAGGCATAGACGCGCGGCGCCACGCGCTCGCTGAAGGAGAGCACGAGGATTTCTACATGCGGCAGCACGATGAGCACGCCGAGCCATAGAACGGCGGGTGCCAGAAGCAGAAAGAGCGTGAGGCTCTGAGCCGGTTTCCTGCTCATGCGGCGAAGACCTTCATGGCATCCGCCGTCCAGCCCACATGGATCGGCGCGCCGACCTGGATGCCGGCAAGCGGACCCGCCTGCGGCAGCACTGCGCGAACGGGCGTCTCGAAACCAGCCGTGTCGATGAGCAGGCTCGAATTCGCGCCGTCGAACAACACCGCCGAGACGCGGCCTTCGAATTTGTTGGGCAGGCTGCTCAATGCGGAAGAATCCTGCGCCAAGGCGACAGCCTCGGGACGCACGAAGGCGAGCGAAGCCTTCTCCGCCACCTTGCCCTGCCCCTGGATCACCGTGCCCGAAGGCAGGCGCACGGCAATGCCGCCGGCGGAAGCAGAAGCCGCTTCGCCCTGCCACTTGTTCGTCTCGCCGACGAAGCTCGCGACGAAGGGCGTTGCGGGATTGTGATAAAGCTCGCGCGGACTGCCCACCTGCTCGAACCGCCCCTGGTTCATCACGGCGATGCGGTCGGACATGACGAGCGCTTCGGATTGGTCGTGCGTGATATAGGCGAAGGTGGTGTTGAAGGTGGCCTGCAGCTGCTTGAGCTCGATCTTCATATGCTCGCGCAGCTTGAGATCGAGCGCACCGAGCGGCTCGTCGAGAAGAACGAGCGTCGGCTCAAGAACGAGACAGCGGGCAATCGCCACACGCTGCCGCTGTCCGCCGGAGAGAGCCGTCACGCGGCGCTCACCGAAACCTTTGAGGCCCACGCGCTCCAACATGCGGCTGGCGCGCTCCTCGGCTTCCGCGCGGGAGACGCCGCGGCAGGTCAGGCCGTAAGCGACGTTCTCGCCTACGCTCATCATCGGAAAGAGCGCGAGGCTTTGGAAAACCATGTTCACGGGGCGCTTGTTGGCGGGAACCCCGATCATCGATTGACCGCGGATGCGGATGTCGCCGGAAGTAGGATGCTCGAAACCCGCGATCATGCGCATCAGCGTAGTCTTGCCGCAGCCGGACGGCCCCAGAATGGAGAAGAACTCGCCGGGGGCGACGCTGAAATTCACGTCATTGACGGCCGCATGCGTGCCGAAGCGTTTGACGACGTTGACGAGATCGAGATCGGAAGAATGGGCCATGACACTGCCGGGGCAAGCATACAAAAACAGGCATCCCCCGGACCAGCGCATCTTGCGGAAAAGTGTACTCGGTTTTCCGCGTGAACGATGCGCCGGTTTAAAAGAGCATCGGATAGATCCCAAAAGTGGATTCCACTTTTGGGTCCGATGCTTACTCCGGGGGATGTTGGCTAGACGAAGTGGAGGCTTACGAGCCGGCCTTCAGACGGTCGAGAACCTTGCCCTCGATCTCTTCGATGCCAGCCGGCACAGCCGGATACCACTTGATGTTGTCGATGGCGGCCTTCGGGAAGCTCTCGGCGAACTGATCCTTCAGCTTGCCCTGCATGAGCTTGTCGGCGCCGTTCGAAGCCGTGAAGTTGCCGGCGGCAGCGGCCACCTTCGCAGCGATCTCAGGACGCATGTTGAAGTTGATCCACTTGTAGGCGGCATCGTCGTTGCGGCCCTTCGCCGGAATCGCGAACGTGTCGACCCAGCCCAGAGCGCCCGACTTGGGAGCGATGAACTTGATGTCCGCGCTTTCCGTATTCAGCTTCCAGCCGCCCGTATCCCACGCCATGGCGGCGACGACTTCGCCGGAGCGCAGGGCGTTGAGGAGCTGGTCCTTGCCGTCCCAGAAGAACTTCACGGTCTTCTTGCACTCGGCGAGCTTGGCGCCGACCTTGTCCATCATCGCGGCATAAGCCTTGGCATCGCCGTAGGACGCGAAGGGATCCATGCCGTTGGCGAAAGCAAACGCGATGAGAGCCGGACGCTTGGAGCGGAAGCTGGTCTTGCCGGCAAGCGCCGGATCGCAGAGGTCGTTGTAATCGGCGACCTTCGGAGCAAGCTTCGTGTTCACGATGAGGCCGTCGGTGCCCCAGATGTGCGGCACGCCGTAGACCTTGCCGTCGATGGTGGTGTTCTTCTTCGTGGCCTCAAGCATGGAGGCGATGAAGAGATCGGACTTCAGCTTGGAGAGGTCAAGCGGCTTGTAGATGCCGAACTCGGTCTGCGGACCGGCGATACGGTCCTGGCTCGGCTGCACGAGGTCGAAGCCTGCGCCCTGAGTGGCGCGCAGCTTGGAGATCATTTCCTCATTGTTCGAGAGCGTGATCTCGACTTCGATGCCGGTTTCCTTCGTGAACTGATCCACGACCTCTTTCGGCGCGTAATCGGCCCAGGTCAGGAGACGGAGCTTCTCGGCGGCATGTGCCGTACCGGTAATCATCAGAGCGGCGAAAGCCGTAGCGAGCTTCAGGCCGGTGCGCTTGGTCAACATTTTCATCCTCCATGTGGACGGGCTATTACCCTGTTCCCCAGTTGCAAAGTTATATGACAGTCAAACGACACGCTAGGGGGTCTGAAGCCGGCTCATCAACCCTCCGGAGGTGACAGGGTCGGGCCCCGTCGTTAAGGATAAGCTCCGTTATTCGGAGCTTTTTGCCATGCGCACCTTCTATCCCGAGATCGAGCCATACGATCATGGCATGCTCGATGTGGGCGACGGTCACCGGGTCTATTGGGAATTGTGCGGCAACCCGAATGGGAAACCCGTGGTTTTCCTCCATGGCGGCCCCGGCGGCGGCTGCACCCCGGCGCAGCGCCGGCTGTTCGACCCGAAGAAATACAGGATCCTGCTCTTCGACCAGCGCGGCTGCGGGCGCTCGACGCCCTATGCGAGCCTGGAGGCCAACACCACCTGGCATCTGGTGGCCGATATCGAGCGCCTGCGCGCCATGATCGGTGTGGACAAGTGGATGGTGTTCGGCGGCTCCTGGGGCTCGACGCTGGCCCTCGCCTATGCGGAAAGACACCCGGAGCGCGTGACCGAGTTGATCGTGCGTGGAATCTTCACCCTGCGCCGTTCCGAGCTGCTCTGGTACTACCAGGAAGGCGCGTCCTGGCTCTTCCCGGACAAGTGGGAGCGTTACCTCGCCCCGATTCCGGCGGAAGAGCGCTCGGACATGATGACCGCCTACCGCAAGCGGCTGACGCATCCTGATCCCGCCGTTCAGGCCGAGGCCGCGCAGGCTTGGAGCCTCTGGGAGGGCGAGACCATCACCCTCCTCCACAATCAAGGATTCAGCGACCAGTTCGGCGATCCCCATTACGCCATCGCGTTCGCGCGCATCGAGAACCATTACTTCGTCCATGAAGGTTGGTTCGAGGAGGGGCAGCTGATCCGCGATGCCCATAAGCTGAAGAGCATTCCCGGCGTGATCATTCAAGGCCGCTACGACGTCGCCACGCCGCCGAAAACCGCATGGGACCTGCACAAGGCCTGGCCCGAGGCACAATTCATCATGGTGCCGGATGCGGGCCATGCGGTGACGGAGCCCGGCATCCTGCACCATCTCATCGAGGCAACAGATTCTTTCGCGGATAAATGATCGTCATCCCGGGGCCGCATAGCGGAACCCGGGATCGTTCGCAGAATAAGGCGCTTTAATCGTCTTGCGATCCCGGATCTTCGCTACGCTTCGTCCGGGATGACGCTTGATCGGCTTACTTCGCAGTCCAGCCGCCATCCATCGACAGGTTGGTGCCGGTCATCTGGCTGGCGGCGTCCGAGCACAGGAACACGGCAAGCGCGGCAACCTGATCGACGGTCACGAATTGCTTCGTGGGCTGCGCCTCCAGCAGCACGTCGTTGATGACCTGTTCCTTGGTGAGGCCGCGCGCCTTCATGGTGTCGGGAATCTGGTTCTCGACGAGCGGCGTCCAGACATAGCCGGGGCTGATGCAGTTCACGGTCACGCCATGAGTGGCGACTTCCAGCGCCACGGTCTTGGTGAGGCCCGCGATGCCGTGCTTGGCGGCCACATAGGCCGACTTGAAGGGCGAGGCGACGAGCGAGTGCGCGGAGGCCGTATTGATGATGCGGCCCCATTTGCGGGCCTTCATGCCGGGAACCGCGGCGCGGATGGCGTGGAAGGCGGAGGAGAGATTGATCGCGATGATCTGATCCCATTTCTCGACCGGAAACTCCTCGACCGGCGAGACGAATTGGATGCCTGCGTTGTTGACCAGGATATCGACGCTGCCGAGTTCCTCCTCGGCCTGTCGGATCATGCCTTCGATCTCGTCGCTTTTCAGCATGTTCGCCGGCGAATAACGGGCCTTTACGCTGAACTCGCTCTCGATGGCGGCGCGGGTCTTTTCGATCTCGGCGGCATCGCCGAGGCCGTTGATGACCACGTTCGTGCCTTCCTTGGCCAAGGCGCGGGCGATGGCGAGGCCGATGCCGCTGGTGGAACCGGTGATGACGGCGTTCTTGGACTTCAAGGTCATGATCTACTCCGCATGGGCCATTCCGGCCCCAGGGCTCTGAAGATGGGGGTCACATAGCACGAAGGGGCAAGAAGAATTAAGTCTAGCCAAAAGGTGAAGGCCGAGCCCATCGGCAGAAGCCGTCCCCATCTGCTCCTCATGCATGGCGCTGGGTGAAGGCTTGCCATTGTCCCTCCTCTGCCGATGTGAGAGAGATCGGGGGCAACGATTCAACAGGTGAATGGTGCAGACACCAAGGTTTCTCCCCTGCGGCGACAGCGCGCTGACGGTCGAGTTCGGTAGCGCGATCGATCGCGATCTGAACGGCAAGGTCCTCGCGCTCGATGCCCTGCTGCGCCGGAACCCACCTGCGGGGCTTATCGAGACCGTTCCGACCTATCGTTCCCTCACCCTGCAATTCGATCCTACGTTGCTCGATTACGGCGCCCTCATTCATCGGCTCGAAGAGGTGACGCGGGATCTGCAGCCTCAAGCGACGGCCGGCACGCGCTGGCGCGTTCCGGTGGTTTATGGCGGTGAATACGGGATCGATCTGGAGGATGTCGCCCGGCACCACGGATTGACGTCATCGAAGGTCATCGAAATCCATGCGAGCGCGGTTTATCGGATCTACATGATCGGCTTCCTGCCGGGCTTCGCCTATCTCGGCGGGCTTGATCCACGCATCGCCACATCGCGTCGCACGCAGCCAAGACTAAAAGTTCCAAGCGGATCGATCATGATCGGCGGCGAGCAGGCAGGAATCGTTCCCATGGAAATGCCGAGCGGCTGGCACCTTCTGGGGCGCACACCGGTCTTGAGCTATGCGCCCGAGCGTGATCCCGCCTTCCTCTTCGCCGCCGGTGACGAAATCATCTTTGAGCCCATTGACGCCTCGCGTTGGGATGCGCTGGAAAAGGCGGCGCTCAACGGTGAGCCTGTCGCGGAACGGGTGAGCGCATGACGAGCATTGTCGTGAAAAGCTGCGGCCCGCTGACCAGCCTGCAGGATTGGGGCCGCATCGGCTATCAAGGCTTCGGTGTCTCGCCTTCCGGCGCGATGGATCGGCGCTGCCTTGCCATGGCCAACGCACTTGTCGGCAATGCCCCTGAAACGGCCGCCATCGAGTTCGTAAATCTCGGCGGCAGCTTCGTCTGCGAGGATGGCGAACTGCGTTTGGCACTTGTGGGTGCCGGTTGCGCTGCGAGCATCAACGACACGCCTGTCGCCCCGAATACGACCATCGTGCTGCGTGAAGGCGATACGCTGCAGGTCGGCCATGCACGCAGCGGCACCTTCGCTTATCTTTCTGTTGCCGGTGGCTTCCAAATCGAACCGCAACTCGGCAGCCTGTCGTTTCATCAGCGCTCGCGCCTCGGCGGTCTCAATGGCGCGCCGTTGAAAGCGGGAGATCGCCTGCCCTGCAAAGCCGACGCGCAGGATGTCACACCTATGCAGCTGCCGCTCGAACCTCTGGAAGAGACCGGCCCCATCCGTGTGATGATGGGGCCGCAGGACGATTACTTCACTGACGATGCAATCCAAACATTCTTGAGCGCAGAATTCAGCATCAGCCCGCAGGCCGACCGCATGGGCTTTCAGCTGAACGGTCCGCAGCTCGAACATGCGAAAGGCTTCAATATCGTCTCCGACGGCATCGTGGATGGGCACATCCAGGTGCCCGGCAGCGGGCTTCCCATCGTGCTCATGCGCGACAGGCAGACGGCGGGCGGATATCCGAAGATCGCAGCGATCATCAGCGCCGACCTCGCGCGCTTCGCGCAGATGCGGCCCGGCACGCCGGTCCGCTTTCGCGCCGTGTCGCGCGATGAGGCGGTGGCAGCCGCACGCCAGATGAAGGAATGGATGAACGCGCTTCCGTCCGCACTCGTGCCGCTGCGTTTCGACCTCACGACGGAGCATCTGCTCAGCACGAACCTGATCGGCGGCATGGTGGATGCGCTCACGCACAAGGCATCCGATCACTGAGCCTAAAAAGACTTGGGGCGCTGAAATCAGCGCCCCATTCCTTCTCATTTCGTTTTGACGCCGCTCTCATCCGAGCGATCCGGCGCGCCCGAGGCCTTCGCCTCACGGCGGCGCTCATGCAGAACGTACTCGGTATAGCCGTTGGGCTGTTCGACCCCTTTGAAGATGAGATCGCAGGCCGCCTGGAAGGCAGGGCCGCTAAAGCTCGGAGCCATCGGCTTGTAGAGAGGATCACCCGCATTCTGACGATCCACCACTTCGGCCATGCGACGCAGGGTCTGCATGACCTGATCTTGCGTGACGATGCCGTGGCGCAGCCAGTTGGCGAGATGCTGGCTGGAGATGCGCAGCGTCGCGCGATCCTCCATCAGGCCGACATCGTGAATATCCGGCACCTTCGAGCAGCCGACGCCCTGATCGATCCAGCGCACCACGTAGCCGAGAATGCCCTGGCAATTGTTGTCGAGCTCCTGCTGCACCGCATCCGGCGCCCAGTTGGATTGCGACACCGGAATGGTGAGAATATCGGAGAGCTTTGCGCGCGGACGCGATTTCAATTCAGCCTGGCGCGCGGGCACGCTCACCTGATGATAGTGCAGCGCATGCAGTGTCGCCGCCGTCGGTGACGGCACCCAGGCGGTGTTGGCGCCAGCCATGGGATGGCCGATCTTCTGCGCCATCATGTCGGCCATCTTGTCGGGCGCGGCCCACATGCCCTTGCCGATCTGCGCATGGCCGGGCAACCCGCAGCTTAAGCCCACATCCACATTGTTGTCTTCATAGGCCTTGATCCACGCCATCGACTTCATGTCGTTCTTGCGGATCATGGGCCCCGCTTCCATCGAGGTATGGATCTCGTCGCCGGTGCGGTCGAGGAAGCCCGTGTTGATGAACACGATGCGATCGGCGGCTGCCTTGATGCAGGCCTTGAGGTTCACCGTGGTGCGGCGCTCCTCGTCCATGATGCCCATTTTCAGCGTGTTGCGTGAAAGCCCAAGCATGTCCTCGACAGCAGCGAACAGATCACTTGCGAAGGCCACTTCGTCCGGTCCGTGCATCTTGGGCTTCACGATATAGACCGAGCCCGCGCGGCTGTTGCGCAGATCACCCTTGCCCTTCAGATCATGGATTGCGATCAGAGAGGTCACGGCGGCATCGAGAATGGTCTCAGGGATTTCCTTGCCCGCCTCATCCAGCACCGCATCGGTGAACATGTGGTGGCCCACATTGCGCACCAGCATGAGGCTGCGGCCATGCAGGCGCACCTCGCCACCATTCGGTGCGGAGTAGACGCGATCCGGATTGAGCTTGCGTTCGACGGTGCGTCCGCCCTTCTCGAAGCGCTCCACGAGATCGCCCTTCATGAGACCGAGCCAGGTGCGATAGACCTCGACCTTGTCGTCGGCATCCACCGCCGCAACCGAGTCTTCCAGGTCCATGATGGTGGAGACGGCCGATTCGATCACGAGATCGGCGACACCCGCCGGATCATCAGCGCCGATAGGGCTCGAGCGGTCGATCTTGATTTCGATATGCAGGTTGTTGTGACGCAGAAGGATGGCGGAAGGATTTTCCGCATCGCCCTGATAGCCCACGAGCTGCGCTGCATCCTTTAAGCCTGTCTCGCTGCCGTCCTGAAGCTTCACGATGAGAGCGCCACCGCGAAGGGCATAACCCGTGGAGCCCTTGTGGCTGCCCTTGGCGAGCGGCGCCGCCTGATCGAGCAATTCACGGGCGCGCTCCACCACCTTTGAACCGCGCACCTTGTTGTAGCCACCGGCACGGGTGGCGCCGCCCTCCTCCGGAATCGCATCCGTGCCGTAGAGAGCATCATAGAGGCTGCCCCAGCGGGCATTGGCGGCGTTCAGTGCGTAACGGGCGTTGGAGACCGGCACCACGAGCTGGGGGCCGGCGATGCGGGCGATCTCGTCGTCCACATTCTGCGTCTTGACCGAGAAATCCTCCGGCTCCTGCAGCACATAGCCGATATCGCGCAGGAAGCGCTCGTACTCGGCCTGATCGAAGGCCTTGCCCTTGCGGGCCCGGTGATAATCGTCGATCTGCGCCTGGATCTTGTCGCGGACGGCCAGCAGCTCACGGTCGCGGGGCGAGAAGGTCTTTACGAGACCAGCCAGTCCTTTCCAGAAGTCATCCGCCGATACGCCTGTGCCGTTCAGGGCCTCCCGCTCGATGAAGTCATGAAGGACGGTTGAGACCTGAAGGCTGTTCGTCTGGACGCGCGTCATTGTTCCCGCTTTCGTGGAGTGGACATCCTTGCCTTAGAGGGTAAGGCGCAGCGACTAAAAATGAAGATCGGCGCTCTTTCCATGAGACAAAGGAATGATGCACCGCACAAAGCCCGGCGGGTAACAAAAAAGCCGCCCAAAGGGGCGGCTGTTTTTGAAGATTTGGTGGAGCCAGGCGGGATCGAACCGCCGACCTCTTGCATGCCATGCAAGCGCTCTCCCAGCTGAGCTATGGCCCCTTTAAATCCGCGGCGCTTGGGGGCGCCGCGGCGTCTCTATAGTCGGCTCTGGTCCGAGGTTCAAGCCTCTTCGTCGTCTTCCAGATCGCTATCGATCAGATCGGAGACGTCGTCGTCGCCTTCTTCCTCATCCTCGAGGAAAGTGTCTTCGGTGTCGTCATCGCCCACGTCGATATCGTCGTCGCCGGCGACTTCGTTCTCGCCAGCCTCGACCTCATCGAGGGAGACCATTTCCGGACCGGAGGCTTCCAGTTCGGTGTCCTCGTCGTCATCTTTGACGGCAGCGCGGGCGACCGCAGGCGCAGCGGCACGGCTCAGAGCCACTGCCTGGAAGACGGTGCCGCATTTCGGGCAGACCGCCGGGTCCCTGCTAAGATCGTAGAATTTCGCGCCGCAGCTCATGCACTGGCGCTTCAAGCCGAGTTCCGGTTTGGCCACGGGTGATGCCTTCATGGAAGTGAATGGTTGGGAACGCTCCCCTAGTCATGAGGGAACGCCTTGTCAAATAGGAAATTGCACAGACGCTTCCAGCCCCTGCTCACCTAGTGCGTGACGGCGAGAAAAGCCCGTGTTAGAGCCCGGCTCCAAGAGAAGGCTCCAAGGAATTAAGAGAATGTCCCACGCGCATGGCCCTGCCTCCCCCGTCTCCAGCAGGTCTGGAAGCGCCTTGAAAGGCCGCATCCGCGTTCCTGGCGACAAGTCGATTTCCCACCGCTCCATGATTTTCGGGCTCCTCTCCATCGGTGAGACCCGAGTCGAAGGGCTGCTCGAGGGCGACGATGTGCTGCGCACGGCCGAGGCCTGCCGGGCGCTCGGCGCCACCATCACGCGGGAGGCCCCGGGCCGCTGGCGGGTGAAGGGCGTGGGCATCGGCGGGCTCGTGGAGCCCAAGGACGTTCTCGATTTCGGCAATGCAGGCACGGGTTCGCGCCTCATGATGGGCGTGGCCGGCAGCCACCCGATCACATCCACCTTCGACGGCGACGCCTCGCTCCGCAAGCGCCCCATGCGCCGTATCCTCGACCCGCTCGTGCAGATGGGCGTCTCCGTGGTGAGCGAGGCCGAGGGCGGCCGCGTGCCCCTGACCCTGCGCGGCCCGAAGGAAACCCTGCCGATCACCTACGAAACCCCGGCGGCCTCGGCCCAGATCAAGTCGGCGATCCTGCTGGCGGGCCTCAATTCCCCCGGCAAGACTACCGTGATCGAGCGCGAGGCGACCCGCGACCACACGGAGCGGATGCTGCGCCATTTCGGCGCAACGGTCGAGGTTGCGCCCCATGGCGCGGATGGCCGCGCCGTCACGCTCCATGGCCAGCCGGAACTTCGCGGCACGGATATCGTGGTGCCGACCGACCCCTCCTCCGCCGCCTTCCCGCTGGTGGCGGCGTTGATCACCCCCGGCTCCGACATCGTGATCGAGGGCGTGATGATGAACCCGCTCCGCACGGGCCTCATCACTACTCTTCTGGAGATGGGCGCCTCCATCGAGCGCCTGAACGAGCGCGACGAGGGCGGCGAGACCGTGGCGGACCTGCGCGTGCGCCACAGCAAGCTCACCGGCGTGACGGTGCCCCATAGCCGGGCACCTGCCATGATCGACGAGTACCCGGTCCTGGCGGTTGCCGCCTCCTTCGCCGAGGGCACCACCCGCATGCAGGGCCTGCACGAGCTGCGCGTGAAGGAATCGGACCGCCTCGCCGCTGTTGCGGCGGGCCTCGCCGAGGCTGGCGTCCAGCATGAGATCGAAGGCGACGACCTGATCGTTCACGGCGCCAAGACCGTTCGCGGCGGCGGCAAGCCGGTGAAAACCCATCTCGACCACCGCATCGCCATGTCCTTCCTCGTGATGGGACTGGCGACCCAGGAGCCGATGGTCGTGGACGACGGTGCCATGATCATGACGAGCTTCCCCACCTTCATCCCGCTCATGCGCGAAATCGGCGCCACGATTCAGGATTGAAGCTGCCCATGATCATCGCCATCGACGGCCCTGCCGCCTCCGGCAAAGGAACCCTGGGCAAGCGTCTCTCGGAGCATTTCGGCTTCGCGCATCTCGACACCGGCCTGCTCTACCGCGCCGTTGCACGGGTGATGCTCGATCGGAAGCTCCCCCTGACCGACCGTGACGCCGCTCACGAGGTCGCGCTCAGCCTTGACGTGACCCATCTCGACGATCCGCGCCTGCGCGGTGCCGAGATGGGCGAGGCAGCCTCGGTGATCTCGGGCTATCAGCCGGTTCGCGATGCTCTCCTCGCCTTCCAACGCCAGTTCGCCGGGCAGGAACCGGGAGCCGTGCTCGATGGGCGCGATATCGGCACCGTGGTCTGCCCTCACGCGGATGTGAAGCTTTTCATCACGGCTGCTCCCGAGGAGCGTGCCCGCCGCCGTCACCTGGAATTGCAGAAGCGTGGCGAGCAGACCGAATATGCCACGATCCTCGAAGATATCCGCCGCCGCGACGAGCGCGACATGAACCGCACGACAGCGCCCTTGAAGCCTGCCTCCGACGCGATCACTCTCGATACGACGCATCTCGACGCCGACGCCGCCTTCAGGGCCGCGCTCGATCTCGTCACGGCCAAGCTTGCCTGACTATAACGTGACCTTGCGTCATGTATAGAAGCTGGCACACTGAGCGAACCAGTCCGCCTCCCTTGCCAAGGAGAATACGATGGTTCGCTCGAAGCTCACCCATCTGGCCGCAGGACTAGCCTTGCTGTGGACATGTCTTGCTCCGCCAGCCCAGGCGCAGAGCGACACGGAAGTCGACCTCGCCCTCGTGATCGCCGTCGACATCTCCTTCTCCATGGATACCGACGAGCAGGCGCTTCAGCGCGAAGGCTTCGCTCAGGCCTTCCGCTCACAGCAGGTCCACGATGCCATCCGTAGTGGCATGATCGGCAAGGTCGCCGTGACCTACATGGAATGGGCGGGATCGCCGGATCAGAAAGTGATCGTGCCTTGGACGGTCCTCGACAATCCCGAGAGCCTCATGGCCTTCGCGGACAAGATCGCCTCGACGCCGTTGCGACGCGCGCAGCGCACCTCGATCTCCAGCGCCATCGATTTCAGCGTGAAGCTCATTGAGGAGAGCGGTCTTCAGGCCACGCGACAAGTCATCGATGTGTCGGGCGATGGACCCAACAACCAGGGCCGGGGCGTGGTCCAGGCCCGTGACGAAGCGGTGTCCAAGGGCATCACCGTCAATGGCCTGCCGATCATGCTGCGCAAGCCCGGTTATCTCGACATCTCAGAGCTCGATGTCTATTACAAGGATTGCGTGATCGGCGGCCAAGGGGCCTTCACGGTTCCCGTCCGTGAGCGCGATCAATTCATCGAGGCCATCAAGACGAAGATCCTGCTTGAGATCGCAAACCTCATGCCCGAACAGCCTCCCCTCATTCAACGTATTCAGAGTGCGTCCCCCACGAATTGCCTGGCCGGCGAGATGCAGTGGCGCGACCGCTGGAGCAACTGAGCCCCTTTCATGAACAAGCTGACTTTGGCGCTCGTGGCCCACGACGCCAAGAAGAACGACATGGCGGATTTCGTCGCCATGTACGAGGACGACATTCGTCCCTTCGCCCTGTTCGCCACCGGCACGACCGGCGGACGCATCATGGAACGCTGCCCCGCATTGTCGGTCACGCGCCTTAAGAGCGGCCCGCTCGGCGGCGACCAGCAGATCGGCGCCATGATCGCGGAAGGCAAGATCGACGCGCTGTTCTTCTTCGTGGACCCGCTCTCGCCGCATCCGCACGATGTGGACGTGAAGGCTCTGATGCGCCTCGCGCTCGTTTACGATATCCCCATGGCACTCAACCGCGCCACGGCGGGACGGCTGATCGAGTCATTCCGGGAATAACCGGATTCACGAAGCCTCACGCCTTACGGAGCGAGCTTGCTCGCGTCTCGAAGGGCGAGGCGTCTCCAATGCCCTCTGGAACCTCCTTCGAGACGCAGCCTGTGGCTGCTCCTCAGGATGAGGACAAAGGCAGGGTAAGACACTTAAGTCCCACGCGGCTTCGCGCGGCGCGTCGGTGGCGCAGTCACCGGATCGTCGGGCCAGGGATGCTTCGGGTATTGTCCGCGCATATCGGCGCGCACGGCCGCCCATGAGCCACGCCAGAAACCCGGCAGGTCGCGCGTGATTTGGATGGGGCGTTGTGCGGGCGAGAGCAGATGCAGGATCAACGGCACGCGTCCCGCCGCGATGGTGGGATGCTTGTCGAGGCCGAACAGCTCCTGCACGCGCACAGCGAGAACAGGACCTTCCTCACCTCTGTAGTCGATGGCGATCTGCGAACCCGTCGGCACCTCGATATGCGTCGGCGCCTCGGCATCGAGACGGCGCTGCAGGTTCCACGGCAGAAGACTACGCACGGCCTCACTCAACAGATCGGCGCCGATATCGTTGAGGCCGGCCTTGCCGACGAGATGCGGAGCGAGCCATTCCGCAGCCGTCGCGACCAAAGCCTCATCCGAGAGATCGGGCCATTCATCACCTTCGGCCTTGCGGAGAAACATCACTCGCTCGCGCCATTGCGCCAGTGCCTTCGACCAGGGAAGCGCATCGAGCCCTAGCGACATAAGTCCGTCGGCCAGCGCCCGTGCCGCCTCTTCTGTTGCTGGCACCTTCAGCGGCCGCTCGTTGAACACGAGCGCGCCGAGACGGCGCACGCCGCGCGCACGAAGAGCCTTGGCCTGTCGGTCGAACGTAACCTCGTCCTTCTGATCGATATGCTCGCCGAAAGCAGCCTCGATTTCCTCAATCGCGACAGGAGCCGCTGCGAGAATGCGCGCAGAGGCAGCGCCACCCGAGATCTCGGCAATGGCGAGATAGGGCTCCTTCGCCAAGCGCTCATGCGCCTCCATTGAGGCGCCGCGTCCGTTGGCCATCAGATATTCGCCCGGTTTGCCGCGCGCTTTCGCGAGACGATCCGGATAAGCGAGCGTGAGCAAGGCACCCAGGGAGCGCGGCTCGCTCTTCGCAGCACCTGTCTCTCTCTTCGCCCAACCTTCCGCCATGCGCCGCATGTCTTCGGCGCGCCGCGATCGGTCGCGGCGGAAGTGCTCGACGCGCTCCGTGAGATCCACCATGTCGCCGCCAAGGCCGCGCTCCACGAGCACGGCGGCGAGATCGGCCGCGTCGCGCGCCTGCCCGCTCTCACCAGCGACCAGCACCATACGCGCCAGACGTGGCGGCAGAGGCAGATCGCGCAGGCGACGTCCGGTATCGGTAATGCGTCCTTCTTCATCGAGCGCATCGAGCTGCTGCAGAAGCGTGCGCGCCTCCTTCAAGGCCGGAGCCGGAGGAGGGTCGAGGAAGGCGAGCGACGTGGGATCAGCCACGCCCCAGGCCGCACAATCGAGAAGCAAGGGCGCAAGATCGGCGGCGAGAATTTCTGGACGCGCAAAAGCTTCAAATGCACCTGTCGCGGCTTCTTCCCACAAGCGATAGGAGACGCCTGGCTCCATTCGCCCCGCGCGGCCACGACGCTGATCGGCAGCAGCGCGGGAGACGCGCACAGTTTCAAGCCGTGTAAGGCCGATATTCGGCTCATAGATCGGCACGCGCGCGAGACCTGAATCGATCACCACACGCACGCCTTCGATGGTAAGCGAGGTTTCGGCGATGGATGTGGCCAGTACCACCTTGCGGCGGCCAGCTTTAGCGGGGCTCACGGCAAGATCCTGTTCGCCACGATCAAGCGCGCCATAGAGCGGCGCGATATCGACAGCAGGATCGGTCACGCGCTCACGCAAAATGGTTTCGACCCGTCGTATCTCCCTCTGCCCCGGCAGAAAGACGAGGACCGAGCCGCTTTCCGCACGCAAAGCGCGCGTGACGGCATCCGCCACTTGCTCTTCGATGCGACGATTGGGATCGCGCCCGAGATA
Organism: Microvirga solisilvae; assembly: GCF_022808595.1. GTDB lineage: Bacteria > Pseudomonadota > Alphaproteobacteria > Rhizobiales > Beijerinckiaceae > Microvirga > Microvirga solisilvae. The sequence continues at coordinate 207,026 of NZ_JAKUCN010000007.1, forward strand.
GCGCGTCTCCACCGGATAAGCGCGGCCCTCGGATTCGATCACCGGCACATCACCGATGAGCTTTGCCACGCGCGCGCCGTCGAGCGTCGCCGACATGACCAGCAGGCGCAGATCCTCGCGCAGTCCGCCCTGCGCATCGAGAGCAAGTGCGAGGCCGAGATCGGCATCGAGGGAGCGCTCATGGAATTCGTCAAAGAGCACGGCAGCGATGCCGTCGAGACTCGGATCGTCGAGGATCATACGGGCGAAAACACCCTCGGTCACGACCTCGATGCGCGTCCTGCGGCTGATCTTGGAGCCGAGGCGCACGCGCAGGCCCACCGTCTCGCCGACCTGCTCGCCCAAAGTTTGCGCCATACGTTCCGCCGCAGCTCGGGCCGCCAGGCGACGGGGCTCCAGCACGATGATCTTTCCACCCTTCACCCAGGGCTCGTCGAGCAGCACCAGGGGCACACGCGTCGTCTTACCCGCGCCGGGCGGGGCCACCAGCACCGCATTGGCGCGCGCCTGCAGGCTCTCGGTCAGAGACCCGAGAACTGCATCGATGGGAAGGAACGTGTCGAAGCTGCGCATGCCGCCTGATGGCTCAACCCGGGCAGAAGAGCAAGCCGTTCTTAGACCGGAAAGCCATAGCGGCGGAGCTCGGCGGCCAGATCGACCGTCTCATCGGGATAATGGATCGCATGCATGCCCACGCCCCGCGCCGCCTCGATATTGGCGCGCGAGTCGTCGATGAACACGCAATCCTCGGCCTCAAGACCATAGCGGTCGAGGAGCAGATGGTAGATGGCGGGATCGGGCTTCAAGAGGCGCTCATCGCCTGAAACGATGATGCCGTCGAACCCGGCGAGGAACGGGAAGCGCTGCTGCGCCAGGACGAGCTTGGGGCCTGAGAAGTTCGTGATGCAGTAATTCGGCACCTTTGCTTCCCGCAATCGATGGAGAAGCGCGACGTTCTGCTCGAAAACGCCGGACACCGTCTCCGTCCAGCGATCATGGAAAGCGCGGATTGCGCTCTCGTGCTTGGGATGATCCTTCACGAGAAGGGCAACAGCTTCGTCCCAGTCACGACCGCGATCCTGCTCCACGTTCCAGTCATGAGTGCAGACATTGCCGAGAAACCATTCCATCTCCGTCTCATCGTCGAAGATCTGGCGATAGAGATTACGTGGGTCCCAGCGCAGCAGGACATTGCCGATATCGAACACGACTGTCTTAGGTTGCCGAAAGCTCAAGATAACCCCTCATGATTGTCTGTCGTTCTTGATCCTTCAGGTACAAAGAAGTCACTCTGAAGAACGGCCAACTCAACAGCCTCTTCGATGAACGAATTCTGAAGCCTGAGCGACTCTGGCACTTTAGCTTGGCATAAATAGCCCTCAGAGGGACCAACCTCTGTCATAGCCGCTACCTTATCGCTTATTCTCCTAGCGGCAGGAGAAAAGAGAAGTTTGCCTGCTCATTGGATTGAGGAAAATGATCGAATCCGTCTCGATCCTGCAATACGCCCTCGTAGCCTTCTGCGCCCTGATGGCCGGCACCATCGGCGGGGTTGCAGGATATGGCACCGGCCTCCTGATGCCGTTAGTCCTGACGCCCCTCGTGGGTGCGGAAGCCGTCGTCCCCATCATCGGGCTTTCGGCCTTATTCACCAACAGCAGTCGAGTCCTTGCCTTTTGGAAGGATATGGACCTGCGCAAGGCCCTTATCGTCGGCTGCATGGCGCTGCCAACATGCCTTCTGGGTGCCTATGGCTATACATTTCTCACAGGAAGAGGAGCCGCCATTGTCATCGGCAGCTTTCTGGTGCTCATGGTGCCGACAAGGCTTATCCTGAAGCATCTCAAAGCGGAATTATCGGGCAGCGGCCTTGCCGCTGCGGGTGCAGGTTATGGCCTTCTCGTTGGCGGAACATCAGGTTCCGGCGTGGTCCTGCTCTCGATCCTCATGGCATCCGGCCTCAATGGGCGCGCCGTCATCGCAACCGATGCCGTGATCTCCATTTTTCTGGCTTTTGCGAAAACCGGCGTCTTTCAATTCTTCGGCGCTTTGCCGGTCTCATCCTGGATCATGGCGCTGATCGTCGGATTATCGGCAGCGCCAGGCGCATTCATCGCCAAGCGCCTGACAGAAACCCTGCCGATCCATATTCACAATGCCATTCTCGACGCCGCCATCGTCTGTGGCGGCGTCCTTCTCATCGCGCAGGGCCTACGCTGAATCAGCCGCCGATATTGTAGGCCGCGAGTGCCGCCATGTTGACGATGTCGTTGTCGGTGGCGCCGAGCGAGACGATCTGAACCGGCTTGTCGAGGCCGACCACCAGCGGTCCCATCACCATCGCGCCGCCGAGCTCCTGCAGCATCTTCGTAGAGATGGATGCCGAGTGGAAGGCCGGCATGACGAGCACGTTCGCGGTATCCGTGAGGCGGCTGAACGGATATTGCGCCATCAGATCGCGGTTGAGCGCCACATCCGCCGCCATCTCTCCGTCGTACTCGAAATCGACACGCATGCCGTCGAGGATCTGCACGGCCTCCTGGATCTTCTCGGCGCGCTCGGCGCGGGGATGGCCGAAGGTAGAGAACGACAGAAGAGCGACGCGCGGCTCGTAGCCGAGCCGGCGAGCGACACCGGCGGATTCGATAGCAATCTCGGCAAGTTCCTGCGCGCTCGGCATTTCATGAATGGCCGTATCTGCCACGAGCACCGTGCGCTCGCGCGCCAGGCACAGCGACACGCCGATCACCCGATGACCGGGCTTCGGATCGATGACGTGCAGCACGTCCGCAAGGGCCGTCGAATAGTTGCGCGTAGCGCCTGTCACCATGGCATCCGCATCGCCGAGCGCCACCATGGATGCCGCGAAGTGGTTGCGGTCCTGATTGATCATGCGCTGGCAGTCGCGGAACAGATAGCCCTTGCGCTGCAGGCGCTCATAGAGAAACTGCGCATAGGTGCTGTTGCGGGAAGACAGGCGCGCATTGTGGATCTCGATGCCTTCGCGACCCTCGAGATCGATTCCGGCCTGAGCCGCCGTCTCGAAGATGCGCTCCTCGCGTCCCACGAGAATGGCGCGGCCAAGCCCCTGATTGACGAAGGACAGGGCGGCGCGAATGACCTTCTCCTCCTCGCCTTCCGCGAACACCACGCGCTTGGGCATCTTGCGCACGCGTTCGAAGATGCGGTTGAGGGTGCCGGCCACGGGATCGCGGCGGGCGGAGAGATGCGCCTTGTAAGCCTTCATGTCGATGATGGGCCGGCGCGCAACGCCCGTATCCATCGCAGCCTTCGCCACCGCCATCGGAATCGTGTGGATCAGGCGCGGATCGAACGGCACAGGAATGATGTAATCGCGGCCGAAGCGCGGGCGCGCGCCCTGATAGGCGGCAGCCACCTCGTCCGGCACGTCCTCGCGGGCGAGTTCCGCAAGCGCCTGGGCGGCTGCGACCTTCATCTCCATGTTGATCGTGGTGGCCTGCACGTCGAGCGCGCCACGGAAGATGTAAGGGAAGCCCAGAACGTTGTTCACCTGGTTCGGATAATCCGAGCGGCCCGTGGCGATGATCACGTCGTCACGGATGCGCGCCACTTCCTCCGGCGTGATTTCCGGATCGGGATTGGCCATGGCGAAGATAATCGGGTTCGGCGCCATGGAGCGGATCATGTCGTCCGAGAAGGCACCCTTGGCGGAAAGGCCGAACACCGCATCCGCCCCCTTCAGGGCATCGGCCAGACTGCGCGCGTTCGTGTCGGCGGCATGGGCCGACTTCCACTGGTTCATGCCTTCCGTGCGGCCCTTGTAGATCACGCCCTTCGTGTCGCAGAGGATCACGTTGTTGGGTGCAAATCCCATGGCTTTCAGCAATTCCGTACAGGCAATGCCGGCCGCGCCCGCGCCGTTTACCACGAGCTTGGTCTTCGCCATATCGCGGCCTGTGAGGTGCAGCGCATTGATGAGGCCCGCCGCCGCGATGATCGCTGTGCCGTGCTGGTCGTCATGGAAGACCGGAATGTCCATGAGTTCCCGCAGGCGCTCCTCGATGATGAAACACTCGGGCGCCTTGATGTCCTCCAGGTTGATGCCGCCGAAGGAGGGGCCGAGATAGCGCACGCAGTTGATGAAGGTATCCGCATCTTCTGTGTCGACCTCGAGGTCGATGGAATCCACATCTGCGAAGCGCTTGAAGAGAACCGACTTGCCTTCCATCACCGGCTTGGACGCCAATGCGCCGAGATTGCCGAGGCCCAGAATCGCCGTGCCGTTCGAGATCACCGCCACCATGTTTGAGCGGGTGGTGTAATCGAAGGCGAGAGAAGGGTTCTCCGCGATCGCCAGAACCGGCACCGCCACGCCGGGCGAATAGGCCAGCGACAGGTCCCGCTGGGTCGCCATGGGCTTGGTGGGCACCACCTCGAGCTTGCCGGGCCGGCCCTGGGCATGGAACTGCAAGGCTTCCTGATCGGTGAAGGTGGGGCGTTTGCGGCGGGTCGGGGGCGTTTCGTCGGTCATGGAACTGCCGTGTTTTGGCCTGGAGGCTCATTATTCGAAGGGGATGCGACCTTAAGGCCTAGGACCTTTCGTCTCAAGACTTGTGCACACCCCTCCTTCCAAGGCGATGATACGGGTGAAAGGCGGGGCAGGCTTTGCTACATAAGGCGGATGTCGTCGCAAGCCCTGTACCAAGCCCCCGAGACCACCGAAGAGACCAGCACCGCCGGCCCAAAGCCGGCCTCGGATAACCGCGTCACGCCCATGATGGCGCAATATATCGAGATCAAGGCCGCCAATCCGGACAGTCTGCTGTTCTACCGGATGGGTGACTTCTACGAGTTGTTCTTTGAGGATGCGGAGATCGCGAGCCAGTCGCTCGGCATCGTGCTCACCAAGCGCGGCAAGCACCAGGGACAGGATATCCCCATGTGCGGCGTGCCCGTGGACCGGGCGGACGATTATCTCCAGCGCCTCATCGGCTTGGGCCACCGGGTCGCGGTCTGCGAGCAGACGGAAGATCCGGCGGAGGCGAAGAAGCGCGGTTCCAAATCCGTGGTGCGGCGTGACGTGGTGCGCCTCGTCACCCCCGGCACGATTACGGAAGAGCGCCTGCTGGAGCCGGGACGCGCCAACTTTCTTCTCGCCATCGCGCGCCGCCGCGTCTCCGACACGCAATGGTGCTACGGCCTTGCCGCCGTCGACATCTCCACCGGCCATTTCGTGGTGAGCGAGACCGATGCGCTCGGTCTGCCGGCGGAGATCGCCCGCTTCGAGCCGCGCGAGATCCTGGTGCCGGATGTCATTCATGATGACCCGGAGCTTGTAAGTTTCTGGCGCGAGACGCGCGCCTCCATCACCCCGCTCTCTCGCGAGGGCCTCGATCCGGCTTCCGCCGAGCGAAGACTGAAAGAGCATTTCGGCGTCGCCACGCTCGATTCCTTCGGCTCCTTCGGTGCTGCCGAAATCACGGCAGCCGGCAGCGTGCTGTTCTATATCGAGAAGACGCAGATCGACAGCCGCCCGGTTCTCAACCCGCCATCGCGCGAGAATGCCGGCGCGGCGCTTGCCATCGATGCGGCGACACGCGCCAATCTGGAACTCACGCGCACACTCTCCGGCGAGCGCGCGGGAAGCCTGCTCGCCACCATCGACTGCACCGTCACTCCTGGCGGCGCGCGCTGCCTCGCCGAGCGTCTCGCAGGTCCCCTTACCGATCCCGGCATGATCCATGCACGGCAGGATGCGGTGGAGTTCCTCGTCGACAACGCCGATCTGCGCGAGCGCCTGCGGCGCATTCTCAAACGCTCGCCCGATCTGGCACGCGCGCTCTCGCGCCTGAGCCTCGGACGCGGCGGACCGCGCGACTTGGCTTGCGTGCGCGACGGATTGTTCGCCGCACGCGAACTCGGCCTCGAACTCGCCATCGCCCCCAACCTGCCGAAGGAGCTTCTGTCGAATGCGCAGAAGCTTCAATCCCTGCGCACTGACGTGGCCGATAAGCTCGCGGCGGCGCTCGCCGATGAGCTGCCGCTTCTCAAGCGGGACGGCGGCTTCATCCGTGCCGCTTATGATGCCAATCTCGACGAGCTGCGCGAGCTGCAGCAGGATTCGCGCCGCTTCATCGCAGCGCTTCAGACACGCTACGCCAACGACACAGGCTGCCGCACGCTTCGCGTGAAGCACAACCACATGATCGGCTATTTCGTGGAAGTGCCGCAGAATGTGGGCGAGGACCTGCTGAAGGAGCCTTTCAAGGATACCTTCATCCACCGCCAGACCATGGCGGGCGCCATGCGCTTCTCGACGCAGGAACTGGGCGAGCTGGAATCGAAGATCGCCTCCGCCTCTGACCGTGCGCTGAAGATCGAGCTCGGCCTGTTCGAGGCGATGACGCAGGAATTGCTCGATCTGTCGGGCGAAGTCGCTTTGGCGGCCGAGGCGCTCGCGATCATCGACGTGACGGCGGCGCTTGCCGACCTCGCGGTGCGTCTCGACTGGACGCGCCCTCTCGTCGATACAGGCCTGGCCTTCACCGTGAAGGGCGGACGCCATCCCGTGGTCGAGGCGGCACTGAAGCGCGAAGGCACCGCCTTCATAGCCAACGATTCCGATTTGTCCGGCAAGGATGCCGGTCATATCCAGCTGATCACCGGTCCGAACATGGGCGGTAAATCGACCTATCTGCGCCAGAACGCGCTGATCGTCGTGCTCGCCCAGATGGGCTCGTTCGTTCCGGCGAAGGAAGCGCATATCGGCGTGGTGGATCGCCTGTTCTCTCGCGTCGGCGCTGCCGACGATCTCGCGCGCGGTCGCTCGACCTTCATGGTCGAGATGGTGGAAACCGCCGCCATCCTCAACCAGGCCACTGCGCGCTCCCTGGTGATCCTCGACGAGATCGGACGCGGCACGTCGACCTTCGATGGCCTATCCATCGCATGGGCTGCCATCGAGCATCTGCACGAAGCCAATCGCTGCCGCGCGCTCTTCGCCACGCATTTCCACGAGCTGACGGCGCTCGCCGAGCGCCTGCCGCGCATCTCCAACGCAACGCTGAAGGTCACCGAGTGGAACGGCGATGTGGTGTTCCTGCACGAGGTGGTGCCGGGCGCTGCCGACCGCTCGTATGGTCTCCAGGTGGCGCGCCTTGCAGGACTTCCCTCAGCCGTTGTCGAACGAGCCAAGACGATCCTGAGCGAGCTGGAGAAATCGGATCGCGAAAATCCCAAGCGTGCGCTCGTCGACGACCTGCCGCTCTTCGCGGCGCCCATGCGCGCGGAGTCTCCGAAGGTTCAGGAGAAGGATATCTTACGCGAAGCGCTCGATGCTCTCGATCCGGATCAGATGACGCCGAGAGAAGCGCTCGACGCCCTCTATCGCCTCAAGGCTCAGCGGTAAGGGAAGGCTTTAGGATAACTTCGAGCTGCTATCTTCGGCGCTCTTGGCATCGAAAGGGATGAAGGTTGCCCAATCCGTGTTGGAAGCATCCTCATCCCGCTCGGCCGTGACATAGGCAAGAGCTTCCTTCACCCCACGCTCAGTATAGGGCTTGGCGATCACGCCGCGCGCACCGGCAAAATCCTCAGGGATCCGCTTGGCATTGGCGGTCATGAACAGCACGGTGACGTGGTGCCGATCGGAAAGCTCGCGGGCGACATCGATGCCCGTCAGGCCATCGGCAAGGTGAATGTCCACGAAGGCGAGGTCGGGCGACAACTCGCGGCCGAGCGCGACGGCCTCATCAGAAGAAGCCGCGATTCCCACCACTTCATGCCCAGCTTCCTGGAGAAGGCTTTCGAGTTCCAGCGCGATCAGAAACTCATCTTCGACGATAAGGATGCGCAAAGGCTTCAGCTTACTCAACACGTGTCTCCTCGGCATCCACCGGCAAGAGACGATCAATTGCCATACCTGGCACCGCCTTGAAGCAAGTCAACAGGCCGCCCATCCGGTGGAAGGGAGCTGCCCAGGTCTCAGTACCGGTTTGGGGGATCGTCAACGGCAGAAATCTCTCGTCGGGAAATGTGAGTTCTTGGACATCTTGGGGGGAATGAAATCGTATCAGCATGATGGGCGCTCAGGCATTCGGGACAGCGGCGCCTTCCTGCGCACGCAGTACCCTGACTCTGGCAGCGTCCTTTGCCATGATCGTCGCTCTCCCTTGTTGAGAGGATCATCCCCTTGATAGGGCTTGAAGCCCTTTTGCCGGCATAGCGTGACTCAACGTCGTAAGGCCGGGAGGGTTCCGAAAACTTTCCGGAAGGCTTGGATAGAGTCGTTTCACACAGGTGAAACACTATCCCATTCCATATGGCCGCGCTAGAGTCAGGGCTCGGTTCAAGGAGGTCGAGCCTGATGGTCACGCGCGTTTCAACAGTCGCCTTCGAGGGAATCGAGGCGCGCGCAGTCGACGTGCAGGTGCAGATTTCCCCCGGCACGGTGGCCTTCACCATTGTTGGCCTGCCCGACAAGGCCGTGGCGGAATCCCGGGAGCGCGTGCGCTCGGCGCTCATCGCCTCGGGGCTCGCCCTTCCGGCCAAGCGCATCACCGTCAACCTGGCCCCCGCCGACCTGCCCAAGGAAGGCAGCCATTACGACCTTCCCATCGCTCTCGGCGTCATGGCCGCTATCGGTGCAATGCCAAGCGATGCGCTCAGCGGCTTCACGGTTCTGGGCGAACTCGCCCTCGACGGCTCCATTACCTCGGTCGCCGGTGTGCTCCCGGCGGCCATGGCCGCCGTCGAGCGGCAGCACGGGCTGATCTGCCCGGAAGCCTGCGGTTCCGAGGCCGCTTGGGCGAGCAGCGAACTGGACATCCTTGCACCCCGCTCACTCATCCAGCTCGCCAATCACTTCAAGGGCACGCAGGTGATGAGCCGGCCGGAGCCCGCCATCATGCCCGCCTCCGGCGCCCTGCCGGACCTGCGCGACATCAAGGGGCAGGAAAGCGCTAAGCGGACCCTGGAGATCGCAGCCGCTGGTGGTCATAACCTCTTGATGAACGGTCCTCCCGGTGCCGGCAAATCCATGCTGGCCCAGCGCCTGCCCTCGATCCTGCCGCCCCTCTCCCCTCGCGAACTGCTGGAAGTCTCTATGATCCAGTCAGTAGCGGGGCTTCTGGCGGACGGCGCCTTATCGAACCGCCGCCCCTTCAGGGCGCCGCATCATTCCGCCTCCATGGCGGCCCTCGTCGGCGGCGGTCTCAATGCCCGTCCGGGCGAAGCATCGCTTGCCCATCACGGCGTTCTCTTCCTCGACGAGTTGCCGGAATTCCAGCCGCAAGTGCTCGATTCCCTGCGCCAGCCCCTGGAGACCGGCGAGATCCTCATCGCGCGGGCGAATCACCGGGTGACTTATCCGTCGCGCTTCCAGCTCGTGGCAGCCATGAATCCCTGCCGGTGCGGACAGGCGACGGAGCCCGGCTATGTCTGTCGCCGTCAGCCGAACGAGCGCTGCATCGCGCAGTATCAAGCCCGGCTCTCGGGCCCGCTTCTCGACCGCATCGACCTTGCGATCGAAGTGCCTGCCGTGACGGCCGCCGATCTCATCCTGCCGCCTCCCGAGGAAGGCTCAGCCCAGGTCGCCGCCCGCGTGGCCGTCGCCCGCAAGCGGCAAGAGGCGCGCTACGCCTCGCTCCAAAAAGGCATCACCACCAATGCGGCTTGCCCGCCGGCCCTTCTGGAAGAGGTGGCGCAGCCTGATTCGGATGGGTTGTCGCTTATTCGCGACGCCGCCAATGCCATGCGCCTCTCGGCGCGCGGTTTTCACAGGGTACTGAAAGTCGCCCGCACGCTTGCAGATCTCGACGGGGAAGATCAGGTCCGGCGCATCCACGTGGCGGAGGCCTTGTCCTATCGCGCCCATGCGGATCGTCGTTCCGCCGCTTGATAAATCGAGCGGGCCGATCTTGTGAACAGGGCCTGAAATGGCGATATACTTTGTCACAAAACCTTTTGAAATAATGACTATGTCACGGCGAAAGACCGGCACATTCTTCAACCGACCGGCCCACGAGACCACGATGACCTCTTCGCTGAATGGAACGATCTCTTCCCTGAAGCCTGCGCTGATCCCTGGCCTGAAGGGATTCCGCAAGATGGTCGGACGCACGGTCCGCGATTACGGCAATCTCGATCCGGTTCTCGGCCGCATCGGCTCCCTGGAAGTGCGCCTGGCGACAACGGCGCAGGAGATCCGCCGCGCGCAGAAGTTGCGCTTCAAGGTTTTCTTTGAGGAGATGTCCGCCGTGCCGCAGGGAGCCTCCATGCTCTCGCGCCGCGACGTGGATGAGTACGACTGGATCTGCGATCACCTTCTCGTTCTCGATCATGACACCAAGGGCAAGCGCCTCGGGCGCACGAAGCCGAAGGTCGTCGGCACCTATCGCCTGCTCCGGCAGGATGTGGCCGAGCGTCATGAGGGCTTCTACACCAAGGGCGAATACGACATCGCGCCGCTGCTGAAGAAGCATGCCGGCTCGCGCTTCCTCGAACTCGGCCGTTCCTGCGTACTCGAGCCTTACCGCAACAAGCGCACCGTCGAATTGCTGTGGCACGGCATCTGGACCTATGTGCTCCATTACAAGATCGACGTGATGCTCGGCTGCGCCAGCCTCGAGGGCACGAACCCGAAGGACATCGCCCTTCCGCTGAGCTTCCTTCATCACTATGCCGCCGCTCCTGCCGAGTGGCAGGCGAGAGCCTTGCCTGAACGCTTTACCGCGATGGACATCCTCCCGAAGGAGGGTGTCGATCCGAAGGCGGCGCTTCATGCGCTTCCGCCGCTGATCAAGGGATATCTGCGCCTGGGCGCAACCTTCGGCACGGGCGCCGTGATCGACAAGCAATTCGGCACGACCGACGTGCTCGTCATTCTGCCCGTATCCGCCATCAATCCGCGCTACATCGACCATTTCGGTCCGGCGGCGAATCGTCACGCGGCGTGAGCATCCTCATTCGCTGACAGAATACGGCGCCATTCTTCGCGCACATCGGCATCGTCTTCATGCTCGGCGTGTTTCGCGCTCAGAGACATGATCGCCTCGCGGGGGAGCAATCGGCCCAAGGCCCAAACGGCCATGGCGCGCACGAGCGGCGATTCATCTGCGAGAAGACTTATCGCCTCGTCAGCAAGCCCCGCATCATCGGAATTGCCGATGGCGATAAGCACGTTGCGGATGAAGCGGTCGCGACCCGTGCGCTTGATCGGCGTGCCGGAGAAGCGCGTGCGGAAAGTCGGATCGTCGAGCCGCGCTAATTCCGCAAGCGGCAGGGCCGCAAGGTCCTCGCGCTGCATGAGCTTTGCTTCGCGGCTTGCTTGCGCAAATTTGTTCCAAGGACAGACGGCGAGGCAATCATCGCAGCCGAAGATGCGGTTGCCGATGCCTTTGCGCAGGTCTTCCGGGATATGCCCCTTGTGCTCAATGGTGAGATACGAGATGCAACGTCGCGCATCGAGCTGGAAGGGTGCGGGAAACGCATTGGTGGGACAGACGTCGAGACAGCGCCGGCACGAACCGCAATGATTGCGCTCCGGTTCGTCGACCGGCAATTCAGCCGTCGTGAAGATCGCTCCCAGGAACAGCCAATTGCCGAACTCGCGCGAGACGATGACCGTGTGCTTGCCCTGGAAGCCGAGACCTGCCGCCTCCGCGAGAGGCTTCTCCATCACCGGCGCGGTATCGACGAACACCTTCACATCGGACGACGCCTTGGCTGCGAGGAAGCCTGCGATCTCCTTCAGCTTGCCCTTGATGACATCGTGATAATCGCGGTTGCGGGCATAGATCGAGATCGAGCCGCGATCCTTTTGCGAGAGCGTTGCGAGAGGATCCGTGGTCGGCCCGTAATTCACGCCGAGCAGAATGATGCTGCGCACTTCCGGCCAGAGCGTGCGTGGATCGGCGCGTCGCTCAGCCGTGTCCACCATCCAATCCATGGAAGCGTGATGGCCCGCCTCCAGCCATGCCTTCAGCCGTTCTGGCGCGAGTGGAATCGAATCCGGCGACGCGATGCGGATTGTGTCGAACCCGATTTCCTTCGCGCGCTCCACGAAGGCGCGCTTGAGCGCCTCGTCTGTCAGAAATCCAGATTGTCGTAATGATCCGCCGGCGCCATGCCCGGTACCCGATCCGCCAGGAGCGCGCGAAACGACGGCCGAGATTTCACCCGGGCGTACCAATGCTTGGCCGTTTCGTTCTCTTCCCATGGCACGTCGCCGAGATAATCCACTACTGAGAGATGGGCAGCCGCCGCCAGATCCGCATAGGTCATCTGGTCGCCGGCCAGCCAATTCCGCTTCGAAATCAGAAATCCGATATATTGCAAGTGATATCGCACATTGGTCCGCGCAGCGCGAATCGCGCTCATATCCGGCGGACCGCCGCCCAGATCCGCGGGCATGAAGCGCTTATAGATCTTTTCCGTGGCGAGGTAATCCGTGACCTCGTCGTGGAACTTGCCCAGGAACCAGTCGAGCAGGCGGCGAACCTCGACCCTCTGGGCCAATTCCTGCGGCAGGAGCCTGCGGTCCTGCAAGGCTTCGCCCTTCGCGTCGTCCAGGTAATCCGCAATACCCCTGGCGCCAGGAACGGCCAAGCCACCATCCTCCACCAGGAGCGGCAGATTGCCCGCCGGGTTGATCTCCAGGAACGGGATGCGCCGATCCCACGGCTTCTCCTCGACCAGATCAGGCTCGAGGCCCGTCTCGGCCAGAACGAGGCGCGCGAACCGGGAATGCGGGCAGAAGGGGTAGGAATGCAGGGTGGCCATGAAAAAATGTCTGACGCGAAACAAGCGGCGACAATAAGGCCGCGCTTTGTTAACGGGCGGTAAGGAATTTTGGTGAATCTCATGTTCTGAGCGCATGGAAACAGCATTGCGCTTGCAATGCTTTCTTGACACGCCCGGGAGCGCCCCTGCATCTGGCGCCGGTTTTAGGATTTTCAACGATGGCACACATCATCGAGGCGCTCTTTCTCGGCCTCATCGAGGGACTGACCGAGTTCCTGCCGGTCTCCTCCACCGGCCACCTGCTCCTCGTGGGGCATTTCCTCGGCTTCGAGTCGACGGGCAAGACCTTCGAGGTGCTGATCCAGCTCGGCGCGATCCTGGCGATCCTCTCGGTCTATTTCAACAAGCTGCTGACCATCGCCAAGGCCCTGCCCTACGATCCGGATGCACGGCGCTTCGTCATCGGCGTCGTGATCGCCTTCCTGCCAGCCGCCCTCATCGGCGCGGTGCTGCACGGCTTCATCAAGGAAGTGCTGTTCAATCCCTGGATCGTCTGCATGACGCTGATTGCCGGCGGCTTCGTGCTGCTGCTGGTCGACCGCATGCCCCTGACGGCGACGCAGGACGACGCAACGCGCTTTCCCCTGCCGATGTATCTGAAGATCGGCCTTCTTCAGTGCCTTGCGATGGTCCCCGGCGTGTCGCGTTCTGGCGCCACCATCGTAGGCGCCATGCTGATGGGTGCGTCGAAGCGCGCGGCGGCGGAGTTCTCCTTCTTCCTCGCCATGCCGACGATGGCCGGCGCCTTCGTCTATGATCTCCTCAAGAACTACAAGATCCTCTCTGCGGACGACGTAACCGCCATCGTGGCGGGCTTCATCGCCGCCTTCATCGCCGGCTTCCTCGTGGTGCGCATGCTGCTCGACTACATCTCCCGCCACGGCTTCACGCCCTTCGCCTATTGGCGCATCATCGTCGGCGCGTTGGGCCTTGCCGGCCTCATCGCCTTCGGGTGACGCATGATGGAGCGCACGGAGTTCTTCGCGGTTCTGATGGCGGCAATCATCGCGCTCGTGATCGTGGCGTTCGCCGTGATCGCGGCCGCTTCGGCCCTGCCGCAGAGCGAAGGTCAGGCCGTGCGGGAGCCCACCTGCTCCGAGTGGACGGACGGCTGCATCGTTTGCGCGCGCAGCGCACAGGGCCTCGCCTGTTCGACGCCCGGCATCGCCTGCGTACCCAGGGCGCCGCGCTGCTTGAAGCCTTAGGGAATCGTCTTGTCCGGATAGCGGCAGAGGTCGTTGACCGGGCAGCGCCAGCATTCGGGCTTGCGCGCCTTGCAGATGTAGCGCCCGTGCAGGATCAGCCAGTGATGGGCGTGAAGCCGATACTCCTTCGGGATCAGCTTCTCGAGCACCTCCTGCGTTTCCAGCGGCGTCTTGGTGTTGGCGAGCGGCAGGCGGTTCGTGACGCGGAAGATATGCGTGTCCACCGCGACCCGCGGATCGCCGAAGGCGATGTTGACGACGACGCTCGCGGTCTTTCGTCCCACGCCTGGGAACGTTTCCAATATCTCGACGGAATTGGGCACCTCGCCGCCGAACTCTTCCACGAGGCGCTTTGCCGTCGCGATGACGTTCTTCGCCTTCGTGTTGTAGAAGTTCAGCGTCCTGATGTGCTCTTTCAGCCCATCCTCTCCGAGCTTGAGCATCTTCTTCGGCGTATCGACGATGCGGAACAGCGCCTTCGTCGCCTTGTTCACGCCCACATCGGTCGCCTGCGCGGAGAGCGCGACCGCCACGAGCAGCGTATAGGGATTGGTGTAATCGAGCTCGCCCTTGGGCTCCGGATTCGCCTCATGGAGACGGCGGAAGATCTCGGTCATCGTCGCCTTGTCGACGGGCTTGGGCACGCGCAGGCGAACGGCGGCCTTTACGGCCTTCGCCGGAATGGCGGCTTTCGATTTCGGTGACGATTTGCGGCGGGAGGCGGACTTCAGGTCGGACATATTTGCGTTATATCTGGACCATGGCAGGCAGCAAGGCAGCATTCGACGATGATGCCGACCGGTTCGAGAAGCCGGTCTTCTCGGCCATCATCCGCCCGCACCGGTCGTTGAGCCTGAGAGGCTTCAGGATCGTGATGGTGCTGGTTTGCCTCACCTCCGTCATTGCCAGCCTTCCTTTCGTCATCATGGGCTTCTGGCCCGTCGCCGGTTTCTTCGGCCTCGATTTCCTCGGCCTCTACATCGCCTTCCGCATTAGCTACCGGCAGGGCCAGGCCTTCGAGCTTCTGGAGCTGACGCCGATCCGCCTGCTCCTGCGCAAGGTGAGCGAGCGCGGCGAGGCGCGCGAATGGCTGTTCAATCCTCTCTGGACGCGTCTCGACCGGGAGGTGGACGACGAGTTCGGCCTGCAGAAATTGGCGCTCACGTCCCGGAACGAGCATGTCGTAATCGCCCGCGATCTCTCGCCGGAAGAGCGGGAGACCTTGGCGGATGCTTTCAGCCGGGCGCTGGCGGATGTGAAGCGGGGCTATTGAACCGGGCATGGCTTTTCTCCTCGCGCCCGAACGGGACGAGTTGTCAGCGACGATCCTGTCCACGACCCTCAGTGAGGGGAAGCGCGGGAGGCATTCATGCTTCGCGAACTCGAGCGGAGCGCGCGAAAGGGGGTCGGGACGGGAGAACCCGCCCGGGCTCGGAAAGCGCAAAGCCTCCCGCGCGCGGCTTTTCTCGATCCCGGCCTCATCGCTCCGGCGC
>NZ_JAKUCN010000008.1 GCF_022808595.1 Microvirga solisilvae
GAAGCCCCCGCAGCGAAAGCAGCGGGGGCTTTTGTGCATCACAGCCCGCCTTACTCGCCGCGAAACGCCCGAGACGACCCATCCAACACAGGCTTGGCCAAATACGACAACACCGAACGATAACCCGTCTTGATCAAACAGGACGCTGGGTTCTACAACCTATCCCTCGTTATCTGAATGAACGAGGGAAGAGGATTGCGGCATGGGATCTGATGAAACTGTTCTTCGCAGCTATCTCCGCCTCGCCCCTGTCATTCCTGTCGTTACCATCAAGGATGCGCGGATCAGCATCGATTTGGCTCAGGCTCTTGTTCGCGCGGGATTGCCTGTCGTCGAAGTGACCTTGCGAACATCGGCAGCCTTGGATGCGATCAATGCGATTGCGAAAGCCGTCCCCGAGGCTGTGATCGCCGCCGGGACCGTGCTTACGAAAAGCCAGATCCGCGAAGTGGTGGATGCGGGAGCAAAGTTCATCGTCACACCCGGAACTCCGCTGAAGCTGGCTGAAGCCTTGAGCGAAGCGACGATTCCGGTGATGCCGGGCTGCTCGACCATTTCCGAGGCGATGACGCTGGCCGAGATGGGCTTTCATTATCTGAAGTTCTTCCCGGCGGCCGCTTCCGGTGGGACGGCTTGGCTGAAATCGATCCACGGGCCCTTGCCTAACCTTACCTTTTGCCCGACCGGAGGGATCGATCGTGCGAGCGCAGGCTCATATCTGTCGCTTCCCAATGTAGCTTGCGTGGGTGGTACATGGGTCACGCCGGCCGAGGCTATGCGCAATGCAGACTTGGCGCAGATCGAACGGCTTGCCGCTGATGCGGCTTCGTTGCGCAGTCAAACCTGAACCATTCTCCGGCGCCTCCGTTGTGTTCTTGCTGTGGCATTGAACCGGGAGGATGCAATGGTCGATTACAGAAAGCTGTTGGACACTTTCGTCGGCGCGATCGGCCGTGCCGATCAATCGCAGGGTCGGCAGGGGTCCTCTCAAACTCCTCAGCCCGGTGCGGCTCAACAGGGATTGGGTCAGCAGCTCGAAAAAAGCGTGACGCACCTTGCGGGCCAATCTCCCGAGCAATTGTTGCAGAAGGCGAAGGATCTCGCGACACAGCATCCCGGCGTGACGCAGGCGGCCCTTCTCGGTTTGGCGGGACTTATGTTCGGACGCCGCAAGAAGGGCAAGCTCACGGGTAATCTGGTAAAACTCGGGGGATTGGCGGTGATCGGAGGACTGGCCTATCGCGCTTACCAGAAGCAGCAGGCAGGGGCCTCTTCCCAGGGGCTATCGGCTATCGAGCCCGGCAACCAGAGGCGCGACGAGGACGCTATTGCCCAGGCTGCATTCGATGTACCCGAGACATCCCGCTTCCATCCGGTTTCGCAGACCGAGGATGATGCGCTGCTTTTCCTGAGAACCATGGTGGCTGCTGCTGCCTGCGATGGACACATCGATCAGACCGAGCGGTCGCGTATCGTCAGTGGATTGACTGAAGCAGGGATCGATCCCCAGGCGAGCCGTTGGCTGGAGCGCGAGATGGCCTCGCCTGCGGATGTGGAAGAACTCGCAGGCGCAGTCAACGATCCTGAGAAGGCAGCCCAGGTTTATGCCGCTGCGCGGATCGCCATCGATCCCGATACGATCCAAGAGCGTGAATTCTTGCGCCAGCTTGCCGAGGCGCTTGATCTTGATCCGGCAGCCCGCAACCAGATCGACGAGACTGCGAGTTCTCTGGGCTCAGGTGTCTAGCTGCCGATATCAGAGAGGCTTGATGCTCTGGTATTTCACGAGCGTATGCGCGCCGCCCTTTTCCGGATAGCGCTTGCCGAGAACGAAGCCGAGCACGGGAGAATACAGGTCCGTATGCTCCGACGTGGTCTTACCTTCCGCATTGATGTAGCGGTTGTGAACCGCGAATACCTCATAGGTGCATGACCCGAGCTGAAGCTCCTCCTGTCCGGAGACTGTCAATTCGAGAGAGACCAGAGCTCCGACTTTGCTGGGCGTGGCCGGTGCATAGGTGACCGCGCGGCGGGCTTTCAGGCCAAGGGGAAAGATTGTCCTCAACTCCGAGACGGGAATGGAGATGCTCTGCGTGGTATCGTCGAAGCGGCTGATCGGGAGCAGTCCCTTATAATAGACCACATCCTGCTTCTTCCCGCCGGGATAAACATTCGCCACATGGACGAAGTGATCGGAAGCCTGTCGCACCTCGGCGCGGGTGCCTTGACGCTCAAGGACGAAGCCCTGCTTGGCCGTTCGCGCATCGGGACAGGATTGGGCCATGGCGGGAGCGATAGGGAGAAAAGCGAAGAGCAGGAAAATGGCTTGTCTGAACATGCTGGCAGGCTGGTTGTTGGAGTGCTCCTAGAGCATAGCTGCCTCTTTATGATGTAACAACATAGCTGTTTAATTTGTATGATTTAATCGAAAGTCGCCTTGCATCGGGAGCTTTTTCGATTTCGAGTGCTTGCCGAAGAACAGACAGGGCAAAGGGCGGATTTTTCATTCATGCCGGTGTCTCGGCACCCGCTTCGCCCCACATAAGGCCAACGCGCCTGAAAGAATTGAAGAGGATCCAAGAATGGCTGACAGGCCCCACCGCCGCACCCCCGATCAGCTTCGCTCTCGCCTTTGGTTCGACAACCCCGACAATCCCGGCATGACGGCGCTCTATCTCGAGCGCTACCTGAATTTCGGCCTGACAGGCAAAGAACTGCAGGGCAAGAAGCCGATCATCGGCATTGCACAGACCGGCTCCGACCTCTCTCCATGCAACCGCCACCATCTCGAACTCGCCAAGCGCGTGCGTGACGGCATCACGGCCGCCGGTGGCGTGGCCTTCGAGTTTCCGTGCCACCCGATTCAGGAGACGGGCAAGCGCCCGACCGCCTGCCTCGACCGTAACTTGGCCTATCTTTCCCTCGTCGAGGTGCTTTACGGCTATCCGCTCGATGGCGTCGTTCTGCTCACCGGCTGCGACAAGACCATGCCTGCCTGTCTCATGGCGGCGGCAACCGTGAACATTCCGGCGATCTCGCTCAATGTCGGGCCCATGCTCAATGGCTGGCACCACGGCGAGCGTACGGGCTCGGGCACCATCGTATGGAAGGCCCGCGAGCGTCATGCGGCGGGCGACATCGATTACCAGCAATTCATCGACATCGTCGGTTCCTCCGCCCCGTCTGTTGGCCACTGCAACACCATGGGTACGGCTTCGACTATGAACGCGTTGGCAGAGGCGCTCGGCATGTCGTTGCCAGGTTCAGCTGCGGTGCCTGCGCCTTACCGCGAGCGCGGACAGATGGCCTATGAGACCGGCAAGCGTATCGTCGACATGGTGTGGGAGGATTTGAAGCCTTCCGACATCATGACCAGGGAAGCCTTCGAGAACGTGATCGTCGCGAATGCGGCCATCGGCGGTTCGACCAATGCGCCGATCCATATCAACGCCATCGCGAAGCATATCGGCGTGCCGCTCACCAATGATGATTGGGAGCGCATCGGCTTCGAGATTCCGCTTCTCGTAAACGTGCAGCCTGCGGGCGAATATCTTGGTGAGGAATATTTCCGCGCCGGCGGCCTGCCAGCAGTGATGGCCGAGCTGATCGGGGCTGGCAAGATCCACGAGAGCGCGATCACCTGCACGGGCACGACGATGGGTGAGAACTGCAAGGGCAAGTTTACCTGGGATCATGATGTGATCCGCTCCTACGACAATCCGCTGAAGGAGAAAGCCGGCTTCCTCAATTTGAAAGGAACGCTGTTCGATTCTGCGATCATGAAGACCAGCGTGATCAGCCAGGAATTCCAGGAGCGCTATCTTAACAATCCGAATGACCCGAACGCGTTCGAGGGACGCGTCGTGGTGTTCGATGGTCCGGAGGATTATCACCATCGCATCGACGATCCATCCCTCAACATCGACGAGCACACGATCCTGATCATGCGCGGTGCTGGCCCCATCGGTTATCCAGGCGCGGCGGAAGTGGTGAACATGCAGCCGCCGGGTTCGCTCATCAAGCGCGGCGTTCTCTCGCTGCCCTGCATCGGCGATGGACGTCAATCAGGCACGTCGGGCACGCCGTCGATCCTCAATGCCTCGCCCGAAGCTGCTGCCGGTGGCGGCCTCGCATTGCTGCAGACGGGCGATCGTGTTCGCATCGATCTCAACAAGCGCACGGCGGATATCCTGCTCTCTAAGGAAGAGCTGGAGAAGCGTCGCGCCGATCTCGAAGCGCGTGGCGGCTATGCCTATCCGGCGAGCCAGACCCCGTGGCAGGAGATCCAGCGCTCGATGGTCGACCAGCTGTCCGAAGGCATGACGCTAAAACCTGCGGTGAAATACCAGAAGGTGGCACAGACCTTCGGTGTTCCGCGCGACAATCACTGACACGCAAGAAACCCGGAGGCGTCATGACGGATCGGCTGAAGAACAAAACCGCTCTCGTCACGGCGGCCGGCCAGGGGATCGGACGCGCCATCGCGGAGGCTTTCTTTCGCGAAGGCGCACATGTCTGGGCGACTGATCTCGACGAGGCCAAGCTTGCGGGACTTGAAGGGGCAACGCGACGCAGCCTCGATGTCCGTTCGAATTCATCCATCGAGGTTCTCGTCGCCGAGGCGGGAGCCTTCGATATTCTCGTGAACGCGGCCGGCTTCGTGCATCACGGCAACGTGCTCGAATGTTCGGATGAGGATTGGGATTTCTCGTTCGACCTGAACGTGAAATCCATGCATCGTACGATCAAAGCCGCGCTGCCTGGCATGATGGAGAGGGGTAGAGGCTCCATCGTCAATATCGCCTCCGGCGCATCCTCCGTGCGGGGCATCCCGAACCGCTATGTGTATGGCGCGACGAAGGCGGCAGTGATCGGGCTCACGAAAGCGGTCGCCGCCGATTTCATCAAGCACGGCATTCGTGCCAATGCAATTTGTCCTGGCACTGTGCAATCGCCGTCGCTCGATGAGCGTATCGCGTCACTGGCTGCGAGTGCAGGTCAGAGCATCGAGATGGTGCGCCAGGCCTTCATCGACAGGCAGCCGATGGGACGTCTCGGCACGCCGGAAGAAGTGGCGGCGCTTGCCGTCTATCTCGCATCCGACGAGTCGAGCTACACGACGGGCCACATCCATATGGTCGATGGCGGTTTCGCGCTCTAAGTCTTCGTGTAAGGCGTCTCGGTCACGGGCGTCAGCGGGCCCTTGCCCTCGAACCACGCAATCAGATTGTCGGCAACGAGCTGTCCCATGGCGTTGCGGGTGTGAACGGAGCCGGAGGCGATATGAGGCAGGAGCACCACGTGCTCCATGTCGATCAGCTCTTGCGGCACGCGCGGCTCGTCATCATACACGTCGAGACCGGCGCTCAGGATCGTGCCGGATTTCAACGCCTCGATCAGCGCCTGCTCATCCACCACGCTGCCGCGCGCGACATTGATGAGAACGCCATTGGGGCCGAGGGCCTTCAGCACATCAGCATTGATCAGATGCCGCGTGCCTGCGCCGCCGGGTGTGATGACGATCAGCACGTCGCAGGCTTCGGCCATTCCGATCAGTGTCGGGTAATAGGTATAAGACACATCCTCCTGCCGGGTGCGGCCGTGATAGGCAATGCTCACATCGAAGCCCTCGAGCCGCCGCGCGATGGCCTTGCCGATGCGCCCGAGGCCGACGATGCCGACCTTTCGCGTACGCAAGGTTGCCGAAAGCGGAAAGGAGGCCTTCAGCCACTTCCCGTCACGCAGATAACGGTCGGCCTGCGGGATCTTGCGCAGGGTCGCGAGAAGAAGTCCGAGGGTAAGGTCGGCGACCTCGTCGTTGAGAACGTCCGGCGTGTTGGTGACGATCACGCCGCGCTTGGCGGCCTCTGTCACGTCCACATTGTCGTAGCCGACACCGAAGCTGGAGACGATTTCGAGATTGGGCAGCGGCTCGAACAGGTTCGCATCCATGCGCCCGAAAAGCGTGCTGGTGGCCACGCCACGAATGCGTGGGCCGACTTCGCTGAGGAAGCTCGCGCGGTCCGCCTGCTCCCAGAGACGGTGCAGGGTGAAAGCCTTGTCGAGCGCCTCGATCACCACGGGCATCATCGGGGCAGTCATCAGGATTTCAGGCTTGCTCATGAGGCTCTCTTATCAATCTTCAGCACGTGGCGCAGCGGGTGACAGGGCCGCGGCGGAAGGCTTCGTCGATGGCGCGCGCCTCCTGCTGCAGGGCCGTTTTCACATCCTGGGGCAAATCGAGCCAATGGCAACCGCGCAAAGCGGCTTCCAAAGCATAGAGGGCATTGAGGCTGACCTGACGAGGGAACGTGAAC
Source organism: Microvirga solisilvae (assembly GCF_022808595.1). Classification (GTDB taxonomy): domain Bacteria; phylum Pseudomonadota; class Alphaproteobacteria; order Rhizobiales; family Beijerinckiaceae; genus Microvirga; species Microvirga solisilvae. The sequence goes on from NZ_JAKUCN010000008.1 coordinate 6,318, forward strand.
TTGAGACGGCGATAGGCCTCGACGGACCCCATAGCCCTCAATTCCAAAATCGTGCCGATGCCGGCCTCTTCAAGCCTGCCCTGCGTGACGGCGCCAATTCCGGGAAGGGTGCTGATGGGCGCATCGCTCATGGCAATCGGTCCGGCTCCTGCTGCTTCGTACGGATCACGATAGAGCAAGTTGGCGCCGGGCGCGATGGAGCGCGCAGAAGGTCTTGGATGATTTAAGCGGTTGCGGCGAGTTCGGGCTCGTCGAGGCTCATATCTTCAAGATCGTCATCTGCCTCGAAGCCGCTTTGATCGGCGCCGGTGACGCCGGCGAGGTTCTTCGCGGCCTTGCGCAGGAGCTTGCGGAGGCGCTTGCGGTCCTTGTTGTCGAAGCCTGCCAGGAGTTCGGCCTCCACCTCGTCCCAGATAGCATCGATAGCGGCGGCCTTGCGCTTGCCTTCCTTGGTGAGCTTCACACGCACCACGCGGGCATCGCCCGGCTCCGTGTGCCGCTCGACCAGCTTCAGGGTGGACAGGCGGGAAACAGTCTTGGAGGCTGTAGGCGGACGCACGCGCAGGATGGCGGCAAGATCGCCCATGGTCATGGGGCCTGAGCTCGCAAGAGCCTGCAGCACCTGCTCCTGTCCCGCGAAAAGACCGAGCTCGGAGAGCTTGTCGCCGGTGCGGCTGCGATGAAGGCGGGAGGCCTGGACCAGGGCCCAGCCGACGCTCTTCACGCCCGGATGAATGATGTCCTTGTCCGCGCCCATGTCATGTTCCTCTCGAGCCGTCATGATACCACCATGACCAGGAAGTCGTGACGGTTCGATGACAGATTGATGTCTCGTCAACAGAATGCATCATGCATCCTGGGGTAGGGCGCTCTCATGCCAATGCCGCAGCAGGAAGCGGGTCAGAAGGCTCAAGATAAGAAATAGAGTAACGCCGGTAATTGCCAATAGGACCAAAGCCGCAAAGAGCCGGGGAATGTTGAGGCGGTATTGGCTTTCGATGATGCGATAGGCCAGCCCCGAACCCGCCCCTGCCGAACCGGCCGCCATTTCGGCGACGACGGCACCGATCAGGGAGAGCCCGCCGGCAATGCGCAGGCCCGTCAGGAAAGCGGGCAGGACAGAGGGGCGGCGCAGATGCCAGAGAGCCTTCACCTGCGCTTTCAATCGGGACATGCGGCTCGGATCGGAAGGCACGCCATAGAGCCGGAACAACTCCAGCAGATTCCTGTCGATGGATTGCAGACCCAGCATCGTGTTCGACAGGATCGGGAAGAAGGCGACGAGCCAGGCGCAGGTGAGCACCGCCGCATCCTGCGGCATGTAGATGAGAAGCAGCGGCGCGATGGCAATGATCGGCGTAACCTGCAGCACGACGGCGAAAGGATAGAGCGAATATTCGACGATGCGCGAGAGGCTTAAAATGCAGGCCAGGCCTACGCCGCCGATGACAGCAAGCACGAGTGCCGTGAGCGTTGTCTTCAGCGTCACCAGGAGTGAGGCGGCAAGCAGCGGCCAGTCGGCGATCATCGTCGTCGCAATCAGGCTCGGCGCGGGCAGGATGTAGGCGGGCACGGCGGCGGTGCGCACATAGATTTCCCACGCCGCGATGGCGGCGCAGAATATGGCGAGCGGCATGATGAATTTGAGAGGATTGCGGATCATCACAGTCTCTCGTCCTTCAAGGTGCTCGTCAGTCTCTGCGACACATGTCGGCACAGATCCGCATAAGCAAGGCTCGTGCGGAAGTCGGCGCCCCTCTCTGCCGAAGAAATGCCTTCGATCTGCGTCAGCACGCGGCTGGGGCGTGGTGATAGAATGGCGATGCGTGTCGAGAGATAGGCGCTCTCATAGACCGAGTGCGTGACGAACACGATGGTGCAGCCGAGATCGTGCTGCAGCTTGAGAAGATCATCGTTCAATCTGAAGCGTGTGATCTCGTCGAGCGCCGCGAAGGGCTCGTCCATGAGAAGCAGTCGCGGCTTGACGCTGAGCGCACGTGCGATGGAGACGCGCATTCTCATGCCGCCAGAGAGTTCGCGCGGATAGGCTTTCGCGAAATCCTGCAAGCCGACCAACGCGAGACTCTCCGCGATGCGATCCTTCGCCTCATGACGAGACACGCCGCGCAGGCGCAGGGGCAGCCAAACATTGTCCGCCACATTGGCCCAGGGCATTAGCGTCGGATCCTGGAACACGAAGCCGATCTCGCTGCGGTGATCCTTCGCCAGCGAGCTCGGCCATGTGATGCTGCCGGATGTGGGATCGGCGAGCCCCGCGATGAGGCGCAGTACCGTCGACTTGCCGCAACCCGATGGGCCGAGCAGGGAGAGAAAGTCGCCCTCGCGGATGTCGAGATCGAAACAATCGAGAGCCGCCACGCCGTTGGCGAAAACCTTGCTCACCTGTTTGAGCGAAACGAGCGTGGATGCGTTCATGGAAACAGCGATGCCGATTGCCGTTACTTCTTCAGCTCAAGCCCGACGCCCTTGTTCACGAACTGGAGCGTGTAGGCCTTCTTGTAATCGAGGTCGGATTTAAAAAGACCGGCCTTCACCATCTTGTCGAAGAAGTCTTTCACGCGTGCATCCGACATGGCGCCGATGCCGAGCTCTTGCGCGTCGCCGGAATCGACGATGCCGTGTTCCTTCATCTTCGCGACGGAATAGGCGAGAAGCTCGTCCGTCATCTCCGGGTTCTCGCGCTTGATCAGCGCGTTCGCCTTGCTGTTGTCGCCGTAGAGATAATTGTACCAGCCGATGGTGGAGGCATCGACGAAGCGCTGCACGAGGTCGGCGTCCTTCTCCACGATCTCGCGGCGCGTCTCGATGGTGGTCGAATAAGTGCTGAAGCCCTGATCGGCGAGAAGGAACACGTTGGGCTTGAAGCCCGCCACCTTCTCGATCGCGAGCGGATCGGACGCCACATAGCCCTGCTGCACAGATTGCTTGTTGGCGATGAAGGGAGCCGGATTGAAGCCGTAGGGCTTCACCTGCTCGTCCTTGAATCCGAACTCCGCCTTCATCCATTGGAAGAAGGTAGCGGCGCCGCTTTTCGAGAGCAGGATGTCGTTCGATTTCTTCAGATCCGCGAAGCTGTCGAAGCCCTGGCCCGGATGGGTCATGAGGGCCTGCGGCTCCTTCTGGAAATGTGCCGCGACGATTACCGTCGGAATATCCTTCTCGACTGCCGAGAAGGCCTGGATCAGGCTGCCGCCCATGTAGAAGTCGAGCTTGCCGACGCTCATGAGCATGCGGTTATCCGCACGCGGGCCGCCGGGCACGATGGTAACCTTCAGGCCGTACTTTTCATAAGTGCCGTCGGCGAGCGCCTGGTAGTAGCCGCCGTGTTCGCCTTGAGCGAGCCAGTTGGTGCCGAAGGTCACCTCGCGCAAAGGCTGCTGTGCCATCGCGGTGCCCGAGATGAGGCCTGCCAGAAGCATCAGCGATCCTGCGATCCAAGCGTTTCGTTTCATCGTGTCGGCCTCATGCGATGGCGCAAGACATGCCTCGCGCTCGATGGCCCGGTTCTGCGCGGTTCCAGCGCGCTTGGCAAGGTCACCTGCATGGTTCTCAAGCTTGGAGAGGGAAGCGGAATGAGAAGGGTACAGATGTCAAAGAGCATGGGGGCAAAGGCATGGGGGAATGACCTCGCGAGCCTGTTGCTCCGAGGATATGAATCGAGGGAGGCGCGAGGAGGCGTCCGGCTCGTTCTAGAGTGAGTGAAGAACCAAACGGCTCCTCGCGCACGGTTCTTTTAGGCGTTCATCGTGTCTTTCAACGATGGGCCTCCTGGGCCGGCTTGCGAGACCGAACCAGGACCGTTCCCGGCTCCATCATTCACGACGCCTCGCGAGCGCGCCCCTCATCGAGCCAGGACACCAACACATATAGCCAAGGTTAGGACCATAGTCAAGAACAAAAAGAGAACACGCCTCATAGGGCGTCATCCCGGACGGCGAAAGCCGAGCCGGGATCGCGGGCAGGATCAAGCGCTGGCTCACCTCTCCCGGGCGGGAGAGGTCGACGCGCTTCAGCGCGGCGGGTGAGGGCATGCCCTTTCCGGATATGGCATTCCCTCACCCCAGCCCTCTCCCTCAGGGAGAGGGAGAACCCGCGCCATTCTCGTCCAACGATCCCAGGTTCTGCTCCGCAGCCCCGGGAGGACGCCATGCAGCACAGGAGAGTGGCTGCGTGTGAGCGACCGCAATCTCACTCCACCGCCCAGGGATAGGTCCAGGTCTCCGTCAGTGTCCGGTTCCCGGCCTTCAGGAAGGCGCGCAGGTCCGTGGACTGGCCGGGCTCCAGCTTCACGTCGATGGCGGCGCGGAAGCCGTCGATGTGGTTGTTGGGCATGATGAAGGTGTGGGTGATCTGTCCTGCGGACGTCGAGGGGACCAGATGCACCTGCTCGGGAGAGGCAAAGTAATAGGCAAGGTCGCCGCCCGCGAAATCGATGATGAAGCGGCGATGGGTGCGGTCGCTCGGCGCGTTCGATCCGCTGGCGCGGGCGGGAGCCTGGAGCGTGTTGATGACCTTGCCGCCCGGATGCATGGCGCCGATGGCGGAAACCGCGCGCAGGCGATAGGCGAACGTGACCTCCTGGCCGGGCTCGTAGGGCTTGGCCGGCTGCCAATAGGCGACGATGTTGTCGTGCGTCTCGTCGGGGGTCGGGATCTCGGCAAGCTCCACCCAGCCCTCGCCCCATTCGCCCACAGGCTCCACCCAATAGCCGGGACGCTGATGATAGAAGGCTTCCAGATCCTGATAGTTCTCGAACACGCGGTCGCGCTGCATCAGGCCGAAGCCGCGCGGATTCCTGTCGGAGAAGGATGAGATTGTCTTGGAGTTCGGATTGCGCAGCGGACGCCAGATCCACTCGCCTGCGCCCGATTGCATGAGAAGGCCGTCCGAATCATGGATCTCGAGGCGGTAATCGTCCGTCGGCTTCCGGTCGTTCTCGCCTTCGAAATACATGGAGGTGAGGGGAGCCAGGCCCACATTCTCGATGCGCTGGCGCGGGAAGAGCGTGGCGGTGACGTCGAGGGTGGTCTCCTTCGACGGATAGACCTCGAAGCGATAGGCGCCTGTCACGGAAGGGCTGTCGAGCAATGCGAAGATGGTTGCCCGGTCACTATCGGGCTTGGGTATGTCGATCCAAAACTCGCGGAAATGCGGGAACTCCTCCCGCTCGCCGCCTTCCACGTTGATGGCGAGGCCACGGGCCGAAAGGCCGTATTTATGGTCGCGGCCGAGGAAGCGGAAATAGCTCGCGCCGAGGAAGGCGATCAGCTCGTCGAACACCTTCGGATTGTTGAGCGGGTGGTGCAGGCGGAAACCGGCGAAGCCGAGATTGACCGGCAGCGGCTTCTCGATCTTGTTGCGGCCGTAATCGAACAGCTCGCGCTGGTAGGGCACCGGCGTCGGCACGCCGTCGCGGATGACGTTCACCGTCACGGGGCGCTGATAGAGGAAGCCGAGATGGAACAGCTGCATCCGGAACGGGCTGTTGCCGGAAGCGAGCAGCGCGCGGTCGGGACGGAAACGGATGTCGCGGTAATCGTCGAAGCTCAGGCGGTTGAGAGGCTCCGGCAGCTGGGCCGGCTGCGCCTCGAACGGAGCCGTGGACAGCTCGCGCGCGCGGCGCACCACATCCTCGAATCGGAACGGGTTCGGCGCGGGCACGCCGTTCTGCTGCTGCGCTTGCGCGAGACCATCACTGCTCCAGGCGGACAGGGCCGTGGCGGCGAGCAGGCTTTGCAGAAGGGCGCGGCGGGAGAGATGCGTCATGGCAGCGGGACTGTTCTTCCTGAATGGGAAAAGGGAGCGGCGGCTTCGAGCAGGGAAGCGCCACAATGTCATTTAGGTGAGCTTGAGCGGCTTAATAGGGCCTGAACGGAAGCGTTGCCATTCCCCCTGCGGCGCCAGGGTTAAAAAATTTAAGGAAAGCCCCGAAAAACTCTTGTGAAGGGGGGCGAATATGCTTATTTCACTCCTGCCCAATTTCGCACGTGCCTGTGGTCGTGTGTCGGTTGGTGGGCATCCGGACAAGAGGCCGGACAGCCGCCCGAGAGCATCCTAGCTCTCGACTACCCCTAACCGGCAGCCGGAGGCGAAAACCGGCGCACCTCGTTCTCAACGGGGGACGCGACTTAAAGCAACGACGAACGGGCTTTTTTGGTCTCGTTGGCCCTCCAAAGGTCAACACCGAAGAGGCTTGTTTATCATTGCCAGGCGTGCGGACGGGAACCCCCATCCAATCCACGGCAGCATCGTCGGGTGAAGAACCCATCCACGCTACTCGTGTCTCCATCGCACGAAGCGGGATGCATCTTCCCTCGCTGACGCCGGACAGCAGACGGTTCTGACTGTCCAGATTTCAATCCGGAGGCTTGAAGACCTCCATTGAACCTGTGGTGGGGAGAGCGCCATGACTGAGCGCATTCGTGAATTCCTGCGTAACCGACGTGAGGACGGCCCGTGCGTCGTCGTCGACCTCGATGTCGTGCGCGACAACTACTCCAAGTTTGCCCGTGCGCTTCCCGACACGCGCGTTTTCTACGCCGTGAAGGCGAATCCCGACCCGAAGGTGCTGAAGCTCCTGGCCGATCTCGGCTCGTGCTTCGACACGGCTTCCGTGGTCGAGATCCAGCTCGCGCTCGATGCAGGCGCCACGCCTGAGCGCATCTCCTTCGGCAACACGATCAAGAAGGAGCGCGACATCGCGCGCGCCCTCGAGATCGGCGTGCGCCTCTATGCGGTGGATTGCGAAGCCGAGGTCGAGAAGATCGCGCGCGCTGCTGAAACCGCTGGCGTCGATGCGTCCGAGGTGAAGGTGTTCTGCCGCATCCTGTGCGACGGCGCCGGCGCCGAGTGGCCGCTCTCCCGCAAGTTCGGCTGCGTGCCGGAAATGGCGGTGGACGTGCTCGAGCATGGCGTTCGCCTCGGCCTGGAAGCCTACGGCGTGTCGTTCCACGTGGGTTCGCAGCAGGGCAACACGGAAGCCTGGGATCAGGCTCTGGGTTCCGCCTCTGCGATCTTCCGTGAATGCGCGGACCGCGGCATTCACCTGTCGATGGTCAACCTCGGCGGCGGCTTCCCGACGAAGTACCTGAAGACGGTGCCTCAGGTGGAGGCTTACGGCGAGTCGATCTTCCGCGCGCTGTCGAAGCATTTCGGCAACCGCATTCCGGAAACGATCATCGAGCCGGGCCGCGGCATGGTCGGCAATGCAGGCATCATCGAGGCCGAGGTCGTTCTCGTCTCGAAGAAGAGCCGCGAGGAGGACGAGGTGCGCTGGGTCTATCTCGACATCGGCAAGTTCGGCGGTCTCGCCGAGACGATGGACGAGTCGATCCGCTATCCGATCCGCAGCGAGCGCGACGGCGACCGCATGGTGCCGTGCGTGCTGGCTGGTCCGACCTGCGACTCCGCCGACGTTCTCTACGAGAAGGAGCCCTACATGCTCCCCGTCTCGCTGGAGATCGGCGACAAGGTGCTGATCGAAGGCACGGGCGCCTACACGACCACCTACTCGGCGGTCGCGTTCAACGGCTTCCCGCCGCTGAAGTCTTACGTGATCTAAAACATTTTCCGCAAAAGTGGTCTTCCGGTTTTGCGAAAGAAAATGCGACTTTAGAAAGTCACGTCCCGCCTGCCTCGCTGAATGAGGCAGGCATCAACCTCAACGAAGTTGTCCCGGACGGCTTGCTCGGTTTGAGCAAGTGCGAGGGCTGTCGCTCACCCCATGAGTTTTGGGAGGCCACGGCCATGATCACGATTCGCGAAGAATCCTTCCACGATGTCGAGGCGCGGGAAGCGCTGCTCGATGCCTGCTTCGGACCGGCGCGGTTCCAGAAGACCTGCGAACGTCTGCGCGAAGGCCGCAAGGCGGCCGACGGCTTGTCGCTTGTCATCGAGCGTGATGGCGAGCTCGTTGGCACGGTGCGTCTGTGGCATGTCTCGGCCGGTCCGAACCGTCCGGCGTTGATGCTCGGCCCCATCGCCATCGATCCCGCGCTGCAGAGCCTCGGCCTCGGCGGAAAGCTGATGCGCGAAGCGTTGACGCGGGCGGCTGATCGCGGCCACAAGGCCGTGCTGCTGGTGGGCGATGCGCCGTATTACGAGCGCTTCGGATTCTCGACGCAGAAGACGAGTTCGCTGTGGCTGCCGGGTCCGTACGAGCGCAACCGCTTCCTCGCGCTCGAACTCGAGAGCGGTTCGCTTAACGGCGCGCGCGGCCTCGTTTCCGCGACGGGCGCATTCGAGAACAAGCCCGATCTCACCGCGCTTGTTGCTGCGGCTGCGCAGGGGCAGCTGCCGGGCGTGCACGCAGCCTTCTAAATTCTGAAAAACCGATCCGAGGGCTTCATGTCGAAGCTCTCGGATTGGGCAACACGAACGTGACGCCCGCCGCCGCGACGAGATAGGCGGCAAAGCCAAGCCCGATGGCGCCGAGCCCAATGCCGGCATCGAACAGCAGGCCGATGGCTCCCGGTGTCGCGGCTGATGCCACCACCATGATCGCGCCGGCGAGCGCGCGAATCTTTCCCAGATGTTGCGTGCCGAACAATTCGGCGAGCACTGCCGCGATGATCACGTTCGTGGCGCCTGCCGACAGGCCGATCAACCCGAAGAAGATCGGCGCGAGGAGAGGGCCGCTGAAGCCTGCAATCGCCACGGATGCAATGGTCAGGCCCAGAAGATAGAAGTGGCTGAGCCGCACCGCGCCGAAACGGTCGACAAGGCTTCCCGTCAGCATCGCAACCGTCACCGATACCAGCGCGAAGACAGTGATGCTCGTCGCCAACAGCTCCAGCGGCCAGCCCTTGATGTCGGCGATGAGACGTTGATGGAAGAAATAGGCGGTGACGATGGCGGGATAGCCGATCATCGTCGGCACGAGCGCGAGAAAACGCCAGTCGCGCAGGACGTCGATCCAGCGTGGCCCTGTTTCTGTTGGGCCGCTGGCGTGAACCGCGCCATCGAGTGCCGGCTCCTTCTTGCCGAGAACAAAACTTAAGCCCCAGCCGAGGCCAAGGCAGACCAGAATGAACAACGCTGCCGTGCGCCATGCATTGGTCCAGCCGAGTGCTGCGATCAGCGCGATGATGATGCCGGGCAGAATGGCTTCGCCCGCCGGGAAGCCCAAGGCCGCTACGCCTGTCGCCCTGCCGCGAATGCCGGATGACAGACGGGCCGTACTCATCACGCCTGCATGGCTCGACATGCCCTGGCCAAAGAGACGAAGGGCGAACAGGCTCAAGCCCAGCATCACAAGGTTGGGTGCGAGCGACAGGCTGAGCGCCGCCGCCGCAAGGCCTGCGAGAGCGATGCTCGCATAAAGGCGGATATTGATGCGGTCGATCACGCCGCCGACCCAGATCATCAGCAGGCCGGAGCACAGCGTGGCCGTGGAATAGATGAGCCCGAAGGCGCCGTTGGTCAGCCCGAAGGTGTCGCGGATGTTCGGTCCCGAGAGCGAGATGAAGAAGGTTTGCCCGAAGGACGACAGAAAGGTGAGGGCAAAGCCGAGGCCGATCACACGCCCATGGCGCATGAGAAGTTCATGAAATTTCATCGGGTTCGATATCAGGTCGCATGTGTCTCGAAAGCGATCATGAGACCTTGTTTCCAGATGTCGAGGCCTAAAACCATGGGAAAGGGGCTTTCATGGTCATTTTGCGGCCGTCATCCGCAGGGAAATCGTCATCAAGGCTTCACAGCAAAGCGTAGGCATTGACCCCAGGGGCTCCGCAATCCTAGATGCGCGCGGAATTGTCCAACCCGGAGACATCTCTGCCAATTGCAGGCTTCCACGAAGGAGAACTATCGATGACCACTTGGCCCATTCACGGCCGTATCACCGGCCCGATCGTCATGATTGGCTTCGGCTCGATCGGCAAAGGCATGCTGCCCCTGATCGAACGGCATTTCGAGTTCGACAAGAACCGCTTCACGGTCATCGATCCCGTCGACACCGACCGCTCCATGCTCGACGTGCGCGGCATCACGCTGGTCAACAAGGCTCTCACCCGCGAGAACTATCGCGAGATCCTCACACCCCTGCTCACCGAGGGCGGTGGCCAGGGCTTCTGCGTGAACCTGTCGGTGGACACCTCCTCGCGCGATATCATGGAACTCTCCCGTGAACTCGGCGCGCTCTACATCGACACCGTGGCCGAGCCCTGGGCCGGTTTCTATTTCGACAAGAATGCAGGCCCCGAGGCGCGCACCAACTACATGCTGCGCGAGAACATTCTCGACGCGCGCCGCCAATCGCCCGGCGGCCCCACGGCCGTGAATTGCTGCGGCGCGAACCCCGGCATGGTGTCCTGGTTCGTGAAGCAGGCGCTGCTCAACGTCGCCAAGGATACGGGCCTCAATGTCGAGGTGCCGAAGTCCCGCGAGGAATGGGCTTCTCTCATGAGCAAGGTCGGCGTGAAGGGAATCCACATCGCCGAGCGCGATACGCAGCGCGCCGAGCATCCGAAGCCCATGGGCGTGTTCGTGAACACCTGGTCCGTGGACGGCTTCGTCTCGGAAGGCCTGCAGCCGGCGGAACTCGGCTGGGGTACGCACGAGACCTGGATGCCCGAGAACGCCCGCACGCACGACAAGGGCTGCGGTGCCGCGATCTATCTGCTCCAGCCCGGCGCGAATACGCGCGTCCGCACCTGGTGCCCGACACCCGGTCCGCAATACGGCTTCCTGGTGACGCACAACGAGGCAATCTCGATCGCGGATTACTTCACGGTGCGCGAAGGCGAGAAGGTCACGTATCGTCCGACCTGCCATTACGCCTATCACCCGGCGAACGATGCCGTGCTGTCGATGCATGAGATGTTCGGCGCCGCCGGAAAATTCCAGGGCAAGCAGCACATCCTCACCGAGAACGAGATCGTCGATGGCATCGATGAACTCGGCGTGCTGCTCTACGGCCATGGCAAGAATGCCTATTGGTACGGCTCGCAGCTCTCCATCGAGGAGACCCGCAAGCTCGCGCCTTACCAGAACGCCACGGGCCTTCAGGTGAGCTCAGCCGTGCTCGCGGGCATGGTGTGGGCGCTGGAAAACCCGAATGCGGGCATCGTGGAAGCAGACGACATCGATTTCCAGCGCTGCCTCGAAGTGCAGATGCCGTATCTCGGCCCGGTGAAGGGATACTACACGGATTGGACGCCGCTCGATGATCGTCCCGGCTTCTTCCCGGAGGACATCGACACCTCCGATCCATGGCAGTTCCGGAACATTCTGGTGCGTTAATTCTCTACACATGGCCGGCCTCAAAGCCGGCCATGTTTCTTGTAAGGTTTGAGCCTGGCGTAAGGGAGTGAACGACATGCCTCATTTCGAGGAGTTCTACGCCGACAAGCTGCGCGGCGGTCTTGGGCTGGTCGATGCCGAAGCCGTGCTCGACCTGCGCGGCGCATCGCGTGAGCAGGCCTCCGCCTCATTGCAGGACATGCTGGAGCGCAGCCGCTTCGGACAGGCGAAATCCGTCGCCGTGCGTCTCGATCCGCCACCGGAAGGCGGTGGAGAAACGCTTTTCCAGCCCATTGGCAAGGCGCTGCTGGAGGCCAAGAAACGCGGCTGGATTGACCGCTTGCAGACGCTGCCCGCGAATGACGGATTGGGCTTTTACGTGGTGCTGGCCGGAAAGCCAGAGCGCGACGCTTAAAGCTGCATTTGATACACTCAGCCTCATCCTGAGGAGCCTGCGCAGCAGGCGTCTCGAAGGAGCATCCAGTGCTCTCTGGAACCTCCTTCGAGACGGTCGCTTATGCGACCTCCTCAGGATGAGGTCAGAGTTCTCTCTTTAAGAGAAATCACGCTTGGATCGCCCGACGCGGTCGCCTGAACAGACTGCGCAGAAATCCCGCGAACAGCAGGAACCCGCCCCATACGGCAACGAAGCCGATGGCGGTAGAGAGAAGGCCTTCTTCGGTCACAGGCACGGCCGGCTCGAAATCGCGGAAGGCTGCTTCCATCACATCCTTGTCGCCATCGCGCAGCATCAGGGCGACGCGCGCGAAGGGGCCCGCTTGCATCATAGCGTCGCGATGCGTTTGCAATCTGCCGAGACGTTCCACATTGCCCTGCATCGCTACGCCCTGTCGGCTGACGAGATCGTCGGGATTGGAACGCAGGCGCGCGATGGCGCCTTGTTGCGTCTCGCCATTGGCCTGAGCATCGGCATCGAACTGTGCGATCACGCGCTGCAACTCGTCGATCGCGCCGCCGAGGCGCTGGCGGTATTGCTGGGAATATTCGGGGGCCTGCGAAGCGGTGATGCCGCCGAGAATCCCCAATCCGAAAGCGATGATGCGAAAGACGCGTGACAAGGCTCAACCTCCTGCGCGCATCGTGCGGAAAAGTGGATCCGGTTTTCCGCACAAAACGATGCGCAATTTTATAAAGCCAGCATCGGACTTAAAAGTGCATTCCACTTTTGGGTCCGATGCTTAAGCGTCAAGCGCGGCGCGGATATCTTGTTCCGTTACTTCATCCAGGGTCTTCTGAACCTTCAGGGCCTTGGTCTTCTGTCCCGGCTCCATCACCAGGATGATTGTTTCGATGCCCGGGCAGCCGGGATCGTTGCAGGCAATCTCGTTCACGGCGAAGGCCGTATCAGGCGAGGATTGCAAGGCTTCCCGCGCCATATCCTTCACACGTTCCACGGCTTCCCGGTCAGGTTTCGGCAAGCCGAACGTGCCTCTTAAAAAAGCGCCGAACAGAGCCACGGGCGATCTCATGTGGGCAGGGTCAGGATGCCGCCCTGGCCGTCCTCGCAGCCGAAGGCCAAATGCTTGCCGCCTTTGTCCCAAGCCATGGCGGTGACGCCGCTGCCTTTTACGGCGGGACGCACGAAAAGCTCAGAGGCATCGGCGAGACGGATGAGCAGGATGCAGCCGTCCTCATAGGCGACCGCCAGCACATAGGTGTTGGGATGAAACGCCACGCGGCTCACCTTGGCGGGCCGCACGCCGCATTCGCGCGGGGCCTTGCCCATGGGGCCTTCCTTCGACTCGAAGGGCCAGATGATCGCCGCTTCCGCGCCGGAGGTGGCAAGCCACTTGCCGTCATGCGACCATGTGAGCGAGCGCGTTTTCGACGGATAGCCGCTCATGCGCATATGGCCCTTATCGGGAATGAGCCGCCAGCCATGCAGCGCGTTCTCTTGCATGGAGGTGACGATGAAGCGCGCATCGGGCGACCAGGTCACATCGAGATGCGAGCCCTTCCAGTCGAGCACTTCGGGCTTCGCCTCGGTATTCGGGAACCAGAGCGTCGCGCCGTTGTAATGCGCAATCGCGAGGCGGTAGCCCTTGGGCGCGAAGGCGAGGCCGCGCGCGGTCGTGGGCACTTCCAGGGTCTTTTCCTTGCCCCTGTCGTCGCGGGCGAAGACGCGCTTGCCGGCGGCATAGGCAAACGCGCCGCCGGCGCTGAGCGCCAATGAATCGATCCAGGCGCCCTTGGTTTCCGCAAGCGTCTTCGTGGAGCCGTCCTGGCCTGTCACGGCTACGCGCCCGTCGTCGCCGCCGGTCACGAAACGCTCGCCGTCGCTCGCTCCCACCAGCACGCCCGCATCGGGATGCGCTTCCACGCGATGGCTCTCGCCATTCTTCACCAGCAGCACGCCACCATCGCCGAGGCCGAAGGCGGCGGTGCCCTTCATCCAGCCGATGGCGGTCACATGCGCGCCCGCGGCAACCGGAGCCACGCTTTGGGTCAAGGACGGGGCAGTTCCAGCACTCATCGAAGCAATCCCTTTGGACGGATGTCCCTTAGCATGGTTGCGGGGATGGAAGGCAAGGCGGGTTTAGGGCGTCAGCGGCCTCGGTTCCACTTTGGCGGTAAGCCTTATGAAAGATGGCGGTCATCCGGCCGCGCTTTCATCATAGGGTGTTCGATGAATGGGAGCGCAGCATGAAGATTTGGAGCGTGATCGCCTTCGTCATGACGGCGCTCGGGTCCCTGGGTGCTTCGGCGCAGACCATGAGTGGACTTCCGGTCCAGCCCGACCCCGGTGCTGTTTCGGCCCAAAAGGCGGCGCAGAAGGCGTCCTGCGAGAGAGATGCGCGTCTGATCTATCGCAATGGCAGGACCGATCTTTCCGAGCAATGGCGGGAGCAAGTGAGGGTCACCCGCCGGGCCTATGTTCAGGATTGCATGGCGAAGGCCGGCTTCACGCCTTGAGCCGGTTTCAGGGGCGGTTTCCCGCCCCTGAAAGATTTCAGGCCGCGCAGGCGAGGAAGCCTTCGCGGATCGCCTTCTCGTTCAGATCGCGGCCGATGAAGACAACCTTGGAGGTGTGCTTCTCGCCGGGCTTCCACTCGCCCTGCACGTCGCCGTCGAGGATCATGTGCACGCCCTGGAACACGAAGCGCTTCGGCTCGTTCGGGAACGCCACGATGCCCTTGCAGCGCAGGATGTTCGGGCCCTCGACTTGGGTGAGGTTCGAGATCCACGGCATGAACTTCTCAGGATCCACTTCACCGTCGATCTTCACGGCGACGGATTGCATCTCCTCGTCGTGATGATGGTGATGGCCTTCCTCAAGGAAATCGGGCTCGAGCTCGATGATGCGGTCGAGATCGAAGGCCTTGCGGTCGAGCACTTCGGAGATCGGAATGGCCGCGTTCTGCGTGCGGTGGATCTTGGCGTAAGGGTTGATGGCGCGGATGCGGGCCTCGACCTCGTTCAGTTCGGCCTCATTCACGAGATCGATCTTGTTGAGGATGATCACATCGGCGAAGGCGATCTGGTTCTTGGCCTCGGGGGCATCTTTCAAGCGGTCGGATAGCCACTTAGCGTCGGCCACCGTCACCACCGCGTCGAGCCGCGCGGCGTCGGACACATCCTGGTCCATGAAGAAGGTCTGCGCGACGGGGGCAGGGTCGGCGAGGCCCGTGGTCTCGACGATGATCGCGTCGAACTTGCCTTTGCGCTTCATCAGGCCGTCGAGAATGCGGATCAGGTCGCCACGCACGGTGCAGCAGATGCAGCCGTTGTTCATCTCGAACACTTCCTCATCGGCGCCGACGACGAGCTCGTTGTCGATGCCGATCTCACCGAACTCGTTGACGATCACGGCATATTTCTTGCCGTGCGGCTCGGTGAGGATGCGGTTGAGCAGGGTGGTCTTGCCGGCGCCGAGATAGCCTGTGAGGACGGTAACGGGGATCTTGTCGGTCATCGGATAATCCGCAACGTTCATCCTCCCCTTGAGGGGGAGGATCGGCCGAGAGGCCGAGGTGGGGTGGAAACACCAACTCGGGTGAGGTCGCGCTGCCACCCCACCCCGAAGCGCTTACGCGCTTCGACCCTCCCCCTCAAGGGGAGGGTGGGTTTCAGCTCGACATGGCCGCGCTGAAAGCCCTTATATTGTGTCTCATCATGTCAATGTAAGTACCAGCGGGGCCGTTCGGCTCCGAGAGGGCGTCGGAATAGACCTTCTCGCCGACCTTGGCTCCGGTCTCCTGGGCGATCCGCTCCATGAGACGGACGTCGGAGACGTTCTCCACGAAGACCGCGGAGACCTTCTCGCGCTTGATCTGCTGGATGATGCGGGCCACGTCCTTGGCGGAGGCCTCAGATTCCGTCGAGACGCCCTGCGGGGAGACGAACTCGATGCCGTAGGCATCCTCGAAATAGCGGAAGGCGTCGTGTGACGTGATGATCTTGCGGCGATCATTGGGAATGCCCGCGACGAGGCTCTTCATCTCGGCTTCGAGGGCGTCGAGCTTGGCGAGATAGGAGGCAGCATTGGCCTCATAGGCGGCCTTGCCCTCGGCATCCGCCGCGATCAGGGCATCGCGGATATTGGCCACGTAGACCTTCGCGTTGCCGACGCTCTGCCAGGCATGGGGATCGGTGCCGCCATGACCGTGATCGTGGCCATGGCCGTGCCCTTCCTCTTTCAGGGTCTTGATGCCCTTGGAGGCTTCGATTCTCGCGGCCTTGGTGCCGGAGGACTTCACGAGACGGTCGATCCAGCCCTCGAATTTCAGGCCGTTGGTAAAGACGACCTTTGCTTCCGTCAGGCGGCGGGCATCGGCGGGGGTGGGGGCATAGACATGAGCATCGCCGTTCGGGCCGACGAGCGTGGTCAGCTCCACGCGGTCACCGCCCACATTGCGCACGAGATCGCCGAGGATCGAGAAGGTGGCGACGACCTTGAGCTTCTCCGGCGCTTGTGCGCTTGCGGGCATGAGTGAACAGGTGAGCGCGAGCGAGCCTGCGAGCAGCGACAGAGCGGTTCTTCTCGTCAGC
Organism: Microvirga solisilvae; assembly: GCF_022808595.1. Taxonomy (GTDB): domain Bacteria; phylum Pseudomonadota; class Alphaproteobacteria; order Rhizobiales; family Beijerinckiaceae; genus Microvirga; species Microvirga solisilvae. The sequence continues at coordinate 22,590 of NZ_JAKUCN010000008.1, forward strand.
ATGAGGGAATCCTTATTGGTTTTAAGCTTCGAGATGCTTGCCGGGCCAGGCGAGCCACAGCACGCCGCCTTCGCGGCCGATCAGCAGCGACGCCACATAGACGATGCCGGCAGACAGAATGATCGCGGGGCCTGCGGGCAATTCCAGATGGAACGAGAGCAAAAGGCCCGCGATCCCGGAGACGATGCCGATGATGATGGAGACGATCATCATCATGGTGATGTCGCTGGTCCAGAAACGCGCGGCTGTCGCGGGCAGCATCATCATGCCGACAGCGAGCAGCGTGCCGAGCGCGTGGAAGCCGCCGACGAGATTCATCACGACGAGGCCGAGGAAGATCAGATGCGTCGGCGTGCCGGCGCCGCTCACGGAGCGCAGGAAGATCGGGTCCACGCATTCGAGAACGAGCGGGCGGTAAAGCACGGCTAATGCCAGCACCGTCAGCGTCGAGATGGAGGCGAGCAACAACATCGTGTTGTCGTCGAGCGCGAGCACGGTGCCGAAGAGCACGTGCAGCAGGTCCACGTTCGAGCCGCGCAAGGACACGATAGTGACGCCGAGCGCCAGCGACAGCAGATAGAAGGCCGCGAGCGACGCATCCTCCTTCAGTGCCGTGAAGCGCGAGACGAGGCCCGCCGCCATGGCGACGATGACGCCTGCCGCCAGTCCGCCGAAGGTCATGGCGGGCAGCGATAATCCTGCGAGAAGATAGCCCACGGCCGCACCGGGCAGGATGGCATGGGCCATCGCATCGCCCGTGAGGCTCATGCGCCGCAGCATCAGGAATACGCCGACAGGTCCGCCGCCAAGCGCAATCGCGATCACGCCCACGAGCGCGCGCTGCATGAACTCGAATTCGGAAAAGGGAGTGAGGAAGAGATCGAGCACGGGAAGCTACTTTTAAGCGGCGCCGCGCTGGCAGACATGCGCATGCGGATCATGCGCCTCGACCATGCGGCGGGCCTTGAGGAGATTGTCGGCGCTCAACACGTCGAGCGTCTCGCCCCAGGCGACAGGCTCGCGGGCGATGAGAAGCGTCTTCGGAAACACGCGCTTCACCATGTCGAGATCGTGCAGCACCGCGACGACGGTGCGCGCTTCGGTGTGCCATCGGCGCACGAGATCGAGCAGGTCGGCGGTGGTCTTGGCGTCGATGGCGGTGAAGGGCTCGTCGAGCAGGATCACCGGCGCGTTCTGCAGGAGCAGACGCGCGAAGAGCGCACGCTGCATCTGGCCGCCCGACAGCGTAGAGATGGGGCGACGCTCGAAGCCGATGAGGCCTACGGCCGAAAGCGCTTCCTCGATCCTCGTGCGGTCCTTCGCCGAGATGCCGCCGAAGAGCCCGGACCGGGACCAGAGGCCCATGGCGACGAGATCGTAGACGGAAAGCGGGAAGCTCCGGTCGATCTCGGCGGCCTGCGGCAGGTAGGCGATTTCGGAGGAGGGCCCGTCGAGACGGATGCGGCCCTCGAGCGGCTTGAGGGTGCCGACGATGCCCTTCAACAGAGTCGACTTGCCGGCCCCATTGGGGCCGACCACGGCGATCAGGCTGCCTGAGGGGATTTCTCCGTGAAGGTGATGCACGGCGGGCCTGCGGCCATAGCCGAGGGTCACTTCATCGAAACGGATGGCGGTGGAAGGCTTGTGCATGGCTTACCCCATGACCCCGAGCACCATCAGCCAAAGGCCGACCAGCAGCGCGGCCGCACCCGTCAGGCGCTGCCAGACCGAGAGGCGAAGCAGCGAAAAGGTGGGGGCAGCGGCCAAGGCCCTGTGTTCATGGCCCCTGTGTTCATGGTCCCGGTGCTCGTGACCGGAATGCTCATGACCATGGTGCTCATGCCCATGGTGGTGATGGCCGTGATGGTGGTGGCTGTGCGACATGCCTTCACACATAGACCGGATCGGTCGCCTTTTCCAGGGGCGTACAGTATTTTATACGCCCCTGTTAATATCTTATGGGATAAGGAAAATATCAGAAGGCCGGATGGTACTGGTAGAGCCAGGTCTCGCTCAGCACCTCGTCCCCGTTGCGTAGGTAGCAGCGCATCTCGACCGGCTCGGTGCCGGTGACCGTCAGGTCGAACTGGGTCCGCCAATGGCCGGGCACATCATTTGGCACGGCCTCGGTGAGAATGTTCGTGAACTCGCCGCGCGAGGCGGAGAGAACCGGCTTGGGGATCACGCCGGCCGGCAGCTTGGTGAGCGGCGCGCCGATGAATTCCACCATGAACTTGCGCACGCCCTTGGGCCGGTTGGTACCGGCCTGGCCACCATTGCCGAAGCGGGTGGCGACGACGCGGGCGAGCGGGGTCGGGTAGGGCTCTTCCGCCGACCAATGCATGCGGTAGCGCAGGTTCAGGGCCTGGCCCGCGCGGGCGGGCTCGGCGGGCACCCACATAGCCACGATGTTGTCGTGGATCTCGTCGTCGGTGGGGATTTCCACGAGCTGGATGGAGCCCTTGCCCCAGCTGCCCTGCGGCTCGATCCAGAGCGAGGGGCGGCGGTCGTAATAGACGCCGTCGAGATAGTGGTCGAAATTGCGGTCGCGTTGGAGCAGGCCGAACCCGCGCGGGTTCTCGTCGCCGAAGGCCGAGGTGATGATGCGCGGCGGGTTGTTGAGCGGTCGCCAGATGCGCTCGCCGGTGCCGGTCCACAGGGCAAGGCCGTCGGAATCGTGGATTTCCGGACGCCAGTCGATTGCGGTGGCCTTAGACTTCTCCGAGTACCAATACATGGAGGTGAGCGGGGCGAGGCCCAGGCGCTCCACGTCCTTGCGCAGATAAAGCGCGGTGTCGATGTCCATGATGACCGCAGCGGCGCGCTTCATCACGAACTTGTAGGCCCCCGCCACGCTCGGCCCATCGAGCAGCGCATAGATTGTGACCGTGTCCGAGCCTGCCTGTGGCGTCTCGAAATAGACATGGGTGAAATCGGGGAATTCCTCGTTCCTCCCATGCACGGCCACGTCGACGGCGAGGCCTCGGGCCGAGAGGCCATACTGATAGAGCTCACCGATGGCGCGGAAATAGGAGGCGCCGAGGAAGGCGACCCAGTCGTTCTTCTTCCAGTCGAGCTTGCCGTTGCGCGCCTCCTGGAAGCGGAACCCCGCAAAGCCCGTGTTGTCGGGGAGCTTCCGGGCAGGCGAATCCGCCGGCATGTCGAAATAGGCGGTGTCGTAGATGATCTCGCGGGCCTGGCCGTTTTCCACCACATGCATGCGCACCGGCTTCTGGAAGAAGCGGCCCATATGGAAGAAGGTGACCGGGAACTCGCTGGGGCCGTTGGCCCAAAGGGCGAGATCGGTCTTGAACTTGATCTTGCCGTGGGCGTCGTAATCGATCTGATAGAGGATCTCCGGCGAGGGGCTAGGCGGAGCCGCATAGGCCGAACGGGCCATGCTCTCGGCCTGCTTCTTCAGATCATCGAACGAGAACGGGGCCGGTGCTCCCATGTTCAGGCCTTGCTGCGCCATGGCTCGGCTTGAAAAGCCCTGAGCTGCCAGGGTGGCCGTGGCGGTTGCGGTTTGCAGAAACTGGCGTCGATTGAGCATGGGCAACGAACTTGTGATCGGAGAGACTGACCCCTACCGACCAAGGTGGCAGGATTAAGTCCCTCTTAGCCTCTTGAGAAAACTTCGTCAGCAGCCAAAACTAGGCTCACACACAGGCAGTGCAACAATGCTGCCGAAAATATAGGGAGTACGCTTAATGAAAAGATCCATCATGCGCCGTCTCGTAGGCGCCGCGACCGCTCTGGCTCTGGCAGGGGCGAGCATGCCGGCCCAGGCGCAGCAGGATTTCATCAACGTCCTGACCGGCGGCACTTCGGGGGTCTATTACCCGCTGGGTGTGGCGCTCTCCAAGGTATTCACGGAAAAAGTCCAGGGCTCGCGTCCCTCCGTCCAGGCCACCAAGGCCTCCGTTGAGAACCTCACGCTTCTCCAGCAGGGCAAGGGCGAGATCGGCTTCACCCTCGGCGACAGCCTGGCCATGGCCTGGGCGGGCGATGAGGAGGCCGGGTTCAAGGCCAAGCAAGACAAGCTGCGCGGCGTCACCGCCATCTATCCCAACTACATCCAGATCGTGGCCACCAAGGAATCCGGCATCAAGTCGCTGGCCGACCTGAAGGGCAAGCGTCTCTCCGTCGGTGCTCCGAAATCCGGCACCGAGCTCAACGCCCGCGCGATCCTGCAGGGCGCAGGCCTCACCTACAAGGATCTCGGCAAGGTCGAGTATCTGCCCTTCGGCGAATCCGTCGAGCTCATGAAGAACCGCCAGCTCGACGCCACGCTGCAATCGGCAGGCCTCGGCGTGTCCTCGATCCGCGATCTCGCCACCTCCGTTCCGATCGTCGTGGTGGAGATCCCCGCTGCCGTCGTGGACAAGGTCGGCACGCCCTATGTGAAGGTCACGATTCCGGCGAACACTTATGATGGCCAGACCGCGCCGGTGCAGACCGCCGCCGTCGTGAACTATCTCGTCACCCATTCCGGCGTGAAGGATGAGACCGTCTATCAGATGACGAAGGCGATCTACGAGAGCCTGCCCGATCTTGCGGCCGCGCACGCCGCCGCGAAGGACATCAAGCTCGACAGCGCTCTCTCCGGCATGCCGGTGCCGATGCATCCCGGTGCACAGCGCTATTTCGACGAGAAGGGCGTGAAGAAGGGCTCCTAATCCCTTCGAACGATTTACATTCCAGCCGGGGCAGGTGAACTGCTCCGGCTTTTTAATGACAAGAACAATAAATTTTTCAGGAGACGCGGCGCGATGAGCCAGAGTGCAAACACATCCGAACTCGCCCAGATGGAGGCTCCCTCCGAGAGCGTGAATCCGGAGCATGGCTTGCCGGAGAATTTCGGTGAAGGGCTCTGGGGTCGGCTTCTTTTCTGGATCGCGGTGTCGTTTTCCACCTTCCAGATCATCACGTCCTTCGGCATCCCGCTCGATCAGCCCTTCATTGCAGGCGTGAGCCTGTTCCAGATTCTCGGCGTCGTCATGGTAGCCTGGGCCGCATGGCTGGTCGCGCTGGCCGTGCGTCGGCGCAGCATTGTCGACGGCTTACTCGGATGGCTGGCGATTGCGGTCGCTTTTGGCCTCGTTCTCTGGTTCGGCGGCAGCGTGCCGAGCCAGGTCGTGCGCGCGCTCCATGTAGGCTTCCTGTGTCTCGTTGCAGCAGCGATGGTCGCCAATCACCGCTCCGGATCTCCGGCCATGCGTCTGGTCGGATGGCTCGTGGGCGTCGTGGCTTTCGCGGTCGGCCTCTATCAATGGTATTTGTACAACGATCTCGTGATCCGCGCCGGTGATATGACGACGGGCGATCTCATCTCCGGCATCGCCGCGCTCGTGGTTCTCTTCTATCTGGTCTGGCGCGTGATGGGCATTGCGCTTCCCATCGTGGCAGGCCTCTTCCTCGCCTATTGCTTGTTCGGCAATTACCTGCCTGCGCCGCTCGATCATCGCGGCTATTCGCTCGAACAGGTGATCGAGCACATGGCCTTCGGTACGGAAGGCATCTACGGCACGCCGACTCTGGTGTCCGCGACCTACATCTTCCTCTTCATCCTGTTCGGCGCCTTCATGGAGAAGGCGGGTGTCATCGATTTCTTCAACGACATTTCGATGGCCGTGTTCGGCGACAAGCAGGGCGGACCGGGCAAGGTCTGCGTGGCGTCGTCAGCGCTCATGGGCACCGTCTCAGGTTCGGGCGTCGCCAATGTGGTGGCCTCGGGCCAATTCACGATTCCGCTGATGAAGCGCTTCGGTTTCCCCTCGGCCTTCGCAGGCGGCGTCGAGGCAACGTCGTCCATGGGCGGCCAGATCATGCCGCCGGTCATGGGTGCGGTCGCCTTCATCATGGCCGAGACCATCGACGTGCCGTATTCGGAGATCGTGAAAGCTGCGATCATTCCGGCGCTCCTCTACTTCGCATCCTGCTATCTCGCGGTGCATCTGGAGGCCGGTAAGCGCAACCTGCGCGGCCTGCCGAAATCCGAGTTGCCGAATGCGTGGACGGAGCTGAAGACGAAGTGGTTTCTCATCGCGCCGCTCGGCGTTCTCGTCTACCTGCTCTTTGCCGGATACACGCCGCTCTTTGCCGGCGCGGTCGGCCTGTCGCTGACCGTGGCGCTCATTCTCGGTACGGCCATCGTGATGGGCCTCGGCACGCCTGCCCTGCGCGTCGCGTTCTGGATCGGCCTCGCGCTCGTCTCGGCGTATTCGCTTGCATCGAGCGTCACGCTGGTCGTTGCCGTCGTCGCAGCTCTGTCCCTATGGAACGCTTTCTCGGGACGCGGGCGTACGACGCTTCAGGCCTGCGTCGATGCCATGGCGGATGGTGCGCGTCAGGCGCTGCCGGTCGGCCTTGCCTGCGCCGTCGTCGGCATCGTGATCGGCACGATGACGCTGACAGGTCTCGGCACCATCGTCGGCACCTGGATGATCTCCATCGGCAAGGACAACATTTTTGCTGCCCTCGTGCTCACGATGATCTTCAGCCTGATCCTCGGCATGGGCATTCCGACGATTCCGAACTACATCATCACCTCGTCGCTGGCCGCGCCCATTCTGCTGCAGCTCGATGTGCCGCTCATCGTCTCGCACATGTTCGTGTTCTATTTCGGCATTATGGCGGATCTCACGCCGCCTGTGGCGCTCGCGGCCTTCGCTGCGGCTCCGATGGCGAAGGAATCGGGCCTCAAGATCGGCGTGCAGGCGGTGAAGATCGCGCTGCCGGGCTTCGTCGTGCCCTACATGGCCGTGTACGATCCGAACCTGATGCTGCAGCCCGTGCCGGGGCTCGAGGGCGCGGGCTATTGGATGGCGGTGGTCTACATCGTGCTCAAGGCGACGCTCGCCATGGCGCTGTGGGGAATGGCGGCCATCGGCTTCTTCCTGAAGCCTCTGGCATGGTGGGAGCGTCTCTGGGCGACGGCCGCTGCGGCCTTGCTCGTCGCCGCGCTTCCGATCACCGACGAGATCGGCTTCGTGCTGTCGGCGCTCTTCGTCGGGTACCATGTCTGGAAAACCCGCAAGGCTGCGGCGCCGCTCACGCCCGCGCATTCATGATCTGCCTCGTCGCAGGCAAGGTCGTCGCGCCGCTGATGGTGAGCGCGATGACCCTTGCCTGGACTCACTCGGTCGAAAAGATCGCGTGGGAGGAGGATTGGCGCGCGACGCCTGCGGGCCTCGAACTCGTCGAGGCGAGGGTGAAGGGCTCGGGCGCAGGCATGGAGCCGCCGCCGGAGGCGCGGCTCGTCAACGGCGTCTACGTTTGGAGACCGAAGGTGCCGCCGCAATTCGAGGTGGTCATGCGCCGCTCGGGCGCGACGGCGGATTGGCGGATCTGCATGTCAGGCCAATGCCGCCCCATGGAGGCCTATGTGCCGCCTGATGCGGACCCGGTCGTGATGCGGATGTGTAAGGCGAGCCCTTAGACTTATTCGGCCAGGGGCTCGACGGCGACGCAGCGGCGCCAGAGGTTCACGAGGAAATAGATGGCGAGCAGGCTGAACAGGCCCATGAGCACATAGCCCACGATGTGGCCGAGTTCGAACAGGCCGGCGATGGCCCAGCCGGCGGAGATCGCCACGCCGAACACTTCCGCGCCCACCAGGATCATGATGCTGATGATGGTGATGAGGTTGCGCCAGTTGGTGCTTTTCGCCTGAGCCACAGTCTCGTACTCCTTGATCGATGCCGGAAGGGACTACCCTAAACGCCCCCTCCGGTGCAAGTTTCCCTTGAACCTCCATTCTGTCGCGTCCTTAAAAAAGCATGCCTGAGACCCCCGTTTTCTCGACCGCCGCCGTCGCGGCCCCCCATTGGCAGGCCGCCGAGACCGGCCAGACGATCCTGGCTTCGGGCGGCAATGCCGTGGAGGCCATGGTCGCCATGGCGGCCACCATTGCCGTGGTCTATCCGCACATGAACGGGCTTGGCGGCGACGGCTTCTGGCTGGTGCGGGAGCCCAAGGGCCGGGTCCATGCCCTCGACGCCTCGGGGCCTGCCGGGTCGCTCGCCACCATCAAGCGCTACCGGAACAAAGAGTATGAGAGCATCCCGCCGCGTGGACCCGATGCGGCGCTGACCGTCGCCGGCGCGGTGAGCGGTTGGGGCCTGGCGCTCGAACTCGCCAAGGCGCTCGGCGGGCAATTGCCGCGCGACATGCTGCTTTCCGATTCCATTCGCCTTGCCCGCGAAGGCTACAGGATCGGCGCGTCCGAGGGGCGCTATGGCCTGCTGGAGCGGGAAGCGCTCTTCGCTGCTCCCGGCTTCGCTGACGCTTTCCTGATCGACGGCAAGTTGCAGGCGGCAGGCGAGACGCGTCGCGCTCCCAAGCTCGCGGAGACGCTGGAGCAGCTGGCCCATGCGGGGTTGGCCGATTTCTATCGCGGCGATGTGGGGCGCGAGATCGCCGCCGATCTTGAGCGCATCGGAAGCCCCATCACGCGAAAAGATATCGAGACCTATCAGGCGCGCGTGGTGAAGCCGCTCTCCGTGGAGTTGAAGCACTCGACCGTTTACAACATGCCGCCCCCGAGCCAGGGCTTGGCTACGCTTCTCATGCTCGGCCTGTTTCATCGCCTCGACGTGAAGCATGGCGAGACGCCCGAGCATCATCACGGGCTGATCGAAGCTGCGAAGCGAGCCTTTGCGATCCGCGACAAGGTGATTGTCGATCCGAGTGATTTGACGCTCGATCCCGCATCGTTCCTCACACGTGAGGTGTTCGAGAAGGAAGCGGCGATGATCGAGATGCGTCGTGCTGCGCCGTATCCGCCGCGCCCCGCCGATGGCGACACGATCTGGATGGGCTGCATCGACAAGGATGGGTTGGCGGTGTCCTACATTCAGTCGGTCTATTGGTCGTTTGGATCAGGCTGCGTGCTGCCATCGACCGGCATTCACTGGCATAACAGGGGCTTTGCCTTCTCGCTCGATCCGAAAAGCATGCGCGCGCTGGAGCCAGGCAAGAAACCGTTCCACACGCTCAATCCGGGACTCGCGGTGTTCAACGACGGGCGTGTGCTCTCCTACGGAACCATGGGTGGCGAGCCGCAGCCGCAAATCCTCGGCCAGATTTTTACGCGGTACGCGGATTTCGGCATGAGCCTCGCGGATGCGGTCGATGCGCCGCGTTGGACGTTCGGCAAGAGCTGGAAGGCGCCGTCAGTGACGTTGAAGGTGGAGGACCGCTTCGACCCGAGCCTGCTGCGTGCACTATCGAGCTACGGTCATCCGGTGGAGGAGATCGGCAAGTCCTACGCGGATGCCATGGGCCATGCGGGCATGTTGGTCAAACATCCGCGCAACGGCCGTGTCGAGGCCGTGCACGATCCGCGCTCGGATGGTGGATCGCTGGGGCTTTAGCTGACACCCGTGTAACGTCCTGGCCGATGGTTCGTCGCGAGGATCAGGTTGAGCACGGCGGTGCCGACGAGCGAGAGCGCGACCTTGTCGACATCGATCACGAAGAGCGACGAGAGCAGGATCACCGCATCGATGGCGAGCTGCACATAGCCCGCGCGGATGCCGTAGCGCTCCTGCGCGTAGAGCGCGAGGATGTTGACGCCGCCGAGACTCGTACGGTGGCGGAAGAGAACGAGCAGGCCCACGCCCATCAGTACGCCGCCCGCCACCGCCGCATAGATCGGGTTGAGATTCTCGATGCCGATCCAGCCCGGCGTGAGCTTCGCGAGATAGGACACCAGCAGAACGGCGAGGAAGGTGCGCACCGTGAGCTTCCAGCCCATCCGCAGGATCGAGAGCGCGTAGAAGGGCAGGTTGATGGCGAAGAACAGCGTGCCGAAATCGAGCTGCGTCGCGTATTGCAGGAGCAGCGCGAGCCCCGCCGTGCCGCCTGTGAGCAAGGTGACTTTCGTGTAGAGGGTCACGCCCAATGCCACCATCAGCGTGCCGGTGAATCCGGCGAAGATGTCTTCGTAAAGACGATGCGCGCTCGCTGACGACGAATTGGGCACCTGTTGCTCCCTGTCCTGACGGCGGAGCTATAGCGGGGCGCTCTCCAGGTCACAACGCATGCAAATGAAGGGTTGCGCGGCGAGCTTTGCGCTTCATGCAACCCTTCAGAGGCCCTGGCTCCAGAGTCCGATGAGCAGGCTTGCGCCGAGTACGAGGACAAAGGCAGCGGCCAGAAGCTCGAGAGCCGCAACCGCGATGGCGCCCGTCGCGCCGCGCCCGCCCGCAAGCCGCAGGGCGAGGGTCTTGGCGAAAACGGCCACGGCCGCGATGGCGCTGGTGGTCAGCGCCGTGCCGAGCGCCATGACGAAGGTGGCGGCGATGCCTGCCGCGAACAGGCCCTGCGCCAGGGAGAAGACGAGCACGATCAGCGCGCCCGCGCAGGGGCGAATGCCGGCAGCGATCGCCACGCCCGCCATGTCGCGCCAGCGGGTGAGGCGGTCGATCTCTTCGGGCGGCGGCAGGTGCACGTGATCGCAGCTTGCTTCAGGCACATTGGCCAAGGGGTTCTTCGCGAGTGCCAGCACACCCAGAACCTTGCCGCTCTTGCGCCACGTGATCGCAAGGCCCAGCAGAGCGACAGCGATGAAGCTGAACAACTCCACGTTCAGGGCAAGCTTGTTCATGGTGGAGGCGGTGGCGCGCAGCACCACGCTCACCGTGCCGACGATGAGGATGGCAACCAATGCCTGCACGAAGGCTGCGGCAAAACTCAGGATGAAGCCTTTGCGCAAGGCCTTCTCGTCGGCCACCAGATAGGCCGAGATCACGCCCTTGCCGTGTCCGGGGCCTGCGGCGTGGAAGACACCGTAGGCGAATCCGACGAAGAGAAGAGAACCCCAAGCCGCGCCGCTCTCCTTCAAGGCCCGCACGCTTCCCTGAAGGCTCGCATAGAAGCCGGATTGGATGGAGAGAATCCATGCGCCGAAATCGCCGGAGGGCGCGGCCTCGCGCACGCCCATGCCGAAGGGACTGCGCGGCGGCGGTGCGCCGATGGGACCGATCCACAGGGCGAGCAGGCTCATGGCAGCGGCAATGACGGCGACTGCGGCCAGCATCAATCCAAGCCGCTGCCAGAGCCGCGACCGGGAGGAAGCCGGAGAGCTTAAGGGAGCAGACGTCACGGACATGCGATGATGGCCTTGTTGGAATATTCCACGCCGAAGCTCGTGTTCGGGTTCGCTTGGATCGCGCCCTCATCCTGCAAGATCTTTTGCATGGCGGCATCCAGGGGCTTCGCCTTGGCGATGCTGGTGATGCAGCCCTGCGGCGCGCTGGCGAGGGTCACGGAAGATTGATCGGCGAGGCTGAAATAGACGAAGAGGGTCGGGTCGTCGATTTCGATGGCGAGGGTGCCGCCCGCAGGCGCAGTGGATTTCAGCGGCAGCAGGAACGACATAGCCACTTGCTTGCCCTCCATGACCATCCGGGCCTCCCGGGGTTCGTCGAAGACCTGCGCCTTGCCCTTCACCTTCAGGGTCGTGAAATACTCGAACTCGTTGAGGGAGGCGGCGTTCTCGGTCGCCAGGTCCTGCAGCTCCTCCGGGGAGAACTGACCGTCGTTGTTCTTGTCCAACCCTTGGGTGACATAGGCCGTATAGGCCTCGTCGAAGACCCAATGGTGGCGGATGCCTGTCACCTTGCCGTCAGTGAAGACCACCTCCGCCTTGGCGGTGATCCAGACATGAGGATGCGCGAAGGCCGGGAGGCTGAAGGCGGTCAGCAGGGCGGCAAGGCAGAGGGTGAGACCAAGGCGGTGTTTCATGCGTTGTCTTTAACAGCAGCGCTTCCGGGGACGGGCGGAAGCCTCAGGAACCATGACCTAGACGCATCATGGTTAATGGAGGCGAAACGAAGGCTCGTACTTTAGAATCGCTTGATTGACGCGATCCGGCGATTATGTCAGCATTACTGACATAAATCCAAAAACCAACGAGAACCGGAAAACCGGCGCGCGGGGCTAAGAGGGCTCCAAGGAGGAACGGCATGGCCGAAGGTCATGTGGCGCTTCGTAGCGTTACGCTCGACGACAAGTACGATCTCACCAAGGATCACGTGTTCATCACCGGCACCCAGGCCGTCATCCGCATGCTGCTCATGCAGCGCGAGCGGGACAGGCTGGCGGGCCTCAACACGGCCGGCTTCGTCTCCGGCTATCGCGGCTCGCCCATCGGCGGCCTGGACCAGAATCTCTGGCGGGCGCGGAAGTGGCTTGAGCAATCCAACATCGTCTTCCAGCCGGGCCTCAACGAGGAACTGGCGGCGACCGCCGTCTGGGGCTCGCAGCAGGCGGAGATTCGCGGCGACGGCAAATATGACGGCGTGTTCGGCCTCTGGTACGGCAAGGGCCCCGGCGTCGACCGCTCCGGCGACGTGTTCCGCCACGCCAACATGGCGGGCTCCTCGCAGCATGGCGGTGTGCTCGCGCTCATGGGCGACGACCACACGGCTGAGTCATCGACCGTCGCGCACCAATCCGAATTCCACTTTGTCGACGTGATGATCCCGATCCTGAACCCCGCCGGCGTTCAGGAGATTCTCGATTACGGCCTCTACGGCTACGCCATGAGCCGCTTCTGCGGCACCTGGGTGGCGTTCAAATGCGTGAAGGACAACATCGAATCCACCGCCTCGGTGGATGGTTCGCTTGATCGCGTGAAGATCGTCATGCCCGATGACTTCATCATGCCGCCGGGCGGGCTCAACATCCGCAACCGCGACGGCGTGCTCGATCAGGAAGCGCGCCTTCAGGACTACAAGCGCGACGCCATGCTGGCCTTCGTGCGCGCCAACAACCTCAACCGCATCGTTCTCTCCGGCGGGCGCAACCCAAAGATCGGCATCATCACCGTCGGCAAGTCCTATCTCGACGTGCGCCAAGCCATGGACGAGCTCGGCCTCGACGAGGTGAAGGCCAACGACATGGGCCTTCGCCTCTACAAGGTCGCTTGCCCCTGGCCGCTCTCGCAGCGCGAGCTTCTGGAATTCGCGCAAGGCCTCGACAAGGTCATCGTCGTCGAGGAGAAGCGCTCCCTCATCGAAGTGCAGCTGCGCGAGGAGCTTTATGGCACCGCCAATCAGCCGCTCTGCATCGGCAAGAAGGACGAGGGCGGCAACTGGCTCTTCCCCGTCAAGGGCGCGCTCGATCCCAACGACATCGCCATCGTCATCGGCGAGCGTCTTCTGCAATACCACAACAACGATGATCTGCGCGGTCGCGTGGCACGGTTGCGTAATGCGCAGGAAGTGCTGAAGATTACGAACGACGTGGCGACCCGAGTGCCGCATTTCTGCTCGGGCTGCCCGCACAATTCGTCCACCAAGGTGCCTGAGGGCATGCGTGCTTATGCGGGCATCGGCTGCCATTACATGGTGCAGTGGATGGACCGCTCCACCGACGGCTTCACGCAGATGGGCGGCGAGGGCGCGAACTGGATCGGCGAGTCGCCATTCTCTCAACGCGGCCACGTCTTCCAGAATCTCGGTGACGGCACCTACAACCATTCCGGCATTCTGGCGCTGCGCTGGTCGGTCGATACCAAGACCAACGTCACCTACAAGATCCTCTTCAACGATGCGGTCGCCATGACCGGTGGTCAGCCACACGAGGGCAAGCTCACCGTCGACATGATCGCCCGTCAGGTGCGGGAAGAAGGCGTGGAGCGGATCGCCCTTGTCACCGACGAGCCGCACAAATATCCGAAATCGATCCGCTGGCCGTCCGGCATGACAATCCATCATCGCGATGAGCTCGATGCCGTGCAGCGCGATCTGGCGCAGATCCCCGGCGTCACGGTGATGATCTACGACCAGACCTGCGCCTCCGAGAAGCGCCGCCGCCGCAAGCGCGGCGAGTTCCCGGATCCGGACAAGCGCGTCATCATCAACGATCTTGTCTGCGAGGCCTGCGGCGATTGCTCCGTGCAGTCGAATTGCGTGGCCGTGCAGCCGGTGCAGACCGAGTTCGGCCGTAAGCGCCAGATCGACCAGTCGAACTGCAACAAGGACTTCTCCTGCGTGAAGGGCTTCTGCCCGTCCTTCGTCACGGTGCATGGCGCCAAGGTGAAGAAGGCAGTGCCGGAGACTGCATCGACGGATGGCATGACGTTCAAGCCGCTGCCCGATCCGGTGATTCCCGCCATTGACCGCACGTTCAACGTGATCGTGACGGGCGTGGGCGGCACGGGCGTTGTCACCATCGGTGCGATCCTCGGCATGGCGGCGCATCTCGAAGGCAAGGGTATGGGCATGATCGACATGGCCGGCCTCGCCCAGAAGGGTGGCGCGGTCTACAGCCATGTGCGTCTCGCCAACCGCCAGGAAGACATCCACGCCATCCGTGTGAGCGCGGAATCGGCGCATCTCGTGCTCGGCTGCGACCTCGTGGTGACGGGTACCAAGAAGGTGCTTGCTTCCGTGAAGCAGGGACAGACAGCGCTCGTGGTGAACACGGCGGAAGTCATGCCCGGCGAGTTCACGCGCAATGCCGATTTCTCGCTGCCCACCGAGCGCCTGAAGCGCGCGATCAAGGGCGCTGCGGGCGAACAGGGTGTTGCATTCGTCGATGCGACGGCAATCGCCACCGCTCTTCTCGGCAATTCGATTGCCGCCAACATGTTCATGCTGGGCTATGCCTATCAGAACGGGAATGTGCCGCTCTCGGGTGCTGCCATCGAGAAGGCCATCGAGCTCAACGGCGAAGCGGTGAAGATGAATCTCTCCGCCTTCACCTGGGGACGCCGCGCGGCGGCGGAGCCGGAGCTGCTTGCCGGCATGATGAGCGAGTTGAAAGCGCCGAACGACGAGCTGAAAATCTCCGAGACCCTTGATGAGGTGATCGAGCGTCGCGTGGCGTTCCTCTCCGCTTATCAAAACAAGCGCTACGGCAAGCGTTATCGCACGCAAGTGCAGCGCGTGCGCGAGGCGGAATCCAAGGTTGTTCCGGGTTCGACCGCGCTCACGGATGCGGTGGCGCGCTCGCTCTTCAAGCTCATGGCCTACAAGGACGAGTACGAGGTGGCCCGTCTCTACACGGACGGACATTTCGAGCGTCAGGTCGCCTCGACCTTCGAGGGCGAGAACCTGCGCTACGAGTTCCATATGGCTCCGCCGATTCTCGCCAAGAAGGACCCTGTCACCGGCGTTCCGAAGAAGATGAGCTTCGGCCCGTGGATGCTGAAAGCCATGCGGGTTCTGGCGAAGTTCAAGGCCGTTCGCGGCACACCGCTCGATGTGTTCGGCTACACACACGAGCGCCGCACGGAGCGCGAACTCATCCGTGAGTTCGAAGGGCGGATCGAAGAGATTTTGGCGAAGCTCAACGCCGACAATCACGCGGTTGCGGTGGGCCTCGCCAACATTCCGCAAAAGATCCGCGGTTACGGCCACATCAAGGAACGGAACCTGGAGATCGCCAAGAAGGAAGAGGCGGACCTCCTCGCCAAGTTCCGCACCGAGCAGCAGCCGACGCTGCCGATTGCGGCGGAGTAAGTCTTTAAAAAGCGTCATCCCGGGGCCGCGTAGCGGAACCCGGGATCGCACGACGAGTATGGCGCTTCATTCTTCATGCGATCCCGGATCGGCTTTCGCCGTCCGGGATGACTGCTAGCCTTTTAGGCTTGGCTCGCGTTCACGAAGCTCTTCGCCACCTTCGCGGCGTTCTCCTCGTTCAGACCCGCCACGCACATGCGGCCCGATTCCACGAGATAGACGCCGTCGCGCTCGCGCATAGCGCGCACCTGCTGCGCGGTCAGGCCCGTATAGCTGAACATGCCGCGCTGGCTGGTGAGGAAGCTCACGTCGATCTCGTTCGAGATTTTACGGATCTCCTCGGCGAGAAGCTTGCGCACGGAATCCATGCGCACGCGCATCTCGTCGACCTCGCGGGCCCATTGGGCGCGAAGATCGTCGCTGCCGAGAACGGTAGCGACGAGAAGACCGCCGGTCATCGGCGGGCTCGAATAGCTGCGGCGCACGGCGAGTTTCAGCTGGCCGAGCACGCGCTCGGCCTCGTCCGCATCGCGGCACACGACGCTCAGGCCGCCGACGCGCTCGCCGTAGAGCGAGAAATTCTTGGAGAAGGAATTCGCCACGAGGCAGCTCGCGCGTTCCGCGTAACGGCGCACGAAGGAGGCATCTTCCTCCAGGCTCGTGCCGAAGCCCTGATAGGCCATGTCGAACACGACGATGTGGCGCTTGGCGACGAGCACATCCGTCAATGCTGCCTGCTGCTTTGCATCGAGATCGACGCCGGTCGGGTTATGGCAGACGGGCTGCAGCACGATGATGGAGCCGGCTGCCGCCGCCTCGATCGCCTTCACCATGCCATCGAAATCGACCGAGCGGTTCTTGGCGTCCCAATAAGGATAGGTCGTGGTCTTGAAGCCCGCGCGCTGGAATAGGCCGTGATGGTTCTCCCAGGTCGGATCGCTGACGAGAACCGCGCGGCCCGGCGCGTGCTTGGCGAGGAAGTCGGCCGCGATGCCGACGGCGCCCGTGCCGCCGATGGTCTGGATCGTGGCGATGCGCTTTTCCGCGCGGGCCGGATGCTTGTCTCCGAAGACCAGCTTCTGCACGCCCTCGCGATAGCCGGGATGGCCATCCATGGGCAGGTAGGGCCGCTCGGCAAAGCCGACACGCTCGTAAGCGGCGCGGACGGAGCCCAGGGCCGGAAGGCGGCCCTTCTCATCCGTATAGACGCCGATGCTGAGATTGACCTTCTCGCTACGGGGATCAGCCTTGAAGCTGTCGTTGAGGGACAGGATCGGATCGCCCGCGAAGGCTTCGACTTGTCCGAACAGGGATTCCGTCATTCTGATCTCCAAACGTGTCAGGTCATTGGCTGCGAGAGACCTACTCCCGGGCAGGTTTCTCGGCAAGGATGTTCAGGTATCGAGCCGCCAGTCGATGGGCTTCAGCCCTTTCCCGACGAGCCAGGCATTGGCGCGGCTGAAGGGCTTCGTGCCCTTGAAGTCGTTGAGCCGGTTGAGCGGGGAGGGGTGGCCCGACTCGATCACGAGATGCTTGGCGGAATCGACGAGCGCCGCCCGCTTGCGGGCAGGCCCGCCCCAGAGCAGAAAGACCACGGCAGGCTGCTGCGCAGAGATGGCCGCGATGGCCTGATCCACGAGATCGGACCAGCCGAATTTCATATGCGCGCCGGATTTGCCCGCTTCCACCGTCAGCGCCGTGTTGATGAGCAGCACGCCCTGTTTTGCCCATTTCGAGAGGTCGCCGGATTTAGGCATGGGCGCATCGAGATCCGCCGCCATCTCGGCAAGAATCGTGCGGAGCGATGCGGGCAGGCGCCGCGCGCCGCGATAGGAGAAGGCGAGGCCGTGGGAATCGCCGGGGGTCGGGTAGGGATCCTGGCCGAGGATCACGACCTTGACCTTGTCGAGAGGCGTCAGGGTGATGCTCGTGAAGACGGCCTCCGGCGGGGGCAGAACATGGCCGCCCGCCGCGATCACCGCATCCACCTTCTCCGCGACCCGTTCCGCGCTGCCGTCCTGGAAGAATGGGAGCTGAAGCCAGGAGGTCGTCTGCTTGTTCCTGCGGAACGCGGCGAGGGCTTGGACGATGGGGCCAGTCATGGAGCGTGCCTCTTGAGGATGCCTGCCCGGTCTCTAGCCCATATGGTTCAAAATGACATCATTCTCTGCCGGGGATCTGGGCGCTGAAGTGATCGACAGGCTGTTACTTCTGTGACACGTTTCGGCCTTAAGGCTCCCAGGAGTGTGATGGGCGCCGCCCGAAATCGAGGACCTTTGACGATGTTGACCAGCCGACCCTCCGCTGCCCTGCGCGCCGGTTTCCTTGGATTCTCCCTGCTTCTGTCCGGCACGGCGCTGGCGCAGGAAGCCGTGACCATCCGTTTCGTCCAGACCAACGACATCGACCGGATGTCGCCTGAGAAGGGCCGCGGCGGTTTTGCCAAGCTCGCAACCGTCGTCAAGGAAGAGAAGGCGAAGGGCAATGCCTTCTTCGTTCATGCGGGCGACACCATCTCGCCCTCGCTGCTTTCGGGCTTCGACAAGGGCGCGCACGTCATCGATATCCTGAACCGCATGGGCGTCGATGCCATGACGCCGGGTAACCATGAATTCGATCTTGGCGACGCGGTGTTCCGCGCCCGCCTGGCCGATGCCAAATTCGATATCCTCACCTCCAACATCGTCGATGGTGACGGCGCACCCGCCAACACCAAGCCCGAGAAGATCGTGGACGTGCAGGGCGTGAAGGTCGGCTTCTTCGGCCTCACCACCGAGGACACGCCGATCGCGTCGAGCCCCGGCACCATCAAGTTCTCGTCCACCATCGATGCGGCCCGCGCCAAGGCGAAGGATCTGCGCGCGAAGGGCGTCGACATCGTGGTCGCCGTTGCGCACACGCCGCTCGAAGTCGACATGATCATCGCCCGCTCCGCCGGCGTGGACGTGATCATCGGCGGCCATGACGAGCACCTGCTCGCCTTCTATGACGGCAAGGTCACGCTCACCGAATCCGAGTCGCAGGCCAATTACGTGGTCGTCACGGAGCTTTCCGTGACCAAGGCCACCAAGGACGGCAAGACCACGGTGAGCTGGTCGCCGAATTTCCGCATCGTCGACACCGCCTCCGTGAAGGCCGATCCCGAGATCGAGGCCGTGGTGAAGGGCTATGAGGACAAGCTCTCCAAGGAGCTGGACGTTGAAATCGGCGTGACGGAAACGCCGCTCGACAGCCGCCGCGCCACCGTGCGCGGAGGCGAGGCCGCCATGGGCAACCTCGTGGCCGATGCCCTGAAAGCCGCAGTCGGCGCCGACGTGGCCGTGACCAATGGCGGCGGCCTGCGTGCCGACAAGGAATATCCGGCAGGCACCAAGCTGACACGCCGCCACTTCCAGGCCGAAATGCCCTTCGGCAACACCACCGTTCTCATGGAGATCACCGGCGCCAAGCTGAAGGCCGGCCTCGAGAACGGCGTGAGCCAGGTACGCGAGCTCGGCGGCCGCTTCCCGCAGGTTTCCGGCCTCACCTTCGAGGTCGACATGAAGGAGCCCCCGGGCAGCCGCATCAAGGCTGTTAAGGTCAACGGCCAGGATCTCGATCCCGCCAAGACCTACAAGCTCGCCACCAACGACTTCATGGCGCGCGGCGGCGACGGCTACAGCGCGTTCGCCGGCAACAAGAACCTGATCGATCCTTCCGCCAGCCAGCTCATGGCAAGCCAGGTGATCGAGTATGTGGCCAAGGCCGGCAAGGTCGCGCCGAAGGTCGAGGGCCGCGTCGTTCTGCGCTGATTTCTCAGCCTTCCGATCCTGCGCCGGGGCCTGTTTCAGGGCCCCGGCGTTGTCTTTTCAGGGGAGGAGGGTGATATTTACCCCTCCATGTCTCGCCTCCACTGTGCCATCTTGGGCGCCCATTGAGGCGAATCGCATCATCAGCCGACGTTTTCATTTTGCAGCTTTCAGTTCGCACCGATCAGTCCCGCTCATCCTTCAAACGCCGCAGGCAATTGCTGGCGAGAGGCCGCCTGACCCTGATCATGGGTCTATTCGGCGTGATCTTCATTCTCCTCACCTTCGGCTATATCGCCTGGGAACAGCGCAATCGCCTGATCGAGCGCAATGTGGAGGATATTGCCGGAAACGCCTATTTCCTGGCGGATCACACCGCCCGCCTTCTCGAGGTCTCGGACCTTACTCTCAAGCAAGTGGCGACCCTCATTGAAGGCGATGACTGGAGCCTGATCGAGGGCTCGCGTCCGCATTGGCAGCATCTCGTCACGATCAGGGAAACGCTGCCCTATTTCGAGAATCTCTGGCTCAACGATTCCACGGGCCGCCTGCGTCTCACCTCTTTGGCCTTCCCCGCGCCGTCATCGAGCGCCGCAGACCGGGATGCCTTCAGGGCTCAGGTGAGAGCGGATGTCGGGCTATTCATCGGCGAGCCGATCATCGGACGCATGACGAAGCGCCCGACCTTCATCATCAGCCGCCGGCTCAATGGCCTGACAGGCTCTTTCGACGGCATCGTCTCGGCCACGGTGGCCCTGTCCTATTTCGAATCCTACTGGAGCAAGCTGCGCCTGCCGAAGGGCAGCCGCGTGACGCTGGTTCGGGCGGATGACGGGAAGGTGATTGCACAACTGCCGAGGCCCCAGGACGGCCTGTCTTTCGCGCCGATCGACAAGTCGGCTCTCGACCAAGCCATCAAGAAAAATCTTGTGGCTGGAGTGTATCCCTTCACCGTCAATGGAGAGGACCGCACCGGGGCCTATCGTCGGGTGGACGAGCTGCCGCTCTACATCAACATCAGCATCCCTGATAACGCCTATTGGGGCCCTTGGACCGTCCAGATGCGGCTCTATGGAGCCTTCGCGCTGATCGCGCTTCTGGCGCTCGCCGCGCTGACGGCCCTGGCAAGCCAGCAATTCCGCGAGCAGGCCGCCAACGAGGCCTTCCTGCAGAAGGAGGTGGCGCTGCGCACCAGCGAATTGCAGGCGGAAACGGCGGCGCTCGAAGTGCTGAACCGGACGGGCCGCGCGCTTGCCGCCGAACTCGATGTGGACCGCTTGATCGAGAGCGTGGTCGAGGCGGCGGTGCTGCTCACCGGGGCGCAGGCAGGAGCCTATTTCTCCAATCGCGGCGATGCGGACAATGCGGGCGCGCGCGCCGAGGAATATGGCCTCTACAATTCCGGCGGCGCGCGGACTGCTTTTGCGAAACTTCCCATCGGCGCCATCTGCGCGGCCGTGTTCGAACAGGATCGGGTGCTTCGCTTCGACGATATCGCGGAGGATCCTGAGTTCGGAGCATCCTCGGAGGAGAACCACGCCCAGGATCGGGCCAGGATCCGCAGCGTGATGGCGATCCCCGTCTCCTCCCGCAATGGCCAGATCCAGGGCCTTTTGCTCTTTGCTCATGAGCGGGCGGGAGCCTTCGCGGAGAGGGCTGAGCGCCTCGTGACGGGCCTTGCCGCGCAGGCCGCCATCGCTCTCGAGAACGGGCGCCTCTACAGCGAGGCCCAGCACGAGATCACGGAGCGCAGACAGGCGCAGAGCCAGCAATCCTTCCTCATCCGCGAGCTGCATCACCGGGTGAAGAACACGCTTGCCACCGTGCAGGCCGTGGTGGGCGCGACCGCCCGCTCGGCCTCGAGCATCGACGAATTCTACAAGGCTTTCGTGGGCCGCATCGTCTCGCTGGCCAACACCCATTCCTTGCTCACCGAAGCGCTGTGGCAGATGGCGCCCCTGCGTGAGATCCTGGAGAAGGAACTCAAACCCTACAACGACGTCCGGGGTGAGCGGATCACGCTCGACGGCCCTGCCGTGGAGTTGCCCTCCGAGATCGCGGTTCCCATCGGCATGGCCATTCACGAGCTGACGACGAATGCCGCGAAATACGGCGCGCTGTCGGTGCGCAACGGCAAGGTTGCCGTGACCTGGGACGTGCATGGCGAGGGCGATGAGAAGCGGCTGACCATGGCCTGGGAGGAGAGGGGCGGCCCCAGCGTCTCCCAGCCCGACCGGCAAGGCTTCGGCTCGCGCCTGCTGCACCGGGTGCTGACGACCCAGCTCAATGCCAAGGTCGAGGTCGATTACGATCCGGGAGGCCTGCGGGTTGCCATCGATGCGCCGCTGAAAGCCACGGCGAACCTGAGCCCGCCGATCTGAGGTTTGGCTTACATCAATGTGAAACAGGAACACATTGGCGTAACAGGTGAAAAGTCACTATCTAGAACGCCATCAATGAGTGGTCTCCGTCTCGGGGCCTGCGTCTCAAGGGCTTTAAGTCGATGAACGAACATGTGAGCGTTGCCGGAACGGGTCAGATCGTGCGCCCCGTGGACCACCCGCCTGCGAAGTCGGGCCGAATCGGCGTGCTTCTGATGAATCTCGGAACGCCCGAAGGCACCACCTACTGGCCCATGCGGCGCTACCTGAAGGAGTTCCTCTCCGACCGCCGCGTGATCGAGACGCCGCGCCTGCTCTGGTGGCCGATCCTCAACCTGATCATTCTCACCAAGCGCCCCGCGCCCAAGGGCCGCGACTACGCGACGATCTGGAACAACGAGCTCGACGAGGGTCCGCTCAAGACCATCACCCGCAATCAGGCGGAGAGGGTCGCGGCGCATATCAAGAGCATCGCCGGCGACAAGGTGAGCGTCGATTGGGCCATGCGCTACGGCAAGCCGGAAGTTCGCGAGCGCATTCAGGCGCTGCTCGATCAGGGTTGCGACCGCATTCTTCTGGTGCCGCTCTATCCGCAATACGCGGCGGCAACGTCCGCTACCGCCTGCGACCAGGCATTCCGCGCGCTCATGGACATGCGCTGGCAGCCTTCCGTGCGTGTCTCGCCGCCCTATCACGACGATCCGGTCTATATC
Organism: Microvirga solisilvae; assembly: GCF_022808595.1. Classification (GTDB taxonomy): domain Bacteria; phylum Pseudomonadota; class Alphaproteobacteria; order Rhizobiales; family Beijerinckiaceae; genus Microvirga; species Microvirga solisilvae. The sequence goes on from NZ_JAKUCN010000008.1 coordinate 44,948, forward strand.
GACTCCGTCGTCGCCTCCATGAAGCAGGAACTCGCCAAGCTCACCTTCGAGCCGGAGGTGATCCTCGTCTCCTTCCACGGCGTGCCGAAGGAATATCTCCTGAAGGGCGATCCCTACCATTGCCAATGCGTGAAGACCTGGCGCCTGATGCGTGAGGCTTTCGGCTGGCCGGCGGACAAGTTCCGCATGAGCTTCCAGTCGCGTTTCGGCAAGGCGGAATGGCTTCAACCGTACACGGACAAGACCGTGGAGGCTCTGGCGAAAAGCGGCGTGAAGCGCATGGCGATCGTTGCTCCCGGTTTCTCCGCGGATTGCCTTGAGACGCTGGAAGAACTCGACGGCGAGAACCGCGAGATCTTCATGCATAACGGGGGCGAGGAATTCGCCTATCTGCCGTGCCTCAACGATTCTCCGGAAGGCATGCGCGTGATCAACCACATCGTGGAGCGCGAGCTTCAGGGCTGGATTTGACGATCAATCAGCGAAGCCGACGCGGATGCGTCGGTTTCGCTTGCCCTTGTTGTCCACTTTCAGAATGCGGACGGGACGCGCTTGGCCGGTCGAGGCCAGATGCGTTCCGCCGCAGGCCTGCCGATCGAGGCCTGTGATTTCGACGATGCGCACCGTTCCATCCTCCTGCGGCGGAGGCGAGACGGATTTGCTGCGGAACATGCCGGGGATCGCTTCAGCCTCCGTCCAAGGCATGGAGAAGGTGCGGATCGGCAGATCCTGGCGGATGACGTCGTTCATGGGACCGTCCAAGCTGCGCAGCCAGTCGGGATAAACGCCCGGCATGTCGAAATCGACGCGGAAGGTTCCGTCCTCCGCCAATTGCGCGCCCGTCAGAAGCGCGCCGCCGAAATCCCGATAGACGATGCTGTTGAGCACATGCGCCATCGTGTGCAGCTCGCACATGAGATGGCGGAATTCCGCATCGACCTTGGCGCGCACGGTGCCTTGAACGGTCACCGGTTCCGCGAGCACATGCCATAAGCCTTCGCCGGCGGGCTCCAGCCTCTCAACTCCCACGATGCCACCTGACCACGCGATTGTGCCCCTGTCGGCCAGCTGTCCGCCTCCGCCGGGAAAGAAGGGCGATTGGGCGAGAAGGACTGCTCCAGGGCGTGCATCGACAACCTCTGCTTCGAGTTCAAGTTGGTCAGGGTGATCCTGGCAGAAATATCGCGGCATGGTGGAGCCTCCGGGAGGTAGAATAGCAGCTTGTAAGAGCCACTAGGAGTTTTTGCCCCTATCGGATAGCTTGTGTGTACGCAATTCCGTTGCCTTGAGGGTTCCATGCTGGGTGGTTTCGATATTTTCGTGATTGTTCTTGTTCTCGTGGTCGTCGTGACGATCGCGATGGGGGTGAGGACGGTGCCGCAGGGCTATGCCTATACGGTCGAGCGCTTCGGGCGCTATTCGCGCACGCTGACGCCGGGCCTCGGCCTCATCGTTCCGTATATCGACCAGATCGGGAAGCGCGTGAATGTCATGGAGCAGGTGCTCGACATTCCGCGCCAGGAAGCCTTCACCCGGGACAATGCGGGCGTCACCATCGACGCGGCGGCGTTCTATCAGGTGCTCGATCCGGCTCGCGCTTCTTACGAAGTCTCTGACCTCAATCAGGCGCTTCTGGTCTTGACCATGACCAACATCCGCACGGTGGTCGGCTCCATGGATCTCGACCAGCTTCTCTCGCATCGCGACGAGATCAACGAGCGCCTCTTGCGCGTCATGGATGCCGCAGCCTCGCCCTGGGGCGCAAAGGTCACCCGCGTCGAGATCAAGGACATTCTCCCGCCGCAGGATCTCGCCGGCGCCATGGCGCGGCAGATGAAGGCCGAGCGCGAGAAGCGCGCCGCCGTTCTCGAAGCCGAAGGCTTGCGGCAGGCGGAAATCCTGCGCGCCGAAGGTGAAAAGCAGTCGCAGATTCTTTCGGCCGAAGGCCGCAAGGAAGCGGCTTTCCGGGACGCTGAAGCACGCGAGCGCCTGGCGGAAGCCGAAGCGAAGGCCACGTCCATGGTGAGCAATGCGATCACAAGCGGCGATCTCGCGGCGGCCAACTTCATCGTGGCGGAAAAATACATCGACGCCATTCGCAGCATCGCGACGGCACCGAACCAGAAGGTGGTGATCGTGCCCATCGAAGCGGCGGGCCTCGCGGGCACGCTCGGCGGCATCGCGGAACTGACGAAATCCGTGTTCGGTGGCGATGGCGGCCCTGCTTCGCCGAGGCCTGCGCGCAGCGTGCCTGCCGTCACGAAGGGAGCCGAGCGCTCATGATCCGCGATGCCTTCATCAGTCTCGGCGCCTGGAGCTGGATCATCCTCGGCCTCGTGCTGATCGGCATCGAGTTGCTCGCGCCCGGCATCTTCTTCCTCTGGCTCGGGCTTGCCGCCGTCGTAACCGGCTTGCTCGATGCCGCGCTCGATTTGTCTTGGCAGAGCGCTGCCATCATCTTTGCGCTGCTCTCAGTGGCGGCGGTTGTGATCGGCCGCTTCGTCACGCGCTCGAAGGATCAGGCGGAAGCATCTGCCGCTCATCTCAATCAGCGTGGCCAAGCGTTGGTGGGGCGCGTGTTCACGCTGGACGCGCCGATCAAGGACGGGGAAGGGCGCATCCGTGTCGATGACAGCTCTTGGCGCGTCACCGGTGCCGATCGCCTCAAAGGTGCGCGGGTTCGCGTCGTGCGCGTGGAAGGGTCGACCCTGGTAGTGGACGACCCCTGAAAATTCAGGAGCAGTAAGAATGGCCTTGAAGCTCTATGCGCATCCCTTCTCGTCCTACTGCCAGAAGGTTCTGATCGCGCTCTACGAGAATGACATCTCGTTCGAATACCGAACGCTCGGCGACGAGCCGGCGCATGCGGAACTCGCGTCTCTCTGGCCGATCAAAAAGTTTCCCGTTCTCGTCGACGATGAGCGCACGGTTGTCGAGGCGAGCATCATCATCGAACATCTGGGTTTGTATCATCCCGGCCCCGTGAAGCTCGTTCCCGACGATCCGCGTGCGGCTCTCGACGTGCGGATGATGGATCGCTTCTTCGACAATTACGTCATGACGCCGATGCAGAAGATCGTGGCCGACCGCATCCGCGCGGAATCGGATCGCGATTCTCATGGTGTCGTCGAGGCAAGGAGAATGCTCGATACGGCCTATGCGTGGCTCGATTACACGATGGCAAATCGGGAATGGGCAGCGGGAGACGGCTTCAGCATGGCCGATTGCGCGGCGGCTCCGTCACTGTTCTATGCGGATTGGGCGCACCCAATCGACGCAGAGCACACCAATGTTCTCAGCTATCGCAAGCGTTTGCTCGCACGTCCGTCATTCGCGCGCGCAGTGGACGAGGCGCGTCCCTATCGCTCGTTCTTTCCGCTCGGGGCTCCCGACCGGGATTGACGGTCAGTTATTTTCGATTCCCAACAAAGCGTGGACCTCATCCTGAGGAGGCGCGTAAGCGCCGTCTCGAAGGAGGTTCCAGTGCTTTCTGGAAACGCCTCGCCCTTCGAGACGCTTCGCACCTCAGGGTGAGGCTACGTTGTGATCAGGCAGCGCCTGCACGCAGCAGGTCGAGGTAATGCACGAGGCCCACGGGCTTGTCGTTCTCGACCACGATCAGCGCGGTGATGCGTGCGGTTTCCTCGATCTCGAGCGCGGTTGCCACCAGCGTATCCGGCGCGATGGTGCGCGGCGTCTTGGTCATGATGGCGGTCACCGGCAGCGTGCCGAGATCGGGGCGGAGATTCCGGCGCAGGTCGCCGTCCGTGACGATGCCCGCGAGCGTGCCGTCCGGATTCGTCACGATCACGCAGCCGAAACCCTTGCGGCCGATTTCCTCGATGGCCTCGTCCATGCGCGCATCGACGCCGACACGCGGCAGGCGCTCGTCCTTGTGCATGATGTCGCGCACGAGCTTGAGGCGCGCGCCTAGCTTGCCGCCCGGATGGAACACGCGGAAATGCTCCGCCGTGAAGCCGCGTCGCTCGAGAAGCGCGATGGCGAGCGCATCACCCAGTGCGAGCTGAATCGTGGTGGAGGTGGTGGGAGCCAAGCCGTTCGGGCAGGCCTCCTTCGCTTTGGGCAGGGTCAGGCAAATGTCGGCGGCGTGGCCCAGGGTCGACCCCGCGTTGGAGGTAAACGCGATCAGCGGCACCCGGAAGCGGCGCGAATAGCCGATGATGTCAGCCAACTCCGCCGTTTCGCCGGACCAGGAGAGCGCGACGATCACGTCCTCCGGCTGCACCATGCCGAGATCGCCGTGGCTGGCTTCCGCCGGGTGGACGTAATGGGCGGGCGTACCGGTGGAGGCCAGCGTCGCCACGATCTTGCGGCCGATATGGCCGGACTTGCCCATGCCGGTCACAATCACGCGGCCCTTGGCGGCGGCGATGGTCTCGACGGCGGCGGTGAAGAGGGGGCCGAGCCCGTTGCCGATGGCGTCCATCAGGATGCTTAGGCCCTCGCGCTCGGTTTCGAGCGTGCGGAGGGCAGAGGCGACGGCCTGGTCGGCGGAGGATTTTGTCTGTGCAAGTGCCATGGCCGCCCTTTACCATAAGCGGGCGGCCATGAGGAACCCTGAAACCCGGTTACTTTTGGCGCAGGAAGGCTTCCAGCTCCTGGCGGAAGCCGGCGCCGAGGTCCTCGCGCTCCAGGGCATAGGCGACGTTCGCCATCAGGAAGCCGATCTTCGAGCCCGTATCGTAGGTGCGGCCCTCGTACTTCATGCCGAAGAACTTCTGTTCCTTCATGAGGCGGATCATCGAGTCGGTGAGCTGGATCTCGTTGCCCGCACCGCGCTCTTGGGTTGAGAGCAGGTCGAAGATTTCGGGCTGGAGGATGTAGCGGCCGGAGATGATGTAGTTCGAGGGGGCGGTGCCCTTCGGCGGCTTTTCCACCATGCCGGTGATCTCGAAGGTCTGGCCGAATTCCTGGCCGACCGAGACGATGCCGTATTGGTGCGTCTGGTCTTCCGGCACTTCCTCCACGGCGATGATGTTGCCGCCATGCTTGTCGTAGGCCGCGATCATCTGCTCCATGGAGCCACGGCTGAGCATGTCGGGCAGCAGCACCGCGAAGGGCTCGTCGCCCACGAGCTCACGGGCGCACCACACCGCATGGCCGAGGCCCAAGGGCTCCTGCTGGCGCGTGAAGCTCGTCTGGCCGGCCTTGGGCTGGTCCTTGGCGAGGATCTCCAGCTCCTTGGTCTTGCCGCGGGCTTCCAGAGTCTTGTTCAGCTCATAGGCGATGTCGAAATGGTCCTCGATCACGGCCTTACCGCGACCGGTGACGAAAATGAAATGCTCGATTCCCGCAGCCCGAGCTTCATCGACCACGTGCTGCACCACGGGCCGGTCGACCACGCACAGCATTTCCTTCGGCACCGCCTTGGTGGCGGGAAGGAAACGGGTGCCGAGGCCGGCAACGGGAAGGACTGCTTTGCGAATGCGCTTCATTGATTGAGCCATGGTTAGCAGGGGAGAGGGAGGACAAACTAAGGCAGGAGTGGCAAAAGGAAACCGCTTACCGTTAAGCTTAAGTTCCCATAGCACCGGATGCTCGCCTTATGCATCGGTGTTTCATCCTTATGGGCCTGGACCTGAATTGAAGCTGAAGCGTTTTGGTAAACCGCCGCAGCATGCGGCTTCAGGGAGAAGCGGGAATGACGGTTCTGGTCACGGGCGGCGCGGGCTATATCGGCAGCCACATGGTGCTCGAGCTATTGGATGCGGGCGAGCAGGTAGTGGTCCTCGACAACCTGTCGACCGGGTTCCGCTGGGCCATCCCCGAGGCCGCAACCCTCGTCGTGGGTGATGTGGGCGACCAGGATCTCGTGGCTAAGGTCATCGAGGAGCACGGGATCGACAGCATCCTGCATTTCGCCGCCCGCATCGTGGTGCCCGAATCCGTTACCGAGCCGCTGGGCTATTACTTCAACAACACCGTGAAGACGCGGGCACTCATCGAGACGGCCGTGAAGACGGGCATCAAGAACTTCGTGTTCTCCTCGACCGCCGCCGTATACGGCAATGGCGAGGCCGGCCTGCTATCCGAGGACGTGCCGCTCGCGCCAATCAATCCTTATGGGCGCAGCAAGCTCATGAGCGAATGGATGCTCCAGGATGCCCATGTCGCCCATGGCCTGCGCTATGCGATCCTGCGCTATTTCAACGTGGCGGGCGCTGATCCCAAGGGCCGCTCGGGCCAGTCGACGCCTCAGGCCACGCACCTCATCAAAGTGGCGGCCCAGGCGGCTCTCGGCCAGCGGCCCCATCTCGACGTGTTCGGCACGGATTATGCCACGTCCGATGGCACCTGCGTACGCGATTACATCCAGGTCAACGATCTCGCCCGCGCCCATCTCGTGGCGCTGAAATCCCTGCGCGAGGGCGGCGATTGCGCAGTTCTGAATTGCGGCTACGGTCACGGAGCCTCGGTGCTGGAAGTTGTTGATGTGGTCAAACGGGTCTCGGGCGTCGATTTCGAAGTACGCCTCTCTCCCCGGCGGCCGGGCGATCCGGCCCAGCTCGTGGCCAAGGTCGACCGCATCCGAAGCCTTGGATGGCAGCCGCAGCATGACAATCTTGAGGAAATCGTCGATCAGGCGCTGCGCTGGGAGCGGACCCTGATGGGACGCAAAGCCGCATAGCCCCTCCCTATAAGGCTAGGTGTCAACCGGCTGTTAACTCTCTTAGTGTCGCATTGGCAGGGCAATTTCTGCCCTGTTCTCGTGAGCGACATTCATGCGCCAGCCGTCTTTCTCGAGCATCGGACCCAAAAGTGGAATGCACTTTTGGGATCAATCCGATGCCCTTTTCAATAAAGAGCGCATCGTTCGACGCGGAAAACCGGGGCCACTTTTCCGCACGATGCGCTCGGTTCGCCGCTTCTGCGGTGCTCTCCTTCTCGGCCTGAGTTTCACCTTCGGCATGGAGAGCCTTGTGCATTCGGCCAAGGCGCAGCAGGTGTCCGATGCTGGGTTCCAGCGCTTCGTGCAGGGCCTGTGGCCGGCGGCCAAGGCCAGGGGCGTCTCACGCGCCACGTTCGACGAGGCCTTCCGCGGCGTTCAGCCCGATCCGAAGATCATCGCGCTCACCAAGAAGCAATCCGAGTTCGTCCGCCCGATCTGGGAATACATCAACGGCTCCATCTCGGCCGAGCGCCTGCGGCGCGGGCAGCAGATGGGCACGGAATGGTCTCAGACGCTGACCGCCATCGAGAAGACCTATGGCGTGCCTCGCTCCGTGGTGCTCGGCGTGTGGGGAATGGAAACCAATTTCGGCAGCTTCACCGGCTCGATCTATGTGGTCCGGGCGCTCTCGACCCTGGCCTATACGGGCTATCGCGGCGATTTCTTCAAGGAAGAGCTTCTGATCGCCCTTCAGATCCTGGAGCAGGATCATATCAGCCGCGACAAGATGCTGGGCTCCTGGGCGGGCGCCATGGGCCAGACCCAGTTCATGCCCTCAAGCTTCATGCAATATGCGGTCGACGGCAACCGGGACGGGGTGCGCGATATCTGGTCGTCCGTGCCGGACGCGATGGCCTCCACCGCCAATTACCTGCGCCAGAAGGGCTGGGAGCCGGGTCTGCCCTGGGGCTTCGAGGTCCGTCTGCCGCAGGGCTTTGATTTCGGCTATCTGAGCGGGACGTTTCCTCAATGGCAGCATGTGGGCGTGCGCCGCGTCGATGGTAAGCCCATGCCGCAGGCAGGCGAGGCGACCCTGTTCCTGCCCGGCGGAGCGAATGGCCCGGCCTTCCTGGTCACGAAGAACTACGACGTGATCAAGGCCTATAACTCCTCCGATGCCTATGCCATGGGCGTGGCTCATCTCGGCGATCGGGTCATGGGCGGGCAGCCCATCCAGGGCGCGTGGCCCAAGGACCAGCCCATGCTCGCCAAGGAGGAGCGCCAGGAACTGCAGCAGCGCCTGGCGCGGCTCGGCTTCTACGAGGGCGAGACGGACGGCAAGTTCGGCTCCAAGACCCGGGATGCCGTGCGGAACTTCCAGCTCCGCCGTGGCTTGGTTCCCGACGGTTATGCCGATTACGCGGTCCTGCGCGAATTGCGCACGACCCGCTGACAGGTCCGGAGAAAGCCCTATAACAGGAGTGGTCCGGACTTTTCGTGGAACCACTCATGCGGCTGTTGACGATCCTTAGCCTTATCGGTCTGAGCCTGCTTCTCACCGTGGGAAGCAGCCCATCCGTCATGGCGCAGGGCTATTACTACCCGCAGCAGCAACAGCAGCCCCAGCAGCGCGGCTACCGTCCCGATCCACGAAATTATCCGCCGGGATATTATCCCGGAAAGCTCGTTCAGCCAGCTCAGCCTCAGCCGCAGCAGGGCTTCAGCCTGCGCCGCTTCTTCGGCGTGCCCGATGAACCGCCGCCGCCGACGCAGGCGCCCGCCGCCAGGCCGCGCAAGGCGCCTGCGCCGGCTGTCGCAGCAAAGCCCGAGAAGCCCAAGGTCGATCCCACCACGCATGTGGTGGTCTTCGGCGACTCGCTTGCCGAGTTCGCGCGCCAAGGTCTCGATGCGGTCTATGCCGAGGATCAGGATGTGGCCGTCGTGGGCAAGATCCGGGGCGGCAGCAATCTCGTGCGCAGCGATCCTGCCGAATGGCCGAACTTCATCAAGGCGACCTTCGATTCCGGGCAGAAAGCCACGGTCGCCGTCGTCATGTTGGGCCTGAGTGACCGCCAGGCCTTGCAGGAGGGCGAGGAGCGGATCGAGCTGCTCACCGATCGCTGGAAGGACATCTACACGAAGCGCGTCGACGCGGTGATGGCGAGCTTCAAGGAACGCAACATCCCCGTGGTGTGGATCAGCCTGCCGCCTATGAAGAGCAGCAGGCTCTCCGAAGAGCTCATGGCGATGAACGAGGTCTATCGCGAGAGCGTGCAGCGGAACGGCGGCGCGTATGTGGATATCTTCCCCGGCTTCGTGGACGACGAAAACCGCTACACTTCCTTCGGCCCCGACGTGGATGGCGAGCCCGCGCGTCTGCGCACGGAGGATGGCGTGTCCTTCACCAAGGCGGGCGCGCGCAAGGTCGCTCACTTCGCCGATGTGGAGATCAAGAAGATCCTCGAGTCCGTTCGCACCGGCGCGCCTGTCGCTGCAACTCCGACGGATGGACAGCCGGTCGCAAATATCGATGCTGCTCTTCCCACGCCGCCCGATGCGGCGACGCCGATCGCACTTCCCGTGAAGCCGCTTGTCGGACCCGTGCTGCCGTTGACCCGTCAGGACGTGACGCCTGGCGGCACCCTCGTCACCGCTCCGCCGAAACTGAACGGTGACAGTGCCTATTCCGTGCAGCGCGCGCTGCGCACGGGCATCGCGCCGAGTTCCCGCCCTGGCCGCGCAGACGATTACCGCTGGCCGCGGAGTTGATATCCGAAACAAAAAAGACGGCCGATCCTTCTGGATCGGCCGTCTTTTTCTTTTCGATGACCTGATCGATCAAACCGGCAGGTTGCTCTCGCCCATGAGATAGGTGTCGATGGCGCGCGCGGCCTGGCGGCCTTCGCGGATCGCCCACACCACGAGGGACTGACCACGGCGCATGTCGCCGGCCACGAAGACCTTGTCGTTGGAGGTCTTGTAGCTCTTGTCGTCGGCGACCACATTGCCACGGCGATCCATGGCAACGCCGGACTGCTCCAGCAGACCTTCCTTCACCGATCCTGCAAAGCCGATGGCGAGGAAGACGAGGTCGGCCTTGAGAACGAATTCGGTTCCCGCAATCGGCTGGCGCTTCTCGTCGACGCGGGCGCATTGCACGCCGACAGCCTTGCCGTTCTTTCCGACGATGCCGAGCGTCGCCGCCTGGAACTCGCGCTCTGCGCCTTCAGCCTGCGAGGATGAGGTGCGCATCTTTGTCGGCCAATAGGGCCACACGGTGAGCTTGTCCTCGCGCTCCGGGGGCTTGGGGCGAATGTCGAGCTGCGTGACGGAAAGCGCGCCCTGGCGGAACGCCGTGCCGACGCAATCAGACGCCGTATCGCCGCCGCCGATGACGACGACGTGCTTGCCGCCCGCGATGATCGGCTCCATCGTCACCTCTTCACCACCGACGCGCTGGTTCGACTGGGTGAGATAGGGCATCGCGTAATGCACGCCCTTGAGATCCTGGCCCGGCAGGTTCGGATTGCGCGGATCTTCCGCGCCGCCCGCGAAGAGCACCGCGTCGTACTCGTTGTGGAGCGACGCGAAGCTGCGGTCCACGCCGATATTGACGCCGCAATGGAAGGTGACGCCTTCGGCCTCCATCTGCTTCACGCGACGGTCGATGTGATACTTCTCCATCTTGAAGTCGGGGATGCCGTAACGCAGCAATCCGCCGGGACGTGCCTGACGCTCGAACACATGCACGTCATGACCGGCACGCGCGAGCTGCTGCGCGGCTGCAAGACCAGCAGGGCCGGAGCCGATGACGGCGACGCGCTTGCCGGTGGAGAAGCCTGCGGGTTCCGGCTTGATGAAGCCCATCTCCCACGCCTTGTCGGCGATGGCCTGCTCGATGGTCTTGATGGTGACCGGCTGGTTTTCGAGGTTGAGCGTGCACGCTTCCTCGCACGGAGCGGGGCAGACGCGTCCCGTGAATTCCGGGAAGTTGTTAGTGGTGTGGAGGTTGGCGGCAGCCTCCTCCCAATCGTTCTGCCAGACCAGATCGTTCCAATCCGGAATCTGGTTATGCACCGGACAGCCCGTCGGTCCGTGGCAGAACGGGATGCCGCAATCCATGCAGCGTCCCGCCTGCTTCTTCAGATCGTTGTCGTCGAGCGGCAGCGTGAATTCGCGGAAGTGGCGCACGCGCTCACCGGCGAGCTGATATTTCTGCTCCTGCCGGTCGTATTCGAGAAAGCCTGTGACCTTGCCCATCGTTGTGCCCCTTTAATCCTTATTCCGCTGCCTGCAGGTTCCGGAGACGATCCATCTCCTGGAGCGCGCGACGGTATTCAACCGGCATCACCTTCACGAACTTGGTGCGGAAGGTCGACCAATTGTCGAGGATCTCCTTCGCGCGGGCCGAGCCCGTATAGGTGTGGTGATTGGTGATGAGCTGCATCAGGCGCTCTTCGTCAGGGCCGGACATATTGGCCATGATGTCGATGCGGCCCTTGGTCTCCAGATCGCCGCCGTGATGGTGGAGACGACGCATGAGGTCCTCCTCCTCCTCGACGGGTTCGAGATCGACCATGGAGAGATTGCAGCGCTTCGAGAACGTGCCGTCCTCATCGAGCACATAAGCAATGCCGCCCGACATGCCCGCCGCGAAGTTGCGTCCGGTCTGACCGAGAACGACCACGAGACCGCCGGTCATATATTCGCAGCCATGATCGCCGGTTCCTTCGACAACCGCGATGGCGCCGGAATTGCGCACGGCGAAGCGTTCGCCTGCAACACCGCGGAAATACGCCTCGCCTGCAATCGCGCCGTACATCACCGTGTTGCCGGCGATGATCGAATGCTCAGGGATAGCCCTGGTGTTGGGCGACGGCTTGACGATGAGCTTACCGCCGGACAGGCCCTTGCCGACATAGTCGTTCGCGACGCCTTCGAGTTCGACGGTCACGCCTGCGGCAAGCCACGCGCCGAAGCTCTGGCCTGCTGTGCCTTTCAGCTTCACCGTGATCGTGTCGTCGGGCAGACCCTCATGGCCGTAGCGCTTGGCCACTTCGCCGGAGAGCATCGCGCCGGCTGAGCGGTCTGAGCTGCGGATCGTCGCCTCGATGGTGACGGCCTCGCCATTCTCGAGCGCAGGCGCGGCCTGCGCGATGAGCTTGCGGTCGAGCACGTCCGCGATGGGATGAAGCTGACGCTCCTGGTGGCGGATCGCCACCTCGGCAGGCACCTCCGGCTTGTGGAACAGCTTCGTGAAGTCGAGGCCCTTCGCCTTCCAGTGATCGATGGCAGCGTTCTTGTCGAGAAGGTCGGACTGGCCGATCAACTCGTCAATCGTGCGGAAGCCCATTTCAGCCATCAGCTCGCGCACTTCCTCGGCCACAAAGAAGAAGTAGTTGATGACGTGCTCGGGCAGCCCCTTGAAGCGCTTGCGCAGAACCGGATCCTGCGTGGCGACGCCGACAGGGCAGGTGTTCAGATGGCACTTGCGCATCATGATGCAGCCTGCAGCGATCAGCGGCGCGGTCGAGAAGCCGTATTCATCGGCGCCGAGCAACGCCGCGATCACCACGTCACGACCGGTGCGGAGGCCGCCGTCGGCCTGCAAGGCCACGCGACCGCGCAGGCGGTTGAGCACCAGTGTCTGCTGCGTTTCGGCAAGGCCGATTTCCCACGGCGAGCCAGCATGCTTGAGCGAGGTGAGGGGAGATGCGCCCGTGCCGCCCTCGAAGCCCGAGATCGTGATGTGGTCGGCGCGTGCCTTGGCGACGCCTGCCGCCACGGTGCCGACGCCCACTTCGGCCACGAGCTTCACCGACACGTCGGCGGAGGGATTCACGTTCTTCAAATCGAAGATCAGCTGCGCGAGATCCTCGATGGAGTAGATGTCGTGATGCGGCGGCGGTGAGATGAGACCGACGCCTGGAGTCGAGTGGCGCACGCGGGCGATCTTCGCATCGACCTTATGGCCGGGAAGCTGTCCGCCTTCACCGGGCTTCGCACCCTGTGCGACCTTGATCTGCATCATGTCCGCATTGACGAGATATTCCGTCGTCACGCCGAAGCGGCCCGAGGCCACCTGCTTGATGGCGGAACGCTTGGAGCGTCCGTCGGATAGCGGACGGAAGCGCTCCGGCTCCTCGCCGCCTTCGCCGGTGTTCGACTTGCCGCCGATGGCGTTCATGGCAAGCGCGAGCGTCTCGTGCGCTTCCTTTGAGATCGAGCCGTAGGACATGGCGCCCGTGGAGAAGCGCTTCACGATCTCCTGCGCGGGTTCGACCTCATTGACGTCAATGGGCGCACGGCCGTTCTCTTCCGCCTTCTTGATGCGGAAGAGGCCGCGGATGGTCTTGAGCTCGTTATCCTGCTCGTTCACGAGACGCGCGAATTCGCGGTAGCGATCCTGCGCGTTGAGGCGAACGGCGTGCTGCAGTGTGGCGACCGTGTCAGTGTTCCAGGCGTGAACCTCACCGCGCTGGCGGAAGGCGTATTCGCCGCCCACATCGAGCGCGTTGCGGTAGATCGGCGCGTCGCCGAAGGCATCGCGGTGACGGCGCAGGTTTTCTTCCGCCACCTCGTCCATGCCGATGCCTTCGATGGAAGTCGCGGTACCGAAGAAGTCGCGGGCCACGAAATCGGACTTGAGGCCGACCGCATCGAAGATCTGCGCGCCGCAATAGGATTGATACGTGGAGATGCCCATCTTCGACATCACCTTGAGAAGGCCCTTGCCGATGGACTTGATGTAGCGCTTTACCGCCTCATCGGCGTCCACTTCTTCCGGCAGCTCGCCGGCCTCGTGCATGGCTTCGATGGTTTCAAAAGCGAGATACGGATTGATCGCTTCCGCGCCGTAGCCGGCAAGACATGCGAAGTGATGGATCTCGCGCGGCTCACCGGATTCGAGCACGAGGCCGACCGAAGTGCGCAGGCCCTTGCGGATCAGATAGTTGTGCACGGCCGCAGTGGCGAGCAGCGCTGGGATCGGAATGCGGTCCGGGCCCACCATGCGGTCGGTGAGGATGATGATGTTGTAGCCGCCATGGACGGCCGCCTCCGCGCGGTCACAGAGACGGTCGAGTGCGCCGTCGAGCGCTGATGCGCCGAGTTCCGCATCATAGGTGATGTCGAGGGTCTTGGTGTCGAAGCGATCCTCGAAATGGCCGATGCAGCGGATCTTCTCCAGATCCTCGTTGGTAAGGATCGGCTGGCGCACTTCGAGACGCTTGCGGCGCGAGGTGCCTTCGAGATCGAGAATGTTCGGACGTGGGCCGATGAACGAGACGAGGCTCATGACGAGTTCTTCGCGGATCGGGTCGATCGGCGGGTTCGTCACCTGCGCGAAGTTCTGCTTGAAATAGGTGTAGAGAAGCTTCGGCTTATCGGAGAGCGCGGAGATCGGCGTGTCCGAGCCCATCGAGCCGACGGCTTCCTGGCCTGTCACGGCCATGGGCTGCATGAGGAGCTTCAGGTCTTCCGAGGTGTAGCCGAAGGCTTGCTGACGGTCGAGAAGCGACACATCGGTGCGTGACTCGCGCGCCTGCACGGGCTTCAGGTCTTCGAGCACGATCTGTGTGCGCTTCAGCCACTCCTTGTAGGGATTGGCCTGCGCGAGCTGCTGCTTGATTTCGTCGTCGGAGACGATGCGGCCCTCTTCCAGATCGATGAGGAGCATCTTGCCCGGCTGAAGACGCCATTTCTCGACGATCTTCTCTTCCGGAATCGGCAGCACGCCCATCTCGGAAGCGAGCACCACGAGGCCGTCATCGGTGACGAGATAGCGCGCGGGGCGCAGGCCGTTGCGGTCGAGCGTCGCGCCGATCTGCTTGCCGTCGGTGAAGCACACGGCGGCGGGGCCGTCCCACGGCTCCATGAGGGCGGCGTGATATTCGTAGAACGCGCGGCGGTCGTCGTTCATGAGCGGGTTGCCGGCCCATGCTTCCGGGATCAGCATCATCATCGCGTGCGACAGCGAATAGCCGCCGCGCACGAGGAATTCGAGCGCATTGTCGAAGCAGGCGGTGTCGGACTGGCCCTCGTAGGAGATCGGCCAGATCTTCGAGATGTCGTTGCCGAAGAGTTCCGAATCGACGGAAGCCTGGCGCGCGGCCATCCAGTTCACGTTGCCGCGCAGAGTGTTGATCTCGCCGTTATGCGCGACCATGCGATAGGGGTGCGCGAGCTGCCAGGTCGGGAAGGTGTTCGTCGCGAAGCGCTGGTGCACGAGAGCGATGGCGCTCTCAAAGCGCGGGTCCTGCAGGTCGAGGTAATAGTCGCGCAGCTGCGTCACCAGCACCATGCCCTTATAGACGATGGTGCGCGAGGAGAGGCTCACCGGATAATAGCCGGCGGTGCGCTCGTCCTTCATGTCGTAGACGGCGTTGGAGATGACCTTGCGGGCGAGGAACAGACGACGCTCGAACGTCTCCTGGTCGTCCATGCCCTTGCCCTTGCCGATGAAGATCTGGCGGTGCAGGGGCTCGGTGGCCTTCACGCTCTCGCCGAGATCAGTGGAATCGACAGGCACCTCGCGCCAGCCGAGAACCTGCAGGCCCTCATCGGTGATCGCCTTGGAGACGATCTCCTCGACGAGCTTGAAGCCCTCAGGATTGCGCGGCATGAACAGGTGGCCGACGCCGTATTGGCCTTCTTCCGGCAGCCAGATGCCGACCTTGGCGCATTCGGCCGCGAAGAACTTGTGCGGGATCTGGACGAGAATGCCGCAGCCGTCGCCCATCTTCGGGTCTGCGCCCACCGCGCCGCGATGGTCGAGATTGTGCAGGATCGACAGGCCCTGCTCGACGATCTCATGCGTCTTGCGGTTCTTCATGTCGGCGATGAAGCCGACGCCGCAGGAATCCTGCTCATTGGAGGGATCGTAGAGCCCTTGGGCCGGAGGCAGGCCCGGATCGCGTACCGTCCGCGGATCCGTTTTGACGGCCGTGCGGCTCGGGACTTTCGCTTCCTGGCTTCTCATCGGCACGTCGCTCATCTTTAGATCCTCACATCCGAACACGTCATCTGAGCATCGGGCCCAAAAGTGGGACGCACTTTTGGGAGCAATCCGATGCTCCGCTCTATTTTCCGCATCGTATGGGACGGAAAACCGGTTCCCACTTTTCCGCACGATGCGGTTCTTCAAGGCGGTTTTCGGGCCGCCGGATGACAGGAGGATCGTCCGGAGTGCCCGCCGCTTTTCAGGGTTTCGAGGGTTTGGGTCCGGCAGGGGAGCCCGCACCTCGCGGGCACCTTTGGGCTGTCTTCAGCCCAGAGTCGCCCGTTCCGCCCACGTTTTGCGGGCGGTTTTCGTGGTATCTCGTTTCGTTCGCGTCAGGCGAAGCATCAAGAAAACCTCAAGGCGAGAGGGTGCAGGCACCCGAAATGGGACAGCATGGCTGTCCTAATGCGGTCAAACTGCCAGAGATCGCGGCACCGCACAAGAGGGTTTAGAAAAATTTTAGACAAAAGTTACAAGCCGCCGACTCGGAATGTAACAAAAGCAATTTTTGGAAAGCCCAAACGAAAGTCTTAGCCGAAGGGTCAATGATCTTGACATGTTGGGGCATGCGTACGGGGAACCCAAGGGAATACATCCCTCGCAGAGGAAGCTATGCATGCATGGCGCCAGGGCAGAGCCCCGGCGCCAGGGTAGCGTCATTGTGCAGCCAGGCTCTGCGCGCCTTCGAGCTTGATGACCGGGGGCGGGTTCCAGCGGCCCGTCAAAGCTGCCGGCATGGGGGCATAGAGCCTCATGGTCAGGTTGAAGGCCCCTTTCGGAGCAGGAAGCCAGTTGGCTTCCCTGTCCTTGCCGGGATTCTCGTTCTGGAAATAGAGATCGAGCGAGCCGTCCATATTGTACTTGAAGGGCATCCAGCTGCTCAATGCGAAGCGGTTGAGGCTGTTCGGGATCTGGAAGCCTTCCGGATCGTAGAGGGTAATCGACCAGAACGCGGCAGCCGGAGGCGTTGCCCCCTTCGCGAAGTGGATCGTGTACCTGTTGGTGCCGTCGAGCGGCTTGCCGGTATCGTCGAACAGGTTGAGTGGGTAGATCGCATCCTCGGGCAGGTTGGCGCCTAGTCCAAGCTGACTCACGATAGCTCGCTTGAGATAGTAATTGCCGTACACGCCCATCGTGTCGGTATTCATCGACCAGCCATTCGCGACGCGGGCCAAGGTCTTCACCTTCCATTCCATGAGCTGCTGTGCACTGGCGGGTGCGGCGTCGAGGGCGCTCTTGACGATGGGTTCAACCTTCTCGACGTCGAAGCTCTTGCCTGCTTCGATGCCGATCCGTTTCATGCGGGCTAAAATCGGCTCGTCGGTCAGGTGGGGTCCGTTGACCTTCAGGAGTTCAGCCGCATAGGCGAAGTACCTGGGGCCCGGCATCGTATCGACTTGGGTCTTGGGCGGTGTCTTCATATCGATGTTCGGATCGATCTTCACTTCGGGCGTTCGCGGGGACTTACCCCACTCGGACAGCGGGGTGACCTTGAGCCCCGCTTGGACCTTGTGGACTGCATCATAATCAGATGGGCCATCTGTTCTGGTCCGGGCGATGATCCAGACATAAGGTGTCGGCGCATCGATACGCTGCGTGCTGGCAGGCAGCCGGAACTCTTCGGCAAATTTCTCGCGCAGATCGGGACGCCAATTGGATGGGGCGACCAGAAACTCACCTGCCTGCGTTCCCGTTGTGCGCCAGCCCGGCGCTGCGAACACATTCGTCCACATGTCGAGCATGGGCAGCAGATAATAGCGGCCGCCCGTGTCCGGAACAGAGACGATCATGGGCTCCTTGGTGAGATCGAGATACGAGACCGAATAGAGCGTATCGAAGTTCGGGCGCACCACGGCCTTGTCATCCGCAGCCGGATAGGTCGGCACATGGTTGAACATGTTCATCGGGCCACGGCCTGGTACTTTGCCCGGTTCGTGGTTGGTGAGCTGCTTGCGCGTCACGTCCATGGTGACGAGCGGATAAAAATACAGATAGGCCTCGACTGCGATGTCGTGCGCCTCCTGATCGGTGAGGGCGGAGGCATCTGTCGCCAACGCTCCAATCCCGAACGCGCTCGCCAGAATTGTCACGCTGAATAACTTGGCAGGGGAATTGAGAAGCCGAGACATGGGATGATCACTCCTTGGAAGATGCCCAGCCCGCTTCTGAAGCTTGATACTACGTCTGTTGGCGCAGGGCTGTGATGTTGAGCACGTGCGCAATCTGGTCGACTCGGGCGCCTCATGCTTGATCGGACGTGACAGAAGCCTGACCATTATGGACAGCCCTGAACCGCATCGCTGCTTCATGAGTATCGCGGGCGGTGCAAGTTGGAGTTACCTTGCTCGATGATGAGGTGCGGCCAGGGAGGGGCGTAGCTGGTCGCAAGGCAGGCTTTCCCGCCCAAAGATGACGGCACTTTGAGCATCCTTCCACCCATGATACTGGCTCCCCATGAGAGCGCATCGACCCTCATCGGGGAGTTTCGCCCAAGGAGATCATTTGATGAATTTCGCAAGCGACAACATCGTGGGTGCCAGCCCTCAGGTTCTGCAGGCTCTGGCTCAGGCCAATGCCGGGGCCATGGCTGCCTATGGGGGCGACGAGATCACCAAGCGGGTGAAGGCGCGCTTCAACGAGATTTTCGAGCGCGAGGTTTCGGTGTTCTTCGTGACCACCGGCACGGCGGCGAACGCGCTGGCACTCTCCTCCGCCGTGCCGCCCTACGGCCTCTGCGTCTGCCATCGCGAGGCGCATATCATCGACGATGAATGCGGCGCGCCGGAATTCTTCATGCATGGGGCGAAGCTCGCAGGCCTCCCCGGCGTTGGAGCCAAGCTTTCGGCCGAGAGCGTTTCGGCTTATCTCAAGAGCCTGCCGAAGGCCGTGAAGCAGATGCCGCCGAAGGCCCTGTCGATTTCGCAGGTGTCGGAATGCGGTCTTGTTTACAGCCGCGAGGAGATCAAGGCGCTTGGCCAAGTCTGCCGCGAGCATAACCTTGCCTTCCACATGGATGGCGCGCGCTTCGTGAATGCGCTCGTGGCGCTCGGCTGCACGCCTGCCGAGATGACCTGGAGGCAGGGCGTCGATATCCTCTCCTTCGGCGGCACCAAGAACGGCTGCCTCATGGCCGAGGCCATCGTGGTGTTCAAGCCGGAGCTCGCAGAGGCGCTGGATTATCGCTCCAAGCGCGCGGGCCAGATCATCTCCAAGGGCCGCCTGATCTCGGCGCAGTTCGAGGGCTATTTCGAAGGCGATCACTGGTATGCCAATGCCCGCCACGCGAACCGTCTGGCAAAGCTGCTCTCGGACGGGCTGTGCGAGCTTCCGGGCGTGCGCCTGGCCTGGGCGACGGAAGCCAACGAGGTCTTCCCGATCATCCCCGCCGCCATGGACAAGGCCCTGCGGGATGCGGGCGTGCTCTACCATCCCTGGACGGAGCTGAGCCTGCCTGCGGGTGAAAAGGTAGGGCAGGGCGAAGCACTGATCCGCCTCGTTCTCTCCTTCGCCACGAAGGAGGACGACGTGCGCAAGGTGCTCGACATTGCCCGCTCTGTGGCCTCCCGCCAGGCGGCGGAGTGATGTTGCCCTAACCTTGCCGCATTCTCCCGCAATCTGTGGCCCATCGAGACCTTACCAACGGGGCCCTCTCCAAGCCCCGGCGGGATACCCAGGACCAGGGTTTCAAAAACAAAAAAGCGCCCCGGATCAACCGGGGCGCTCTTGTTTTGGGCTTCAGGCAAAGACCTTAGGCAGCCTGCTTGGCCTCGATGGCCTGGGAGCCGTTCGCTGAAATCGGGATGAGCTTCGGCTTCTTGGCCTCGGGGGTCTCGCGGAAGAGATCGAGGTGGAGCAGACCGTTCTCGAGGGAGGCACCCGTCACCTGGACGCCGTCGGCCAGCTGGAAGCGCCGGTCGAAGCTGCGGGCCGCGATGCCCTGATGGAGCACCTCAGCCTTGCGCTCTTCATTGGGCTTCTTCTCGCCGCGCACGGAGAGGGTGTTTTCCTTCACCTCGATGGTGAGGTCCTTGTCGGTAAAGCCGGCGACCGCGACCGAGATGCGATAGGCATTCTCGCCGGTGCGCTCGATATTGTAGGGCGGGTAGCTCGGAGCCGCATCGACGCTGACCATCTGGTCGAGCATCGAGAAAAGTCGGTCGAAGCCGACCGTGTTGCGGTAAAGCGGAGCAAGATCGAACTGACGCATGGCATATTCTCCTTAGAAGCAACATGCAGTTTTCGCGATGGACCCACCTTCAAAAGGCTGGGTCCGTAAAGTTGTGACGCCCATTGGGCCGTCACGGTTTCGATGTGGGAATAGGCATCTTTGCTTTCAAGAGGCTCGCCCCAAGCGAAAAAAGCGCCCTATATAGAGAGCAATAGCCTCCCTAGAGATCACGCCCGTGGAATTCTTCCCCACCCCCGACAATCCCGTGCCCGGCGAGCCGGTGCTCACCAGCATCACCACCGCCGACGGCGTTGCCTTGCGCGTCGCCTATTGGATGCCCGAGACCGATCAGCCCAAGGGCACGGTCTGCGTGCTGCATGGACGGGCGGAGTTCATCGAGAAATATTTCGAGACGGTGGGCGACCTTCTGAAGCGTGGCTTTGCCGTGGTCACCTTCGACTGGCGCGGGCAGGGGCTCTCGGGGCGTCAGGTGAAGAATCCGCGCAAAGGCCACGTGCGGCGCTTCGCCGATTACCGGCATGACATCGAGGCCGTGCGCGATCAGATCCTGATGCCGCATATGCCGGAGCCGCATTTCGCGCTTGCCCATTCCATGGGCGGGGCGATTGCGCTCAATGCGGCCTATGAAAGCTGGCTGCCCTTCCGCCGCCTCGTCACCACGACGCCGATGATCGCGCTGTCGATCATCAGGCGCACGGGCGGCGCGGTCTTTCTCGCGCGCTTGTTGAGGATGCTCGGGCTCGGCAAGATGTTCGTTCCAGGCGGCGGCGAAACATCGATCTCGACCCTGCCGTTCAAGGGCAACCGTCTCACGAGCGATCCCGCGCGGTATGCGCGCAATGCGGATGCGGCGACCGCCATCGGTCCCGGCGCCATCGGTGCGCCGACTGTGGCGTGGATCGATGCGGCGTTTCGCTTCATGAAATGCTTCACCGCGCCGAACTACGCGCTGAAAATCCGCCTGCCGACGCTCATCGTCGCTGCCGGCGAGGATCCGGTCTGCGCGACGCCGGCGACGGAGCGTTTCGCAGCGCGGCTGAAAGCGGGCCATGCCATCGTGATCCCCGGCGCGCGCCACGAGATCCTCATGGAGCGCGACGAGATCCGCGACCAGTTCTGGGCGGCTTTCGATGCGTTCATTCCCGGAACGCCCGATCCGGTTTTCGAACCGAAGGCCGAATTGGAGACTATCGGCTGAGCAGCTCGACGGCGGCGGCGTGAACGCGCTTGTCACCTGCCGCCACGATGCGCCCGCCTTGAGCGGCAGAGCCGCCTTCCCAGGTGGTGACGATGCCGCCGGCACCCTCGATGATCGGAACCAGCGCCGCGATGTCGTAGGGCTTGAGGCCCGATTCCACGACGAGGTCGATATGGCCTGCGGCGAGCATGCAATAGGCATAGCAATCGCAGCCATAGCGGGCGAGGCGCGCCACGCTCTCCACACGGTCATAGGCGCGCAGGTCGTCGCCTGCGAAGATGCGCGGGCTCGTGGTTGAGATCACCGCATCCTTCAGCGACGCGCAGCGGCGCGTCATGAGCTTCCGCTCACCGCCGGGGCCGCGATAGGTGGCGCTGCCGCCGTCGCCGAAAAAGCGCTCGCCGGTAAAGGGCTGATGCATCATGCCGAAGACAGGTTGGCCCTTGTAGGTGAGGCCGATCAGCGTGCCCCAGGTCGGCAGGCCCGCAATGAAGGCGCGGGTGCCGTCGATGGGATCGAGCACCCACACGTAATCCGCATTCTCGTTCTCGGAGCCGAACTCCTCGCCGATGATGCCGTGGGTGGGGAAGCTGCGCTTGATGAGATGACGGATGGCCACCTCGGCGGCGCGATCTGCCTCCGTCACCGGATCGAAGGCGCCGCCGCGGGATTTGTCCTCCGTCGCGATGGCCGTGCGGAAGAACGGCAGGATCGCCTGGCCGGACGAGGTGGCAAGCTCGTTGACGAAATGCGTGAAGTCGATGAGCCCCATGCCCGGATGTCCTCGATGTAATCTTAAGCAGGTATCTAACCTTAAGCAGGTCTTGGCCTGCACTCGTCTCGCTTTTATCAAGCGTTTTGCGCGCGGCAAGTGAGCGGCGGCAGATTGAGGGCAAGACATCCATGGATTCTGCAGCCAAGGTTACCCCCAGCCGCTCGGAGACCGCCGCTGTACTCATTGCCGCCCTGGTGGCGATCTATGCGGTGAGCCAGTTCCTGCGCAATTCCGTCGGCGTCATCGCGAATGATTTGGCCCGCGAGTTGAGCCTGTCCGCCACGCAGACAGGGTTCCTGTCGAGCGCCTTCTTCTTCACCTTCGCGGCGGTGCAGATCCCCATCGGCATCCTCATCGACCGCTACGGCCCCAAGCGCGTGACGCTGGCCACCGCCGTGATCGCCGTGGCAGGCACCGTGCTGTTCGCGCTCGCGCCCTCGGCCTCGATGCTGATCGCAGCCCGCGCTCTGATGGGCCTGGGCTGCTCCACCTTCTTCATGGCCCCATTGGTGATCTATGCGCGGCGCTTTCCGCCACAGCGCTTCGCGGCGCTCACCAGCATTCAGATGGGCGGAGCCAATCTCGGCACGCTTGCCGCCACCGCGCCGCTGGCCGCTTCTTCCGCCGCCATCGGCTGGCGCGGCTCGTTCCTGGCGGTTGCTGCCATCACCGTGGTCCTGGCCCTCGTGATCGTGGTTGCGGTGCCGAAGGATTCGGACACGGCCAAGGGTCGCGAGAGCTGGGCCGATGCCTTCAGGGGCGTGGCGCAGGCGGTGAAGGTGCCGTCCTTCCGGTCGGTGTTCTTCATGCATCTCACCACCTATTCCTGCTTCGTCTCCATCGTCGGCCTGTGGGGCGGGCCTTGGCTGACCGATGTGCACGGGGCCGATCTCACGACACGCGGCAACATCCTGCTCCTTGGGGCAGGGGCTCAGATCTGCGGCATGTTTCTCTGGGGGGCGATGGATCGCTTCTGGGGCAGCTATCAGAAACCGGTGCTCATCGGCGGTTCGATGGCCGTCGTGATGATGGCCATCCTGGTCTTCGTGCCTTTGGACCTGACCCTGGTCTCGGTCTGGTTCGTGCTCTTCGGCCTGAGCGTGTCCTGCACGCCGATCCTGACCTCGCATGGGAAGTCCCTGTTTCCGACCCATCTGACCGGCCGAGGGATCACGCTCATGAATATCGGCACCATGGGCGGAGCGTTCCTGTCCCAGAGCGTCACCGGCGTGCTGATCGATGTGATGGGACGTTCAGGAACGGGCGGTTACTCGCCGGAGGGATACCGCCTCGTCTTCGCGGCTTTGGGCGGCTGGCTGCTTCTGAGCTTGTTCTTTTATTTCAAGGCTATCGATCCGCATCCAACCAGATATGCATCTAAGGCATAGCTAAATTGGAATTTTCTATTGATTTTTGTGCGCTGCGAAGCCAATATTGCACTGCGATATGGCGATGGCGTCGCCTTATCGTAAGCCCTTCTTGGGCGTTTCCTCCCTAAACTTCGGGCTGCTGGCAACGGCGGCCTTTTTCTTTTTCTGACCCAGCCTTACTCGGCCGCAATGGGCCTGGTGTTCAGCTCGCCTTCGATATCCGAGATCACCTGGATGAAGGCCTGGAATAGGTCATCCGCCAGCACCGCGAAGCCCGGCTTCTTCTCCATGCTGCGCTCATCCATGTAGAGCGCCCGGTTGATCTCCACCTGCAGAGCATGCCGCCCAAGGGCAGGCTCCCCGTAATGCTCGGTGATGAAGCCGCCCGCATAGGGCTTGTTGCGCACCACCGTATAGCCACGCCCCCTGAGGGCCGCTTCCACGAGATCGATGAGCAGGGTGTGGCAGGCGGTGCCGTAGCGGTCCCCCAGCACGATATCGGCCTTGGGCCCGTCGTCCCGGCTTACGCTGGAGGAGGGCATGGAATGACAATCGATCAGGATGGCCTGGCCGAACAGGTCGGCGGTGCGGCGCACGAGCTGGCGCAGGGACCGGTGATAGGGCTTGTAGAGCCATTCGATGCGATGGAGCGCCTCGTCCACGGGGAGGCGGGAATGGTAGATCTCCTGCCCGTCGGCGACGATGCGGGGGACCGTGCCCAAGCCTCCAGCCACCCGCATGGAGCGGGTATTGGCGAAGGGCGGCAGCCTGCCGTCGAACATGCGGGAATCGAGTTCGTAGGGCTCCCGGTTGACGTCGAGATAGGCCCTGGGGAAGCGGGCGGCCAGGAGAGGCGCGCCGAGTTCCGTCACCGAGGCGAAGAGTTCGTCCACATAGGCGTCCTCCGACCGGCGCAGGGCCACCGCATCGAGCCGCGAGGCGGCCAGGAACGAAGCCGGGTAGACTGCACCGGCATGCGGAGCGTTGAAGACGAAGGGAATCGTCTGCGCCTGAGGCTCATTGAGGACAAAGGGGGGATCGAACTCGTCGACGATGGCTGGCTGCATGAAAATTGGCTGTTCTGGAAAAGAAATCACGTTTCCTGGGTAGTGTAAGGCAGCCGGGCCGCCTGTCCATGACAATATCATGGGGGCGCTGCGTCCTTCTTTCACGGGTTATTTACCCCTCGGACGGCATGAAGGCTCTTAAATCCACTCGCCACGATTCGGGGCTTGGCAGCCGATGAAGATCCTTCTCGCCGAAGACGACAATGACATGAGGCGCTTTCTGGTGAAGGCGCTGGAGAACGCAGGCTACGAAGTGGCCCCGTTCGATAACGGCCTTTCCGCCTATAACCGCCTGCGTGAGGAGCCCTTCGAGCTTCTCCTGACGGATATCGTCATGCCGGAAATGGACGGCATCGAGCTGGCCCGCAAGGCCACCGAGCTCGACCCGGACATCAAGGTCATGTTCATCACCGGCTTCGCCGCCGTGGCCCTGAACCCGGATTCCCAGGCTCCGAAGGATGCGAAGGTGCTTTCCAAGCCCTTCCATCTGCGCGATCTGGTGAGCGAGGTCGATAAAATGATGGCAGCCTGAAAAAGGTTGCCGATCAAGTCTTGCGCATAGGCCCACTTGTGGGTATATCGCCCCCACAGCCGAGACGGGACGTCA
Source organism: Microvirga solisilvae (assembly GCF_022808595.1). GTDB lineage: Bacteria > Pseudomonadota > Alphaproteobacteria > Rhizobiales > Beijerinckiaceae > Microvirga > Microvirga solisilvae. Next base: position 69,786 of record NZ_JAKUCN010000008.1, read on the forward strand.
AACATCACCGTTTCCCGGGCGCGTAGCTCAGCGGGAGAGCACTACGTTGACATCGTAGGGGTCACAGGTTCAATCCCTGTCGCGCCCACCATTTTCTTTTTTCCGGCCTTCCCGAAGGGCCGCAGGAGACCGGATATGAAGATCCGTAACTCGTTGAAGTCGATCCGCGGCCGTCACCGCGACAACCAGCTGGTTCGTCGCAAGGGCCGGGTCTACATCATCAACAAGACCCAGAAGCGCTACAAGGCTCGTCAGGGCTAAAAGCATCGTCCGGGGAAGTGGACACCGGTTCCCCGAAAAGACGATGCGGCCTTAGAGCCTTTTCGCTGCGGCAACGCCGCGCACAAGATTATGAATTGACCGCGCATGCCGGGATCCTAAAATCCCGGCATGCGCTTTTTTGCGTCTATACTCGTCCTATCGCTGAGCTTGGCCCCGTACCCTTTGAGTGCGCAGGAGCCCGCTCGTCCCAAGGCGCCCGCCAAGGAAGCTCCCAAGGAAAAGCCGCCTGCGCCCAAGCCTGTCACCATCGATGACCTGTTCGACCGTCTCGGCAAGGCCGGGTCCGAGAACGAGGCCGAGGGCATCAGCAAGCTGATCGAGCGGCGCTTCGCCCGCTCCGGCTCCGACACAGCGGATCTGCTCCTCGCCCGGGCGACCCAGGCTTTCGAGGACAAGAATTACCCGCTCGCCGTCGAGCTCCTGGACCGCGTCCTCGCGCTCCAGCCGAACTGGGCGGAAGCCTGGTATCGCCGGGCGACCGTATTCTACCAGATCGACGATCCCGTGGGCGCCATGGCCGATCTCAGCCGGGCGATCAAGATCGAGCCGCGCCATTTCAATGCCTGGACCGGGCTCGGCCATATTCTCATGGCCTCCGACGACAAGGCGAGGGCGCTGCAGGCTTACCAACGTGTCCTGAAGATCAACCCGCAGGAATCGAGCGTCCAGACCATCGTGAACCGCCTGACCCCAGACGTCGACGGGCAGAGCCTCTGACATCCGGGCCGCGATGGATCTCGTCTTAAGCCTTCTGACGGCGCTGTTCATTATTATCGTCACCGGAGCGATCTTCACCTACCTTCATGGCTGGATCATCGAGCGGCTTTACCCGCCGACCGGCCGCTTCATCGAGGTGGATGGCTGCAGGCTGCACTACCAGGACATTCAGCCTCCTACAGTCGCGCGCGGCACCATCGTGCTTCTTCATGGAGCATCGTCCAATCTCGTCGAATCCATGCTGGGATTGGGCTCGCATCTCGCGCAGCATTACCGCGTCATCGCCTTCGATCGTCCCGGACACGGCTGGAGCGAGCGCAAGGGCGGCTTGAGCGCGGCAGAGCCGGCATATCAGGCGGCGTTGATCGCCCGCGCTTTACGCAGGCTCCATGTGCGCGATGCGGTGATCGTCGGTCATTCCTGGTCCGGCACCATCGTTCCGCACTTCGCTCTCGATCATCGGGATGTCACAGGCGCGATCCTCGTTCTCGCGGGCATCACCACACCGTGGCCGGGAGGCTATGTGGGCTGGTACCGGCGCTTCATCGGGTCATGGGCCGGATGGTTCGTCATCCGCACGGTGGCGCTCCCGGTCACCCTGATGCTGCGGCCCTGGATGAAAAGGAAAACCTTTTCTCCGCAGAAGGCGCCCGAGGGTATCGTGCGAAAGGGCTTCATTCCGCTCGCCTTCCGGCCTCGGACTTATGAAGCCAACATGCAGGACTTCGCCGTCATGTACGATGCGGTTTCAAAGCAGAGTTCGCGCTACGGCGAGATTCGCATGCCGGTGATGGTTATCGCAGGAGAATGCGACGAGATCGTTTGGACGGATCTGCACAGTCGCGCCTTCGCGCATGCGGTTCCAGGTGCGGAGCTGACGATCATGCCGGGCATCGGGCACATGCCGCAATATGCGGATGGATCGCGCGTTCTTGCAGCGATCGAGGCTCTGGCCGAACGCATCGCGCCGGCCAGAGCCGAAGTGGATCAGGCCTGAGCGGCGTGCTCCTGATTGACGAAGGCGATGCGCACCATGTTGGTGGCGCCCGGCGTGCCGAAGGGCATGCCTGCCACGATGATGATGCGGTCGCCCACATCCGAGTAACCTTCGCGCAAGGCGAACTTGCACGCGCGGAAAGCCATGTCGTCGATGTCGCTCGCATCCTTCGTGCGGATCGAGTGAACGCCCCACACGAGCGCGAGACGGCGGGCCGTATCCTGGCTCGGCGTCAGCGCGATCACCGTGGAATTCGGACGCTCGCGCGCGATGCGGAAGGCCGTGGAGCCTGAGAAGGTCCAGGCGGCGATCGACTTGAGGTTCAGCGTGTCGGCAATCTGGTGCGCGCCGGCGGCAATCGCGTCGGAGCCGGTGGCTTCCGGCTCCGTGTTCAGCGTGCGCATGATCGACCAGTAGTTCTGGTCCTGCTCCACCTCTTCCGCGATGCGGCTCATGGTGGCCACTGCATCGACGGGATACTGGCCCGAGGCGCTTTCTGCCGAGAGCATCACCGCATCCGCGCCGTCATAGACGGCGGTCGCCACGTCGGAGACTTCCGCGCGCGTCGGCACCGGCGAGGTGATCATGGATTCGAGCATCTGGGTTGCGACGACCACAGGCTTGCCGAGGCGGCGCGCCGCGCGAACGATGCGCTTCTGGATGCCGGGCACTTTCTCGAGCGGCATTTCCACGCCGAGATCGCCGCGCGCCACCATCACCGCGTCCGAGATTTCCATGATCTCGTCGAGGCGCGTGATTGCCTGCGGCTTCTCAAGCTTCGACATGACGAGCGCGCGGCCGCGAGCGACCTTCTTCACCTCGGCCACGTCCTCGGGACGCTGCACGAAGGAGAGCGCGATCCAGTCGACGCCCGCATCGAGAGCGGCTTCGAGATCGGAGCGATCCTTGTCCGTCATCGCCGCAACCGGAATTGTCGTGTCCGGCAGGCTCACGCCCTTGCGGTTCGAGATCTTGCCGGCGACTTCCACGGTAGTGGTGGCAGAACCCTGCTTCACGCTCTTCACGCGCAGGCGCAGCTTGCCGTCGTCGATGAGCACCGTGTGGCCTGGCTCGAGGGACGAGAGAATTTCAGGATGAGGCAGGTGAACGCGATCCTTGCCACCGGGCGTCGTATCCGCATCGAGCGTGAAGGACTGGCCGGGCTGCAGCATCGCGCCGTCGCCTTCGAAGGCGCCGACGCGCAGCTTCGGCCCCTGCAGGTCGGCGAGGATGGCGATGGGGCGCTTGAACTTCGCTTCCACCGCGCGGATCATCGCCACGCGTTCCTTCAGTTTCTCACGCGGCAGATGGCTCATGTTCAGGCGGAAGACGTCGGCACCTGCCTGAAAGAGCTTCTCCAGCATCTCCTGAGACTCGGAAGCCGGTCCGAGAGTTGCGAGAATCTTTGTGCGCCTTGAGCGTCTCATGGTTGTAGTCCCCCACGGTTCGTGTCTGTGAGCTGAATAGTCCAGCTCTTCTGTTCTCCGGTATCGACTTCAAAGAAGCCGCTGCGATCAAAGCCTCTGGCGAGGCAATCTTCGGTGCCGCGGATCGTGAACTCCCGCTCGCGGGTGCACATGAAGGAGCGTCCGCTCCATTCGCCGCCCCGGTCGTAGTCGATCGCGTAAATGTAATAGAAGCGGCCGCCGAGCTGCCCCTTGAGCAGGGTCTCGCAGCCGCGCGCAGTGAGGTTCCACCAGCCTTCCGTGACCCAGCCCTGCGCATCGCGATAGCCGATGGCGATGCCGACGCGGCTCGGGGTCATGTTGCACAGACGCAGGTCCGCGCGCGCGGGCGTCGCGGCCAGGAAAAGGCCGCCGAACAGGAAAGCCGCCAAAGCAAGGCTTTTCTGCCAGCGCAAAGCCGATGTGAGGAAAGGGGCCTTCATGGATTCGGTTCGGTCAATAGGTCAGGAATGAAATCGCACAATGCTTCGAGAATGATGTCGATTCCTTGTCGGTCAGAAGACGAGGCGCATCAAGACAAAATCCGCACCGGCGAGACATTTAGCCTGCTAAAAATTTTCGTCCTGTCACCTGCAGGAGCCAAAAGGGGCTCTTTCCTCCTCGTTTGAAGAGGAAATCGCGGACTCAAGTCTGTGGGCGTGCCACCCAAATTCCCAACAGAATCAAGGCGCCGCCCAGGGATTGGACCAGGGTGAGCGGCTCGCCCAGGATCGCCCAGCCGAAGACCGCGGCGGCCACGGCCTCGAGAAAGATCACGAGGGACGAGAACACGGCAGGCAGGCTGCCCAGGGCAATGGAGAGCAGGCCCTGGCCACCGGCGTGGCTGACATAGGACATGGCGAACAGAGCGGCTGTCCCCTGCCAGGTCTGGGGCATCAGGCGGCTTTCGAAGATCAGCGTGAACGCGAGAAGGCAGACGGATGTGATGAGGCTCGCCTCGAAGGTCACCCGTGCCGCGCCTGCGGTCTGACGCGCCTTGCTGGCCATGATGAAGTAAAGGCCGAAGAAGAAGGCCGTGGCGAGGCCGTAGAAGTCGCCGGCCAAGCGGGTCGGATCGGTCCGCATGCTCTGGCCGATCAAGGCCGCTCCGCCGAGAAGGCAAAGCCCCAAGCCGATGAAGGTGCCGCGCGACACTTTCTGGCGCAGCACGAGCCACACCACCAGCACCACGAAAAGCGGGGCCATGGTGGCGAAGAAGGTGGCGTTGGCGACCGTCGTGTTGAGGATGGCGAGATGCCAGAACAGGAGATCGCCCGTGAAGACGAGACCGGCCAAGATTGCTGCTTTCGAGAACGGGATTCGCGGCGCGCCCTTGGGCGCCTTCCGCTCCTCGATCCGCATCCAAGCATAGAGCAGCGGCAGGCAGAGCGTGACGCGCCAGAAGGCGCTGGCGAAGGGTCCCACATCGGCGGGCGCTCCGTCCATGCTGGAGGAGGCGAAGCGCACGAAGATCGGCGAGATGCCCATGGCCACCGCGCCGAGGCACAGGGCTGCGAAAGCGGTGGCAAACCCTGGCTTGAGGGCAGCAGATGTGGATGTGGCGGACATCTTGTCTTTCGTGAGGATGTTGCGCGGAACGTCGCGTTGTCACGGATCGGGGCGCAGGGTAAGGATTTTCCTCCACCGATCAACGCCTTGTTTCATAAGCCTCCCGCCATGTCCGCCTCTGCCGCGCTCAAGAGCGCCGAGCCCGCCCTTGAGCCCCATCCCGTCGAGATCGTCGAAGGCGCTCTCGAATCCGGTCTTCTCATCCTCTGCGATCACGCTTCCAACGCCGTGCCGCCCGACCTGGGCGATCTCGGCCTGCCGGAAACCGAGTTCCAGCGCCACATCGCCTATGACATCGGAGCGGCGGCGGTGACCCGCTCGCTCGCCCGCCGCCTGAACGCGCCGGCGATCCTCACGCAGTTCTCTCGCCTCATCATCGATCCCAACCGGGGGCGGGACGATCCGACCCTGGTGATGCGCCTCTCCGACGGCGCGGTGGTGCCGGGCAACGCCAAAGTGGACGAGGCGGAGGTTCAGCGCCGCATCGAGCGCTTCTACGACCCCTATGACGCCGCGATTTCCACAGCCATCCACAGGGCGATTGCCGCAGGTCACCCTCCCGCCATCGTGACGGTTCACAGCTACACGCCGGTCTGGCGTGGATGGCCGCGTCCCTGGCATGTGGGTATCCTCTGGGATGCGGATGACCGCTATGCCAAGCCGCTGCTCGAGGGCCTGATGACGGAAGAAGGACTCGTGGTCGGCGACAACGAGCCTTATGATGGCGCGCTTGCGGGCGACACGGTCGACCGGCACGCCACGATCCGCGGTCTCGCTAATGCGCTGATCGAGATCCGGCAGGATCTGATCGCGTCCGACGAAGGCGCGGAGGAATGGGCCGAGCGCTTCGCGCGTCTTCTCAAACCCCTTGCGGCACAAGGAGATTTGAGAAAGCCGGCAATCTTCGGCACGCGCACTCGCGAACGTTTGCGCCAGCAGTAAAGGGGAGGGCTGTTCTGATGAAGGATCTCGATGCGGCAACCCGCACGGAGCTCGAAGCGGCAGCTTTCCGCAGGCTTCTGGAGCACCTGCGCGAACGTACCGACGTGCAGAATATCGACCTCATGAACCTTGCGGGCTTTTGCCGCAACTGCCTGTCGAATTGGCTGAAAGACGCTGCGGATGCCAAGGGCGTGGCGCTCTCCAAGGATGAAAGCCGGGAATACGTTTACGGGATGCCGTACGACGAATGGAAGGACCGCCACCAGAAAGAGGCGTCCCCCGCCCAAATGAAGAGTTTTGAGGAATCGAAGCCGTCGCATTAAAAGGGCTTCAACCAAATCGAGAGTAACACTGGCTTCAACGCCATCAATCAAAAGGGGCTCATCATGGATGACGCAGCTTTCAACACCGAATCCGTCGCCGCCGACCAGCTGAAGGCCTTCATCGAGCGCATCGAGCGTCTCGAGGAGGAAAAGGCCGGTATCGCCGGAGATATCAAGGACGTCTATGCCGAGGCCAAGGGCAACGGTTTCGACACCAAGGTCCTGCGCAAGATCGTCTCCCTGCGTAAGCGCGACTACGCCGAGCGCCAGGAAGAGGAAGCGATCCTCGAGCTCTACATGCAGGCTCTCGGCATGGCCTAGAAGCTGGTGCGGCCTTTACGGGTATTTGAAAAGCGGGGCCTCGACCCCGCTTTTTCTATGCCCTGCGCAGCCACTCGCGTGGATCGCTGAGCCGGTTCGACTCACCGGACAAAGCCCGGCAGAGCTGCTCCATCGATGCCATGTTGTGAATGGGGCGGAATTCATCGACATGAGGCAGCATCGCCTTGATGCCGGAAGCCCGCGCCTCGAAAGCGTCGAAACGCAGCAGCGGGTTCAGCCATACTAGGCGACGGCAGGAGCGCCTGAGACGGTCCATCTCGAAGGTCAGCTCTTTCGTGACCTCCCGTTCGAGCCCGTCCGTGAACAGAAGAACGATGGCGCCCTGGCCGAGAACGCGGCGGGACCAGTGACGATTGAAGTCATGCAGCGCATGGGCGATCCGCGTTCCTCCCTCCCAATCCTGCACGCGCTTCGACGCGCGGGCGAGAGCATCATCCGGATCGCGGCTCGTCAGCTCGCGGCTGATATTGGTGAGACGCGTGGCGAAGACGAAGGAGTGAACGCGCCGCCTTTTCTCCGCGATGGCATGGAGAAAATGCAGAAAGAGTTTCGAGTACTCCGCCATGGAGCCCGAAATGTCGATGAGCGCCACCACCGGCGCATGACGGACAGCGGGAGAGCGATAGGCGAGATCGATGACCGCGCCGCCGCCGCGTAGCGAGCGCCGGAATGTCTTACGCGGATCGATCCGTCGGCCTCGCGGATCGGGCAGGAAACGACGCGTGGTCACCTCGTCCTCAGGCAAGGACATGGCGGCGACGAGGTGCTTGGCCGTTGCGATTTCAGCAGCCGACATCTGCGCGAAATCCTTCGTCTTCAGAATCTCACGATCCGAGACGGTAAGGCGGGCGGAGAATTCGGTTTTCTCGACCGGATCCGGTTTCTCCTGTCGGGGTGTGGCCAAGGCTTCTGCCACACGCAGCGCACCCGCCTGCGGTTTCTTCTCCTCCTGCCCGCCGGGTGCGAGAGGCGACATCTGCGCGATAAGCTTTTCGATCAGCCCGCGCCGACGCCAGAAAATCCTGAAGGCCTGATCGAAGAGAATGCTGTGCTCATGCCGTTTCACGAAGACGGCATGAAGCGTCCAATAGAAATCATCACGCGTTCCGATCCGCGCTGCATCGACGGCTGCGAGCGCATCGAGAACCGCGCCGGGGCCGACGGGCAGGCCCGCATGGCGCAAGGCTCGCGCGAAGTAGGCGATGTTATCCGCAAGGCGGCCTTCGCCGGTCACCCCGCTGTCCTCAACGCGTCCTGAATCCGGTCGAGCATGTCCTTCGCCCGGCTGCCCTGCATTTTCTGAATGTCGTCCTGATATTTCAGAAGAACGCCGAGTGTGTCGGAGACCAAAGCCGGATCGAGCGCGACCGCATCGAGCTCCACGAGGGCCGAGGCCCAATCCAGAGTTTCGGCGACGCCGGGAGCCTTGAACAGGTCTTCCTTGCGAATTGCCTGAACGAAAGCGACAATCTCCTGCGACAGCCGCTCCGGCATTGTCGGCGCGCGGCTTCTCAGGATGGCGAACTCCCGTTCCGCATCCGGGTAATCGACCCAATGATAGAGACAGCGGCGCTTCAACGCGTCGTGAATCTCACGCGTGCGGTTCGAGGTAATGATGACGATGGGTGGATGCTCGGCGGTGATGGTGCCGAGTTCCGGAATCGTGATCTGAAAATCGGACAGCACTTCGAGAAGAAAAGCCTCGAACGCCTCGTCGGTGCGGTCGAGCTCGTCGATGAGCAGAACCGGCGCTCCCGCCGTATCGGGTTCGAGGGCCTGCAGGAGCGGCCGCTTCACCAGATAGCGCTGCGAGAAGAGATCACTCTCCAGCGTATCGCGATCCACAGTTCCACCGGCTTCGGCAAGCCGGATGGCCATCATCTGTCCGGCATAGTTCCACTCGTAGACGGCCGAGGCGACATCGAGCCCTTCATAGCATTGCAGGCGGATGAGGCGTCGTCCGAGCCCCGCCGACAGCACCTTCGCGATCTCCGTCTTGCCGACACCAGCCTCACCTTCGAGGAAAAGCGGACGCCCGAGCTTCAGGGCGAGAAAAAGTACCGTCGCAAGCGGACGGTCGGCGACATAGCCTGTATCTTTCAGCAGAGCCAATGTCTCGTCGATGGAACCGGGTTGTTCAGCCACGGATTCGGCTGCTCCTCAAGAATATGATGCCCGGGCAAGGCCGGGCATCGTTCGATGATCTTCCGTCGTGCGCTCAGCCCAGCGTGGCGGCCTGCACAGCCCGGCGGGCCATGACGCCGACGAGATGCGCGCGGTAGGCGGCATCCGCATGAATGTCGCCGTTCATCTCGTCTTCCGCGACCGAGATGCCGTTCAGCGCATCGGCGGCGAAGTTTCGGGAAAGCGCATCCTCCATCTCCGCCACGCGGAATACGCCGTTGGAGCCTGCACCTGTCACGGCGACGCGCACGCCGTCCGTGTGTTTCGCCACGAACACGCCGACCAGTGCATAGCGCGAAGCCGGGTGGCGGAACTTGGCATAGGCGGCTTGTGATGGAATCGGGAACGAGACCTGCGTGATGATCTCGCCCTCGTCCAAAGCCGTGGTGAAGATGCCCTGGAAGAAATCGTCCGCTGCGATCTTGCGCCTGTCGGTGACGATCGTCGCGTTCAGGGCGAGGCAGGCCGCCGGATAATCCGCGGAAGGATCGTTGTTGGCAATCGAGCCGCCGATCGTGCCGCGGTGGCGAACATGAGGATCGCCTACGAGCTCGGTCATTTCGACGAGGGCCGGGATCGCATCACGGACTTCGGCTGAGTTCAAGACCTCGACATATCTGGTCATGGCGCCGATCGTGAGCGTGTCGCCGGATCTCGTGATCCCACGCAGTTCGGCGATCTGACCGAGATCGATCAGGTTGGCGGGTCCTGCAAGCCGCATCTTCATGGTTGGCAGCAGGGTGTGTCCGCCGGCAATGAACTTCATGTCATCTGCTTGGCCAGCGAGTTTGGCTGCCTCGCTCACGCTCGTCGGGCGGTGATATTCGAAAGCGTACATTGAGCGTCCTCCCTTATTCTGCCGCCATGGGCATGCGCGTCTTCTGCGCCGCGCGCCAGACAGCCTGGGGTGTTGCGGGCATGGCGATATCCTCGTGTCCGAGGGCATCCGTGATCGCGTTGATGACGGCGGGTGGCGCCGCGATGGCACCAGCTTCGCCGCAGCCCTTGATGCCGAGCGGATTCGAGGGACACGGCGTGACCGTCATGCCGACCTGGAACGACGGCAGGTCGATGGCGCGCGGCATGCAGTAATCGTTGAAGCTGGCGGTGATGAGCTGGCCGCTCTGATCGTAGAATGCGCCTTCGAGCAGCGCCTGCCCGACACCCTGCGCGATGCCGCCATGAACCTGACCCTCGACGATCATCGGATTGATGATCACGCCGAAATCGTCCACCGCCGTCCAGCGTTCGATCTTGGTGACGCCGGTATCGGGATCGATCTCCACCTCGCAGATATGCACGCCGGCGGGGAAGGTGAAGTTGGTGGGATCGTAGAACGCTCCCTCCTTCAAGCCGGGCTCCAGATCCTGGCCCGAGAACTTGTGGGCGATATAGGCCTGAAGCGCCACTTCGCCGAAGCCGAGGGTCTTGTCCGTTCCGGCCACGCCGAACTTGCCGTCTTTGAACTCGATGTCGCCTTCGGACGCTTCGAGAACATGGGCCGCGACCTTCTTGCCCTTCGCGATCACCTTGTCGATGGCTTTCGCGATGGCCGACATGCCGACGGCGCCGGAGCGCGATCCGTAGGTTCCCATGCCGAACTGCACCTTGTCGGTATCGCCATGGACGATGCTGACCTGATCGATGGGAATGCCGAGCCGATCAGAGACGAGCTGCGCGAAAGTGGTCTCGTGGCCTTGGCCGTGGCTGTGCGAGCCCGTGAGCACCTCGACCGATCCGGTGGGATTGACGCGCACTTCCGCGGATTCCCACAGGCCCACGCCTGCGCCGAGAGAGCCTACCGCTTGCGAGGGCGCGATGCCGCACGCCTCGATATAGCTGGAAAAGCCGATGCCACGTAGCTTGCCGCGCCGGGCGCTCTCCTGCTTGCGCTGCGGGAAGGTCTTGTAATCGGCAAGTTCCAGCGCCTTGTCGAGCGAGGCGGCATAATCGCCCGTGTCATAGGCCATGATGACAGGGGTCTGATGCGGGAATTGCGTGACGTAGTTTTTGCGGCGCAGCTCCGCCGGGTCCTGGCCGAGTTCGCGCGCGGTCTTCTCGACGAGGCGTTCGACAACGAAGGTGGCCTCGGGCCGTCCCGCGCCGCGATAAGCATCGACAGGCGCGGTGTTTGTATAGACCGCATCCACTTCGCAATAGATCGCCGGAATGTCGTATTGCCCCGACAGGAGCGGCGCATAGAGATAGGTCGGCACCGAGGATGAGAAGGTGGAGAGATAGGCGCCGAGATTGGCGATGGTGTGAACCCGCAATCCGATGATCTTGCCGTTCTCGTCCGTCGCCATCTCAGCATGGGTGACATGGTCGCGACCATGGGCATCCGACAGGAAAGCCTCGGTGCGATCCGACGTCCATTTCACCGGACGCTTCACCTTCTTCGCCGCCCAGACGCACACCGTCTCTTCGGCATAGATGAAGATCTTGGAGCCGAACCCGCCACCCACATCGGGAGCGATGACGCGGAGCTTGTGCTCCGGGGCGACGCCGATGAAGGCCGACAGAACGAGCCGCGCCACATGGGGATTCTGGCTCGTCGTGTAGAGCGTGTAATTGTCGTTGCCTGGATCGTACTCGCCCAGGGCCGCGCGCGGCTCGAGCGCATTGGGCACCAGCCGGTTGTTGACGAGGTCGATCTTGGTCACGTGCTTTGCCCGCGCGAAAGCCGCTTCCGTCTCGTCCTTGTTGCCGAGATGCCAGTTGAACACCGTGTTGTCGGGCGAGACGTCGTGGATCTGCACCGATGACTTGGTGGCCTGCGCGGTGTCGGCAACGGCGGGAAGAACCTCGTAATCGACCACGATGGCTTCCGCGGCGTCCTTGGCCTGGGCGAGCGTTTCGGCGATCACTACCGCCACATGGTCGCCCACATAGCGCACCTTGCCCTGCGCAAGCGCCGGGTGAGGCCCCGCCTTCATGGGCGAGCCGTCCTTGGAATGGATCATCCAGCCGCAGATGAGACCGCCGATCTTGTCGGCGGCGAGATCATCGCCCGTGAAGATGGCCACGACACCCGGCATGATCTTGGCGGGGCCGGTATTGATGGACCTGATAGTCGCATGAGCATGCGGCGAGCGCAGGAAATACGCATAGGTCTGGCCGGGACGATTGAAGTCGTCGACATAACGTCCTTGGCCCGTGACGAAACGCTGATCCTCTTTCCGGCGCACGGGGGCGCCGATTCCTGTTGCGGTCATGAAATCATCTCCTGTCTTCGTTGGCCCTCACCGGGCGGAGACGAGGCGGGATCATCGAGGAAGGCTTTTCAAGAAAGGCGCCTGCTCGAAGGCTCACCTGCGCTCGCACCTGTCCGGGAAGGCGCTGTCCTTTGGATCAGCGTGCCGGATTGACTTATTCCGCCGCCTGCCTCAGCGGCGTTTGAGCCATTGCCTGCGCGCCGGCTGCAACAGCCTTGACGATGTTGTGATAGCCCGTGCAGCGGCACAGATTGCCTTCGAGCTCGGTTCGGATGGTCTGCTCGTCGAGCGCGTTTCCTTTCCGGTTCACGATATCGATGGCCGCCATGATCATGCCCGGCGTGCAATAGCCGCATTGCAGGCCATGATGCTCGCGGAAGGCCGCCTGCATCGGGTGCAGCTCTCCTCCTTGGGAAATGCCCTCGATGGTGGTGACGATATTGGCATTCGCTTGCACAGCGAGAACCGTGCAGGACTTCACGGCCTGTCCGTTGAGATGCACGACACAGGCGCCGCATTGGCTGGTATCGCAGCCCACATGGGTTCCGGTGAGGCGTAGATTGTCGCGAAGAAACTGAACGAGCAGGGTGCGGGGATCGACGTCTGCGGTGACGGATTGACCGTTCACCGTCAGGGAGACGGTGGTCATGCGGGGCTTCCTCCTCAAATACCGGGAGTCAGGCCAACCTTCAGGTGGTCTCAGACACCGGCAGGTTTCTTGTTGGACGACCGCACGGATGCAGTCAGTCGAAGCCGAGTGTGAACCTCCCTCAATGAGCGGTCAAGTATTGGAAAAACGTAACAGCTGCCCTAGTGCATCGTGCGGAAAAGTGGACCCGGTTTTCCGGACACACGATGCACCCTCCAAAGAAGAGAGCATCGGATTGTCCCAAAAGTGCATACCACTTTTGGGTCCGAGGCTCTGTAGGCGATCACGCGGCGGATTCTTCGGGCGACAGGATCTTGGCGAAGTTGCCGAAGAATTCGTCGGCATATTTCTTGGCGACGCCGTTGATCAGACGCCCGCCAAGCTGTGCGATCTTTCCGCCCACATTGGCTTCCACGTCATAGACCAGCTTGGTGCCGCCCTCGATGTCTTCAAGGCGAACCGTCGCGCCGCCCTTAGCCCAGCCGGCGATGCCGCCCTGTCCCTCGCCGCTGATGGTGTAGCCGTTGGGCGGGTCGAGATCGGAGAGGGTGACGCCGCCCTTGAACGTCGCCTTCACGGGGCCGACTGCGACTTTGGCAATTGCCTGAAATTCCGTGTCGCTGATCTTCTCGAGTTCCTGGCAGCCGGGAATGGACGCCTTGAGAACGTCCGGATCGTTGAGCGCCGCCCATACCGCTGCCCGATCGGCGGGAAGGGTGACCTCACCCTGCATCGTCATTGCCATGCGGATGTCTCCTCCTGTCTGCCAGTCCAGTAGAAGAGTATGGGCAAATCAGGGCGCACGTCACCTCCCAAGCGTTGCTGCAATGCACACTCGAAAGAGGTACGCGTGGGTGAATTATCACTCATTACCGAGGTGGCTCTTCCGGGCCGCCTCGATCTGAGCGAGCGCATCGGCAACCGCATCGAAGGTGAGAAGAATGGAGGCGTGGCGGGCTTTGAGATCCCGCGCGGGTTCCAGCAGGGCGAGTTCCGCCCACTTGCCGGAAGGCGGCTTACCGCCCGCTTTCAGCATGCGCTGCATCTCTTCCCGAACGTTCCGGAGTTCCGCGACCGTCGAGCCGATCACATGGCGGGCCATGATTGATGAGGAGGCCTGACCGAGGGCGCAGGCCTTGACCTCGTGGGCGAAGCCGCTGACGACGTCGCCGTCGAGCTTCAGTTGCACCGTGACGGTGGATCCGCACAGCTTGGAATGCGCCTTCGCGCCGGCATCCGCATCCGGCAGGATTCCCTGAAGCGGGATATCGGCTGCAAGTTCCAAGATCCGCCGGCTGTAGATATCGTTCAACATCCTGCCCGCGCGCCGCCCGAAAATGGTGACTTTCAAGAGGGATGAGACGCCGCATCAGCATACCTGTCAATGCGTCTCGCCGACGTCTCTCGCATGCCTGTTGCCGGATGAGGGGAGCCGGTGGCACTATCACTCATCGATGGCGGCTCCTCTGGCCGGGAGGTCTCATGCACGCGACTGATACGGATATTCTGAAGGCGGCGGAAGCCTGGAGGCGCGAGGGCAGGAATGTCGCGATCGCGACGGTGGTCGAGACCTGGGGCTCAGCGCCGCGCCCCGTCGGCAGTCATCTGGTAATCGATCAGGATACGAACTTCCTCGGTTCCGTCTCTGGCGGCTGCGTCGAAGGCGCGGTCATCACCGAAGCGCTCGATGTCATCGCCGACGGAAAATCCCGTATGCTCGAATTCGGCGTCGCCGATGAGACCGCCTGGCAGGTCGGGCTATCGTGCGGAGGGCGGATCAAGGTTTATGTCGAGCGGGTGGACTAGAATGCGCTGGAGTTCTCTGATGTGGAGGCGGCGGAACGCATGCGGCTGAGCCTCCTGTCCGCTCTCAACGCGGAGCGCGCCGCGCGGCGTGCCGCCGTTCTCGTGACTGACATTGCTTCCGGCGAGCAGCGTCTCGTTCGGGAGGCGGAAATTGCGGGCGATCCGCTGGCGCAGGAGCTGGAAGAGAAGCTACGCCAGGGCAAGAGCGGCCTGATCGAGCAGGGCGGAAATCAATTCTTCCTCACCGTGCAGACACCGCCGGTGCGATTGCTCGTGATCGGCGCCGTGCATATCAGCCAGGCGCTGGCGCCCATGGCGAAGGGCGTGGATTTCGATGTGACCATCGTCGATCCGCGCACAGCTTTCGCGACACCGGAACGGTTTCCCGATGTGCCTGTTCTGGCCGAATGGCCCGATGAGGTTCTGCCGCGTTTCGGCATCGACCGATATACGGCTGTCGTGGCGCTCACACACGATCCGAAGATCGACGATCCCGCACTCGGCATGGCCCTGAGATCGGAGTGTTTCTATATCGGCGCGCTCGGCTCGCGCAAAACCCATGAGCGCCGCGTGCAGCGTTTGACGGATGCCGGTTTCACGGAATCCGACATCGCCCGCATCCATGCTCCCATCGGTCTCGATATCGGAGCCATCTCGCCTGCGGAGATCGCGGTGTCTATCCTGGGCGAGGTCGTCGCCTCATTGCGCAAAGAGCGGAGGCGCTCGGCGTGAAATTCGGACAGGTCCCTGTTGAGGAAGCCATCGGCGCTCTCGCCGCTCACAGCGTGCGGGCGGGCGACATGGTGGTGAAGAAGGGGACCGTCATCTCGCCTGAGATCGCGATACAGCTCACACACGCCGGAATCGAAACCATCATCGCAGCACGGTTCGAGCCCAGCGACGTGACCGAGGACGCGGCGGCCTTCAGGCTGGCGGGCATTCTCGCCGGAGAGAATATCATCGTGGAGGCGCCCTTCACGGGACGCTCCAATCTTCACGCCGAAACCGCGGGCGTTCTCGTGATCGATGCCAATGCGATCAATCGGCTCAATGCTATCGACGAGGCCATGACCGCCGCCACTCTGCCGGCTTTCAAGCCGGTCGTCGCGGGAGAGATGGTCGGCACCGTCAAGATCATTCCCTATGCCATTCCGGATGTTCTGCTGCAGAGAGGAATCGCTGAAGCAGGCAGCGGGGCTTTGCGGGTCGCGCCCTATAGGCGCCGCTCGGTCGGAGTCGTGTCGACGCTCCTTCCCGGCCTTAAACCCAACGTGATCGACAAGACACTTGCGGTGCTCTCGAAACGGCTGGAGTCTGCCCATGCAGCAATCGTGTGCGACCGGCGCGTGCCGCATGAGACGCAGGCCCTTGCGCAGGAGCTTGGCCGTCAGGCCCAGAGTGATGCCCAGATCATCGTGATCTTCGGCGCTTCCGCCATTGCCGATCGCAGGGATGTCATTCCCTCCGCCATCGAGATGGCGGGTGGAAGGGTGGAGCATTTCGGGATGCCCGTCGATCCCGGTAATCTGCTTCTCATCGGAGAGATCGGCGGCAGGCCCGTCATCGGTGCGCCCGGCTGTGCCAGATCGCCGAAGGAGAACGGGTTCGACTGGATCCTGCATCGCCTCCTGGCGGATGTTCCCGTCACACGCGCTGACATCATGTCGCTCGGAGTCGGAGGGCTTCTTATGGAGATCGTTTCTCGGCCGCAGCCACGCGAAGGCGGCAAAAGCGAGAACGACGAATGAGCCCGACGACGAGCCCCGTGGCGGCCATCGTTCTGGCGGCGGGACGTGGCACGAGGTTCGGCGAAGAGCCGAAGCTGCTGGTGCAGATCGGCGGCAAGGCTCTCGTCCGTCATGTGGCTGAGGCCGCCGTTCACTCTATCGCGGATCCAGTGATCGTCGTGACGGGCCATCGCGCCGAAGACGTCCACTCGGCCCTGCTCGGGCTTCCGGTTCAGATCATCCACAATGCGCAATTCGCGCAAGGACTCTCCACGTCCTTGAAAGCCGGATCTGTGGCGCTTCCTGACACCGCCCGCGCCGCGATCATCCTTCTCGCGGATATGCCCTTCGTGAAAGCCGATCTCATCGATGCTCTCTGCAAAGGCTGGCATGAGAGGGGAGAGCCGGCAGCCCTTATCCCGACATTGAAAGGCCGGCGCGGGAACCCGGTCGTGATCTCGCGCAAGCTGCAAGGTCTGATCGAAGATCTCTCCGGAGATGTCGGCGCGGGGCCGATCCTTCGGGGAAGATCGGATGTGGAGGAATGGCCGACCGATGACGTCGCTGTCGTTCAGGACATCGATACGAAAGAGACATTCGCCGAGCATCATCGCGAATGAAGATGTGGCGACCGGCGGATCATGGATGAGGCCGCCGGCCGCATGATGACGTTTAGTCCCAGGCCAGCGCGCCGCCGCTCTGGTAATCGATCACACGGGTCTCGAAGAAGTTCTTCTCCTTCTTGAGATCCATGGCCTCCGACATCCAGGGGAAGGGGTTCTCCGTTTCGGGGAAGACCGCCATCAGGCCGAGCTGGCCGCAACGGCGGTTGGCGATGAAGTGCATGTATTGCTCGCAGAGCGCTGCATTCAGGCCCAGAAAACCTCTCGGCATCGTGTCCCGGCCGTAGGCCGCCTCCAGCTCGGCGCCTTCGCGCAGCATGGTACGGATCTCTTCCTGGAAGGACGGCGTCCAGAGATGCGGATTTTCGAACTTGATCTGGTTGATGACGTCGATGCCGAAATTCAGGTGAATGCTCTCGTCGCGCAGGATGTACTGATACTGCTCGGCAATGCCCACCATCTTGTTGCGGCGGCCCAGCGCGAGAATCTGCGCGAAGCCGGTATAGAACCACATGCCCTCGAAGATCACGTAGAAGGCCACGAGATCGCGCAGGAAGGCCTGGTCCGCTTCCGGTGTGCCGGTGGCGAACGAGGGGTTTTCGATTCCCTGCGTATGCTTGAGCGCCCAGGCCGCCTTGTCGGTGATCGAGGGAACCTCGCGATACATGTTGAACAATTCGCCCTCGTCGAGACCAAGGCTCTCGACGATGTATTGGAAGGTGTGCGTATGCACGGCCTCCTCGAAGGCCTGGCGCAGCAGATATTGGCGGCATTCGGGATTGGTGAGGTGGCGGTAGATCGCCAGCACGATGTTGTTGGCGACAAGGCTCTCGGACGCGGCGAAGAAGCCGAGATTGCGCTTGATCATGCGCCGCTCGTCTTCCGTCAGGCCATCGCGCGACTTCCACAGGGCGATATCGGCCTGCATGGAAACCTCGGTCGGCATCCAGTGATTGTTGCAGGCCGCGAGATATTTCTCCCAGGCCCATTTGTATTTGAGCGGCAGAAGCTGGTTTACGTCGGCGCGGCAATTGATCATCGCCTTGTCATCGACGCTGACGCGGCCGCCCGCACGGTCAATGTCGCCGAGACCGGTGGTCTCGGTGGATGAGGCAGGAATGTGCGATGGGACAGGTCGCTTTTCGGACCAATCGAGCATGAGAGGAATCCTTGAATTGAGAAACGGGAGCCGCACCGACGCGGTGCGGCTCGAGAAGGGAAGGGAGGCTTACTGACAGGCCTCGCATTCGGGATCGTCGATGGAGCAGGCCTTGCCGTCGGGGACGACGCTTGCCGGCATGACGATGGGCGCCACCTGCACTGCATTGAGCTTGCCGTCTGTGCCCTTGAGCGTGGATTTCTCCACATGGGTCGCGGAGGTCGCGCGCAGATAATAGGTAGTCTTCAGTCCGCTCTCCCAAGCCAGCCGATACATGGCGTCCAGCTTCCGACCGTTCGGATTGGCGATGTAAAGATTCAGCGACTGCGCCTGGTCGATCCACTTCTGGCGACGTGCTGCTGCTTCGATCAGCCAGGACGCCTCGATCTCGAAAGCGGTGGCGTAAAGCGCCTTGAGATCGTCCGGCACCCGATCAATCTGGGCAAGACTGCCATCGAAATACTTCAGGTCCGCGATCATCACCTCGTCCCACAATCCACGCGCCTTCAGGTCGTGGACGAGGGCGGGGTTCACCACGGTGAAGTCTCCCGACATGTTGGCTTTGACGTAGAGATTGCGGAAGCTCGGCTCGATGGATTGCGAGACGCCGCAGATGTTCGAGATCGTCGCTGTCGGCGCAATCGCCATGCAGTTCGAGTTGCGCATGCCGGTTGTCTTCACCTGCTCACGCAGGCCCGTCCAATCGAGGCGGGACGAGCTTTCCAGGGCGACACCGCGCGAATCGGCAAGCAACTGCACGGAATCGATGGGCAGGATTCCCTTCGACCACAGCGACCCGTCGAAGCTCGGATAGCGGCCACGCTCGGCGGCAAGCTCGACCGAGGCCGAGATGGCATGGAAGGAAATGGCCTCCATGCTCTCATCGGCAAAACGCACTGCTTCATCAGAAGCATAGGGCAGCCTCAAGGCTTGCAGCGCATCCTGGAAGCCCATGATCCCTAAGCCCACTGGGCGGTGGCGCAGGTTGGAGCGCCGCGCCTCCGGAATGGTGTAGAAATTGATATCGATCACGTTGTCGAGCATGCGCATGGCAATGCGCACCGTGCGCTCCAGCCGCTTCATGTCGAGGCCGGAAGCCGTGACATGGCGGGCGAGATTGACCGAGCCGAGATTGCAGACGGCCACTTCATCGTGGGACGTGTTGAGGGTGATCTCCGTGCAGAGATTCGAGGAATGCACGACGCCCACATGGCCCTGCGGCGAGCGGATGTTGCACGGGTCCTTGAAGGTGATCCAGGGATGACCCGTCTCGAACAGCATGGTCAGCATCCGCCGCCAGAGATCGACGGCGCGAACCTGCTTGAAGATCTTGAGGCCGCCCTGCGCGGCCTTCGTCTCATAGGCCTCGTAGGCTGTCTTGAAAGCAGAACCGTAGAGATCGTGCAGGTCCGGCGTCTCGTCCGGCGAGAAAAGCGTCCATGCGCCGTCTTCAGCCACGCGCTGCATGAAGAGATCCGGCACCCAGTTCGCCGTGTTCATGTCATGTGTGCGGCGGCGATCATCCCCGGTGTTCTTGCGCAAGTCCAGGAATTCCTCGATGTCGATGTGCCATGTTTCCAGATAGGCGCAGACCGCGCCCTTGCGCTTGCCGCCCTGGTTGACCGCGATGGCGGTGTCATTCGCGACCTTAAGGAACGGCACCACGCCCTGGCTTTCGCCATTCGTGCCCTTGATATGCGCGCCAAGCCCGCGCACCGGCGTCCAGTCGTTGCCGAGGCCGCCGGAATATTTGGCGAGCAGCGCGTTGTCCTTCACGGCCTTGAAGATGCCGTCGAGGTCGTCGGGAACAGTCGTGAGGAAGCAGGAGGAGAGCTGCGGGCGCGTCGTGCCCGAATTGAACAGGGTCGGCGTCGAGGCCATGAAATCGAAGGAGGAGAGAAGATCGTAGAACGCAATGGCCTTCTCTTCCCGGTTGATCTCGCGCAAAGCCAATCCCATCGCGACGCGCATGAAGAAAGCCTGCGGCAATTCGAAACGCGTGCCGTCCACATGCAGGAAGTAACGGTCGTAGAGCGTCTGAAGACCGAGATACTGGAAAGACAGATCGCGCTCTGGCTTGAGCGCCGCAGAAAGGCGAGCCAGATCGAAGCGGGCGAGTTCCGGATCGAGCAGTTCCGCCTCGATGCCTTTTCTCACATAAGCGGGGAAGTACTCGGCATAGCGCTCTGCCATCTCTCCCTGCGTCGCCTGCTGGCGTGAGCCATGCACCGCGCTCAGCGCCTCACGGCGCAGGCTGTCGAGCAGCAGCCGGGCGCTGGCAAAAGCATAATCGGGCTCGCGCTCGACCAGAGTGCGCGCCGCCATCACGGGCGCCTGAGCGAGTTCCGCTTCCGTGATGCCGTCATAGAGATTGCGCATCGTCTCGGTGAGGATCGCCTCGGGCGATACGTCGGAGAGACCCTCGCAGGCTTCCGTGACAAGCGTCTGAAGGCGTGTTTGATCGAAAGCAACTCGGGTTCCGTTTTCCAGGGTGACGTGCAGAGCAGCGCTCTTGGGAGCATCGGCTGCGGGCGTTGTCTTGGCGCGCTCAGCACTACGCTGCTCGCGATAGAGCACATAGGCGCGCGCCACCTTGTGATGGCCGGAGCGCATCAGCGCGAGTTCAACCTGATCTTGCACTTCCTCGATATGGAAGGTGCGGCCAGCCTCCGCACGCCGGGTGAGATTCGCCACGATCTCCTGCGTCAGCTCCTCCACGGTTTCATGCACGCGGCGCGAGGCGGCGGCGGTGGAGCCTTCAACGCCGAGGAAGGCCTTGGCGAGGGCCACGCCAATCTTCGAGGCGTCGAAGGGAGTCACCGCGCCGTTGCGGCGGATGATCTGATAGCTCGGTTCCGCACGCGAGGTCTTCGGCGTAGCGGGCGAGACGGGCAACGCCGCCGGAGCGGCGTGATCGGTGAGAGGAGAAGAGGACATTCGGCAACCCCAAAATGTTGGGGGCATGGGCCGAGGAGCGCGTATCGTGACCGCACAGGGAAGTGCGGTTCGGCAAGCGATCCATCGGGGCACCCCGCCCGAGGACATGATCGTCAGCCCTGGGCAGGTCTCCTGGCTCGCGGGTCGTTGCTTCCTGCCGGCCTTCCCGGTGATTGTTCACCAGTGACGCTGAAATGGCAGAAAGCTCGTCGCTTACAGTTGCGGGGGCAGCCCCGGATTCGCCCAAAGGCTCACCGGGTTCCCTCTTAGCCCCAGACGCGAATCTGGGGACCCATGACTACAACATATAGTGCTTGGACGGGCGCTCGCGTCAAGATGTGCGAATGAACGGTTTCGGCTTATCCAGATGGGAAATGCGTTCAGCGTGAGGGCGCGGCATCCGGCACGTTGCTCTCCAGCTCCTCCAGCCAGATCTGGGACCCCGCATCCGAGGGAGCGCGCCAGTCGCCACGAGGAGACAGGGAGCCGCCGGACGAGATTTTCGGGCCGTTGGGCATGGCGGTGCGCTTGAACTGGCTCGTGAAGAAGCGCGACAGGAAAACGCGCAGCCAGCGCTTGATCTCGGGAAGATCGTAGGCGCGATGCGCGCTGTCCGGAATGTTAGGCGGCCATGTGCCGGCTTTTGCATCGGCCCAGGCATGCCACGACAGATAAGCGATCTTCGACGGACGATAGCCGAAGCGCGTGAGGTAATAGAGGTTGAAATCCTGCAACGCATAAGGACCGATCATCGCTTCCGTCGATTGGATCTGTCCTGTTGCATCCTGCGGAACGAGTTCCGGTGAAATTTCAGTTGCGAGGATCGCGTGCAGAATATCGGCGGTTGATTTGTCGACATCGCCGGAGGCTGCGACGAAGCGGATCAGATGCTGAATGAGCGTCTTCGAGACGGAGGCATTCACATTGTAGTGGGACATCTGATCGCCGACGCCATAGGTGCACCAGCCGAGACCGAGTTCGGAGAGATCGCCCGTGCCCACCACGATGCCCCGGTTGTGGTTGGCGAGGCGGAACAGGTAATCGGTGCGCAATCCCGCCTGCACGTTCTCGAAGGTCACGTCGTAGACAGGCTTCCCCTCGGCGAAGGGATGATCCATGTCCTTGAGCATCTGCTTCGCGGCAGGACGGATGTCGATCTCCGCCGCGCTCACGCCGAGCGCGCGCATCAATGCCCAGGCATTGCCCTTCGTGCCTTCGCTGGTGGCGAAGCCGGGGAGCGTATAGGCAAGGATGTTGGTGCGCGGCAGCGACAGCTTGTCCATGGCGCGGCAGCAGACGAGAAGCGCCTGCGTGGAATCGAGGCCGCCCGACACGCCGATGACGACCTTTTCCGTGCGCGTGGCCTGCAGGCGCTTCGCCAGCCCCTGAACCTGAATGTTGTAGGCCTCGTAGCAATTCTCCGCGAGCTTCGACGGATCGGATGGCACGTAGGGGAAACGCTCGATGGGACGTTTGAGCGGAAGGTCCTCTTCCGGCGCATCGAGGTTGAGCTCAATGGTGCGGAAATCGCTCGGGGTTACATCGAGTACGCGGCCATTGTCGCCGAAGGTGACGCGACGCATGCGCTCCGCCCGCAGACGGCCCAAGTCCACATCCGCAATCGCCATGGTGGAGTCTGACGGAAAGCGCTCCGTTTCCGCAAGGCGCAGTCCATCTTCGAAGATGCCGCCATGTCCATCCCAGGCAAGATCGGTGGTTGACTCGCCGGGGCCCGCCGCCGAATAGGCATAAGCCGCGATGCAGCGCATGGATTGCGAGCCGCACAGCAACCGTCGGTCATCGGCCTTGCCGATGGTGATGTTGCTGGCGGAGAGATTGAGCAGCACCTCCGCTCCCGCAAGGGCTGCGAGCGTGCTCGGCGGCTGCGGCACCCACATGTCCTCGCAGACCTCCACATGGAACGTGAAGGCGCAGGTGCCGCCCGAGCGGAACAGCAGATCGACGCCGAATGGCACGCGGCTGCCTGCTATCTCAATCTCCTCGCCATGGATCGTGGCTCCCGGCGCGAAATAGCGGCGCTCGTAGAACTCGCGGTAATTGGGCAGATAGGCCTTCGGCACGACGCCGAGGATGCGACCGTCATGGATCACGATGCCCGTATTGTAGAGGCGGTTCTGCCAGCGCAGCGGCGCTCCGACCACGAAAACGGGAAAGAGGCCGACGCTCTCGGTGACCAGGCGCGCGATGCTCTCCTCGACCGCGTCCAGCAGGGCATCCTGATGCAGCAGGTCGTCGATGGCGTAGGCCGAGAGGCCAAGCTCGGGAAACACCATGAGGGCGATGCGCTCCCGGTCGCCCTGGCGCAGAAGCTCGAGGGTTTGCTCCCCGTTGAAGCGCGGGTTCGCCACGTCCATCTGCGGCACGCAGGCCGCGACGCGAACGAAATCGTGGCGATAGGGCGAGAAGAACGAGACCATTCCACATCCGATCCAGATTGCCTCTGACCGAGGGCTTGTATCACAGGTCAGAGGGAGAATGCGGGTGTGGCCGAAAGTTCCGTTCTTGGGAAGAGGGGCGCTCAAGTCGCGATGAGGAATGCCACCACGAACATGCCAATGGCAGCCGACAGCCCGACCCAATCCATCACATGCGCCAGGCGGTCGTCCACCGGCGATTCGGATGGACCTTTCACGATCTTGCCGTCCTCGTCCGTCACGGCGGCCTCACGGGTTCTTGCTGCGCCGCCGGTGATATTGGGGCCGTGCTTTCATCGCGGCGAGGGCTTTTGATCAGCCTCACCCATCATGGTCAGAAAGCGGCCCCGAGGGAGTACCGGCTCCGAGCTAAGGCAGAACTCAGAGCGTATCGGCCAGACGGAGGCTTTCCAGGATGGCGAGGGCATCAGACGGGAGCGGCGTGGAGCGGCGGGTCTGTTTGTCGACCATCACGATCGTGGCTTCCACTGTCGCGGCGAGAACGCCCTTGCTGAAAATGCCCTGCGCCAGGGTGAAGGAACTCCTGCCGATCTTCAGAACGCCGGTGCCGATATCGACCATGCCTGGCCAGAGCAGTTCCGAGCGGAAATCGATCAGCAATCGTGCGATCACGAAGCTCGTATCCTTCGAGGCGAGAGGCCGCGCCGGATCGTACATGAAGGCCACGCGGCCGATCTCGGAATAGGTGGCGAAGACCGCGTTGTTCACGTGCCCCTGCCGGTCGAGATCGGCATAGCGGATCTCGGCGGAGCTGTGATGCGGATAGGCCTCGGCGGCGCGTAGCGGGTTCGGGTCGATCATGGATAATCCTCAAGCGGCCGGCATCAAACAGCAAACGGGGCAGCGACAAAAGCCCTGTTGCGGAACTCTTGTCTTGTCGCCGCCTGTGCGGCGCTTCTATACCCAGCAAAGTGAACAATGCAGGTCAGGAGACAGCGATGAAGCGTGCGCGTAACGAAGTGACAGAGCCTCAGGATGCCGAAGCGCGCCGCAGGATCGCCCCCGTCATCTGCTATCCTGTCGAGACCCTGCCGCGCCCGAACCTCGCTGCTTACCAAGCAGCGCGCGAAGGCTGGGAGAAGGTGGACGAGGTGGTCGTGCCGCCGCGCGAGGCGCGTTGCTTCTCGGTGCCGGCGGGTTCCTTCTTTCGCATCGTGAGCATCGAAGGCCCGCAGGTGGGCGACCTGAACCTCTGGGCGACCGGTGATCTCAACGAGCGCTTCTTCTCCGGCAAGACGCGCGCGCTGCACGGCACGCATCTGTCGACGGGCGACCAGCTCTGGTCGTGCCTGCCTTACCTGCGGCCGATGGCGACGATCACGCATGACACGCTCGACTGGTACGGCTTCGACGAATTCGGCGGATCGGTGCATGACGTCATCGGCACGCGCTGTGATCCCTACACGCACAAGCTCTTGTCGGGTCAGGAATATCACCATTGCTGCCATTCCAACCTCACCCGCGCACTCGCCGATCATGTCGGCTGTTCGCGCGAGGCGGTGGAACCTGCGGTTCATGATGTGCTCAACGTTTTCATGTGCACGGGTTTCACGCGCGATACGGGTCAGTACTTCATGAAGGCGAGCCCCGTGCGTCCTGGCGATTATCTCGAGTTCTTCGCGGAGATCGATCTGACGGGCGCCTTGTCCGCGTGCCCTGGTGGCGATTGCAGCACGGAGCATTCGAGCGATGTGGCCGTGTGCCATCCGCTCCAGGTGGAAATCTACAAGCCGAAAGCCGCGCCCGAGGGCTGGAGCCCCGCACCGCGGAACGGCTACAGCCGCAAGCACGGCGACTGAGAATACGCAACAACCTCATCCTGAGGAGCCGCTGCAAGCGGCGTCTCGAAGGATGATCCAGTGCTCTCTGAAACCTCCTTCGAGACGCAGACTTCGTCTGCTCCTCAGGATGAGGTTCAGGTTTTGTTGAATACATTCAATGAAAAGGGCCCCGAGAGGGGCCCTTCTTTTTATCGCACCAGCGGCTTTACCGCCGGGCCTGTGAACTTGTTCGTCGCCAGATCGCCGATGGGCTTGTTGGAGAAGCCCATATGCATGCTGGGCTCCGCCGACATCAGCGCGCTCAGCGCGGTCGCCGGTTTCTGCGGTGCGTGAATCGGCGCGGGTTTGACCGCAGGGGCAGCCGTCGTCCTGGTCTCTTTCGGCAGGGCCTTCGGTGTCGATCCCGTCACCGGAATATCGACAGGGCCTGCGGCGGCCACCGCAATGCCGCGGTCGGGACGCGGCGGCGGGAGGGGAACCGCGCTCGCGACCGTGATTTCCGTCGCGCCGCGCAATTCGCTCAGGACCGGGATCGGATTCGTTGCGGCGAGTGAGCCGGGACGCGCGGGCGGCAGCGGAGCATAGGCGAGAACGGTGGTCGCTTCAGGCGGCTCGTCCGCATCCGGACGGCGCGGCGGGATCGGCGCGAAGTTCATGCCCTTGCCGATCGCCATCTCGTTCTGCCCACCCGGTCCCTGCTGCCAGGCGAGCGCCGGGCCGTCCGCTGTCGCGACGGTGCTCGGCGCCCCGTTGATGCGGGTCGGCGGCAGAGGAGCCGATGCGGGCGGCGAGAAATCCTCACGCAGGGCGGGAGCCATCGCGGCCACCACGGTGGGCGAGGGCGGCGGCTCGGGCCGCGTCTGCGCAACTGCCACCTGGCGGGAGGCCGGTGCGTTGTTCCGGTTCTCGTATTGCTGCAGCACGGCCTGAGGCGACATGTCATCCGTGTAGGAGCTGCCCGGCGCGCTGCGCGAGGCCATGATCGCACGGCCCGGACGTGACGCGACGCGGATTTCCTCCGCATCCTCGTCCTCGTCGCTGCCGCCGAACAGGGTGGCCCAGAAACTCTTGCGGCGCGGCTGCTGCGCCTCGATCGCCTCTTCCGCATCCGCATAAGCCGAGTAGCCCGCCACGGTGCCGCCCTTGGCGAGCACTTCGGCGCGGGCGACGTCGTAACCCGGGAGGGGCTTGCCGTCGGCGGGAATATGCACGGTCTTCCCGTCCGGGAAAATGCTCACGAGCTGGTCGCGGGTCATGCGCGGCCAGGCACGTACGCTGCCGACGTCGAGATGGACGAAAGGCGTGTAAGCGTTCGGGTAATAGCCGACGCCACCATTCTGCAGCTTCATGCCGACCGCGCGCAGACGCGAGGCAGACACGTCGGGGAGATAGAAGTCGAGGGCCTTGCCCAGCATGTGCTGGCTGTTCTTGGCGACCACGCTGGAGCGGCGGCGCAGCATGGAATTGGTCTGAGGCGAGCGATAGGCCGAGTTCACATGCACGGGCCCGCTGGAGCCCACTTCGCGATAAACCTCCCACACGGTGTCGAACAGGCGCGGGTCCATGCGGGTCGGCTCGTCCCGCCGCCAGTCGCGCAGAAACCAGTTGAGCTGCTGCAGGCCGGCGGAATCGTATTGTCCGTTGCGCCGGAATGTGACGGTCAGCGTTTCCTTGGTGTTGTTGTGATAGAAGGTCAGCGTGCGTGTATCGCCGTTGGCCGCGGCATCCTGAGTGCCGCGCACGCCGCCGACGATGACGACCAAAAAGGCCGCAAGACCAATGCCGGCGCGACGCGCCAACCCGTCGGAACGCAATACTCTCACTGTGATACTCGTCTGTACTCGCTGCACCGGGGAGATGCAGTAATCACGTATAGTGAAGGGATCTTTGCCGAAGACGGTTACCTTCAGGTTAAGTGGCCAACAAAAAAGCGGCCCGGAGGGGCCGCTTTGTGAGGGATTACCGGGCGAGGCCGAGGGCTATGCGCACCTTCTGGTCCAGGCCGTAGAGGTCGGGGAAGGATTTGAGGCCTCCCTTCCCGTCGGCGGCGACAGTGAAATAGGCCAGGTGCACGGGAAGGGGCTTGGGCAAGAACACCGTGCGCTCGCCCTTGCCGATGAGGCTCTTGAGCTTCTTCTCATCCCATTTGGCGCCTTCGCCCATCACTGCCTCGGCCAGCTCGAAGGGCTTGTCCACGCGCACGCAGCCATGGCTGAAGGCGCGTTTGGAGGCGGAGAAGAGGTTGCGGTTGGGCGTGTCGTGCAGATAGACCGCGTGCTGGTTCGGGAACATGAACTTCACGAAGCCCAGCGCATTGCGCTCGCCTGGAGGCTGTTGCACCGAGATGGTGTTGCCACGGCGGATGATTCTGTAGCCCTTCCTCGCGGCATAATCCGGATCGCTCGCCAGTGCGGGCAGAATCTCTTTCTTCATGATGGAGGGCGGGATCGTCCAGGATGGATTGACCACGAGGTATTTCATTTCCTCGGAGAAGATCGGCGTCTGGGACTGTTCCTTGCCGACGATCACCCGCGCCTCGTGGGTGGCCTTGCCATCCTCCATGAGCTGCAGGCGGAACTCGGGCACGTTCACGAGGATGTGGCGCTCGCCCAGATCTTCGGGCAGCCAGCGCCAGCGCTCCATGTTGGCGATCAGCTCCGCCTCGCGCTGGGCCAGCGAGGGGCCCGACAGGGCGGCGACCGTCTGCTGCGTCAGGACGCCGTTGGTCGGCAGGCCCTTTTCCTTCTGGAAGGCGGCCACCGCCGAGGCGAGGCGCTCATCATAGACATTCTGGTCGCTGTCGTCCTTCAGGTTGAAGCGGGCGCGGATCAGCGGCACGCGCGGATCCTTCATGCCGACGCGAAGCGCCGGGCCCTTGGGCACGCGCACGCTCGGCTGAGAGGGATGACTGGCGCGCAGGTCAGCCAGCCGCTCCCGCAGGGCGCGATAGCCCGCATGGGAGGGGTTGTAGGAGGAGAGCGCCGCATTCGCATCCTTCGCGAAGGCCACCTTCCGCAGAACTTCGGCGGCTTCGGGAATCGCCAGCTTCGGGGTCGCGAGCTTTGAGAGGCTCGACGGATCGATGCGTCCGCCCCTGGCATCGCGCGCATAGCGGATCACGGAGGCCGAGAGCTTCAGATCGGCCTCGGCCCATTGGGCGGGCGAGGCACTTTTAAGCAATTTCAGATCGGGCAGGGGATAGGACGTGGAATCGAGCCCGTCCTCGTCCGCAGCCTTTAGGCGTGCGACGACACCCATGGCGGCGGGCGTGAAAGCTCCGTCCTGCGCCCAGGCGAGGGGGCGCTCTGCCTGCGCGTAGAAAGCCGTGAGGGACTCGCGTTCCTTCCTGTTCAGGCGCAGATCGCGCATGGCCGCATCACTGGCGAGCAGGTTCTGCATCGCGATGCGCAACACGTCCTGCTGCATCAGTGCGGTGACGGGCGCTGCCTCGGGCAGGGGAATGCTGATGGCGGGCTCGGGCTTCAGGTCGGCCTTATCGAGAGTGACGGGCGCAGGCTCGGGGAGCGGGATCGTCTCCGTTGCCGCCTTCTGCATCGGCGCGCCGGGCATCGCCACATCGTTAAACGAGGGCTCCGCAGGGCTCTGCGACAGTGCGAGGTCATTGTCGAGGGTTTGGGCTATTGCCGTGAGAGGCAGGAGCGACACCGATCCGAACAGGCCCAGCCACAATGCTGTCTTGCGCCAATCACGCATGGCCCATCTCCTTCTCGCAATGGGTGGAGGACTTTTTCATCCTCCCGTTCAAATGAAAATTCGTCAGTGTGCAGAGACACGTCTGCTACGCTTAACGCACGAAGGCGTCATGCGGCTGCATCGTTTAGGCCAAGTTCTTTCAATTTTCGGTAAAGGGTCGAACGCCCGATTCCGAGATGGCGCGAAATGGCCGATAGATGCCCTTGATAATGCACGAGCGCGAAGCGGATGGCGCGCTCTTCGAGTTCCGCGAGGGTGAGCATCTCGCCGCTCTCACGAACAAGTGACAGGGCGTGCGGATCTGCTGGTGCGGATGATTCCTGCTCGCGAATGGGCGCAAGAATCCGCGCCGCCGGAACGGGCGGGATCGCGATGCGGAAGCCGTCCACTCGGGCGGCTATTTGTGGAAACTCCGATGGCGTCAAAAAAGCTCCATCGGCGAGGATCACCGCGCGATAGATGGCGTTCTCGAGCTGCCGCAGATTGCCTGGCCAGTCGTAGCGCGTAAGAAGGGTGAGAGCGTCCGCGCTCAATCCCCGGATCGTCTTGCCCTCGTCCTGCGCGAAGCGCTCGGCGAACAGGCTCGCCCATTCCGCGATCGCCTCCCGTTGCGCCCTTAAAGGGCGAAGGGCCAGGGGCATCGCCTGGAGCCGGTAATAGAGATCGTGCCGGAAGGAGGCCTCGCGAACCCGGTCGGCCAGGTCGAAACCGGCGCTCGCGATGATTCGCACGTCGAGACGCCGGGCCGGGCGTGCGCCTTCCTGGGGAAACAGCGCCTCCATCAGTCGCCCTTGCGCGTCCTGGGGCAGGTGTCCCGCGTCGTTGATGAAGAGGGTACCGCCATGGGCGTTTCTGATGTTCCTCAGGAGGGCCGTTGCCTGGGGCTCGCCGCCGGATGCGGCCTCTTCCGCCCGGAAGACGATGAAGGGGCGAGCCTTGCGTTCGCTCCCCTCGTGGATCGCCTGGGCCAAGGCCTTGGCGCCGCTGCCGGCCTCCGTCTCGATCAGGACGGGGAGGGCGGAGCGCGCCGCCCTGTCCGCGAGACGAGCCGTCCTCTCCCGTTCCGAGCCCGGCTCGAATGCAGCCGCGCCCTGGCGAAGGGCGCGGATATCGTCTGCGAAGAACCGGTGGAGGGGCATGAAGGGCCGAGGGTCGGGGAATCGGGTGAAGGCGATGCTGGGCGACAAGGGTAAACCGCGCCTTAACGCTCCCGCTTTCGGCGGCCCCGATCCCTATCGCCTGGGTTGATCCCAGGCCTCAGGCAGCCAATATGTGGATCACTTGTTTCAAACAGCGTCCAGCCATGCCTCAGAAAGCTTTTCCCGTGTCCCAGACCTCCTCTACCGGCGCCTCCCAGGTCGATCTCGGCTCATTGCCTGAGTGGAACCTGACCCATCTCTATCCGGGCATGGAGAGCGAGGCGTTCAAGAACGACCTCGCGAAGGCCGAGGCCGAGTGCAAGGCTTTCGCGGAAGCTTATCGCGGCAAGCTCGACAATATGGTGCGGGCCGAGAATGCTCCGCAGGCTCTGACCGATGTGATCAAGCGCTATGAGGCGCTGGAGGATCTACTCGGACGCATCATGTCCTATGCGGGCCTCGTCTATTCAGGCGACACCACCGATCCGGTGCGCGCGAAATTCTATGGCGACACGCAGGAGCGCCTCACCGCCGCTTCCACTGAGCTTCTGTTCTTTGGCCTCGAACTCAACCGCATCGACGACGCGGTGCTCGACAAGGCCGTGTCCCAGGCGCCGCTGTCTCACTACAAGCCGTGGATCGAGGATCTGCGCAAGGACAAGCCCTATCAGCTCGACGACAAGATCGAGCAGCTCTTCCACGAGAAATCCGTGACCGGCCGTTCCGCCTGGAACCGCCTGTTCGACGAGACCATCGCGTCCCTGCGTTTCGATGTGCGCGGCGAGGAACTGCCCATCGAGCCGACGCTGAACAAGCTGCAGGATACGGACGAGAGCGTGCGCAAGGACGCCTCCGACGCGCTCGCCAAGACCTTCAAGGAAAATCTGCGCACCTTCACGCTGATCACCAACACGCTCGCCAAGGACAAGGAAATCTCCGACCGCTGGCGCAGCTTCCAGGACGTGGCGGATTCCCGCCATCTCGCCAATCGCGTCGAGCGCGAAGTGGTGGATGCGCTGGTCGCTGCCGTGCGCGAGGCCTATCCGCGCCTGTCGCATCGCTATTACGCCCTGAAAGCCAAGTGGTTCGGCAAGGACAAGCTCGACCATTGGGACCGCAATGCGCCGCTCCCCAAGGTGGAGCAGCGCACCATTCCCTGGAACGATGCGCGTGATACGGTGCTCTCCGCCTATTCCGCTTTCTCGCCGAAGATGGCCGACATCGCGCGCCGCTTCTTCGATGAGGGCTGGATCGATGCGCCGACGCGCCCCGGCAAGGCACCTGGCGCCTTCGCGCATCCGACCGTTCCGTCAGCGCATCCTTATGTGCTGCTCAACTACCAGGGCAAGCCGCGCGATGTGATGACGCTCGCGCACGAGCTCGGTCACGGCGTGCATCAGGTTCTCGCCGCGCCCAACGGAGCGCTCATGGCGCCGACGCCGCTGACCCTCGCCGAGACGGCGAGCGTATTCGGCGAGATGCTTACCTTCCGCCGCCTGCTCGACCAGACCACGGACCCCGTGCAGCGCAAGGCGATGCTGGCGGCCAAGGTCGAGGACATGATCAACACGGTGGTGCGCCAGATCGCGTTCTACTCGTTCGAGCGCAAGGTGCATCTGGAGCGCCGCAACGGCGAGCTGACCGCCGACAAACTGTGCGAACTCTGGATGTCCGTGCAGGATGAATCGCTTGGCCCGTCCATTCGTCTCGGCGAGGGTTACGAGACCTTCTGGACCTACATCCCGCACTTCATCCACTCGCCGTTCTACGTCTATGCCTATGCCTTCGGCGATTGCCTCGTGAACTCGCTCTACGGCATCTACGAGCGCTCGAACGAGGGCTTCGTGGATCGCTATTTCGCGCTGCTTTCGGCAGGCGGCTCCAAGCCCTATGGCGAGCTGCTCGCGCCCTTCGGCCTCGATGCGAAGGACCCGTCTTTCTGGCAGATCGGTCTCTCCATGATCGAACGGCTCATCGGCGAGCTGGAGGCCATGGAGAAGGCGGCCTGATCCTTGTTCTGGCGCAAGGAGCCGAGACGCGCTTTCTAACGAGACGCGCTTTCTAAGAAGAGCGTCTCGGTCTCATCTGCATTTCATCGGAAAGAAACCTGCCCATGGCCGACCATGACAACGAAGCGAACCGCTTCTCCGCCCGTGCGGCCCGCTATGCGCGGGTCGGCGCCAATATGGGCGGCGTGGCGGCGCGCATGGCGGGTGCGCGCCTCTTCGGCGGCGATGCGCGCGATGCCTCCAGCGCGGCGGCGCTCGCGCAGGCGCTCGGCGGGTTGAAGGGGCCGATCATGAAGGTGGCGCAGCTGCTTGCCACCATTCCCGATCTCATCCCGCCGGAATATGCCGCCGAGTTGCAGAAGCTGCAGAGCGAAGCGCCGCCCATGGGTGCGGCTTTCGTCAAGCGCCGTATGCAGGCGGAGCTGGGGCCGCAATGGAAGGCCCGGTTCGGCTCGTTCGATTTGAACCCGTCGGCCGCCGCGTCGTTGGGCCAGGTTCATCGCGCAACGACACAGGATGGCGAGGCGCTTGCCTGCAAGCTGCAATATCCCGACATGCAATCGGCCGTGGAGGCTGATCTCAAGCAGCTCGAGTTCGTCTTCGCTCTCCATCGCCGCATGGACCCCGCCATCGATACCCGCGAGATCGCGCAGGAGATCGGCGAGCGCGTGCGCGAGGAGCTCGATTACGAGCGCGAGGCCAAGCACGCGGCGCTTTATGCGCACACGCTCGCTGATGTGGAGGAGGTGCGCGTGCCGCGTGTGCATCCCGAATTGTCGACCAGGCGGCTTCTGTCGCTTCAATGGCTCGAGGGTGAGAAGATCCTGCAATTCGTGGAGAGCCCGGTCGAGATCCGCAATCGTCTGGCCATCGCGATGTTCAAGGCGTGGTGGCATCCCTTCAGCCATGCGGCGGTGATCCATGGCGATCCGCATCTCGGCAATTACACCGTCTTCTCCGAGGGCGGAGAGGCGAAGGGCATCAACCTTCTCGATTACGGTTGCGTTCGCATCTTTCCTCCCCGCTTCGTCGGCGGTGTGGTCGATCTCTATCGCGGGCTGCAGACGGATGACCGCGCGCGCATCGTTCATGCCTACGAGACCTGGGGCTTCAAGAGCCTGTCCAACGAGCTGATCGACATCCTCAACATCTGGGCGCGCTTCATCTATGCACCGCTCCTCGATGACCGGGTTCGCACGGTGGCGGATGGGGTGAAACCCAGCGAGTACGGCCGGCGACAGGCTTTCGAGGTGCACAAGGCGCTCAAAGAGAAGGGGCCGGTCACGGTCCCGCGCGAATTCGTCTTCATGGACCGCGCGGCGGTAGGCTTAGGGGCCGTGTTCCTGCATCTGCGGGCGGAGCTGAATTATCACCAGCTCTTCGAGACGGAGATCGACCGGTTTTCGCTTCAGGGCCTTGCTCACCGTCAGGCCGAGGTCCTGCAAGCTTCCGGTTTACCGATTCCTATGTAATGAGGTTGCATCTTGTGCGGTAAAGCCTTACAGAGCTTACCAAACGTAAGGGGCAGCCGATGAAGATCGCTTTCGTTCACCAGAATTTTCCGGGCCAGTTCCTGCGCCTTGCCCAGACCTTCGTCGCCGAGGGGCATGAGGTGGTGGCCCTTGGCATGACCAAGGGCTGTGAACTCAAGGGCGTGAAGTATTTCCCCTACAACCCGGTCCCCGGTCCCGAGGACCCGCAGCACGAAGCTCGCTATTCCCCGGTCATTCCGCGCCTGCGCCGGGCCTATGGCGTCGCCCACAAGGCCTGGGAGCTTGCCAAGCAGGGTTTCGAGCCTGACGTGGTGGTGGTCAACACGGGTTGGGGCGAGAACCTGTTCCTGAAGGACGTCTGGCCCAAGGCCAAGCATGTGGCCTATTTCGAATATTACTATCACGCCAAGGGCCAGGACCTCGATTTCGATCCCGAGTTCCCCGTCACCAATGAAGAGGTGATCTGGCGCCTTCGCCTGAAGAACTCCATGCAGCTCGGCGCTCTCGACGCCGCCGACGTGGCCGTGGCTCCGACCCGCTACCAGCGCGATACTTTCCCGACCTATCTGCACGACCGGGTTGCCATCATCCATGACGGCATCGACACCAAGCGCCTCGTGCCGGCTCCCACTCTCGGCATCCAGATTGGCCAGAACGGCCCCAAGCTCACCCGTCAGAAGCCGGTGGTCACCTATGTGACCCGCAATATCGAGCCGATGCGCGGGGCTCACATCGTCTTCAAGAGCCTGCCGTATCTCCTCGATATCCATCCCGATCTCCAGGTCGTGGTCATCGGCGGCAAGGGCAACAGCTATTCAGGCCAGGCTCCGGGCGGCAAGTCCTGGTACGACCATTTCGTGTCCAAGATCGACCGGCCGGTGGATTGGTCACGAGTCCATCTCGTCGGAAACCTGCCCTACGACCAGTTCGTGAAGGTTCTGCAGGTCTCCTCGGCCCATATCTACATGACCTATCCCTTCGTGCTGTCCTGGTCCTCCATTGAATCCATGGCCCTCGAATGCCGGATCGTGGCATCCGATACGGCCCCGGTTCGCGAGATCATCACGGATGGGGTCAATGGCCGCCTCTTCCCCTTCTTCGACCACAAGGCCTTGGCCGAGCGGGTCCGCGAGACGCTGGAAGAAAAGGAAAAATCCGCCGCCATGGCGAGAGAAGCCCGCCGGATCGCTGTGGAGCGTTACGATTACGAGACGGTCTGCCTGCCGCAATGGCGGGAGTTTCTTGGGATAAAATAACAGTTTCGCGCGTTCATAAAGTTTTCCCGAAACGTGCTGCGAAAGATTGCGGCGTCCCACCGCATGGGTTAAACGCAGCAATTAACAATCGAAGTGAATAGGGCGTTGATCATGGCCGATACAAAACATGCGCCGCATGGGGGTTACAGTCCGGATATGGACGGCCCCGCCCATGAGGTGACCTACAACGGATTCGTGCGGTTTGCCGAGATCGGCACGGCCGTCGTCATCTGCCACGTGCTGGCCCTTGCGGTCGGCGGCATCAAGCATGCCTGGCTGACGGCGATCTTCGGAGTCATCCTGTCGCTTGCTGCCGGCGCCATCGGGGCTATCGCTCCCTCGATCGGGGTTCGCGCCCCGGCCGCCGTGGGCGTGCTTCTGCTTCTGGCTCTCGTTCTCTACTGAGCAGCAAAAGGCCCTGTTTTCAGGGCCTTTTCTTTGTCTCAACCATTCGCAGGGGGCAATTCATGCGTATCGCCGTTCTTTCCGAAACCGAGGGAGCGGAGACCCGCGTCGCCGCGACCCCTGAAACGGCCAAGAAATACAAGGCCCTGGGTGCCGACGTGGCAATCCAGGCCGGCGCCGGCGCCAAGGCCGGCATCCCGGATGCCGAATTCGAGGCCGCAGGCGCCTCCGTCGTGGCTTCCCGCGAGGAGGCCCTCAAGGATGCCGACATCATCCTCAAGGTGCGCCGCCCGGCCGAGGGCGAGCTTGCCGGCGCGAAGCCCGGCGCGCTCCTCATCGCGATCATGGATCCCTACGGCCAGGAAGCGGCCCTCAAAGGCCTCGCCGATTCCAAGGTCGCTGCCTTCTCCATGGAGCTGATGCCCCGCATCACCCGCGCCCAGGTGATGGACGTTCTCTCCTCCCAGGCCAATCTCGCGGGTTACCGCGCCGTGATCGACGCCACCGCCGAATACGGCCGCGCCATGCCGATGATGATGACGGCGGCCGGCACCGTGCCGGCGGCCCGCGTCTTCGTCATGGGCGCAGGCGTCGCGGGCCTCCAGGCAATCGCCACGGCCCGCCGCCTCGGCGCGGTGGTGACCGCCACCGATGTGCGCCCCGCCGCCAAGGAGCAGGTGGAAAGCCTTGGCGCCAAGTTCATCGCGGTGGAGGACGAGGAGTTCAAGCAGGCCGAGACGGCCGGTGGCTACGCCAAGGAGATGTCGGCGGAGTACCAGGCCAAGCAGGCGGCCCTCGTCGCCTCCCACATCGCCAAGCAGGACATCGTCATCACCACGGCCCTCATTCCGGGCCGTCCGGCTCCGAAGCTCGTGACCAAGGCCATGGTGGAAACCATGAAGCCCGGCTCCGTGATCGTCGATCTTGCGGTCGAGCGCGGCGGCAATTGCGAGGTGTCGAAGCCCGGCAAGGTCGCGGATTACAAGGGCGTGAAGATCGTCGGTCACCTCAACGTGCCCGGCCGCCTCGCGGCGACCGCGTCCAGCCTCTACGCCAAGAACCTCTATGCCTTCGTCGAGACCCTCGTCGACAAGGAGAGCAAGGCGCTCTCCGTGAAGTGGGACGACGAACTCGTGAAGGCGACCTGCCTGACCCGGGACGGCGCGGTGGTTCACCCCGCCTTCCAGCCCAAAGCTTAAAATCAAAGGGGGAACCCTCATGGCGACACTCACGCCCGAACAGGCTGTCGAGCAGGCCCGCGCAGCCGCGGAAACCGCCCAGCGCGCGGCCGATACCGCGCAGGCCCTGGCTGATCAGGTGGCTGCTGCCGCAGGCGCGGCCGTTTCCACCGTCACGCATGGTGCGGTGGATCCTACCGTGTTTCAGCTGGCCATCTTCGTGCTGGCGATCTTCGTCGGCTATTACGTGGTTTGGCAGGTGACGCCTGCGCTGCACACGCCGCTCATGTCGGTGACGAACGCGATCTCCTCGGTGATCGTGGTCGGCGCGCTGCTCGCGGTCGGCGTCAATCTCGCCGACGGCATCGGTGACGGTCCGGTCTGGGCGCGGGGGCTCGGCTTCATCGGCCTCATCCTCGCCAGCATCAACATCTTCGGCGGCTTCCTGGTGACCCAGCGCATGCTCGCCATGTACAAGAAAAAAGATGGTGCGCCTGGCTCACGAGCTGGAAAGCACTGACGATGACGCTCCCACGAGGCTTTCCTGCTTTGCTCAAGGGCATGCAAGCGATGGTGATGCTTGCTGCTCTGGTCATTGCATTTGCCATGACGGGACCTGCAGAAGCTCGTGACCTGACAGCCGCCGAGCGCGCAGCACTTGATCAAACCCTGCTGGATTTTCAAAAAGCCATCACCGGACGGCAGATGGAGCAAGTTCTTGCGGTGGTTCCCCCACGGATCATGGAGCATATCGCGAAGCAAAGCTCTCTCGATACTGCAACGGTCCGCAAGGGCGTGATCGATAAGATGAGCGAGGCATTCGCAAACGTATCGATACGCTCGTTCAAAATGGACATGGCAACAGCCGACTTTCGTCAGCTGCCGAGCGGCACTCCTTACGTTCTGATTCCGACAGAGCTGACGATGGAGGTCAACGCCAAGGCCGTGGAAGCGAAGTCGCAGACCTTGGCGATCATCGATGACAGCGCCTGGTACCTGCTGGACCTCAGCGCGAAGCCACAAGTCAGCATCTTTACCCAAGTCTATCCTGAATTCGCCGGCGTTGAGTTCGGCGGCAAGACAATGAAGGCGGTGCCCTGATGGTATCTGCAAATACCTCCAATCTTCTCTATCTCGTCTCCGGCGTCCTCTTCATTCTGGCGCTGCGAGGCCTGTCTCATCCCACCACGTCGCGCCAGGGCAATCTGTTCGGCATGGTGGGCATGGCCATCGCCATCCTCACCACGCTCATGGTGGCTCCCCCGAACGGCTTCGGCGGCTGGTTCCTGGCCTTCTGGGGTCTCGTGATCGGCGGCACCATCGGCGCGACGGTGGCTCGCCGCGTGCCCATGACGGCGATGCCGCAGCTTGTCGCCGCCTTCCACTCGCTCGTCGGTCTCGCCGCCGTGCTGGTTGCGGCAGGCGCGCTCTATGCGCCGCAGGCCTTCGGCATCGGCGTGGCCGGTGCGATCCATGGCGGTTCGCTCTTCGAGATGGCGCTGGGTGTCGCCATCGGCGCGATCACCTTCACCGGCTCCGTGATCGCGTTCCTGAAGCTCGACGGACGCATGTCCGGCAAGCCGATCCTGCTGCCCTCGCGCCACCTCATCAATATCGGCCTGGGACTGGCGCTGCTGGTGCTGCTCGTCATGTTCATCCGCACCGAGAGCCACGCCATATTCTGGCTCATCGTGTTGGTGAGCTTCGTGCTCGGCGTCACGCTCATCATCCCCATCGGCGGCGCGGACATGCCGGTCGTGGTGTCGATGCTCAATTCCTATTCGGGCTGGGCAGCCGCAGGCATCGGCTTCACGCTGGGTAACCTCGCGCTCATCATCACCGGTGCGCTGGTGGGCTCGTCCGGTGCGATCCTGTCCTACATCATGTGCAAGGGCATGAACCGCAGCTTCATCTCAGTCATCCTCGGCGGCTTCGGCGGCGAGACGGCTGCTGCAGCCGGCGGCGCTGCCGAGACGCGCCCCGTGAAGCATGGCTCCGCGGACGATGCGGCCTTCATCATGAAGAACGCCTCGAAGGTCATCATCGTGCCGGGCTATGGCATGGCGGTGGCGCAGGCGCAGCACGCGCTTCGCGAGATGGCGGACGAACTGAAGGCTGAAGGCGTGGAAGTGAAATACGCCATTCACCCGGTGGCGGGCCGTATGCCCGGCCACATGAACGTGCTGCTCGCGGAAGCCAACGTGCCTTACGACGAGGTGTTCGAGCTGGAAGACATCAACGGCGAATTCGCGCAGGCCGACGTGGCCTTCGTGATCGGCGCGAACGACGTCACGAACCCGGCGGCGAAGACGGATCCCGCATCGCCAATCTTCGGCATGCCGATCCTCGACGTGGAGAAGGCCAAGACCGTGCTCTTCATCAAGCGCGGCATGGGCTCAGGCTATGCGGGCGTCGAGAACGAGCTGTTCTTCCGCGACAACACCATGATGCTCTTCGGAGATGCCAAGAAGGTGGTGGACGAGGTTCTGAAGAACCTTTGATCTGACATCGCATCGGATTGCAGAATGCCCGGCCTAGTGCCGGGCATTTTCGTTTTGGCCCTTTCAAAGGCGATGTTTCGGGAATGACGAAGCCTCCGAAAGCTGGTTTAAGGAAGGCGACTTTCGGTTGTCTTCAGGTTTGCCATGTCCTCGATCTCTCTCCGCACCGCTCTCCCGCAAGACCGCGACATTGTCGTCGAGCTGATCCATCAGCTCAATGTGTTCGAGGCCGATCTGGTGGGCGACCGGCGGCGTGACCATGCCGGGGCGAATGCCTATTACGACGAGCTCATCGCGCGCCTCACCCAGCGCAACGGACGCATCGTGCTGGCCGAGGAGAACGGCGTCGTCGTTGGCGCCATGGGCCTCTCCTTCGACCGGGATGCTGCCTATGTCTCGGCCGATGTCCGCAACCACGGCACGGTGACGGACCTGATCGTGCATGCGGCATGGCGCGGAAAAGGCATCGGCCAGATGCTCCTGAACGAGGCCGAACGGCTGACGAAGGAAGCAGGCCTCAAGCGTCTCATGATCGGCGCTCTCGTCGCCAATGACCGCGCGGTTCGCACCTATACGCAATTCGGCTTCGAGCCTTACGTGGCGTTCCTGAAGAAGGAGCTATGACGCAGGCTCAAGAGCCGCGTCGATGAATGTGAGCTTTGGCCAGCGGGCCGCCCAATCCTTGGAGCGGATGCGCTCGCGGTAGATATTCATCTTGTGCGCGAAAGCGGGGGGCGGTCTCACGATGAGATTGACGAGATCCTCGATGCCGTGGGGTGCCATCACCTCAACTCGGCCACGCACCATTCTCGCGGCGATGGCTGTTGCCGTCTCCGGCCAGCAAGCGATGGCCTCATATGTGCTCCGGTACGGTGCATCTCCGTTGCGCTGATACATCCGAGCTTGGTTGCGCACCTGCCAGGGAATATCCGAAGCCAGATCGCGCAGGCGATCCTCGATCGCCAGGTCCTGCGCCTCGCTCGCATCGGCATGGTCGAGAAAAACCACGTCAACATCGTTGAGACGCGAGACATCCACCTCGCGTCCGTGAAGCGCATCCCACACAGCGTTGCGAATGAGGCCGGCACCGATCCATGCATCCGGGAGATCGAGGCTCTCCACATGCAAAAGAAGCGCATGCAGGCTCGCATGCGCTTCGAGAAATCGTGCGATGTCGGAAAGGTCGCGAAAGTGAGGGGCGGCGAATGTCATGCCGCGCCTCTCTCCACCGATCAGCGGAACAGACCCGCCACGCCGCCCTGGAGGCGGGAGCTGCCCTGACGTGCCACCGAGTTCGATGAGTCGAGGGCGAGAGCGCGGGAATAGCTCTCGACGGCGCCCTGCTTGTCACCCTTGCGTTCCATCGCCACGCCGCGCCAAGCCCAGGAATCGGCGTCCTTGTTGTTGACGTTGAGGGCCGCGTTGAAGTCCTCGATGGCCTTGTCGAACTGGTTCGTCGCCACGTAGCTCTGGCCGCGGGCGGCATAGGGGGCCGCCACGAAGGGGTTGCGGTCGATGGTGGCGTCGAAATCCAGGATTGCCTGCGGGTGCATGTTCTGGCGCTGATAGAGCAGGCCGCGCGAATGGAGCGCCTCAGCCGATTCGGGCAGAAGGCGGGTGGCCATGTTCAGGTCGTTCAGGGCTTCCTGGAAATTGTTCTGGGCGCGCAGCAGGTTGGCGCGGCCGA
The DNA here is from genome assembly GCF_022808595.1 of Microvirga solisilvae. Taxonomy (GTDB): domain Bacteria; phylum Pseudomonadota; class Alphaproteobacteria; order Rhizobiales; family Beijerinckiaceae; genus Microvirga; species Microvirga solisilvae. The sequence goes on from NZ_JAKUCN010000008.1 coordinate 110,322, forward strand.
TATAGGCCGGTCCGTAATTCGGGTCCGCCTGGATTGAACGGGTGAAATCCGAGAGTGCCTGGTCGTTGCGGCCCGTCTGGCGAAGGGCCAGCGCGCGGTTCGTATAGGCCGGGGCGTAATTGGGATCGAGCTGGATCGCCTTCGTGAAGTCCGTCATGGCATCCGAATAGCGGCCCACGCGGGCATAGGCCGCGCCGCGGGTGTTGTAGGCGCTCGGATCGTTCGGATTGCGCGAGATCACGTCGGACAAGGACGAGATATTCACCTGGCTCGTGCCTTGCGTGTCCTCTTCCACCACGGCGATGCGCTGGGTGGGGGCACCGCCCGTCGTGCTGCAGGCGGCAAGGCTAAGGGTGGTCAGGGCCAGGCTCAGGGGCGCAAAGCGGCGAATCGATGGGGCGATCACCTTCGTCTCCAACTTCTGTACTCAACTAGTGAGGGGCGGTTTAAAGGATAAACCTTAACATCCGTGAAACACGGCAACAGAAAGGCGGGGAAGAGGATTATAGTCCGATCTGCGGCAGGGGGAGGGGGTCAAAACGTCGCCGCAGAGAGGATGGGATGGTCCTGAAATGCAAACAGCGCCCCTGCTGGCGCAGAGGGCGCTGATTCACAATCGACGGGCTGGCCGTTAGGCCTGCGTATCGGTCTTAGCGAGCCGTGGGGCGCGGCTTCGAAGGCAGAAGGCCTTCGCGCTGCATGCGCTTACGGATCAGCTTGCGGGCGCGGCGGACGGCCTCGGCCTTCTCGCGGGCCTTCTTCTCAGACGGCTTCTCGTAGTGGCCGCGGAGCTTCATCTCGCGGAAGATGCCCTCACGCTGCATCTTTTTCTTGAGAGCGCGGAGCGCCTGATCGACGTTGTTATCCCGGACAAGAACCTGCACGCGAATTCCTCGTGTTTTGAACCGTTTCGATTGTGTAAAAGAAAACGAGGCGCGTCATGCGCACCTCAATCTTGGTGGGCGTCGATACCAGAAGAAGCCTTACCTGTCCAGGGTTCGTTCCGACAAAAGCGCCACGCCAGGGTGATAACGCCGGCAAAATCGTAAGGTTTCAGCCCTTTTCAGGAAAAACGCGGGTCACGTGGCCCATCTTGCGGCCCGCTCTTGCTTCCGCCTTGCCGTAAAGCTGCAGATAGGCCCCCGGCTCGGCCAGGATCCGCTCCCACTCGTCCACATCGTGGCCGATGAGGTTCTGCATCTCGACCTGGCCGAGGCGGACGGCAGAGCCCAAGGGCCAGCCGCAGACGGCGCGGATATGCTGCTCGAATTGCGAGGTCGTGGCCCCGCCCAGGGTCCAGTGGCCGGAATTATGCACCCGGGGGGCGATCTCGTTCACCACCAGACGCTCGGAGCCGTTCTCCGAGACCAGGAACAGCTCGACGGCGAGCACGCCCACATAATCCAGGGCGTCGGCAATTGTCTTGGCGATCCGCATGGCCTCCGCCTCGGTTGGGGCCGAGACGCCTGCCGGAACCCGGGTGGTGTCGAGAATGTGGTGCTTGTGCTCGTTGGCGCACAGATCATAGGCCGCGAAGGCGCCGGAGGCCGTGCGGGCGCCCACCACCGAAACCTCGCGTTCGAAGGGCACGAAGCCTTCGAGGATCGATGGCGCGCGGCCGATCTCTGCCCAGGCGGCGGCCGGGTCGGTGCCGGGCCGGATCATGACCTGGCCCTTGCCGTCATAGCCGAAGCGGCGGGTCTTGAGCACGGCGGGGCGGCCGAGCCGCTCCACGGCCTCGAGCAGCTCCGCCTCGTTGGCGAAGGCCGCAAAAGGAGCCACCGGAATGCCGAGGCCGGAGATGAAGGTCTTTTCCAGGAAACGGTCCTGCGAGACGGCAAGCGCCTGGGCATTGGGCGCGAGCAGGGTATGGGCGCTCAAGGTCGCGGCGGTCTCGCTCGGCACGTTCTCGAATTCATACGTCACTACGTCGACGGACTTGGCGAAGCGCACCAGCGCCGCCTCGTCCTCGTAAGGGGCGACAGTGATGTCGGCGGCCACGTCGAAGGCGGGGCTGTTCTCTTCAGGGGCGTAAATATGCGCTCTCAATCCGAGCTGGGCGGCGGCGATTGCCATCATGCGGCCAAGCTGCCCGCCTCCGAGGATTCCGATGGTGCAGCCGGGACGGATCATGGATTTTTCAACCTTCGTCGGAGGGGCGTTCGGCGACGCTGTCGCTCTGGCGCTTGCGCCAGGCATCGAGCCGCTCTGCAAGGCCCGAATCGTGGAGGGCGAGCACGGCGGCGGAGAGAAGGGCCGCATTCACGGCGCCGGCCCGGCCGATGGCGAGGGTGCCGACCGGAATGCCGGCGGGCATCTGCACGATGGAGAGCAGGCTGTCCTGGCCGGACAGGGCCTTCGATTCCACCGGCACACCGAAGACGGGGAGGGGGGTCATAGAGGCCGCCATGCCGGGCAGGTGGGCAGCACCCCCTGCGCCAGCGATGATCACCTGGAACCCTTCGGCCTTGGCGCCCTTGGCGAAGGCCACGAGCCGATCCGGGGTGCGGTGGGCGGAAACGATGCGGGCGTCGTAGGCTATGCCGAGCGCGTCCAGGGTTTCGGCGGCATGGCGCATGGTCGCCCAGTCCGACTGACTGCCCATGATGATGGCAACGGGGGCTTTCGCCATGACATGCTCCGGCTTTCAACGCCTAAGGTAAGAGCCGGACATAACGAAGCCGCTCCCGGCAGGCAAGCATTCGGGACGAAAAGCTCAAGCCTTTTCAGGCAATGATGTCGGGCGTGAGCTGGTCTTCCAGTCGGATGATCTGGTCCTTGAGAGCGAGCTTGCGCTTCTTGAGGCGCTGAAGCTGGAGTTGGTCCCCGGCAATCATGCTCTCGAGGGCATCGATGGCCATGTCGAGATCGCGGTGCTCCTGCTTGAGGCGCGCCAAGTCCGTTTCGAGGTCAGCCTGCTCGGTCATTCAAAAATCAACCTAGAGTTCCAAGCCCCACGAGGGCCCGGGAAGAGCGCGGGATTATGCGCGCAAGGCCTTTGAAGGGCAAGATGAAGGCAGCCTCTTCACCGGTCGATTTTTGTCAATTTCGCCTTCGACTCGCCATAGTATGTCTGGCAAACTATCGCCTGTCAGTAATCAGACAGGAGGAACTGACATGCCGCTGCAGAACCATCTGGTAGAGCTTGAGCGTAAGCACAGGGCTCTTGAGCGCGAGATCCAAGACGCCCTCAACAGCCCATCGATGGACGACATGAGACTTGCAGAACTGAAGCGGAAAAAACTCCAACTGAAGGACGAGATCAGCCGCCTTCGTAGTTCAGATACGGCGGTGCATTAAAGGCCGACTTTCATCATTTCCCAAAAAGAGCCGTCGCTTCCTTCGAGAGGCGGCGGCTTTTTCTTTGAGATCAGAAAAGCGCGCTCGCGCCGTCATAGACGAGCTTGCCGCCCACCAGCACCAAGAGAACATAGACCGCCGTGTAGAAGCTCTGCCCGGACACGCGCCGCACGAGCAGAACGCCCGCCCAGGTGGAGGCGATGGCCACGGGAAAGAGCGCCGCTGCGGTCACCAGATTTTCCATCGTGAACTGCCCCAGCGCTGCATAGGGCGGCACCTTGATCCAGTTGAGGATGCCGAACACCACCGCGCCGGTGCCGACGAAGACGTCACGCGGCAGTTTCTGCGGCATCACGTAGATCTGGAAGGGCGGTCCGCCCGCATGCGCAATCATGCTGGTGAAACCCGTCACCCAACCCCAGAAGAGGCCGCGCGGCGTATCGGCATAAGCCGCCTCAGGCGGGATGGCGCTGCGCTCCAGCATCATCCGGCGGATCGCAAACGCGATGGAGATCACGCCTACCGCAAGCTTGATCGCAGCATCCGAGACCTGCGCCGCGAGAAGATATCCCATGAGAACACCCAGGGTCGCGCCTGCGATCAGCAGCACTACGTTCCGCTTGTCCCAGGTGTGCCTGTAGGCCCAGACGGACACCACATCCTGCACGATCAGGATCGGCAGCGTGATGGCGGCGGCCTGCACCGGCGAGACCGCCAGCGCCATCAGCGGCAGGGAGAGAAGCCCCAGCCCCGATAAACCGCCCTTGGCAAGTCCCATGAGCGTGACGGCCGGAATGGCGGCGGCGTAGAAAAGCGGATTGGTAATCATCGAAGTCTAAGAACTCGCCGAAAGTCGAGTGGCCGAAAGTCGTTCCTGACCACAGTTGCTTTGCCTGCTACCACAACGGCACGCTCAAGTCTCATGCGGTGAAAGCAACGGGGAAGCGCCATGACATCAACCCAAGGCTCATCAACCCAAGGCCGCTATCGTGAGGTCTATGCCCGCTGGAAATCCGATCCGGAAGGGTTCTGGCGCGAGGCCGCCCGGGAGATCGACTGGTTCAAGCCCGCCGACAAGGTGTTCAACCCGCAATCGGGCGCCTATGGCCGCTGGTTCGAAGGCGCGGAATGCAACACCTGCTACAACGCCGTCGACCGTCACGCGGCGACGCGCGGCGATCAGGCCGCGATCATCTACGACAGCCCGGTCACGAATTCCAAGCGCAGCATCTCTTACGCCGAGTTGAAAGATGAGGTCTCCGCGCTCGCCGCCGTGCTGCAAAGCATGGGCGTCGAGAAAGGCGACCGCGTGATCGTCTACATGCCGATGATCCCGGAAGCGGCTTTCGCGATGCTCGCCTGCGCGCGCATCGGCGCGATCCATTCCGTGGTGTTCGGCGGTTTCGCCGCGAAGGAGCTCGCGACCCGCATCGACGATGCGAAGCCGAAGGTCATTCTCTCCGCGTCATGCGGCATCGAAGGCGCAAAGGTTGTTCCTTACAAGCCGCTGCTCGACGAGGCGATCCAGCTCTCCTCGACCAAGCCCGATGCATGCCTGATCCATCAGCGCCCGCAGCTCGAATGCCCGCGCATCGAGGGCCGCGATCTCGATTGGGCGCAGGAAGTCGCGAAAGCGAAATCGGAAAACAGACGTGCCGAATGCGTGCCCGTCGCCGCCACCGATCCGCTCTACGTGCTCTACACGTCGGGCACCACCGGCAAGCCGAAAGGCGTGGTGCGCGACAATGGCGGCCACATGGTCGCGCTCAAATGGAGCATGAGCAATTTCTTCGGCGTGAAGCCCGGCGAAGTGTTCTGGGCCGCGTCCGATGTGGGTTGGGTGGTCGGCCATTCCTACATCGTCTACGCGCCGCTGCTGCATGGCTGCACGGCCATTCTCTACGAGGGCAAACCGGTCGGCACGCCGGATGCGGGCGCGTATTGGCGCGTGATTTCCGATCATGGCGTCGTGACGCTGTTCACCGCGCCCACGGCGTTTCGTGCGATCAAGAAGGAAGATTCAAAAGCGGAACTCCTCAAGAAATACGACATGTCCTCGTTCCGCGCGCTGTTCCTCGCAGGCGAGCGCGCCGATCCCGATACGGTCAAATGGGCCGAGGACATTCTGCACGTGCCGGTGATCGATCATTGGTGGCAGACGGAAACCGGCTGGCCGGTGGTCGGCAATCCGCTCGGGATCGAAGCGCTTCCCGTCAAGCACGGCTCGCCCACGGTGCCGCTGCCGGGCTACACGGTAGAGGTGCTGGATGAGGGCGGCAAGCAGGTCGCTCCCGGCACCATGGGCTCCATCGTCATCAAGCTGCCGCTGCCGCCCGGTGCGCTGCCGACGCTCTGGCAGGCGGATGAGCGCTTCAAGGAATCCTACCTCTCCGTCTATCCCGGCTATTACAACACGTCCGATGCGGGCTACATCGACGAGGATGGTTACGTATGGGTGATGGGCCGCACGGACGACATCATCAACGTGGCGGGCCATCGTCTCTCCACCGGCGGCATGGAGGAAGTGCTCGCCTCCCATCCGGCCGTTGCCGAATGTGCCGTGATCGGCATGAAGGATCAGCTCAAAGGCGAAGTGCCCTGCGGCTTCGTGGTGCTGAAATCCGGCGTGCAGAAAACGCCGGAGGAGATCGAGAAGGAACTCGTCGGTCTCGTGCGCGAGAAGATCGGACCTGTGGCCGCCTTCAAGCTCGCCATCACCGTGCAGCGCCTGCCGAAGACACGCTCGGGAAAAATCCTGCGCGGCACCATGAAGAAGATCGCCGACGGCGACGCATGGAACATGCCCGCTACTATCGACGATCCCGCGATCCTCGAGGAGATCGGCGATGTGCTGAAGAGCCGAGGCGTGGTTGGATAGCTTGATGTTGCTCTCGATATTCAAGACTCTCTTGACCCGCTCTAAGCCAAGAGATCAAAGCTCGTGGCAAGCTACAGCCCCTATGTCCGGTCTTCGGTTCGAGAAACTCAATAAGGATTGGAACGCAGAGCCGAATGCTCCTAACCCCAAAGCGTCACTCTCAGGGGCGGATGTTCTGCTTGAATTTGTCCTCAATGCCCAACTCTTCAAACAATTCGAAGAGAACGAAATTGGAGTTCTCCGCTTCACCAAATGCGTCAAATACCGGATTGGGGCTACAAACGACGAAGGTTGGTATCGCGGGCAGTGTCGCTACAGCAAGGTAGTGCCCCAATGGGGCGAGTTTTATGAGATCCATGGTGATGATCCGGCTCGAGATCTCCCGACGGACTGGGTTCCGATTTCATCGGAGAAGAACACCTCGCGGCATTTCCTGTTTTATTTTCGGGATCAAACTTTTGAAGCTATCGCAGATGATTGGGCTTTCGATCACGAACCGCGCAATGCTCTGTTGAGAGGGGCGCTTCATCCTTAAAGCGATCCCGGATCGGTGCTGCGCTTCGTCCGGGATGACGCCTGCCGTGAGCGCAAACAAAAAGGCCCGGATCGCTCCGGGCCTTTCGTTTTATTCTTCCTCGTCGTCCGAGCGCTTGAGCTGCTTGAGCTTGGCGAAGACCGAGTTGACGTCGATGTCTTCTTCCGGCTGCGGCTTCGGGCGGCTCATGTCGGCGAAGGGCTCATCGCGCGTAGGCTCGGCGGTGGAGACTTCCGCCGGGAGCAGGGTGCCGCCCTGATCCTGCGGCTCCACATGCGGACGGTCCTTGGCAGCGCGCTGCACCTCGAAGTCGAGATCGATCTGCGAGCAGAGGCCCAGCGTCACCGGGTCCATCGGCGAAAGGCTCGCGGAATTCCAGTGGGTGCGCTCACGAACCTGCTGGATCGTGGTCTTGGTGGTGCCGACGAGGCGCATGATCTGCGCGTCCTTCAGCTCCGGATGGTTGCGCACGAGCCAGAGGATCGCGTTGGGGCGGTCGTGGCGGCGCGACACGGGGGTGTAGCGCGGGCCCTTCTTGATCTTCTTCTGCTCCGGCAGCTTCACGCGCGACTCGGCGAGCTTCAGGCGGTGGCTGGTATCGGCCTGAGCCTTCTCGATCTCTTCGCGGGTCAGCTGGCCCGTGGTGATCGGGTCGAGCCCCTTGATGCCTGCCGCGACTTCGCCGTCGGCGATGCCCTTCACCTCGAGCGGGTGGAGCTTGCAGAAATCGGCGATCTGGTCGAACGACAGCGACGTGTTCTCGACGAGCCAAACGGCCGTCGCCTTCGGCATCAGCGGTCCCTGGGACATGGGGTGAACCTCCTTCGAGCCGGGCACCGGACATCGGCGCCGCACGGCAAAACTCTCTTGCGCTCCGAACCGGTGGGCCCGGAGCATCTCGTCTCACGATGTGAGGGAAACGGGGTGATTATAGGGAGCGTCGGGCGATGTTGCAAACTTTAACGCATTGGACCCCAAAGGAACCCTTAGACCTTCAGCACGATCTTCCCGATATGCTCGCCCCCGTCCATCCGGGCATGGGCCTTGGCCACATCCTCCAGGGGATAGGTCGAATCCATCGCCGGCCTGCAGAGCCCTTGGGCCAGCAGAGGCAGAACCTTGGCCTCGAGAGCCTGGGCGATGGCTGCTTTCTCCAAAACTGAGCGGGAGCGCAGGGTCGAGCCCGTATGGGTGAGGCGCTTGAGCATGAGGCGGCGGAAATCCACCTCGACCTTGCTGCCTTTCAGGAAGGCGATCTGGACGATGCGCCCATCCTGGGCGGCGGCCTCGTGGTTGCGGGGAATGTAGTCGCCGCCCACCATATCGAGGATCACGTCCGCGCCGCGGCCGTCGGTCGCCTCCTTCACGGCGGCCACGAAATCATAATTCCGGTAGTCGACCACCACATCCGCTCCGAGCCGAAGGCAGGCTTCGCATTTCTCGGGGCTGCCCGCGGTCGCGATCACCTTGGCGCCGAAAGCCTTGGCGAGCTGGATCGCCGTGGTGCCGATGCCGGAGGTGCCGCCATGGACGAGCAGGGTCTCGCCCTCCTTCAGGGCCCCGCGTTCGAACACGTTGGTCCAGACCGTGAAATAGGTTTCCGGAACGGCGCCGGCCTGTTCCAGGGAGAGGGCGTCCGGTACGGGCAGGGTATTGTCCTCATGGACCACCGCGTAATCGGCATAACCCCCGCCCGGCACCAGGGCCATGACCTTGGCGCCAAGGCCGAACCGGCTCGCTCCCTGGCCCAGCGCCACCACCTCGCCCGCGATTTCGAGGCCGAGAATGTCCGGCGCACCGGGAGGAGGGGGATAGCCGCCCTGGCGCTGGATTACGTCCGGGCGGTTCACCCCGGCAAAGCGCACACGCACCAGGATTTCGCCTTCCATGGGCTGCGGCACCGGCCGTTCGACCAGCTTCAGGACCTCAGGACCGCCTTGGCCATCCGCGACGACCGCGCGCATCGTGCCTGGAATCGGCTCCATCTTGTCCCTCCTTTGGTCATGCTCGGCCCATATAGGGCAAAGTTGGCAAGCAAGGCATGCCGGATTAACGTTCAGACGATATCTCTACAGGAGGAGAATGCCATGGCCTTCGATCCCTTCGGCGACGAGCCGCGCGTAATGGTAAGCGCCCACGAAATCGGCCAGGACCTGTCGATGCTCTCGGTGGATGAGCTCGATGAGCGCGTAGCCGTGCTGGAAAAGGAAATCGCCCGTCTGAAGGAGGCGAAGCGCGTGAAGGAAAATTCCCGGGATGCCGCCAGCGCCTTCTTCAGGCTCGGGCAAGGTTAACGTGGTTTTAATGATTTTGCGCCAACGTAGGAGCGTCCGGTTTTCTCCCGCCGGATGGTCCTGAGTGGTCTTCCTCCCACTCTGTTGGACGCCTCCCTGTTAGACTCCCAAGAGCCGCTTTGAGCGGCTCGCTTTTTGTGGCGCGGGGACGCAACCTTCTGGCTTAACCTTAAGAAGAGGTTACCAGAGCATCCCGGCAAAGCCCGTTCTATATTCCCCTCCAGCACATGAACTTGACCCGGTTCCGGCCGGGGTTATCGCCTTGGGGAGACGGTCTCTTGAACGAGCCCGACGTGATCCGACTCGACATCGAACCTGCGCGCTTCGGCCACAATTTCGTGGGCTCGGAAGCGTTTTCCGCCCTCTTCCAGGAGGGCATGGAGCTTGTCGAGGAGACAGCGGCCTATCTCGATGGGCCCGGCCGCGAGGAATCGCGCCATCTCAAGCGCGAGGCGAGCGTGGCCTATGCCTCCGAGAGCATGCGCCTGACGACCCGCCTCATGCAGGTTGCCTCCTGGCTCCTGCTCCAGCGCGCCGTCGCCGAAGGCGAGATCACGCCGGATCAGGCCCAGGCCGAAAAGGCCCGGGTGCGCCTGAACTCCCATGAGACCTCCACGACGCTGGTGGATTACGAGGCCCTGCCGCTGCGATTGCGCGAGCTGATCGGCCTTGCGACGCGGCTTCACGCCCGCATCCTCCACCTTGAGCGCCTGCTCATGGAGGCCGTGGAGGAGGCCCCGCTCCAGCCGCAGGGGGAGAACCCGGTGGCGCTCCAGCTCGGCATGCTCCAGCGGGCGTTTGCTCCGGCGGAGTAAAGGCCTCTCAGCCGTCCAGTCATTATTGAGCTAAACCTCAAGGATATGGCTTCAAAAGCTCCTTCAGTTGTCATTCCCGCGAAGGCGGGAATCCACAACCACGACGGTTGGAGGAGGGACGCTGCGCTCCCCATCCGCTTCATTCTGCATCATTAGCGGATATGGATCCCCGCCTGCGCGGGGATGACGGCAGGGTGCATCGGATCAGGATGAGATCCAGAGAATGGGTCCAAAACAACAAAAAAGCCCCGCTTGAGCGGGGCTTTTTGCATTCCGGTCGAAGTGTCCGAAGGGTCGGATTACTTCTTGACGCCCAGGTTGCCGAACTTCGAGGTGAAGCGCGACACGCGGCCGCCGCGGTCGAGCAGCTGCTGCGAACCGCCGGTCCAGGCCGGGTGGGTGCTCGGGTCGATGTCGAGGTTGAGGACATCGCCCTCTTTGCCGTAGGTCGAGCGGGTGGTGTACTCGGTGCCGTTGGTCAGGACCACCTTGATGAAGTGGTAGTCGGGGTGATCGGTTTCTTTGCGCGCCATTGCCATAGTCCTTCTTGCGGCCAGCCACATCTGGTCAGCCCGCAGCGTAAGATCGAGCCTGAATTGGTGAATGCGCGCCTATACCCCACTTACAACCTTGAAACAAGCGGGGGCAAAGGTGTTAAACCGCTCCAGAGCATTTTTCGGAGAGGTAGGCCGCTTCTTTATCGAAAATTGAGGCACCTCAATGAAACGGGCCGTTTCCCCGCCCATGGAAACGGCTCTGTCCATGAATTCCTGAAATGAAGGCTGCGATGGCCGAATATTCTGAAGCCCAATCCCGTCCCAAAGCCGCGCTTGGTGCCCTCAAGCCGCTCGTTCCCTATGGCCTGGCCTATAAAGGACGCATCGCGGGGGCCCTGGCCGCGCTGACCATGGCGTCTGCCGCCACCCTCGTGGTGCCGGTCGCCGTGCGCCGGGTGGTGGATTTCGGGTTCTCGGAGCAGGGCAGGGCCTATATCAGCGCCTATTTCCTGCTGCTGATCGTGGTGGTGGCCGTTCTCGCCATCTCCAGCGCCCTTCGCTATTACCTCGTTATCACCTTGGGCGAACGCGTGGTGGCGGATCTGCGCTCCGCCGTGTTCCGGCACCTGACCTCGCTCGATCCCGCCTTCTTCGACCAGACCAAGAGCGGCGAGATCGTCTCGCGGCTCACTGCCGATACCACCCAGGTGAAGGCGGCCTTCGGGGTCAGCATCTCGATTGCGCTGCGCAACCTCTTTCTGTTCCTGGGCGCGGTGGCGCTCATGATCATCACGAGCCCGAAGCTCTCGGCTCTCGTGCTCCTCGCCATTCCCCTGATCGTGCTGCCCCTCGTGCTTTCGGGCCGGGCGGTGCGGCGGCGTTCCCGCGCGGCACAGGACCGGCTTGCCGATGCCTCGGCCTATGCGGCGGAGGCCGTCGGGGCGGTCAGGACCATGCAGGCCTTCGGCATGGAAAGCCTCACCGCCTCCCGTTTCGCGCTCGCCGCCGAGGAGGCGTTCGATGCCGCGCGGCTTTCCACCACCATGCGCTCCTTTCTCACGGGGGCAGGCATCTTCATGGTCTCGGCGAGCGTGGTTGCCGTGCTCTGGTACGGCGCGCAGGACGTGCTTGCCGGCGCCATGACCGCCGGGCGGCTGTCGCAATTCGTGCTTTATGCGGTCTTTGCCGCAAGCTCGCTCGGCCAGCTCTCCGAGGTCTATGGCGAGTTGTCGCAGGCAGCCGGCGCGGCGGAACGCTTAGGCGAGATTCTTGAGGCCAAGCCCGCTGTTGAGGCCCCGCAGAACCCGAAAGCCCTGCCGCAGCCGCCGCTCGGCACCATGGCCTTCCAGGATGTGCATTTCGCCTATCCCACCCGCTCCGAGCAGCGAGCGCTGCATGGCCTGAGCTTCACGGTCTCACCGGGCGAGCGGGTCGCCATCGTCGGCCCGTCCGGCGCGGGCAAGAGCACCATTCTTCAGCTGCTGCTGCGCTTCTACGATCCGCAAAACGGCATGATCGAGGTCGATGGGGTGCCGGTTACCGAGGCCGATCCGTTTGCGCTCCGCGCTCGTATGGCGCTGGTGCCGCAGGAGCCCACGATCTTTGCGACAAGCGTGCTCGACAACATCCGCTACGGACGCCCCGATGCCTCCGAGGACGAGGTGCGCCGCGCAGCCGAACTCGCCTCCGCCCACGGCTTCATCGAGGCTCTGCCGCAGGGTTATGCGACCCTCATCGGCGAGCGCGGCGTTACGCTTTCCGGCGGCCAGCGCCAGCGCCTCGCCATTGCCCGCGCGATCCTGAAAGACGCGCCGATCCTGCTCCTCGACGAGGCCACCTCGGCCCTCGATGCAGAGAGTGAACGCAAGGTGCAGGAGGCTCTCGACCGGCTGATGGAAGGCCGCACGACCCTCGTCATCGCCCATCGCCTCGCCACCGTGCGCTCCGCCGACCGGATCCTCGTCATAGACAAGGGGCGGATCGTGGAGGAGGGCAATCATGAAAGCCTGCTCGCTCAAGGTGGCCTTTATGCCCGCCTCGCACGCCTTCAGTTCACGAGTGCGCAAGAGAGCGGCATCGCCGCCGAATAACTGAACCCATCGCCCCACGCGCCGTTGGTTCGAGGGCCGACGGAGATCGGCCCTGCATGATCAGGGGAGGCCGGGGATGGCGGCAACCTTCAGAAGGCATCCGCAGGATGCGGCGCGCATCAATCTCCATGAGGATTGGGAGATGCGCTATTGGTCCGACCGATGGAACGTGCCGCGCCGCGACATCGTCGAGACCGTAAAGCGCGTCGGCCTGCAGGTGAAGGATGTCGCACGGGCGCTGGGGAAGGACCTGTGAGCTTTACCGTTCCGTCAGCTTCAGCTCGATGCGCCGGTTGCGTGCGTAAGCCTCTTCCGTCGTGCCGTTATCGAGCGGCTGATACTCACCGAAACCTGCCGCGACGAGGTGCTGCGGCTGCACGCCCCGGGCGATGAGCGCCTGCACCATCGCGATGGCGCGGGCCGAGGAGAGAGCCCAGTTCGAGGCGAATTGCGCGGTATTGATCGGGCGCGCATCGGTGTGGCCGTCGACGCGGATCACCCATGGAATATCCGGCGGCACCTGCTTTTCCAACTCGACGAGGGCGCTGGCGATACGGTCGATTTCGCCGGAAGCCTCGGGGCGCAGGAAGGCTTGGCCCGCGGGGAAGAGCACTTCCGACTGGAACACGAAGCGGTCGCCGACGATACGCACATCGGGCCGGTTGCCGAGGATCTGCCGCAGGCGTCCGAAGAAGTCGGAGCGGTAGCGGGCGAGTTCCTGCACGCGCTGGGCCAGCGCCACGTTCAGGCGGCTGCCGAGATCGGCGATGCGGGCCTGGCTTTCCTTGTCTCGGTTTTCGGAAGCATTGAGCGCCTCTTCCAGCGCCGCGAGCTGGCGGCGCATGGCGGCGATCTGCTGGTTGAGGATTTCCACCTGGCTCAAGGCCCGGCCGGTGGCCTGCTTCTCGGCCTCGAGCGCGGCGCTCAGCTCACCGGCTTGGCTTTGCGCCGCACCGCCCGATTCCACGAGGCCTTGCAGACGTGCCCGCTCGGCTTCCGCCGCGCGTAAAGTGCTTTGCAGAGATGAAATGCTCTCCTCCGCCGTGCGACGGCCCGAGCGTTCGAGGGAGAGGAGATCGGTGAGTTCCGCGATCTGGCGGTTGAGCCTGTCGAGCACCGTGTCGCGGCCAGACAGCTCGCGGGACAGGAAGAACTGCCCGACCGTGAAGACCGAAATCAGGAAGATGATGGCGAGAAGCAGCGTGGAGAGAGCATCCACGAAGCCCGGCCAGTAATTGAGCTGCCCGCCGCGCCCGCGCCTGCGTCCCCCTGAACTCGAAACCGGCATCAGGAGAGCCTTTCACGGGAGATGCGGTCGAGCACCTGCTTCAGCTCCTTCTCGCGGGTGGCCTGAGCCTCCACCCAGTCGCGGATCATCTGCTGCTCCGCGCGCATGTGCTGGACGAGGCCCTGCACGCCTTCGGCGAGATTGGCCATGGCCTGCGTCGCCGCGCGCCCACCCGCGCCATCGTTCACGGCGGCGGTGAGGCGGTTGAGGGCGACCGTCAGATCGTGCGGCGTCGTGGAGCGCGGAAGCGCATCGGTGGGCGTGTCGGAGGTGGTGGTGGCGAGCCAATCCTCCAGCTCCGTATAGAAGCGGTTCTGCGCCTGGCCGACCTGCAGGTCGAGGAAGCCGAGAACGAGCGATCCGGCCAAGCCGAAGAGCGAGGCCGAGAAGGAGAGGCCCATGCCCTGGAGCGGGCCTGCCAGCGAGTTCTTCAATTCGTCGAAGAGCACGGCCGAATCCTGGCCCGTGCGGAGCGACCCGATGATCCGGCCGACCGACCCCACCGTGTCGATGAGGCCCCAGAAGGTGCCGAGGAGGCCGAGGAACACCAGAAGGCCCGCCATGTAGCGCAGGATCTCGCGGCTCTCGTCGAGGCGTGCGCCGACCGAGTCGAGCAGGGAGCGCATGGCCGCGATGGAGACGGAATTGCCCGAGCGGTTGCCGATGAAGGCCGCCATGGGAGCAAGCAGCACCGGCGGGGTGGGGGCGACCAGCCCTTCCTCAGTCTGGCGCAGGGTGTTGACCCAGCGCACTTCGGGGAAGAGGCGCCAGACCTGGCGGATGGCCAGGATGATGCCGATGAACATCACGCCCAGGATCAGGGCGTTGAGGCCGGGATTCGCCTGGAAGGCCTCCCAGATCTGCCTGTACAGGATGAAGGCGATAAACCCAGCCAAAACCAGAAAGACCGCCATGCGGATGAGATAGATCCGCGGTGGGGTAAGGGGTTGGTCCGCCATCGTTATCCTGTGCTCAAGTGCTTCGGGGCTGATGCAGTGTGACCGCCCCGTCCCCAAGGATCAAGCACGAGCATGGCCGCACTCTAGGCCACGAACAGGAATATCGTATCCTAAAGCATCGGACCCAAAAGTGGATTTGCACTTTTGGGACCAGTCCAATGCTCCAAAAATCAGGCTTTTGCCTTCTTGAGCAGCTTCAGAAGCTCGCGATGCATGAACTCGTTGCCGCAGGCGACGGAGCCGGTGGCCATGGGGTTCGGAACGCCGTCCGCATCGGAGACGTAGCCGCCGGCCTCGCGCACCATGAGGATGCCCGCCGCGATGTCCCAGGTGTTCAGGCCACGCTCCCAATAAGCGTCGAAGCGTCCGCAGGCCACATAAGCCAAGTCGAGGGCTGCAGCGCCGAAGCGGCGCATGCCGCCGGCATTGGCCATGACGGACACGCACTCACGCATGAAGAGGCCGTGATCGCCCTTGCCGATATGGGGCAGGCCGCAGGCGACGACGGCTTCCGCCATCTCGTCGCGGGCCGCCACGCGGATGCGGCGGTTGTTGAGATAGGCGCCCTTGCCCTTCTCGGCGATGAACAGCTCGTCCTTGGCGGGGTCGTAGATCACGCCGGCGACGATCTGGCCATCGCGCTCGAGGCCGACGGAGATCGCGAATTGCGGCAGGCCGTGCAGGAAGTTCGTGGTGCCGTCGAGCGGGTCGATATGCCAGCGGTGGCTCGTATCAGTGCCCTCGACGATGCCGGATTCCTCCATGACGAAGCCGTAGCCGGGACGGGCCTTCTCAAGGGCTTCACGCAGGATCTTCTCGGCCTTGCGGTCGGCGGCGGACACGAAGTCGCCGGGGCCTTTGCGCGAAACCTGCAGGTTCTCCACCTCGCCGAAGTCGCGCTTCAAGGATCGCGAAGCCTTCATCACGGCATCGGTCATGACGGTCATGAGGGGCGAGCGGATCATTGGACAGGTCCTGGCAAAGAGCGAAAATTCAGATGATGTGGTCGATGAACCACGGGAGGGGCGGCGTCAAGCGGGGGATAACCGGGCCGGTGCCCAAATGATCCCTCATCTGTGCGATTTGGGGCTCCCGGACGTGGCGCTCTGCTCTCTACTGTCATCCCCGCGCAGGCGGGGATCCATAACCACGACGTTTGAGAATGAAGCGGAAGCCGTAGCGCTTTGTCCTGGGTCGTTAGCGGATATGGATTTCCACGCCTCCGGCGCGGCCCTTCGGGTCCGCTTTCGCGGGAATGACATGCGGAGGTGCCTGCACCTTACCGCACCCCGAGACGCTGGGCGACGAGCCTTTCGGCGCGGGTGCGCTCCTCGGCGGTCAGCTCTTTGAAGGCGTTGTCGAGCCAGGGATCGGCGAGGCCTTGGGCGGCGGCGAGGATGTGCCAGGCTGCTGCATCGACCTTGTTGGCGGGAACGCCCCTGCCGACGACGAGCAGGCGCGCCAGACGGTTCTGGGCGATGGCGTTGCCCTTGGCGGCAGCGCGGCGGAAATAACGGGCGGCCTGGGATTCGGAGGCCGTTACGCCCTCGCCGTTGAAGAGCAGAATGGCGTATTCCACTTCGCCCACGGAGCTGCCGTTCTTCGCAGCGCGCTCGAAGAGACGGGCGGCCTCGGAGGCGTCCTTCGCGACGCCTCGGCCCTTGAGATAGAGAACGCCGAGCGCATGCTGCGCATCGGGAATTTCCGCATCCGCCGCCTTGCGTAGGAGTTCGACCGCCTGCTCCATGTCCATGTCGGAGCCGCTGGTCAGAAGCAGCAGGGCGAGGTTATGGCTGGCGACCGGATTGCCCTTGGCGGCGGCCTCTTCGAGCCAGGCTTTCCCTTGAGCAGGGTTCTTCGGCATGCCGCGCCCGTCGAGGGCCATCAGGCCTAGGGACGATAGGGCGTTGGCGTCACCGAGCCGCGCCGCGATCTGATACCACTCGGCCGCCTTCTTCGCGTCCAGCCCCACACCGAGGCCCTGGTTGTAGAGCTCGCCCAGAAGCGTCATGGCGGGAGCATCGTTCTTGTTTTTCTCGATCCGCAGGGTCGCTTCGCGGAAGGCCGTCAGGTAGTGGCCGCGCTGATAGGCGCCATAGGCGAGGTCGGGCTGTGCCGCCCGGACTCCGGCAAGGGAGGCCAGCAGCAGGACGCCGCCGATGAGGGAAGCCCGCATCAACGGGACAACTCCGTCCGCTCAAGGATTTCGGCTGCGGCCTTCACGGCGGCGGCAACTCCCTGTGGGTGGTTCCAGACTGCATCGCCCAGCGCCACGAACTCGGATTGCGTCAGGCTCAGCGCCTCCACGGCCTCCAGGCTCGGCGCATAGGCCACGCAGGGCGTCTCGAAAATCTCGGCCCACCAGGCGGCGCGCTCGATGACGCTTTCCAGGGAGGGGAGGGAGCCGTCGCGGCGGGGCTCGCCGAACAGCAGGTAATCGACGCCAGCCTCGCCAAGCGTCATGGCATCGTCCTTGGTGCGGATGCCGCCTACGCCGATGGCGCGCTCGGCTTTCAGGCGCTCGCGCAGCTCACGGATCTGGGCCGGATCGGCGCCCGAGGCCTGGGCAGAGATATGGGCTCCATCCGCGCCGCCGCGCACGGCCACGTTGGCGATGTCAGCCTCGCCGTCCGTGGTGACGATGACGGCCGCGCCATGCTCCTGGGCGGAGGGGGCAAGCGCCTTCACCAGATTGGTGAGGCTGCGCTCGTCAGCCGCGGCTAGGCGCAGCAGCACGGCGGCGACAGTTCCGCCCTTGCAGGCCTCGGCCAGCTTGGGGGCGAAGGAGGCATCCTCCAGGACGGGGGTGATGAGATAGAGACGAGCGGGCGCGGACATCGATCACAAAACTCAAAAACGTGAAGACAGACATCCCATAACGAAAACGGGGCCATCTTGCGAGGCCCCGCTTGTCGATGAGGATTACGGCGAAAGCCGGGTCGGTTTTACTCAGCCGCCTGACGGCTGGAGCCGAAGGTCGGGTCGAGTTCGCCGGAGGCGTAGCGCTTGGCCATCTCGGCGAGCGTGAACACGCGCTTGATCTTCGAGGCCTGGCCTGCGGTGTTGAACTCCTGCAGGCGCTGCTTGCAGAGCTTCGTCATCGCGTCCATGGCGGGCTTGAGATACTTGCGCGGGTCGAACTCGCCGGGGTTCTCGGTCAGGATCTTTCGGATCTGGCCGGTCATCGCCATGCGGTTGTCGGTGTCGATGTTGATCTTGCGCACGCCATGCTTGATGCCGCGCTGGATCTCTTCCACTGGCACGCCCCAGGTCGGCTTCATCTGGCCGCCATACTGGTTGATGATGTCCTGCAGATCCTGCGGCACGGAAGACGAGCCGTGCATCACGAGATGCATGTTCGGGAGCTTCTTGTGAATCTCCTCGATGATGTTCATCGCGAGGATCGCGCCATCGGGCTTGCGGGTGAACTTGTAGGCGCCGTGCGAGGTGCCCATGGCGATGGCGAGCGCGTCGACCTTCGTCTCGGCCACGAACTTCACGGCCTCGTCGGGGTTTGTCAGAAGCTGATCGTGCGAGAGCTTGCCCTCGGCGCCGTGGCCGTCCTCGGCCTCGCCTTCACCGGTTTCGAGAGAGCCCAGCACGCCGAGCTCGCCTTCCACCGAGATGCCGCCGAGATGGGCCATCTCGACCACCTTCTTGGTGACGCCCACATTGTAGTCCCAATCGCCCGGGGTCTTGCCGTCGGCTTTCAGCGAACCGTCCATCATCACCGAGGTGAAGCCGGCCTGGATCGCGGTCATGCAGGTGGCGGGCTCGTTGCCGTGGTCGAGATGCACGCAGACCGGAATATGCGGATAGATCTCGGTGACCGCGTCCATCATGTGCTTGAGCATGACGTCGTTAGCATAGGAGCGCGCGCCGCGGCTCGCCTGGATGATCACCGGCGCATCGACCTCGCTGGCGGCTGCCATGATCGCGAGCGCCTGCTCCATGTTGTTGATGTTGAAGGCAGGCACGCCGTAGCCTTGCTCGGCTGCGTGATCCAGAAGCTGCCTCATGGTGATGCGGGCCATCTCGTCCTCCGTATTGGTTTTAGCTTTATAAGCGTCGTCAACCTGAACCGGCGATTAAGCGTCCCGAGCCTGTCGCATTGTTTCTCCGACGAAGCGATAAGCCCTTCGTCGGAGGATGCTCACTTAGACTCGCAGAGCGTCCACGCCGGGAAGCGCCTTGCCCTCGAGCCATTCGAGGAAGGCGCCGCCTGCCGTGGATACATAGGAGAAGCTTTCCGCAACGCCAGCGTGGTTGAGGGCCGCAACCGTATCGCCGCCGCCGGCGACGGAAACGAGCTTGCCTTCCTTGGTGCGCTGCGCCGCGTGACGGGCCGCTGCCACCGTGCCCTGGTCGAAGGGCGGAATTTCGAAGGCGCCGAGCGGGCCGTTCCACACCAGAGTCGCCGCGTCGTTGATGGCGGCGTTGATGCGCTCGACCGACTGCGAGCCCACGTCGAGAATCATCTGGTCGTCGGGGATCGCGTCGATGCCGTAGGTCTGGTTATGCGCGCCGGCCTTGAACTCGTAGGCGCAGACGCCGTCGACGGGAAGGATGATCGCGCAGTTGGAAGCGCGCGCCTTCTCGATGATGCGCATGGCGGTCGCGGCGAGGTCCTTCTCGGCGAGCGACTTGCCGACATTCAGGCCCGTCGCATGCACGAAGGTGTTGGCCATGCCGCCGCCGATGACGAGAGCGTCGACCTTGGTCACGAGGTTCTCGAGAAGATCGATCTTGGACGAAACCTTCGCGCCGCCGACGATGGCGACGACCGGACGCTTCGGCGCCTCGAGGCCTTTCGTCAAAGCGTCGAGTTCCGCCTGCATGGTGCGGCCGGCATAGCCGGGCAGCACGCGGGCAAGGCCTTCCGTCGAAGCATGCGCGCGGTGCGCGGCCGAGAAGGCGTCGTTCACGTAAAGGTCGCCGAGCTTCGCGAGTTCTTTCACGAAGGCCGGATCGTTCTTCTCCTCGCCCGCATGGAAACGGGTGTTTTCGAGAAGGAGAATGTCGCCGTCCTTCAGCGAGGAAACGGCATTTGCTGCGGCTTCGCCGATGCAATCATCGGCGAAGGCCACGTTTTTCTTGAGGTGCTGCGAGACCGCTTCCGCAACCGGCTTCAGCGACTCCTTCGGGTCGCGTCCCTTCGGGCGTCCGAAATGGGCGAGCAGGATCACCTTGCCGCCCTTGTCGGAGATTTCACGGATTGTGGGAAGCACGCGCTCGATGCGCGTGGCGTCCGTCACCCTGCCGTTTTCCATGGGAACGTTGAGGTCCACACGGACGAGAACGCGTTTACCTTTGACGTCGGCTTGGTCGAGCGTGCGGAAGGCGGTCATTGAGCAGCCTCCCTTAGATGAGCTTCGCCATGGCGATGGCCGTGTCGGCCATGCGGTTCGAGAAGCCCCACTCGTTGTCGTACCAGGACAGCACGCGCACGAAGTTGCCTTCCATCACCTTGGTCTGATCCAGGTGGAAGACCGAGGAATGCGGATCGTGGTTGAAGTCCGACGACACGTTCGGCTGATCGGTGACGCCGAGAACGCCCTTCAGCGAGCCATTGGCCGCAGCCTTGATGGCGTCGTTGATTTCCTGAACGGACGTGCTCTTCTTGGCCACGAACTTGAAGTCGACGACGGACACGTTCGGGGTCGGCACGCGGATCGAGGAACCATCGAGCTTGCCGTTGAGCTCCGGCAGAACGAGGCCGACGGCCTTCGCTGCACCCGTCGAGGTCGGGATCATGTTCAGGGCGGCAGCGCGGGCGCGGTACAGATCCTTGTGCATCTGATCGAGCGTCGGCTGATCGTTGGTGTACGAGTGGATCGTGGTCATGAAGCCCTTCTCGATGCCCACCGTCTCATGAAGCACCTTCGCGACGGGCGCGAGGCAGTTCGTGGTGCAGGAGGCGTTCGAGATGACGATGTGATCCTTCGTCAGCTTGTCGTGGTTCACGCCATAGACGACGGTGAGATCAGCGCCGTCGGCGGGGGCCGAGACGATGACGCGCTTGGCGCCGGCGGTGAGGTGCGCGGAGGCCTTCTCCTTCGAGGTGAAGATGCCTGTGCATTCCATGGCGATGTCGACGCCGAGTTCGCGGTGCGGCAGAGTCGCCGGATCCTTGATCGCGGTGACGCGGATCTTCTTGCCGTTGATGATCAGGAACTCGCCCTCGACCTGCACGTCCGCCGGGAAGCGGCCATGGACGGAGTCGAAGCGCAGGAGGTGGGCATTCGTTTCCACCGGGCCGAGATCGTTGATGGCAACAACCTCGATATCCGTGCGGCCGCTCTCCACGATGCCGCGGAGGATGTTGCGTCCGATGCGACCGAAACCGTTGATCGCGACCTTCACCGTCATAGTCTTAACTCCCTTGTGTTGAGGCTGAAGCCTCCATCAGTTTCAGAGATTATGCGTCCTGAGAACTTTTTCCGCTACTGCCTCGGGCGTGATGCCGAAATGCTTGTAGAGGTCCTTGTAGGGCGCGCTCGCGCCAAACCCATGCATGCCGACGAAAATTCCGTCCGGGCCGATCACCGAATCCCAGCCGAAGCGAACGGCGGCTTCCACGGCGACCTTGATCGGCGCATCGCCGATGATCTCGTGGCGCACCTTCTCGGGCTGGGCCAGGAACAGGTCGAGCGAAGGCACGGAAACCACGCGGGCCTCGAAATTCTTCTCGGCCAGCAGCTTCTGGGCGGCCAGCGCGATCTCGACCTCGGAGCCCGAAGCGAAGATCGTGGCGCGGGCTTTGCCGTTGGCGGGCGACAGCTCGTAGGCGCCGGTGGCGGACAGGTTCTTCGCGCCGCCTTCCTTACGAACCTGCGGTAGGTTCTGGCGGGTCAGAGCGAGCGTCGTCGGGCTCTTGGTGTTCTCGAGGGCCATTTGCCAGGCTTCCGCCGTCTCG
The DNA here is from genome assembly GCF_022808595.1 of Microvirga solisilvae. Lineage (GTDB taxonomy): Bacteria > Pseudomonadota > Alphaproteobacteria > Rhizobiales > Beijerinckiaceae > Microvirga > Microvirga solisilvae. The sequence continues at coordinate 131,894 of NZ_JAKUCN010000008.1, forward strand.
ATGGCGTCCGCCGGGCGGAACACGCGCATATTCGGCATGGAGCGGAGAGCCGCCAGATGCTCCACCGGCTGGTGGGTCGGGCCGTCCTCACCCAGACCGATGGAGTCGTGGGTCATGACATAGACTGCCGGAATGCCGGCGAGAGCCGCGATGCGCATGGCCGGACGGGCGTAATCGGTGAAGACCAGGAAGGTCGCGCCGGCGGGCACATAGCCGCCATGGAGCGCGATGCCGTTCATGGCCGCCGCCATGCCGTGCTCGCGGATGCCGTAATGGATGTAACGGCCCGCGTAATTGCCCGGCGAGATGGCGGTGAGGTTCTTGGTCTTGGTGTTGTTGGAGGGCGTAAGATCCGCCGAGCCCAACACCAGCTCCGGCACGGCCTCGGTGATCACCTCGAGCGCGATCTCGCTGGCCTTGCGGGTGGCGACGTTCTGCGGCTCGGCGACGAGCTTGTCCTTCAGCTTGGCGACAGCGTCGGCCAGAGCCTGCGGACGCTGACCCTTCACGCGGCGCTCGAACTCGCCGCGCTTGTCGGCGGAGAGGGCCTTCAGGCGGTCGGTCCAGGCCTTGCGCAGGCGGCGGCCCTTCTTGCCGGCCTTCGCCCAGGCTTCCTGGATGTTCTGCGGAATCACGAAGGGCTCGTGGCTCCAGCCGTAGGTGGCCTTCGCGCCCGCAAGCTCCTCGGCGCCGAGCGGCTCGCCGTGGGCCTTTGAGGTGCCGGCCTTCTTCGGAGCGCCGTAGCCGATGGTGGTTTTGCAGGCGATCAGGGTCGGCTTGTCCGACTTCTGGGCGCGCGAAATGGCGCGCTGGATTGCCTTGGGGTCGTGACCGTCGATGCGCACCGCGTTCCAGCCGCAGGCCTGGAAGCGCTTCACCTGATCGACCGAGTCGGCGATCGAGAGCGGGCCGTCGATGGAAATCTCGTTGTCGTCCCACAGGACGATCATGCGGTTGAGCTTCAGGTGGCCGGCGAGCGAAATCGCCTCCTGGCTGATGCCTTCCATCAGGTCGCCGTCGGAGGCGAGTACGTAGGTGTAATGGTCGACGAGGTCGTTGCCGTATTCGGCGTTGAGCATGCGCTCGGCGAGCGCGAAGCCCACAGCCGTGGCGATGCCCTGCCCGAGCGGGCCCGTGGTGGTCTCGACGCCCGGCGTCATGAAGTTTTCCGGATGGCCCGGGGTCTTCGAGTCGAGCTTACGGAAGTTCTTCAGCTCCTCGATGGTCATGCCCTTCACGCCGGTCAGGTGGAGCAGGGCGTAGAGCAGCATCGAGCCGTGGCCGGCCGAGAGGATGAAGCGGTCGCGATCCGGCCAGGTCGGGTCGGCGGCATCGTATTTCAGGAACTTGGTGAACAGCACCGTGGCGATATCGGCGGCGCCCATGGGCAGGCCGGGGTGTCCGGATTTGGCTTGTTCGACGGCATCCATGGCGAGGACGCGCACGGCGTTCGCCAGATCGGAATGGGTGACGCGATCGGCGGTAGCGGTGTTCAGCACGGCGTGATCCACAAATTGTGTAGCCCCGCGAAGGGGCGGGTCTGTCTGGGAAAAGGCGTGGGCTCCTTAACACGCGGGGACTTCGAGTCAAAGGCACCAAGGGGCTTAATCCTCTGATGAACCGTTGCTCGCGGAGGCTGTCATGACTAGGCTCGACAGCGATTCCCGGAGGCAGAATGACGTCCCCCCTCGACGACGCGATGAAACGGCTCGATGCGGCCCTGGGGCTTCTCGAAGCCTCCGTGTCCCGCCGTTTGGACGCCGAGAGGCGGAAAGGCAGCCTGGAGACCGAGCTGCAGCTCATGCAGGAGGACCGGTCCCGCCTCGCCGAGGACCTGGACGGGGCGCTCACCCGCCTTCAACGCTACGAGGTCGCGACCGACGATGTGAGCCGGCGCGTTCAGCTTGCCATCCACGCCGTCCAGAACGTGCTGGCCCAAGCCGGGCAGCCCGTGATGGAAGAGGGCTGACCGATGGCCCAGGTGACCGTCATCATCGCCGGACAGACCTACCGGATCGCCTGTGCGGATGGCGAGGAAGCGCATGTGGAGAGGCTTGCCGCCTCTTATGCCGCCAGGATCGAGGAGATGCGCGGGGCCTTCGGCGCGATCGACGACCTACGCCTCCATGTCATGGCTGCCATGAGCCAGGCCGACGAGCTGCATGAGGCCAAGAGGCGGCTGGCTGTTGCGGAGGCCGAGCTGACTCGACTCAGGGCAGGCGGTTCGTCCGGTGACGAGCGCCTCCATTCCGTTGAAGCGCAACTGGCGGAGGGGCTGCACAGGGCCGCCGAGCGGATCGAGCAGCTGGCGCGCAGCCTGAATGCGCCCGTGAGGGCAGAGGAATAGGGCTGACACAGCAGCCCTATCCGTTGCGATGCGGATTACCGCCGTCCTTCGGTGATGCTGGGGCAGGGCAGGTACATGCCCGAAACGACGATGCCCTTCAGCCATTCCATCTTCCGGGCGCGCGTGCCGGCCCAGCGGTCGACGCCGACGCACCACTGAATCAGGGACGGGGCTACGCTGTATTTCGTGCCGAGAAGGGCGGAAACCTGCGTGATGCCCTCGGCGCATTCCACCGACTGGCAGAGGTTCTGCACCTTGGCCACATCGATGAGCCGCTCCCGGCCCATGGACGTGGTCCATTCCCAGAGGCCATAGCCGAGGCCGACGAGGATCACGAGGCCCAGGAACCACTGGACCGGCTTGGGGATGAAGTTCAGCATTTTATTTCGACCTTCGAAGTTGCTTTGCGTAACCCTGTTACGTTGCGTGTCTCTTCGAAGTCGAGAGGCGGATGGGCTGATTCCACATCAATTGAGTAGACGTCTTCTGAATTCAAAAGACGTCATCCCGGATCGGCTCATGCCGTCCGGGATGACGCATTATGCATGATGTCTATGAGGGAAACGACAATCTGTGCTGGCGCTGCCGGAGCGTTGCCAGAAGCTCCACATAGGGGCCTCGCCTCTCAGCGTAGGCCGCCCTGATCTTCCTCTCGATATAGCCTTTGAGCTCCTGATTGGCGGCGCTCTTCTGCAACTTGTCCAGCTCGACCTCGTGCTCAAAGTCGATATTGCCGATCATATGCAATACTTCCCGCATCATGGCGTCGATGCGGGGAGATCCATTATAGTTTCGTGACGACAGTTCTTTGTAATTGTTCGGTTTAAGATGAGCCATGGTTCCTCCCTGAGCGATGGCACATCCCCCACAGGTAGAACTATAGTCTATGACCTTAGGGAAAGACATCGGAATTTTCCCCGAGGCGTGTTTTGCCGCACGCGGGTCCGGGTCTTCGGTGTTTCCAGGCTTCTGAATATCTTGAGGCCGGTCTCACTTTCCCCTTTCAACCCATCCGCTTCCTCCCTACATAAGAAAGGCGGGGCTGCGGGGCGCGTTAGGAGTTCATATTCCCCGGGGCCTTATCGATCCCAACGGGAGCTGTCCCTGCCCGGTCCGTGGACCGGAACATATGGCGCCCACCTACTTTGTAGGTTCCCGGGATCGCTTCTCCGACGGCTTTTGTGGCTCCGCACTCCATGCATTCTTCTCCTCCTCCGGTTTTGAAAGAGCAGCTCCGCCAGGAAGCGCTCGCCCGCCGCGACGGGCTCGACAAGGCGTTTTGCGAGGAGGCGGCCCAGGCCATCACGGCCCAGGCCCTCGGCCTTTCCGATCTTCGAGAAATCACCCCCGTTGGTGGCTATTGGCCGATCCGCAGCGAGGTCGATCCGCGTCCCCTGATGGAAGCGCTCCTGGAGCGCGGGCAGGACGTGGCCCTCTCGCAAATCCTCCATCCCCATTTGAGCTGGCGCCTCTGGCAGCCGGGCGACGTACTAGTCAAAGGCGGCTTCGGCGTGCGCGAGCCCGGCCCCGATGCGCCGGAGGTTTTCCCGAAATGCCTCATCGTTCCGCTCGTCGCCTTCGACCGAAGGGGAGGGCGCATCGGCTACGGCAAGGGCCATTTCGACCGGGCCATCGCGGCGCTCGAAAAGCAGCATCCCACCTTGACCATTGGCCTCGCTTATGCGGTTCAGGAGATCGAGCAGGTTCCGGTCGAGGAGCATGACCGCCTGCTCGACGTTGTCATCACGGAAACCGAGATCGTTCGGACCAAGCCTGCTTAAGGGACTATCATGCGCCTTCTCTTCCTGGGTGACATCGTCGGACGCGCCGGCCGCAATGCCATGATCGAGCGGCTGCCTGGGCTTCGTGAGCGCTGGAAGCTCGATTGCGTGGTGATCAACGGCGAGAACGCTGCCGGAGGCTTCGGCATCACCGAGGCGATCTGTGACGAGATCCTGAATGCGGGCGCCGATGCGGTCACCCTCGGCAACCATTCGTGGGACCAGCGCGAGACCCTGGTCTTCATCGAGCGTCAGCCGAGATTGCTGCGGCCCGCCAATTATCCGCCCGGCACGCCGGGGCGCGGCGCGAACCTCATCGATACCCGCTCAGGCCACCGGGTCCTCGTGGTGCAGGTGATGGGCCGCCTTTACATGGACCCGCTCGACGATCCTTTCGCCGCCGTCGATCAGGCGCTGGAGGCTTGCCCCTTAGGTCAAGTGGCGGACGCGATCATCGTCGATATCCATGCCGAGGCCACCAGCGAGAAGGAGGCGATGGGCCATTATCTCGACGGCAGGGCAAGCCTGGTCGTGGGCACTCACACCCATGTGCCGACCTCGGATCACCGGGTTCTGCCCGGCGGCACGGCCTATATGTCGGATGCGGGCATGTGCGGCGATTACGATTCCGTGCTCGGCATGCAGAAGGAAGAGGCGATCCGCCGCTTCATCCAGAAGACCCCCGGCACCCGCCTGGAGCCGGGCCTCGGCGAGGGCACGCTCTCCGGCATCGCGGTTGAGACGGACGATAGGACGGGCCTCGCGGTCCGCGTGGCGGCGGTGCGGATCGGCCCGAACCTGGAAGAAACTTGGCCCCGGTTCTGGGATTAGGCGTGCTTTGTGTCATCCCCGGCGAGCCGTAGGCGAGGGAAGGGGATCCACGGTCAAGCTCAGCGTGTGGGTGGATTCCCTTCCCCTCCGCTTCGCTCCGGCCGGGAATGACACTGAGAGGAAGCGCATCCCCTCCCTTTACCTAAGCCAGCCTCGTCCCCATTTGAAGCGCCACGGAGGACGAAGGTGGACGCCAAGACAGAGCCTGTGAGCGCTAGAAAGCGCAGCTATCGCGAAGACAGCGAATTTCATCAGGCGCATGAACACCAGAGTGTTTCCGCCGTCCTGCGTGCCGTCGTCGAGGAGGCCAAGGGCGACACGATCTCTGTTCGGGAGATCATCGAGGCCCTCGGCGACCGCGCCTTCGGTTTCGTGCTGATCCTTTTCAGCCTCCCCAACAGCATTCCGGCTGTGCCCCCCGGCGTCGCCGGGGTGTTCGGCACCCCGGTTCTGATCTTCGGCATCCAGATGCTGCTCGGCCACAAGCGCCCCTGGTTGCCGCAATTCTTCATGCGCCGGGAGCTGTCGCTCGAAAAATTCCGCAAGTTCATCGATGTTGCCGAGCCCAAGCTGCAATGGCTGGAGCGCTTCTGCAAACCGAGGCTCACCCAGCTTTTCGGGGTGGTGGGCGACCGGGCGGTGGGGCTTTTCGCGATCCTCGTAGCCTTATGCGTGCTTATTCCTTTTCCAGGCACCAACATTCCGCCCTCTGCGGCCCTGGTCATCATCTCCATCGCGGTGATCGAGGAAGATGGTTATCTTCTGATCTTAGGCTCTCTTATCGGCCTTGCCGGCATGGCCTACACCGCCACGGTGCTCGGCGCCTCTTATCACCTGATCCTGGCAGCCATTCACAACATGCCGGGCTGGTTAGGGTTTTAAGGAAGAGTGTAGCAAGGGGCTTGGCCTGAAGCCCTTCGCCGCCTTATAAGCCCTTCATCGTCAACATTCATGCGCCTGACGAGCGCCCGGGCAGGGCAGCTCTCGGCCGCTTTCCCGGAGGCCCCGATGGCCGGACATTCACAGTTCAAGAACATCATGCACCGCAAGGGCAAGGCGGATGCCGTACGCTCCAAGGTGTTCTCCAAGCTCGCCCGCGAAATCACCGTGGCGGCCAAGATGGGCATGCCCGACCCCAACATGAACCCGCGCCTACGCGCCGCGATCCTGGCTGCCCGCGCCGAGAACATGCCCAAGGACAACATCCAGCGCGCCATCAACAAGGCGGCGGGCAATGACGGCGAGAACTATGACGAGATTCGCTACGAGGGTTACGGCCCCGGTGGTGCTGCCATCATCGTCGAGGCGATGACCGACAACCGCAACCGCACGGCCTCTGACATTCGCTCCTACTTCACCAAGAGCGGCGGCAACCTCGCCGAGACCGGCGCGGTGTCCTTCATGTTCGACCGCGTGGGCTATGTGGAGTTCGGCGCTGACGTGGCCGATGCCGATGCCATGCTGGAAGCCGCCATCGAGGCCGGCGCCGAGGACGTGGTGTCGACCGAGAACGGCCACGAAATCTATTGCGAGCAGACCTCCCTCAACGAGGTGACCAAGGCGCTCGAGGACAAGTTCGGCGAGCCGAAGGCCTCCAAGCTCGTGTGGAAGCCGCAGACCCCCGTCGCCGTTGACGACGAGACCGGCGAGAAGCTCATGAAGCTCATGGAATCGCTGGAAGAGCACGACGACGTGCAGAACGTCTACGGCAACTTCGAACTCTCCGAAGCACTCATGCAGAAGATGGCTGGCTGAATGTGAGCGAGCGCGTCCGCATCCTCGGCCTCGACCCCGGCCTGCGCAACACGGGCTGGGGCGTCATCACCGTCGAGGGGACGAAGCTCTCGTTCGTTGCCTGCGGGGTCGTGACGTCGGACGGCGATCTTGATCTCGCTTTGCGCCTCAAGCAGCTCCATGACCGGCTGACGGATGTCATCCGCACCTGGACGCCGGACGAGGTCTCGGTGGAAGAGACCTTCGTCAACAAGGACGCGCAGGCGACCCTCAAGCTCGGCCAGGCCCGCGCCATGTCGCTTCTGGTGCCCGCGCTCCACAACCTGCCCGTGGCAGAATACGGCGCCAACCAGGTGAAGAAGACCGTGGTGGGCGCAGGCCATGCCGACAAGCAACAGGTTCAGGCCATGGTGAAGATCCTGCTGCCCAAGGCCGACTTCAAGAAAGCCGACGCCGCCGATGCTCTCGCCATCGCCATCGCCCACGCGCATCATCGCAAGGCCCGCGCTTTGGCGGCGAGCTTCTGAGATCATCTGAAAAGGCGTCATCCCGCACGAAGCGTAGCGCAGATCCTGGATCGCGGTGAGAACAAAGCGCGACCAAAGGCTTCCCTTTCAGGGGAAACAGTGTTTTATCCTGCACACGATCCTGGGTTCTGCTCCGCAGCCCCGGGATGACTATCAGGGGGCGGACTGACGTGATCGGCAAACTCAAAGGCGTGGTGGATTCCTACGGCGAGGATTTCGTCATCATCGACGTGCATGGGGTCGGCTATGTGGTCCATTGCTCCTCCCGCACGCTTCAGAATCTGCCGCCTACGGGCGAGGCGGCGGTGCTTTCCATCGAGACCCATGTGCGCGAGGACATGATCCGTCTCTTCGGCTTCAAGTCCGATGCGGAGCGCGAATGGTTCCGCCTGCTCCAGAGCGTGCAGGGCGTGGGCTCCAAGGTGGCGCTGGGCATCCTCTCCGTGCTCGATCCCGCCAGCGTCGCCACCGCCATCGCCACCGGCGACAAGGCTTCCGTCGGCCGCGCCCCCGGTGTCGGCCCCAAGCTTGCACAACGCATCGTCTCCGAACTCAAGGACAAGGCCCCCGCCTTCGCCGCCGTCGACCCGGCTCTCATCCGCCTCACCGATGCAATCGACGACCGAAGCGCTCCCGCCCCGGTGGCCGACGCCATCTCGGCGCTGGTCAATCTCGGCTACCCTCAGGTCCAGGCTTCAGCCGCCGTCGCCGCCGCCATGAAGCAGGCCGGCGATGAGGCCGAGGCGAAGACGCTGATCCGACTGGGCTTGAGAGAACTGGCGCGCTAATCATGGCAGGCAGACCACGAGATAGCTCTTTGGCCTCTCAGAATAGCGCATTCAAGACAATGTGCTTATCTGTATTCAAGAATTACTGCGCTTTTGGTCCTGTGATTGGCGTTCTATCTGCATGGATTTATAGCGTTATATTAACTGATGTTATACGTGCTCTTCTTGATGGAGGAGCGTTCGTCTTTATAGTTGGCTCCATATTATATTTTTTTGCTCCGACGTTTGCTGCATCTGTCGCCATATCACTGGTCTTAAGCGCGCTGGTAGTGGCGATAAAGAGCCTCAAGACAAGATATGAGTGGTTCTACGTCTCGTTGGCTGGGATCATGCTTGGGCTTTCGATCCCATTCGTTCTGGACATTTGGGATGGTCATTTCGATCTTACGCTCATGGCGGCAGAAGAAATGAATGCGGTCGGCTTGCTCGTGTTTGTCTGCTTTGTGATTGCGACATCTTGCTGGCTCCTTGTCCGTCAAGATGAACGTAGCGCCTCTAGGGATGCTCAGCCATAAACCCTAAACGTTCCTGTTTTGATCCTGTTAAGAATGGCGTATTAGTGTCTCGCCGCCTATATGAAGCCTTTGGAAGGTAAGCCTCTTTGACCGATTCACGCCGCCTGCTCAGCCCCGAAAAGCGCGAGGACGATGTCGATGCGTCGATCCGGCCGTTGTCGCTTGGCGACTTCACGGGCCAGGCCGCCGCGCGCGCCAATCTCCAGGTCTTCATCAACGCGGCCAAGGCGCGGGGCGATGCCCTCGACCACGTGCTCTTCGTCGGCCCTCCGGGACTGGGCAAGACCACGCTGGCGCAGATCGTGGCGCGCGAGCTTGGCGTGAATTTCCGCTCGACCTCCGGACCCGTGATAGCGAAGGCGGGCGATCTGGCGGCGCAGCTCACCAACCTCGAAGAGCGCGACGTGCTCTTCATCGACGAGATCCACCGCCTCAATCCCGCCGTGGAAGAAATCCTCTATCCCGCCATGGAGGATTACCAGCTCGACCTCATCATCGGCGAAGGCCCCGCCGCGCGCTCGGTGAAGATCGAGCTGCCGAAATTCACGCTTGTCGGCGCGACCACCCGCGCGGGCCTGCTCACCACGCCTTTGCGTGACCGCTTCGGCATTCCGATCCGCCTCGAGTTCTACACCGTGGAAGAACTCGAACTCATCGTGCGTCGCGGTGCGCGCGTGATGGGGCTCAACATGAGCGAGGAGGGCGCGAACGAAATCGCGCGGCGCGCGCGCGGCACGCCGCGCATCGCCGGTCGCCTGCTGCGCCGCGTGCGCGACTTCGCCATCGTCGAGAATGCGGAGGTCGTTACCCGCGAACTCGCCGACCGCTCATTGCGCCTGCTCGATGTCGATCCCATCGGCCTCGATCTCATGGACCGCAAATATCTCACCATGATCGCCAATTCCTTCGGCGGTGGTCCTGTCGGCATCGAGACGATCGCGGCAGCACTCTCCGAACCGCGCGACGCGATCGAGGACATCATCGAGCCCTATCTGATCCAGAAGGGCTTCGTGCAGCGCACCCCGCGCGGCCGCATCCTCACCCCGCACGCCTTCAAGCATCTCGGCATGCCGGAACCGACGCGCGAGACGACGGCGCAGTTCGGGCTGTTCAACGGGGATGAGGAATGAGTGAAAAGCGCGACGCCAACACCTCCCCCTTGAGGGGGGAGGTCGCGCCACAGGTGCGGGAGGGGGTGGGAAACTCCACATCTGCCAATGTCGCGCCGCCACCCCACCCCGAAGCGCTGTCGCGCTCCGACCCTCCCCCTCAAGGGGAGGGTGATCGCTGGCCCCATCTCTCCGGCATCATGCGAGATGGCGCGCATGTTCTCCCCATCCGCGTCTATTACGAAGACACGGATTTTTCCGCCCGCGTCTATCACGCGAGTTACCTGCGCTTTCTGGAGCGCGGACGCACCGAGATCCTGCGCGCAGTGGAAGTGGCGCAATCCGATCTTCATGCGGAGATGGGCGGCCTCGCTTTCGTCGTGCGCAAGATGAATATCGATTTTCTGGGAGCCGCAATCATGGATGACGTGCTCACTGTCGTCACGCGCTCCAAGGAAATGCGCGGCGCCTCGATGACCCTGGAACAGGAAGTCCGTCGTGGCGACGAGGTGCTCGTGCGCGCCGACGTAATGGTGGCTGCCGTGCGCGACGGCCGCGCCGTTCGTATTCCCGACAGCCTTCGTGCAGCGCTATCCGTCCATACCGAGTGACCCGGCAGGCTGCATCAGCTTCGCGGTTGCGCGATTATGCACTATGAATAGTTCCCCATAAGGGGGCGCTATGAGAGTTTTGCCGAAAGGGTGGGGCATTCACGTTGGCCGGGATCCTGAAAGGGAAGCGCGGCGCCTGAAGAGCCGCTTTCAGAAAATATCGCGTCGTTACGAGCGCGCCATCAAGCTCCGCCGATATCTGCTTTGGGCTAGATGGGCGGCCCTTGCGGCACTTCTCTCCTTTGCCGTGACATGGGGCTTCCTGAAGTTGAGCCCCTGGAATCCGACCCTGACCTTCAAGCATCTCGCAGCGATGCCGAGCTGCGGCATGGCCCGCGCGGTAGGCTTAGCTCCAGCCTATTACGATGGACCCGGTTATTGGCAATGGCACGATGCCGACCGTGACGGCAGGTCTTGCGAATAGGTTTTCCTTATTGCGCCTTGTCGAGAACCGGCGATCCCATCTTGAACCAGGCTTTCTGGATCAGGCCATTCTCGACTTCATAGAGCGATCACATCGACGGTTCCCGTGCCTTCCGGGAAGGTTCGCGTCACGACCTCCTGGTCCACGACCATGTTGCCGACATTCATACGCTTGATCAGCTTTCCATGAAGGTTCGGCTCCTGAAAGCGCATCACATGCCGCTCGCGGATTTGCGGGTGCCCGCTCGCTAGCAGATTATCCGGAAAAGAGATGAACTGCGCGTCTTCAGCCCAGAATTGCATGAAGACGTCGATGTCGCGCGCGTTGTAGGCGTCGAGCTGTCCCTGCACGATGGCGCAAGGATCGGTGCTGGTGTCGTGAGGCATTGGTTTTCCTTAAGAGAGGGTGCCGTTCAAATATCGTTGCAGCGTCGTGCGCGTGCCGTCGCGCCATAGGCTGTTGAGCGCGCTCTCGAAGCGCAGACGGAAAGCGGATGAATCCGCGATGTCGCCGAATATGTCGCGCAGATCAAGGAAGGCTGCGGGATCGCTCCTTGCCGCGAGCGCCGCTGGCGTGAGGCGTGCTGCGTTCGGATCGTCGAGAGGGAACGCTTCGCCTGCATCCGTGCTGCCCGCGCAATAGCGGCACCACAAGGCGGAGACGAGGGCAAGGCCTGTTACATCCGCGCCCGCCTGCAATCGGTCGCGTGTCGAGGGCAGGATGAATTTCGGCTGGCGGTTCGATCCGTCCTGCGCAAGACGTGGAATCGTGTCGCCGATATCCGGGTTCGAGAAGCGATGCGCGATCAGCTTGTAGTAATCGCGAAGATCGACGCCCGGCACCGGCGGCACATGCGGGATGATCTCTTCCGTTTCCAGCTTGTCGAGGAAGCCGCGCACCAGCGGATCGGCCATGGCATCGTGCACGAAATGGATGCCGAGCAATCCGGCGGGATAGGCGATGGCCGCGTGTCCGCCGTTGAGGATGCGCAGCTTCATTAGCTCGAAAGCCGCCACATGCGGCGTGAAGGTCACGCCCACCTCTTCCAACGCCGGGCGGCCGGAGGGGAAATTGTCCTCCAGCACCCATTGGCGGAAAGGCTCGCAGAAGACGGGCCTCTTGTCCTCGATGCCGAAACGCTCCTTCAGCAAGGTGCGCTGCGCATCATTGGTCGCGGGCGTGATGCGATCCACCATGCTGTTGGGAAAGGACACTTTGTCCCGCACATAAATCGCAAGAGCGGGATCGATCAGCGCGGCAAGGCCCGCCACCGCATCGCGGGTGACGTTGCCGTTGTGAGGGATGTTGTCACAGGACATGATCGTGAAGGGCGCGAGACCTTCGTCGCGTCGCGCTTTCAAAGCGGCCACGAGCGCTCCGAACACACCCTTCGGCGCATCGAGATGGGCGGCATCGTAGACGATCTCCGGATGCGCCGGATTGAATCGGCCAGTCGCCGGATCGATGCAATAGCCGCCCTCCGTTACGGTGAGCGACACGATGCGGATGGCCGGATCGCGCAAGGCCGCGACGATGGCGCTCGTGTCCTCGCACACGGGCAGGAAGCCGGTCATCGAGCCGATCACACGGGCGCGATGCGCGCCAGGCTCCATTTCGACTACGGTGGTAAGCCAATCCTGATCCGCGAGGTCCTGCCGCATGGCGGCGTCACTGGCTCTGACCCCGGCGCCGAGGAGGGCCCAATCATGGTCCCGGCCACGGTTGAACAGGTCGTCGAGATAGAGAGCCTGATGGGAGCGATGAAAATTGCCGACGCCGATATGCAGGATGCCGGGGCGAAGCTGCGCCCGGTCATAGCTTGGCCGTCCGATAAAGCCGGGCAGGGTTGCAAGGGCGTCAAGGCTCAGGCGGCGGCTCATGGGCTTATGTGATTCTCGGCAGGAAAGAAGGGCCGATAAGGCCAGCTCCGCTTGGTCGTGGCAACCTTTCCCATGCGTCATTTGCCCCTATTAAGGCCCTGATAAGCCGCGCTTAAACCAAGCCTTAACCTTACTCTGTGCCTAAAAGACGACGGTCTGGACATCGTGAGCCGCCTTGTGCGTCGCGCCCTTATTTTCGACAGATTCGCGGGCGAACGAGCAGGGTAAGCAAACACAATTTTCCTAGACCTGTTGCGGTGGGCCTTGGGGTTTCTCCCAAGGCTGCTCGAAGAGCGAGGACGAAACTGATGAATCCGGCCGAACTGGCCCAGGCCGCGCCTGTGGCGCATGACATGTCCCTGTTCAGCTTGTTCTGGCAGGCCAATCTCGTCGTCAAGCTCGTGATGATCGGCCTGCTCGGCGCGTCCGTGTGGTGCTGGGCGATCATCATCGACAAGACGCTGCTCTACGCACGCACCAAGCGCGCCATGGACCGTTTCGAGGACGTGTTCTGGTCCGGCCAGTCGCTCGAGGAGCTGTTCCGCTCCCTCCAGAGCCGCCCGGCCACCGGCCTGGCCGCCGTGTTCGTCGCCGCCATGCGCGAGTGGAAGCGCTCCTTCGAGGGCTCGGGCCGCTCGTTCCAGAGCCTGCCGCAGCGCATCGACAAGGTTCTCGACGTCACCATCCAGCGCGAGGTGGAGCGTCTTGATTCCCGCCTCATGATTCTCGCCTCCATCGGTTCGGCCGGTCCGTATATCGGCCTCTTCGGCACCGTGGTCGGCATCATGAGCGCGTTCACCTCCATCGCCGCTTCCAAGAACACGAGCCTCGCGGTCGTGGCGCCCGGCATCGCGGAAGCGTTGTTCGCCACCGCCATCGGCCTCTTCGCGGCCATTCCGGCGGTGCTTGCCTACAACAAGCTCCAGTCGGAAGTCGCCAAGATGCAGTCGCGTCTCGAAGGCTTCGCCGACGAGTTCTCCGCCATCCTGTCCCGTCAGATCGACGAGCGCATCTCGCGCGCGGCTTGAGAAGAGGGGATTGAGCGATGGCCATGATGGCAGGTGCAGCAGGAGGAGGTCGTCGTCGCCGCAGACGCGGACAGCGCGGCGGCGCGATCAACGAAATCAACATGACGCCGTTCATCGACGTCACGCTGGTGCTGCTCATCATCTTCATGGTGGCGGCTCCCATGATGACGGCGGGCGTTCCCATCGATCTGCCGCAGACGAAGGCGGCGCCGCTCAATTCCGACACCAAGCCCGTGGCTCTCTCCATCAAGGCGAGCGGCCAGGTGTTCTTGGGCGAAGAGGAACTGACGGACGAGGCCATCGTCGGCAAGCTTGCGGAAGTGGCGAAGGCGGGCTTCGACGAGCGCATCTTCGTGCGCGGCGACAAGAAGGTGGATTACGGACGCGTCGCACAGATCATGAGCATCGTCACGACTGCCGGTTACAAGCGTGTCGCGCTTGTGACCGAAGTGGCGCAGTAACGATCGGCGATTGGCGGTAAGGGGCGAGAAAAAGTGGCGTTGAAGTTGAAATTCAACCCATCCGAACCGGGCATGTGGATCTCGGGGCTGATTCACGGGCTTGTGCTCGTGTCGGCCGCGATTCTGCTGCTGATCTCGCCTGTCTCTCCGTTCCCCGACGCGCAGGAAGGCATCCCCGTCGAGGTCGTCACCGACAACATGGTCTCGCAGATCACCAAGGGCGAGACGGATGCCAAGAGCGTGCAGCCGACGCCGAAGCCGCGCGTCGACAAGGTCGCGGAAAAGACCGAGCAGAATGCGCCGGGCGAAGACAAGGTGAATGCGCCGGCCCCTCCGAAGCGTCCCGAAGAGATGAAGGTCGCTGAAGAGGAAAAGGCCGCCGAAGCTGCGGCTGCGGCAGCTGCCGCCAAGGCCGCCGAGCAGAAGGCTGCTGCAGAAGCGAAGGCGGCGGAAGAAAAGAAAGCCGCCGAGAAGGCCGAGGCCGAAGCCATCGAGAAAGCGAAAATCGAGCAGGCGAAAGCCGAAGCGGAAGCGAAGGCCAAGGCTGAAGCCAAGGCGAAGGCGGAAGCCGAGGCCAAGCGCGTGGCTGAGACAAAAGCGAAAGCGGACGCCGAAGCGAAGGCGAAGGCCGAAGCTGAAGCCAAGCGCGTCGCGGATGCGAAAGCTAAGGCCGAAGCGGAAGAGAAGGCGCGCAAGGACGCTCAAGTGGCGAAGAAATTCGATACGGGCGATCTGCGACAGTTCCTCGACAACAAGGACAGAAATCGCTCCACCGGATCGACCGGCGCTGAGGTGAACAAGACTCCGTCGCTCGGCACGCAAACCGGCACGGCGGCGAAACTCAATCCGAGCATGCGCGATGCTTTGGGCGGTCTACTCAAGGAGCAGATGGAGCGGTGCTACCAGCCTCCCATCGGCGCAGCGGGTGGAACGGTCACGCTCCCGATCCTGGATGTGCGCTTCAATCAGGATGGCAGCCTTTCCGCAGAGCCTAAGATTCTTCGCTCCGGTCCTAGCCAGATTGACAGAAGCACTGCTGAAGCTGCGTTGCGCGCCGTGCGACGTTGCGCCCCTTACAATATCCCGGCGAAGTTCGCGCCGTATTATAACGAGTGGAAACTCTGGAATATCGAGTTCGATACCAACCAGATCTGAGTTCCCGGCTTCCATGACACCTCATGAACACGCAATGGATATGAACATGCCTCTCCGGACGTCTTTGCTCCGCACCTTGATCGCGGCATTCTGTTTCATGGGAACCTTCATGGCTTTGGTGCCTGAAGCCTCTGCACAGCTGACTTTGCGTATCGGTCCCGGCGGGCAGTTCCAGCCGATGCCGATCGCGATTGCCGACTTCTCGGGCGAGGGCGATCTCGGCCAGCGCGTTTCCGGCATCATCGCCAACAACCTGCAGCGTTCCGGCTATTTCGCGCCGCTCGACAGGTCGCGCTTCCCGGAGCGTCCGTCTTTTGATGCCGCGCCGCGTTTCGATGCGTGGAAGATGGCGGGTGCGCAGGCTCTCGTGACGGGCCGCGTCTCGCGCGATCCGTCGGGACGTCTTCGCGCCGAGTTCCGCCTGTGGGACATCGATTCCGGCCAGCAGCTCACTGGTCAGCAATACGTGACGGACGCCAATTTCTGGCGCCGCGTCGGCCACATCATTTCGGATGCGGTCTACTCGAAGATCACGGGCGTCGGCGGCTTCTTCGACACGCGCATCGTGTTCGTGGAGGAATCCGGCCCGAAGGAAAACCGCCGCAAGCGTCTCGCGATCATGGATCAGGATGGCGCGAATGTGCGCTACCTGACTCAGGGCGATACCAGCGTTGTGTCGCCGCGCTATTCGCCGGTGACGCAGGAAATCGCGTTCATGTCGCAGGTGGAAGGCCAGCAGCCGCGCGTGCAGGTGATCAATCTCGAAACCGGCTCGCGCCAGGTGGTCGGCAACTTCCCCGACATGAGCTCGTCCCCGCGCTTCGGGCCTGACGGCCAGCGCATCGTCATGAGCCTGCAGCAGGGCGGCAACGCGAATATCTACACGATGAATCTCGGCTCGCAGGCCACCACGCGCCTCACCTCGACGGGCGCCATCGACACCTCGCCGTCCTTCTCGCCGGATGGTTCGCAGATCGTGTTCGAGAGCGATCGCGGCGGCAAGCAGCAGATCTACGCGATGAACGCCGACGGCTCGAACCAGCGCCGCATCTCGTTCGGCGACGGCTCCTATTCGCAGCCGGCCTGGTCGCCGCGCGGCGATTACATCGCCTTCACCAAGCAGCATTCCGGCGGCTTCGCCATCGGCATCATGAAGCCGGACGGATCGGGCGAGCGCATCCTCACGGAAGGCTTCCACAACGAGAGCCCGGTCTGGGCGCCCAACGGCCAGTACATCCTGTTCTTCCGCGATCCGGGCGGACAGGCAGGCGGCAAGCTCTACATGGTCGACGTCACCGGCCGCGTGGAAGTGCCCGTGCCGACGCCGTCCTTCGCGTCGGACCCGACCTGGTCACCGCTTCTCAGCGAGGCGCGTCAGTAAGAAAACAAAGGGGCGCTTTGAGGCGCCCTTTTTCGTTCAAGCTTGCAACGAAGCGCTTCCGGTGAGATCGTCTTTGCGGCTGCGCAGCTTGAACGCGAGAACGATCAGCGCGATGCCGAAGACCATCGCATAGGCGCCGAGCCACCAGGTCAACACCACGGCGCCGATGAGCGGGGCGACGAGAAGTGCCACGCCGAACAGAACCGAGACGAGGCCGCTGAAGATCAGCCAGCCGCGCCCGAAGGCAGGATCGAGTTTGAAGGCAGCGACGATCATCAGAACACCGGTGATCAGCGACCAGACGGCGAGAAGCGTGACGAAGAACAAAACCGTCAGGCCCGGCATGATGAAGGCGAGAATGCCGACGATGATGTTGAGGACGCCCTCCAGGATCAGCAGGCCCCAGCGCTCGTGACGTGAGGCGGCGCGGATGCCGGAGACGATGCCGAACACGCCGTCGACCAGCATGTAGGCGGAGAAGAACAGCACGAAGGACAGGATCGTCGCGCCGGGCCAGAAGAAGGCGATGAGCGCGAGGATGACGGCGAAGACGCCGCGAAGCGCCACGGCCCACCAGTTGCGCGCGAGAAGCGCGCTCATGGATTCGGCGCGGTAGAGCGGATCAGGGTGAGTGGGATTGGAGGTACCGGCAGCCATCGTCCTCTCCTTGGATCGAGCTTCGTGGATTAAGCCCCTAAACCAATGCAAAGCTTGGCGGTTGGTTTCCTTTATTTCCCAGCGGAGGATGCCGCTTCCTTCATCCGGCTCAGGCGTCGGCGGATCGCCATCTTGCGGCGTCTGAGGCGCACGCGCCGCTTGATGCGGAAGGCGCGGATCAGCAGGGCGAGAGCGAACCAGACGAGGGCGAGAACCACCGGCAGGACGATCAGCAACGGGAACGCCGTGATCAGGATGGCGAGCGCCAAAAGCCCGAAGCCGATGATGGCGATGCTGCTGGTCTCGGTTGTGGTGAGCGAGCGCGATCCGACCGCCTTGCCGATGCTGCTGGAGAGCGCGAGAGCGCCCGCCGCAAGCCTGCGCACGCCACCGCGTTTGAAGCGATTGCCGCGCTTCGAGCGCATTCTCTTCGCGCGCTTGCGGCGCGCCTGCCAGCCGGGCACGATCTCGGTGGCGTTGGCGAGGTCCTCCAGATACATCGCCTCCATGCTCTCGGCGAAACCGGTATCCTCCACGATCACGTCGAGCTCCCAATTGGTCGCCCAGCTCGCGAAGTTGAGATTGGTGGAGCCCACCCGCGCCCAGCGCCCGTCGACGACGGCGGTCTTGGCGTGGAGCATCGAGCCGTTCCACTCATAGACGCGGATGCCCGCCTCGATCAGCGAGCGGTAGCCCGCGCGCACGATGGGCTGAAGAGCGGGCACATCGCTCGAACCCGGAACCAGCAGGCGCACATCTACTCCGTCGCGCGCCGCTTCGCCGAGCGCCTGAACGTAAGACGTGGTGGCGACGAAATACGCATCCGTCAGCCAGAGGTTTCGCTGTGCGGTGGCGGCAATGAACTGATCGACGCGATAGGTGCGGAACATGCCCGGCTCGCCGCTGATGAGGCGTGCCGCCATGCTGCCCGCATGCGGAATGTCCTCTGCCTGCGCGAGGTCCGATTTCGGGATCGGACGCATGCCGGCAAGCACCCAGCTTTCCGCGAAGGCTTCATCGAGATCGGCGACCAAGGGGCCTTCGAGCGCGATGCCGGTATCGCGCCAGGGCTCGTTGTCCTTGCCTTCCCAGTTGTCGGAAATGCACAGGCCCGACACGAAGCCGATGCGTCCGTCCACGGTGATGAGCTTGCGGTGGTTGCGGCGTACCCAGAACGGGTCCGTCAGGCGCGGCGGGTTGAACACGCGGGCCTCCGCGCCCGCCTCACGCAGGCGACGCCAGAAGGCGGGGAGGGCGCGGAATGAGGAGCCGAGCCAATCGTAAAGAATGCGCACCTTCACGCCCGCGCGCGCCCGCTCCATGAGCGCCTCGGCGAACATCCGGCCGGTCTCGTCGTCGGCAATGATGAAGTTCTCGAAATGGATGACGTCCCGGGCCGAGCGGATCGCCTCGATCCAGGCCGGGTAGTTCTCCTTGGAGTTCTTCAGAAGCCGGATGGCGTTGCCTTGGCGCAGGTCGCTGTCGGCGATGCGCGAGAAGGCGCGCTCCATGCGGAGTTCGTCCAGGGCGGCGCGATAAGGCTGAACCGACAGTCCGGGCTGGTTCGTCATGAGATTCATGATCTCTCAACGCATGAAGCACAAATTCGGCTCAAAGCCCGACCTCCTCGCGGAAGCTTTCGGAGTCCTCCGCCACAAGAAGCTAGGTTGAAAGGCAGGCCTCAAGGTCAACACCCAGCCAGAAGAGAATGGGCTGTCAAAGCCTCAATTGCGTGAGTTCCAGCTCGAACAGCCACCGCCCTCGCATGCCATCGTAACTTCCTAACGAGTTATCCTTAACTTCCTATTAACCCTAGGCCGAAGTTCCACAACTTGGCCATAATTCACCTTAATTCCGGCAGGGCCCATCAAGGTTGACGGAACCCTCCCTTAACCATCTTGCCCGTATAACGCACACAACGTTCGGCAAACGTGTGTGTAAGGAGTATTGCCAATGATGTCGCTGCGCGCCGTCAAATTCGCCGCTGCTATCGTTCTCGCTCTCGGAGCGGCAGCCTGTTCCAACAAAGACAGCATGGCCGACGGTTCCGGCTTCGGTGCCGGCGGTGCTGCTACCCCCGGCAGCGCCCAGGACTTCGTCGTGAATGTCGGCGACCGCGTGTTCTTCGAGACCGACTCGACGGATCTCACCCCCACCGCCGTCGCCACCCTCGACAAGCAGTCCCAATGGCTGCAGCGCTATCCGAACTACACCTTCATCCTCGAAGGCCATGCGGACGAGCGCGGCACCCGCGAGTATAACTACTCGCTCTCGGCCCGCCGCGCCCAGACAGTGCGCGACTACCTAATCTCGCGCGGCATCCCGGCCAACCGCTTCCGCACCGTGTCCTACGGCAAGGAGCGCCCGGTGGCCGTGTGTAACGACATCTCCTGCTGGTCGCAGAATCGCCGCGCGGTCACCGTGCTCGGCGGCGGCGCAGGCGCCTAGAACCTTCGGAACACCGAAGTGTGACACTTGAGAGCGCCGCCACATTATCGCCGTGGCGGCGCTTTTGTGTTATCGGCACGGTCGCAAAAGACCTTTAACGGTATCCAGCATGTTTCGACGTTTTCTCGTGTTTTTCGCCCTGAGCCTTGCTCTGGCCCCACCTCTGGCTGTTCCTGCCGCCGCGCAGGACGCAGCCGATGCCATCGTGCGTCTCAACCGCCTGGAGAACCAGATGCGGCAGATGTCCGGCCAGCTCGAGCAGCTCCAGTTCGAGAACCGCCAGCTGAAGGATCAGCTGCGCAAGTTCCAGGAGGACGTGGAGTTCCGCTTCCAGGAGGGCTCCGGCCGTGGCGGCTCCCGGCCTTCGGCTCCGGCCGTTGCGCCCACGCCCCGTCCGGCACAGCCACAGGCCCAGCCTCAGCCAGCGCCGCAGCGCCGCAGCGATGTGTATGATCCTTCCCAGGACCCCAATGCCCCGGGCGCTCCGCGCCCGCTGGGCACCACGCCGCCGTCGCAGCCCCTCGCCGATGCGGAGATCGGGGAGGGCGGTGAGCAATTCGCCGGGATCGGCGAGCTGATCGAGGAAGAAGGGCAGCCTGCCCCTGGGGCGGTCGGCAACGGCATGGCCATTCCGCAGGGCGCGATCCAGCCCCGTCCGAACCCGAGCGTGGCCGCGACCAGCACCGGCAATCCGCGCGGCGATTTCGATGCCGCTTATGCCGCCTTCACGCAGAAGGATTATGATCAGGCCGAGATGGGCTTCCGCCGCTTCCTGCAATCCAATCCGCGCGACCAGATGGTGCCTGAGGCCACGTTCTGGCTGGGCGAGAGCTATCTTCAGCGCGGCCGTCACCGCGAAGCCGCCGAGCAGTTCCTGAACGTGTCCGCCGATCACCCGAACGCCTCGAAGGCTCCCGACGCGATGCTGCGCCTCGGCGTCTCCCTCAACGGCCTCGGCGCCCGCGACCGCGCCTGCGCCGTCTTCGCCGAACTCGACCGCAAATATCCCCAGGCCTCCGCCAGCGTACGCCAGGCGTCCGAGCGCGAGCAGAAGCGCAATAAGTGCACCTGACCCAGGCCCGACAAGTCGAGCACCCGAAACGTGGACGCTCCTTCGCCTGACGATCCGCTCCCGCCCGATGCGAAGGAGCCGCTTTTTTCCAGCCTGAACCGGGCCCAAGGCATCCTGGCCGCCGTGTCCGGCGGGCCCGATTCCATGGCCATGATGCATCTTCTCGCCCGCTGGGCTTCGGAGAGCCGCATCCCGATTTCCGTCGCCACCGTCGATCATGGCCTGCGGCCCGAGGCCGCCGAGGAAGCCGCCTTCGTCGCCCGCGAGGCTGAAGCTCTGGGTCTGTCTCATCGAACCCTGCTCTGGACAGGGGAGAAGCCCGCGACCGGCCTTCAGGAGGCCGCCCGAGAGGCGCGCTATCGCCTGCTCGTGCAGCAGGCCCGCGAGGACGGGGCCTCCCATCTCGTAACCGCCCATACCCTCGACGATCAGGCCGAGACCGTCCTCATGCGTCTCGCCAAGGGGTCAGGTCTCACGGGGGTGGCCGGCATGCGCCGGGAGCGCGACCGGGACGGGATCGTCCATGCAAGGCCGTTGCTCGCTTGGCCGAAGGCGGAGCTGCTCGCGCTCTGCGAGACGAATGGCTGGCCCTTCGTCACTGATCCTTCGAATGCCGACGAGCGCTTTGCCCGAATCCGCTGGCGCAGGCTGATGCCGCTGCTGGCAGGGGAGGGGCTGGATGCCTCCCGTCTGGCCCGGTTCGCCGAGCGGGCGGCACAGGCCAACGAGGCGCTGGAGATCAAGGCTCATGAGGCCCTGGAGGCCGCCATCATCGCAGAGGCGGAGGGAGAATTGTCCTTCCAAGCGGCCTGCCTCGCGCGGGAGCCCTTCGAGATCGGCTTGAGGATGCTCGCCCAGGCCCTGGGCGCGATCGGCCTCGAGAACATCCGCCTTCAGCGATTGGAAACGTGCCTTGAACGCTTGTTAAGCGCTTCGCAGGCGGGGCAATCCCTGCGCCTCACCATCGCCGGGGCGCTTCTCGATCTTGACCGATTTGGGCGCTTAAGGATGAGACAGGAACCGCCCCGATCACGCGGTCGTTAGCCAATTCTCTTAGCCAAGACCTTCGGATGATGCCCCATGCACGCCTCATTCCCTTGGCAAGGGGAAAGGGTGTGCCTACATTGAGTTTAACCGCATGGGGGGATTTCCTTGTTTTCCCTGTGTTTCATCTCCCTCTGGGGCAGAACCTGATCCAATGAATTCAAATTTCCGCAACTTCGCCTTGTGGGTTGTCATTTTCCTCCTGGTGCTGGCGCTCGTGACTCTTTTCCAGAGCCCGGGCCAGCGCGGCGGCGGCAGAGATATCGCCTATAGCCAGCTCCTGAACGACGCCGATGCGGGACGCATCACGAGCGTCATCATCTCGGGACCGGAAATCAGCGGCACCTATACTGACGGCCAGAACTTCTCGACCTATGCGCCGAACGATCCGGCCCTGGTCACGAAGCTGCAGCAGAAGGGCGTGCAGATCACGGCTCGTCCGCAATCCGACTCGACCCCGTGGTTCATCGCGGTGCTCATGAACATTCTGCCCATCGCGCTGTTCATCGGCGCCTGGGTGTTCCTGTCGCGCCAGATGCAGAACGGCGCGGGCCGCGCCATGGGGTTCGGCAAGTCGAAGGCGAAATTGCTCACTGAGGCTCATGGCCGCGTCACGTTTGATGACGTCGCCGGCATCGACGAAGCCAAGGAAGACCTGCAGGAAGTCGTGGAATTCCTGCGCGATCCGCAGAAGTTCCAGCGCCTCGGCGGACGCATTCCGCGCGGCGTGCTGCTCGTCGGTCCTCCCGGTACCGGTAAGACGCTGACCGCCCGCGCGGTGGCAGGCGAAGCCAACGTGCCGTTCTTCACCATTTCCGGTTCTGACTTCGTCGAGATGTTCGTCGGCGTGGGCGCATCGCGTGTCCGCGACATGTTCGAGCAGGCAAAGAAGAATGCTCCGTGCATCATCTTCATCGACGAAATCGACGCGGTCGGCCGTCATCGCGGCGCCGGTCTCGGCGGCGGCAACGACGAGCGCGAGCAGACCCTCAACCAGCTCCTCGTGGAGATGGACGGCTTCGAGGCCAACGAGGGCATCATCATCATCGCGGCGACCAACCGTCCCGACGTTCTCGATCCGGCGTTGCTGCGTCCGGGCCGCTTCGACCGTCAGATCGTGGTGCCGAATCCGGATGTCACCGGCCGTGAGAAGATCCTGCGCGTTCATGTGCGCAAGGTTCCGCTCGCTCCCGATGTGGACCTGAAGGTGATCGCTCGCGGTACACCCGGCTTCTCCGGCGCGGACCTCATGAACCTCGTCAACGAGGCGGCGTTGCTCGCGGCCCGTCGCGGCAAGCGCATCGTCACGATGCGCGAATTCGAGGATGCGAAGGACAAGGTCATGATGGGCGCGGAGCGCCGCACCCTCGTCATGACCGACGACGAGAAGCGCCTGACTGCCTATCACGAGGCCGGTCATGCGGTCGTCGCCCTCAACGTTCCGGCCACCGATCCGGTGCACAAGGCCACCATCATTCCGCGCGGCCGTGCGCTCGGCATGGTCATGCAGCTCCCTGAGCGGGACAAGCTGTCCATGAGCTTCGAGCAGATGACCTCGCGTCTTGCCATCATGATGGGCGGGCGCATCGCGGAAGAGATGATCTTCGGCAAGGAGAAGGTGACCTCCGGCGCCCAATCCGACATCGAGCAGGCCACGCGCCTTGCCCGCATGATGGTGACCAAGTGGGGCTTCTCGCCCGAACTCGGCACCGTGGCTTACGGCGAGAACCAGGACGAAGTGTTCCTCGGCATGCAGATGGGCCGCCAGCAGAACGTCTCCGAGGCGACCGCCCAGAAGATCGACTCGGAAGTGCGTCGCCTCGTGGAGACGGGCCTCAACGATGCCCGCCGCATCCTCACGGAGAAGGCGAACGAGCTTGAGGCTCTGGCTCGCGGCCTGCTGGAATACGAGACCCTGACGGGCGACGAGATCCGCAATCTCCTCGACGGCCAGCCCCCGGTGCGCGATGCCGGCGGCGATCCGGTGAACCCGACCCGCGGCTCCGCCGTCCCGACCACCCGCCCCGGGCGGCCCCGGGAGAGCGACGGGGGGATGGAGCCCCAGCCGCAGGCTTGATATAAAGCACTCGCGAATGACCCAGAACGCTCGCTTCCAGCGAGCGTTCTTTTTTGTTTACCTAAGCCCTCTACTTTCCATCCGATAAGACGATTGTCTCTGCTTGTAACAATTGCTCATCACAAGTGATGAGCCTGATCAGGGCGAAGACTTGACCCGGAGTAAGGGGGTTGCTTTGAAAAAGGCAAAACGCGCAGTGGCGCAGCGGAGCGGGGAGTTGAAACCCATGCGTAAATACTTTGGGACCGACGGCATCCGGGGACGGGCCAACGGCATCATCACGCCGGATCTGGCCCTGCGGGTCGGTCAGGCGGCAGGCCTCATGTTCAGGCAGGGCGATTACCGCCACCGGGTCGTGATCGGCAAGGACACGCGCCTCTCGGGCTACATGATCGAGAACGCGCTGGTGGCCGGCTTCACCTCTGTGGGCATGGACGTGCTGCTGCTCGGCCCCATGCCGACACCGGCGGTGGCCATGCTCACGCGCTCCATGCGCTGCGATCTCGGCGTCATGATCTCCGCCTCGCACAATCCTTACGAGGACAATGGCATCAAGCTGTTCGGCCCCGACGGGTTCAAGCTCAACGACGAGGTGGAGAAGCAGATCGAGGCGCTGATCGACTCGGAGCTGACGACGCGCCTTGCAGGCTCCGCCGAACTCGGTCGCGCCAAGCGCATCGAGAGCGTCCAGGCCCGCTATATCGAATTCGCCAAGCGCACCATGCCGCGCCAGATCGATCTGGAAGGCATGCGCGTCGTGCTCGATTGCGCCAACGGCGCGGGCTACAAGGTCGCGCCCGAGGCTCTCTGGGAGCTCGGCGCGGAGGTGGTGAGCATCGGCGTGGAGCCCAACGGCTTCAACATCAACCACGAGGTCGGCTCCACCGCTCCCGACGCGCTGATCCACAAGGTGCGCGAGCTGCGCGCTGATGTGGGCATCGCGCTCGACGGTGACGCGGACCGCGTGCTGATCGTGGACGAGAAGGGCCAGAAGGTCGACGGCGACCAGCTCATGGGCGTCGTCGCACGCTCCTGGCAGGAGGATGGACGTCTCTCGCAGCCGGGCATCGTCGCGACGATCATGTCCAATCTCGGCCTCGAACGCTATCTCAACGGCCTCGGCCTCGGCCTCGTGCGCACCGCCGTGGGCGACCGCTACGTGCTCGAGCACATGCGCGCGCATGGCTACAATCTCGGCGGCGAGCAATCCGGCCACATCATCATGTCCGACTACACCACGACCGGCGACGGTTTGGTGGCGGCGCTGCAGCTGCTCGCGGTGGTCAAGAGCATGGGCAAGACCGTGTCGGAAGTCTGCCATTGCTTCGAGCCGCTGCCGCAGGTTCTCAAGAATGTGCGCTACAAGTCCGGCAAGCCCCTGCAGGACGCTTCCGTGATCAAGGCCATCGAAGCAGGCAGCGAGCGCCTCGGCACATCAGGCCGTCTCGTCATCCGCCCCTCCGGCACGGAGCCGGTGATCCGCGTGATGGCGGAAGGCGACAATGCCGATCTCGTCAACCTGGTGGTGGACGATGTGGTCGATGCCGTGACGCGGGCTGCCTCCCAGGTCGCCGCCTAAGCGATCATCGCAATGCGAATAATGAAGGGCATGGAGCCGTCTCCATGCCCTTTCTTTTTGCCTGACAATTGCCGCAAGTCTTGATGGCGACTGCCTTGCACCATGCGAAACAAGGCTAAGAATTAAGATTAACGATCTCTTCATGGCTGAAGGCTACACTCTAACAGAGCCGTAGAAGATCTTTGCGGCATGTGCTTGTCGAGTGAAGAAGAGTACCATGAGTTTCATCAAGACCACGGTTCTGGCCGGCGTGATCGGCATAACCGCCTCCGCTGCCTCCGCCGCCGATCTGCCGCGCAGGCTGTTCATGCCCGCCGCTCCCGTTCTCGTCGACACCCGTGACAGCTGGTATCTGCGCGGCGATGTGGGTTACGCCCATTACAAGCGCCCGGAAGCCGATTATACGTCTGGCCTGATTTCAGGCAGCATGTCCCGTGAGCATATCGGCGACAACGCAGTGGTGGGCGTCGGTATCGGTTATCGCTTCAGCCCGATGTTCCGCGCGGACGTGACCGTGGATCACCGCTTCCATTCGCGCTTCAAGGGCCTACCGGCTGATGGCGGCTTCGCGACGGGCTCGGTGTCCGATCGTGCTCGCTTCGAAACATCGACCGCGATGTTCAATACTTATGCCGATCTCGGCACCTATCGCGGCATCACGCCTTATGTGGGCGCCGGCATCGGCGTCGCGCATAATATCATCAGCGACTACACGCGCACGACCGATGCGCTCGGCGTCATCACGCAGGAGCGTCTGGCGGGCGGCGACGATTACAACTTCGCCTGGGCCCTCATGGCTGGCGTCGGCTACAAGCTCTCCAACAGCTTCACCCTCGATCTCGGCTATCGTTACCTGAGCCTGGGCGACGTGAAGACGCGCGGCTATGCCGACGGCGCTGGCGCGGATGTGGAATCCGTCGGTACGCACGAAGTGCGCTTCGGCGTGCGCTACGCGTTCCAATAAGGCGGAATTGAAAGAATGAGTGCCGGCAGCGATCACGACGAACTCTGCCGGCTCTTGAACCAGCTCACGCCCGGCCTGCTGCCGCGTGACGTCTTTCATGCCATCGCCAGACTCATGGTGACGACAACCTACGTGGTTGTCCCTCTGTTGCGCAGAGACGGCAAAATCCTGACATTCCTGCCCAGACGCGGCGCTGACGATTTGTACTATCCGTCGATGCTGAACGCGCCAGGAACCGTCATCCGCGCGAGCGATGAAAGCTTGTCGGCAGTCTATCATCGTCTCGCAATCAGCGAATTTCCTGGAATACCGATCAAGGGCGATCCTGTCTTCGTCGACCGAGTGTACGACCTAATCGTACGCGGGAGAGAAATTTCCCTCATTCATTGGGTCGAGATGAGCGATACTGCTGATCTCACCCAGCTCATCGATGTGGATGAGCTTCCCGGCGATGTCGTTCCGACAGATCGTGCCCGCATCGCAATGGCGGCAGACGATTATCGGAAGAGAGCCGCCTAGTACCGATTACCCAGCGATGATGCATCAATAAAAAAGCCCCGGCGAAATGCCGGGGCTTTTTTGTTTTTGATGTTTCCCGCTTACTCCGCCGGATGTGTGGTTGGGCGCGGGTGGATGTCTTCGCCGTGCGGACGCTGGCCCGTCTGCGCGCGCAGTTTGTCGAGCAGCTCGCCCACATAGGTGGCAGGCTTGGTGTAGCCGCCGAGGAGCAGGTAGATCGACGGCACCACCAGCATGGTGAGGATGGTCGAGACGGTGACGCCGCCCACGATCACCGACCCGATGGCATTGCGCGCTTCCGCTCCGGCGCCGGTGGACCAGGCGAGCGGGATCGCGCCGCCGATCATGGCGATGGAGGTCATCAGGATCGGACGCAGGCGCAGCACGGATGCTTCGAGAACCGCGTCATGCACCGAATATCCGCGCTCGCGCAGCTGGTTCGAGAACTCGACGATCAGGATGCCGTTCTTCGTCATCAGGCCGATGAGCAGGATCATGCCGATCTGGCTGTAGATGTTGAGCGTCTGCCCCGTCACGAACAAGGCGAGCAATCCGCCCGTCACCGCGAGCGGCACGGTGAGCATGATGATGAACGGATTGATCCAGCTTTCGAACTGCGCGGCCAGCACCAGGAACACTACGAGCAGCGCCATGGCGAAGGTCACGTAGATCGCGCCGGTGGAGTCGAGGAAGTCCTTGGATTGTCCGTTGTAACCGATGCGCACTTCCGCAGGCAGGTTGTCGCGCACGATCTCCTGCAGGATCTCCAGGCCTTCGCCGATGGACACGCCAGGCGCGAGGCCGGATTGGATCGTGATCGAGCGGAGGCGGTCGAACCGGTTCAGTGCCTGGGGCGCTGCCGATTCAGTCAGGGTGATGAAGGAGGAGAGGGGAACGAGTTCGCCGTTGGCGGCGCGCACGAAGGTGTTGGTGAGATCGCTCGGCGATGCGCGGTCCTGCGCGCGGCCGCGCATGATCACCGGATATTCGTCGCCACGGCTGACGAAGGTCGAGATTTCCGTCTCGCCGAACATCAGCTGCAGGGTATTGCCGATATCCTGAATCGAGACGCCGAGATCGGCGGCACGCTGGCGATCGATCTGCACGCGGATATCGGGCTGGGACTCGCGGTAGTTCGAGTCCATGTTGACGAACTTGCCCGTCTCCTGAGCTTTCTGCATGACGATGTCGCGCCAGCCGCGGATCGTCTCGTAATCGGGACCGCCAAGCACGAACTGGATCGGCTGGCCGAAGCCGCCTGCGCCGCCGAAGGCCGGTGGATTGACCACCGAGGCGCGCGCGCCGGGGAAGGCCGACACCTTCGGCGTCATCTGACGCACGATGTCCTGCTGGCTCTGCGTCCGTTCTTCCCAGGGAACGAGACGCACGATCACG
The DNA here is from genome assembly GCF_022808595.1 of Microvirga solisilvae. Classification (GTDB taxonomy): domain Bacteria; phylum Pseudomonadota; class Alphaproteobacteria; order Rhizobiales; family Beijerinckiaceae; genus Microvirga; species Microvirga solisilvae. Next base: position 160,221 of record NZ_JAKUCN010000008.1, read on the forward strand.
ATGCCTTCATTGACAGGGGAGGGGCGGGCGAAGCCCGGTGCGACCTGACTCAGCATGGAGGCGACGACGCCCTGTTCCTGCAATGGCAGAAGAGCCTTCTCGACCTCCTTCACCCGGTCGCGGGTATAGTCGAGGCTGGCGCCTTCCGGCGCCTGAAGGCGCACGATGATCGCGCCGCGATCTTCCGTCGGAGCGAACTCCTTCGGCAGGGCCTGGAACAGAGCGTAGGCCGACAGCGACACCAGGAAGCCGGCGGAGAGAATGACCACCGGGATGCGCAGGGCGCGCGAGAGCAGCCAGCGATAGCTGTTGTTCATCTTCTCGAAGAGCGGCTCGGTCATGCGCTGGATGCGGCCATGGGCCGGCACCATCAGCTTGGAGCACATCATCGGCGTCAGCGTGCGCGCCACGACACCTGAGAAGAAGATGGCGGCGGCGAGCGTGATGCCGAACTCGCGGAAGAGCTTGCCGGTATTGCCGGTCATGAAGGCGAGCGGCACGAACACGGCCATGAGCGTGGCCGTCGTCGCGATCACCGCGAAACCGATCTCGCGCGCGCCGTCGAAGGAGGCGAGCAGCGGCGGCTGTCCTTCCTCGATGCGGCGGTGCACGTTCTCGATCTCCACGATCGCGTCGTCCACGACGATGCCGATGGCGAGCACGATGGCGAGCAATGTCAGCACGTTGATGGATGCGCCGAAGAACGACATGACCATGAAGGCGGCGATGATCGAAACCGGGATCGCCACCATGGCGACAATGGTGGAGCGCCAGTCGCGCAGGAAGACAAGGATCACCACGATCACAAGCGCCACGCCTTCCAGAAGCGTCTTGAGCACGCCGTTGATGGATGCGCTGATGAACTGGCTTTCGTCATAAGCGACTTCCGCCGTTGTGCCCGGCGGCAGGGAGCTCTTCAGTTCCTCCAATTCCTTGCGCACGCCTTCGACGACGGAGAGCGTGTTGGCGGTGGACTGACGCACGACGCCCATGCCGATGGCGGTCTCGCCCGACTGATAGAACTCGAAGCGCGTGTCCTCCGGGCCGATTTCGACCTGCGCCACCTCTCCGAGACGGACGAGATAGCCGTTCTTGTTGGTGACGATCACCTGCTGGAATTGTTCGGGCGTGGCGAGGCGGGAATCCGTCTTGACGGTGAATTCGCGCTGGCTGGATTCGATGCGTCCGCCGGGCAACTCCACGTTCTGACGCTTGATGGCGGTTTCCAAATCCTGCACCGTGAGGCCGCGCGCGGCCAGCGCCGGGCGGTCGACCCAGATGCGCATGGCATAGCGGCGCTCGCCGCTCAGATTGACGTTGGCGACGCCCGGCACTGTGGAAAGGCGGTCCACATAAACGCGCTTGAGGAAGTCGCTGAGTTCGAGCGCGTCGAGCGTGGTGGAGGTCACGCCCACCCACAGGATGGCCGAGGCATTCGCATCCACTTTACGCACCACTGGCGTGTCCGCGCCGTCAGGCAGGCGTCCGGTGACGCGGGAGATGGCGTCGCGCACGTCGGAGGTTGCGGCTTCCGGATCGCGGGAGACTTCGAACTCGATCGACACCGACGAGCGATCGTTCTGGCTCTGCGACGTGATTTGGCGGATGCCCTCGATGCCTGCGATGGCGCCTTCGATGACCTCCGTCACGCGGCTCTCGATCACTTCGTTCGACGCGCCGCGATAGACGGTGGAGATCGAGACGACCGGGCGGTCGACCTGCGGATATTCGCGAACCGGCAGGTTCATGAGCGCGGCAAGGCCGCCCACGATCAGCAGCAGGCTGACCACGACAGCAAAGACGGGACGGCGGATGAAGAGGTCGGAAACCTGCATGGCGATTTAAGCTCTTGAGGCCAACGTTTGACAAAAGTTCTCCCGCCGGAGCGGGAGAAGGATTACTTCGCTTCTGCGGCTTGCGCGGTGCCGATGGCATTCGGCGCATTCAGCGTGCTGCGCGAGGGCTGCTGGCGGTTTGCCGCCGGTGTGTTTTGCGGCTCACGCGTGCTCGACCCGAGCGGGCGGGCGATCACTTCCGCACCGGGGCGCACGCGCTGCACGCCGAGCACAACGATGGTCTCGCCGGCCTTCAGGCCTTCCACCACCTCGACCTTGCCGCCCTGGCGCTGGCCGATGGTGATGACGCGGCGCTCCACCTTGTTGTCTTTCACCGGATAAACGATGTGGCGTAGGCCCTCGCTCACGATGGCTTCCTCGGGCACCACGACAGCATCGTCCTTGGTGGAAACTTCGAGCGCGACGGACAGGAACATGCCGGGCTTCAAGGCCTCGTCGGGATTCTCGAACTCGGCCGTCAGGCGCGCGGTGCGGGTGGTCTGCTCCACGCGGGGATCGATGGTGGAAACCTTGCCCTTGAAGATGCGGTTCTTGTAGGCGGCGGAAATGGCGTTCACCGTCTGGCCGGGTTGAAGGCGGCCCAGAAGATTCTCCGGTACGGCGAAGTCGAGGCGCACCTTGGAGAGGTCATCGAGAGAGGTGATGCGCGTGCCGGGGGCGATATAGGCGCCGAGCGAGACGGTGCGCGTGCCGACGCGGCCATTGAAGGGCGCGCGGATCGTCAGATCCTCCAGCCGCGCTTCCGCGGCCTTGCGCTGCGCCTGGGCCGAAGCCATCGCTCCTTCGAGGGATTTCATCTGCGCCGTGAGATCTTCCACCTGCGCGCTGGTGCCCGCGCCCGTGCGGTTCAGAGCCTGGGCGCGCTCGAGCTTGATGGCGATTTCGTTCTTGAGCGCGACCGCGCGGCTGGCCTCGGCGATGGCCTGGTCGATATCCGCCTGGCGCTCGGCGGCGTCGAGCTGCACCAGCACATCGCCGGCCTTCACCTGCTGTCCTTCCTCGAAACCGATCTTGTCGATCACGCCCGCTACCTTGGCGGTCACGGTGATGGATTCGAAAGCGCGGATCGTGCCCACGGATTCGCGAGTTTCCACGATCCGTCCGGTCTTGACCGTATCGACCTCGACCGTGGCGGGGGCCGAGGGACCGCCCCGGCCGCCGCGCTGTCCGCCGGGAGCGCCCTGCTGCTGCGTGGCAGGCTCACCGCTGCTCTGATACGCATACCACCCGCCAAGCCCTGCTGCCCCCAGCAAGGCCACGACGGCGAGTTGACCGGACAAACGCATGCTCGCTCCTTGAGATCTCGGAAGTCTTCTTTCAACCGGATTATCTGATTGGCCTAACACATCATAGGTCAGGCACTATGACTATAACGCAGCAAAAGCAGGCTTTTGAATTACGATTTCGTAATCTGACGCTTTCTTGAGCATATTCCCTTGCGGCATCCGCCTTGACCGTGGGGCCTGCTTCCGTCATACCGGTCGGCGGGACACCTCTCCCCACCGAGAGGCGCCCATCTGTAAGGATGGATACAATGACAGACCTGCCCGCCGCGCGTCCGCGCGCGCCTTTCTTTTCGTCCGGCCCCTGCGCGAAGCGCCCCGGATGGTCTCTGCAAAACCTGAAAACCGATTCTCTTGGCCGCTCGCATCGCGCCAAGCTCGGCAAATCGCGCCTGAAGCTCGCCATCGACCTCACCCGCGAGGTGCTGGACGTGCCAGCCGATTACCGCATCGGCATCGTGCCCGCCTCTGACACGGGCGCCGTCGAGATGGTGCTGTGGTCGATGCTGGGCGCGCGCGCCGTCGACATGCTGGCCTGGGAAAGCTTCGGCGAAGGCTGGGTGACGGATGTGGTCAAGCAACTCAAGCTCAGCGATGCGCGCGTGATCAACGCGCCTTACGGCGAGCTGCCCGATCTGTCGCAGGTCGACACCAAGAACCGCGACGTGGTCTTCACCTGGAACGGCACCACCTCCGGCGTGCGCGTGCCGAATGCGGATTGGATCGCCGCCGACCGTGAAGGCTTGACCATCTGCGATGCGACTTCCGCCGCCTTCGCGCAGAAGCTCGACTTTTCGAAGCTCGATGTGGTCACCTTCTCCTGGCAGAAGGTTTTGGGCGGTGAGGCTGCTCATGGCATGCTCATTCTCTCGCCGCGCGCGGTGGAGCGTTTGGAAACGTATAAGCCCGCATGGCCGCTGCCGAAGATCTTCCGCATGACCAAGGGCGGCAAGTTGATCGAAGGCATCTTCGAGGGCGAGACCATCAACACGCCCTCCATGCTCGCGGTCGAGGATTATATCGACGCGCTCGAATGGGCGAAGTCCATCGGCGGATTGAACGCGCTCGTCGCGAAAGCCGATGCCAACGCGAAGGTCATCCTCGACTGGGTTGCCAAGACACCGTGGATCGCCAATCTCGCGAAGGTGCCTGCCACCGCTTCCAACACCAGCGTGTGCCTCGTCATCGCCGATCCGGAAGTCGTCGCGAAAGGCCCCGAGGCTGTTGCGCAGGTCGCCAAGGGCATCACCGCCGCGCTCGACAAGGAGGGTGTGGCCCTCGACATCGGCGCCTATCGCGATGCGCCTCCCGGCCTTCGCATCTGGTGCGGCGCGACGGTGGAGCAATCCGATCTCGAAGCCCTGACGCCCTGGCTCGACTGGGCCTTCGCGCAGGAAAAGGCGAAGCTCGCGAAAGCGGCTTGATCTTTCTTCATCCTCCCCTTGAGGGGGAGGGTCGACGCCCGTAGGGCGGCGGGGCGGGGTGGCAGCGCCGCCCGTCATCGTCGCCCTCGGACAAAACGCACAGCTAAATCAAATCGACTGCGCCGCTCACCCCACCCCGGCTCTTCGAGCCGACCCTCCCCCTCAAGGGGAGGATGAGACGGCGGCAAACAACAGGTGCACCATGCCCGCTCCCCGCGTTCTCATTTCCGACGCTTTGTCTCCCGCCGCCGTGCAGATCTTCAAAGATCGCGGCATCGAGGTGGATTTCCAGCCGGACCTCGGCAAGGACAAGGACAAGCTTGCCGCCATCATCGGCAATTACGATGGTCTCGCCATTCGCTCCGCCACCAAGGTGACGGCGAAGATTCTCGAACAGGCGACGAACCTGAAGGTGATCGGCCGCGCCGGCATCGGCGTCGACAATGTCGAGATTCCCGCCGCCACGGCGAAGGGCATCATTGTCATGAACACGCCCTTCGGCAATTCCATCACCACGGCTGAACATGCCATTGCGATGATGTTCGCGCTCGCGCGCCAGATCCCGCAGGCCGATGCGTCCACGCAGGCCGGCAAGTGGGAGAAGAACCGCTTCATGGGCGTGGAACTCACCGGCAAGGTTCTCGGCGTCATCGGCTGCGGCAATATCGGCTCCATCGTCGCCGATCGCGGCATCGGCCTGCGCATGAAGGTGATCGCCTACGATCCGTTCCTGTCGCCGGAGCGCGCGCTCGAGATCGGCGTCGAAAAGGTGGAGCTCGATGAGCTGCTGCGCCGCGCCGACATCATCACGCTGCACGTGCCGATGACGGAGAAGACGAAGAACGTTCTCTCTGCAGAAAACATCGCCAAGACCAAGAAGGGCGTGCGCATCATCAACTGCGCTCGTGGCGGCCTTGTCGATGAAGTGGCACTCCGCGCAGCCCTCGATTCCGGCCATGTGGCGGGTGCCGCCTTCGACGTATTCGTCGAGGAGCCTGCGACGTCGAACCCGCTCTTCAATCACCCCAACGTGGTCTGCACGCCTCATCTCGGCGCTGCCACCACGGAAGCGCAGGAGAACGTGGCTTTGCAGGTGGCTGAGCAGATGTCGGACTACCTGCTCCAGGGCGCGATTCAGAACGCGGTGAACTTTCCCTCGATCACGGCGGAAGAAGCGCCTCGCCTTCGTCCCTTCGTGGCGCTTGCCGACAAGCTCGGCTCGTTCCTCGGTCAGCTCACGGAAGCCTCGATCAAGGGCATCCGTATCGAGTACGAGGGCGCAGTCGCCGAGATGAACACCCGCGCGCTCACCTCCGCTGCGGTGACCGGCGTGCTGCGTCCCTTCCTGCAGGACATCAACATGGTGTCGGCCCCCGTCGTCGCGCGCGAGCGCGGCATCACGGTGGAAGAGGTGAAGCGCGAGAGCGCCGCGCGCGATTACGAGAGCTTCATCCGCATCATCGTCGACGCTGAAGACATGTCGCGCCATGCGGGCGGCACAGTGTTCCAGGACGGCAAGCCGCGCGTCGTCGAAATCCGCGACATCATGGTCGATGCGGAATTCGCGCCGCACATGATCTATGTGCGCAACGACGACAAGCCCGGCTTCATCGGTCGTTTCGGCACGCTGCTCGGCGAGTCCGGCGTGAATGTGGCGACCTTCGCCCTCGGCCGCGACAAGCCCGGCGGCGATGCGATCTGCTTCGTGTCGGTGGATGAGCCCGTCTCGGATGAACTCCTGCGCAAGATCGAGGAAATCCCGCAGGTCAAGCGCGCTCGCGCGGTTCGGTTCTGAGGAGCTTGCTATGGCCAATGCCTCGACACAACGCTTCGTGCTGACGCTCGCCTGTGCGAACCGTCCCGGCATCGTTGCCGCCGTGGCGGGGCATTTGTCGGAAGGCGGCCTCAATATTCTCGACGCCCAGCAATACGACGACACGCAAACGGATCGTTTCTTCATGCGTGTCGTCTTCGATCCCGTGAGCGGAGAGGCTGATCTCGGGGCCTTGAAGAAAGGCTTTGCGCCGCTTGCCGACCGCCTTGGCATGACATGGAACCTGCGTCGCCAGAATGAGCGCCGCAAGGTGATGCTCATGGTGTCGAAGTTCGACCATTGCTTGGCCGATCTTCTCTACCGCTGGCGCATCGGCGAACTCGATTTCGAGCCCGTCGGCGTGATCGCCAATCATGCAGTCGAAGCCTACAGCCATGTGGATCTCGGCAGCGTGCCGTTTCACTACCTGCCGGTGACGAAGGATACCAAGCTCGAACAGGAAGCGCGTGTCTGGGAGATCATTCGCGACTCGCAGGCCGATCTCGTGGTGCTTGCGCGCTACATGCAGGTTCTGTCGGATGGGCTGGCCGCGAAGCTCTCGGGCCGTTGCATCAACATCCACCACTCGTTCCTGCCGAGCTTCAAGGGCGCGAAGCCCTATCATCAGGCGCATACGCGCGGCGTGAAGCTCATCGGCGCGACGGCGCATTACGTGACCTCCGATCTCGACGAGGGGCCGATCATCGCGCAGGACGTGGAGCCGATCACCCATCGCGACAGCGCAGATGATCTGGTGCGAAAAGGGCGCGACATCGAACGCCGGGTTCTCGCCCGCGCAGTGCGCTATCACCTGGAAGACCGCATCCTGCTCAACGGTCGCAAGACGGTGGTGTTCGCGGATTGATCCTAACGGCTACTTCCGCTCGGCCAGCCAGATGCCGCCGAGCACGAGGAAGAGGCCGAACGCGTGATAATATGCGAAAGGTTCGCCCAGCAGCAGCACCGCGAGCAGCGCGCCGAAGACCGGCACGAGATTGACGAACAGGCCCGCGCGCGCCGGACCGATCAGCTCGACGCCGCGGATGAAGAATATCTGCGAGAGCAACGACGGCAGCAGGCCGATATAGAGCAGGATCAACCAGCCTTTTGCCGTCGGCCATTGCACCGCGCCTTGCGCGAATTCCATCGCGAGCAGAGGCAGCGATGAAAGGAACGCCACGCCGGCGAGCGCCGTGAAGAAGACGAGGCCCGACACCGGCGGACGGCGACGCAGCCCCAGAGTGTAGCCCGCATAGAACACGCAGGCGATCAGCATCCACACGTCGCCGATATTCAGCGCGAGCGTCTTCAGCACTTCGATGTCGGCTTTCACCGATACCAGCACCACGCCGAGGATCGTCACGACCATGCCGATGATCTGGAGCGGGATCACCCGCGCGCCGAAGAACAGGATGGTGCCGATCAGCACGAGCACCGGAATCGCGCCCTGGAAGATCGTGAGGTTCACCGCGCTGGTGTGATAGGCGGCGGCATAGAAGAGGGCGTTGAAGGCGGTAAAGCCCGAGGAGCCCATGAGGATGATGTAGAGCCAGCGCGATCCGATCTGCGACCATTCGGCGACGACCTGACGCCCCACGAGGGGCCCAAGGATCACGGCGACGATGGCCCAGCGGATGCCGGTGAGCAGCATGGGCGAGACCTCGCCCACCGCAAGGCGCCCGGCAATCGCGTTGCCGCCCCACATGAGCGTAGTGAGGATCAGGAGCAGATAGGCCTGCCCCCATAATCCCTTCCAGAGCGATTGCAGGATTTTCATGGAAGGTGAGACCTCATGCTACTTGCCGCTACGCGCGGTTTCGATAAACCAGCGTCAACGAAGCGGGTGACGATGATGGGCTTACGGTTTCTGGTAGTCGAGGGCAATACGCGCAGCGCAAGGGAGGCCCACAGGGCAGCCTATGGACAAATGCTCTCCGAGTCGTATGCGGGGGTGATTCACGACATCGAGCGAGATGCCGTCTGCGACATCGCCTTCCCGACGGATGAGGGCGCGAACCTGCCTGATCGGGCCGGGCTCGAATCCTATGACGGCATCGTTCTCACCGGCTCGCATCTCAACATCTATGACCGTAGCCCCGAGATCACGCGCCAGATCGACCTGATGCGCGCGATCTATGCCTCGCGTACTCCGTCCTTCGGCTCCTGCTGGGGCCTGCAGGTGGCGGCGGTCGCGGCCGAGGGCGATGTGCAGAAGAACCCGCTCGGCCGCGAGGTGGGCTTTGCCCGCCGCCTGCGCCGCACGGAGGCGGGGAGAGGCCATCCCATGCTGGAGGGCCGCCCCGAGGTCTACGACGCGCCCGCGATCCATCTCGACATGGTGACAACGCTTCCCAAAGACGCGACGATCATCGCCACCAATCCGGTCTCGGAAGTTCAGGCCGCGGAAATCCGCCAGGATGGCGGCACTTTCTGGGGCGTGCAGTACCACCCGGAATTCTCGCTGGGCGAACTCGCCGTCATCATCCGCATGCGTACGGAGCTGATGATCCGCGAAGGCTTCTGCCGTACGGCGGAAGAGGTTCATTCTTACGCGGACGATCTCACGATTCTCGACAAGGAGCCCTCGCGCTTCGACCTCGCCTGGCGTCACGGCATCGATGCGGAAGTGCTCGATGTTAACTGCCGCACGCGGGAAATCCGCAACTTCATCGAGCATCGGGTGAAGGTGGAGAAGAGTGCGAGGGGGCGGGGGTAAGTCTCTTCCCGTCACGGTTCGGACACGCGTCATCCCGGGGCTGCGCAGCAGAGCCCGGGATCGCAAGACGAGAATGGAGCGGAACCATCCCCTCTCCCGGGTGGGAGAGGGGCAGGGGTGAGGGAATGCCATACCCTGAGAGGTCATGCCCTCACCCGGAGCTGCGCTCCGACCTCTCCCGCACGGGAGAGGTATTCCAGCGCCTCATCCGGCTCACGATCCCGGCTCGGCTCACGCCGTCCGGGATGACAGCCTGTGGGGTGTGTTCTTCTTTTGTTCTTGACAAAAGTCCTCTCCCATGGCTAAGGTTGCCCGGTCCGCTCCTCCCGAGGGACGCGCCCGAGGCGTCGGTCGTGGAGGCGGAGGCGGTTCTGATGCGCTGGCGGTCTCGCACCCGTCGGTCGTCAGGGTTCCGAGCGGGGAGGAAGAGGCGCTGAGCTTGATATCGGGCAGGCTGCGTCAACGCTCCCTCAGCCTCGCCAGCACTGGAGTCAACTCCAGGGCTGCGTGCCAAGCCACGCCGTGAAGCGTCTCTGAGGGTTCGTCCCTGATGGCGCCGGAGCGATGAGGCCGGGATCGAGAAAAGCCGCGCGCGGGAGGCTTTGCGCTTTCCGAGCCCGGGCGGGTTCTCCCGTCCCGACCCCCTTTCGCGCGCTCCGTCCGAGTTCGCGAAGCCAATCGCCTCCCGCGCTTCCCTCATGAAGGCGACGGACCAGGCCACCGCTAGCCGACAGCCACCTGCCGAACGGCGGGGCCGTAAAGACGCGTCCGCGAGAGCAATCACACTTGCCTTCATTCCGTCCCTTGAGCGCGCGAGATTGGGATGCATCCAGCAGCATTCGTCCGGAACACGATTTATGGGACAAGACGCATTCCTCCTTGACCTGAGGCGCGCGATCCACGAAGAGGGTTTGCAAGGTTTTTACCCAACCAAACCCTGGCCTTGCGCCGGGGTTTTTTCATGTGAGGCTTGAGCGATGGCGAACGTGGTTGTCGTGGGCGCCCAGTGGGGCGACGAAGGCAAGGGCAAGATCGTCGATTGGCTGTCCGAACAGGCGGACGTGGTCGTGCGGTTCCAGGGCGGGCACAATGCCGGCCATACCCTCGTGATCGGCGACAAGGTCTACAAGCTGTCGCTGCTGCCCTCCGGTGTCGTGCGTCCCAACAAGCTCTCGGTCATCGGCAACGGCGTGGTGCTCGACCCGCATGCGCTTGCGGCGGAAGTGGAGCGTCTCACGGAGCAGGGCGTCGCGATCTCCCGCGAGAACCTGCGCGTCGCCGAGAACGCAACTCTCATCCTCTCCATCCATCGCGAGCTTGATGCGCTGCGCGAAAGCGGCAGCGCCGGCACGAAGATCGGCACGACGAAGCGCGGCATCGGCCCCGCTTACGAGGACAAAGCCGGACGCCGCGCCATCCGCCTCATGGATCTCGCCGATCTCCCGTCGCTGCGCGACAAGATCGACCGTCTCCTCACGCACCACAACGCGCTGCGTCGCGGCTTCGGTCTCACCGAGTTCAAGCCCGAGGAAATCTACGAAGAGCTGTCCTCGGTCGCTCCGAAGGTGCTGCCTTACATGGATGCCGTGTGGCGTCTGCTCGACGAAGAACGCCGCGCCGGCAAGCGCATCCTGTTCGAAGGCGCGCAAGGCGCGCTGCTCGATGTGGATCACGGCACCTATCCCTTCGTCACCTCGTCCAACACGGTGGCGGGACAGGCTGCGACCGGTTCGGGCATGGGCCCGGGCGCCGTGGGCTACGTGCTCGGCATCGCCAAGGCCTATACCACCCGCGTGGGCGAGGGGCCGTTCCCGACCGAACTGTTCGACGAGACCGGCGAGCTGATCGGCCAGAAGGGCAAGGAATTCGGCGTGGTCACGGGCCGCAAGCGCCGTTGTGGATGGTTCGATGCGACCCTCGTGCGCCAGACCGTGCGCACCTCCGGCATCGATGGCATCGCGCTCACCAAGCTCGACATCCTCGACGGCTTCGAGACCATCAAGATCGGCGTCGGCTACAAGCTCGATGGCCAGACCATCGACTACTTCCCGGCAAGCCAGGGCGCTCAGGCGCGCGTCGAGCCGATCTACGAGGAGTTCGAGGGTTGGAGCGGATCGACCGCGGGCGCGCGCTCTTGGGCCGACCTGCCGGCTCAGGCCGTGAAGTATGTCCGCCGTATCGAGGAGTTGATCGGCGCGCCGGTCGCGGTGCTCTCCACCTCGCCGGAGCGTGACGACACAATCCTCATGAAGAACCCCTTTGAGGGTTGACGCCGGAGCTTCCACGGGTCATTCCCAAGGAAATGGCAGATTATTACCCTCTCATTGCACGGGCCGTTGAAGGCCTGACAGAGCAGAATCCCGTTGCGCGGCGCGCCGTTTACGAGCGCGCCCGGACGGCTCTGGTCGCTCAATTGCGCTCTCTCAATCCGCCGCTACCCGACGAGGCCATCCAGCAGGAATGCGCCTCCCTCGATCAGGCGATCACGCGGGTCGAGGCCGATTACGCGCCGCCTCCGGCGGGCTTCGATCCCAATGCCTTCGCCGAAATGCTGGCCGAGGATCAGCGTCACGAGACGCCTTATGAGACCCCCGCCGAGCGCCTGCGCAACGTGGTCTCCTCGGGCCAGGCCCTCAGAGCGCCCTCCCAGGACGAGCCTGAACCCGAGCCGGTGTCCCAGAGCTTCGAGGAGCCGGCTCGTCCGCGTGTCGACACCCGTCCGCATCCGGCCATGCAGGGCAACCGGCAGACACGCACGATTCTGCTTGGATCCATCATCGGCGTCGTGATCCTCGTCATCGCGGGACTGGCCTGGTGGCAGAGCCGCTCAGACGCTCCGATCCCCGAGACGCCCGTGGCCGAAACGCCCCAGGCTCCGGCAAGCCCCGACAATTCCAAGATCAACGAGCGCGTCGGCGCCCCGGCCCAGACGGCTCCCGCCAATCCGGGCGCTGGCCAGGCCATCGGCGTGGCCCATCGCGCCGTCTTCTACGAAGAGGACGCCACCAATCCGCAGGCGCCGAAAGCCTTCGTGGGTCGGGTGGTCTGGCGTCTTGAAGACGTGAATCCCGGCCAGGGGCAGGCGCTGGAAAAGGCCGTCACCGCCAATATCGAGATCCCGGAGGCGGGCGTGACCATGAAGATGATGTTGCGCCGCAATCTCGATACCACGCTGCCTGCCTCGCACACGGTCGAACTCACCTTCACCACCCGCAACGGGGATTCAGGCCGCGTGATTCGAGATGTGGGCCTGCTGCAGTTCAAGAACGAGGAAGCCGCCCGCGGCACGCCGGTCGCCGGCCTCCCTGTTCCCGTGCGCGAGAACCTGTTCCTCATCGGCCTGTCCAATCTGCAGGGCGATATCGAGCGCAACACGGAACTCTTCGTGCGCCGCAACTGGATCGACCTTCCGGTCCGCATGGCCTCGGGCCAGCGCGCGATCCTGAGCTTCGAGAAGGGCACCACCGGTGAGCAGGTGCTCAACAACGCCTTCAGTCAGTGGCAGTAGGCTAGGGGCGAACCGACAACAAAAAGCCGCGCACTGCGCGGCTTTTTTCATGGTTTGGCGCTCATCGATCAGGCCGAGGCTTCGACCGATGAGGTGCTCTCGATCTGGGTGAGATTTTTCTTCACCGCCTCCTGAATCTTCTCGAAGGCGCGCACTTCGATCTGGCGCACGCGCTCGCGGGAAACGCCAAACTCGGTGGAAAGCTCTTCCAGCGTGATCGGATCCTCCGCAAGGCGGCGAGCCTCGAAGATGCGCCGCTCACGCGGGTTCAGCACCGAAAGAGCGGTGCGGAGCGCGGTCAGCCTATTCTGGCCCTCCTCCTCTTCCACGAGGATCTGCTCCTGGCTCTCGCTCTTGTCGACCAGCCAGTCTTGCCACTCGCCGCCGCCTTCGCCTTCATCGCGCAAAGGCGCGTTCAGGGAAGCGTCGCCGCCGAGACGGCGGTTCATGTCCACCACGTCCTGCTCGGTCACGCCGAGCTGGGTGGCGATCTGCTTGACTTGATCGGGGCGCAGGTCGCCCTCGTCGAGCGCGGAGATGCGGCCCTTGGCCTTGCGCAGATTGAAGAACAGCTTCTTCTGGTTCGCCGTGGTACCCATCTTCACGAGGGACCAGGAACGCAGGATGTACTCTTGAATCGCTGCCTTGATCCACCACATGGCATATGTGGCAAGGCGGAAACCCTTGTCGGGCTCGAAGCGCTTGACGGCCTGCATGAGGCCGACATTGCCTTCTGAGACCACCTCGCCGATCGGCAGGCCATAGCCACGGTAACCCATGGCAATCTTGGCGACGAGACGCAGGTGGGATGTCACGAGCTTATGGGCGGCCTCGCGATCTCCATGCTCGCGCCAGCTCTTGGCGAGCATGTATTCCTCATGCGGCTCAAGCATGGGGAAGCGACGGATTTCGTCGAGATAGCGGGAAAGACCCCCTTCATTGGCAAGCACCGGAAGCGCTGCAGCCATATCTTATCCTCCTTTGGCTCCCTCTCCATGAGGCAAGCCTGCGGCGGCCCCCTCCATGGCTAGCCACCAACTCATCTATATAAGCGGTCCAACCTTGTCCGAATAGAGGCGTCAGGCTTCAAGACGTGGTGAACGCTCTCAAAGCACAAGGGTGCCAGCGTAGCCGAATTTTGCGACGCATTGACGCTCGGAGCCTACACCCGCAAAGCCTCGATGAGCCTTGCCAAATCCGCAGGGATGGGGCTCTCGAAACGCAGGAATTCGCCCGTTCTCGGATGCTCGAAGCCCAGCACTGCCGCATGGAGCGCCTGTCGGTTCAGGGCTCTCAAAGCATCCTGCTGAGGCTCGGAGAGGCGGTTAGCCTTGGTCTTGAACCCTGAGCCGTAGACCGCATCCCCCAGAAGCGGATGGCCGATATGGGCCATGTGCACGCGGATCTGGTGCGTACGTCCCGTCTCCAATTCGCATTGGACCAAGGCCGCCATGGGATTGGCGCGGGGAAGGGGCTCCAGCATCTCGTAATGGGTGATGGCATAGCGGCCACGCTCGTTCTCATCGGAGACGATGGCGATCTTCTCCCGATTGTGCTGGCTGCGGGCGAGCGCCGCCTCCACCGTGCCGCGCTTGCGATCCGGAACGCCCCAGACGAGAGCGAGATAGAGCCTCTCGAGGGGGCCGGTGCGGCCGTGATCGGCGAACTGCTCCGCCAGGCCCTGGTGCGCCAGATCGTTCTTGGCCACGACGAGAAGTCCGGACGTGTCCTTGTCGAGACGGTGAACGATGCCGGGGCGCTTCACGCCGCCGATGCCTGACAGGCTCTCCCCGCAATGGGCAATGAGCGCGTTGACCAGGGTGCCCGATTCATGCCCCGCCGCCGGATGGACCACGAGACCTGCCGGCTTGTCGATGACGATGAGGTCGTCATCCTCATAGACGATGACGAGATCCATGGCCTCGCCCACGGGCTCCGCCGGTACAGGCGGCGGGACCTGAAGGGCGATGCACGTGCCGGCACCCACCTTGCGCCCCGGATCGAGCGCGGGCGCGCCATCAACGGTCACCTGACCTTCCCGGATCAGTGCCTGCAGGCGGCTGCGGGAGAGACCGCTCGCGAGCCGCGCCAGCACCCGGTCCAGCCGCTCTGCCGCTGTTCCATCCTCAAGGGTCCATTCCTGCCGGTTCGTATCGTCCACCACGTCCTCATTTTCAGCATGGCCCTCTCTTTTTTGAGAGAAAAGGCTTGAAGGGCTTCCCGATGGTGGTTATACGAGCGGCCTCCACCTTGCTAGCTCCCTTCGTCTAGCGGTCTAGGACGTCGCCCTCTCACGGCGAAAACAGGGGTTCGAGTCCCCTAGGGAGCGCCACAAGATCAAGCACTTGGCTGGATCGTGGCTCAGGTCGTGAAATATCCCTCACAATTGAAGACAAGCAGACAGGCTCAGCCTAGTCGCGAACTTCAGGTATAATAGATCGAGCTCTTCCGGCCCTGGATGTCCTGGATCTCGACATCCATGTCATAAACCTCTCGGATCACTCCACTCGTCATGATCTCAGCCGGTGTGCCGTGGCGCATGATGGAGCCACCTCGCATGGCAACTATGTAATCCGAATAACATGATGCGAAGTTGATGTCGTGAAGCACGAGCACGATCGTCTTGTCTAATTCATCAGTCGCCTGCAGCAGCAGCTTCATCATGCCGACCGATTGCTTCATGTCGAGATTGTTCAGGGGCTCGTCGAAGAGCACATAATCCGGATCCTGGCATAGCACCATCGTCACATAGGCGCGTTGGCGTTGTCTCCCGGACAACTCGTCAAGAAAACGATCCGCGAATGCTGCTAGGCCGAGAAAGTCGAGAGCGCGATTGGCGTGTCGAGACCAAGGACTTGCTCGAGGACGAGCTGACCGACAACGATGCAGACAGTGGTAAGAAGCGCTGCAACCGGCAGCACGAAACGGTGCTTTTGCGTCCTAGCAATGAGATAAGAGAGATTGGCGACCAGTAAGCTGAAAAAGGTGATCGGGCCCACGAGGGCTGTGGAGGCCGATACGAAAACCGCTATCAGAATAAGGATGATCGTGACTACCTGATTGTGGTTGACACCAAGGTTGATGGAGGCCTCGCGACCAAGTGCGAGCACATCATAGACATGCATCAACCGCCATCCGATGATCGATACAATGAGGATGGCAACAGCTGACAGAGAAGATCGCTGTTGACGTTATTGAAGTTGGCGAACAGACGGTTCTGAAGAACGACGAACTCGCTCGGGCCGATCGTCCGCTGCATGAAGCTCGAGAGACTGCGGAACAGGTTTCCGAATACGATGCCCACGAGGGCAAGCAGGTGCAGGCTGCGGCCGGAAAAGAGCCAGCGGTAGAGCATACTGGAA
This sequence comes from Microvirga solisilvae, assembly GCF_022808595.1. Lineage (GTDB taxonomy): Bacteria > Pseudomonadota > Alphaproteobacteria > Rhizobiales > Beijerinckiaceae > Microvirga > Microvirga solisilvae. Next base: position 176,183 of record NZ_JAKUCN010000008.1, read on the forward strand.
AGCGCGATCAGCACGGCGACATTGAACAAACAGCACGCGTGGATCCAAAGCCGTGAGGTGAGGCGACCCGATAGTGAACAAATTGCTGATTGAAGTGACGCAGAGGAGAAGTTCGGCTCGGGAGCCGTTGAATAGATCTCTTGTTAAAACCTTGATGTTTCAAAGGCCTACATGAATGAATAGTTTTGCTGCCCTAAAGGTAAGCTGAGATATGTGGAGCAAAAGCTTCTCATAAGGCCTGAGCAATATTTCAATATGGTCACGATTTCGCCCTAATTGGTATAGAAAAGGCTTCTCACAGATTAGCGGGCATTGATCTCGACGATCTGAAATAATCCAGCCTATATAAATATATAGTATTCGTATCTTCTGTATTAGTTGCGTAACTTTTCGCCTTCCTGACTAATTTTTGTTTACATATCCAACAAACGTGTCTCGAAGCCTCGAAAAGATGCTCGGAAGACACTTGGGGCGCTAAATTATGACTTTGAATCCCAATGTCGCACCCAGCGGCAATTTCGACCTATCCAATTGGAAGATCACCCTCCCTGTCGATTCCTCTGGCACTATCTCCGGCACTGCTGTGGAAGTGCAGAACCTGAGCGGCTATCAGAACAGCAAGTATTTCTACACTGGCCCCGATGGTGCGATGGTGTTCTATGCTCCCGTCGATGGCGCAACCACCAGCGGCTCGTCCTACGCTCGGTCCGAGCTTCGTGAGATGAATGGCTCTTCGAAGGCAGCCTGGAATCTTTCGACTGGCGGCTTCATGAGCGCTACCCTCGAGGTCGATGCGGCCCCGATGCGCGATGGCCAGGGCAAGAAACTGGTCATCGGCCAGATCCACGGTCAGGACGACGAGCTTGTCCGCCTGTATTGGCAGGACAACAAGCTGTATTTCGCCAATGACCAGTCGGGCTCCGACAACAAGGAGCACAACTTCACCTTCAAGGCAGATGATGGCTCTGCGCCGGATGTGTCGCTGAACGAGAAGTTCTCGTACACCATCAACGCCAAGGGCAATGTGCTCGACGTTGATGTCTATGCTGACGGCAAGGTCTATCACTCTCACACGACCATCAACAGCGTGTGGCAGTCGGATACGTTCTACTTCAAGGCCGGCGCTTATCTCGGCGCCAACGAGACCAATGGATCGGGTTACGGTCAGACCTCGTTCTACGCATTGTCGTTCAACCACAATGGTACGACCACGACGCCGTCGACGCCGACCACGCCTACGACTCCGACGAACCCCACCCCGACGCCTGTTCCGGGCGGCACGACGGCGACCATCGGTTCCGGTTCGGACACGCTGGTGCTGAAGATCTCGCAGGACGCCTACCAGGGCGACTCGCAGTATGCGATCTTCGTCGACGGCAAGCAGATCGGCTCCACGCTCACCGCCAAGGCCCTGCACGGCTCGGGCGCGGTGGACACGATCACCGTCAAGGGCGACTTGCCGTTTCGGGTGCCAACCTTTACGTGAACTCGTCGGATGCGAAGAGCTTCAGCGTCACCGACAGCACCGCCGTGCCGTCGACCACGCCGACGCCTACGCCGATTCCGACGCCGATCCCGGACAGCTCCGGTCGCCCGGTGACGACGAAGACGATCGAAGGCTCCAACAGCAACAACTATGTCACGGGCACTTCCGGCAATGACCTGCTCAAGGGCAATGCGGGCCGTGACGTTCTGTGGGGCAAGACCGGCAGCGATCTGCTGACGGGCGGCACGCAGGAAGATGCCTTCGTGTTCGACACCGCCATCGGCAAGGACGTGGACTACATCACCGACTTCAATGTCGTCGATGACACGATCCGTCTGGAGAACAGCATCTTCACGAAGCTGACCAAGACGGGCGCCCTGTCCTCGAGCTTCTTCGTGACCGGCGAGAAGGCTCTCGATGCGAACGACTTCATCGTCTACAACAAGTCCACCGGCGTTCTGTCCTACGACGCTGATGGTTCGGGTTCGGGCGCTGCCGTGAAGTTCGCCGTGATCGAGAACAAGGTGGCTCTCACCGCTGCCGACTTCATCGTGATCTAAACCGCCTTCAGAGAGGCGGCTCGAAAGGCTGCCTCTCTTTCCTTTCTTCTTCCTTGCAGGCTTTTTCATCCGCTTGCGATTTCATTTTAAGTTCGTTTCATTTTTACCGAGTATGCGTCGTTCTTGAGGGATTGCCCTTAACCTTCCCATTTCGAAGACCGTGTTTTCAAAGTTGGCCCCGCCTTTGTGCGGGGCCATTTATATTGGAGTCTTTTGGCATTGCATTCACTCTGCCGGAGTCATGTGGGTCTGGATTTCGATCCCAGAGGAGGCGGGTCGAAAGACGAAATAGGCGAAGATCAGCATCGCTCCGAGAACCATGAAGGATGAAATGCCGGCGACCGGATCGGCTGCGGTATAGCCTAAGTGGATCGCAGCGACGGCAATCGTCAGAATAACTGTGCCGACTGACCACAGAAGAACCTGGATCATGGCCAGCCGGCTCGCGTTCAGCGCAGGGCGGCGCTCATAATAGATACCGAAAAGGAAAAGCGAGACCCACCCGAGCAGGTTTAAATGTGCATGGGCCGGCATGATTGAATGGTTTTGCGTAACCGCCATCCCGATGCCCATGGCCATGCCTGCAATGACACAGAGAACAGCGATCCTGAAGCTGAGAGACGATGCAGTCATGGGGCTCCTCCTGGATAAAACCGGTGCTTGGCATTGATCTTCTGGTTTCATCACAGTCGCCCCGGCGGCTCTGTGTGTAAAATCACAATCGATAGCTCAGAAGGATATCGTTTAGTGTAACGTTTCTCTTTTTGCTTGCTACGTTGTTCATGAAAACGGCCCACCTGAGCGGGCCGGTTGCTGAAAGAGAATGTTGGAATATATCAGGTGCTTTGCGTGACGTTGTCCTGAGGTGAGCCCGATGGCTTGTCCTTGAAGAGCTTCTGCTTCTTCCAAGAGCGTGTCATGCGAGCTTTGCCTGCCATCACCTGTCTCCCTTGTTGGCGGCTGCCAACTTCGAGTGAGCGGGGATGGCCTTTTCGATCCCTTCCCTCTGCTGGTTATCGGGCAGAACGCGATTGCTTGCAGAGCCTTGTTTCTGCTGTTCGCGTTCTGAGTGGCGGTGATCTGGATGGACGATACTGGTGTTCAGGCTCCTCTCGGCCAAGCCTTGAGTGCAATCTTCACCTTTCCCAACCATGACGCTACCCGTTACCCTGAACATCGCGACGATGCGCGCCGGCATTCATGCCCTGTTGATCTTGGAGCGCATGTTCACAACGCTCTACATGGCTCATCGCACGCTGCTGCATTTCCTGTGCGTTGTGGCAGGGATTGTCCACATCCTGATGGCAGAACTGGCACTTCATGACAGCCTCCTTGTTGACTGGTTTCAGCAGGCCAACGTCAGGATGCGAACCATGTTCCGCAGCTGAATGGTCCATGCCACGTAAACCTCGGATCAATCTCAGCTGTAGAGGTAGTTGGGAAGCCAAAGGCCAAGCTGCGGGAAGATGTAGAACATCGCCATTGCAATGATGACCAGGAAGAGAAACGGCATCACTCCGGCGAAGATTTCGTTGATCGTCACGTGAGGCGGCGCGATGCCCTTCAGGTAGAAGGGCGCCATCGCCACGGGTGGCGAGAGGAATGAGGTCTGGATGTTCAGCGCGATCAGGACGCCGAAGAAAATCGGATCGATTCCGAAATTGTCGAGGAGGGGCAGGAAGATCGGCACGAAGATTACGACGATCTCAGTCCATTCCAGGGGCCAGCCCAGCACGAAGATGATCGCTTGCGTCAGGATGAGGAACCAAAACGGTGAGAGGTCCAGATGCGTGACGAAGTTTTCGATAGGCTGATGGCCGCCAAGGAAAGCGAAGATCGACGAGAAGATGAAGGAGCCGACGAATAACCAGCAAACCATGGCCGACGTGCGCGCTGTAAGGATCACGGATTCCTTCAGCTTGGCGAAGGACAGGGAGCGATAGGCTGCTGCGAGAAGGAGGCTGCCGAGGGCTCCGACTGCTGCCGCTTCCGTTGGAGTAGCGATGCCGAAGAAAATCGCGCCGAGCACGGAGAGGATCAGGAGCGCAAGGGGAAAGAAGGAAGTGGCGAGAGACCAGACAACCTTCGCGAATGAAACCTTGCGCTGCTCCGGCGGCAGCTTTGGCGCAAGGCTCGGATTGAGCGCGCAGCGGATGATTACATAGAACATATAAAGCCCTGCCAGCATAAGGCCCGGGAAGAGGGCGCCTGCATAGAGCTTCGGCACTGACACGCCGGCCGTTGCGCCATAGAGGATGAGCATCACGCTTGGTGGAATGAGGATACCAAGGCAGCCGCCGGCGCAGACGACGCCTGAGGCAAGGCGCGTGTCATAGCCGGCGCGCAGCATGGCAGGGAAGGCCAGGAGACCCATCAGCGTCACGACCGCGCCGACGATGCCAGTAGCGGTGGCAAAGAGCGCGCAGGTGAGGAGGGTTGCGACCGCGAGCGATCCTGGAATGCCGCCAACGGCGATCTGGATCGAGTAAAAGAGCCTATCGAGAATATTCGCTCGCTCGATGATATAGCCCATGAAGACGAAAAGCGGGATGGCGACGAGCGTATCGTTCGTCATCACCGAATATGATCGCTGCACAACTAGTGCAAAGACGATATCGCCCATGGCCATGTAGCCGAAGCCGAAGCCCAGCGCCATCAGCGTGAATGCGATGGGGAAGCCCAACATGATGAACACGATGAACAGGCCGAGCATCAGCACGCCGAGTTCGGGATTTCCAAGCCCCCATGATGCCAGCATCAAACGGTTCCTTTCGTGAGGCCTTCTTGTTCGGCACGTTCGAGAATGAGTTTTTCAGTTTCTTCAACGTCATGCAGGCGCGGAGGCCATGTGCCGTTGCGCAGGCAGGAGATGCAGCGGATGACTTCGGCTACGCCCTGAAAAGCCATCAAGATGCCGACGATGGGAATGAGCGCCTTGAATGGATAGATCGGCGGTCCACTCGGCGAGTTCATGGAGTGCTCTCTCATAAGCCAAGACATTTCCGTGAATGGAATGCCCGCATAAACGAGCGCCAGGATGCCGGGAAAGAAGAAGAGAAAGTAGAGGAGCAGGTCCGTGGCGGCTTGCCTGCGCGGCGACCAGTTTCGGTAGATGAAGTCGCCGCGCACATGGTTGTTGCGCGCCAGCGTATAGGGGCCGGCCACCATGAAGAGCAATCCATAGAGCATGTAGCTCGCGTCAAAAGCCCATTCCGTCGGCGCGCGCAGCACATAGCGCGCGAAGACCTCGTAGCAGACGGCGAAGGTGAGGGCGACGATAGACCAGGCGACTGTCTTGCCGATGAATGTATTGATGCGGTCGACGAAATAGACGAAACCCATGCGGAAAGCCCCTTCCCGGTGAGCATGTGAGAGGCATGAGAAGGACGGCAGAGTGATGCCGTCCTTCATCTTTCGCGAATTCGTTGAGGCCTACGTCGTCTTGAAGAAGTGGTCGTAAGCCATGTCGCGCGAAGGCTCGTTCAGGCGCTCATAGGCGTATGTGCGCTGCACCCAGGCCTTCTGGCTGTCGATCACCTTCTTGAAGAAGGGGTCCTTCGAGAACTCCTCGATGACTTTGTTCCACGCGGCGAGCTGCGCCTGCAGCACGGAATCCGGTGTCTTCTTCACCGTGACGCCGCGTGCCCGGATCGCCTCGAGATCCTTCGAGTAACGGTCGAGCGCCTTCCACGACATGTCGGCGGATTCCGATTCCGCTGCATATTTCACGATGGCCTTCAGCTCAGCCGGAAGCGCATCGTACTTCGCCTTGTTGAAGAGCAGCTCGAAAGTCTCACCGGATTGGTGATAGCTCTGGAGCATGAGGTTCTTCGATACATCGGGGAAGCCGAGCACCAGATCGGAGGAAGGATTGTTGAACTCCGCGCCGTCGATCACTCCACGCTCAAGAGCGGGAACGATCTCACCGCCCGCTAGGATCGTGACGGCCGCGCCGAGCTGTCGGTTGAGATCGGCTGCAAGACCTACGGTGCGGTACTTCAATCCCTTGAAGGCGTCTGCCGCGGTAACCTCGCTCTTGAACCATCCGAGCGGCTGCGCCGGCATCGGGCCCGACAGGAAGCCGACAAGGTTGAGTTTGAGGATCTGCTGCTGCAACTCGTTGTAGAGATCGTAGCCGCCGCCATAGTTCATCCAGGCGAGGAACGAGTTCGCATTCCAGCCGAAGGACGGGCCTGTGCCGAACAAGGCGTAAGCCTTGTTCTTGCCGTACCAATAGGCCGCCACGCCATGGCCGCCGTCGAGGATGCCGGCATGCACAGCATCCTGCAACTGGAAGGCAGGCACCACTGCGCCCGAGGCGAGAACGTCGATCTTAAGGCGCCCGCCCGACATGTCGTTCACGCGCTTGGCGAAGTCGTTGCAGAATTCGTGGAAGATGTCTCGGTTGGGCCAGGTGGACTGGAACTTCCAGGTGGCTGTTTGAGCCCGAGAGATTTGTGGCGCGGCGATTGTTGCTGCAGTGCCGAGACCGGCCACTTGCAAGAAGCGCCGGCGAGAATGCTTGGACGATCCCGGAAGCTGAGCCTCCGGGGACTTGCCTTTCTTCATGGCTTCCTCCCTCACCCCCTGATTGTTGTGAAGGATCGCGCTTTCTTGTGCGGGGGCGCGTTACTCCCGAGTAGAAGGGTGTGTCACTTTGACCAGGACTTCAAGGGGCATCCAGGTATCTGGCAGAACACGTCTTGGTGTTTACTTGCTGATCTTCTCGGATGTTCTCGGCATTATCCTTGAACGAAGGCGGAACAGAGGGTTTGCCAGCGTTTATCAAGGGCTCTTGGAGCATTCTTCGGAACTACCCCATGCCTCGCGCCTTTGGATGAGACCAGTTCATCTCATTCGAAAGGAGGAGATGTCATGGACCGGCAGGATGCTCCCCATGACCAGGATTTTCCGATCTCATCCGGGATCTTCCTCGGCCTGGGCCTCGGCGGGTTCTTTGACGGCATCGTCCTGCACCAACTTCTGCAATGGCATCATTTGGTGACAAGCGCGGGCTATCCGCCCGATACGGTCGAGAATCTGAAGGTGAATACCTTCTGGGACGGCCTCTTTCACACCCTTAAATATGTGTTTGTCGTCACCGGGCTCGCGATCCTGTGGCGGAATGTAAGGCGAGGTCGCGTTCGCTGGCCGAGCAGGCTTCTCCTCGGCTCAATCCTAATGGGCTTTGGCCTCGTCAACCTCATCGAGGGTACGATCAGCCATTAGATTCTGGGCATCCACCACGTCAACGAAACCGTCGCGCGGGAGCATTGGATCTATTGGGACCTCGGCTTTCTGGCCTGGGGCGCTGCCATGCTGGTCGGTGGCTGGATGCTGCTCAAGTCCAGCCGTCAGAACCGGAGCACGCCGTCGTGACGGCGTGCGTCATGCGCGGTCGAGGGCGGTCACCAAGTCCGCCAGCAGATCCTCGCGATGCTCGAGACCGACGGAGAGACGCACGAGCCCATCCGAAATTCCCATCTCGGCGCGCAGCTCCGGGGCGAAACGTTGATGGGTTGTGGTGGACGGGTGCGTGACGAGGCTTTTCGCATCTCCGAGATTGTTGGAGATGCGGATGAGACGCAGCGCATTCATGAACCGGAACGCAGCTTCCTTTCCGCCTTTCACGTCGAGCGCGATCATCGTGGATGCGCCGCTCATCTGCCTGCGGATCAGATCAGCCTGTGGGTGGTCGGGGCGGCCTGGATAGGTAAGGTTCGCGAGCTTCGGGTGATTGTGCAGGGCGTCGGCGAGGAAGTGTGCGTTGGCGGTCTGCCTTTCGACGCGAAGGGAGAGTGTCTCGAGACCCTTCAGCAGAACCCAGGCGTTGAACGGCGAGATCGAGGGACCTGTCATGCGCAGGAATTGCTGCACCTTGTTCTCGATGAAATCGGTGGAGCCGAGGATCACGCCACCGAGACATCGGCCCTGGCCGTCAATGTGCTTGGTCGCGGAATAGACGACGCAATCGGCGCCGAGGGCGAGGGGCTTCTGATAAAGAGGCGTGGCAAAGACATTGTCGACGGTGAGCGTTGCGCCCGCTTCGTGGGCAATCTTGGCCACGGCGGCAATATCGATGATCTGCAGGCTCGGGTTGGAGGGTGTCTCCAGCAGGAAAGCCTTCGTCTCGGGGCGGACCGCTTTTCGCCATGCGTCGATGTCCATGCCGTCGACGAGGGTGCAGGCCACACCGAAGCGGGGCAGAAAATCCTCCACCACCCAGCGGCAGGAGCCGAAGAGGCCACGGGCCGCCACCACGTGGTCACCCGCCTGAACCTGGCTCACCATGGCCGCTGTGACCGCCGCCATGCCGCTAGCCGTGGCACGAGCCGTCTCCGCTCCTTCGAGACCGGCCATGCGCTGTTCGAACATGTCGATCGTCGGGTTGGAATAGCGGCTGTAACTGTAGCCCGGCTCCTCGTTCAGGAAACGCCGCTCGGCGCTCTCCGCGCTTTCATAGACGAAGCCTTGCGTGATGAAGAGCGCCTCGGAGGTCTCCCCAAAAGGCGTGCGCTGCAGCCCCTCTTGAACGAGGCGGGTTTCCAGGCGGTAGTCGGGGTCGTGGTTCGTGGTCATAGGGCGATACTAAGTTCGTTCTTTAAAAAGAACAATCGTCTGGATTGGAGAAAATGCTATCTTAGTCACGAGTTCAGGAAGCGTGGCCTCGCATTTCCGCGATCAGCCGGGCGACGCAGGTTTCCAGGGACGTCTGCCATCGCGGGAGGCTTAACCCATGGATCTCTTTAAGCCTCGTACCATCAAGTCTTGAGTTGGGGGGACGTTTGGCAGGGGTTGGATACTCCGCTGTCGTAATAGGACGCACCCGCGCGACAGGACCGCCATGACGGGCAGATATGGCAAAGATCTCGGAGGCGAATTCGGCCCAGCTGGCAAATCCTGCCCCAGCCATATGGAAGATGCCCCGGAGCACGCGATCCTGTGGTCTGTCCAAAAGGTTCTTGCCGACAGCCAGGATCCCATCGGCGAGATCCAGCGCGCTGCTCGGGGAACCGATCTGATCCGCGACGATTCCGATTTCGTCTCGGTCTCCGGCGAGGCGAAGCATCGTCTTCACGAAGTTCTTGCCAAAGGGGCTGTAAATCCAGGCAGTCCGCAGGATGACATAATCCTCGGCTTCCGTTGCCACAGCCTGTTCGCCGAGGAGCTTCGAACGGCCATAAACGCTCAAAGGATTGAATGCGTCACCTTCCCGGTAGGGCCGGTCGAGGCTGCCGTCGAACACGTAATCGGTAGAGAGATGAATAAGGGGCACACCTATCGCAGCCGCGACGCCCGCCACCACGCCGGCGCCGATGCCATTGATGGCTTCGGCAAGTTCGGGCTCGCTCTCAGCCTGATCGACGGCCGTGTAGGCAGCCGTGTTCACGATAATGTCGCCTTTAACCTCGCGGAGAACGTCTTCGATCCCGGACGGATCGGCGAGATCAATCTGAGGCCGTCCGAGCAGAATGGCCTCCGCCTTGTGGGCATGCGCACGCTCCGCCAATGAGCGGGCGACCTGACCCTCCTTGCCGATGACGATCACACGCATAGGGACAACTCTCCTGGCTGTGGCTGCATGACAGCAAGCCCGAACATTCGGCTCTTGCTGCGCTGCAATATCACACTCCTGTCATTCTTTTGCGCCATTGTCCGATTCGCAACGCGATGTGATGGTTAGGGATGTGATGGAGGAAGGGATGTACGCTTACAACTTGTTCCGTAGCACGCAGCAGGACGGTCTTGTCTGCGCGGTTCCGGAGGAGCGTTCAGTTCCGGCCTTCGTAACCGGCCCGCATTGGCAGTTTGGCGGCCGTCTCGATAAGGACGACGCTCCTCTCGGATTCGACAAGCAGGCGGCGATGACAGGCGTCCGCTTCAACGGCTTCTATCTCTTCGCCAGCTTCCCTAAGGAAGAGACGCATCAATAAGCTGGGCTGATCGATTCCATGAAACTTTTTGAAGAGGCTTCCGCGCAGGGCTGATCAGGCTTGATCTGGCAGGACGTCTGCTCTCTACTTCGAGGGCACGGCGTCCGCCGCTGCCTTTTTCTTGCGTCGATTGTGAACTCATCTCTTGCTCTTATTTGGACCGTAACCGCCGCAACCACCTTGTTGCAGGCAGGCAATGGTCTTCTTACCGCCTTGATGCCGCTGCGCATGCAGGCGGAAGGCTTGTCCGTCACGGCGATCGGCATTGTTGCCGCCACCTACGGCCTCGGGTTCTCGACGGGCTGTTTCATCGCTCCCGCCTTCATCCGCCATGTGGGCTATATCCGAGCCTTCGCCAGCCTTGCGGCCATGGTCGCGGTGATCGTGCTGGGGATGACCCAGGCCCACACCACTCTGGCGTGGCTCATACTACGGGGCCTCATGGGCGTGATGCTGGCCTGCATCTTCACGGTGACCGACGGGTGGATCAGCGCCCGCGCCACCTCAAGCCATCGTGGACGCATTCTTTCACTCTACATGATCTGCACGAAGGTCGCGCTGATGCTGTCGCCACTCGGCATCAGCTTCGGTGATATCCGGACCGATGGGCTCTTCATGGCCGTGAGCGCGATCCTTTCCCTTTCGCTGCTTCCGATTGCCGCCACGACGACCAAGGAGCCGCCCGCGCCACAGGGCGTGAAGATCGAGGTTCGCAATCTCTTCGCGGTAGCGCCGTCGGCCATCGTCGGCTCCTTCGTGGTCGGGCTCGTCAATGGACCGGTGATCGCCATCACGCCCGTCTTCGGCGTCAGCATCGGCTTGAGCCAGGAACAGGCGGCGGCTCTGCTTTTCGCCCTGCAGGCGGGAAGCCTCGTGATGCAATGGCCGCTCGGCTGGCTCTCCGACCGGGCTGATCGCCGCTACTTGATCGCAGGACTGGCGGGGGGCGCGAGCCTCATCTCGCTGCTTATCCTCATCGCCAGCGCGCAGGGCGCGCATCAGACGATCCTCTGGAGCTTCGCCGCCTGGGGCGGCCTGTCGCTCTGCATCTATTCAGTGTGCGTTGCCCATGCCTGCGACATCGTCGATCCGGGACGGATCGTGTCGACCATCGGAACGCTGCTTTTCGCATGGGCTGTCGGCGTGACCATCGGCCCGCTTTTCGGCGCGGCCGCGATGGAGATGCTCGGACCGCAGGGCCTCTTCATTTACGCGGCGCTGGCATCGTTCGGGCTTGCTCTCTTCATCATCCTGCGCATCGTGCAGGTTCAGCGCCCACCTTCGAAGACAGGGTTCGTCAATATCTCGCCCACCAGCTCTGCATCTCCCGCCGTAGCTGCCCTCGCCGAGGCGACAACCAGCACTGCCGAAGAGAGTGCAACGGATCAGAAAGCGGCATCCGCCGTCATACGCGAAGAGACACCCTCGTAGCGATCGAGGCGCTTGTCGATCATCGCGTCGATCTTGCCGTAGACTTCCGACACGGTGAGCTCGCGTGTCTTCTTGCCGCTCTTGGTGAAGAACAGCGACTTGTTCGAACGCGCCGCCGCCGGGAAGGCGCTGCCCGCGCTCTTCTTCGGCTTGTCGTCGACGAGCGCGATGAACCTGCTCGCACTGTCCACGCCGAAGAAGTGGGAGAGATAGAACTCCGACCGGCTGAGCTTGCGGCCAAGGCGCTTTTCGATCTTGTCCTTGTCCCGCTGCATCATTTCTGCGGCCATGAGCGCGGAGATGTAAGGATTGCGGCGCAGACCCAGGATATGCTCGTGCTTGGTCGCAGCCGGCACCGAAAGTTTGCCCGTCGGTCCTTCGATGGCCGCAGCCTCCATGAACAGGCCGTGCTTGGGCCCGAACGAGCGCACGGCTTCCAGCCAAGTGCTGGAGATGAACTGGAACAGACCGACCGCCGAGGAGGTCGATGCCTTGTTACCCGGCAGGAAGCTCGATTCCTTGTCCGCCAGCGCCATCATGTAAACAGGGTCGGCGCCCGTCACCTTGGATGCCTGCATGATCGTCTCCACGATCCAGACCGGCACTCGCATCTCCTCGAACTCCACGTATTCGTCCGGCGTCACATCAACGTCGTCTTCCGCGTCGCCTTCCGCAGCAGGCGGGTTGGTGAGCGGGATGGAAGTAATGAACAGCTCCTGCAGCTGCGAATAGGTGAGCTGTTGCACCGGCTCCGCAATCGCGACGTTCTCCATAGGATCCGTGGAGGGGAGGGGTATCGTCCATTCGGACGTCTCTACGACGCCATGCGAAGAGTTCATCTGGAACGGCGAAGCGGCAAGGGCCGATGGCATTCCCGCACCTGTCGTCATGCAGATGCCAAGGCCTGCACACGCAAAAAGATTGGCGGCCGCCTTGCGTTTGCAGATGAGCGAAAGCTTTCGCAGAGTCTCGCGCGGTCGAAGCTCAAGTCGAGCAATATCTCTGTGGCTAAAAACCGATGACTGGCATGCGCTGAAAAGCGCTGTCAGAACAATCTGCATTCGAATAGGCCCCCGGAAACGACTGCTTCTCCGTTTGCACGGTCTTCGCAGTCCTTCTTCATTTAACGAGGGCAAGTATGTGCTAGGTCGATATGACCAGAATAGGTCAGCTTGACCTTGGACTAGGCAAATACTCCATCCTGCGACGAACCGTCACCCGTATGAATGGAGGGGAAACCCTTTGTTTGAAGGGGATTCTGAACCTTGGCGTCTGGTAAATGCTGTCGATTAATGATCGTGCCGCAAGGGAATGTGCGGCGTCAAATATCAGCATTAAAAGCGTGGCGCTGCGCTGACTGCACCAAAATGACATAATTCGGAAGCGCAAAATGAAAGAGGTTCAGACACCATGAGATGCCTGAACCTCGGCTTTAGGTACGCTCGTTGCAGCTCTTACCAGGTCGCGCGCAGGCCCGCATAGAAGGAGCGACCGGCGGTGCCGTAATCGTACACTTCCTGATAATCCGCATCGGTCAGGTTCTCCGCGCGGGCATAGATGCTGAACGTGTCGTTGAGCTTGTAATCCGCATAGACATCGAAGCGCGCATAGGGAGCAAGCTCATAGACCTCGCCCGGCGAGGAGAAGCGGCTTCCCACGAGCACGATGGACGGCTCGATCGACAGGCCCTGGATCGGCGTGAACTCGAAGCCGAGACGGCCCTGATGTTCCGGACGGCGCGCCAGGCGCAGATCCGTCTCCTCGTCGAAGGCTTCGAGATAGGTGTAGGTCGCCTTCATCCGGAACCATGAAGGAACGACATCAACGTCCGCAGAGAGTTCGATGCCGCTGGTGCGTGCGCGATTGACGTTGATGAAGCAGCCGAATGTCTGCTCGGGACGGCAGGTATCGGCGATGCCGTAGGCGATCAGGTTGCGGAAGCGGTTGGCGAAGAAGGTGGCGGAGAGCAGAACGCGGTCATCAGCGAGGCTCTGGTCGATACCGACGTCAAAGCCGATTGAGCGCTCGGATTCAAGCCCCGCCGTTCCGGAGAACGGGTCGAACTTCTGGTACAGCGTGGGAGCCTTCGCGCCTGTGCCGACGCTTGTGCGCAGCTTCGTGCCAGAGTTCGGAATTTCGTAAGCTGCCGTTGCACGCCAAGTTCCGAAGGAATCGCCGTCCTCGATGTCGTCGATACGGCCGCCGAGCGAGAGATGCAGATTCTCGATGGGGCTGAATTGATGCAGCGCATAGACGGAGCGTGTGTTCTGGGAGGCGTCGACATTCTCGATTTCGTTGGTCGGGAACGGCAGCACGCTGCGCGATGTGCTGAGCAAGGTTTCCTGCTCGGTCTTCGCGCCGAAGGTGAGAAGGCCGAAGGAGCCGAGCTTGAGATCGCCCTGATATTCAGCCGAGAGGCGACCGCCCTCATAGCCGTATTCATCCCAATAGAGACTCGGGAGGAAGTAGGAACCGATGAGCTTGTAGTCGCGATCCGTGCGGCTTCCCGAAACGAGGAAGGTGTTCTTGAGAATACCTTCGAAGGTGCTGGCCGTGAGGCGCGCATGGCCTTCGTACAATTGCTGCCGGGTTTTTGAAGGACCATCGGGCAGGAATTCGAAAGAGGATACGCTATTGTCGATCGCGGCATTGTTGCGGCTCATATAACCGCCAACCTCGAACTCGACATCGGGTGAGATGGCAACGGAGACGCGGCCTGCCGCACCGACACGCTGCGCACCATCTTTCTCAAGAGGAGAGGACAAGGTGTCCTCGATGCGGCCGATGCGATAGCCGTAGCGCGAGAAGCCGCTGGTGTCGAAGCCTGTCGTCGAGAAAGCATAGGACACAGGACCGGTGCTGCCGGAGACGGCGGCGCGTCCGGCAGCCGTGCCGTAGCTGCCGCCCTCGACGCCGACGCTGAAGCGCGGTGCACCCTTGCCCTTGCGGGTGATGATGTTGATCACGCCACCGATGGCATCGGAGCCGTAGATGGCGGATTGCGGACCACGCAGAACCTCGATGCGCTCGATATCGACGGCCGCGAGGTTGGAGAAGTCGAACTCGCCGGAATCCGTCGAGGGATCGTTCACGCGAATGCCGTCGATGAGAACGAGGGTATGGCCGGATTCAGCGCCGCGGAGGCGGACCGTGGTGGTGGCGCCGGCGCCGCCCGTTTCGGTCACCGTGACGCCGGGCACGCGGCGCAGCACTTCCGCCGGGCTCTTCAGGGATTCCTTTTCGATGTCCTCGGCCGTGATCACCGAGATCGCGCTGCCTGCTTCGGAAATCGCAAGCGGCGAGCGCGTGGCGGTGACGACGAAGTCGGGGAGGGGAATCGGATCGGTGACGGTTTGGGCGTGAACTGCGCCGAGAGAAAGCGCGCAAAAAGACACGGATGCCGCGAGCATGCGGCACGAAGGCACGAACATTGAGACCTCCAGCCCGCCCCACCGGCGAGCAATACGGGTTTGCGTTTTCAACGCCGGCCGGTCTCCTGGCTTGCGGGTCGTTGCGAGCAATCCGCCTTCCCAAATCCTCTTGAGCTTGTCTCGCCCAAAGATTCAGTGGCATGAAGGATTGCCGCTCGCCGCTTACAGTTGCGGGGGCAGCCACGGAATAGGACAAGGTCCGCACCGTGTTCCCGTTTCACCTCGTTGCTACGAGGCACCAACGTTGGACCCTCTCTTTACGGGCTCGTCATTCATGCCGCAACTATGCTTCGGTCGGTTTTCCAGATGGATGTGGCCAATCTGCATCGCCCTTCTTCTGGGGAGTGGTGCAGGCGAGGCGCAGGCGAAGCCGAGGCGGGTGGTATCCCTCAACCTGTGCACCGATGAAATGTTGCTGGCTCTGGGGGACCGCGAGCAGATCGCCTCCTTGAGCTTCCTGATCAATGACCCGTCGATCTCGATCATGGTTGACGAAGCGAAAGGGCTGCCCGTGAACGACGGTCGAGCCGAGTCGATCCTGTTCGAGTGTGCCGATCTCGTGCTGACAGGCACCTTCGGCCAGCATCATCAGGCTGCCCTTTTGAAGGCGCAGGGGCTCGAGGTCATGACACTTGGGCCTTGGACCAGCCTTGCGGACGGGCGTGAGCAGATCCGCAGCCTAGCGCGCGCTCTCGGCCACCCGGAACGCGGCGAGGCGCTGCTTGGCGAAATCGATGCTACACTCCGGCGCACGAAGGATATCGTTTCGAAACAGCCCTCCATTCTGGTCTATGACCGGGGCGGCTGGGTCTCGGCGGCCAATTCGCCTATGAACGAACTCTTGGCCCATATGGGTTTCAAACCGCATCACGAAGCTCTGGGCCTTCCTTATGGAGGCGTGGCGCGCCTTGAATCCATCGTCACTGCGCCACCCGATTACCTGCTCGTCGACGAGGATGCCCGGACTACTGTTGATAATGGAACGGCACTCTTCTCCCACCCCGCGCTCCTGAACGCCGTGCCCCTTGCGCGCCGCCTCGTCGTGCCCGGCAGGCTCACGATCTGCGGAGGCCCCTCGACGCCTGCGGCGATCGATGCGCTCGCGGCGGAGGTGAGGGCAAAGGTCCGTTGAAACACGAAGAGCTCAACCGAGATCGAGTGTCAAGGCAGGTGCGGGCTTGAGAAGAAGGGGACATCCCGCCGCAACGAACACGACCGCATCGCAAGCATCGGCGATGCGCTGGTTTAGACGGCCTTGCTCGTCTCGGAAGGAACGGCCGAGGGCTGTTGCAGGCACGATACCTTGACCCACTTCGTTGGAAACGAGCACCGCAGGTCCCTTGATTGCATTCAAGGACTCGATGACGGCGTTCCTTTCACGTACGACATCGCGCCCGGCGAGCATCACATTCGACAGCCAGAGCGTCAGACAGTCGATGACGACTACTCGTCCGAAACCTGCCTGCGCGCGAATGGCATCGGCGAGATCGAGCGGCGCTTCGTGCGTCTGCCACGATGAATCACGTTCCGCACGATGATGCGCGATGCGCGCGCGCATCTCGTCGTCGAAGCCCTGCGCTGTTGCGATGAGAATGCGTGTAGCCTGTGAGGCCTCCGCTAATTGCTGTGCAATGCGACTTTTGCCTGAGCGTGCTCCGCCCAGAACGAGGACGCGGCGATGAATGGTCATTTTATTGGTCCGAGGCGGAGAGCGGGTGCCGTTATGTTGCCAGACGGTCGAGAGGCAAGGTCATGTGCACCTGCAAGCCTTCGCGGGGCCATTCTCGCTCAAGTGTACCACCGAGCTGGCCCGTGACGCTTCGTTGAGAGAGTTGCGTGCCGAAGCCTTCGAATTGCGGCGGGGATTCCACGATAGGACCGCCCATCTCCTTCCACAGGAGATCGACCATGCCGTCATGGATGTTCCAGCGAATGGAGATTTCACCTTCGGCCTGCGAGAGGGAGCCGTATTTAGCCGCATTCGTCGCAAGCTCGTGGAGAACGAGGGCAAGGCTTGTCGTCGTATTCGATCCGATACGTACGCTCGGTCCTTCGATCACGACCTTGTTCGAACTCCCCTGTGCGTAGGGTTCGAGAACTGACTCACACAACCGGGCAAGCTCGACTTCGGAGCCACCATGCCCCAGCCCGTTGACCGGCTGCACGAGTTCATGAGCACGCGAGAGAGCGCTCAAGCGCCCACGCAATGCACTCGCCATTTCCTTGGTGTCTTTTGCCGTACGTGCCGTCATCGACACCATGCCGTTCGCGATCGCGAACAGATTCTTGACGCGGTGGTTCAGCTCGCGAGTGAGCAGGTTTTGCGACTCTTCGAAAGTATGCTGAGCGGTGACATCGCTGACGACGCCGGACAGGCTCAGGATTTGATGCGCGTCATTGTCGGAAGCGAAGGACACCTGCCCCACGGAACGAAACCAACGCAGCGCTCCGTCCGGGGTGATCACGCGGTATTCGGATTCGTAGTGGCCGTCTGACTGAGGGTCACAGGCAGCCGCTATGAGTTTGCTGACACGCTCACGATCCTCGGGGTGAATCAGGCTCACAGCTTGTTCGAACGAAATCCTGTACGGGACCTCAGGCGAGACCTGATGCAAGGCGCGGGTTTCTTCGTCCCAAACGACCTCGCTGCGCTCGAAATCGACCTGCCAAGTGCCGAGGCTCGCTGCTTCAAGGGCAAGCCGGTAGCGGGTCTCGAGATTGCGCACCTCTTCTTCAGCCCGCTTCTGAGCGTCGATATTGGTGCTGGTGCCAAACCATCTCACTCTTTCGCCAGAGAGATCCTGGATCGGCATAGCCCGGCTGAGGACCCATTCGTATTGGCCTGCAGCGTTTCTCACCCTGAACTCCGCCTCATAAGGCGCGCCATGGGCGAGCGCGATGCGCCATTGCTCATGAACGTGGGGCAAATCCTTGGGATGCACGGCATTCTGCCAGCCTTGGCCTAAGGATTGCTCTGGCGTCAGGCCCGTAAAATCATGCCAGCGGCGGTTGAAATAGTCGTGCGACCCATCGGCCCGTGCCGACCAGACGAGCTGGGGCAGAGATTCCGCCAGGACAGCAAACTGGTTTTCCGTTGCGTTGAAATCCACCCGGATCTCCCTGGGGCCGCGACTTGCTGCCTGTTCTCCTGCCATAGGGAACTTCATTCTTGTAAGCCTTTATCGAAGCTGACAACCGAAATCATGCGCAATTTGTGATTTTATGACCGAAAGAGTAGCCCACGAGACAGGAAGCCGTTAAGAAAGCGCCTCACATCTGGCGCTTCGCGACCGGAGCGCATAGATGCAGGCAGCCCTTAAACCCTTGAAGACGGCGTTTCCGCGCTGAGGCTGGTTGAATCCTTTCATGAACGATATGAGCCCCCATCCGGTTGCTCCGCCGGACATCGCTTCTGCGGAAGCCCTGCATCCCAAGGAACGCCGCTCGCGGCGTTTTGCCTGGATCGGCATGGCAGCCAGCGTGATATTGTTCGTCGCCTCCCTCGTCGTTCTCTGGAACATCGTTTCCGAAATCGATGTCAACGAACTCAAATCGGCCTTCACAGCGGCGAGCATGCGCCAGATCGGCCTCGCGGTGCTCTTCACCACCATCAGCTACAGCCTGCTGACCTGCTACGACGCCATTGCCCTGAAGCAGCTCAATCTCAAAGTTCCCTATCGCACGACTGCGATGGCCTCCTTCACCAGCTATGCGGTCAGCTTTACCCTCGGCTTCCCTCTGCTGACGGCAGGCACGGTCCGCTACTGGATCTACTCCACCAAGGGTGTCAGTGCCGGGCGGGTGGCGAGCCTCACCGTCATCACAGGTGTCACCTTCTGGCTCGGCATGGCGCTCGTTTTGGCTTGGAGCCTGATCCGCAAGGCCGACGAGCTTGCAAGCCTCGTCTCCACCCATATCTGGATTAATCAGCTGATCGGTCTGGGCGTGGCCGCTTTCGTCGCCGGTTACCTGATCTGGGTCTCGCTCAAGCGCCGAAGCGTGCGTATTCAGGGCTGGAAGCTGGAGCTGCCGGGCTTGCGGCTTTCCCTTGGGCAAATCCTCATCGGCGCGGCGGATGTGTGCGCGGGTGCCGGTGTTCTTTTCGTTCTGCTCCCCGGTGGGCACGGTCTAACCTTCGAGACCTTCCTGGCGGTCTACATCTTCGCGGTCATGCTGGGCGTGGCGAGCCATGCACCTGGGGGGCTCGGCGTTTTTGAGGCTACCATCCTCGTGGCGCTTTCAAGCTATCCCCGTGAACCTGTTCTCGGGGCGCTGCTGCTCTACCGTCTTTGCTACTATCTCCTTCCCTTCGTCCTGGCGCTTGCCATGCTGGGGGCATACGAGGTCCGCAACCGCCTTCGGTCATCGAGGGGGGCGTTCAAGCCGGATGACGAGCCTGCGGAGGAAAGCCTGACCGGGTGATGACTCTTGAGAGCGTGCGTCTTAAAGACTGACGCGATGCTCATCGGGGACCCTGCAGGACCATGATCAATCCCAGCGAGACCGGGCCGGATGACGGCTCCTCAGCGGCCGGTTCCTTGCGGTTTGCGGCGTTTCGCGGTGCTTTCCTGGCGAGCTTGCTGTTGAGCCTTGTCGCTCTCTGGCGCGGATATGGCGATCTATGGTTCGTCATCGGAGTGGCAGCGGTCCTCGCCCTTAGCCCCATCTTGGGTCTCCGGCAGCGCCAACGTCAGGGCCAGGCTCTGCATCTTCGCCCCAAGCCCACTGCGCGAAGCGACATGGCGGAAGCGGTGCTGGCCCATATTCCCGATCCGGTGCTCCTGGTCGACCGGCGTTCGGTGGTTCTCGAGGCCAACAGGGCGGCCCATCTGCTCCTGCCCGGGCTGAAGATCGGCCAGCCTTTCTCCTTTGCCTTGCGCAGCCCGGACGTGCTCGATGCCATCGAGGAGGCACTTGAAGCCGGAGCGCCCCTCAAGATTGAATATTCAGAACGAGTACCGACTGAGCGCGCCTTCGAGGTGCATATCGGGCCCCTGCAGACGGAGGTCTTCGAGGCGGATGTGCAATCCGGCGTCGTGCTGTTCTTCCGTGATCTCACCTCGGCTCGCCGCTTGGAGGCAATGCGGGCGGATTTCGTCGCCAATGCCAGCCATGAATTGCGCACGCCTCTGGCTTCTCTGCTCGGTTTCATCGAGACACTCCAAGGGCCGGCCAAGGATGATTTAAAGGCCCGCGAGCGCTTTCTCGAGATCATGCGCGTGCAGGCCCAGCGCATGAAGC
This sequence comes from Microvirga solisilvae, assembly GCF_022808595.1. Taxonomy (GTDB): domain Bacteria; phylum Pseudomonadota; class Alphaproteobacteria; order Rhizobiales; family Beijerinckiaceae; genus Microvirga; species Microvirga solisilvae. The sequence continues at coordinate 196,266 of NZ_JAKUCN010000008.1, forward strand.
GCCTGATCGATGATCTCTTGTCCCTCTCTCGCATCGAGATGCGGGCGCATGTCCCGCCCACGCAGGTGGTCGATCTCGGCTCATTGGCGGCGCACATGATCGAGACACTTTCGCCGATGGCCAAGGAGAGGGGAGTTGCGATCCGAGCAGCGTTGCCATCAAGCCCGGTCTTTGTCCGGGGGGATCGGGACGAGCTTCTGCGGGTTCTTGAAAACTTGATTGAGAACGCGGTGAAATATGGAGAGAGCGGCGGCGCTGTCGATGTGACAGTCGAGAATGCAGCTGAAATCTCCGGACGGGTTGTGCTGTCGGTGCAGGACTACGGCCCCGGCATCGCGCCCGAGCACCTGCCGCGCTTGACGGAGCGGTTCTACCGCGTCGATGTGGCCGACAGCAGGGATAAGGGTGGCACGGGCCTGGGCCTCGCCATCGTCAAGCACATCATCAACCGACATCGCGGCCAGCTCGATATTGCCAGCGAGCCAGGGCAGGGCGCGCGTTTTTCTGTGACGCTTCCTGAGGCTCCCCCGGTCTGAATCCTTGCGTTTCAAGGCTTGGCCTTGGGATCCATTCCCGCTGTCATTTAATTGTCATCCAACTGTCGTAGAGGCGACATGCGCCGGGCCTAGCTGTCCCATCGCGCGGTCTGGAAGAGGCCATGGAGCCACCTGCTGCGCTTGTATGAACAGGGAGACTTACCGTGAAGATCATGTCCTTCGCCGTTGCGGCCGGCCTTGCCGTCGCGAGCCTTTCGACCACGGCGTCCGCCGCCGACATCACTGGCGCAGGCGCGACTTTCCCCTTCCCGGTCTATTCGAAGTGGGCTGAAGCCTACAAGAAGGAGACGGGCAACGGCATGAACTACCAGTCCATCGGTTCCGGCGGTGGCATCAAGCAGATCCAGGCCAAGACGGTCGATTTCGGCGCCACCGACGCCCCGATGAAGGGTGAGGATCTCGAGAAGAACGGCCTCGTTCAGTTCCCGACCGTGATGGGCGCCGTTGTTCCCGTCGTGAACATCCAGGGCGTCCAGCCCGGCCAGATCAAGCTGACGGGTCAGCTTCTCGCCGACATCTTCCAGGGCAAGATCCTCAAGTGGAACGATGCCAAGATCGCTGAGCTGAATCCCGGCGTGAATCTTCCCGCCGCCAACATCACCCCGATCTATCGCTCTGACTCTTCCGGCACGACGAGCGTGTTCACCACCTATCTCTCGCAGGTTTCCGATGCATGGAAGGCTGAACTCGGCGTCGGCACCACTGTCAACTGGCCGATCGGTCAGGGCGGCAAGGGCAACGAGGGTGTTGCAGCAACCGTGAAGCAGGTTCCGAACTCGATCGGCTATGTCGAGTACGCTTTCGCCAAGCAAAACAACATTCCCCACACCCTGATCCAGAACAAGGCCGGCAAGTATCCGCAGCCGGAGATCAAGTCGTTCCAGGCTGCTGCCGCCAGCGCCAATTGGAATTCGGCTCCTGGCTTCGGCATCTCGCTGACAAACCAGGCCGGCGACGACGCTTGGCCGATCACGAACCCCACCTTCATCCTGGTTCACAAGAACGCGGAGAAGCCGGAGCAGACCACCGAAGTGCTGAAGTTCTTCGACTGGGCCTACAAGAACGGCGACAAGCTCGCCTCCGATCTTGACTATGTGCCGCTGCCGGACAACGTGGTCGAGCAGATCCGCGCCACCTGGGCCAAGGACATCAAGAACAGCTCCGGCCAGGCGCTCTTCAAAATGTAAGGCTGACGGCACCTTTTGGGTTGCCGATAAGGAGTGAGGCGGATGGCTGTTGTGTCTGATAAGGTTTCAATGTCGAACATGCAGATCATCCGCCGTCGCACTTCTCCCGTCTTCGATCAGGGCTTTCGCTGGGCTTCCTACGGCTCTGCCCTGATCGTTCTCGCCGTTCTCGCCGGCATTATCGGCACCATGGTTCATGGTGGGTGGCCCGCCTTCAAGGAGTTCGGTTTCGGCTTCGTTACGTCCAGCATCTGGAATGTCGGAGCGGATCAATATGGCGCATGGGTTGCAATTGCCGGCACCCTGACCTCTGCTCTCATAGCACTTGTGATCGGCGTCCCGATTTCCATCGGCATCGCCATTTTCCTCACGCAGTTGTGCCCATCTTGGCTGCGTCGCCCCGTTTCGACGGTGATCGAGCTTCTGGCCGCGGTGCCCAGCATCATCTACGGCATGTGGGGTCTCTTCGTTTTCGCGCCGCTTTTTGCCAAATACGTTCAGGTTCCGCTGTCAAATATCGTCGAGGGAATGCCGATTATCGGAACTGTTCTCTATGCCCGCGTGCCATCCGGTGTCGGCATGATGACGGCAGGGATCATCCTCGCGATCATGATCATTCCCTTCATCGCCTCGATCACCCGCGATATGCTCGACCAGATTCCGACCGTGCTGCGCGAGAGCGCCTACGGAATCGGCTGCACGACCTGGGAAGTGGTACGCCATGTGCTGCTCCCGCAGGCCGGCGTCAGCATCATCGGCGCAATCATGCTGGGCCTCGGCCGCGCGCTCGGCGAGACGATGGCCGTCACCTTCGTGATCGGCAATGCGAACCGCCTGTCGCTCTCGCTCTTCGACCCGAGTTCGACCATCGCGTCTCGCATCGCCAACGAGTTCAACGAGGCCGCCGGCCTGCAGATGAACGCATTGCTTGCCCTCGGCTGCATTCTCTTCGTGGTTACATTCATTGTTCTGGCCCTCGCGCGTCTTCTGATTTCCCGCGTGAAGACGCACTAAAGAGATTGATGATGGATACCGTCCTTTACAATCCAGCAGCAACAGTGACCGCTCCGGCCCCTTGGGGGCGTGTACGCCGCAGCCGTTACGTGGCCGACCGCGCGCTCAAGGTCATCTGCACGCTGTTTACGCTTCTCGGTGCCTTCGTGCTCGGTTGGATCCTGCTGATGCTCGTCGTCGAAGGCATCGGCGGCCTCTCGCCTGCGGTGTTCACGGAAACGACGCCAGGCCCCGGCACAGCAGGCGGCGGCATCGCCAATGCCATCGTCGGCAGCCTGATCCTCACTGTTCTGGGTATCGTTGCCGCCACGCCTATCGGCGTGCTGGCAGGAACCTATCTTGCCGAATACGGCAAGACCTCGATGCTCGCGACGATCATCCGCTTCGTGAACGACATCCTGCTCGCAGCACCCAGCATTCTTATCGGCCTCTTCGTTTACATGCTGATGGTGCAGCCCATGGGCGGCTATTCCGGCTGGGCCGGCGGCGTGGCGCTTGCCATCATCGCGGTGCCAGTCATCGTGCGCTCGACCGAGGATATGCTGCGTTTGGTGCCTAGTTCCTTACGCGAAGCAGGGGCGGCGCTTGGCGCGCCCATGTCGACGGTCATCATGAAGATCAGTTGGAAAGCGGCTCGCGCCGGCATGGTCACCGGCGTCATCCTCGCCACGGCCCGTATCGCGGGTGAAACCGCACCACTGCTATTCACCGCGCTCAACAATAATTTCTGGTTCAGCCCGACGCTTATGGGCGGCGTGTCGAACCTGCCTGTCACGATCTACCAATTCGCGCTGGCGCCTTACGAGAACTGGCGTGAACTCGCCTGGGCTGGCGCCCTCATCATCACCCTGTCGATCCTGGCGCTGTCCGTTGTGGCGCGCCTGCTCTTGAAGAAGGATAAAGTCCGATGAGCAGCACGATTGCCGTCAACACGAGCAGCGCCATCGGGAATGCGGCGGCAGCCGACACGACTGTGCCGGTCCGTATCGCTGTGAAGAACCTCAATTTCTATTATGGTGATTTCCGCAGCCTGAAGGACATCTCCATCGACTTCTACGACCGACAGGTGACGGCGCTCATCGGCCCGTCCGGCTGCGGAAAATCGACGCTGCTGCGCACCTTCAATCGCATCTACAGTCTCTATCCGGAGCAGCGCGCCGATGGGCAGATCCTGCTCGATGGGCAGAACGTTCTGTCGCCTTCCGTGGACGTGAATGAGCTGCGCGCGCGTGTCGGTATGGTGTTTCAGAAGCCGACGCCCTTCCCGATGTCGATCTACGACAACATCGCTTTCGGCATTCGCCTCTATGAGAAGCTCCCTAAGAGCGAGCTTGATGGGCGTGTGGAGGAAGCCCTGCGCAAGGCGGCTTTGTGGGATGAGGTTAAGGACAAGCTGCGCCAGTCCGGCATGGGTCTCTCCGGTGGCCAGCAGCAGCGCCTGTGCATTGCGCGTACCATCGCGCAGCGTCCCGAGGTGATCCTGCTCGATGAGCCAACCTCGGCGCTCGATCCGATCTCTACCGGCAAGATCGAGGAGTTGATCGAGCAATTGCGCTCCGAGTTCACCATCGTCATCGTCACCCACAATATGCAGCAGGCGGCACGTATCTCGCAGTTCACCGCTTTCATGTATCTGGGCGAGCTCATCGAGTTCGGACCGACGACGAAGATGTTCATGAATCCGTCCAAGAAACAAACCCAAGACTACATCACGGGCCGCTTCGGCTAACAAAGTTCCCAGGGGAGACCTCCGATGGCGGAGCACATCGTCACTTCCTACGACAACGACCTGCAGGCGCTGCGCCGCCGCATCTCCGAGATGGGCGGTATTGCCGAGAAGATGCTGGTCGATGCGATCCAGGCGCTCGTACGTCATGATACGGCACTGGCGCAGAGCGTCATCGCATCCGACAAGCGCCTTGATGTGCTGCAGCGTGAGGTGGAGGAGAACGCCATTCTTACCATCGCCCGCCGTCAGCCCCTGGCGGTGGACCTGCGCGAAACGATTTCCGCCATCCGCGTCTCCGGCGACGTAGAGCGCATCGGCGATCTCGCCAAGAATATCGCCAAGCGCGCGCTTGCCATCGGCACCGATTTCCAGCCGCAGAAGATCGTTCTTGGACTCCAGCACATGAGCGATCTGGTGCTCGGCCAGCTCAAGGACGTGCTCGATGCTTACGCTCAACAGGACACTGTCCGCGCTCTCGACGTGTGGAAGCGTGACGGTGCCATCGACGCGCTCTACACCTCGCTCTTCCGAGAGCTTCTTACCTACATGATGGAAGATCCGCGTAATATCTCGTTCTGCACACATCTCCTCTTCTGCGCCAAGAATATCGAGCGTATCGGCGACCACACCACCAACATCGCCGAGACGGTGCATTATCTCGTGACCGGCGAGACGCTGGCCATTGACCGGCCCAAGAACGATCAGTCCATTGACATGAGCGTCGAGGCGGGAGCCTGAGAATGGGACCTCGCGTTCTGATCGTGGAGGATGAAGAGCCGTTGACGCTGCTCCTGCGCTACAACCTCGAAGCCGAGGGCTATGAGGTCGATAGCGTTTCGCGCGGCGACGAAGCCGAGATCCGCCTACGTGAGCAGGTGCCGGATATCGTGTTGCTCGATTGGATGCTGCCTGGTCTCTCCGGCATCGAGCTCTGTCGCCGCATTCGCGTACGCCCGGAAACCGAGCGTCTGCCTGTCATCATGCTGACCGCGCGTGGCGAGGAAGGGGATCGCATCCGCGGCCTCTCCACGGGCGCGGACGATTACATCGTCAAACCCTTCTCCGTGCCGGAACTGCTCGCCCGCGTGCGCGCACTTCTACGCCGCACCAAGCCGGCGCATATTGCAACGTTGCTGCGGGCCGGCGACATGGAACTCGACCGCGAGACCCATCGCGTGCGCCGCTCCGGTAAGGATCTTCATTTGGGACCCACGGAGTTCCGCCTGCTCGAATTTCTGATGCAGAGCCCCGGCCGCGTCTTCTCACGCGAACATCTGCTCAATGCGGTCTGGGGCCACGACGTCTATATCGACGAGCGCACGGTGGACGTGCATGTGGGCCGCCTGCGCAAGGCGATCAATATCCCGAAGATGCCCGACCCGATCCGGACCGTGCGAGGGGCAGGCTACTCTTTCGACGAGACCTTCGCTCGCTCCGATCAGGCTTTAAGCGCCGAGGGTTGATCACTCTTCCGGAAACGAGAAAGGCCCGCTGAGTTCAGCGGGCCTTTTCTATTTGGAAATCTGAGTTGCGCTTCAGGCGCGGGCCAGCTTGCGCTCACGCTTGCGGTCGGCCACCGGCTGGTAGGCGATGCGGGCGTGGTGGGTGCAATAGGGCAGGCCGGTGATGGAGCGGGCGCCGCAGAAGCGGAACTCCGGCTTCGTCGGATCCCCCATGGGCCAGCGGCACATGGACTCGCGCAGATCCATAATGGTCACGCGCTCGGACATCGGAATGGCCATATCCTCCTCAGAGGAAACTTCAACCACTTCCGCCACCGGCTGGAGCGGGATGGGCGCCAGGACGACATTGTTATGGGCCTGCGGGGCGATCGGCGTCGGGGCGCTGGGCGCGCGGGTCGCCTTGCGGGCGCGAGGAGCCGCGGGAACAGGCTTTGCGTCCTTGGCGCGGCCTGACAGGCCAAGGCGGTGAACCTTGCCGATCACCGCGTTGCGGGTCACGTTGCCGAGCTCGGCGGCGATCTGGCTTGCGCTCAAGCCATCGGTCCAAAGCTTCTTGAGAAGCTCGACCCGCTCATCGGTCCAAGTTGCGCCCGCATCTGTCATTTTTAAACCTTGCCTCCAACGTGGCCGCTCTCGTGAACCCAGAATCCCCTACACCTCGCGGACAGAGTATTGATGTCCGACCGCGTTGGGAGGGGTCACTCCTTGGGTGAAAGCCGCCGCACGAATGCCGTACTCGACTGCCCTGAAGTTACAGGATGGGTGGACTCGGGCGCAAGAGTCCCCGGCACCCCCCTGTCGTTTTCCCCAGGGAACTCTCCCAAGGGAAAATCTCCCTGTGATGGATCAGTTCATTTCTCTTGAATTGACAGGGTTCCGCACCTCGTTAGAATCCCCAGCGTGCCGCCCCGCTTGGGCGGCGCTTTCTTTTTCTGGGCTTCGGGCCAGCCTTAAGCTGCGACCTTGGGTCTCGATATGAGGCGGAGATAACCGTGACATCGCCATTGCTGCCTGTTTTTGCGCGTGCCGAACTATCCTTTGAGAAGGGGGAGGGCCCCTGGCTCTACGGCCGAGATGGACAGCGATATCTCGATTTCGGGGCCGGCATCGCCGTGAATGCCTTGGGTCACGCCCATCCTCATCTCGTGAAGGCGTTGACGGAGCAGGCCTCCAAGCTCTGGCACAGCTCGAACCTGTTCCAGATCCCGGAAGGCGAGCGCCTGGCCCAGCGGCTGGTGGAGAACACCTTCGCCGATGTGGTGTTCTTCTCCAATTCCGGCGCCGAGGCCAATGAGGCTGCCATCAAGATGGCCCGCAAGTATCATCATGCGGGCGGAAACCCTGAGCGCTTCCGCATTATCACTTTCGAGGGCGCCTTCCATGGCCGGACGCTTGCCACCATCGCGGCCGGCGGCCAGGCGAAGTATATTGAAGGCTTCGGCCCGAAGGTGGAGGGCTTCGATCAGGTGCCCCTCAACGATCTTGAAGCCCTGAAGGCCGCGATCACGCCGGAAACGGCGGCTTTGATGATCGAGCCGCTCCAGGGCGAGGGCGGCGTCCGCACGGTGGATAACGCCTTCCTGCGTGAGTTGCGCGCGCTCTGCGACAGCCAGGGCATCCTGCTGATCTTCGACGAGATCCAGACTGGCGTTGGTCGCACCGGCAAGCTCTTCGCCTATGAGTGGACGGGCGTGACGCCCGACATCATGTCGGTCGCCAAGGGTATCGGCGGCGGCTTCCCGCTTGGCGCCTGCCTTGCGACACGCGAGGCCGCTAGGGGTATGACTGCCGGAACCCACGGCACCACCTTCGGCGGCAACCCGTTGGCCATGGCCGTGGGCAATGCGGTGCTCGATGTGGTTCTTGCTCCCGGCTTCCTGAAAGAAGTCGAGCAGAAGGGCTTGCTGCTCAAGCAGCGCCTGGCCGAGCTGAAGGACCGCCACCCATCCGTCATCGCCGAGGTGCGCGGCTTCGGCCTCATGATGGGCCTGCGCACCGTGGTGCCCAATACCGATTTCGTCGCTGCGGCGCGCGCTCAGAAGATCATCGTGATCGGCGCCGGCGACAACGTGGTCCGGCTTCTGCCCCCGCTCATCATCTCCGATGCGGATATTTCGGAAGCCTTCAATCGTCTCGATGCCGCCTGCGCGGCCATGGAAGCTGAGAAGACAAAAGCTCAGCCGGGAGCAGCTTAAAATGAATACCCGTCACTTTCTTGATCTCAGCGATTTCTCAGGCTCGCAGATCCGCCACATCCTGAAGGTCGGCTCCGACATCAAGGCGAAGCGCCGCCGGGGTGAGCGCTCCAAGGAGCGCCCGCTCGAGGGCAAGACGCTGGCTATGGTGTTCGACAAGCCGTCTACCCGCACCCGCGTCTCCTTCGACGTCGGCATGCGCGAGCTCGGCGGCGAGACGCTGATGCTGACGGGCAAGGAGATGCAGCTTGGCCGTGGCGAGAGCATTGCCGACACGGCGCGGGTTCTCTCGCGCTATGTGGATGCCATCATGATCCGCACCCTTGACCATGCCATGGTGACGGAGCTGGCGCAGTATGCCTCGATCCCGGTGATCAATGGTCTGACCAAGACAACGCATCCGTGCCAGATCATGGCTGACATCATGACTTTCGAGGAGCATAACGGCTCCATCGAGGGCCGCACTGTTGCCTGGGTGGGCGACGCCAACAATGTGCTTGCCTCTTGGATTCATGCTTCGGCACGCCTAAATTTCGCTTTGAAGATCGCTTCTCCGCCGGAACTTGCCGTGCGACCCGAGCTTTTGTCCTGGGCAAAGAAAGAAGGAGCGGAGATCAGCGTGACGACCGATGCCTTCGAGGCAGCCGAGGGGGCGGATGCCATCGTCACCGATTGCTGGGTTTCGATGGGCGATGACGACGAATTCCGTCGCCATAACCTGCTGAAGCCCTATCAGGTCAACAGCAAATTGATGAGCGTGGCCGCCAAGGACGCCGTCTTCATGCACTGCCTGCCTGCCCATCGCGGCGAGGAAGTGACTGACGACGTGATGGACGGTCCGCAATCCGTTGTTTTCGATGAGGCCGAGAACCGGCTTCATGCACAAAAGGGCATCCTTGCGTGGTGCCTTGGAGCAGCAAACGCATGAGTTCAACTTCGTTCGAGGGCCATGACGATGTCGTTCTGCCGTTTTCGGTGGAGCCGCTCGACGTGCGCGGACGCGTAGTGCGTCTGGGTCCCTCCATCGATACCATCCTTGCCCGTCACGGCTATCCCAATCTGGTGGCTCGCGTCATCGGCGAGGCTGCCGCGCTGACAGTGATGCTCGGCGCATCGCTGAAGCTCGAAGGCCGCTTCCAGCTTCAGACGAAGACCGACGGCATCATCGACATGGTGGTCGTGGACTTCAACGCGCCGGACAGCCTGCGCGCCACGGCTCGCTTCGACCAGGAAAAGCTCGATGCTCTGGGATCGGGAGCGGCGAGCACGGGTGAGCTGATCGGCAGCGGTTATCTTGCCATGACCATCGATCAGGGCACGGAGCGCAGCCGCTATCAGGGTGTCGTAGCACTTGAAGGCCAGGGTTTCGAGGAAGCCGCGCATCAATATTTCCGCCAGTCGGAGCAGATCCCGACGCAGGTGCGTCTTGCCGTGGCCGAACAGTTCGAAGAAGGCCGTCATACCTATCGTGCCGGCGGATTGATGATCCAGTTCCTGCCGTCCTCGCCTGAGCGCATGCGCCAGGCGGATCTTCATCCCGGCGATATACCGGAAGGCCATGCTTCGAACGATCTTGGCATTCCATCGGAAGACGATGCCTGGGTCGAGGCGAAGTCGCTTCTGGCAACGGTGGAGGATCACGAGCTCATTGATCCCGCCGTGTCGAGCGAGCGGTTGCTCTATCGTCTGTTCCACGAGCGCGGTGTGCGTGTCTTCGAGGGACAGCACGTGGATGAGAAATGCACCTGCTCGCATGAGCGCATCATGGGCATGATGCGTCGTTTTTCGCCCGAGGATCGCCGCGACATGGTGGGCGACAACGGGCGCATCGGCATTACGTGCGAGTTCTGCTCGCGCTTCTACGATCTCGATCCTGCCGATGTGGAAGCCGAGATCGCGAAGACGGAAGCCTAAGCAAATCTTATTCCACGAAACGAAAATGCCCGGTCACAAGCCGGGCATTTTTTATTGCGGAGAATAATGATTTCAGGAATTGGCGCAGGTCGCCGCCAAACGACGCATGAAAGCGGCGCCCGCCTCAAACTGTTCCAGCGTGATGTATTCATCAGCCTGATGAGCCTGATTGATCGAGCCTGGACCGCAGACGACGGTGGGAATGCCGGCAGCCTGAAAATGTCCAGCCTCCGTTCCGTATGGAACCGTCTGCGTGCGGTTCTTGCCCACAAGGCGCAGTGCAAGTGTTTCTGCGAACGATCCCGTTTCCGGCGCAAGGCCGGGCACATGTGCATGAAGCTTCGTTTCGATGCGGCCAAATTTACCGAAACGATTGAGGCGCTTCAATGCGACGTCCTGCGCGAACTTCTCGAGCCTCTCCGGAATTTCGTTCGGGTCATGGCTTGGAAGAACACGGGTCTCCCAGTCGAAAGTGCACATCTTGGAGATGATGTTGCGAGCCGTGCCGCCCGAAACTGCGCCGACATGCACTGTTGTGTACGGAGGATCGAAGGGGCCATCCGGTTCCCTACGCTCCATCATCTCGTCACCGATGCGATTGAGTTCAGCAATCATGTCGGCCGCCGTCATCACGGCGCTGGCACCGAGATAGGGCTTCGAGGAATGCGCCTCCGAGCCATGCACCGTCGTGGTAAAGGTCAGCACGCTCTTGTGAGCATCCACCACTTCCAACATCGTGGGCTCGCCGACGATCACCGCTTTGGGAAGCGGCAGCTCGTGTCCGAACTTGCGAATGGTGTCGACGACGCCGAGGCATGTGGTCTCCTCGTCGTAGGAGAGCATGATGTGGATCGGCGTCTTGAGATCGGCGGCGATAAATTCCGGCACCAAGGCGAGAGCAAGCGCATCGAAGGCCTTCATATCGACCGCGCCGCGTCCATAGGCACGTCCGTTCTCCACGCGTAGCGCAAACGGATCCGAGGTCCAGTTCTGGCCAGCCACGGGCACCACATCTGTGTGGCCGGATAGCACGACGCCCCCCTTGTCCTGCGGGCCGATGGTGGCATAGAGCGCAGCCTTATCACCGCTTTCGTTCGGCACGCGGACATAAGGCACGTTCCAGCTCTGCAGATAGCTTTCCACGAACTCGATGAGGGCAAGATTGGATTTCGCGCTCTCGGTATCGAATGAGACCAGCTTCGCCAGCATTTCGAGCGGCGTCAGCCGCTGACCATTGAAAGACATGCAAACCTCAATGCAGCACGCGCTTGTTGCGCGGCATGTCGAGTGAAAAGGCGGGGATCTCGGCGTCGAAGGTTTCTCCGCTCGCCGTTTCCATCACATAGCTTCCCTGCATCGTCCCGCTCGGTGTCGTGAGCGGGCAACCGCTGGTGTAGCTGTAGCTCTCGCCTGGACCGAGTACAGGCTCTTCGCCCACGACACCCATGCCACGCACTTCCTGCACACGTCCCTGCTCGTCGGTGATGCGCCAATAACGGGCGCGCAACTGCACGCGCTCCAGGCCCAAGTTGATGATCTCTACCGTGTAGGCGAAGAAGTAGCGGCCTTGGTCGGGGGAAGATTCTTCCGGCAGATAGCGAGGCGTCACGGTCACGCTGATGCCGCGGGTAACGGCCTTATACATGAGTGGTCCCTTGAAGCCGGCAGTGAATTGCTCAGCCTTCGTGGTAAGACGGCCTTCGCGCGTCGTCAATCGAGGCGCGGCTAAAGAGATTGCAGGGTGGGGCTGAGCGAATGGAGGCTGTGTTCCTAGGCTCCTGCCTTGGCCGGTTAACCTTCACGAGCGCCTTCGGCTGCGCCGGATTGGCTTGGAATAGCTTTCGCGGCAAGAATAATGGGATGGATTGAGAATTCCGTTTCACGCCTTCAGCGGCTAGGCTAAGAACGCGCGTGAAACAGCAGGGCCCAGGAAAAGATCATGGTTGCGTTGAAGGATGGGATCCAATCGGCTGATGCCATCATGCGGCTGACAGAGGCGGGCGTGATCAAGCCACAGACGCCGTTCGCCTCCGATCAGGTTCAGCCTGCAAGCCTGGATTTGAGGCTCGGCCGCCGGGCCTATCGCGTCCGCGCCAGCTTCCTGCCGGGCCGCAACCATACGGTGAAGGACCGCCTGGACCAGCTCAGCTTCCACGAGATCGACCTGTCGGCGGGCGCCATTCTGGAAACGGGTAGCGTCTATATCGCCGAGTTGCAGGAAGGCCTTGCCCTGCCGGACGATCTTTCGGCCGCCGCCAATCCCAAGAGCTCCACAGGCCGTATCGACGTGTTCACCCGCGTCATTACCGATCGGAGCCAGGAATTCGATACAATCGGCGCAGGCTATTCTGGGGCTCTCTATGCGGAGATCTCGCCTCGCACCTTCCCAGTTCTGGTGCGCACGGGCACCCGCCTGTCGCAGTTACGCCTGCGCAAGGGGGCGGTGCGCTTGAGCGATGCCGAACTCCATGCTCTCCATCAGCGGGAGCGCGTTGTCACCTCAGCAGAGCCCTCGATCCAAGACGGGGTGGCCGTGAGTGTGGATCTGGCGGGTTTCGGCTCAGACAATCTCATCGGCTACCGCGCCAAGCGCCATACCGGGCTTGTGGACGTGGACAAGCCGGGGTCCTGCCGGATCGCAGATTTCTGGGAGCCTCTCTACGCGGATGCCAGCCGCACCCTGATCCTGGATCCCGGCCAATTCTACATTCTGGCCTCGAAGGAGGCCGTCCATGTTCCGCCGGATTATGCGGCTGAAATGGTGCCCTTCGATCCGCTCGTGGGCGAGTTCCGCGTTCACTATGCCGGCTTCTTCGATCCCGGCTTTGGCCATGCCGGCGCAGGAGGGGAGGGGGCTCGTGCGGTGCTCGAGGTCCGCTCCCGCGATGTGCCCTTCATCCTGGAGGATGGACAGATCGTCGGCCGCCTTGTCTATGAGCGCATGGCCGAGCGTCCCAATGTGCTCTACGGGGCAGGGGCAGGGTCCAACTATCAGGCTCAGGGCCTGAAACTATCGAAGCACTTCCGCTGACCCCTTGCGGAAGCGCAGCCAGGATCGATATGCTCTCAAGGAGCGCGGGCGTAGTTCAGAGGTAGAACGTCAGCTTCCCAAGCTGAATGTCGTGGGTTCGATTCCCATCGCCCGCTCCAATCCTTCCTTTTGATGCGGATCAAGGCGGTCTCTATCTCTCAGAGTAGGGTCGTTTAGCGGTTGTTAAGCATGCCTCTCCGGACAGGGAGGAAAAAGTGCGGAGCCGGCTTCAAAGGGTGTTGACAAAGCGTCGGCTAATCGACATATCCGCAGCCCCGCCGGATTTCAGATCCAGGCAGGCTTCATGTCAAAGACACCGCATCGGCGGTTTCCCTCGGGAGATCTAACGAATGCAGGGTCTGATCAGGGTCGTTGAAGATCTTGATCGACGGCACGAGCCGCTACTGCCAGCAAGTGGTAAGTCTAAGCGGCTCCTCTGACGGACAATCCAAGTCTTCGGGCGTCTAAAAGCGCTTGAGACTAAATAAGCGCAGAGATGCTCTCATCTCTGCGAACGATGAAGCCTCGCCCGAATACTGAAGGCTGGTAGGAACGAGATCTGACCTGACAAAAAACTTCAAAATTGTTGTTGACGTCGGAAACGGATTTCGCTAAACATCTCTTCATCGACGGCGTCTTGGGAACGGGGTGCCGGCATGAAGGGCTTCGGGCTCCTGGCGCTTCAGCGTGACGGGGTGATCGAGGTTCTTTGTCTTGTCTCTTCGAGGCGAGATTTGCTCTTTGACAAGTGAAGAAAGAAAGAGAAGCG
>NZ_JAKUCN010000009.1 GCF_022808595.1 Microvirga solisilvae
ACCGGGCAACCTTAGCCATGAGAGAGGACTTTTGTCAAGAACAAAAGAGGAACATGATCCACAGGCCGTCATCCCGGACGGCATAGCCGAGCCGGGATCGTGAGCCAGATGAGGCGCTGGAATACCTCTCCCGAGTGGGAGAGGTCGAGCGCAGCGAGGGTGAGGGGGTGAGACCTCTCCGGATGGACCTGTAACCCCTCACCCGGACCTAACGGTCCGACCTCTCCCTCAAGGAGAGGTGATGATCCCGCTCCATACACACCACGTCATCCCGGGTTCTGCTCCGCAGCCCCGGGATGACGTGGTGTGAAGCGCAGCTAATGAGCGTGCGAGGAATGAGCCAACGCTTCCGCTCCTCCAGCCCTGAACTCCTGCCAAGCCTGCCGTAGAATTTGCACCGAGGATGTCAGGAACAGCCCTGCCATCAGCGCCGCCACGATCAGGTCCGGCCAGGCTGTCGCCGTTCCCCAGACGCCGAGCGCTGCGACCATCACGACCACGTTGCCGATGGCATCGTTGCGCGAGCAGAGCCAGACGGAACGCACATTCGCATCGCCATCCTTGTAGCGCATGAGCAGCAGCACCGAAGCCAGGTTGGCGGCGAGCGCCATGAAGCCGATGCTGCCCATCAGCTCCGCCTGCGGCAGGCCGAGAATAAGCGTCTGATAGATCGTCGAGCCGAAGACCCAGAGTGCCATGAGGCTTAGAGAGATACCCTTGAACAAAGCCGCCGTGGCGCGCGCCCGCAGGCTCAAGCCGATCACCGCGAGGCTCAGGCCGTAAGTGACGGTATCGCCCAGGAAGTCGAGCGCATCCGCCTGAAGCGCCTGGGAGCCCGCGAGACGGCCCGCGATCATCTCCACCAGGAACATCGCTCCGTTGAGGGCGATGACGATCCAGAGGACGAGCTTGTAGCGCGGATCGACGCCGTCGAAGACCGGCACGCCGCCATGGCACCCGCAGGCCGCATGGTCCTCTTTTCTCTCATGAGCATCGGAGGCGTGCGAATGCGCGTGATCATGAGCATGGGAGTTGTTCGAGCAGCAGGCATCCGCCATCGCGATATCCTCTTTTCTTTGAGTCGCGATGGAGCCTACAATCTCCAGCGACTAGAGGTTCAAGCGAAAAATGTTGTCGATCGGAGAATTGTCCCGCCGCACAGGCGTGAAGGTGCCGACCATCCGCTATTACGAGCAGATCGGCCTGATGCCCTTGGCGCCGCGGACAGAGGGAAAGCAGAGGCGTTATGGAGTGGACGAGGCCTCCCGTCTCAACTTCATCCGCCATGCGCGCGAGCTCGGCTTCGAGGTCGAGGCCATTCGCGAATTGCTGCAGCTCAGCGAAAAGCCCGATCAATCCTGCGCGGAGGCCGACGCCATCGCCCGCCGCCACATGGCGGAGGTGGAGCGGCGCATCGACCAGCTGACGGCCCTGCGGGCTGAGCTGCAGCACATGGTCGAGGAATGCAGCCACGGCCGCGTGGGCGAATGCCGCGTGATCCAGGTGTTGGCCGATCACAGCCAATGCGAACATGAGCGTCACTGAGGTACACGGGCGCTCGATCCATTATTGCTCTTTGGAATACTGTTTCATAAGAGTGTCTGGGTGCCCAACTTCGACACAAGGACACCTCATGAGCCGCCTCGCAATATTAACGCTCTCGTTAGCGGCATTCAGCCTATCGAGCCCTGTTGCCGAGGCACAGGATCGGAGTGATCTGATCCCGATATTCCAACAGCAAGTCAGCGCCTGCTACGCTCTCCCGGCAGAAGTGCGGGGCGCCGAGCCTGTTGTTGTCGAACTGCGCCTGAAGCCGAATGGGGCGCTGATGCACAAGCCCGAAGTGATCCGTGGCCAGCCTTATTCCATCACCGCTGAAGCGGCGTTGCGCGCCATCGACGAGTGCACCCCGTTCAAGATCTCGAAAGAACTGGCTTCCCGCTACCGGGACTGGAAGTTGATGCGCATTCAGTTCAGCACGCAGTAAAAGAGCAATCACAGAAATCGGGTGTTGCCCCTCTGGCAAACCTCTTAGAGTGCTCACAAGAGGAATACGCCATGCTCAATACCTTGCGCGACATCATCATCGAACCCGCTGAACTCATCCAGCCGGAGGAGCCCCAGGCCGATTACGAGCGCGTGCGCCGGATCATCGCGTTCATTTCGGAGCGCTGGCGCGAGCAGCCCTCATTGGAGGCGATTGCGGACCATGTGGGGCTCTCCACCACTCATGTGCACCATCTCTTCCGGCGCTGGTCTGGCCTTTCGCCCAAGGCCTTCCTGCAGGCGATCACCCTGGACAACGCCAAGGCGCTTCTCGCCGATTCAGCCAGCGTGCTCGACGCCACCTACGAACTCGGACTCTCGGGGCCCGCGCGGCTGCACGATCTCTTCGTGACGCACGAGGCCATGACGCCGGGCGATTACAAGGCGGGTGGTTCGGGCCTAACCATGCGCTACGGCTTCCATCCCTCCCCCTTCGGCGAGGCGATCCTGATCGCGACCGAACGGGGCCTTGCGGGCCTCGGCTTCGTGGACGATGGCGACCGGCAGGCGGCACTGGCCGACATGACCCGCCGCTGGCCGAAGGCACAGTACGTAGAAGACGTGGCCGCCACCGCCCCGCTCGCGCGGCGCATCTTCAATCCGTCGCAATGGCAGGCGGAGCAGCCGCTACGGGTCGTGCTGATCGGCACCGATTTCGAGGTGCGCGTCTGGCAGACCCTGCTGCGCATCCCGCGCGACAAGGCCACCACCTATTCCGATATCGCCCGCCATATCGGCAAACCCGCCGCCTGCCGGGCCGTGGGCGCGGCGGTGGGCAAGAACCCAGTCTCCTTCGTCGTCCCCTGCCACCGGGTGCTCGGCCGCTCCGGCGCGCTCACCGGCTACCATTGGGGGCTGACCCGCAAGCAGGCGATCTTGGGCTGGGAAGCGGGGCGCGGCTTGGGCGCCGATGCGCCTTAGGGTTACTCGCCCCTCGTCATGGCCAGGCTTGTCCCGGCCATCCCTATAAGGCTAGGCCTGCGTTTTACGTCTCCGTTGCAACCCTGCAACGGAGACGGTTCCGATACTTTCCCGTCAAACAACCCCTCAAGATCGTCTTGCGGCGCTCGAAGCCCCTTCTTATATCAGCGCCAGCAGGGAAACCTCGACTGGGGGCGGACCTGTTTTAGTCATCAACGTATCAGCCATGGGCCGGGCCGCTTCGGGGCTCGGCGGTCTGCTTGAAAGTGAGGGATCCCGCCATGGGTAAGGTCATTGGTATCGACCTCGGCACCACCAATTCCTGCGTCGCTGTCATGGAAGGCACGACGCCCAAAGTTATCGAAAACTCGGAAGGCACCCGGACGACCCCGTCCATCGTGGCCTTCACGGACGAAGGCGAGCGCCTCGTCGGCCAGCCGGCCAAGCGCCAGGCGGTCACGAACCCGTCGCGCACGTTCTTCGCCATCAAGCGCCTGATCGGGCGCACCTTCAACGACCCCATGACCCAGAAGGACATGGGCCTCGTTCCGTATCACATCGTGAAGGGCGGCAACGGCGACGCCTGGGTGGAAGCCGACGGCAAGACCTATTCGCCTTCCCAGATCTCGGCCTTCACGCTCCAGAAGATGAAGGAAACCGCGGAGGCCCATCTCGGCCAGCCGGTGACGCAGGCCGTCATCACGGTTCCCGCTTACTTCAACGACGCCCAGCGTCAGGCCACGAAGGACGCGGGCAAGATCGCGGGCCTCGAGGTTCTGCGCATCATCAACGAGCCGACCGCTGCTGCTCTGGCCTATGGCCTCGACAAGAAGCAGTCCGGCATGATCGCAGTCTACGATCTCGGCGGCGGCACCTTCGACGTGTCCGTGCTCGAGATCGGCGACGGCGTGTTCGAGGTGAAGTCCACCAACGGTGACACCTTCCTCGGCGGTGAAGATTTCGACATGCGCCTCGTCGAGTACCTCGCGGCAGAGTTCAAGAAGGAGCAGGGCATCGACCTGACCAAGGACAAGCTCGCCCTTCAGCGTCTTAAGGAAGCCGCCGAGAAGGCGAAGATCGAGCTGTCCTCGGCTGCCCAGACCGAAATCAACCTGCCCTACATCACGGCTGATGCTTCCGGTCCGAAGCACCTCGCCCTCAAGCTCTCGCGCGCCAAGTTCGAGCAGCTCGTGGACGATCTCGTGCAGAAGACCATCGAGCCCTGCCGCAAGGCCCTCAAGGATGCCGGCATCAACCCCGGCGACATCGACGAGGTGGTTCTGGTCGGCGGCATGACCCGCATGCCGAAGATCCAGGAAGTGGTGAAGAACTTCTTCGGCAAGGAGCCCCACAAGGGCGTGAACCCGGATGAGGTCGTGGCCATCGGCGCCGCGATCCAGGCGGGCGTGCTCCAGGGCGACGTGAAGGACGTGCTGCTTCTCGACGTGACCCCGCTCTCGCTCGGCATCGAGACGCTCGGCGGCGTGTTCACGCGCCTCATCGAGCGCAACACCACGATCCCGACGAAGAAGAGCCAGGTCTTCTCGACCGCGGAAGACAACCAGAATGCGGTGACGATCCGCGTCTTTCAGGGCGAGCGCGAAATGGCGGCGGACAACAAGCTGCTCGGCCAGTTCGATCTTGTCGGCATTCCGCCCGCACCGCGCGGCGTGCCGCAGATCGAAGTGACCTTCGACATCGATGCGAACGGCATCGTGAACGTTACCGCGAAGGACAAGGCCACCGGCAAGGAGCACCAGATCCGCATCCAGGCTTCCGGCGGTCTGTCGGATGCCGACATAGAGAAGATGGTGAAGGACGCCGAGGCTCACGCCGAGGAAGACAAGAAGCGCCGCGAACTCGTGGAGGCGAAGAACCAGGGCGAGAGCCTCGTTCACGCCACGGAGAAGTCGCTCACCGAGTACGGCGACAAGGTCTCCGAGTCCGACAAGCAGGGCATCACCACCGCCATCGACGCGCTTCGCCAAGCGCTTGCCGGCGAGGACCCGGAAGTCATCAAGGCCCGCACCACGGACCTGATGCAGGCTTCCATGAAGCTCGGTGAGGCCATGTACGCAGCTCAAGCCAATGCTGGCGAAGGCGGCGAGCAGGCCGAGGGCGAAGAGCCTAAGAAGGATGACGTCATCGACGCCGACTTCCAGGAAGTCGACGAAGACGACAAGAAGAAGCGCGCTTAAAACGATGCGCATTCTCTGACGAGTTCGGCACCCGGTTTTCATGGCCGGGTGCCGTTTTCGTGAAACGGCTTTAAACAACAATGACCGATCATTCGACCAATCGTTACGATGCATTCAAGCGCCAGGGTCTGGTCGGCGGCATGACGGAGCCATGCTTTGCTCCGAGGGGCGCCTGATATGTCCAAGCGCGATTACTACGAGGTTCTTGGCGTTGCGAAGACCGCGTCTGAGGCGGAGATGAAATCCGCCTTCCGCAAGCTCGCGATGCAATATCACCCGGACCGCAATCCGGGCGACCACGAGGCGGAAGTCAAGTTCAAGGAACTCAACGAAGCCTATCAGACGCTCTCCGACGGCCAGAAGCGCGCGGCTTACGACCGCTACGGCCATGCGGCTTTCGCCAATGGCGGACCGGGTGCGGGCGGCGCGGGCTTCAACGGCGATTTCTCCGATTTCATGTCGGACATCTTCGAGAATTTCTTCGGCGATGCAGGCGGACGCGGAAGAGGCCGGGCCACGACCGGTCGCGAGCGCGGCGCGGACATGCGCTACAATCTCGAGATCACGCTGGACGAGGCCTTCCACGGCAAGAATGCCGAACTGAAGATCCCCACAGCCATCACCTGCGAAGCGTGCTCGGGCTCCGGCGCGAAGCCGGGCTCGAAGCCCAAGACCTGCCCCACCTGCGGCGGCGCGGGCCGCGTGCGCGCGACGCAAGGCTTCTTCTCCATCGAGCGCACCTGCCCGAACTGCCATGGACGCGGTGAGGTGATCGACGATCCCTGCGGCTCCTGCGGCGGTGCTGGCCGCGTCACGCGCGAGCGCACGCTCTCCGTCAACATTCCGGCGGGCGTCGAGGACGGCACGCGCATTCGTCTCGCGGGCGAAGGCGAGGCGGGCCTGCGCGGCGGACCCTCGGGCGACCTCTACATCTTCCTGTCGCTCAAACCCCATCCGTTCTTCCAGCGCGATGGGGCGGACCTGTTCTGCCGCGTGCCGATCTCCCTGGTCTCGGCAGCGCTGGGCGGCGAGTTCAGCGTGCCGACGCTCGGCGGCACCGAGGCCCTCGTGAAGGTTCCCGAAGGCACCCAGACCGGCAAGCAGTTCCGCCTGAAGGGCAAGGGCATGCCGGTGCTGCGCTCCCGCGATGTGGGCGACCTCTACATCCAGGTTGTTGTGGAAACGCCGCAGAAGCTCACCAAGCGCCAGCGCGAGCTTCTTGAGGAGTTCGACAGGGAATGCTCGAAGGAGAACCACCCGGAAAGCTCGGGCTTTTTCTCGCGTTTCCGGGAATTTCTCGATGGTCTCGGCGGCTCAAGCTAACTTGACCGCCGGTTCTATTAAGCCATAAACAACCCGTGTGATCCGCCCGTTTGAGGGGTCTTCCCAGTGCTTCAGTCGTTCCAACGGCCTACGACCCGGAAAAGCCCCTTCAAGAAAGATCGCTTTCAGGACGAGGCGCGATTCCTGCGCTCGTGGCTCGAACGCCCTCTCGCCATCGGCGCGATCACGCCCTCAGGCAAGATCCTGGCGCGGACCATGGCGTCCTATGTCGACCCCCGCATTCCGGGACCCGTCATCGAGCTGGGCCCCGGCACGGGACCGGTGACCGATGCCCTCATCCGGCGCGGCATCGAGCAGGAACGCCTGATCCTCGTCGAGTTCAATCCGGAATTCTGCCGCCTCCTGAAACGCCGTTTCCCGAAGGCGACGATCATCCAGGGCGATGCCTACGATCTCACAGAGACATTGTCCGGCATCCTGAAGGAGCCTGCGGCCGCCACCGTGTCGAGCCTGCCGCTCTTCACCAAGCCCATGGACCAGCGCCTCGATCTGCTCGAGGCTGCGCAGACGCTCATGAACCCAGGCGCGCCCTTCATCCAGTTCACCTATGCCGTCGTGCCGCCGATCCCGTCGCGGTCCGACGCCTACAAGACAAAAGCGTCCAACCGCATCTGGCGCAACCTCCCCCCTGCCCGCGTCTGGGTCTACAACAAGGTCGATCATCCATGAGCAACGGTTCGTCTCCCGCCCTTCAATCCAATTCCGGGGGAGACATCCGTGACAGGCTCATCATCGGTCTCGATGTTCCAAGCGTCGAGGAAGCACGCTCCATCGTGTCGCGCATCGGCGATGCGGCGACCTTCTACAAGATCGGCTATCAGCTGGGCTACGCGGGCGGCATCGAATTCGCGCGCGAATTGATCGGTCAGGGCAAGAAGGTTTTTCTCGACCTGAAACTGCATGACATCGGCAACACGGTGGAAGCCGGCGTGCGCTCCATCGCGCGCATGGGCGTGACGTTCCTCACCGTGCATGCCTATCCGCAAACCATGCGCGGTGCTGTTGCGGGCAAGGCGGGATCTGATCTCAAGATCCTCGCCGTTACCGTGCTCACTTCTTACGACGACAGCGATCTCGTGGACGCAGGCTATGCGCCCGTGCCTGCGGCGGAGCTCGTCGCCAAGCGTGCGGAGCAGGCGCGCGATATCGGTATCGACGGCATCGTCTGCGCAGCGACGGAAGCGCAACGCGTGCGCTCGATCATCGGCCGCAACCGCCTCATCGTGACGCCGGGCATTCGTCCCGCAGGTGCGGATGCGGGCGACCAGAAGCGCATCGTCACACCAGCGGAAGGCATTCGGCTCGGCGCCAATCATCTCGTCGTCGGGCGTCCCATCGTGAAAGCAGACGATCCTCGCGCGGCGGCAGAGGCCATCGTGCAGGAAATCGCGGCGGCGTAAGCCTCTCTCACCGAAATAGAATAAAACGCGGGTTTAACCTCTCCCGGGCGGGAGAGGTCGGAGGGCAGCTCCGGGTGAGGGAATGCCATTTCCGGAAAGGGCACAACCCTCACCCCTGCCCCTCTCCCACACGGGAGAGGGAACACGCGCAATAACCGATGCGTCAGTCTTTAAGGGGCCTTCGATGCGCTTCACCCAATTACTTCTCTCATGCGCCTTTCTACTCGTCGGCAGTCAGGCTTTCGCCGATACCTGCACGATCGTCATGGAATTCGGCACGAACCGCATCCTCAAGAAGGAAGGCGATTGCGAGCGCCGCAGTTCTCCGGCTTCCACCTTCAAGTTTCCCTTGAGCCTCATGGGCTTCGATGCGGGTATTCTCAAAAGCGAGAGCGATCCCGCCTGGCCCTACA
This sequence comes from Microvirga solisilvae, assembly GCF_022808595.1. Classification (GTDB taxonomy): domain Bacteria; phylum Pseudomonadota; class Alphaproteobacteria; order Rhizobiales; family Beijerinckiaceae; genus Microvirga; species Microvirga solisilvae. The sequence continues at coordinate 8,323 of NZ_JAKUCN010000009.1, forward strand.
AGCCCGAATACGCTGCGTGGAACACGGTCTGGAAAAGAACCACGACTCCGCACTCCTGGCTGCGGGATTCCGTTCTCTGGTATTCGCAGGTTCTGACGGGCCAATTGGGAGCGGAGCGTTTCGCGCACTATGTCGATGCCCTCAATTACGGCAATCGCGATGTCAGCGGCGACAAGGGCAAGGCCAACGGCCTCACACGCTCGTGGCTGAGCGCGTCCTCGCTGCAGATCTCGCCCGTCGAGCAGATCGCGTTTCTCGATCGCTTTCTCAAAGGCCAGCTCCCGGTCTCGCAAGAAGCCCATGAGAAGACGCGCGCGATCATGCCGATCTTCCTCCTCGCTGACGGCTGGACGGCCTATGGCAAGACCGGCACCGGTTTCCAGCCGCTGCGGGATGGCGCCTTCGACCGCTCCAGGCAATTCGGCTGGTTTGTGGGCTGGGCGACGAAAGGCAAGAGGACCATCCTTTTCGCGCGGCTGATCCGCGATGAGCGGAAGGAAAATTCCGTCGCCAGCTTCAGAGCCCGGGACAGCCTGCTGGCTGAGCTGCCTGCGCTCGCCAAGGAATAATTCGCATCTTGCGCCTTGACGCATCGCGCCTGTCGGGCTTCGCTGCACACCCGTTACAAAAAGGAAGTCCCCATGCCCAAAGGCTACGTCATCGCTCGCGTTACCGTCACCAATCCGGAGGCTTATGCCGAATATGCCAAGGGCGCGACGGCGGCGATCAAGCAATATGGCGGACGCCCGCTGGTGCGCGGCGGCGCCTATGAGGCGCTGGAGGGCGAGGCCCGGGCCCGCAACGTGGTGATCGAGTTCGATTCCGTCGAGCAGGCCCGCACCTATTACAATTCCCCCGAATACCAGGCTGCCAAGGCCAAGCGCGATGGTGCCTGCGTGGCGGAGTTCGTTCTCGTGGAAGGAGCGGAATAATGGCGAAGGCCTATTGGATCGGCCGGGTCGATGTGTCGAACCCGGATGCTTACCAGAACTACGTGAAGGCCAATGCGGTGCCTTTTGCCAAGTTCGGCGCGAAGTTCCTGGTGCGCGGCGGCAGCTATCGCGTGGCCGAAGGCGACGCCCGCGCCCGCAACGTGGTGATCGAATTCCCTTCATACGAGGCAGCTGTGGCCTGCTGGGATTCCCCCGAGTACCAGGCCGCCAAGGCCGAGCGCGACGGCCATGCTGTCGCCGACATCATCATCATTGAAGGTTACGAGGGTCCGCAGCCGGGCTAAGGCTCCTGCGCTTCTCAGAAGGGCGCAAGGCAGCTATATGCCTTGCGCAGGTAACAGGAGACCGGGCATGAGCGAGATGCGACTCGTCGTGGTAGGCGCCGCCGGGCGCATGGGGCGCATGCTCATCAAGGCCGTGGCCGAAGCGCAGGGCTGCCGTCTCGTGGGCGCCATCGAGCGTGAGGGCTCTCCTGCACTCGGCCAGGATGCGGGCATGCTCGCAGGGCTCTCGCCGCTCGGCGTGAGCGTGACAGCCGACCCCCTGCCCATCTTCGCCCAGGCCGACGGCGTACTCGATTTCACCTCTCCCGCCGGGACGGTTTCGTTTGCAGCGCTCGCGGCTCAGGCCCGCATCGTCCACGTGATCGGCACCACGGGCTTGGCCGAAGAGGATTTCACGAAGCTCGAAGCGGCCGCACGTCATGCGCGCATCGTCCAATCCGGCAACATGTCGCTCGGCGTGAACCTGCTCGCGGGCCTCGTGCGCAAGGTGGCTGCGACGCTTGGCGAGGATTTCGACATCGAGATTCTCGAAATGCATCACCGCATGAAGGTGGATGCGCCCTCCGGTACGGCGCTTCTTCTCGGTGAGGCTGCTGCGGAAGGCCGCGAGATTTCCCTGAAAGAGCGCTCGGTGAAGAGCCGCGACGGACATACCGGCGCGCGCGTTCCCGGCGATATCGGCTTTGCCACGTTGCGCGGCGGCTCTGTGGTGGGCGACCACTCAGTGATCTTCGCAGGTCAAGGCGAACGCCTGGAGCTGTCGCACAAGGCCGAGGACCGCAGCGTCTTCGCGCGCGGCGCGGTGAAGGCTGCGCTCTGGGGCTTCGACAAGAAGCCAGGTTATTACACCATGGCCGATGTGCTCGGCCTCAACGATCTCTAAGACATCCATCAATATTACGGAGACGCTAAAGACATGGATCGCCTTCTTGTGCTTGCCCGCCACGGCCAGAGCGAATGGAACCTGAAGAATCTGTTCACGGGCTGGAAGGACCCTGGGCTCACCGATCTCGGCATCGAGGAGGCGCGCAATGCGGGCCGCCGCCTGAAGGACATGGGCGTGCAGTTCGATGTGGCCTACACCTCCGCTCTCGGCCGCGCCCAGCGCACCTGCAAGCTGATCCTGGAAGAGATCGGCCAGCCTGATCTCAAGACCATCGCGGATGTGGCGCTCAACGAGCGCGATTACGGCGATCTCTCCGGCCTCAACAAGGACGATGCCCGCGCCCGCTGGGGCGAGGAGCAGGTGCATGTGTGGCGCCGCTCCTACGACGTGCCGCCTCCCGGCGGCGAGAGCCTGAAGGACACGGTGGCTCGCGTGCTGCCCTACTACATCCGCGAGATCCTCCCCCGCGTGATGAAGGGCGAGCGCGTGCTGGTGGCCGCCCACGGCAATTCGCTGCGCGCCCTCGTGATGGTGCTCGACGGCCTGACCTCCGAGACGATCCCGAGCCTCGAACTCGCGACCGGCGTTCCGCTCGTCTACAAGCTCAACGCCGACACCACGGTCGCCGACAAGAAGGTGCTGGGCTGATTTGACCGCGATCACGCTGGCTCCTGGGCTCGTCTATTACCCGGATTATCTGGACCGTCAGGCCCAGGAGCAGCTTTTGCAATCCTTGCGCGAGATCACGCGAGCCGCGCCTCTCTACACGCCGCGCATGCCGCGCACCGGAAAACCGTTTTCGGTGCGCATGACCAATTGCGGGCGGCTCGGCTGGGTGTCGGACATCGACGGCTATCGCTACCAGCCGATGCACCCCGAGACGGGCGAGCCCTGGCCCGTCATGCCGGATCAGGTGATGCAGGCCTGGACGGCGATGAGCGGCTATCCGCATCCGCCCGATGCCTGCCTGATCAATTTCTACGAACCCTCCGCACGCATGGGCCTGCATCAGGACAAGGACGAGGAGGAGTTCGATGCGCCCGTGGTCTCGCTCTCGCTCGGCGACACGGCCCTGTTCCGCTATGGCGGATTGGAGCGGAAGGATCCGACCCGCTCGATCCGTCTCAAGTCAGGCGATGCCATCGTATTCGGCGGCCCCGCGCGCCTGATCCATCATGGCATCGACCGGCTCATTCCAGGATCATCGGACCTGCTGCCGCAGGGTGGCCGCCTTAATCTTACCTTGCGCAAGGTAGAGAAGCCGCTTTAGCCTCACATTAGATAAAACGCTCAAGGGGAATCCGCATGAAAGCCCTGTCCGCAGCCGCATTCGGTTTCATTTTGTCCGCTCAGGCGGCCTTTGCCGTCGAGCCCCTGTTTCCGCCCGCCTCGCGGATCGGCATGATTCCGCCGCAGGAGATGATGATCTCCAAGCGCTTCAGCGGTTTCGAGAACGAGGAGCGCGCGGCGGCGATCACCCTGACGGAGATGCCGCCCCAGGCCTTCGGTCAGCTCTCCTCCAACCTCACCAAGGAGGCGCTGAAGAAGCAGGGGCTGGAGATGAAGGCCCGGGAGAGCGTGAAGCTCGGCTCCAAGAGCGGCATTCTCATCAGCGGCACCATGACGAAGCCCGAGGCCGGCCGCAAATGGCTCCTTCTGGTCCAGGACAAGGACATGACGGGCCTCGTGGTGGCGCAGGTTCTCGGTGGCAAGGACGGGTATAGCGACGCGCAGATGGTCGGCGCGCTGAAAAGCGTTGCCCTGCGCGATGACGTGTCCCTCGACGAGAAGGTTTCCGCCCTACCCTTCCGCGTTGGCGAGAAGGCGGGTTTCAGGCCCGTGCGCGTCATGGCTGGCAATTCCGTGCTGTTCACCGATGGGCCCAAGGACACGATCAAGGCCCTGGAACAACCGATGATGATTCTCGCGGCCTCGCTGCAGCCCGCACCGCCCCCTGGTGAATTGCGCACGCGGTTCGCGCGCGAGGCTCTCTTTTCCAATCAGGTTCTCAAGGATATCCGCATCGAGCGGTCCGAGGCCTTCCGCCTGAAGGGCCAGGACTGGCACGAAATCGTCGCCAAGGCGGTGGAGGCCGAATCCGGCCAGCCGATCGTGGTGATGCAATCGATCCGCTTCGACAACGACCGCTATGTGCGCATGGTGGGCCTGACCCGCGAGGAGCAGCGGGACCAGAACCTGCCGCGCTTCCGCACCATCGCGGACGGCGTCGAGACGAATTTCTGAAGGCTATTCCCGGGTCGGGAAGGCGGGCAGCGACCATCCGCGCAGGATGGCGAAGGCCCTCAAGGTGAAGGCGGCGGCAAAGCCCGCCGCCGCAGCCCAGGCCAAAGGAATGCCGATCACCTGCAGGGTCACCGCGACTGCGGCGCCGAGCGCTGCCGCCGTCACGTAGATTTCCTGCCGCAGCACGAGCGGCGTGGTGCCCGCGAAAATGTCCCGGATGATGCCGCCGAAGGTGGCGGTGATGGTGCCGAGCGCGATGGCCGAGAGAGCCGGAACGCCCGCGGCCAAGGCCTTCGCCGTGCCGGTGATGCAGAACAGGGCGAGCCCCAGAGCGTCGGCCCAGAGCAACACGCGGCCCCGCCGCCCGCCCTCGAGCGCGGCCACGCGCTTAGGCCCGAGCGCAAACACCACCTCGGCCACGACGAGACAGACCAGCACATCCCTGGGATCGCCGACCCAGAAGACCGGCCTGATGCCGATGAGCAGGTCACGCACGGTCCCACCGCCCACGCCTGTGAGCGTGGCAAGCAGCGCGAAGCCGAACGGGTCCATGCCCTTGCGAGCCGCCATCAATGCGCCTGTGAGCGCGAAGACGGCGACGCCGATGGCCTCGAAGGGAATGTGCTGAAGGATTTCCACGGCGGCGTCCAGGCTTTGTCTGCCCCCTTGCGAGGGCGCGAATGACTCTCCTCCCCGTCATGGCCGGGCTTGTCCCGGCCATCCCGCTTCGGAATGACGCCGCACTCTAACGATCGGAATCACCGGCACAAGGCCGGTGATGACGGGCGCTGAGGTCGCTTATTGAAATTTACGAGGCGGAGGAAGGATTGTCCGTCGTCTCGCCGTTCGCGGGCGCCTTGGGGCCGCCTTTGGCGACGCCTACGAGCGCCGGGCGCAGCACGCGATCGCCGATCACGTAACCGGACTGCACCACCTGCACCACGGTGCCGTTCGGCACGTCAGGATTCGGCACTTCGAACATGGCTTGGTGCACGTTCGGATCGAACTTCTGGCCTTCAGGGTCGAGCTTCTTCACGCCGTGACGCTCGAGGGTCTTGAGCAGGTCGCGCTCGGTGAGGTCGATGCCGTCGATGAGCCCCTTGAAGGCGCCCTCGGCTGAGGCCTTGGCCTCCTCCGGCACGCTCTCGATGGCGCGGCGCACGTTGTCCGCCACGTTCAGCATGTCGCGGGCGAAATTGGCCACCGCATAGGTGCGGGCGTCGGCCACTTCGCGCTCGGTGCGGCGGCGCAGGTTCTCCATGTCGGCCATGAGGCGCAAGAGCTTGTCCTTCAGATCGGCCTTCTCAGCCTCGAGAACGGCCACCGGATCGGCTTGAGCCTCAGCGGCAGCCTGGTTGTCGGCACCGTTGGCAGCCTCGGTCTGGGGATTCGTGGTCTGGTTGTCCGTATCGTTCGGGTTCATGTCGATCAATCAGAGATAGGGGAAAGGTTCAGGGCACATATCAGGTCGAAGCGATCACAAATCAAGCGCTTCGCCGCTGCAACGGCTCAGCTTCCTCAGTCTTGAACACGTCAAGCAGGGTGCGGCGGATCGTGGCCTGGCGGCCCGCATGGGTCACCTTGGTGCCGGTCAGGTCCGTTACATAGAACACGTCCACGGCCTTTTCGCCGAAGGTTACGATGTGCGCAGAGGCGATGTTGAGGTTGAGCTTTCCGAGCGCCGTGGTGAGATCGTAGAGCAGGCCCGGCCTGTCGAGGCCCGACACCTCGATCACCGTCTGGCGGCTCGACAGCGAGTTGTCGATGTTGACCTCCGGCGGCACATGGAACGCCTTGGAGGAGCTCTTCGACGGCTTTCTGCTCTCCACAAGATCGGCGATCTTCACCTCGCCCTTGAGCGCCCGCTCGATGGCTTTCGCCACGCGCTCCGCGCGGCGCAGCTCGTCCTCGTCCCGGTCGAAGGCGCGGGAGAGCACGATGGTGTCGAGCGCCATGCCGTCCGTCGTCGTGAAGATCTGCGCATCCACGATGTTGCCGCCCGCCGCCGCGCACGCGCCGGTGACGATGGCGAGGAGGCGCGGATGGTCGGGCGAGAGGACGGTGAATTCGGTCACGCCCCTGAAATGGTCCGTCTCGTAGGACGTGGTCACCGTGCGCCCCGCCTTGTCGGCGGATTGCACGAAATGCGCCTGCTTCACACGGCGCTCTTCGTCGGTCTTCAGCCAATAAGCCGGCGTATGACGGGCCGCATAATCCTCGAATTCCTTGTCCGACCAATTGGGGAGCGCCTTGCGCAATTCTTCCTGCGCGAAACGCACGCGATCCGAGCGCGCCACATCCGCCGCGCCGCCGCCGAGCAGCACCTCGGTCTCGTAATAGAGCGTGCGCAGAAGCTGGCCTTTCCAGCCCGTCCAGGTGCCGGGACCAACGGCCTTAATGTCGGCGATGGTGAGCACGAGCAGGAGCTTCAAGCGCTCCATAGTCTGCACCACCTCGGCGAAACTCTTGATGGTGGCGGGGTCCGACAGATCGCGGCTCTGCGCGGTGTTCGACATGAGCAGGTGATGTTCGACGAGCCAGGCGACCGTATCGGTTTCCGCGTCCGTCAACCCGAAACGCGGCCCGAGCTTGCGCGCGATGACGGCGCCCGCGATCGAATGATCTTCCGGGCGTCCCTTCGCGATGTCGTGCAGGAACACGGCGACATAGAGCGCGCGGCGGTTCTGGATCGTCCCGAAGATCTGATTGGCCAGCGGATGCTCGTTGCCGAGTTGGCCCGCCTCGATTTCCGTGAGCACGCCGGTGGAACGGAGCAGATGCTCGTCCACCGTATAATGGTGATACATGTTGAACTGCATCATCGCGACGATGCGCCCGAAATCGGGAATGAAGCGCCCGATGACGCCCGCCTCGTTCATGCGGCGCAGCACCACCTCCGGCGCATTCTTCGATGTGATGATGTCGAGAAAAAGCCGGTTCGCCTCCGCATCGTTGCGCAGACTCTGGCCGATGAGCTTGAGGGAGCGCGTGGCAAGACGCGTCGCATCGGGATGGATCGCGAGATTATGCCGGTCCGCCAGCCAGAACAGGCGGATGAGGTTGACCGGATCGTTCGCGAAAACCTCTTCGCTTTTCACGTTGATGCGGTTGTTGTCGATGATGAAGTCGTTGCCCGCGAGCGCACCGCCGCGACGGCGGCGGAAACGTCCGAGCACGCGGTCGAGCATGGGCCGTTTCTTCGTCTGGCGCGCTTCGAGTTCGGCGCAGACGATGGCAGTGAGATCGCCCACATCCTTCGCGATGAGGAAATAGGCCTTCATGAAGCGCTCCACCGCCGAGAGACCGCCGCGCGGCACGAAGCCGATGCGCTCGGCGATAACGCGCTGGAGATCAAAGGTCAGACGCTCCTCCGCGCGGCCCGTGGCGAAATGCATATGGCAGCGCACACGCCACAAGAACTCGTCGCAGCGCCGGAAGAGCTTGAACTCCTCGGGCGTGAAGAGGCCAGCCTTCACCAGATCCTTCGGGTTCTTCACCTGATAGACGTATTTGCCGATCCAGAAGAGCGTGTTGAGATCGCGAAGACCGCCCTTGCCGTCCTTCACATTGGGCTCGACGAGATAGCGCGATGCACCGGCCTTCACCACGCGCGCGTCGCGCTCCTTCAGTTTCGCATCCACGAATTCCGCGGGCGAGAGCGCGACGATCTCGGAATCGAACCGCTTGACCAGATCGTCAAAGAGCGCGCGGTCGCCGAAGAGGAAGCGCGCTTCGAGCAACGAGGTGCGGATCGTCATGTCCGCATTCGCCTCGCGGATGCAATCCTCCACCGAGCGCGTGGCGTGGCCGACCTTCAGCTTCAGGTCCCATAGCACGTAGAGCATCGCTTCCACGACGCTCTCGCTCCAGGCGGTCTGCTTGTAGGGAAGCAGGAACAGGAGATCGACATCCGAGCCGGGCGCCAGCGTGCCACGTCCGTAACCGCCTGTCGCCACCACGGCGATGCGCTCGCCAGAGGACGGGTTATCGGCGGGATAGAGGTGGCGCACGACCGCGTCGTGAACGAGGCGCACCAGATCGTCCATGTGGGTGGAGAGATACTTGGCGCAGACGAGGCCGTCCTGCGTGTCGAGCAGCTGCTGCTCCGCCTTGGCCCTGCCCTCCTCCAGATAGCGCTTGAGTTCGGGCACGAGCCTGGATCTCAGCTCCCCCGCATCGCGCAGAGGCTTATCGCCGAGAATCTTCAGGATTTCGTCAGGGTTCTGGAGCGGCATGAAACAACCATAGTGAGCGGTCCGTTCTGGCTTATCACCCTGGGAGCCTCCCCCCAAGGGCGGACTGGACTAATCCGCCAAGACGGATAGATTGTTCTTTATAAGAAATTCTGTTTGACGGAAGAAACTCTCCGTTCTATATAAAGAACACGCGCCGATTTGAGCAATCAGCTTGCGGGCGCGAAACAAGTGCAGCTAAAGCGTTGGGCGCCTCAAGGACTTTATCTGTCCAGCTCCCATGCGCCAAATATGGGAACTGAGACATGAGCCTGACCCATCGCCTCCTCCTCGCCGCTTCCGTCGTCTCCGCCGGCCTGACCGTGCTCGCCTCCGGCGCCGTTGCGCAGCCGAAGGAGATCAAGATCGACTTCGCCACCTACAACCCGGTGAGCCTCGTCCTCAAGGACAAGGGCTTCCTGGAGAAGGAACTGGAGAAGGACGGCATCTCCATTCGCTGGGTTCAGTCGCTGGGCTCCAACAAGGCGCTCGAATTCCTGAATGCGGGCTCGCTCGATTTCGGCTCCACCGCCGGTGCCGCCGCTCTCATCGCCAAGATCAACGGCAACCCGATCAAGTCGATCTATGTCTATTCTCGCCCCGAATGGACGGCGCTCGTGACCCGCAAGGATACGGGCATCGCCAAGGTCGAGGATTTGAAGGGCAAGCGCGTCGCCGTGACCCGCGGCACCGATCCGCACATCTTCCTTGTGCGCGCCCTTCAGGAAGCCAAGCTCACAGAGAAGGACGTGAAGCTCGTCCTGCTGCAGCATCCGGATGGACGCACCGCCCTCGAGCGCGGCGACGTGGATGCCTGGGCCGGTCTCGATCCGCTGATGGCGGCGGCCGAGGTGGAGAGCGGCGCGCAGCTCTTCTACCGCAAGGCGGAAGCGAATACCTGGGGCGTGCTGAACGTGTCGGAGACCTTCGCGAAGGATAACCCCGCTCTCGTGGGCCGCGTGCTGAAGGCTTATGAGGAAGCCCGCAAATACGCCCTCGCCAATCCCGCCGAGTTGAAGAAGGCTCTTGTGAGCTACACCAAGCTGCCGGAAGCGGTGATCGAGCGCCAGCTGCAGCGCACGGAACTCACGCACTCGACCATCGGACAGCCCCAGGCCGATACGATCCTCGCGGCAGGCATTGCTCTGCAGCAGGCCGGCGTGGTGCCCGCTGACGCCAATGTGAAAGCGACCGTCGATGCACTGATCGACCGTCAGTTTGCGACCGCATCACGCTGATGACTTCACCACGGGAGAGCGCCGTGTCAGGCGAAATCGCAAATTCCGCCTGGTCCTCCCAACAGGGTGCCGCCGCTCTCGCGGCCCCTTCCCTCACCGAGAAGCGACGCGCCTTCGATTGGCGCATCCTTCTCGGCTTTTTATTGCCCATCGCCGTGGCACTTCTCTGGGAAGCAGCCGTGCGGTTCGGCCTTGCACAAGGCCGCCTCGTTCCGCCGCCGAGCCGCATCTTCGCGACGCTTCTCGCGCTCGCCGAGACAGGCGAACTCTGGACGCATGTGTGGGCGACGCTCTGGCGCGTGCTCACCGGCTTCATCATCGGCGGTGTCGCAGGCATCGTGTTCGGCGCGTTGTCCGGTTCCAGCGAAACCATCCGCCGCCTTCTCGATCCGACCTTGCAGGCGCTTCGCGCCATTCCCTCCATCGCGTGGGTGCCGCTCTTCATTCTCTGGCTCGGCATTTTCGAGGCCTCGAAAGTGGCGCTCATCGCGGTGGGCGTCTTCTTCCCCGTCTATCTCGGCATCGCGGGCGCGATTCTCTCCGTTGACCGCAAGCTCGTGGAAGTGGGCCACGTGTTTCGCCTCTCGCGCGTTCAGCTCGCAAGACGCATCCTGCTGCCCGCCGTTCTGCCTGAAGCGGTGATTGCTTTGCGTTCGGGCCTCGGCCTCGGCTTCATGTTCGTGGTCGCCGCAGAATTCATGGGTGCATCCGAGGGCCTCGGCTATCTGCTCGTCGACGGCCAGCAAATGGGCAAGCCCGACCAGATTCTTGCCGCCATCATCGCCTTCGCGCTTCTCGGCAAGATCGCGGACAGCCTGCTCGTTCTTGGCACGAAACCACTCGTGCGCTGGCAGGATATTGTGCGGGAGAGATTGTGATGCTCGAACTCGAACACCTCTCCAAGACCTATGCCGACGGCACCCGCGCGCTGTCCGACATCAATCTCTCCGTGCGCCAAGGCGAAATCGTCTCGCTCATCGGCGGATCGGGCTGCGGCAAGACTACGCTGCTTCGCCTCATCGCCGGCCTCGACCAAGCGAGTACCGGCGCGATCAAGCTCGACGGCGAAGCGCTTTCCGGCCCGCATCCGTCCGTTGGCATCGTGTTCCAGGAACCGCGCCTCCTACCGTGGCTCTCGGTCTCCGACAACATCGCCTTCGGGCTCGATCATATCAGCGCCACGGAGCGGAAAGAGCGCGTCGCGCATGCGCTGGAGAAGATCGGCCTCATCGAACATGCCAAGCGCTGGCCGCGCGATTTGTCCGGCGGGCAGCAGCAGCGCGTGGCGATTGCCCGCGCGTTCGTCACGAATCCGAAGGTGCTGCTGCTCGACGAGCCTTTCTCGGCGCTCGACGCCTTCACCCGCGCGAGCCTGCACGAGCATTTGCTCGGATTGTGGGAGGAGACGCGCCCCACCGTCGTGCTCGTCACGCACGACGTACAGGAGGCGGTGACACTCGCTGACCGCGCGGTGGTGATGCAGCCGAAGCCCGGCCGCATCTTCGACGAATTGCCGCTCACGCTCTCGCGTCCGCGCGACAAGACCGACCTTCCCTTCGAGACATCCGTGCGCCGCGTCTTGACGGCGCTCGATCATTCCCTCAAGCCATCTCACCAGCAGCCGCAGCGCGAACGCGACCGTCAGGCTGCCGCTTTGTGGTGGTAGAACTAAGGACAAGCATCATGGACTCGACCGAACTGCGCGCCCTCCAAGCGCCGCTGAAGGATCAATACCGCAGCAATCCCGATTCCGCCGTCATCACGCTCAAGGCACAAGGCACGCTGGACGACCAGCACATCGCCTGCAAGGTCGAGACCGGCCGTGCGCTTGCTGTCGCGGGCCTGCACCCTGCCACCGGCGGCTCGGGTGCTGAACTCTGTTCCGGCGACATGCTGCTCGAAGCCCTCGTCGCCTGCGCGGGCGTGACGCTGAAGGCCGTCGCCACCGCGCTCGAAATCGAACTGCGTCACGGTGCCGTGAAGGCCGAGGGCGATCTCGATTTCCGCGGCACGCTCGGCGTCGACAAGACCGCGCCCGTGGGCTTCAGCGACATCCGCCTCTCCTTCGAGGTGGACACCGATGCGCCGCAGGAGAAGATCGATCAGCTTCTCAAGCTGACCGAACGCTATTGCGTGGTGTTCCAGACTCTCAACAACAAGCCTAACTTAAGCGCGACGCTCACGCTCAAGTCATAAACACTGTCCTCATCCTGAGGAGCCGCAAAGCGGCGTCTCGAAGGAGGATCCAGAGAGCACTGAAGACACCTCGCCCTTCGAGACGCGAGCAAGCTCGCTCCTCAGGGTGAGGCTATGTTGGCGATTAACACCGATGCAATCAGTTCTGCGCGACCAGCGTGCGCGGCGCGGCGTTGATCACCACGGCCGCTCCGCCCCGCACTTCTTGCACGGTCAGAGCGCGGTCGTTGGTGCCGTTCGGATTGAAGCGGAACACGCCGTCCGTGCCAGCAAAGCCCGCAGCACTGGTGAGAATGCTGTCGTTGAAGCCCTGCGGTCCCTGCATGCGGGCAAGCGCGGCGGCGAGCGTCACCGCATCGTAGGAGAGCGAAGCCAGACGCACCGGATCGCTGTTGAAGCGCGCACGGTAGCGTGTTGCGAACTCCATGAAGCCGCGCTTGTCGGGCGCGGCGAACCAGCCGCCCTGAAGCGTCGGCAATCCATACACGCGCGCTTCATCCCACACGCCGGTGCCGATGGGCTTCACCTGCCGGGGATTGAAGCGGACAGCCTGCAGAGCCTGCGCTACCGCAGGCAATCCATCGCCGTTATCGGGAATGAACAGGGCTTGCGCCTGCGGATTCGGCCCGCCGATCACCGGCGCGAGACGCTGCACGGCGTTCTGCGGCTGTCCTGCGGGATAGCGCTCGATGGAGACGACGCGAATGCCGTTCTCGGCCGCCGCTTCACGCAGCTGCGCCTCCGCCACGCGGCCATAGGCCGTTTCCGGAATAAGCGCCGCGATGGAGCGACGGTTCTGCGCGGCGGCGAAAGCGATGATGCGGTCGACCTCCGCCTGCACCATGAAGCTCAAGAGATAGATGCCCTGCGCGGCGGCGGCCTTGTCGGAGGAGAAACCGATCATCGGTTTGCCAGCCTGCTGCGCAACTTGCCCCGCCGCCTGGACGGAGCCTGCGAAGATCGGGCCGAGAATGAGCTGCGCGCCCTCGCTGAGCGCTTGATCGGCTGCGGCCTGCGCACCTTCCGGCGTGCCGCGATCGTCCTTCACGAGAAGGGTGAGGTGCCTGTCCTGAAAATCACCGAGCGCGAGTTCTGCGGCATTGCGCATGCTCTGCGCGACGAGCGCGCCCTGGCCGGATCCGGAGAGCGGCAGGATCAGCGCGACTTTCACGGGGCCGTTGCCGATGGCCGTGCCACCCATGGCAGGCCTTGCGGGAGCCATGGGTGCCTGCGCGGGAGGCATTTCAGCGCGCACCGGCGTGGCCGGTCCGCTGCCGACATCGGCGGAATAGCGAGGCGGGATGGACGCGGAGGCCTGCGCGGGCCGGCTGGCCTTACGCGGTTGTCGGGCAGAGCCCGAGCCCGCGCATCCGGACAGCGCGAGAGCGCCGGTCAGCAGAACGGCCAGAGCCCACGGGTTCACTTTTGGGCTCACCTTGCCTTTTTCCATCGTCCTGAAACAGAACGCCATCTCCACCCCCCTTTTGGAAACAGCTCGGCGGACATGGAGCAATCTTGGCATTAAAAGGTAAACATTGTTTCCAAGATCCGGCATTCACAGCCCGAAGGCTGCTTTCGCAAGCCGGGGCGTTCATGCAAAAGTGACGGGCAATGACTCAGAGAATCGACAACCGGACCCGCCGGCGCGAGCCGGGCGAGCGCGCCGCCACCTTCACCGCCTTCGGCCTCGCCGCCGAGGCGAAGCCCCTCACCCCCGGCCTTTACGTGGTCGCGACGCCTATCGGCAATCTGCAGGACGTGTCCTTCCGCGCGCTGAACGTGCTCGCCGCCGCCGATGCGATCCTCGCCGAGGATACGCGGGTGACGAAGACGCTGCTCGCCCATTACGGCATCACGACGCCGCTGGTGGCCTATCACGAGCATTCCAATGAGGCGGTTCGCGAGCGCATGGTGCATCGCATCCGCGAAGGCCAGGCGCTGGCGCTCGTGTCGGATGCAGGCACGCCGCTGGTCTCCGATCCCGGCTACAAGCTGGTGCAGGCCGCCATCGAGGAAGGCCTGCCCGTCACGCCGATCCCCGGCCCCTCTGCCGTGCTCACCGCCCTCGTCGCATCGGGCCTGCCCACCGACCGCTTCTTCTTTGAAGGTTTTCTTCCTGCGAAAAGCGGCGCGCGACGCGCACGCCTTCAGGAGATTGGCTCCATCCCCGGCACATTGATGCTGTTCGAAGGTCCGCACCGTTTGCCTGAAATGCTGGCCGACGCAGCCGATGTGCTGGGCGAGCGGCAGGCCGTGGTGGCGCGCGAACTGACGAAGATGTTCGAGACAATCCGGCGCGGCACCCTGCCGGAACTCGCCGCACAATTCGCGGAGGAAGGCCCGCCGAAAGGCGAGATCGTGGTGCTGATCGGCGAGGCCACGAAAGAGATGCACGCGGCAGAAGCGGATGCGGCCCTCGACGGCAAGCTGGAAGCGGCGCTCAAGAACCATTCGATCAAAGATGCAGCGGCGATCGTCGCCGCCGAACTCGGCATGCCGAAGCGCGAAGTCTATGCCCGCGCGCTCGAGCTTGCGAAGAAAGATTGATGAAGACCGCTCTCGAACGGCGGCGTGCCACGTTTCTGCGCGGCCATCGTGCCGAGTGGATCGCGCTCCTGTTTCTCATGGCGAAGGGCTACCGCCCACTCGCGCGCCGCTATGCGGCGTCAGGCGGCGAGATCGATCTCATCATGGCACGCGGCAACACCATCGCCTTTGTCGAGGTAAAGGCGCGCGTGCTGATGGACAACGCGCTCTCCGCCATCACCGCCACCAAGCGCCAGCGCTTCTCACGCGCAGCGCGATCATGGTTGTCGCGCAATCCGCGCGCGCAGGGAAAAACATGGCGGGCGGATGCGGTGTTCATCGCACCGAAACGATGGCCGCAGCACATCGTGTCGGCTTTCGAGCTTGAGATTTCTTAAGCCGCGATCTTCCTTGGATCGCGCACCGCATCGCGAATGAAGCGCGCCATTTCCTGAACGATGTGATTGCCGCCGCCTTTCGGCAGGTAGAGATTGACCATGAAGGGCGGAAGCAGCGGCAGGCCCGTATCGGGACCCAGCACTTCCAGCGCATGCGGCACGGTGGAGGCCATCCACGCCATCACGGCGGTATCGGCGGCAATGGTTGCGACTTGAGCCGAGGTGTTGGTGGAATCGAACACGGAGCGCCACTCGATGCCCGCCTTCTGCAGGGCCTCGCGGATCGGCGTGCGGAACGCGCAATCGGAGCAGCCGATGGAAACAGGCAGCGGGCGTTTCCACCCGGCTTCGCCCCCCTTCGCGCCGACCCAGACGAGACGATCCATCACGAGGTTCTCGCCATCCGCGTCGCAGGCGAGTTCGGTGGCCATCACGATATCGACCTTGCCGCTTGCGAGCTTCGCGCGCAATTCCGCGCTCGATCCGCTGTCGAGCGAAATCTGCACGCGCGGATAGGTGCGCGCGAAATCCTTCAGGAAGGTTGGCAGATAGGTGGTGATGATGTCGCTCGGAATGCCGAGGCGGATCTCGCCCTCGAATTCGGGCGTCGTCATCTCGGTCCAGATTTCGTCGTTCATGGCCAGCATGCGCTTGGCGCGCCCGAACAGGCGCTCGCCCGCACCGGTCAATGTCATGCCCCGCCGGTCACGGGTGATCAGTTCCTCGCCCAGCATCTCCTCCAGGCGCTTGACCTGCTGGCTCACCGCCGCCTGGGTGAGGTTGAGCACCCCGGCTGCCGCCGTCATGCCGCCGGTATCCACCACGGCCACGAAAGCTCTCAGAAGGCTGACATCGAGATTATGGGGCATGGGCGATCTCCATAACGATCCATTATTTTTGATATAATGAACATTCGTTTCACTTATGCAAGGGGGCGACCCATACTCTCTCCATCAACTCAAGGAGAGCGCCATGTCGGCCTATTCGAACACCTGCACCGAAACCTTTGAAACCCCGGCTGCTCGCCCAACGGTCCTGAAAAATCTTTTCTCAGCCGTCATGCGGGAAATCCGCCTCCGCCGCGCCATGCGGGAGGTCGCCTCCCTGGACGATGCCATGCTCCATGACATCGGCCTTGGACCCGGCAACATTGAGGATGCCGTTCGACATGGGCGTTGCTGAGCATGCCTCAAGAAGCCCTCATCCTGAGGAGGCGCTTAAGCGCCGTCTCGAAGGAGGTTCCAGTGCTTTCTGGAAACGCCTCGCCCTTCGAGACGCAGCCTGCGGCTGCTCCTCAGGGTGAGGCTCAGGCCAGTCTTGTTGCATGCGCTAAGGCGCGAACACCGTCACCGCGCAGGGCCTGATGGAGAAATGCGCGGGTGTTTGCGTCACGATCTCGCCATCCGCATTGATCGGCCTTGGTCGTCTCGTGCGGATGTCGAATTCCTTGGCGCGTATCGCGCGCACCTCACTCCACGCTCCGTGCTGGCCATGGCGGAAGGAGCGCGCCATGAAGGCGAGCTTCCAGGCGCGCTCGAATTCCAGGCTGTAGAGATCGAGATGCTGGTCGTCGATGGCCGCGTCCTTCTCCACCGCGTTGCCGCCACCATAGAAGCGCCCGTTGCCGACAGCGATCTGCAAGGTTCTCACGCGCACGTTTTCGGTTTCGCTCATGATCGTTGCGCGGAAAGGCTTGGCATGGGCCAGAACATTCATGGCCACCAGCGCATAGCCGAGCCGCCCGAAGCGGCGCTTGATGTCCCGCGTCAGCTTCTGCGCCAGCTCCGCCGACAGGCCGAGGCTCGCCACGTTGAAGAACGGCTCGCCGTTCACGACACCCAGATCGATCTTGCGCGTCTGGCCATCGGCAATCACCCGCGCAGCCCCGTCGAGATCGAAGGGGATGCCCAATGTCCGCGCCAGGTCGTTCGCCGTGCCCAGGGGCAGAATGCCGAGGGGCAATCCGGCCTCGATCACCCCGAAAGCCGCCGCGTTCAACGTTCCGTCGCCACCTCCGACGACGACGCAATCCACCTCGTTACGGTGCTTCACGATCAGGGGAGACAGGTCTTCCCGCCGGCCGCATTCCAGCTGAACGGGCTCGATCCCGTGCGACTCGAGGGCCTCAATGGCCGCCTGCGCCTGGGCTTCGCCGCTTCGGCTCTTGGCATTGATGATGAGAAGGGCACGGCGTGACATGACCTACCAGATGTGGAAGCTTGAGCTTATCTACAAGGGTGCGGGAATCTGAAGCGAGGCTATTCGATAACACCCGACCCTCTTTTTCGTTCGTTCCGGTCGAGCAAGAGTTGCCTTCTCGAAGAAACAGTCCAATAACCCGCTTCCCGGAACCGTTGCCATCGAGAGGGCATCGGCTCCGGTCCTAACAGTGCCGCATTTTCTCGATGGCGAACCGGGACCACTTCGCCGGAAAATGCTTAGGAGGCCGAGAGAATGACCCTCACCGTCGCGATCCAGATGGATCACATCAACAGCATCAAGATCGCAGGCGATACGGGCTTTGCGTTGCTGCTCGAAGCGCAACGGCGGGGCCATCGGGTTCTCCACTACACCCCCGACCGCCTGTCGCTGCGCGACGGCAAGGTGATCGCGATGGTCGACCCCATTGAGGTCCGCGACGAGGTGGGCAACCATTTCACATTGGGCGAGCCCGAGCGCGTCGATCTCTCGACCGTCGACGTGGTGCTCATGCGCCAGGACCCGCCCTTCGACCTTGCCTACATCACCGCCACGCATTTCCTGGAGCGCATCCACCCGAAGACGCTCGTGGTGAACAACCCGACACATGTGCGCAACGCGCCGGAAAAGATTTTCGTCACGCAGTTTCCCCATCTCATGCCGCCGACGCTGATCTCGCGCGACAAGGCGGAGATCGAGGATTTCCGCCGCGAGCACGGCGATGTGGTGATGAAGCCGCTCTACGGGCATGGCGGTGCCAGCGTGTTCAAGGTCGGACGCGAAGATCCGAATTTCGGCTCGCTCTACGATCTCTTCTCGAACCTCTTCCGCGAGCCCTGGGTGATCCAGCGCTTCCTGCCGAAGATCACGGAAGGCGACAAGCGCATCATCCTGATCGACGGCGAGGCGGCGGGCGCGATCAACCGCGTTCCGGCGGCCAACGACATCCGCTCCAACATGGTGCGCGGCGGTGCTGCAAAGCCCACCGACCTCACGCCGCGCGAGCGCGAGATCTGCGAGACCATCGGCCCCGATCTCAAGCGCATGGGCCTCATCCTGGTCGGCATCGACGTGATCGACGGCAATCTCACCGAGATCAACGTGACCGCGCCGACAGGCATCCGCGCCATCAAGCGCCTCGGCGGGCCGGATCTCGCCGTGACGGTGTGGGATGCGATCGAAAGCAAGGTGAAGCGCTAACGTTTAAGCGTCATCCCGGGGCTGCGGAGCAGAACCCGGGATCGTCGGACGAGAATGCGCTTGATCCTCACGCTGTCATTCCCGCGAAGGCGGGAATCCATATCCGCTGACAATGCAGAGTAAAGCGGATGAGAGCCGTAATGCTCTTCTTCGAACCATCGTGTTTATGGATCCCCGCCTTCGCGGGGATGACACCTAGAGATTCTCAGCTCTATTCTGACGACGATCCCGGATCTTCGCTGCGCTTCGTCCGGGACGACACTTACGAATGAGTGTTAAGCCGCCAATTCCGCAATCACCGCATTCAACACTGGGAAGCCCTTCTTCGTCACGGCGAGGCGTGAACTGTCAACACGAATGAGCCCTTCCTCTTGCATGATGCGCAAGCCGCGCTGATTGAGCGGCTTTCCGGTGAAGGCTTCGTAGCGGCGCGGATCGATGCCCTCTTTCAGGCGAAGGCCCATCAGCAGAAATTCGTCGCCCTCGGCCTCGGAGGTGAGCACTTCCTCCTCGATCACGCCATGGCCTTCACGCTCCACATGCTCGAGCCATGTCTCGGGATGTTTCTCGGTCGATGTCGCGAGCCGCGCATTGCCTGTCACCAAGCGTCCATGCGCGCCGGGGCCGATGCCCGCATACTCGCCGTAGCGCCAATAGAGCAGGTTGTGCCGCGATTCCGCGCCGGGCTTGGCGTGGTTCGAAATCTCGTAAGCGGGCAGCCCATGCTTCTCGCAGGTTTCCTGCGTGATGTCGTAGAGCGCGCGGCCCGTCTCCTCATCCGGCACGGTGAGCTTGCCCGCATCGAACAGACGCTGGAACCAGGTGCCGGGCTCGATGGTGAGCTGGTAGAGCGAGAGATGCTCGACCGCGTAGCCGATGGCCTGTTCGAGTTCCGCCGCCCAGACCTCGGGCGTGTGTCCCGGGCGGGCATAGATCAGATCGTAAGAGTAACGCTCGAAGATCGAGGCTGCGATCTTCACGGCCGCAAGCGCCTCCTCCACCGAATGCATGCGGCCCAGACGCTTCAGGTCGGCATCGTTCAGCGCCTGCACGCCGAGCGAAACGCGGTTGATGCCGGCCGAGCGGTAGTCACGAAAGCGCTCGGCCTCCACGCTCGTCGGGTTAGCTTCGAGCGTAACTTCCGCGTGCGGATCAATGCTCCATGCGCCGCCGATGGCATCGAGGATCGCACCCACCGTTTCCGGCTTCATGAGCGAGGGCGTGCCGCCGCCGAAGAAGATGCTGGTGACCGTGCGTCCCGGAATGCGCGCAGCCGTGTGCGCGATCTCGCGTCTGAACGCGGCCAGGAACCGCTCCTGATCCACCGGCTGGTGGCGGACATGGCTGTTGAAGTCGCAATAGGGGCACTTGGAAGCGCAGAAGGGCCAATGGACGTAAACGCCAAAGCCCACATCGCGCGTCGGATGATCGATCATGGGCGGTATATGGCAGGTCTTGCGCGTGGCGTCACGGGTGGCGTTGTCGCGATATGGCTCTTAGGCGTCATCCCGGGGCCGCACAGCGGAACCCGGGATCGCATGACAAGAATGGCGCCTGATCCTGCTGGCGATCCCGGATCTGCGCTACGCTCCGTCCGGGATGACGACAATTGAGGAGGAGAAAACTTTTCTGAACCTCTCCCTGCATGGGTTGTTCACCCCTCATGAGGTCTGCGCCCTAGCCTCTCCCGAGGCGGGGACTTAAGATCGCTGACAGCAGAGTTCAAAGGACCCATCATGCGGCATTGGCGCGGCCCGTTCGACCGGCAGGGCTACCACCACGGCAATCTGAAGGAGGCGCTGATCGAAGCGGCGCAGCGCTTCATTGCCGAGCGTGGCCTTGGCGGCTTCACTCTAGCCGATGCCGCCAAGCTCGTGGGCGTGACGCCCGCCGCCCTGTACCGCCATTTCCGCGGCCGGGAGGCCTTGGTGGCGGAGGTAGCCTTCCGGGGCTTCGACGAGCTTGCGAAGCGCCTCGGCAAGGCCCTCCAGAGCGACGGCACGCCCTTGGAGCGCTTCACCCGCATGGGTGAGGCCTATCTCGCCTTCGCGGAGCAGGAGCCCGGCTTCTACGCCGCCATGTTCTCGGCCAAGCCTCATGAGGCTGAGAATGAGGGCTGCGCCCCCTGGGGCAAGGGCGCTCCGGACAAGACTTCCACAAGTTCCCCGCGCTCCAATAGCGCCTTCGACTATCTGGTCGAGGCCCTCTCGAAGACCTTCCCCGAAGGCTTCCAGGGGGTCGATACCCGCTTCATCGCCATCGAGGTCTGGGCCCTCTCCCACGGCATCGCCACCCTCGATGCCGCCGGCCAGCTGCCGAAGGGTTCCGGCCTGCCGGACAAGTACGAGCTGCTCCGCGCCGGCGTCCTGGCCCTCGTTCATGGCGCCCTGAAGGGCAAGGCGGCTTCTGCTTCCCGCTGACCGCGCCCAGCTTCCCTGCCCGGCCTGCCGTCTAGCCCCAGCTTTAGCGATCTCAAAAAATCGAGCGCCCTTCCCTTGAAAGCGCCCAAATCCATTCGCATGTTAATGTTGTTAGCATTAACATAGTGAGATCCAACGATGTCCGACTCTGCTTCAACCGCCTGGAACCAGGGCCCTCATACGGGACCTTGGAACGCCGGCGCTCACCGTCGCTGCGGGCGCTCTCCCCGTCGCGGTTTGGAGATCGCCGTCATCATTCTGGGCTTCATCTTTGCCTGGCCGCTCGCGCTGGCCTACCTGGTGTGGAAAATGTGTGGATATCCGAAATACGACGAGGCCAAGGCCTTCTTCCGTGACACCGTCGGCCGTGCATCCGAGGACATCTTCGGAGCGCGCCGCTCCACCGGCGGCTTCGGCTATGCCGGCACGGGCAACGCGGCTTTCGACGATTATCGCCGCAGCGAACTCGAGCGCCTCGAGGAAGAGCGCCGCAAGCTCGACGAAGAGGCCCGCGAGTTCCGCAACTTCGTGGAAGAGCTGAAGCGCGCCAAGGACCGCGAGGAGTTCGACGCCTTCATGGCCAAGCGCCGCGGCAACGGCCCGACCAACGTCTGACGCTCAAAAATAAATGAAGCGCCCTTCGGGGCGCTTCTGCTTTTCAGCTCTCGCATCATTTCAAGGATGACGAGGAAAGAACTCAAGCCTTCTTCAAGCATCCCGCTGCGAGCTTCACGAAGGCGCGTGCGCGATGCGACAAACCTTCCGGCTGCGGCTTCGACCAGTCGATGCCGTGCTTTTCCTCCGATGACAGTTCGCCGAAGGTCTGCGCAAAACCGTCCGGCTGGAACATGGGATCGTAGCCGAAGCCCTTCTCGCCGCGCGGCGGCCAGACCGCCTCACCGAACACGCGCCCCTCGAACAATTCCTCATGCCCATCGGGCCATGCGATGACGAGGGCGGAGACGAAATGCGCGCGCTTGTCGGTCGCTTCGCGCTTTTGCATCTCGCGATGCACGCGCTCCATGGCGGCATAGAAATCTTTCTTCGGCCCAGCCCAATCAGCGGTGAACAATCCCGGCGCGCCATCGAGCGCATGCACGCACAAACCGGAATCGTCGGAGAGCGCGGGAAGGCCCGTGGCCTTCGCTGCGGCATGTGCCTTGATCGCGGCGTTCTCGGCAAACATGTGTCCCGTCTCGTCGGGCACCGGCAGACCGAGTTCGCCCGCCGAGACCGCTTCGATGCCGAAGGGAGCGAGCAGCTCCTGCATCTCGCGCAGCTTGCCCGCGTTGTGCGTGGCGATGACGACCTTGCCGGTGAGAGGACGGTGCTGCATCAGGCGACAGCCTTCTTTTGCAGATCCACGAGCTGCGCGACGCCTGCTTTGGCGAGACGAAGCATGCTCAGGAATTCCTCTTCCGAGAAGGGCTTTCCTTCCGCCGTGCCCTGCACCTCGACAATGCCGCCCGAACCCGTGATGACGAAGTTCGCATCCGTCTCGGCAGCGGAATCCTCGGCGTAATCGAGATCGAGCACCGGCGTGCCCTGATAGATGCCGCAGGAAATGGCGGCGACAGGCTCGCGCAGCGGGTTGATGGAAATGATCGAGCGGCTCTGCATCCAGGTGAAGCATTCATGCAGGGCAACCCATGCGCCGGTGATGGAGGCCGTGCGGGTGCCGCCATCGGCCTGGATCACGTCGCAATCGAGCACGATCTGGCGCTCGCCGATGGCCGGCAGGTTCACGACCGCGCGAAGCGAGCGGCCGATGAGGCGCTGGATCTCCTGCGTGCGGCCGGACGGCTTGCCGGAATTCACCTCGCGCTTGGTGCGCTCATGCGTGGCGCGGGGCAGCATGGAATATTCCGCCGTCACCCAGCCCTTGCCGGTGCCGCGCAGCCACGGCGGACCTTTTTCCTCGAGCGAGGCCGTGCAGAGCACCCGGGTATTGCCGAAGGAAACGAGGCAGGAGCCCTCCGCATAGCGCGCGACGCTCCGCTCCAGGGTGACGGGACGCAACTGGTCGGGGGCGCGGTTCGAAGGACGCATGTTCGTTTCTCCACAAGGCTGTTTGAAAGCCTCTTTGGGGCCATGAAGCCCTTTAAGCAAGTGAAAGCCTTGCCTAAAGCGGCATTCATCCGCACATAATGATGACTTGCAGGGTGGAATTGTGAAAGCGTAGAACCCATCGCATGCACGCCAACGGCCCCTTCTCGAACCTGTCGGACGCCCGCGCCATCGCGGAGCTGAACGACCGTTCCCGCGAGATCTTCCGCCAGATCGTCGAGAGCTATCTCATGACCGGCGAGCCCGTCGGCTCGCGCCATCTCTCGCGCCTCTTGCCGATGGCGCTCTCGCCCGCCTCGATCCGTAACGTGATGGCGGATCTGGAGGCGGCGGGCCTGATCTTCGCGCCCCATACCAGCGCCGGGCGCCTGCCCACGGAAATCGGCCTGCGCTTCTTCGTGGACGCCATGATGGAGATCGGCGACGTGACCGCCGACGAGCGGGCGCGGATCGAGGCGCAGATGCGCGCTGCTGCCTCCGGCCACACCCTGGAAACGGCCCTCGCCGAGGCCTCCACGCTTCTGTCGGGCGTCTCGCGCGGCGCGGGCGTAGTGCTGACGTCGAAATCCAACGCCAGCCTCAAGCATATCGAATTCGTCCGTCTCGACCCCACACGCGCCCTCGTCGTGCTCGTATCCGAGGACGGCTCCGTCGAGAACCGCCTTCTCGACTTGCCCGCAGGCCTTCCGGCAGGCGCGCTCGTTGAGGCCGGCAATTTTCTCAACTCGCGCATCCAAGGCAAGACGCTCGGCGACCTCAAGCAGGAAATCGAAGCCCGTCGCGGCGAGATGGAACGCGAGCTCGACACGCTGACCGCCAAGCTCGTGGAAGCGGGGCTTGCCACCACCGTGGGGCCTGTCGAATCCCGCCAGCTCATCGTGCGCGGCCAAGCCAATCTGCTGGGCGACCTGAAGGCGACGGAAGATCTTGAACGTATCCGCCTGCTCTTCTCCGATCTCGAAACACAGACGGATGTGATCGACCTGCTCAGCCGCGCCGAGGGCGGCGAAGGCGTGCGCATCTTCATCGGCTCGGAGAACAAGCTGTTCTCGCTCTCCGGCTCGTCGATGATCGCTGCTCCCTTCAGAGACGGCAGCCAGAAAATCGTCGGCGTTCTCGGCGTGATCGGCCCCACGCGGCTCAACTATGCGCGCATCGTGCCGATGGTCGATTATACCGCCAAGGTGATCTCGCGCATTCTGGAGCGGGGCCGTTAGCGCACTCGGCCAATCGCTCACGAACATGTTGCCTGAGCCAAGGAAACTAACCTTACTGCAGGCGTTAAACCTCCGGTCCCGAAAAGGGGACAATGCTCCCATGCTCAGAGGAGGTTTCATTGAAGAGCTTCACCATTCTCGCCGGTGCCGGCCTTGTCGTGCTCGGCTCCTTCGGTCTGGCACATGCCCAGCCCAGCGGCACACCAGTCTCGCCCTTCCCCGATGCAGCGCCGCATGAAATCCGCTACATCAACGGCGTGCCTTGCCGCACCGTGCTCGATCACGGCACCAATCAGCGCATTCCGGTTCAATGCGCCGGCCCGACCGGCTTCGTCGGCATGGCTCCAGGCATGATCCCTGCTGGTGAACCCATGGCGACCGGCAGTGTTGTCCCGGCTCCTGTTCCGGGAGGAGCCGTGTCCGGCACGCCGGGATCGATCTTCCCGAATGCCGCACCGCACGAAATCCGTTACATCAACGGCGTGCCCTGCCGCACCGTGCTCATGCCCGGCACGGATGCGCGCGTTCCGGTGGAATGCGCCCGCTGATCCTCGCCTAGCATCAAAGGCAAGCGCAGGCTTCGGGCCTGCGCTTGCCTTGCCTTCAGGTCAGTTTCCATTCCCATAAGACACACTGAATCCCGAATTTAAGGGCAGAGCGGCCCTTAGTCTGATCACCCGCAAAAACCTGCTACGACAGCCCCCTGGGCCCTCTCGCGCCGCGCTTGGATCAAGGCAGCTCTCAAGGGCGCGGCGACGGCCTCCCTTGGCATTAGGAGCCCGCCCTGCTATTGCGGCCTGAACATCCTTATATTTGCAGTATTATGACCGCTCGCACCTTCGACAACATCCGCAACTTCTCCATCGTGGCCCATATCGACCACGGGAAGTCGACCTTGGCCGACCGCCTGATCCAGACCACGGGGGCTCTGTCCGCCCGTGAGATGACGGAGCAGGTGCTCGACAACATGGATATCGAGCGCGAGCGCGGCATCACCATCAAGGCGCAGACCGTGCGCCTGGAATACAAGGCTCAGGACGGCAAGACCTATATCCTGAACCTGATGGACACCCCCGGCCACGTGGACTTCGCCTACGAGGTCTCGCGTTCTCTGGCCGCCTGCGAGGGTTCGCTCCTGGTGGTCGACGCCTCCCAGGGCGTCGAGGCGCAGACGCTCGCCAACGTCTACCAGGCCATCGACGCCAACCACGAGATTGTGCCCGTTCTCAACAAGATCGACCTGCCCGCCGCCGATCCGGACCGGATCAAGGAGCAGATCGAGGAAGTGATCGGCATCGATGCCTCCGAGGCCGTACCGGTTTCGGCCAAGAGCGGCATCAACATCGAGGGCGTGCTGGAAGCCATCGTCACCAAGCTGCCGCCGCCGAAGGGCGACCCGGATGCGCCGCTGAAGGCTCTCCTCGTCGATTCTTGGTATGACGCTTATCTCGGCGTGGTCGTGCTGGTGCGCATCATCGACGGCACCATGAAGAAGGGCCAGACCATCAAGATGATGGGCACGAACGCATCCTACTCGCTCGACCGCGTCGGCGTGTTCAATCCGAAGATGACGGAGCTGGCGCAGCTCGGCCCCGGCGAAGTGGGCTTCTTCACCGCCTCGATCAAGGAAGTGGCCGATACCCGCGTCGGCGACACCATCACCGATGACCGCAAGCCGACGGCGCAAGCGCTCCCGGGCTTCAAGCCCGTGCAGCCGGTGGTGTTCTGCGGTCTCTTCCCCGTGGACGCCGCCGAGTTTGAGAACCTGCGCGCCGCCATGGGCAAGCTGCGCCTGAACGACGCCAGCTTCTCCTACGAGATGGAAACGTCTGCTGCGCTCGGCTTCGGCTTCCGCTGCGGCTTCCTCGGTCTGCTGCATCTCGAAATCATTCAGGAGCGTCTGGAGCGCGAGTTCAATCTCGATCTCATCTCCACCGCGCCTTCCGTGGTCTATCACCTGAAACTCCGCGACGGTTCCACCATCGAGCTGCACAACCCGGCCGACATGCCGGATGTGATGAAGATCGAGACCATCGAGGAGCCGTGGATCCGCGCTACGATCCTCACGCCCGACGATTACCTCGGCTCCGTGCTCAAGCTCTGCCAGGAACGGCGCGGTATTCAGGTCGACCTGAACTATGTCGGCAAGCGCGCCATGGTGGTCTACGACCTGCCGCTCAACGAGGTGGTGTTCGATTTCTACGACCGCCTGAAGTCGATCTCGAAGGGCTATGCCTCCTTCGACTATCACATCTCCGATTATCGCGAGGGCGATCTCGTGAAGATGTCGGTGCTGGTCAATGCGGAACCTGTCGACGCGCTCTCCATGCTGGTCCACCGCGACCGCGCCGAGGGCCGTGGCCGCGCCATGTGCGAGAAGCTGAAAGAGCTGATCCCGCCGCATATGTTCCAGATTCCGGTTCAGGCCGCCATCGGCGGCAAGATCATCGCCCGCGAAACCATCCGCGCGCTGCGCAAGGACGTAACCGCCAAGTGCTACGGCGGCGACGCCTCGCGTAAGCGCAAGCTGCTCGACAAGCAGAAGGAAGGCAAGAAGCGCATGCGCCAGTTCGGCAAGGTCGACATCCCGCAAGAAGCCTTCATCGCCGCGCTGAAGATGGATACATAAAAGAAACGCGAAAAATCCGCTCTCGGAAAGCCTGGCTGGCAACGGCCAGGCTTTTTCGTTTCGCCCTGCAGGATCGGAACCCTGTCTCCTTACCGGAGTTCAACCCAGGCACAGGGTCTTTAAGCAACCCCATGACATTTTTCACGGCACGGCGTTTCCTGAAGGCCGGGCTTGGAATTGGCTTGGGCGCAATCGCTGAGAGTCCTGTTGCACGTTACGCAAGCCAACTGCCTCTTCGGGAGAGCCCATGCCTCATTCCATGCGCTCCGTGCTGCCGACCTTGCTCGCGCTTCTTCTCGGCTATGCCCTGATCCAGGTCGGTAACACGCTGCAAGGCACTCTTCTCAGCGTTCGTGGCAGTATCGAGCAGTTCACGCCCGCGCAGATCGGAGCAGTGGGTTCGGCCTTCTGGGCAGGCATCGTGGTGGGATCGCTATGGGCCGGACGCATCATTATGCAGGTCGGCCACACCCGCACCTTCGCTGCCCTGGCGGCCGTCGCCGCGAGCGTTGCGCTTCTCCACCTTCTCGCCATCAGCCCGCTTGTCTGGATTGCCGCGCGCGCCGTCACCGGCTTCTGCTTCGCCGGCCTCTTCATCGTGGTGGAGAGCTGGCTCAATGCTTCGGTCACGCCGAAGACACGCGGGCAGATTCTCAGCATTTATGGCATGACCGGTCTCATCGCCGGGATCGGTGGGCAGATGCTTCTGCCCACGGGGGATCCGCAAGGCTATCGATTGTTCTGCTTCGTCACCATTCTCATCTGCCTCTCCCTCGTCCCCACGGCTCTGTCACGCGCTTCCGCACCCGCAAATGCGGTGAGCAGCACGCGCATCAATTTGATGCAGCTCTATCGGCAATCGCCGTTCGGCGTCGTTGCCGCCATTCTCTGCGGCATCACCACGAGTTCCTTTTTCGCGCTCGGCCCCATCTGGGCGCAGGAACGGGGATTGAACACGCTGGAGATCGCGATCTTCATGGCCTGCGGCACATTGGGAGGCTTCGCCACCACATGGCCTCTCGGCTGGCTGTCCGACCGCATGGATCGGCGACACGTGATCATCGGAACGGCAGCGATGGCGGCAGCGATTCTGCTGATACTCATCAACTTCGTGCCGCTCACGGGGCCAACCTGGGTGATCTTCATCTATGTCGCCATCTTCGGCGGCAGCGTGATCCCCACCTACAGCATCGTCACCGCGCATGTGAACGACATGGTAAGGCCTGGAGAGTTCGTAGCCGCAGCCGGCGGTCTCCTGATCCTGAACGGCGCGGGCTCGGTGATCGGCCCGACGGTCTCAGGCTTCGCGATGACGGAATTCGGACGTCTGGGGCTTCTCTATGTGGTCATTGTCGCTCAGGCACTGATGGCGATCTGGGGCGCATACCGAAGCCTCCAGCGCGCAGCGCCGCCGACCGCGGAAAAGGAAAACTTCGTGGTCGAGCCGACCGTCCCTGTCGGCACGCAGCTCGAAGCGTCTTAAGCCGTCGCTGCGCGTCGTCCGGCGGCATCGACGACCAGTTCGCCATCCTCCTTGCGGAACTCGCCCAGTTGCGGCGGCAGGATGTCGAGCACCATCTCCGAGGGGCGGCACAGGCGCACGCCCATGGGCGAAACAACGATAGGCCGATTGATGAGGATGGGATGGGCCATCATCGCATCGAGCAGCTGCTCGTCGCTCAAGGAAGTGTCGTCAAGACCGAGTTCGTGAAAGGGCGTGCCTTTCTCGCGCAGGACGTCGCGGATGCTTACTCCCATACGCTCGATCAGCTGGCGCAGCAGCAGCCGCGTGGGCGGCGCTTTCAGATACTCGATGACATGCGGCTCGATTCCGGCATTGCGGATCAGGCCCAGCGTGTTCCGAGACGTGCCGCATTGCGGGTTGTGATAGATGATCACGTCCATGATCTCTCTCCTCATCATGCCATCGGAATCCTGATCCGGCATTCCACGCCTGACGGAGCATAGTTCATGTCGACCGAGCCACCGAGTTCATGCGCGATGCTGCGATCAATGAGCCGCGTCCCAAAACCCTGGCGTTCGGGTTTGCCGACGGATGGTCCGCCCTGCTCCTGCCACTGGATGACGAGATCCGTATTGTCTGCTTGACGCCATGCAATCAGAATCCGCCCCTGAGAGGTGGAGAGCGCTCCGTATTTCACGGCGTTGGTTGCCAGCTCATGGAACGCAAGTCCGAGGCTCAGCGCCTGCTGCGGTTTGAGCTTCACAGGCTCGCCTTGAGTTGTGATCCGCTTCTGGTCGACGCCGCCATGCGGACGCAGCTCCGCCTCCAGCACATCGCTCAGGAATGTGCTTTCCCAATAGCTCTGCGTGAGCAGGTCATGCGTGGCCGAGAGCGCCATCAGACGCGCCATGAAATTGTCTTGGAACGCCTCCGGGCTGCGGCTGCTGCGCATAGTCTGGAACGCAAGTGATTGAACCGTCGCCAGGGTGTTCTTGACCCTGTGATTGAGCTCGTTGATCAGAAGAGTCTGGCGCTCCTCGGCCTTCTTGCGGGCTGTGATATCGAGGCAGGCCCCGATCATGTAGAGAGGCTTTCGCTCGGCATCGTAGACAGGCCGGCTGCGGTCATAGATCCACCGCTCCTCACCGTCCGGCAACAAGGCTCTGAATTCGTATTCGATCGTGCTGCCGCTCTTGATCGAGTCTTCGATCACGCGCTGCGCACGCTCGCGGTCGTCGGGGTGGATGAACGCGACAAATTCTCCCACATTGCGGGGCATGTTCCGAAAGCCCTGGCCAAACACATTGACCATCGCCGGATCCCATTCGACGATATCCTTCTGAATATCCCATCGCCATGTACCGGTGCCGGAGGCATCCAGGGCCGCCAGGAGCTTCTCCTGCGCCTCCTTGAGGTTGTCGAGCGCGCGCCGCATGGAGGTTGCGGCGAGAACCATCAAAAGGGCTCCAACCGTGAAGAAAAGAATCCCGGTCGCATCCGCAGCCGAGATCGGCGAAAAACCAAGGCTCCCGCTGAGAAAGAAGTACCAGGCGGCCACGATGCTCAGGCCGACGGCAAGAAGGCCGGGCCAGAAGCCGCCGATGACGGCCGCGAGCAGAACGGCCGGGAACATGGTGATGAACGGAACCGAGTGACCGATGGCGGGCGTCAGAGCAATCCTCGTGGCCGTTGCGACCGCAACGCAGCCGACCGCCATCCCCATCGCAAGGGCGGAATTAGCTGGGACGAGCTTTGTGTAACGGGTGAGCACGAAGGCGGCTTCGGGGCAGGAGGAATTGAAATCGTTCTATAGAACAAGGGCGCGGCTCAAGGAAATGAACCCTTAGGTGCAGAAATCTTGTTCAGTGCCCTTCAATTCGATCAGAATGCCACGCGGTCCCAGCATCCGCCGCCGTGACGGAGCTCCAGACCGGCAAGAAGGCCGCGCACCAGATCCTCGTATTCCTCTTTCGCGGCCACATTCGTGAAGGAGAGTTCCAGAACCCCATAGTCCGACAGGGGCACGATGAAGGTCTCAATCGTCATGGGTCCGGAGGGCAGGTTGGCATCGATCCAGGTTGCCGACCACCGCGTCGCCTGCGACGTCAGGGAGGCCAAAGACACCGATTGCGCGGGACGTCCCAAAAGATTCTCATAATCCTGCTGCAGCAGGGCGGCATCGCGGCTGGCGAGATCCGCCTGGGGCATTCCCCGCAATTCGCGTGACGAACGCAGATTCACTGTCAGCTCAGTCTCGGAGGATGCTGACTTCAGCCGCGTCTCCATCCCTGCCATCGCGGCCCGCCATTCCTGCGGCAGGGTGAGGAAGAAGCATTGATCGGAGGAAGTGCGGCCGGTGACGTGCGTCTGTCCCGATCGAGAATCGAAGCGTGCATGCACACCCTCGTCGAAGCCTGCGGCCGTGCGGGCAAGGACATTCGTGGCATGGCTCGGCACAGAGGCGCAGAGCATGGCCGCGAGACCCGCGACGCCGGACAAAGCTGCAAGAATTTTCATAGCCCCAACGATCCTCAGGCCTAGTCTCTCGTAAGAGAAACGCTCCAGAGCCGTGGCGGTTGCGTGGCAGGCGTGGCCTTGAGTTGCCGCCGTTCAACCCTACCTCGCACAGGAGCGGAACGATTGAGGAGAAAACTCATGCGGGCTTTGATGCGAGCCTCGGTCATTGCAACCTTTCTTCTGGGGGCAGGACAAGCCTCAGCAGCGACCTGCCGGGATCCTGCCGGCTTCGACAAATGGCTCGGGGACATTGAGCAGGAAGCGATCGCGCAAGGCATCTCGCCCGCGGCGGTCAAGCAGGCCCTGTCGGGAGTGACATTCGATCAGAGCATCATCAGGAAAGATCGTGGCCAGGGTGTGTTCAAGCAAAGCTTCGAGCAATTCGCCGGGCGCATGGTCTCCCCGTCCCGCCTGAAAGGCGGAGCCAACATGCTGAAGAAGCATGCGGGCACGCTCGCACGCATCGAGCAGCGCTACGGCGTGCCGGCTCCCGTGCTCGTCGCGATCTGGGGATTGGAGACCGATTTCGGTGCGGTGAAGGGCAACCTCCCCGTCATCCGCTCTGTTGCGACGCTCGCCTACGATTGCCGCCGCACGGAGTTTTTCCAGGCCCATCTCTTCGATGCCCTGCGCATCGTCGACAGGGGTGATCTCACACCCGCCGAAATGCGCGGCGCCTGGGCGGGAGAAATGGGGCAGACGCAGTTCATGCCCTCGAACTACGTGAAATACGCCGTGGATTTCGACGGCGATGGACGCGCCGATTTGCTTCACAGCTCTGCCGACGTTCTGGCTTCGACGGCCAATTATCTCAAAGGTCACGGCTGGGTGAAAGGCGGCGGATGGGAGCCGGGCTCGCAGAATTTTGAGGCGATCCGCGCCTGGAACAAGTCGCAGGTCTATTCGCGGACCATCGCCTATTACGCCACCAAGCTTGCAGGCGGCGACACATCCGCCTTCCCCACTCAGTAAACGTCCTCATGAAAAGCAAG
The DNA here is from genome assembly GCF_022808595.1 of Microvirga solisilvae. GTDB lineage: Bacteria > Pseudomonadota > Alphaproteobacteria > Rhizobiales > Beijerinckiaceae > Microvirga > Microvirga solisilvae. Next base: position 39,986 of record NZ_JAKUCN010000009.1, read on the forward strand.
GGCGGGCATGAAGCCCGCCCTTTTTCTTTATCGCCTTCGATCAGCCCCGTGCGCGGGCGCGGATCATGAAGGTGTCGTAGGCGTATTCGGCCACTTGGAACCAGAGATATTCCTCGCCGCGGAACGCCTTGTAGCTGTCGTAGATCTTCTTGAAGTCGGGGTTCTTGGCCGAGATCTCATCGTAGATCTCGTTGGCGGCCTTGTAGGCGGCGTCCATGATCTCCTGCGAGAACGGGCGCAGCTGCGCGCCGTCGCCGAGAAGCTCGCGAAGCCCTGCCGGATTGCGCGCGTCGTACTTGGCCTGCGTGTCCGCGTTCACATATCCCGCCGCAGCCTGCATGGCCGCCTGATAGGATTTCGGCAGCTCATTCCATTTCTGCAGGTTGATGAACATGTGGATCGCCGGTCCGCCCTCCCAGAAGCCCGGATAGTAGTAGTACGGCGCGACCTTGTTCAGACCGAGCTTCTCGTCGTCATAGGGCGCTACCCATTCGGCGGCGTCGATGGTGCCGCGCTCGAGCGACGGATAGAGATCGCCGCCGGCAATCTGCTGCGGCACGACGCCGAGCTTGCCCATGATCTGGCCCGCAAGACCTGCGATGCGCATCTTCAGGCCCTTCAGATCGTCGACGGTCTTGATCTCTTTGCGGAACCAGCCGCCCATCTGCGCGCCCGTGTTGCCGGCCACCAGCGCATAGAGATTATGCTTGGCATAGAACTCGTTGAGCAGCGCATTACCGCCGCCATGATAGAGCCAGGCATTCGTCTGGCGCGAGTTGAGGCCGAACGGCAAATTGGTGCCGATGGCGAAGGTGGGATCCTTGCCGACATAATAATAAGAACAGGTGTGTCCCATCTCGACCGTGCCGCCCGCGATCGCATCGACAGCCTGCGGCGCACCGACGATCTCGCCCGGCGCGAAGGCCTGAATCTGGAACTTGCCGTCGGTGGCTTCCGCCACGAGCTTCGCGAAAGTCTCGCCGCCGCCGAAAAGCGTATCCAGCGACTTCGGGAAGGCCGAGGTCATGCGCCAGCGGATCTCGGGATTGGTCTGTGCAATGGCCGGTTTCGCGATCGCTCCAGCGGTTGCTCCGAGCGTGGCGGCCTTGAGAAATGCACGGCGTTTCATGACGTCTCTTTCCGAAAAAGAAGGTTTCAATGCGCCGGAGAGACAGAAAGTTTCAACCGCACGCCCTGAAACGTAAAAAGGAGACGTCTCTCATAAGGATATCGACATGCGGAGGCAGGTCCCTGTGAGCAGGGACCGCATGCGCTCAGTGCATGGTTAAAGCGAAAGGGGAGCCCCTCCCCTGCGGCTTAGAAGATGAGCTGTCCCGCGCTCCAGGCCAAGAGAACGAGGATGATGAAGCCGAGGAGGAACAGGCCGAAGAGAATCTTGGCGATCGTCTTGGCGCCGGAAGCAACGCCTGTGAATCCCAGCGCGCCCGCGACCAGGGAAACCACCAGAAAGATCAGAGCCCATTTCAGCATCGTGCAAGCCTTGTCGAGAATTGTTCAGCTTGACCTATAAGCGTGAGAGCTTGGCCTTGGTTCCGCTCCACCGGATTGCCAATCGCCCCCACGAGCTCACATGACGACGGTCACTTTATCGGCGGCGCGTGTCAGGGCCGTATAGAGCCAGCGGCTGCGATGCTCGCGGAAGGCATAGGATTCATCGAAGAGCACGAGATCGTCCCATTGCGAGCCCTGGGCTTTGTGCACGGTCAGCGCATAGCCGTAAGTGAACTCGTCGGACTCGCGGCGCAGCGCGAAGGGCACCTCCTCTTCCGTACCGAGGAAGAAGGCCTTGTGAACCGCCACCTCCACCGACCGGCGGCGCGCATCGTCATCGGGGATCACGTCCATGCGTACGAAATCGTTGCGAATGCCGCGCAGCGCGTGGATGCTCCAGGTGCCGCCGTTGAGCAGCCCCTTGGTCTTGTCGTTGCGCAGGCACACGAGCTTCTCTCCAGCCGCCGGCATCGGATCGCGATAGCCGTTCAATTCGCGCAGGCGCGTGTTGTAGAGGCGGCGCGTCTTGTTCAATCCCACGAGCACCTGATCGGCTGCCATGACGGTGGCCGCATCGATCTCGCGGCGGCGGATGATGCGGCTCTCGCCATAGGTGCCGACATCCAGCCTGCCGCCCTCGCGCACCAGCATGGAGAGATGGATGATGGGGTTGTCCTGCGCCTGCCGATGAACCTCGGTGAGCATCACATCGGGCTCGGCCTCGGTGAAGAAGCCGCCTCCCTTGACCGGCGGCAACTGGGCCGGGTCACCCAGCACGAGGACCGGCTTGCCGAAAGAGAGAAGATCCCGCCCCAGCTCCTCGTCCACCATGGAGCATTCGTCGATGACGATGAGGTCTGATTTCGCCGCCTGGCTCTGCCGGTTGATGACGAATTGCGGCCCGTTCTCGTCCCCCTCCCGCGAGCGGTAGATCATGGAGTGGATGGTCGACGCATCGACGCAGCCTTTCGTGCGCAGCACGAGCGCCGCCTTGCCCGTATAGGCCCCGAACGTGACCTCGCCGTCGACACCTTCGGCGATGTGCTTGGCGAGTGTCGTCTTACCGGTGCCTGCATATCCGAACAGGCGGAAGACCGGACGATCGCCACGCCGAAGCCAATCGGCGACGGCCTTCAAAGCGGCATCCTGCTGCGGCGACCAGGTCATGATGTTTTCGCCTCGCGGTTCAGGCTGTAGATGAGGCCCGCGACGATGCAGCCGCTGCCGAGAAACACATAAGGATCGAGCGCCTCACCATAAAGCTGCCAGCCGACGAAGGCGATCAGCGGGATGCGCAGGAAGTCGAGCGGCACGACCATGGTGGCATCCCCCCGGCGATAGGCATTGGTCAGGCAGTAATGCGAGAGCAGGCCGCCGAGGCAGATGCCGACGAGCGGCAAAAGATGCGCCGGCTCGATCGCGGACCAGAAGACCCGGCTCACGCCGGCGAGATTCATGGGCAGCTGAAGAAGGTTCATGAAAAACAGGATCGAGAAGGTGCTCTCGGTTTGTGTCAGGCGCTTCGTCATGATGGCGACGAGAGCGAAGGCAAACGCCACTCCCAGCACCAGAAGGCTTGCGGGCTGCAGCGTTTCCGCGCCAGGGCGCAAAATGATCAGAACGCCTGCAAATCCTAGCAAAACAGCGACGAGACGCCCTCTCGTCAGGCGCTCCTTGAGCAGCGGGATCGCCAGTAATGCGACCCATGCAGGCGACGTGAATTCGAGCGCGAAAACGGTTGCGAGCGGCAGCAACGTGAGGCTGAACGCCCAGCCATCGGTGCCTGCGAAATGCAGGACGTTGCGCGCGAGGTGAAGTGGGAAGCGGCGCGGCTTGAGGCCCGGCCTCAGCTCGGGCTTGAGCCCCGCGAGGACGAGCAGGATCACGATGCCCGCCGCGTTGCGGATGGCCAGCATCTCGAACACGGAGAATGTGTGCGCAAGCGCACGCACCGCGATGGCGGTGGCCGAGAAGGAGAGGAGCGCGCCACCCATCCAGGCGACGACGGCGAGGAGATTGCGATGAGGCAAGACGGACCATGAGGAGCTGATGAACGATCCTCGATACCGCGCCTCACGCACGAGGTGAAGGGTCGAGCGAGAGGCAGGTTGCCGCGTCCCCGTCGAGATGCCTCTAAGCATCGATCCAGACTCCACTCTTCTCCCTACGTCACGAGTCGCGCGAGGTGATTCTTGAGTCATCGGGGGCATGAAGGTGCGTTTCGATCACCTTCGAGGCGGATTTTTCGTGCGGATCACGAAAAAATTTTCGAGCGCCGGAAATCGCTCTCATAGCACCTCCAAAACTTGTCTCATCTCACTCACGCCAAAGAGGTTTTCGAGATGCGTTCAGCAGCGTCATCAGCAAATGCTCGCCGTCGTCGAAAGAGCCGTAAGTCATTGAAATTGAATATGTTTCAAGTAGCACATAAAACTACTCTGAAGCATTCGAAGTGATACTTGAAGAGTCCGAAGAAGAGTCATTCCGAGTCGTTTCCAGCGCCTTCTTGGAAGCTCTGAAAGTGCAAGTTCAGGGACCTATCCAACCAAAAGTATCCACAGAAAAAGTGCGCGTTCTACTTTCTACACTTTCCGTTAATCGGAACCCGCTTGGTATAACGACGTTGCCTTGCAAGCGTGACGGTTGCACGCGAAGGCCCTTGAAGGAGGCGGCTATGCCGACAGACAACAAGAACCCGCTGACAGCACTGTTCACGGGTGACACGGGTGCATCCCGCACCAAGAAGAAGACCGGAGCGAAGAAGAGCTCCAAGACCAGCGCGAAGAAGGCCAGCACTTCCTCGGCTCGCAAGAGCACGAAGAAGGCCGGCACGAAGACCGCTGCCAAGAAGACCACGGCCAAGAAGGCTGTGAAGTCTGCTGCTAAGAAGACCACTGCCAAGAAGGCCGTGAAGTCGACCGCGCGCAAGACCGCTGCCAAGAAGGCTGTGAAGTCGACCGCACGCAAGACCGCCGCCAAGAAGGCTGTGAAGTCTGCTGCTAAGAAGACCACCGCCAAGAAGGCCGTGAAGTCGACCGCGCGCAAGACGACGGCTCGCAAGCCTGCTGCCCGCAAGACCGCGGCCCGCAGCTCCAGCCGTACCGCCGTGAAGTCTTCGGCCCGCAAGACGGCTGCCCGTAAGACCACGACGAAGCGCGCTGCCGCCGCTTCGAGCCGCACCTCGGCTACGAAGAAGTCCGGCAAGGTCGCGAAGCGTTCGACGGCTCGCAAGAGCCCCTCGAAGGCTCGCAAGCGCTAAAGCCTAGCATGCCCCATGCGCCGGTCCGGACCTGTCCTGATCGGCGCATGGGCATAAAAAATCGCCCGGTGAAAACCGGGCGATTTTCTTTTTGGAATGGCCTGATGCCGTTTATCGGCCGGAGCTCATGGGATCGCTTTCGCCCCAATACGGAGTGGCGTTGTAGTAGCGGTGAACATGCTCTTCCCATTCCCGGTCGTAGGAGGCGTCATGGCCCTCGGCCGTGCGGCGGGGGGCTCCGCGCAGCTGATCCTCCGACAGGTTGAGCTCGTAGGCATCGAGCTCGGTATTGTACTTCAGGACGCTCCAGGGGAGCGTGTAGTATTCCTCGCCAAGACCCATGAAGCCGCCGAAGCTCATCACGGCATAGGCAACCTTGCCGGAGCGCTTCTCGATCATCACGCGTTCGATCGTACCGATTTTCTCGCCGTCAGAACGGCGGACCGGGGTGCCTTCCACCTTGTCGCTGGCGATCAGGTTGTGGGTCTCGCGAACGTCGCTGCTCTGTACATTCGTCTCCATTCTCTCACTCCCTTCGATCCTTGAGATGTAAGGCAACGCTGGGGTCTGGAAGCCGTTCCGGCCGAGCACCGTATGCGCGACCTAAGCAGCTTAAGGCTTTCAAGGGTCCTGCGGCATCAAGCGCAGCCATAGGAACCGGCCTATCACGGTCACGTTGAACCCTCGTTTTCGCCTTTCAAGGACAACGAAGGAGAGTGCCATGCCCGTTCGCCAGAAGCCGGTCGAGGAGCAAGTGGTCGTCATCACGGGGGCTTCGAGCGGCATCGGCCTCGCGACAGCGCACATGTTCGCCTCGCGTGGAGCCAAAGGTCTCGTGCTCGTCGCCCGCAACGAAGAGGCCCTGCGTAAGATCGCCGGCGAACTCAGCCGAGGCGGCACCCGCGCCATCGCCGTGCCTGCTGATGTGAGCAAGCATGAGGATATCGAACGGATCGCCCGCACCGCCATCGACACCTTCGGCGGCTTCGATACCTGGGTGAACGATGCGGCGGTGGCTCTCTACGGCTCCCTCGACAAGATCCCGATGGAGGATCAGCGCCAGCTCTTCGAGGTCAATTACTGGGGCGTGGTCGATGCCTCGCTCGTGGCCGCCGAGCACCTGCGCCAACGCGGCGGCACCATCATCAATGTGGGCAGCGTCCTATCCGAGCGCGCCATGATCCTGCAGACGCAGTACTCGGCCTCGAAGCACGCGGTGAAGGCCTTCACGGACGGCCTGCGCATGGAGCTCGAAGAACAGGGTGCACCGGTCGCCGTCACCCTCATCAAGCCCTCGTCCATCGACACGCCCTATGTCGAGCATGCCCGCAACTACCTCGACAAGGAGACAGCCGTTCCGCCTCCGGCCTATGATCCGCACCTCGTGGCGAAGGCCATCGTCTTCGCGGCCGAGCATCATCGTCGCGAGCTCACCATCGGTTTCGGCGGATGGGTGATCGGCGCCATGGGCAAGGTCGCGCCGCGCATGCTGGACAAGGCGATGGAATGGACGGGCTACGGCTCGCAGACCACCAACCAGCCCGAGCGGCGCGAGATGCGCGACAATCTCTACCGCGCCCGGGAAGATGGCGACGTGTACTCGTCGCTGCCGGGAGAACCGCGCAAGACGAGCCTGCTGCTCGAAGCACAGCTCCATCCCTTCGCAACGGCCGCTGTTCTCGCCGGGATCGGCGCCGTGGTGGCAAGCATGCTGTTCGGCTCCTTCGCTGCAGGCGGACGCCGGACGAGCCACGCGAAGCGCCCGACGCCGCGCTACCAGCCCACTATGCGCCGAACCGGCAATGGGCACGACAAGCGCACCATGGGCCCTGGCCATGTCAGCCAGCGCAATGCGGGCGAAGGCCGGCCGCAGCCGCGCCACTGAATGCCATCGATGAGGCAGGATCATGGATCCTGCCTCATCCTTCAGCGACACCATGACAGCCGGGGAGCCATTCCGCACTAGGCCTGCGCAGGTTAGCCTCTCCGCATGAATCCGATTCGCTCGCTTGCTCTCATCGCTGCGCTCGCCATCGGCGGCCCGGCCCTCGCCCAGGACAGAGGCTCGGTCGATCCGAAGCCGCTGCCGCCTCTCGCCAACCCGAACGACCCGAAGCTCGCTGCCAAGGAATTGTTCGGCCGCAAGACTGCGCCGGCCTCTCTTCAGGCGCGCTCCATCGGCAGCTATGCGCGCGGCTGCGTGGCCGGCGCGACGGCGATCCCGGTGGATGGAGAGACGTGGCAGGTGATGCGCCTGTCGCGCAACCGCAACTGGGGACATCCGCATCTCATCGCTCTGCTGCAGCGCCTCTCAGCGCGGATGCCCAGCATCAATGGATGGCCAGGACTTCTCATCGGCGACATCGCCCAGCCGCGCGGCGGCCCCATGATCACAGGCCATGCCTCACACCAGATCGGGCTCGATGCGGATGTGTGGCTCACTCCCATGCCGAACCGCCGTCTGTCTCGTCTGGAGCGGGAGGAAATGTCCGCCACCAACATGGTGCGTAGCGACTGGCTCGATATCGATCCCGCGATCTGGACACCGCAGCACACGGCGCTCATCCGCGCCGCCGCGTCCGAGCGCGGCGTGGCGCGCATCTTCGTGAATCCGGCGATCAAGAAAGCACTCTGCCGCGAGGCGGGATCGGATCGGGGATGGTTGTCGAAGGTGCGGCCGACCTGGGGCCACAACTATCATTTCCATATCCGCATGGCCTGCCCTGCGGGCGATGCAAGCTGCTCGGATCAGGATCCGCCGCCCGGCGGCGACGGGTGCGGCGCGGAACTCGCGAACTGGTTCACGCCGGAGATGCTGCATCCCAAACCCGGCAAGCCGCGTCCGCCTTTGACGCTGGCGCAATTGCCGGAGGAATGCCGGAGCGTTCTCGTTTCACCATGAAAGAACGCAGGCGGAGCATTCCGCCTGCGTGTCGCATTCACTCAGCAGCGATGCCGGTACCGATCTGGCATGACACGCCCGTGCCGCCGAGGCCGCAATAGCCGTTCGGATTCTTCGCCAGATATTGCTGGTGGTAATCCTCAGCGAAATAGAACGGGCCTGCGTCCAGGATCTCGGTGGTGACGGCATCAAAGCCGCGCTCCGCCAGCGCTTTCGCATAAGCGGCTTTCGAGGCCTCCGCCGCCTGACGCTGAGCATCATTGAACACGTAGATGCCGGAGCGATATTGCGTGCCGACATCATTGCCCTGACGCATGCCCTGCGTGGGGTCGTGGTTCTCCCAAAAGGTCTTGAGCAGCGCCTCGTAGGACGTCTTCTTCGGATCGAAGACAACGAGCACGACCTCGTTGTGCCCGGTCATGCCTGAGCATACCTCTTCATAAGTGGGGTTGGGCGTAAGGCCGGCCGCATAACCTACGGCGGTCACCCAGATGCCGTCGCCCATCTGCCAGAACTTGCGCTCGGCACCCCAGAAGCAGCCGAGCCCGAACACCGCCTTTTCCATGCCGTCCGGATAAGGCGGCTGGAGCGGACGGCCATTGATGAAATGACGCTCGGCGGTGGGAAGCGGAGCCGTGCGTCCGGGCAATGCCTGGTCGGGGGTGGGGATCGTGACGGGTTTGCGGAAGCTGAACATGGAGGCCTCTCTTGTGACCTGCCTTATGTAGTTATCCAGCCCCGCTCGCGGGAGGGCAGCCGCCCTCACCTTGCCGTGAAAGCCGTATCAACGCCCGGCGAGATAGCCGACGGGCTCGAGCGGCTTCTGTCCGATCCAGATCAGCAGCGCACCGACCAGGAATGCGGTCAGCGACGCCGGAAGCTGGAGAAGATTGCTGACGATGGGATCCCACAGCCAAGGATAGGTGCGCGCAGCCACCTGCCCCTCGAACCCTGTCGGGCCGCCCGGGAACAGGGTGCCAGCGGCGCCCGAGATCGAGGCGAACGAAACCGTGTGATTGACGATGGAACGGGTTCCGTCGATCACCAGACCAACGAAGCCGATTGCGACGAGCAGAAGCCCCAAACTACGCGCCAGGAATTTCAAGGAAGGATACCTCTCCAAACAGAGGGGGAAATCTAGTGCGCTTCCTACATGACGCAAAGTCATCCTGTCTAAACTTTCTTGAGTTCGGTCTTGCCTTTTGCACCGTTTTGGCGCTACAGGAGCGCTCCGCGTTGGTGCGGGGAATCTCATCTAGTTCGCAACCACATGCGAACAAGGTTTCATAACCTGAAAAAGATTCCATGCTGGAGGGGTGGCCGAGTGGTTGAAGGCGCACGCCTGGAAAGTGTGTATACGGGAAACCGTATCGCGGGTTCGAATCCCGCTCCCTCCGCCATTAATCTCTAAAATTCCGTTTGTTTCTAGGGGCTTTTTGGATCTTCACGAGACCTCACCCCTCATAATACCCCACATTTTCGACTGCACTGTACCGGATCAATCTGGACCCTGCAGGCCGATTCCATGGCATAGCTGAATGCCCGACAGCCTCCTACTTGGCCGCCACAAGATAACCTTTTAGCATCCAGGCTAAATATCAGGGGCGCTCATGAGACAAATTGTTCAAAGGATTTGCTGGAATACAAACGGCTGGCAGCATCCAAGCGGGGACGGTCGATACGAAAGCGAAGGATCGTACCCCCACGAGAATGGATTTGGATTTGAGGAATGGAACTTCCGCACCGAGGATGCCTTCGAAGATTACGTGTACGGTTACATGTACAATCCACCAGCGATCCAAAAGCTGCAAGCCCAGAACATCTTCGACATATACTTCTGGACTATGGAGCCCCAGACGAAGCAGAGGCTCGTCGTCGGAATGTACAAACGGGCAAGCCGCGCAGGTGAGGATGAATACAAGAAGCTGACGGCCTATTTTGAGAAGAAGGGGATTTTCAAGCGCCGGGCGCGGGAATTGGAAGCCAACCTCCCCGACGGCCATGGCACCGGTGCAAATATTCAGACCCTTAAGAAGACAAACCTTCTGAGCATTAAGTGCCGGAGGGAGAACGTGGTGCGTTTCAGTGAGCCATTCCCGCTTGAAGACTTAGTCACGAAGAGCGTTGGGCATCGCTTCACCAATTATTCTGACATCACCAAGCTCAAACGGAAGACCGCTCCCACGCCAACGAGATCGAGCCAAAAGTCACTCAATGAGGACGAATATTACCGTGAGACGCTCGCAAGGCGCAGGAAGGTGATCCCCCAACACAATAGGCTGTCCAACAGCTTTTGTACTTGGCTGAGAAAGAACGGAATTGCTTCTGTTCAAGAGAAGGACTGGATCGACGTAGGGTTCAAGCTAGGGCAGAGAACGTGCCTAGCTGAAATCAAGATTTGCCAGGAATATGGGACACGGAAGGCCATCCGTGAAGCGATGGGGCAGGTGTTGGAGTACAATTATTACCCAGGCCGCTCGCCCGCAGATCTCTGGTTGATCGTGCTGGATCAAACTCCGACTCCCAGTGACAAACAGTACATCCGCCAAGTGAGAGAAGCCCTGAACCTGCCTATCACTGTTGCTTGGGTTGATGGATCAAGCTTTACATTTGAAAGAAAGCTACAAAGGCTGTGATCAGATACTCCATCCGTCACCTACCTCAGTCAAACTGATTTATGAGGTTTGCCCCCTATGATGAGCAAGGGAGCCTCCTTTAGGAAGACGCCATTTCGGGCCTATGAATCTACCACCATTTTCTCGTCAGAGGCGCCTATGAGCCTGTTCCGCCTCCACATCCTATATGAGGAGCCAATCCTAAGATTAAGCTACCTCACTTGGGGCGAACCCCGTGGCTGACCGCATCGACAAACAGCGTCGAAGTCGAAACATGAGCTTGATCCGGTCTAAGGATACCAAGCCCGAGATCATGGTTCGGAAGTTGCTGCATAGAAAGGGGGCCCGCTTTCGCCTAAGCAACCATAGCTTGCCTGGGTCGCCGGATATTGTGCTACCTGGGCGACAACTGGCGATTTTTGTTCATGGATGCTTCTGGCATCGGCATGAAGGTTGCCGTCGCACCACGACCCCTGCAAGTAACAAGGAGTTCTGGCTTCAGAAATTCTCGGACAACCTTAGGCGGGATGCGGAGGCTATCGCAAAACTACAGGGAATGGGCTGGAACGTAGTGGTGATCTGGGAGTGCGAAACAATGAAACCTAGAGTACTAGAAAGCACTGTGGATGAGCTTCTAGATCGTTATCCCCTGACCCAGGCAGCAGGTAATATCCCGGCAGGGAGATAACAGCTTAAATTTCCCTTGGCGCTGCTTAGCTTCAAGGTCATAATCACTTGAAATAAAATGCTTTACGGGTACTTTGAAGCGTGAAGAAACGGGGCATAAAGAACAAGAAATCTACGGCATGGCCGACAGTTGTTGATCTTTTCTGTGGATCTGGAGCAGTTTCAGAGGCTCTGAAGAAAAGGCACTTCAAGGTTGTAGCAGCGATAGATAACGACCCAGTTGCCTGCGCTACTTACGCAGCGAATCATCCGCGGGTTCACCTTTATAAGCAGGACATTCGTTCAGTTGATCCTAAGACTATCCGCCGAGTTGATTTGGGCGGTAAAGATGTGGATTTGCTGGTTGTATGCGCACCATGTCAGCCATTCAGCAATCAGAATCGAAAGCGTGAAGGTGACGCAAGGGCTGATTTAATCTTGGAGGCAGGCCGGTTCGCGAGAGTTTTGAAGCCTCGCCTGATCTTTTTTGAGAATGTTCCTGGACTTGCCTCTCCCAAGAACTCGGAACTCCTGTGTTCACTTGCCGAGGAGCTTGGAGCCGAATACCAGCTTGGCGAGCCATACACCATAGATGCAGCCGACTTTGGAGTTCCGCAACGGCGAGTTCGTACAATTATGTTCGCCGCCCCACATCGGTTACCTTCTTTACCCAAACCCCTTACCCCACCAGGGGCCCGTATAACGGTTAGGCAAGCTCTCAAAGGATTGAGCAAGCTTAAAGCCGGAGAGCGGGATCCTAAGGATCCTTTACATGCGGCCAGAAACCATCAACCGATAGCCCTGAAGCGGCTGGGGGCCATTCCGCGCGACGGTGGTAGCAGGGCGGCTTTACCTCGTGAGTTAGAGCTTGCATGTCATGCAAAACTCTCGTCCAAAAAATATCCTGATGTATACGGGCGCATGAGATGGAACGATGTGGCTCCAACGCTTACGACGGGATGTACTGATGTGACCCGTGGGCGTTTCGCACACCCCGAAGAAGACAGGGCGATCACTCTGCGTGAGGCTGCACTGCTTCAGACGTTTCCTTCGCAATATCACTTCAAAGGCAATCTGTCGGAGATCGCGACCCAAATCGGAAATGCCGTGCCGGTAGCATTGCTCGAAGCTCTAATTCCAACGTTTCGCGCCGCTATAGCGGGTAATGCAATATGACCTCTCCGACTCCGGCTCAACAAGCTGCAATTGAGCACAAGGATGGAAATCTCCTAATTGTCGCCTGCGCTGGCAGTGGCAAGACAGAAACCATATCAAAGCGAATTGCGCGGCTAGTTCGAGCAGGCACGCCGAAAGGCTCTATTGTCGCATTCACCTTTACCGAACATGCTGCCAATGAGCTCAAAGCACGGATCCGGCGCCACCTCGACGACTTGGTTCCTGAGGAGCCTTCCTTAGGTGACATGTACGTCGGTACTATCCATTCGTTCTGTCTTCGCATTTTGAAAGAACTTGAGCCGAAGTACCGAAATTGGGAAGTAATGGACGAGGTCCGCCAAGCCGCATTAATCTCGGCGAACTTCATTAGATTCGAAGAATCCGGCAAAGGGCTTGGGCTTGATCGTCTCCGTACCTTAACACGTACAGGAACATATTGGGAGACTGTCAGAAAGTTCACTACCACCTTAAACATTATGCATCAAAAGGGTATTCGCCCCGAGCAGATTGATGACTTGCGTTTGCGAGAGGCAGTAATTCGGTATGAACATCTCGCATATGAGGCTCCGAATTATTTTTTCGACTTCAACCGCATTGTTGATGAGCTGATCAATCATCTTAAGAGCAACCCCAAGCATCTTGATGAACTGCGTGCCCGGTTCTCGCACATGATCGTGGATGAGTACCAAGATGTCGATGATCGGCAAGAAGAGCTAATTCGCCTGATTACCGAGGAAGGCAGAGCTGTTCGGATCACTGCTGTAGGTGATGATGACCAAGCTCTATATGGATTTCGCGGAGCAAGTGTAAAAAACATTTTGACGTTTGAAGAGCGTTATCCCGACGTGACTCGCATAGATATGGGTGACAACTTCCGCTGCACGCACGCAATAGTGGAGATCGCCGACCGCGCCATACGGAGAGTCCAGCAGCGTTTAGGCAAGGAAATGGCAGCACGCCGTTGGGATTCGGAGCTCGGCAGGCCCACAGAACGCCTTGCTGAGCCCGGCGACATACAAATGCACACCTTCAGCAGCGAAGACGAAGAAGCAAACTGGGTTGCTGACAACATCGAGCGTTTGCGAGGAGTCGTCTTTGAACAGAAGGATGGCTCACGCCGTGCACTCGATTATGCGGACATGGCCGTTCTGCTGCGCAGCGTTAAATCGTCCGGGACTGCTTTCGCTCGTGCATTACGCGCACGAGGCATCCCTGTTGTTGTAAGCGGGACAAAAGGTCTTTTTGGCAATGATGAAATTCGCTTGATTCAGGCCACTTTCTGCCTTCTGGCACGGGCCGACTTCGGTATGCCTGATGAAGAAGGTCAGTTCCGCATATTAACGACCATCGAAACACGCGAATTTATCCGTGAGACGATCCAAAGACTCAGTGTTCGTCAGATGCCAAGAGCTTCTGAAGGCAGGTTTTTAGCCTGGATCGGGGCCAAACTTGAGGAGTTGGATAAGCGGGGTCTTCAACGGGAACTTCGAGGCCCTCGTCTCGCAAAACGAATTTATCCGCAAGACATCTTTCAGGAAATGTTGCAGCAGCTAGGCAGCCAAGAGGCGGAGTGGACTACCGATGTTCTCTTCAACCTGGGTGCCTTTAGTTCCTTGCTTGCTCAGTTTGAGGCAGTTCACCAGTGGGTGACCCCGGCGAACTTAAAAGGATTGTGCCTATTCTTAGGAAATTGGGCTGCGAGCAATGCTGATGAAGGACGCCTTGACGAGGTTGTTCGCTTAAACTCTGTGCAGATCATGACGGTGCATGCTGCCAAAGGGCTTGAATGGCCTGTAGTGTTTCTACCCAGGGTCTCGAGCGCAAATTTTCCAAGCAATCGCCGCTCTCAAGGACCTGAGACTTTCCTGACACCTGACATTTTTAACCCGCGTGAATACGCTGGTGGAGACGATGGTGAACGGCGCTTGTGGTATGTAGCCCTGACCCGCTCAGCTAAGTTCTTGTATATCTCGTCTCTCGACAGGCCCCGAAAGAAGCCAACTGAATACTTCAAAGAGATACACCACGAGATGGTGCGCCGTGATGGGAGCGATCCTACATATCGCGAACGAGATATACCTCGCCCACCTGACGATGCGAATATGCTGCCGACTACCTTCTCAGACCTCACATACTTTTGGAGGTGCCCGTTCGAGTATCAGCTACGGTCTCTGATGGGGTTTAGTCCAGGCGTAGGCGAGCAGTATGGATACGGACAACAGCTTCATAATATATTGGCAGAAGTGCACGACAGAGCCAGAGCTGGCACGACAGTATCAGTTGAGGATATTGAGCAGCTAGTGCAGGAACGCTTTCACCTCCGGTACACCCAGGGCCCTCCCTTGGAGGCCCTCCGAGATGCAGCAAAGAGAGCTTTGAAACGCTATGTAAGCGACAATGGGCCCGCATTAACAAGAGCTCAGGCAGTAGAAAAGCCTTTCGAGCTTATTGATCGTGATAGTGGAGCACTCATTACTGGAGTGGTTGATCTCTTAGAGCGAGCTAATGTTCCGACAGGAGAACATCGTGAAGCTGTAGGGATCGTTGACTTTAAGGCGCATCGGTTTCGTACTCTAGAAGAGTTTTCTGAATTGCGGCGCAGCGTTGAGCGACAGCTCCGACTTTATGCTACTGCCGTGCGTTATGCTTTTCCATATGAACCTATAGAGGCAGCTGCGCAGATCATCACACCAGATCCGCCAGAGCATCGTTTGATGGAACAGGGAGTCAGCGACAGGATTCCTGTCGAAGTCTCGCAGGCATTGAGAGATGAGGCTTTGGAAGAGGTAAGAGAAGCAGTTTCCGGGATTAAGGCTGGGATTGAGGCACAGAACTTCACTCGATGTGGGCCTCAAAATGGTACATGTCCTAAGTGTGACTTCCGCAGCTTCTGCCGTGGATATTCTGAGTGGAAAGCACTTAATCAATCCACTCCAACACCTCGCACTCCTGGAGAAGAGAGGGAAGCTGAACTCGATAATATCATTGAGGAGCAAAACCGTGCCCGGGCGTAGACTCAATGATGTCGAGCGGCACCTGCTCACATTCTGGGAGAACCCACCGGCGAACTTCCATCGGCCTCTTCTGCGCCAGATAAGGATTGAAGCCGGGCCTGGGTTACGTGGAATCCAGCACCTAATAATTCCAATTCCATATCCGCTCACAGCTATATGCGGAAGGAACGGTGTCGGAAAGTCTACGGCCCTCGGACTTGCAGCTCTCTCATCCAAGCCACCAACTGGCTGGCAGTCTTACTGGGGCAATACACGCCCACGTCGGACTCCTGAAGCGAGGGCAGCATATACTTTCCGAGATTTCTTCCATCGCCGCCCCAATGATCCTCCGCTTGATGGACTAAGAATTGGTTGGATTCTTATGGAGAGAGGAAATGAGCTGGATATAGTTCACGAGCGTACAGGATCACGATGGGCAAGGGTTGCTGATCCTGGGAGACAGGCACCTGTCCAGCGCCTGCAGCGTGAAATCGACTTCATACCAGTATCTCGGATACTGCCGCCCACGGAACTCTCTGCAATGCGCAGTACCTTTGGTGCTGCCGCTATTGCGCATAATGAGGTTCTTAATGAGGATTCTCTGCTCAAGCTGTCATTCATACTTGGAAGAAGATATGACCAAGCAGAAACAGCGTACGCCCGCGGCCTAGGACTGCCTAAATGTCGGGCTGGCTCAGAGTACTCAGGCTTTGATATGGGCAGTGGCGAGTGCGCCCTGATTGTACTGCTATCCCGGTTGCAGCATATGCCGCCAGGTGGCCTGGTGATTATCGAGGAATTGGAACTGGGATTACACGCGGAGGCACAAGCGAGGCTCGTAAAAGTTCTGCTCGAAATTTGTCGTGATCGGCGAATTCAGATTGTTTGCACAACGCACTCCGAAACGGTTCTAGATACACTACCACGACAGGCCAGAGTACTTTTGCGTCGTTCAGGAACAAGCCATGAGGCAATTCGAGAGGTAAGCACCCGTTTTGCTATTCACGATATGGCAGGAGATTTACAGCCTGAGCTACTTATCTATACTGAGGATCAGCTCGCTTCGGTGCTTGTTGAAGAAGCACTTCCCGGTTCTCAACGCGCACGGATCAGGATTGCTGACGTTGGAAGCAATGCCACATTGGCTAGGCAGGCAGTTTCACATCTGCGGTCTGGCAATGCTCTCACTGCATTAAGTGTATTCGACGGCGACTGCCGACCGGGCGATGTCCAAAGTTGGATCGGAGCTGAACGAGCCGAACGAGGCAACCTCAACCCAAACTGGATCATTCTGCCTGGTGATGGCACTCCTCCAGAGCCTTGGCTTCTTGAGCAATTTGGAACCGATGAGTATCTTACTGAACTAGCTACGGAGTTGAATTGCTCAGAGGCCGCCGCACTGGCGCATGTGCAGGCCATGAAGGTCCAGCTCGATGCACATGACTCATGCTATGAGCTTTCACGTCGAACAGGTCTCCAGCCTGATGATTGCAGGCGTCGTATAGTTAGAAGTGTTGTGCGACGACACCCTGCGCTCGATCCACTTCGCAACAGGATACGTGACCTCCTAGATCGCGGTGCTTAAGCATGATTGGACACATGTAAGTTCAGTCACTGTCACCACAAGGTATACCCTGAGGTGACGTCACTTCGGGCGCTGAGTTTCACGTCACATCTGGGTTGACGCTGGCTATTTGTGACATGTTACGGTCACCTATAAAGCCTGAAGTGACACCCCCATGGCCCGCATCGGTTACGCCCGCGTCAGCACCACCGACCAAGATCTCGACACCCAGCTTACTAAGCTCAAAGCTGAGGGCTGCGAAGTCATCCGCTCCGAGAAGGTGTCAGCGGCAAGCCGCGAAGGTCGTACCGAACTGGCGACGATCCTCGACTTTCTGCGACCGGGTGATGAACTGGTAGTCACCCGCCTTGATCGCCTCGGTAGAGATACCCGCGACGTCCTTAACCTGATTCATGAATGCGAACAGAAGAAGGCCTTCGTCACCGTGATCGACCCGCATGTATCGACACGAGGCGAGATGGGACACCTTGTGCTGACCGTACTTGGCATGGTGGCTCAGATGGAGCGGCGCTTCATCAAGGAGCGGCAACGGGACGGCATTGAGAAAGCCAAAGCAGAAGGGATCTATAGCGGGGGCAAACGCCGCCTCGATCATGCAAAGGTGCTTGCTTTGCGCAAAGCAGGCCACGGCCCGTCAGCGATCGCAAAGGCCATAGGGTGTTCGCGTATGCAGGTTTATCGGATTCTAGACACCAGCTCGTCATAAAAATGGCGGGCGTATGAGCCCGCCATTAAAGCCTCTTCCCCTGTCTTGATATCACGCCACAAAGCGGAAATCGTCGGCGCTTGCGCTGGATAGCATCACACTCTTCAGGACGGACGAGGAGTTGTCATTCTGATAGGTGAAAGTCTTTGGGCTGCTCGCCTCGTCTATCTCAACACGCAGTCTAGTTGCTCCATCAATGATCTGACCTGCCATCGTCACAGCAATATCGGCGCTCGGGCTGGTAGGTGAAGGGCCACCATATTCATCAGAGATGTCATCGAAAGCGAAGGCAAGCTCGTCTTCCAAACTTGAGAGGGGATCAGCCGATACATCGATTTCCAGCTTATCCTCGAGTTCGTCTACTGGAGGCTTAACAGCGGGCACCATGAGGCGACCGTCCCAATAGACCAGTACGGTATACCCATCATCGTGAAGATATGCCTCCGATGCAAGGGTGCCGTCGGCGTACCATTGATAATAGTACTCCTTCCAAACGTGTTCATTGAAGACATCATACTTTGCTCTAGAGCGGTGCCCTGCGTCGTAAGTGACATCCTCAAGGATCTTCTCGCCAGCCCGATAATGCCTTTCAATTAAGCTCCAGTCGTTGCCAGTCGTATAATCCCAATCCCACTTGCGAGTCGTGCCGTCATCCCAATTCGCAGTCCTGGAATCCGAACGCCCAGAAGCATCGTAGTTGGTCACACGCGATGTCCAAGCAGACTCGTCGAAAGGATCCCATTCCGACACCTTTTTGGTCTTATTGTCGTAGGTGATCGTTTCCTTAATCCTTTTATCCTTGACGTAAGAATTGTGTTTCTTCGACCATCCAGCTCCCGAGTAATCGGTTTCCCAGATATCTAGCTGATCAACATTCTTGAAGGACTCGTAATAGAGGCGGCCCTTATTATCGTACTTCCAGGTCTCGATCATATCGTTGACGGCCTTGCTGCCTTCATATCGCCAGGTCCAAGCCGTCCTGGTATATGAGCCATCGTCGTACACGTACTTCTGATTGGCGAGATTGCCTGCGAAGTCATACTCCTGCCAATAACTCGACCACACTGCGCTGTCGTAGTTCCAGGCCCAGACCTGACGCGCTAAACCGCTGTCGTACTTGTACTCCTGCCATGTTTGCTTTCCGTCCTCATTGAACCGGAACTCACGCTGGCTCCACTCTTCGCCAGCATCGTCCCATTCCCTGAGAGTGTATGCGAGCTTGTTGTACGAGTCCTTCTGCCAAGTTATCCCACCGGATGCGCTGTAACGCGTCTCACGGGCAGACCAGGTTGTTCCGCTGTAATCCCACTCGAAGATCGTCTTGGCGTTAGAGTCATAAATGTATCTCTCCCAGGTTGGGCGCTCAAAGCGATCCTGCCGTAGCTCGTGCTCCTTCCAAGCCTCAGCTCCAAAATCCCACCTCTTCGTGATGATGTGCCCGCCGTAGGTGGCGTCTGATGCATCATCATAGACAGTCCTCTCAAACGTCATGCGAGCGCCATCGAAGAGCTGCTCACGTTCTGTCCAAACGTACCTGTTGAGGTAATCCTTCTCCAAGACGCGGCGGGTACCATTATCGTACAGATACTCCTCCCAAAGAGACCGCCCTAAAATATCATAGCGAACCGTATACCTTTGCCACTCGACAGCACTGCCGTAATCCCACTGACGCTCGATTAGCTTATTGCCTGCCTCATCGAATTCAATCTGATGGGATTCACGCTTACTGGCATCAAACAGGGTCTCACGCTGCCACCACGGACCACTTCCGTCTCGATCCCATTCGAGCACCTTCCGTGTGTTATCATCATAGTCGAAGAGCTGCCGGACCAAGCGAGCCTTGGCATCATAGGTATGGATGTAGGACAGCCACGTCTGTGAATTGTCGGTATCCCAGGCGTAGACTTCACGGGATCCGTCATGCCTGAAGACCGTTTCGCTGAGTTTAGCCCCAGTCAGATCATGGTGGGTGACATAGGCATCCCACTTTGAAGGATCTGCCGTAGAAACTTTCCAGGAAATCCTTGTCCGGGAGGTATCGCTATTCTCGACATTCCAAGCCATCTCAGCGTCTGTCCCGATGAGATAATCGAGTTCGGACGAGTGCATCTCGCCATCGCTGAAGCGGAATCGCTCAATACTGGCGAGATCAGTGCCATCAGGGGAGCCCGTCCGTAGATCGACAATGGAGTACCTGCCGATGGCCGCGTTGTATCGAATTTCATAGTCTAGTCGGCGGCCTGACAAAACAATCGTATCGATTCCGTCACCACCGTCGAGATAGTCCACGCCCGGCCCGCCGATGAGGATATCGTTTCCGGATCCGCCAAAGAGCTGATCGTGACCGGATCCACCATCAAGGGTATCGTTGCCATCACCACCCGTGAGCTTATCGTCTCCATCGCCGCCCTCAAGGCGGTCATCGCCCTCTTCGCCTTCGAGGATGTCGGAACCTCCACCGCCCGACAGTTGGTCGCTGCCAAGCCCGCCCCAGATTCTGTCGGAGCCATCCTCTCCCTCGAGCACATCACTACCGGAACCGCCAATGAGTTGATCGGCTCCTAAACCTCCTCGCAGGGTATCGTCTCCCTCGGCGCCAGCGAGATAATCCTTACCGTCGCCACCGGACAGCAGATCATGTCCTTCGCCACCCTGCATGGTGTCGTTGCCGTCACTGCCGGAGAGAGTATCGTCTCCTATTCCGCCATGAAGCTGATCGTTGCCGGAGCCACCAACAAGACGGTCATCGCCACCATCACCGACGAGGGTATCGTTGCCGTCGTCTCCATTGAGGAGGTCATGACCTTCGCCACCGTCAAGCTGATCATTGCCCTCGTCTCCGGTCATTTCATCGTCACCGGAGCCCCCAATCAGCACGTCATCGCCTGCACCGCCCGACAGGGTGTCGCTGTCGGCTCCGCCGTCAAGGGAGTCGCTGCCCAGTTCACCAGAAATAGAATCCGCCCCCGAGCCCCCGATCAGCGTGTCCTTCCCGTCACCACCAGAAAGAACGTCATCACCATTCTCTCCTTCGAGGCGGTCAATATCACCGCCTCCCAGAAGTGTATCGTTGCCCTCACCGCCGGTCAGACTGTCTCGGCCGTTTCCGCCGTCGAGCCTGTCATGGCCTTCTCCACCAGAGAGGACATCGTCATGGTCGCCACCAGAGAGCCAGTCGTCGCCGTCGCCGCCAAAGAGCTTGTCGATGCCCGCTGCGCCTAGGAGCGTGTCATCGCCGGTTCCACCCGTCAGGTCGTCATCGCCCTCACCGCCGTCAAGGCGGTCATCGCCATCGTCACCTAACAGGCGGTCATCACCTTCGTTACCGTTGAGACGATCATTACCTGCGCCGCCATAGAGCTTGTCGGAACCGCTGCCGCCGATCAGGCTATCATTGCCCTCATCGCCAAAAAGGATATCCTCGCCATTACCCGCAGAGAGCGTATCGTTGCCTCGCCCGCCACGGAGTTGGTCGTCACCGTTGTCACCTGAGAGACTATCGTTTCCGGCGTCACCATAGAGCTTGTCGTTGTCGTCACCTCCGCGCAGTGTATCATTCCCAGCACCGCCGTAGAAAGCATCATGACCAGACTTCCCTTCAAGGAAGGTTTTCTCCGCTCCTCCCTTGTAGGTGTTGTTCTTATGATTCCCGCTGAAATGTAGACTTTTAAGCTTCTGCACTGCGTCGAACAGCATGTGGATATACTGCCCTTGCGACCATACCTCGTAGCCAATGATCTTTCCCTTAGCTGTCTGATGATAAATCGTCGATAGACCTCCTTTCGACGTGTAGGAGGCCGTCAGACGCGTTCCATCCTTTTGCTTCAGAACAGATTTTTCATAGCCTTTCTTGCCTAGTTCGAGAGCCGTTTTGCGACCACCTGTACCAACGTACCAATTATAAACAGTGCCATCGCCGAGATCGACGTCAACACCGTTCTTAGTCACTGTTGTAGATGCGTTCTTGCTACCGATGGCGAAAACAACATCTGCAACCGTGACAGACTTTCCATATTTTGTAATAGTTTTGTTGGTACCGTTGATCCTACTGCCATCGGCAAGCCACTTTTTCTTGTGATTGTGTGTAAGTGGGATATAGGTGATCCCAAGCTGCTCAAGCGTCTTCAGCTCGCCTTTGTCTGAGACTGCATCTCCGTCGGCATCGACCCAGATCCGGAAGCTCTTGAAGTACTTATCAGCAGCAGACAGCTTACCATCGCGATTAGTATCGAAGAATGCGCGAACAGCATCCATATCGCTCCTCGTTCCTCGCGCCCAGCGCGAGAAAACGAATTCATCCGCCTGATTGATGACTCCGTCGGGATTAATGCGGCCATTCTTGTCGAGGTCGATGACGAGCATACCATCACCTCCTCCGACCCAAGCCGTTCTGCCTACTTTGCCGTCGCCGTTATAATCGAAATACGTGTTCGATTGTTTGAGTTGGATAATATCGATGCCATCACCATCCAAATCAAGAAAGATCGGAGATACGTAAGCAGTCTCAGGATCAGGAGCGTTATAATCACCGCTATATGGATCACCCCCAAAGCCGCCTTGGGTATAACCACCGTTTTCATTATCCCTTCCAGCATATGGGTCACCGCCCCATCCATCAGAATTATACTCGGGATTCCCATGGTGCGAAGGACTATCATCGCCTAAGTTATCGTTGTAATTCCCCCCATAGCTGTCCGTCCCGCTCCCGCCTTTGATGCCGCCATCTGGCCTATTGTCATTTGAGCGATCATCTTTATTGGGCGATTTTGAGCCACCGCCTGGTCCAGGACTATCGCCGGAGCTGCCCCCTCCGCCATGTGACGCCCCTGTGTCAGAGCGAGTATTTGGCCCAGGACTATTCTTGGATGAGTCAGGTTTATTAGTATCAGCAGGCTGCGCGGGAAGTCCTTTAAGATAATCCTTTGTGAAATTTTCGACCGCCTCGGATACAAACCAAGATCCTATACCTCCAACTATAACAGAGCCTGCCGCAATTACGCCCATAGTTGTTGCAGTTATAACTCCGGCGCCTACCAATAGAGGGCCGCCTACAGCGACTGCAGCACCGATACCTGCGACAAGAGCCATTCCAGCCAGTACACCAGCAGCAGCAGACCCAGCTCCAACTACTCCATCCTCTTTGTATCCGAGGCCGACTTGAGCGAGAGAACCTATAGGTCCCAGTGCTTTTCCAACGCCTCTAAGCCCCCTTGCGACTGAAGCATCAACCGAATTGCCAAAACGCTCCAATACCTCTGCGGCAAAGTTGTGCAGCGTGTCAGTCAGAGTCTGAGTTTTATCAAGAGTGTTTTTTACTGCCCCAGTACTGGGGGTGCGTTCCTGACTCATAAGTTTGCCCTCTATTCAACAATGTTGCTTATTGCTGCTTGTTGTAATTGGCACCACGCCATAGAAGTGCAGTTGCAGTAGATAACCACCACAAGCCAAAAGCTGCCGAATAAAAAAGCACCTGAGATAAAAACCAATATGAAAAAATATTAATGTATCCTGCATCTAAAGACACGGCGATAGATCTTTTATTTTCAAAATCTACTATTCCAGGTCCATATATTGCGAACAAGCTTATTACTATAAACGCCGCCGCTCCGCAGTACATAGCAATAACCCCTTTTATAAGATCTATTCTTTGTGCAATTATAGGCCCGCCTTGAAAAACTCCAGACAGAGGCGCAGAAACTATCCCCGCGACCATCGATACAGCAAATATAACGTAGTAAGCTGATGCTATATCTGCATGAAGGCTTGCTAAGCACTGTGTTGAGAGGGTTGCAAATTCTTGAACTTCTTTCCAAGCTGCAGGAAAAAACTGCGAAAGAATTTGTAACGAACGTTCCGCGCTCCAGGGCAATTCAAGATGGCATATTGAATTATTATGAGCCGCAATAGCCTTAAGCATAACCCAGCTTGAAGCCGGGTACCCGATTACTAATGGAACGGCGAGGGGCAAAGCCGCTCTACTTTTGTTGAGCATTTTTTGTGCCATGAGCAGACCTCTAGTCTATACGATGTATAATTCTTTGTAAGACATAGCCTTGAGGCTCTTTTGCAGCACTGCGATCTTAACAGCAGCCACCCTGCCTGACCCATCTGCGTCGTAGTAGAGTGAGCCATCCTTGGGATTGTAGATTACGCGATCATCTGCATCGTGCGCCGCTTTTCCGATCCAGAACATCTTCTTCTGAAGCAAGGCAGGCTTTTTGAATGTCCCGCTCTTTCCGAGCTTCGTGAAAATGGCATTTTCCAGATAGATCGAGTCGCTTTTGACGGAGTAATCCGTGATCCGATCCACATTTGTCTTCTTATTGGGCTTGGTGTCGAAGACGAAGATGTCCTTATCGGCCCCGCCTGTTAGAACGTCATTGCCGCCTTTGCCATAAAGGACGTCATTGCCCCAGCCACCGGAGAGCTTATTGCCACGTGAATTACCAATCAGCTTATCGTTGCCACGCCCTCCAAAGACAGAAGTAGATCCAGTGCCGACAACAATCACATCGTCACTATCTGTCGGAGCTGTCACTGTATCTCCGGGAACATCTTGAACGGTGATCGTGAAGGACTGATCGAATGAGAGGCCATCCTCATCCGTCACGCGAACAAGCACGCTATGCGTCTGGTCGCGCTCGAAATCTAGCTTCGTGCCGTCTGCAATAACCAGCTTGTTGCCGACAAGGGCGAAGCGCCCATCCGCATTATCGATTAGTGTGAATGAAAGCACATCGCCTGGGTTGGGATCAGCCGCCTCCAAGAATCCCACCACAGTACCGGATGATGATGCTTCTTTGACGGCGGTTTCACTGAGGCTGAGTGCATTAGGCGCTTCATTGACGATCTGGTTGATTCTTGCCACCGACCGCACTGAACGCCCACCATCATCGGACATCTCGAAGACGATCTCACGGGTGGTGCTTGAGCTTGGCGCAACGGCAGAAGCCGAGTACGTAATGGCGCGGATGATCTCCCTCACGACAGAAGGCGTCGCATTGGCATTGAATGCAATGTCGATCTTGGGACCACCGGCACCCCAGATCGTGCCGACCTCAACCCCATGAACGGAGACGACGCTGCCGACCTCCACGCCATCGGATAGCGATATTACTCCTGCGGTATCGATCCCCAGCCAATCATCGTCCTGGAAACCGTTTGCGACCATGATGTTGAGAACGCCAAGCCTGCCGTCATCCACGATCTCAGCATTGCTACCAACATCGACAAAGACGGTTTGTCCCGCAGCAATCGATACGCGATCTCCGTCTAAACCCGCAACGGTCGGAGCCTCGTTCCTATGAACGCCATTCGCATCGGTGATGGTGTCGATGCCGCGCTGATGGAGCATTTTGATCTGCGCTGCCGTGAATGTATCTCCAACCAAGACCAATTGATCGTTCCGCGCAGCATAACCGCTCGCCAAGAGCGCCAGGCTCTTGTTGCCGAGAGTGAGCACGGCGTCATCGGTGCAAACCTCGATCCGGTCGATATTCGTGATCGTCAGGCCCCGAAGATCGAGGATCCCGCCTTTGAGTTGAAGCACATCCCATGTGAGAGCTGGATCAGCCCCGCCATCGATGATCGCGAGCCCGGCCAAACGTTCGGCCGCGATCAGGATCGTATCGTTCTGGTCAGACCCAAGCACCTTCTCAATGCCGTTCCAAACAAGGGGCAAATCGAGATCGAAGAGGCCGCCGCCCAGCAACTGCAGCGTGTCATTTCCCGCCCCGCCGTCAAATATCCCACCCTCTAAGCTGGTGGAATCGACAGCGAAAATATCGTCACCATCTGTACCGGTCGGCATAGACATAACAAGAGCCCGCCCCTGCTTAGCGAAGCCTCCCGGCTTAACGCAACGTCATGTTTTATAAGGATTTCCTGGCTGATGCAGGAAAGAGAGCGGACCATAATCTTACCGCTTGGCGTTGTAAAGTTACGTCTTTTGTATCATGTGAGGTGTAGCAGCTGATGGGCCCAATAGGGACATTGCACATAGCAACCCGCACAACCACCAGGAGAAGATCGACTTATGAGAGGTTCAAGCTCGGTCCTGGCTTGAGGAAAAGGCTGAAGCCCTTGAAATTCAATACTCTTCAGCCAGTATAAGGGTCAGGACCCGGCAGGTGACATTAGGATCTGCTGGATCCGGTGAAGCATATTGAAGGTCGAGGTCGAAGTAGTCGATCTTGAACATGACCACGTGCCCCTCGACTTGCACAGTTCCGAAATCGTGTTCGCCATAAGGGTCGTTCTCGGGACCGAAGGCATCGAAAGCTCTCACCGCCTGATTGATGCGCATCACCATCTCCTGGCCTAAAGCAGCAATGCCTCGGGTCATGACAACCCGCCCGCCGATGTGATGCTTACGAAGCTGATCGTTGAGGCCGCGCACACGCGCGGTCTGCTGGCTGACCGAGGCCACCATGAAAGTCTCCGGTTGTGGACTGTTGGGCTGATTACGCGGGCCGCATTTCAGGCCCATAGGGGCGCATCGGCGCTGTTTTGGCTAAGCTGGTAGCCGGGGCGGCGCAAAAGCCGCCCGCGGGCTTTATTTTGAGGCTTTGGCGGCCTCGGCAGGCGGCAGCAGGCCCAAGTGCCCGCGCTTGCGCACGAACGGGGCTTCATCAGGCCAGTCGCGCCATTTCAGCGTGAACAGGCTGTTGGGCTTGGCAGCGGTCACGACCGCCTCGAACCAACCTTCCATGTGCCCTTCAGTGGCGAGCACCACGCTTCCGACCGTGATGGTGGCCCATGAGGTTGCTCCTTGCACCTGCTGCGTCTCGTCACCCGAGGGCGCATCAACGGACGATACCGGTTCATCATCGAGCGCCGCCTGAATGATGGCAGGATCCGGCGGCGGCGGTGTTTCGCCACCCATGGCCTCAAGCTGGCCATAGAGCGTCTTATTCACGAATGGCACGAATGCCTTTCCGCTCTCGAACACCCGGCCTTTGGGCAGCTTGCCAGCAAGCCCCCGCTGTTCATCCGTTGTCAGCCGCAGGATCTTCATCTCCATGAGGCCAGCCGCCTTCTCGGCCAGCGGCGCGTCAGCTTCATCGAACCACGAGGCATGAGGCTTCTGGTTCTGGTCGAGCCCGAACACGATCAGGGTTGCGGTGACCGGGTTAGCATCGGCCTGCGGAACGTCAGCTTGCTTGGCATCGGCGTCATTCGTGCTCATCACAGCCCTCCAGAAACGACGAAGGGGGCCCAAGGCCCCCTGCTCGACACGTCAGATGTTTTGGTTGGCTTTCGCCGCGTGAGCCGCGCCGCCTCGGGGCACGGGCATGGGTGACGCATGGTCATGTTCAAACCCTATCAAGTGCTATCATCGGCTCGGGGCTCAAAATGGCGCATTTCGGCCATTTTACCCCAAGCACATATGAGTGTATAGGATTATACTCTTATTGTCAAGCTTGGCTATTCGGACGTCCTTTGCGCGGGTCAGAAGGATCGAGCCACTATCGGTTGAAAGAGGCACAAACCTGCAACCTTGGCAGTAGCAATGTTGGATCCGGGACGCTAAACGTGCCCAACTTCTTCTCGACAGTGGCTAAGCCTCATGAAACCCGACAAGCTCACAGTCCACGATCTCTTCCAAAGAGAACGCCGCTATGTTGTGCCGCTTTATCAGCGAGCATATGTCTGGAACCAGCAGGATCAATGGGAGCCGCTCTGGGACGACATTGAAAGACAAGCTGAAGCTTGCTTCTGTTCGGAAGGGCTCACGCCCAAACACTCCCATTTCCTTGGCGCAATCGTCCTAAACGTATCGCGCATCGTCGGGGCGGGGGTTGCACGATCAGAGGTGATCGACGGTCAGCAGAGACTGACAACGCTTCAGATCCTCATCGCTGCCATTCGTGACTTCGCAATCCATACGAATTCGGCACATGCCGCGCGACTGCGGCGACTGACGACCAACGAGGATGAGAGGCCTGGATCGGACGGCTCTTACAAGGTGTGGCCAACCAATGCCGACCGCGAGATGTTTCGACTTGTGCTGTCGGCAGGATCTCCCGCCGATTTGCAAAAGCAAATCGGGAAAGACGAGCAAGATGTCCCCCGTATGGCCTCGGCCTACATCTATTTCTACAAGTGCGTCGCTAATTTTGTCAGCTTGAGCGAATCCGCAGAGGATAGAGAAAGCCGTATCTTCGCATTGATCCAGGCGTTACGAACCGCGCTTCAACTGGTCGTGATTGAGCTTGAAGATGGCGATGATCCGCAGATCATCTTCGAGACACTCAATGCTCGGGGCCAGCCACTTCTGCCTTCCGATCTGATCCGCAACTACATCTTCATGAAAGCAGCAAGCGATCCTACCTGCAATGCTGATGACCTTTACAACCAGTTCTGGCGCCCCTTCGACGATGACCGGTTGGAGACGCCGATCAACGGTGAGGACCGCTTCTGGCACGTCGAGGAACGGCAGGGACGCCTCACTAGGCCCCGCATCGATCTTTTCCTTTTCCATTATCTCGTCATTCAGACCGAGCGGGATCTGAACATTGGTCAATTGTTCCGGGAGTTCCGGGACTGGCGCGAGGTCAACCCAAACGGAGTGGAGATTCTATTGGCCGATCTGAAGAGGTATAGCAGCCTCTTCACGCAATTGGTGCAACCGAGTGGAACTGACCGCGCGAGCAATCTGGCACGGCGCCTCAGATCTCTAGATACCAGCACGGTCTATCCGGTACTTCTTTATGTGCTGTCCCTACCTGAGGAGCGACTTTCCGCCTCTTCCAAGGATCAGATCCTTGAGGATCTAGAGTCCTGGTTAGTCCGGCGCTTCGTATGCCAACTTACAAACAAGAACTACAATCGGTTCTTTGTGTCTGTTCTAACTAAGCTCAAGCGTGCAGCGACTGATGAGGATCTAGCCGACATCGTGAGAACGGAACTGAGTCGATCCTCGGATGTGACCACAGCATGGCCGACAGACGAGCAGTTTCTGACTGCATGGCTCACGAAGCCAATATACGCCAAAAGTCGTCCTGACCGGAGCGCCATGGTGCTTCGGGCTATTGAAGCTCATATCCGGACATCCCGCAGTGAGAGCATAACGCTGCCAGCCAAACTGACCGTTGAGCATCTATTGCCTCAGAAAGGCAGTGTCTCGGATTATCCCTATGAAGAGCCAATGCCACTTCTAGAAGGCGAAGCGTATGACCGGTGCCGTGAAAGGGTCATGCACACCATCGGCAATCTGACCTTGCTTACCCAAGAACTCAATGGTTCCGTGAGCAATGGCCCCTTCCCTGCCAAGGTTGCAAAAATCGTTGCTGATAGTGATCTTCGGCTGAATGCTTGGCTGCGCTCCACCCCTCCTTCAGGCTGGTCGGAAAAATCCATTACAGAGCGGGGCGAGACCTTATTCAAAGCCGCGTTAGAAATCTGGCCACGTCCTGCACTTGAGCCGGAAAACGTCAATGATACTGATTCTAAGCCCACCGAAGGCAGAACCTCGCAGTTCACCGATCCAGAACTGCTCCAGGCCAAGCGCGATCAGATTGTGTCGGCGCTCGCCTTACGCGAAGACACGTCGTTTCAGGCGCTGAGTTTAGCGAAGTACGCCAATGCCGATGGAGCGTTCCGGGCCATCGTCGCCGTCTCGAAGCCCTATCTTGGTAGAGACGACTTCCGCTACTGGTACGCCTATCATCCAGAATCTGACGAGTTCCTGGCGGGCGTTCAGAAAGGCTTCTTGCTGATCGGCTGCATGGATAGAGATCACGGATATGCAATTCCTCGTTCAGTAATAGCCGAGCATTTGACTTCTCTAAATACTACGACTCGCAATACGACTAAAAAGATGCATTACCATATTCATCTTACGGAGCGGTCAGGGAAGCTCATGATGACGCTACCAAAGGCGAACGGCTTGCTCGATATTAGTCCTTACAAGATCAGCCTTGCTGAACTGGCGGATCTCGCACCCGCGTAGAGCGTTTAAGCTGGCTTCGCCACTAAGCTAGAACCCACTTGGTATGCCCCTGAGGCTGACCCGGTCGCAATCATCAAAGGCCGGGCAGTATTGGTTCCGGCAACGGGCGGTATCATCGATCCGATTGCCATTGCAGATACTGAGCTTGTCACCTGCGCAGAACGACCAGAGAGAATGCTGGATGAAGCGCGGGAAGACTGACGGAAAGAGCGGGTTATAGGCGTGGGCATCGATCCGTCGGGCTAAGCCTTCGATCAAGCTGGCGCAGCTTCCCGGCAGATAGCAGGCAGGACCGATCTCATGCATCGCGCCGAACCGGTGCAGCACTCCCGTGCGGTGAAGGAGATTATGCATGAGAGAGTCGATTGCAATCATGCTGCCTCCCGTCGTGACCCAACGCTCTCGGCTTGGATCGCCAACCAACAGCAGATCGGCGAGCACCATCGACAGGACCTTGTTGGAAACGCCAAAGATGCGTCCCATTGGCTCAAGCAATGCATGCCGCATTCTGACGGCTCGGCTACGGTCTCGAGGTCCCGGATCGGCACTTTCCAGCCTCCGGTCGATCCAACCCACCAGATCACCGTCGCAGATATCCCGAATGAAGAAGAACAAGCTGTAGGCAGCCTGACTGAGGCGCCCGTTGCGCAGAGGATGCCGGGGCAAGTGGCAGCGATGAAGCAAGTGTGGTTCCGAGCAGATCCGCGCACCCTTCTGATATTTGCAATCCGCGAAGTGCCAGTAGCTGTTTAAGCGATGGCAATCAGGCGAACTGGCGAGAGCGCCTTCGATCTCGGCCCATCGCACCGTTCCGTGTTTCGCTGTATAGGAGAACGCGACCGCATCGCTGATCCCCTGAAGCTGGAAGAGACCGAGCAGCCAATCGTAGATCGGTCGGGAGTCATGCCGCGCTACCGCTTCTTGTATGCCTGCTTCTGAAAGGCTCGCGCTGATATCTTCGAGAAACGTGGTTGGTGCGAGATCGAGAGCGGGCTGAACCACCCTGCTGAAGAAATCCCAATTGCTTGTTTGATCCAAATGCACTGCACTTGCCACCGATGAACGAGGTTCAGCGTGGTACTGGGCCTGCAATAGGTACTGTCAACATTGAGGTTTCAGGAACTTCCTAAGGCGACACAAATCTAGAATTAGAGCCAAGACTTACCGACATTCATCCACCACGGAGCAGTTAGTGACGGGCTAAGCCTACTTATCATAATTTTATCTGGTTAAATTGCTGCTCATGCGTCAGGTCCAATAGTAGATCTTTCGGCATATTATCAAGTATCTCATATTCGTTTATGAATTTTAGCATCCTATCGCCATTAGCATGCACACAATTATAATAAAGAATTACCAATTCATAATCCGACAATTGCGCTCGCAGGACACGTACATATTTCATCTGAAACTCTTTGTTGAATTCAGTATGAACTAAGCTCGTTTCATCGACAAATCTCAATATGTTATATAATGTGCGGAAATAATGACCTAAATCGCTCCTATTCTGAACATACATATCTTGATATGCTGCGACGGTCTTTTGTGGATCAACGACTACTTGGCCCGACAATCCACTATTAAAGAACCCTGATTTTAACTCTTCATAGAAAACAGTAAAAACAGATTTTCCTAGAATATCTTTATAGTAACGATTTGAATTGTAGTCCACCTCAAGCTTTACAATTCGCAACCCGGATACTACCTTGTGGTATATATCCAATAAATGGAAGAAACCTGACTCGAAATTTTGAAGTTCGTTAGAAGCTAATTGATCTCTAGTTAGACGGCGCGTTGACTCCAGCTCTCTTGTTTGAAGGTGCGACGTCCAGATCACGATGATAAGGGTTAGAAAGCTTAGAAGCGGGTTTAATGACCCTCCGATAAAGTCTCCATAAGGACCAAGTGATTCTAATTCTTTGCCGTCAGAACCTATAAACTTTGTCGGAAAAGAATAGAATATCACCAACAGGTATAATGCTACAAAGCTGCCGACAATAATTAAAGCAGGTACTATATACTTTCTCATCTTGATGCCGATCAACTTTCTAGAGAATCGGCTCAAAGGAATACAATCTCTAATCGCCCTCCGCAATACATCGCAAACGACCATTTATGTGTGTGTTCGGTGCCGCCGATCCTCTAGGACCGATTTTCTAGAAGGATGTGCGCAAAGCTGCGTTAGGAAGCAGGGTTTCAGCGAGGCAAACAACACGAAAAATTCTAAGTTGGACAGGAGGCATCAATGCCGGTCCAACAAGCGTGGAATGATGAACTCAATCTCTTTGAAACTTGCGTCCGGCTTTAAGAGGCGCGGGTTGGGGTTCGTCCTTGGCTGGCTCACGAAACAAGGCGGCGACCGGAACCTCTAGAACCTTCGCCAGCATTTCGAGAGTGCTCACCGTGACATTCTCGGAGCCGCGCTCAACCCGGCCTACATAGGCGCGATCCAAGCCTGCCGCAAAGGCAAGCCTTTCCTGCGAAAGCCCCTTCTCCACTCGTAACTGGCGGAGATTCCAGCCGATGATAGCCCGTGTTTCCATAGTCTTGGAAAAAGCCATACAAACGGCTTGACAATCGACGGCCTGACAGTCCCATATTTGTTAGCTTGTTGCGTTGGCCTGGCGCCCCCAGCCGATCAAGGATTACCGGCCAAGCCACAACGTCCAATCGAAACATCACTTGTAGAGACGTCACATGAGACTAGCCGTTTTGATCATCACCCTGTGCCTGACCGGCATCGTGGGTCTGCAATCATGCACCATCATGGCGGGCGGCAGCCTGCTTAAGGATCAGGGCACTGCCAATGGCGGGGCCTTGGGGATACTGGTGGCCTTCTTGTTCATTCTGGGAGCCGCCTTCGTCATGGGCCTGCCGCGGATCTCCGCAGGGCTGTTTGCCCTCGCAGGCGTTCTCGGTATCACCGGGGGCAGTTCGTCCAACTTCTCGGACTTAAAGATCTGGGGCGGCTTGAGCTTGATCCTCGCCGTGATGAGTTGGTTCGGCTCGCGAGAACTGCGCCGCAAGAGAGCCGCGGCTCCGACTGGCACCGTGCCAGCCGCCTGACCGAACCTCACCCCTGCCGATCTTGAGCGCCCTGCCGGTCAGAACCGCAGGGCGTTTTCGTAAGGCGGACCCATCCCCTAACACTGATCGAAAACAACAGCTTCAGGCATCCCTGAGGCCAGAGGGAATTTGTCACCATGACTTCACCACTGAACCAGCAAAACCGGTCCTCAATGCCCCCTGCTCGGCCAGCGACCGCCACGCGAATTGTCACCGCCTTAGCCCTTTCGCTTGTTGCCATCCAAGCCCATGCGAAAGTGATCTACGAGGACAAACGGCACATCTGCTTCGATAACGGCCAATGCCAAAAGAAGATGACGCAGGAGGAAATGGATGGAGCCGCTAAGTACCTCACGCCCGAGCAGCAGCGAGAGTACGAGATCTTCAAGAACGCAACCCAGAACCCCGAACTGTACAAGAAGCTTCTCACTTCGCCTCAGAATCCCAATGCGACATCACAAGCATACGCGGCGGGCTCATTTCCACTTTCAGCGAAGGACGTCGGAGCTACGATCAAAGAACTAAAGGGGATAGATACGGTCTATGCGATTGCAACCGGGACAGTGACGCGGGGCGATGCCGAGGAGTACTGCGCCCGCGATCCGGGCGGCATGACGATAGCTAACGGCGGCAAACTCTCGCTCGAGCAGTGCATCACTTCGATCTTGGAGGAGCGGAAAGGCAAGCTCTACAAGGTTGAGGCGGACTGCCGTGAAGGGGCCATGCGCATCAATGGTGACAAGACCTACAAGCTGGAAGCAATCGATCTGAGAACCAGTGACCGCCCCGGCATATGGCTCAGTGAGGATGCGGAGATCATCGAAGGAGCATCGGCTGCGGGCGACCTGCTCCTCGACATGAGATTCCAGTTGATATGCCCAGCCCGCTGGAAAGAGGTGCGCAAGCCAAAGTAGGCAGCATGGCGTCTGTCACACGAGATTGCAGCAGGTGGGTGAATGGCGGGCTTAGACCCGCCATTTTCATTTCTTGTCTGTCGCCATCATCAGCACGCGTGAGTTCATCAAAGCCATAGGCGCATTTCCGATCTCTCGACGCATGGCAGAACGTATGAGCCGCTAGTCTGGAGGATCCAATACAGTGAGACCGTCCTCGCTGAGCCAGAAGCAACAAATCGGCTCAGGTAAATACCAATTGTGAACCGCAGTAAGCCCGTTGCAGTGGATGTGCCAATGCAATGGGTCCTGCCTTATCCCTAACAGATGCGGACGCCGGAAACGGGCTCTGTATATGGACCTGTTGTACCTATGTGACCCAACAGCCCATTACCCCATACCCCAACCGGCACATACCCCCATCACAACAACAAAAGGTATGTTCAATGTTGGACACAAAACACATCATCAATGGCTACAGCCTTATGGTTATGGAACGTCTTGAAGCAGGATGGGATGGATACCTGCTGACGTTCATGTACAAGCCCATTAAAGGCTCCCAACAGAGCGTCAATCGCCAGATGGAACGCGAGTTGGAGCGGGTGTATGCAAAATCCCTCACCCGGATTGTCAAGAAGCCTGCATCGCAGCCCCTTGATATGCTGCCGCTTTGGATCGCCTGCCCCGACTACCCAGTCCCCAAAGGCGATGAGAAAAGACAATCGGTGCGGGACGTAACGGTCAATGACGGGCGGCACATGCACGCAATCGCAGTGGTCCCGCCTTGGTCACGGGTGGAAGAGGGCCTCGCCAATCACTTTGACGAAAAGCAAAGTCTATATGTTACGGAGGACAGTACCCTTTGGCGCATACATGCAGAGCCGATCACCCACAATCCTAAGCGTGTGAATGACTACGTACTCAAGGCTTTGAAGCGCAGTAGGGTCGGGGCCGAGGAGGTTGTCATTCTACCGCGCACGCGACGGGAAGTGCGGAAGAAACCGAAGAAGTAAAACTATATCGACAGCCATGAAGGGAGCTACCCGGCACGATACGAGCCGGGTAGCTTGCAAAGCACTTTTCAGTAGTGCGGTTGCCTGATCAGGCATGATGCCCGGAAACACGATTGCAGGGCTGCTGGGCGGGCTTTCCTCATGAAGGTGAGCCAAGGGGCAACATCGGCATCACAGTGCCTTGACGAGTCCCGCAGGCAGCCCGCTAAGGCTTGATCGATCTCGGAAGGTCCGTACTCAACGAGGCTTCGAGGAGCTGCGGATTACGGCTGGAGGTGAGCGCGGAACAAACTGCACCTCCCCCGCAGCACGTTTCCGAAGAAGCTCGGTGACTTCGTTCCTGAGCTTATCCATGTTCTTGAGAATGGCGTTTGCCGTCGCATCGAGAGGGAACGGGGGTAAATCACCTTTCTTCACGGCGCTCTTGCCCGGTGCCGCAGAATGGCGGGACCCCTGCTTTCGTTCGGGCTGCTTATCCTGATCCGATACCGGACTATCCCCAAGACCATCCAAGAACGATAAATCGATTGCCTTACTCGCTTTTTCTTTCCCGATACGCTTTGCCTCCTTCTTGGCCTCAGCCTTGGAGAGAGCATCAATTCCCCCACGTTTCTCCACGAGAGCAGGAATTTTCTCTGGCTTCACCCCTTTGTCGAAGAACCGCTGAAGCCCCCGAGCGTACGTATAGGCGCGATCATAGTTTTCGCTCTGGCCGTCCGAGAGCAGATATCGCATTGTCCAAATAAGAGCCTTGTCCAACCCTTTCGTATTGTTTCTCGGCCGTTGGCGGCGACCCTTCCATAGGCTGTCCCCTGTGAACTCACTCCATGCTCGGTCATTGCGAAGAAGTTCGTACGCGATGCCATAGGCACGCCCCAACCAGCGGCATAGCCTTTTTTTCTGCCGCAGATCGATATGTTGGATTCTTTGTCGGCATTTGACGGCATCCTCCATCAGTTTTGTCGCGGTAAGGCGCTCTTGGGCTCTTTCAGATTTGAGGCTGGGACGCTTGGGAGGTCCGTTTCGCTTCTTTGACATCGTGTGCTTCTCGTAAGAGCGAGCGTCCTCGATGAATTCTTAGGTTTCCCAAGAATTGCTGGGGCAGGCTCGGAGTAGAAAGGAATATCGAGGTGCGGCTATGCCGCGCGTTAGGGGAGAGCGGGAGCAGCGCCTCTGGGCATCAGTGCTCCCGTCTCATCAATGTCTCGTTGTCAGGCTTACGTGTGCTGCGGGTCGAGGCTTTGAAGGAGCTTGCGAATGTCGGATTTGCGCCACGCCGCAATGCGTGATCCGAGGTTCACCGGAGGGGGTGCCTTGCCCTGCTGAATCCAACTATACCAAGTGGATCTGGATATCGGCAGAATCCCCTTGGGACCGACAATGGCATTGAGGCGGTAATACCCGTCCTCTACGGGGTCATAGCTTGGCAGAGATGATACACCCGACAAGAGTTGAAGTTGGTTGCTGGTCATTGCTGTTTCTCCATGTCCTTCGTTGGACGAAAGAAACGATAATTTATGCTCACCTTGCCGAGTATCTGGGAACGTGACGCTCCCCCCTGTTGCGGGTCGCTCCCCCCCTGTTACGTGACGTCCCCCCCGCAGCCTGAGTTCTCCGTTACCCATACCTTACCGTGCGGAGTCCTTTAGCTTTTTGGGCGTATACTTCCCCCGAATTGTTTCCACTTGAACAGCGGCGAACTTGGGTGCACGGAAGGCTATTGGCGAAACAATCGGCATCAACTTTCGAGCTTGAACGGCCTCTTCCGCTTTAGACAGCTTCCCCATGATGTCCCGAACGACAAATGCAGTTCGTCCAATCCATTCGTGAAAATGTTTGTAGTGTTGGTCATAGGTCAACTCACCGGCCAATAGCAGATCCAGCAGAGATCTGTTCTGGGTGACATAGATGTCCGAGGCCGCATATAGGAACGCGACGGTCTGACTGTGTCGTCGCCAGTGGTCCTCCATAATTTCCTGTCCCGCCACAGCCTTCTGGTTCACCTTGGGCTTGTGAATTTTGAGTTCTTTGACAAGTGCCGCAGACTTCGCTTGGCTTGGAGGAAGGTACTTATTTCTATCTGTCAGCTCTTGTAAATTATAGTGATGTACCTTCATCATCGTGACGAGGTAAGGAAGGTTCTCAGCTTCCTCGGCGAATTTTGATTTTAGCTGCTTGGGCGACGGCGCAATGCTCAATGTACGTAGCCCGCCAATGGGATAGTAGATCTCCTCCAAGAAGTCCCGCCCATAGCCGTGCATACGCATGTAGAAATCTGCTAGCTCGGCATCACCGTCGAATTGATCGCGTACCTTGCGCTCAGCTTGGATCATTAGCCTTGCCGCTGTTAGCGCAATGCTGGATTTTCTCAGGCCGGGCTTTCGAGGAGCGACAACATAGGCGCAGAATGCAGCGAATAGCGCCTCCCTGTGAGCGAAGTAGGACTCGTCTCTAGCGAGAAGCCTTGAAATGACGTGGCGAGAATCGAACCGCTTCCATGCGCAATCGAAGAAAGAAATATTATCTTCTGGATCGCGCTTGGAGGGTTTTAGTTGGGATGAAACGATCTTCAGGGCGTTCCATGTGGAAGAAAGCAATCTCTCAAACTGCTGCTCGCCGTTCATACGTTGCCCCATTGATACGATTGCATTTTGACGTTCGTCCTTAGTTCGTTGCTACGCCTGAGCCCCTACGAAGTCAGCCCACGCCTGCATCATTTCACGCCGCTTTTCCATGAGATCACCGCGCCGGTACGCAGCCTCAACCTTGTCCTTGATCGCATGAGCTAGGGCCATTTCGGCAACCTCAGACGGAAAATGGGTCACCTCGGCCGCCCAATCTCGGAACGACGAACGGAAGCCGTGGACCTTTACGGATAGCTTCATGCGCTCCAAAATCTTTGTGAGAGTCATGTCAGAAAATGGTTTGGTTGGGAAACGACCCGGGAAGATATAGCTACTCTCTGTCGCCGCTTCCTTAGCTCGTTTAAGAATCTCAATGCTTCGGCTACTCAGCGGAACCCGATGAGTGCGGCCTGCCTTCATCCGCTCTGCGGGAATTGTCCAAAGTGCGTCTTCAAAGGAAACCTCGCTCCATGAAGCCATACGCACTTCACCAGTTCGCGCGGCAGTTAAAATCAGAAATTCCAGTGCCAACTTTGTCGTCTCAGTAGCACTGTACTCCCTAAGCTGCTTTATGAAGGTGGGAACTTCTCCATAAGGCATAGCCTCATGGTGGTTGTTGCGATCATTCTGCTTCGGCAGTCCTTTTTTGACCCCGTCTACGGGATTTTCCCCGGAACGGTATCCGGCAACTTTCGCCCAATCCATAACGATCTTGATACGTTGGCAGACACGCCGTGCCGTTTCGGGTACCGTGAGCCAGATCGGAGACAAGACTTTCAATATCTCGGGCGTTTGGATCTGATCGACACGTGTCTCCCCAAGATGAGGAAATACGTGTTTTTCGAGGGTATTGAGCCATTGACTAGAATGCTTTCCATTCTTCCAGCTTGGCTTGCGCTCAGCATGAACCTGCTCTGCAGCTTTCCGGAAGGTAGGGATATCACGACGCTCTTTCCGCTTTTCGGCTAACGGATCACCGCCGTCCCGTGCGAGCTTCCGGTAGGACAAGGCCTTTTCACGGGCCTCACTGAGGGAGACGAGGGAGGTGCCGCCTAGGCCAATGTCCCGCCTCTTGCCATGGACAACTACTCGTAGGAGCCATCGCTTAGCTCCCGAAGGATCGACAACGAGGTAGAGGCCGTTACCATCGGCATAGCGCCCCGGCTTGTTAAGGTTGCGCACCTGCATGGCGCTGAGCGCCTTGTCTGGATGCTTACCCGTCGCCTTCATGCTGTGTCCGCCTAACTCAAATGCCCCACATTTCAGCCCACATCATACTGTGGATGTGATAGCATTTCAATGAACAAGCTTGGACAAGCTGTAACGCTGAACCCCTTGCTACGTTTAGGTTTTCTGGACAATGTCGGATTTGCTCAGACCATAGAAAGGCGGACGCTCCCTCCGCCATTATTTAAGTCTCTGAAATAATTAGTTTTCCTGTTCTAGGCACTCACTCCTAAGTGCCGGATTTCTTGTGCCTATTTCGTAGAAATCGTTCTTTGGCGACACTTCTCTGGACGCCAAAGTGGGCTTTCAGTCTCTCAATTTTACTTCCATTCTCCACCTGAAAACTACCCAGTCCGGTTGTGGTGCAGATGCAGAAGATGGTCGATTGGACAAATGCTGTGTTGATCAGCTCAGCCCATCGAGTAGCACCTCGTACCACCTAATCGGAACGGCGCATCGGAACCAAGCGTTGCCATTGTAGGTCTTCCCGGATGATTGGGGGCTTGCAATGGACTCTAAGCAACAGGAAGAACTGTTTGGGATTTCCTGATGAAGGGACGCAAGACATCTTGGATCCAGACTATCTAGAAGCCCAAGCCCGTACTTCATTAGTTCGGATCGGAACTGCTGCATGGAGCATTCCGAAGGAGCATTCAGCCCCGTTTCCAGTCATTGGATCTTACCTTGAACGCTACGGTGCTGTCTTCAACGCGGTCGAAATCAACTCCTCATTCTACCGCCCCCACCGAACGGTCACCTACGAGCGTTGGGCCGCGTCTGTGCCCGAGGAGTTCCGATTTGCCGTGAAGGTGCCCAAGGCTATCACCCACGAGCATCGGCTGAAGGATGTCGACAACCTGCTGGACCGGTTCCTATCAGAAGTGAGCGGCCTCGGACCCAAGCTCGGGCCGTTGCTGGTGCAGCTGCCCCCAAGCCTGACGTTCCAGCCTGGCGTTGCTGATCATTTCCTCAAGAATCTAAGAAGTCGGGTTGAGAGCGGCATCGTCTGCGAGCCGCGGCATCAATCTTGGTTCGTGCCCGAGGTTGAGGCGTTTCTCAACACGCTTCGTATCGCCCGCGTCGCAGCCGACCCAGCCCCGGTCCCAAGTGCTGGCGAGCCGGGAGGCTGGCGTGGTCTTTCATATTATCGCCTGCACGGCTCGCCCCGGATCTACTACTCTGCTTACAGTTCGGAATATCTGGCAACCAGCGCGAAGGTACTTGCGAGGGACGCTGCAGCCGGCATTGGCACCTGGTGCATCTTTGACAACACGGCAGCCTTTGCCGCGACGGGTGATGCACTCACGACAAAGAGCTTGGTGCAGGCCTGCCATTGAAGACCTCCGTCTGTCAGCGGCTTTGCAGGCACCGACAACGCTCCAGGATAGTGAGGCCATCATATCCAGTCGCAACGATAAACGACGCGGGTGTATCTTCAAGGTGTTCGCAGACGATGCGGTCGACAGCGCATTTCTGCGCCACCCGCGCAGGATCGTTAGTGACCGGTCGCAGCATGGGGAGCGGCTACTGGTTTTGACTCCGGTGATCCCCGCTCCCGCAGGTAGATGCCGAGCACCAGCAGCACAGCGATTGATAGGAACTCGCTCTGCCAGTTCTGGAAACTTTCATACCAAAACTCCGGCTCCGCCAGGGTGCTGATCATGGTCTGCGGCGGCTGCCGGTGTTGAAGCGCCTCCTCGTTCATACGGCGTGTGCTCCCTGCCAGATGCAGCCAGAACGAGGCGAGAAAGAGCGTAACCAGCGCGATACTAAGGGAATGCGAGTAGAGCTTCAGCAACAATCCACCGCGGTGGACGGGCCAAGGTGCATTCGGATCATTACGATGAGCAGACGGCGCTTCATCCTCCGGGTTTTCCTCATCCGGCTTCTTAGATTCCGAGGCGCCCTTCTGGAACAGGAAAACGGTGAGCAAAACATATGCACCCATCTGGAGGAATTCGCTCTCCCAGTTCTCGAATACGGCGGATATGAAATGCCCGCTGCGCAAATAGGGCAGAAAGCCGATGGCAGGGAGCTCGTGAAGACGGAGTTCCTCAGCATGCGCCCTCCATCCGGTGAGCGCCTGGCCGACGAGCGACAACAGAAACAGGGCAAACAAGGTGATGGATAGCCCATTGTCACGCAGGAACTGCCGCATATGCCCGACCTCACGCAAATACTGCCCCGGTTGGATAACGCGATACGGAGATCTCGGTTTCAAAGCCTTGACCTAAGGAGCATTCGTCCAGGGAAGGGGCCGAGCGAAAACCGCCTATTCCGGTTGGGCATGGCAGGCAAGTCGGCGTACGTTCACTTTAATCAGTGGCCGCGTTCAGTTCGAAAGTAGAACTCTGACAAAGGTCTGGAAGGTGCCAGATCCGGACAATCCAATGCGGAGCCCGGCATATTTCTTAATCCTAACTTGCCGCAAGGAACTACAGATACGCGTGTTCCCTGGCCGACAGTGCTTCAACGCTCCCGCTCAGTTGCTGCTGCGGTCGCACCAGATCAGATGCCGCTTCGGCCAAGCCTATGAATTGAGAGTTATGACGCGGCGTATCTCAAAATCGGATTGGAAACGCGCCACGCTCTGGGTCGGCTTTCATCCCAAGGTGCCTGATGGCCTGATGTGCATCAAACGAGAGCTCGCGACAAATAACGTGCCGTCCGGCTGCCTGATGCTTTTGCCACTTCGATTGGCGGCCCCGATGCGACCACCTGCCCGCCCTCGTCACCAGCTCCCGGGCCAAGATCCATGATCCAGTCACTTCTCGCGGCAACGTGCATGTTATGCTCGACCACGATGACCGTGTTGCCGGCTTCGACCAGCCCATCGAGCTGAGCCACCAGTCTCTCGACATCGGCGGGATGCAATCCGGTCGTCGGCTCATCGAGGACATAGAGCGTATCGCCGCGCTGAATCCGTTGAAGCTCGCTCGCAAGCTTGATCCGTTGCGCTTCCCCGCCGGACAATTCGGTCGCGGGTTGTCCCAGCCGCAGATAGCCCAGACCCACCTCGCGCACGATCGTGAGCGAACGATGGAGAGCCGGCTCGTCGGCGAAAAACTCCCAGGCCGCATCGACCGTCATTCCGAGCACGTCGGCGATGGATTTGTCCCGGTATTTGATCTTGAGCGTGTCGGCATTGTACCGGGCTCCGTGACAGGTCGGGCATGGAGCGTAGACGCTCGGCAGGAACAGCAGTTCGACCATCACGAAGCCTTCGCCTTCGCAATGCGGGCAGCGGCCCTTGGCGACGTTGAAGGAAAAGCGTCCCGCGTCGTAGCGGCGGGCGCGAGCCTGCTTGGTCGCGGCAAACAGCTTGCGAACGTGATCGAAAAGACCGGTATAGGTTGCCAGGTTCGAACGCGGCGTGCGCCCGATCGCCTTCTGATCGACCCGCACTAAACGCTTGATTCCTTCCATGCCGCTGACGATCCTGCCCTCGCTGGCCATTATCGCTGCCTGTTCCAGTTCCTCGCCCTCTTCATCCGGCTCAGGGATATCGTGGCCCATATGCTCCGCCACCAGTTCGACCAGTGCCTGGCTGACCAGGCTCGATTTGCCTGAGCCGGATACGCCCGTCACGGTCGTGAGCACGCCCAAGGGAAATGCGACGTCGAGCTCGTGCAGGTTGTTGCGGGTCACCCCGGCGAGGCGCAGCCAGCCTTTCGGTGGGCGCACATCCCGAGGCGGGAGAGAGCTTTCGCCGAACAAGAAACGCCGTGTCTGCGACGTCTCCACCTGCCTGAGCCCGTCCGGTGGACCGCTATAGACCACATGGCCGCCCTGCTCTCCCGCGCCGGGGCCAACATCGACGATCCAATCGGCATGACGGATGACATCGAGATTGTGCTCAACCACGAACTGCGAATTCCCGGACGCCTTCAGTTGCCCGAGCGCATTCAGCAGCGCCTCCGTATCTGCCGGATGAAGCCCAGCCGACGGCTCATCGAGCACATAGACCACGCCGAAGAGATTGGAGCGCACCTGCGTGGCCAGCCGCAGCCGCTGGAGTTCGCCGGGCGAAAGCGTCGGGGTGCTGCGGTCGACGGAGAGATAGCCGAGTCCGAGATCGAGCATGACCTTAAGCCGGGCAACGAGATCTTGCGCGATGCGCTGGGTGACAACCGCCTTTTCCGGATGCTCCGCCTCGATCTTGGTCAGACGAGGGGCCTTCCCATCCGCATAGGGTCGGAAGATATCGGCAAGACGGACGAGTGGCAGACTGGAGAGATCGGCGATGTCCAGCCCTGCAAACTTGACGGACAGAGATTCCGGCCGAAGGCGCTTGCCGTGACAGAGCGGGCATTCGGTGCTCACCATATACTGTGCCACGCGCCGCTTCATCAGCGGGCTTTGCGTGGTGGCGAAGGTGTGCAGAACATGGCGCTTGGCGCTCGTGAACGTGCCCTGATAAGCCGGCTCTTCCTTGCGCTTGAGCGCGCGCCGAACCTCCGCTTGAGTGTATCCCGGATAGACAGGAACGGTCGGCTGCTCATCGGTGAAAAGAAGCCAGTTGCGATCCTTCTTGGGCAGGTCCCGCCACGGCCGATCCACGTCGAAACCGAGCGTGGTCGCGATATCGCGCAGGTTCTGGCCATGCCAGGCAGTCGGCCAAGCGGCGATCGCCCGTTCGCGAATGGTCAGCGTGTTGTCCGGCACCATCGACTGCTCGGTGACCTCATAGACCCGACCAAGGCCGTGGCACCGGGGACAAGCCCCCTCGGGCGTATTAGCCGAGAACGACTCGGCATAGAGGATCGATTGCCCGCGCGGATAGTCGCCAGCCCGGGAGTAGAGCATGCGCAGCAGGTTGGACAAGGTTGTGACGCTGCCCACCGAGGAACGCGTGGTCGGCGACCCGCGCTGCTGCTGAAGCGCGACGGCAGGTGGCAAACCGTCGACATCGTCCACATCGGGGACGGGCATCTGATGAAACAGCCGTCTGGCATATGGGGACACCGACTCGAGATATCGACGCTGCGCCTCGGCATAAAGGGTTCCAAAGGCCAGCGAAGACTTGCCGGAGCCGGACACGCCCGTGAAAACAACCAGAGCATCGCGCGGAATCTCAAGATCGATATTCTTGAGGTTGTGCTCGCGAGCCCCCCGCACGCGGACGAAACTCATTCGTTCCTGCATAGCCATCGGTGAAGTGTGCTTAAGAGCTTTCGGCATCGGACGGCCTGATGAGTGTCGGATCCGGGAACATCTAGGGTGATCCAACGTCTCGCCAGAGGAATGGTTTCCATGTCAGCGCGTATAGCCTTGTGATGGAGTGCCACCGGAAGTGGCTGGCCGTTCGGGCAGATGCCACCGGGGCAAGAAATCCAGAATGTATCTAAGTCCGTGGCACTTTATGATCTTGCGAGTGCAGGGAACCAGGATTCCGCCTTAGAGGATCTGTTGGAAATAGTGCGGACGAATGCCAGGCTTGCGCATGGTCATACCAGTCCATAAGGGTATAGATCGTTATGACCCGCCATAAGGATCACCCTCGGTGCCCGCCAAGTTCGTCCGCAGTGTCTCTCGCCCGTCCGAGTTGACTGGGCTGATTGATGAGAAGATCGACAGCGATCACTGCCGCAGTGCCCATGAGGTTATCCATACCCTCTGCCGGCTAGCCGAACGGGGGCAACAGGAGAATGGCAGTCAGCAGAAGTGGGCAACCGGCGGGCGCGATGCCCGCTAACCTTCTCGCAACCGGTAAGGGCTTTCTGATCGGCGGCGGCACCATGGGCGCTCGCATTCGAGCGCGCGATTGGACGGCGACCCCGCTTGGCCCGCTCGAGGCGTGGCCACAGAGTTTGCGCACGGCCCTGAGCATGGTGCTGAACGCCAAATTTCCAGCCTGCATCGCTTGGGGTAGCGATCTCACGTTGCTCTACAACGACGCCTACCAACCAATCCTTGGCGTCAGACCG
Organism: Microvirga solisilvae; assembly: GCF_022808595.1. GTDB lineage: Bacteria > Pseudomonadota > Alphaproteobacteria > Rhizobiales > Beijerinckiaceae > Microvirga > Microvirga solisilvae. The sequence goes on from NZ_JAKUCN010000009.1 coordinate 84,103, forward strand.
GATGCACTTGGCCGGCCCTTTCCCGAAGTCTGGTCGGAGCTATGGCCAGCACTCGGCCCGATCCTGCACCGAGCCCTCGACGGCGAAACAGCCTACGATGAAAACATGCCGCTGACGATGCAGCGCACCGGCTCTCCGGAGGACACATGGTGGAGTTACAGCTGCTCCCCGATCCGCGACGAGACCGGTGGCATCGGCGGCGTGTTGTGCCTCCTGTATGAGACGACTGCGGAAGTGAAGGCGCGGGTCGTGGTTCAGGCCGAGAAAGAGCGCCTGCGCAGCATCTTTGAGCAGACAGCGGCTGGGATCGCGCAATGTGATCTCACCGGGCGCTACACCCTCGTAAACCAGCGTATATGCGACATCCTTGGCTACAGCGAGGCTGAACTGTTGGGCATGCGGATACAGGACGTCACCCATCCTGACGACTGGTCTCGCAATCTCCCCCTCTTCCAGCAAGCGGTGGAGGACGGCGCGAGCTTCGTGATCGAGAAGCGCTACGTGCGCAAAGACGGCTCGTCTGTATGGGTGAATAATTCCGTCTCACCACTTCGCGATCCTGCTGGCCGGGTGCAGCAAATCACTGCAATCACAACCGACATCATGGAACGCAAGCGCGCCGAGGAGGGCGAGCGGCGGCTCGCGGCGATTATCGAGTCTTCTGAAGATGCCATCCTGAGTATAGACCTCAACGGTATTGTCACGAGCTGGAATAAGGGTGCAGAGCGGCTCTATGGCTATCAGACTGCAGAGATGATCGGCCAGCCTGTCACGATCCTGCTCCCCAAGGATCGGCAGGACGAGGAGATGAGCATTCTCGAACGGATCAGCCAGGACGAGCACGTTCACCACTATGAAACCGTTCGCCAACACGAGAATGGGAGTCTGGTCGAGATTTCATTGACGGTTTCGCCCATCAGGGATGCGCATGGCAAAGTCATTGGCGCGTCAAAGGTCGCCCGCGACATCACGGAGCGCAGGAGGGCCGAGCGCCTGCAAGGCATCCTGATGCACGAGCTGAACCATCGAATTAAGAATACGCTTGCCATGGTGCAGGCCATCGCGCGGCAGACCTTCCGCGACAGTGAGGGACACAGCATAGTACGCGAGACGTTCGAGGCGCGCTTGCTCGCTCTGTCCAACGCCCACGATCTACTCACGCGCGAGAAGTGGGATGGGGCCGAACTGTCCGAGGTCATCGCTAACGTCCTCGCCCCCTATCAGCGCGAGCGCTTCGAGATCAATGGACCAGAGCTTCGCCTAACGACAAGGGTAGCTTTGGCCCTGACGCTTGCGCTGCATGAATTGGCAACCAATGCCGCCAAGTATGGCGCTCTGTCGGCTCCTGCAGGCAGGGTCGCGATTACATGGGCGGTCAGACCCGGCGATCCGCCGCATCTCACCTTCCGCTGGCAGGAGCGTGGTGGCCCACTGGTTTCGCCTCCGGCCCGAACGGGCTTTGGGTCACGCCTGATCGAGCGCAGTTTGGCTGCGGAACTCGGAGGTAAGGTCCAGATCACCTATGACCCGGCAGGAGTGGTGTGCGAGGTGAGCGCGAACCTGACCGATGAGACGGGAACCAACGCAAAGGACGATGCCTAGATCTCGAGCCCGACAGAGATCGGACTTCTTGTAGGCGATCGCGCCAATAAGGGGACGATCAAGCCTATCGTTCTCACTAAGCCATCTTCCAGTTCATCTTGGCGGCTCCCAAAAAGGTCAGGAGTGGGTCAGTTGTGGACTTCTGCGGCTTGCCACGAAAGTCCACTTAGCTCTGGCACTCGGAAACTCTCTGTGACCGCTGACCATAACGGAAAGCCACTACAGGCATGTGAGCGATCAGAACTATCTACGAATTTGTAAGTGCCCGAATAAAAGGATCTCCTCGTCAACAACATTGAACCAGACCGACCCAACATGGGCACCGGACCCTGAACACGGTTTATCTCAACTGCATCCAACTGGTTTTTAGTTCCGTGTATTTGTCGAAAGCATGCAGCGACTTGTCCCGCCCGATGCCGGATTGCTTATAGCCGCCGAAGGGAACGGTGATATCGTCTGCATCGTAGCAGTTCATGTAGACCATGCCGGCCCGTAGCGAGCGCGCGACACGGTGAATCGTGTTCACGTTGTCGCTCCAGACAGCAGCGGCTAGCCCATAGATGCTGTCATTGGCAATCGCTACCGCCTCTTCTGCACTCTTGACCGTGATGACGCTCAAAACGGGACCGAAGATCTCCTCGCGAGCAATCCGCATGCTGTTGTGCACGTCGTCGAACACTGTCGGCTCTACATAGCAGCCGCCACTGTCCTGACGCACTCGGCGACCGCCGCGCACGAGCCTCGCTCCTTCGGACTGAGCGACTCCGATATAATCGAGCACTCTGCCGGTATGCTCCTCGTCCACGAGAGCGCCCATGCGTGTTGCCGGATCGAGCGGATCGCCCGGACGATAAGCATCCATCCCGCTCACGATCCGATCCAGCACCCGATCCTTGACCGCCTCGTGCACGATAAGGCGAGAGCCTGCGGTGCACATTTCGCCCTGGTTGAAGAAGATAGCTCCGGCTGCCGTATCCGCCGCAACATCGAGATTGCCGCAATCGTCGAGAATGATGTGGGCGGATTTTCCACCGCACTCCAAGCCGACCTTCTTCAGATTGCTCTGGCCGGAATATTGCAGGAAATACTTGCCCACCTCCGTGGAGCCGGTGAAGAAAACCCCATCGATGTCGGGATGAATCCCGATTGCCCTGCCCGCGCTGATACCTGCACCCGGGACTACATTTAAAACTCCGTCGGGAAGCCCCGCCTGCTGGGCGAGAGCTGCAAGGCGGAGCGCAGTCAGGGTTGATTGTTCGGCAGGCTTGAGGATCACTGAATTTCCGCTGGCCAGCGCAGGCGCGAGTTTCCAGGCCGCCATGATCATTGGAAAGTTCCACGGCACGACCGCTGCCACGACACCGAGCGGCTCACGCGTGATGGTCGCACGGACGTCGACGGCGGTTGGGGCTACCTCGCCATAAATCTTATCGATAGCCTCCGCAAACCACATAAAGCAGCGCGCCGTGGCCCCCACGTCAATGACGAGGCTGTCAGAGATGGGCTTCCCCATATCAAGGGTTTCGAGCAACGCGAGCTCGTCGCGATGGTCGAGGATGAGATTGGCGAAAGCAAGCAGCGTTGTCTTCCGGCGAGCGGGAGAAAGACCAGACCAGCGCCCATCCTCGAACGCACGTCGCGCCGCCGCGACAGCCAGGTCCACGTCCGAGGCGTCACCGGCGGCGATTTCCGCAAGCATGCGCCCGTCCACGGGACTGATCGCCTTGAAAATCTTGCCGCTCACCGCAGCGCGATAGCGACCGTCGATGAAGGCTCGGCCTTCGACGCCTTTTGAAACGAGGCAATCGGCGCTGGCGCGCCAGTCAATGGGGTTGGTTTGGTCGTGGGGCACGCGGGCGCCTCCTGCGGGGGTCGAATAGTGACTTAGAATTTGATCACAATTTTGGCCCGTCAATAGCCCTCTACCCACTACGGAAAAAAATGGGCGCTCCCTAGCCCCTCTTTGCGTGATGGCCCACCCTCATCATCCCTAGGTGAGCGTTCAGAAGATCCTCCGCGCCCACATGCATGATGCCATCGCGAACATCAGCCTCAATGGCCACACGCAACCCGATCGGATCCTGTCGGCGCAAAGCGCTTACTGCTTCGGCGTGGCGGTCTATACGATAGTAATCATCGAGGCGTGAGAGCGCGATGCGGATGAACGGGCCAAGTTGCAGCCACACGCTTTCGATAAGCGGAAGGCTCTCCTGATCGGGCTTGGCAAGATAGATCGTGCGGTGGAAGTCCTGGTTGAGGGCGATCGCTCGCTCGAAATCAGAGCGGAGATTCGCCTCGTCGATCTGGCGGTCGATCTTCTCGATTTCGGCCAAATGCTCTGCCTTGATGTAAGGCAAAGCCCCTAGGGCGGCATGGGTTTCCAACACGATGCGCAACTCGCACAACTCACGAAAACGCGATGCCGTCATGTTAGGAACCTGCACGCGACGATTGTCACGCACCTCAAGCGCACGTTCAGCCGAGAGCAGGCGCAGAGCCTCGCGAACGGGCATCATGCTCACATTGAGCGCTTCGGCAATTTCACGGATCGTCAACGCCCGCCCTGGGGGGATGCGTCCGATCATTACCGCATGCCTGAGACATCGATAGACGTTCTGACTGGCCGTTTCCTTTTCAGCCCTAGGCAACAAAGGAAGATCGAGGCTTTTAGCCAATTTTCTCAATCCCTCGCGATGCTGACGACTCTGGAGGCGAACAACTCGTCCTTTAACGTCCATCTTTTCATATTCTCTCTTGAGCACTTGACCTGGCTTGACCTTAACATATCTTTTGATCACATTAAGGCGTACAAGATAACGCTGCAAAAACCAAAAGAAGGTCGCCATCCTAGATGGCCCAAGCCTAATACATAGACCTTTGCACCCGGGGGCAAAGGAGAATGTCGTGTCGATTGAACGTGATCGCGCGCATGAATTCCTGAGCCGGAATGACAAGATCGAAGAGATCGACCTTTTGATCACCGATCTGAACGGGATCCTACGCGGCAAGCGCGTTCCCGCTTCCAGCCTGGACCGTTTGTACGAAAGCGGAATGAAGCTGCCCTTATCGGCTCTTGCCTTGGATATCTGGGGTGAGGACGTGAGCGATTGCGGCCTCATCTGGGAGACGGGTGACAGTGACGGGCTGTGCATGCCCTGCGGCGCAGGCATCGTTCCCGTGCCATGGGCATCGCGGCCACGGGCACAAATGCTCCTGTCCATGAACTACCCTGACGGTCGCCCCTTCATGATTGACCCACGTCAAGTCCTCATGCGTCAGGTGGAGCGCGCGAAGGACATGGGCGTGACGCTCGTGGTCGCAACGGAGCTCGAATTCTACCTGATGGACGGCGACGTGCTGAAGACCGGTCGCCCGCGCCCCCCTGCAGCGCCGGAATCGGGTTATCCCATCGAAGTCTCGCAGCTCTACTCGATGGACGAGCTGGAAGAATTCTCCAGCGTTTTCACCGACATCCGCGATGCTTGCGCAGCCCAAGGCATCCCCGGCGACACCTGCATCGTGGAGAACGGCCCGGGCCAGTTCGAGATCAATCTCGAGCACATCAACGATCCCGTACAGGCGGCAGACCAAGCCGTGCTGTTCAAGAGGATTGTGCGTAGCATTGCTCGCCGCCATGAGCTGCACGCGACCTTCATGCCGAAGCCTTACGGCAACCAATCCGGATCAGGCTTCCACATCCATTGCAGCGCATTGGACAGCGAAGGCCGCAATATTTTCGACGATGGCACGGAAACAGGCTCCAAAGCCTTGCGCCACGCGGTCGGTGGGGTTCTGGAGATGATGCCCTCCTCCATGCTGATCTTTGCACCCAACCTCAATGGATACCGCCGTTTCCAGGCCGGCACTCACGCGCCGACCTATGCCACCTGGGGTTATGAAAACCGCACCACGTCGATCCGTATTCCCAACGGCAGTCACAAGGCCCGGCGTTTCGAGCATCGTGTCGCGGGCGCGGACAGCAATCCTTATTTGGTTCTGGCCGCGATTATCGCCGGCGTGCTGCACGGATTACAGAACGAGTGCGATCCGGGTGATCCAGTGCAGGGCAGCGCCTATGATCAATCATCAAGCGATAAGGCCCTCCCGAGCGACTGGGACTGGGCGATCGACCTGTTCCGCGACAATAAACTACTGCGCGAGTATCTCGGCGATGATTTTCACAAAGTCTTTCTGTCAGTGAAATGGCAGGAGCGCAACAAGATGGCGCGCCGTGTCACGGACGCGGAATACGCCACCTATCTTGGCGTTCTATGAACTGAAAAAGAAGACCCGATGATCAATCACGTTGCATCCTACTATGCCGCGACGGCCAACCTGTCGATGCCCCGCCCTACTCTCACGAGCTCGCTCGAAGCAGACGTGTGCGTAATCGGCGCGGGCTATACAGGGCTATCCACCGCACTTCACCTTGTCGAACGCGGCTACAAAGTGGTGGTGCTGGAAGCCGCAAAGATCGGCTGGGGCGCGTCTGGCCGCAACGGCGGGCAGATCGTCAACGGCTACAGCCGCGACCTTCAGAATATTGAGGGGCGTTATGGCAAGAAGGCCGCTCAAGCCTTGGGTGAGATGTCCCTCGAGGGCGCGAACATCATCCGCGAGCGTATCAAGACTTACAACATCGCGTGCGACTACCGCCCTACGAACGTGTTCGCCGCCTTTACTGGCAAGCAGATGCGAGAATTGGAGCATATGAGCGCACATTGGGCGAGCCGGGGGCATGATGGCCTCGAAATGCTCGACAAGGAGGGCCTGCGCGAGCATGTGAAGGCCGATTGCTACGTGGGCGGCCTGATGGATCATCACGGCGGTCACATCCATCCACTCAACCTCGCTCTCGGCGAGGCCGATGCCATTCAGTCTCTCGGCGGGCTGATTTTCGAGCAATCCGCCGTGACGAGCGTAAAGACCGAAAATGGCAAGGCTATCGTCAAGACGGCCAAGGGCGAGGTGCGCGCGCCAGTCGCCGTGGCCTGCGGGAACGCCTATCTCAATGGCGTCATCCCTTTCCTCACCGACAAGGTGATGCCCGTCTCCACACAGATCGTCACGACGGAGGTTCTAGGCGAAAACAAAATCCGCGATCTTCTCCCGACTCTTACCGCCGTCGAAGACACCAATTATGTGCTTGATTATTATCGCCCCACCGCCGACCACCGCCTGCTCTTTGGTGGCGGCATCGTGTATGGCGGGGCAGAGCCTGCGGACATAGAGGCGCGTCTTCGCCCGAATCTGGCGAAGGTGTTCCCCTCCTTGCGCAACGTGCGCTTCGATTACCTGTGGAGCGGAAATTTCGCGCTGACGCTCACGCGCATTCCGCACTTCGGCCGGATCGGATCCAACATCTATTTTGCCCATGGCTGCAGCGGCCACGGCGTGACGAGCACGCATCTGGGCGGACGTCTCATCGCTGAGGCGATCCACGGCGATGCAACCCGCTTCGATGCCTTCGCGAACCTTCCCTACTACCCCTTCCCCGGCGGTCGGGCTCTGCGGGTGCCGATTACCGTAGCCGGCGCCTGGTGGTACGGCCTGCGCGACCGGCTCGGCGTCTGAAATCACAAGCGGCTTCCGCGCCAAAGGCAGTCGCTCATCTCATTCGAGAAATAACAACTGAGAGGGACGGAAAACCATGAGAAACTTCAAACGAGGAACCTTTACGGCACTGATCAGCCTCGCCCTGGCGATGCCTCTCCAGGCGGCCGAGGAGAAGGTTCTAAACATCTTCAACTGGTCGGACTATGTAGCCCCGGACACCATTCCCAATTTCGAGAAGGAAACCGGGATCAAGGTGAACTACGACGTCTTCGATTCCAACGAGATCCTCGAGGCGAAGCTGCTCGCCGGACGTTCCAACTATGACATTGTTGTCCCAACCGCCTCATTTCTCGAGCGCCAAGCAAAAGCTGGCCTCTTTCGTCCGCTCGATAAGGCAAAGCTCGGCAACTACAAGAACCTCGACAACGATCTCCTCTCTCGGATCGCCCAGAACGATCCCAGCAACAAGTTCGCCATCCCCTACATGTGGGGCACGATCGGCATCGGTTACAACAAGGAAAAAATCAAGGAGCGTTTAGGCGTCGATACGATCACAAGCTGGGACATTCTGTTCAAGTCGGAGATATCGGCGAAGCTCAAGGATTGCGGCATTGCCATTCTTGATTCTCCTTCGGAGGTAATCGGCACTACCCTTGCCTATCTGGGCATCGATCCGAACAGCGAGAAGTCGGAAGATCTCGCCAAGGGCGCGGACCTGATGAAGAAGTTGCGCCCTAGCGTGAAATATTTTCATTCGTCGCAGTACATCAACGATCTGGCCAGCGGCGCCATCTGTGCTGTGGTGGGCTATAACGGCGACATTCTGCAGGCTCGCACCCGTGCGGAAGAAGCTAAGAGCAACGTGTCCATCGGCTTCAGCGTGCCACAGGAAGGCGGCCTCATGTGGTTCGACGTGATGGCTGTTCCGAAGGATGCTCCACATCCGGAGAACGCCCATCTCTTCCTGAATTACATTCTGAAGCCGGAGATCATCGCGGCGATCTCCGACAAGGTGCACTATGCCAATGCGAACATGGCGGCGACCTCCATGGTGTCGGATGATGTACGCAACGATCCCGGCACCTATCCGCCTGAAGCGACCCGCGCCAAGCTCTCCACGATGAAGGCTCACTCGGCAAAGTTCGACCGGCTCCTGACGCGGGCTTGGACCGAGATCAAGACCGGCAAGTAAGCCAGGGGATTGTCATGACTAGCCTTGCCCCCATTCGGTCAGCGTCCGCACCGGCTGATACCCCCTTCGTCAGGATCGAGGGCGTCACCAAACGGTTCGGGGATTTTGTCGCCGTCAACAACATCAGCCTCGACATCCATCGTTCGGAGCTGTTCTGCCTTCTTGGCGGCTCCGGATCCGGCAAGAGCACCTTGCTACGCATGCTAGCGGGTTTCGAGCATCCGACGGAAGGGCGGATTCTCATCGACGGGCAAGACATGACGAACGTGCCGCCCTACGAGCGACCAGTGAACATGATGTTCCAGTCCTATGCGCTCTTTCCGCATATGACCGTAGCTGACAATGTCGGCTACGGTCTGCGCCGTGCCGGCGTCAGGAAAGCGGATATCAAGCGGCGGGTCGTGGAGATGCTCGATCTCGTGAAGATGGGTGACTTTGCACGCCGCAAGCCCGATCAGCTTTCAGGCGGTCAGCGTCAGCGCGTGGCGCTGGCGCGGTCCCTGGTGCGTCAGCCCAAGCTGCTTCTGCTCGACGAGCCACTAGGCGCGCTCGACAAGAAGCTGCGGGAAGAAACGCAGTTCGAACTGATGAAGATACAAAGCCAGCTCGGTACGACCTTCATCGTGGTCACCCACGACCAGGACGAGGCTATGACCCTGGCAACCCGCATGGGCGTGATGAACGAAGGACAGCTCGTTCAGATCGGGGAACCAAGAAACCTTTATGAATTCCCGAGCAGCCGTTTCGTCGCCCAGTTTATCGGCGCGGTGAACATGTTCGAAGGCAGACTTGTGGAGGATGAGCCGGATTACGTACGCATCCGCTCCGAGGAAGCCGGCTGCACCCTGTATGTCAGCCACGGCATCAGCAGCGCGCCAGGGCAGTCTGTTCATGTCGCAATCCGGCCTGAAAAGATCCGCCTCAGCCACGAGACGCCGGCAGGAGCGGATAATGTGGTCAAAGGCGTTGTCGACGAGGTTGCCTATCTCGGCAATGTCAGCGTGTTACAGATCCGCCTCGGCACCGGCAAGCTGATCCGCGCCACACTGCCCAATCTCGACAGACACGAGAGCATGGTTTTCGAGCCGTCCGATCCTGTCTATTGCTCCTGGGGATCCTCCAGCGGGGTGGTATTGACCTCATGACGGCGAGTGCTCACCCCAAACAGGCGGCGCGCACCACCGCTTCCGAGCCCAGCGGATTATCTCAGCGTCTTGGACGAATGAGCGTGACTGCTATTCCGATGGTCTGGCTACTCGCTTTCTTCGCGCTTCCCTTCGTTTTCGTCCTGAAAATTTCGCTCGCAGAGGCGGATATCGCTGTTCCGCCCTATACGGCGCTTCTCAGCTGGGTGGATGACAAAGTCCTGTCCATCCGCATCGATTTCGGAAAATTCCTTTTCCTGTTCGAGGATAATCTTTATCTTGCCGCCTATGTCGGCTCCTTGAAGATTGCAGCAGTCTCGACGTTCTTCTGCTTGCTCGTCGCCTTTCCCATAGCTCTCTTCATCGCCCGCCAAAGCGCGGAAATGCGGCTCCTCTGGCTGGCCGTGGTGATGCTGCCGTTCTGGACATCGATGCTGCTGCGCGTCTATGCCTGGATCGGCATCCTTCAGAGCAATGGCATCGTCAACAGCGTGCTTGTGTGGCTTGGAGTGATCGACGAGCCGCTCGCGCTCCTGCAAACGGATTTCGCCGTATATCTCGGTATCGTCTACACGTACCTGCCTTTCATGGTGCTGCCGCTCTACGCCACCCTGGAAAAGCTCGATGAAACCCTGCTCGAGGCTTCCGCCGATCTCGGCGCACGGCCGGCGACGAGCTTTTTCACAATCACCCTGCCACTGGCCCTGCCGGGCGTGGTGGCTGGCTGCGTTCTGGTCTTCGTGCCGGCCGTAGGCGAGTTCGTAATCCCGGCCCTGATGGGTGGTCCCGACACGCTGATGATCGGGCGCGTGCTGTGGGACGAGTTCTTCAGCAATCGCGATTGGCCGATGGCGTCGGCGGTGGCCATCGTCATGCTGATCGTGCTGGTGGTGCCCGTCATGCTGCTGCGCAGTCGCGGGCGCCAGCAGTCTTTCGGGCATGGATGAGAGGTAATTTATGCGACGACAAGGCCGCTTCATCACCGTCATGACAACGGCAGGGCTCGTATTTCTCTACGCTCCCATCATCACCATGATGGCTTTGAGCTTCAACAGCTCGCGTCTCGTCACTGTGTGGGGCGGTTTCTCCCTGCAATGGTACCGTGAACTCATCAGTAATCAGGCCCTCCTCGACGGCGCTTGGCTTAGCATCGAGATTGCAGCCTTGAGTGCTACCGTAGCAGTAGTGCTGGGTACTCTGGCAGGATATGTTCTCTCCCGCTTCGGGCCTTTCCGAGGCAAGGTGGCCATGGCCGGCATGATCTCAGCACCGCTCGTCATGCCGGAGGTGATCACGGGTCTGTCGTTGCTCCTTCTCTTTGTAGCGATGGAGGATCTGATCGGTTGGCCGGCCGGGCGCGGCCTCACCACACTCGTCCTCTCCCACGCCACATTCTGCATGGCCTACGTGGCTATTGTCGTGCAGTCCCGCCTTGCACAGATGGACGGCACTCTGGAAGAGGCAGCGCTCGATCTCGGCGCGCGGCCCTGGCGCGCTTTTATCGACGTGACGCTGCCGATGCTCGCGCCGGCACTGATCTCGGGATGGCTTCTCGCCTTTACCCTTTCCTTCGACGATCTCGTGATCTCGAGCTTCGTCTCGGGGCCGGGCAGCAGCACGCTGCCGATGCTGATCTTCTCCAAGGTTCGCCTCGGCGTCAGCCCGGACGTGAACGCACTTGCAACCATCATGATCACCGTCGTGGGCCTCTGTGTCTTTCTTTATGCATGGCAGGCTCGCAGGAAACTTCACGTAATGAAGCAGCAAGCCGCAAGGCACAACCGCGAGAGAATCCTGCAAGTCGAGGCTATCTCTCAACCTATCTCTGCAAACGCTAACAGCGCAGGCAAAGGACGAACCGCATGCGGATCGGAATTCTGGAAACAGGGCGAAACCGCGAGCACCTGACGGAGCGCCACGGCACCTATGTAGACATGTTCAGCGCGCTTTTGCGCGCTGTCGAGCCGTCGCTGAAGCTCACTCCCTACGCCGTCCTATACGATAAATGGCCCGCCTCTATAGACGAATGCGACGCCTGGCTCCTGACCGGATCCCGTCACACGGCATTTGATCGCCTCCCGTGGATGGTGCGCCTTGAGGAATTTCTGCGGCAAATGATGGCCGCGAGAAAACCGATCATCGGCATCTGCTTCGGCCATCAAATTTTGGCGCAGGCTATGGGCGGAAAGGTCGAGCGCGCTCAAAACGGGTGGGGCCTTGGTCCCCATCGTTACACGATCAAGGAAGCGCCTAAATGGATGGAAGCCAATGCGGGCACGGTTTGCCTGAACGCGGTGCATCAGGACCAGGTCACGGTCTTGCCGGAAGATGCAAAGGTGATCGCCTCCTCTCCTTTCTGCCCCAACGCCATTCTCACCTATGGCGATCATGCGCTCACCTTCCAGGCCCATCCCGAATTCACCCCGGAATTTCTGGCGGAGCTTCTGGATGCGCTGGAGGCAAGCGGTATTCCTGGCCATGCCATTGCCGGCGCCCGCGCCAGCCTGAAGAACGCAAATCACAGGGTGGAATCCATCCTCGCTGCTCAATGGATCGTGAGCTTCCTGACCAGAACCTCATGCCTGAATTCCAGAACGGCTGGAGCCTGCAGGTGAGCGGCGGAGGCACCCTGCGGGACGAAGAAAGCGGATTGGCGGCAAGCCCATCGTTCAAAAACACAAAGGGAATACTCAAGGAGGAAGCATGACCACCCGACGCGATTTTCTAAATGGCGTAGCGCTGACCATTGCCGCAGGCTTGGCTCCGATCGATCTGTTGAGGGCGGAACAGGTGCTGCCCGGCACGCTTGAGAGCAACTATTACCCTCCCGCTCTCACAGGCCTTCGCGGCAGCCATCCTGGCTCCTTCGATGCAGCTCATTCACTGGCCCGCGAAGGCGCTACATTCGATTTCTCAGCAGCTCCGGTCGAGGAGGATTATGACCTCGTCATTGTCGGCGGCGGCATTAGCGGTTTGTCGGCAGCGTGGTTCTACCGAGAAAAGCACGGCACTAAGAAAAAGATTCTCATTCTCGACAACCATGACGATTTCGGAGGGCACGCGAAGCGCAACGAATTCATGGCTGGAGACCGCCTGATCCTCGGCTATGGCGGGACTGAAAGCATGGAATCGCCACGTACGAGCTACAGCAAAGTGGCGACGAGGCTCCTGAAGTCGCTTGCCGTCGATATCAATCGTTTTACGAGAGCCTTCGACCGCAAGCTCTATCACTCATACAAGCTCAGCCGCGGCACATTCTTTGACAAGGAGAACTGGGGTGTCGACAAGCTCGTGACGGGCGATCCCTTCACGATGGCAGCGGAAGATCAGTTACCCGCCCTGCTGAACGACCGCCCCATCCGGCAGTTCATCAATGACTTTCCGCTGTCCGACAGCGACAAGGCCGCGCTGATTGCCTTCCACGAGAAGCCGGCCGACTATCTGCGAGGAAAGACCAAGGCGGAGAAGAACAAGCACCTTGCGAAAACCAGCTATCGCGACTTCCTCATCAAGGACGCTAAGCTCAGCGAACGCGCGGCCATGTATTTCCAGGGACGCTTCGACGATTATTTCGGAACCAGCTTCGACACCGTTTCTGCCTTCGATGCAATGGAAGCCGGATTCCCTGGATTTGATGGGCTGCGTCTAGGCAATGGCAGCCAATCAGATGACGAGAGCGATGAGCCCTATATCTATCATTTTCCCGATGGGAACGCCTCGATTGCGCGTTTGTTGGTGCGAAGCCTGATTCCAGCGGTGGCCCCTGGAAAGACGATGGAAGACGTGGTGTTGGCGAAGTTCGACTATTCAAAACTCGACGAGCCCACCTCATCCATTCGTATCCGCCTTAACAGCATCGGGCTGAACGTCGCCAATGTTCAAGGCGGCGTTCACGTCACGTATTCCAATGCAGGAAAGCTGCACAAGGTGCGATCCAAGAAGGCTATTCTCGCCGGATGGAACATGCTGATCCCCTTCATCGCGCCGGAGATCCCCGAAGAGCAGAAACACGCCCTACGGCAGAATGTGAAGCTGCCTTTGGTCTATACGAACGTGGTCATCCGCAACTGGCAGCCGTTCGTCAAACTGGGCGTGCACGACATCTATTCACCGACGATGCCCTATGCGCGGGTGAAGATGGATTTTCCCGTCAGTCTCGGCGGGTATAATTTCCCGAAGTCCCCGGACGATCCGATGTGTATCCACATGTACCGTGCCGTGACGGCTCCCAATCAAGGGCTCGATTGCCGGGATCAGGCGCGAATGGGACGTCAAGTCCTTCTGGAGACGCCTTTCGAGGACATGGAACGCGAAGTCCGTAGCCAGCTCAGCCGCCAGCTCGCGGGCAGTGGGTTCGATGCGGAACGCGACATCCTCGGCATCACCATCAACCGCTGGCCGCACGGCTACTCCTATGCCGAAAACACGCTGTACGAGGAAGAGGATGAGATGACGGCAACGATCAAGCTCGCCCGCAAGCCGTTCGGCAACGTGGCAATCGCCAATGCCGATGCCGCTTGGGAGGCGTATACCCAAGCTGCCATCGATCAGGCTTGGCGGGCAGTCAACGAGCTTGCATGAAATTGAGCGCCGTTAAGACAAAGGGCGGCTGGAAGAGGCCGCCCTTTGCTGCAAAAACTTCGAAGTAGCACCGTGATGTTGAGGTGCATCGAGATCAAGAATTTAACTTCAATGCACCAACGTACATGAGAAATGAGGCGGACGGTTTAGCCTGTCTTCACCATTACATGACGGACTGCAGTATAATCTTCGAGAGCATACATGCTCATATCCTTGCCGTAGCCCGACTGCTTGACGCCGCCATGTGGCATCTCATTGACGAGCATGAAATGGCAGTTCACCCAGGTGCAGCCATATTGCAGCCGCACAGCGGTGCTCATGGCTCTCGTGACGTCCTTCGACCAGACCGATGATGCGAGGCCGTAATCGGAATCGTTGGCCCAGGCTACCGCTTGATCCACATCATCGAAGCGCGTAATCGAAACCACGGGCCCAAAGACCTCACGGCGAACGATCTCGTCCTCCTGACGGGCGCCGGCGATCACTGTAGGCTCATAAAAGAAGCCGCTACCACTGCCCTCCTTGCCGCCTGTGGTGATCTCAACATGGTTCAGATCCGATGCGCGCTGTACGAAGGATGCTACCCGCGAGCGCTGACGGGGTGAGATCAGCGGGCCGATGTCATTGTCTTCATCGTTGATTTGGCCGAAGCGCAAGCCCGACACCGCTGAGGAGAGATCGGCCACGAAACGGTCGTAGATCTTGGACCCGGCGTAGATGCGGCAGGCAGCGGTGCAGTCCTGGCCTGCATTATAATAGCCAAAGACCTTGATGCCTTCGATAACCTCCGCGAGATCGGCATCGTCAAACACGATGACAGGCGCCTTGCCGCCGAGTTCCAGATGCGTGCGCTTGACTGAGTTTGCTGCCGCCGTCAGCACCTTCTTGCCGGTCGCGACATCGCCTGTAAGCGAGATCATCGATACCTTCGGATGGGAGATCAACGCCTGCCCGACGGTCTCGCCTCGCCCGACCACCACGTTGACCACGCCTTCCGGGAAGATCTCGGCGATCGTCTTGGCGAGTTTCAAGGCGGTGAGCGGTGTCTGTTCGGAGGGCTTGATGACGACGGTATTGCCACCGGCAAGCGCCGGGGCAAGTTTCCAGGCCGCCATCATCAGCGGATAGTTCCAGGGCGCGATGGATGCGACGACACCGACCGGGTCGCGCCGGATCATCGAGGTATGGCCAGGCAGATACTCACCGGCAATGGCCCCTTGCATGGTTCGCACCGCGCCGGCGAAGAAGCGGAAGCAGTCGACGATGGCAGGAATCTCATCGCGCAGTACGAGGTAGCGCGGCTTGCCGCAGTTGAGAGCTTCCAACGTCGCGTAAGCCTCGGCCTCGGCTTCAATCCGGTCCGCCAATTTCAAAAGAAGGGCAGAGCGTTCGCCAGGGGTCGTGCGCGACCATGACGTGAAGGCCGCCTCGGCTGCGGAGACGGCCCTGTCGACCTGGTCCATCGAGGCTTCCGGCAGCTTCATCACAGTCTCGCCGGTGCGAGGATTGAGGATGGTTTCCGCATCCTCAACTCCCGCTTCGAAGCGGCTACCGATCAGCATCTCGACTTCTGCGGGCCGCGCAAGGCTTCCTGTATCCATAGCATTCCTCCTGTTGTTCTGATCGATTGTGCGTCACGGACGGTCGGACGCAGGCCCCTCTTCGCGCGTCAGGTAATAAGCCGCGAGGATGGGCAAGAAAGTCAGGATGATGACGATCACCGCGACGACGTTTGTGACAGGTCGCTGGCGGGGGCGAACAAGCTCGTTGAGCATCCAGATCGGCAGGGTCGATTGCTGCCCTGCCGTGAAAGTGGTGACGATCACCTCGTCGAAGGACAGGGCGAAGGCCAGCATCGCGCCGGCCAGAAGGGCGGTACCGAGGTTCGGCAGGATCACATAGCGAAAGGTCTGAATGCTATCGGCTCCGAGATCGTAAGACGCCTCGACAATGGATGGAGACATGCGCCGCAGCCGCGCCACCGCATTGTTGTGCACCACGACGACGCAGAAGGTCGCGTGGCCCACCACGATGGTCCAGAAAGAGAACGGGATATCCATAAGGCTGAAAGCCGAGCGGAGTGCGATGCCCGTGACGATACCTGGCAGGGCAATGGGAAGAATGATGAGGAGCGAGATCGCCTCGCGTCCGAAGAAACGCGTGCGGGCCAGAGCGCCTGCCGCGAGAGTTCCGAGAACGAGGGCAAGGATCGTTGCAACCGCCGCTACCTGAAAGGACAGCGTTAGCGCATTCCACACATCCGGTCTGCTCCAGGCTACGCCGAACCATTTCAAGGTCAGGCCAGGCGGCGGGAACTGATAGCTGCGTTCCTCAGTGGTGAAGGCGTAAAGGATCACAAATGCCAATGGCGCGTGGAGGAACAGGAGCCCAAGCCCTGTTCCGATCTTCAGGCCGAGAGACGCCTTAGAACGCATCGAACGCTCCCATCCGCTTGGCTATCAAGAGGTAAAGCGCCATGACAGAGATCGGCACAACCGCGAAGGCCGCAGCCAGCGGTATGTTACCGGCTGTGCCCTGAAGCATGTAGACTGCCTGCCCCAGCAGCAGCGTGGAAGGACCGATAATCTGCGGCAGGATGTAATCGCCCAGGGTGAGCGAGAAGGTGAAGATGGATCCCGCCACGACGCCCGGCAAAGCAAGCGGCAGGATCACGGTGCGAAAGGTCTGGTTGGGGGCAGCTCCCAAATCGGCGGAGGCTTCGATGAGGCTTCCCGGCACGCGCTCGAGAGCTGCCTGGATCGGCAGGATCATGAACGGAAGCCAGAGATAGATGAAGACAAGAAACTGGCCGAAGTAACTGACGGAAAGCGATGGCCCTCCGATCAGGGGCGCGCTCAAGATACTGTCGATGGCAGGCGTCGCCCCGATCTGATCCGCAGCCCAGGCGACCGCACCTTCCTTTGCCAGAAGAAGCTTCCAGGCATAAACCTTCACCAGATAGCTCGACCAGAGCGGCATCATGATCGCGAGATAGAACGCCGCCTTCATCTGGCCTCGGGCATAGCGAGCCGCATAATAGGCAATCGGAAAGGCAAGGATAGCAGATGCTGCTGTAACGGCGGCAGCCATGACTACCGTGCGGAGGATAACGTCGAGATTTGCCGGATGCAGAAGCTCGGCATAGGTCTTGAGAGTGAATTCCCGGACGATCGTTCCCGAAAATTCGTCGATGGAGAAGAAACTCTGAAGCAACAATGCGATGAGGCTTCCCACATACACGATGCCGAGCCACAGGAGGGGCGGCACGAGGAGCAGGGTCAGGAGCAGCCCTCGGTACTTGAAGAGCGCGTCGGACAAGCGCCGCGATAGGCTTTCCCTCGGCAGCGGAAGATCCAAGACAGCGGATGTCACCGGCCATCCTCCATCGCATGCATGGCGGCAGGTAACCAGGACAGGCTGATCCGCTCGCCAGGATTCAGATCACGCACCTCGGCAGCGTTCACAAGAGCGCATAGACGCACGCCTGCGCAATCCGCGATGACACGACGCATGGCACCCTGGTATTGAACCTCGATGCAGGTGCCGCTCGCATGAAGTCTGCCAATTTCAGATGCGACGCCCGAAGATCGAACAGCGATGGCTTCCGGCCGCAGACTGATGAGGCGCTCCGGCCCGCCGAAGCGTGCTGAAACAGCAGGCTCAAGCACGTTGGATCCGCCGACGAACTCAGCCACGAACCGTGTCTGCGGCCGCTCGTAAACCTCTTCCGGCGTGCCCACTTGAACGATGTGCCCGGCGTTGAACACGGCGACGCGATCGCTCATGGAGAGCGCCTCGCCCTGATCGTGCGTAACGAAGATGAAGGTGAGGCCAAGGCTGCGTTGCAGCGCCTTCAATTCGACCTGCATCTCCTCCCGAAGCTTCAGATCCAGCGCGCCGAGCGGTTCGTCGAGGAGAAGGACCTTGGGGCGGTTCACAAGAGCACGTGCCAGCGCCACGCGCTGGCGCTGGCCGCCGGAGAGCTGCGGCGGACGCCGCGTATCGAACCCAATGAGTTTGACGAGCGCCAGAGCCTCGCGCCCGAGCTTCTCCCGCTCCGCACGTCCCATGCCGCGAATGCGCAATCCATAAGTGACGTTGTCGAGGATATTGAGATGTGGGAAGAGCGCGTAATCCTGAAAAACCGTATTCACCGCGCGCCGATAGGGCGGGATACCCGCGACCGGTTCATCGAAAATGCTGATCTCACCCGCATCAGGCTGTTCGAAGCCCGCAATCAATCGCAGGCAGGTGGTCTTTCCGGATCCTGAAGGACCAAGCATGGAGAAGAACTCGCCCGCACGGATTTCAAGATCGAGACCATCAACCGCCTTCACTGCGCCGAAATGGCGGGCGACATGTGTGAAGCGGACGGCAGTGCCATTTGAGGACACGAGTGGATGGGCCGCAAAGGTGTCTTGCGGACGCGTATGAACGGACATGATGGGCGCTCCGGAGCTCAAATGATCAAGCCTCACGTTTCAAGGGAGGGCGCTCTCTTCTGCGAGAGAGCGCCTCTTGCGTAAGACTTTACCGGCCGCCGAGGATGGCGATGTAATCGGTCACCCAGCGATAATAGGGCACGCAGCCCTCAGACTGGGTCGAGCACTTCGAGACCGGCGTGCGCCAGAACTTGATCCTCTCGAAATTCCCCATACCGTTGGTCTCGCAACCCTCTGCGCCGAGAAGCTCATTGCCCTTGCAGGCTGCGGGCACGGACGGCACCGAGCCGAACCAAGAAGCGAGATCGCCCTGTACCTTCGGGCTCAAGGAATGTTCGATCCACATGTAGGCGCAGTTTGGATGCGGAGCATCCACGTGCATCATGGTGGTATCCGCCCAGCCGGTTGCGCCTTCCTCCGGCACCGTGCTGGCAATGGATTTACCCTGGCTTTTCAGGAGATTGACCTGGAACGGCCATGACGAGGATGCGACCACGCCCTCGTTAGTGAAATCGTCCACCTGCACCATGGCGTCGTGCCAATAGCGCTGAACCATGGTGCGCTGCTTGCGCAGGAGCTCGAGAGCGGCCTTGTACTGCGCCTCGGTGAGCTCATAAGGATCCTTGATGCCGAGCTCGGGCTTGTGCTTCATGAGGTAGAGAGCGGCATCAGCAATGTAGATCGGACCATCGAAAGCCTGGACGCGTCCTTTGTTGGACTTGCCGTCAGGCAGCGTCGTTTCCTCGAACACGACGCTCCAGCTCTTCGGTGCCTCCTTAAACGTATCCGTATTGTACATCAGCACGTTCGAACCCCATTGGTAGGGCACGCCGTAATGTACATTGTCCACCGTGTGCCAGGGCGCTTTCTGCAGGCGCTCGTCGACGGTTTTCCAGCTTGGGATGAGGCTCGTGTTGATCGGCTGCACGCGCTTGCCGGAGATCAGCCTGAGGCTTGCATCGCCCGATGCGGTAACGAGATCGAATCCACCCTCGTTCATGAGGGCCACCATCTCGTCAGACGTGCCGGCGGTCTTCACGTTGACCTTGCAGCCGGTTTTCTGCTCGAAGCCTGTCACCCAGTCGTATTTCTTGTCGGTTTCGCCCCGCTCGATATAGCCGGGCCATGCAATGATATCGACTGAGCCTTCAGCCTTGCCGAGTTGCTTGACCTGCGCGCCGGCAGGAAATGCGCCAAGCGATGTCGCCAAGCAGAGGCCAATGGCTGTGAATACTGTGCGACGCATGGATGCGCCTCCCCTTCCCTTATGCCCCTGCTGACATTTCGGGCAGGCTTTTTTAAGAGAGCCTTTGTCCCATACGAGAAGAGTGTCCTAATCCGGCAAGCTACGCCAATTCATTCGGGAGAATTTCACTATCGGAATTTCCGATACCTCACCCTCGATGCCGGGTTGAGCGATAGGTTTGGACCACGGACAGGAATTGCGAGGCCGCAGAGGACAAGCGGGATCCCCGTCGCCACACCACACCCACAGATACGGCTGGAAGCTCCTCCCGAATGCGGCGGGCATCGATTTTGTCGCCCTCCAGCGACCATTGCCGGTAAGTGAGATCGGGCAGTACCGCGAGTCCCGCCCCTGTCGCCACTAAACTACGCACGGCCTCGACCGAGCGGGTTCGAAAAGCAATGGGTGGACGAATGCCAAGCTGCTGCCACGCAAGTTTGGGCGCCTGATCGATCTCGTCGATGGCAAGCAAGATCTGCGGCTCGTCCGCCAGATCGCGCAGGCTCACTTCGGGAGATTGCGCCAGGGGATGGCCGAGGGGAAGCCAGAGCCTGTAAGGGGAAGCCTCCACGATCTCGGCCTCAAGGGAGAGAAGCGAAAGATTCTGCGGCAGCACCATGACCGCAATATCGAGCTCGCCACCGATCAGCAGGTGCTCCAGATAATCGTGATTGTCCTCGACTACATTGACTTCGAGGAGAGGAAGCGCACGCCGAAACCGGGCCAAAAGATCGGCGAGGATATAACTGGCCACAAGCGGCGTGACCCCAAGATTGACCCGGCCTGTCGTGGGAACGCTGTTCTCTTCGAGCGCGCGTCTGGCATTGGAGACTTCGGCCAGTATCTTCTCGGCATGGCGAAGGAAATGATATCCCTTGAGCGTCAGCGACATCCCATGGGAACTGCGCTCAACGAGCTTGACTCCAAGATCGTGCTCCAGTTCCTGCACCGCTTCGGTGATGGTCGATTGGGATATGGAGAGCAGGCGCGCAGCGCCTGCGACTGAGCCGGCTTCTGCGACGGCGACAAAATAACGAACCTGTCGAAAAGAAAGCGCCATGCTAGCCGGAGATCATCGTTCGGAAGCTCCTCTGGGGTGAGAGAACAATGAACAGGAGAGCTGCACCTCGCGAAGTGCTTCCGACGCGTGGCACCAATCGTCCATTCACGTACTCTCGGCCCGAATAGGCATTATCGGCATCATGTCCGTTCCGAAGCGAAGCCGTCAAGCAACTTGATGCAACCCTGTATCCTGTGGCTTAGAGGCCTGAGAGAGCGATGTATTTGATTTCGAGGAAGCCCTCGATGCCGTATTTCGAGCCCTCGCGCCCCAGCCCCGATTGCTTGATGCCCCCGAACGGCGCCATTTCGTTGGCAAGCGCCGGCGTGTTCACGCCCACCATCCCGCTCTCCAACGCCTCCGCCACACGAAACACCCGCGCCATGTCCTTGGCATAGAAATACGACGCCAACCCGAACTCCGTGTCGTTCGCCATCCCGATCACATCCGCCTCGTCCGCAAACGGAATGATCGGCGCCAGCGGCGCGAACGTCTCCTCCTTCGTCACTCTCATCGCCTGGTTCACGCCCGTCATCACGGTGGGCTCGAAGAACGTGCCGCCCAGATCCGAGCGCTGACCGCCCACCAGCACCCGCCCGCCCTTCGAGAGGGCATCGGCCACATGCTCCTCCATCTTCGCCACCGCGCGCTCGTCGATCAGCGGGCCCATGGCCACGCCCTCCTCCGTGCCCCGGCCGAGCTTCAGGTTCCTCGCCTTGGCCGCCAGCTTCTCGGCAAAGGCTTGAGCCACGCTCTCCTGCACATAGATCCGGTTGGCGCACACGCAGGTCTGGCCGGCATTGCGGAACTTCGAGGCCATGGCCCCTTCCACCGCCGCATCGAGATCGGCATCGTCGAACACGATGAACGGCGCATTGCCGCCCAGCTCCAGCGACAGCCGCTTGATCCCGTCCGCCGCCTCGCGCATCAGCCAGCGGCCGACGTTGGTCGAGCCAGTAAACGTGATCTTGGCCACCTGCGGGTTGCGGCAGAACTCCTCGCCGATGGGCTTGGCCTCGCTCGTGGTGATGACCGAGAAGGCGCCCTTCGGGATGCCGGCCCGCTCGGCCAGCACGGCCAGCGCCAGGGCCGAGAGCGGGGTCTGGGCTGCCGGCTTGAGCACCATGGTGCAGCCGGCCGCCAGCGCCGGGCCCACTTTCCGGGTGATCATGCCATTGGGAAAGTTCCAGGGGGTGATGGCCGCGCACACGCCCACCGGCTGCTTGAGCACCAGGATGCGCTGGCTTGGATTGGCGCCGG